>NZ_BAGL01000033.1 GCF_000308875.1 Nocardia transvalensis NBRC 15921
AGATAGCGGTACCAGCGCAGGTCGCCGCCCGGCTCCACGCCGTAGAGGGTCGGCCCGCTGCCGGGCCCGCGGCCGCGGGGCGTGGAGACCAGCCGCTCGAAGCTCTGCCAGCCGTTCCCGATCGTGTTGCCGGAATTCTTGTGCCAGCCGCGCGAACCCGCCGGATCGGAGACGCCGTCGCCCGCGTCGTACTCGTACCAGCGCAGGTCGCCGTTCGGTTCGACGCCGAACAGCGTCCCCGCGCCGCCGCCGCACAGAAAGATGAAGCTCTGCCAGCCGTTGCCGATGATGTTGCGCGAGTTGGGCGCCCAGCCGATCGAGCCGTTGGGCGTGGCCTGCCCGACGCCGTCGTAGCGGTACCAGCGGAGGTCGCCGTTCGGCTCGACGCCGAACAGTTCGCCGACGCGGCCGAGGCCGCTGTCCACGGGTGGGATTTCTGCCCCGCCACAGGCGAGATGGATGAAGGTCATATCGGCTCCTCGGTGCGAAGACCCCCTGGACCGAGAAGTCTTCCGCTCCGTCGCGGGCCTGGCACGAGTAGCGGGCTACTCGACCGCGTCAGCCCACGTCGAGGTGGCGCAGGCGGGGCCAGAGGTCCTGCCAGGACTCGCGGCGGCCGGTGCACAGCCACGGCTGCTGTTCCTCGTCGGTCCGGGCGACCGCGTGGCATTCGGTGAAATGGTCGCGGAGTTCGTCGGGATCCTCGCCGATGTACAGCACGTCGCGGGCCGATTCGGGTGGCGGCGGGAAGTAGCCGTAGCTGCGGTTGGTGCTGTACGCCGGTGGCAGCTCGCCGGGGCGGGAGTAGACGTCGAGGTACGCGGCGACGATATAGGACTCACCCATGACAGCCGTGGAATCCCTTTCCGCCGTGGGCAATTCGCGGTAGGCGGCCGCGGCCCGCTGCTGGATCCGCTGCGCCGAGTCGACCGCCGTGGACTGGTAGGCGATCGCCAGCATGCCCGCGGCCGCCGCGACGCTCAGCGCGTACAGGGGCCAGGCGAACCAGCCGCGGCGGCCACCGGCGAGCCGTCGTCCCTGGAGACCGGCCGCGCCCGCCGCGAACAGCAGCCCGTACAGGCCGTTGAGGTAGTACGGCCGCCCGACCGTGGCGACGAAGAAGACGTACAGCACGACCGCCGACACGCCCAGGAAGCGGTAGGCGCGCAGCTCGTCCGCGCGCAGCAGCCGCCATAATCCGTAGAGCGACAACGCCGTTCCCGCCACGCCGGCCATCACGATCAGCGCTATCGCCACACCCGGCCGCCCGCCGTAGAGGGCATCGGCCTCCGCCGCCACCACCGAACCCATGCGCAGCTGCGGCCAGCCGTTGCGGGCCTGCCACACCAGGGTGGGCAGCGCGATCAGCAGCCCGAGACCCGCGCCCGCCCACAGCATCGGCCGGCGCAGCAGCTCGCGCGGCCCGAACACGGCCACCGCGGCCAGGAGAACCGCGCACAGCAGCAGCACCTGGAATTTGGTCTCCGCCGCGATTCCCGCGACCGCGCCGAGGGCGAGCAGCAGGCGGTCGTCGCGCACGCGGATCCAGCGCACCAGCAGCCAGAGGATCAGCAGCCACTCCACCGGTTCGAGGGTGTACGGGGTCAGCCAGTGCCCGGACATCGTCACCCACAGGGCGGTCGCCTGCGCGGCCGCCGCGAGGATCTGCGCGCGCCGATCTCCGCCCAGTTCCCTGGCGACGAGGGCCACCACGACGACCGCGCCCGCGGTGGCGAGGACGGCCGGAAGCCGCAGTGCCAGAATAGATCCCGGAGCGAGCCAGTCCAGGGCCGCCGCGAGTGCAGGGGCGAGCGGCGGCTGGTCGGCGGACCCCCAGGCCAGATGGTGGCGGCCGATGGCCAGCATGTACGCCTCGTCGAACCAGTACCCGCGCCCGGCGGCAACGGCGAGATGCGCGACCGCGGTCACCGCCGCGACCGCGAGCACGCCCCTGGCAGCGAACGCCGGCACGGCCGGTACAACTGGGCGGGACCGTAGCGATACCTGCACGTTCGACCTCCGTCGATGGACTGTCCAGCCATCGTCCCCCGACGACGAAACCCGGCACATCCACCGACACGCACCCACCCCATGCGACCGAGGTACTACGTCATCCGACGGAAGTACGACCTGGTGCGCGGCTGTCGTACTCCTCGCGGTGGGTGAAGACCTCGTCCATGTGGGCCTCGGCCCAAGCCTTGATGCCCGCGACGACGTGGTGGAGGGAGAGGCCGAGGGCGGTGAGTTCGTAGGTGACCGTGACGGGGACGGTGGGGGTGACGGTGCGGGTGATCAGGCCGTCGCGTTCCAGGGAGCGCAGGGTCTGGGTGAGCATCTTCTGGCTGACCCCGGCCAGCTGCCGGGACAGTTCGGAGTACCGCATCGCGCGCGGTTCGCCGGTGCAGGGCGCCCCGGGATTCGGGCCGTCGCTGCCGAGCGCGGCCAGGATGAGCGCGACCCACTTGTCGGAGATTCGATCGAGGAGCTGGCGGCTGGGGCAGCCGGCCAGGAACGCGTCGTAGTCGGCCCGCGCCTGAGCGCGTTTCTGTGCGGCCGTCGCTGTCGGCATCGGCCACTCCTTCCTACCTCGTGGTGACCAACGCACTTCGAAGTGCGTACTTCCCGTCGGAGAGTTACCTCATCAATAGTGAGTGGTGTTCGACCCGGAACACAAGTCACGAGGAGTGAGAACCATGGGTGAATCCACCTTCCGCACCGCCGTCGTCCGCACACCGGCCGGTCCCGGCTCGATCGAGATCATCGAGGTCCCGGTCGTCGAACCCGGCCCCGGAGAGGTCCGGGTGGCTGTGGCCGCCGCCCCGGTCAACCCCGTCGATCTGGCTGTCGCGGGCGGCTTCTTCCACGACATGGGCCTGATCGTTCAGCCCGAATACACCGGTCTGGGATGGGATTTCGCGGGAACGGTCGTCGCCGCCGGACCAGGCGTGGACCTGGCCCCCGGCACGAGGGTGGCCGGTCTGGTGCCGGGATTCGATCGCGACTTCAGCACGTACGCCGAACAACTCGTCGTCCCGGCCACCGATATCGCCGTCGTCCCCGAGGATCTGGATCTCGTCGCGGCGTCGACGGTGCCGCTCAACGGGCTGACCGCGGCACAGCTCGCCGACCTGCTCGGTGACGCGCCCGCGGGCGCGAATCGGTTGCTGGTGACCGGTGCGGCCGGTGCGGTCGGCGGCTACCTCGCCGTCCTCGCCCGCGACCGCGGCTGGCAGGTGACGGGACTGGCCAGGGCGGAGGACGAGAAGTTCGTCCGCGGCCTCGGCGCGGATTTCACGACGGACGCCGAGCCGGGCTGGGACGCGGTGGCCGACCCGGCCGTATTCCAGGAGCGCGGTCTCGCCCTGGTCCGGGACGGCGGGATCTTCGTCGGCGTCCGCCCGAACGCGGGACCGCCCGCCGAACGCGGCATCACCGTGAAGTCGGTGTCGGTCCATCCGGACCGGACGCGCCTCGCCGAACTCCTCACCCGCACCGCGTCCGGCGAACTCGCGGCCCGGGTGCACTCGGTGCTGCCGCTGGACAGTGCCGCGGAGGCCCATCGATCCGTCGCCGCGGGCGGGGTTCGCGGCCGCTACGTCCTCGCGCCCTGACAGGGAACCGGTGCCCGGCAGGTCGATTCGGAGGCCGCCGAGGCCCGGTATGTCGGTTCGTCCCGGTACGGTTGACCGGGAAGGCCGGCGGGCAGCCCGTCGGTGGGGAGTAGCCATGACGATCGGGGATGCCGATGGTGGGGACCGAGCCGGTACTCGCGGTGAGCGACTACGAGGTCGACGGAGTGCGGTGCGCCGTGCACGACAGCGGTCCCGCCGGCCGCGGCGAGGCCGTGGTGTTCGTCCACGGCAATCCCGGGCCCATGGACGACTGGGCCGCGCTGGCGCCCGGTGTCGCGGAGTTCGCGCGGGTGATCGCCATGGATATGCCGGGTTTCGGGCGGTCGGAGCGGCCGCGGTCGTTCGAGCACAGCGTGATCGGGCACGCGCGCTTCCTCGGGCGGCTGCTCGATCGGCTCGGCGTCGAGCGGGCGCACCTGGTCCTGCACGATTTCGGCGGGCCGTGGGGGCTGCGCTGGGCACTGGACAATCCGGAACGGCTCGCCTCCCTGACCCTGATCAATACCGGCGCGCTGGAGGGTTACCGCTGGCACAAATACGCCAGGATCTGGCAGACACCGGTACTCGGTGAGCTGTTCCAGCTGATGAGCACCCCGCGCGCCCTGCGAGCCGCCCTCAGCCGGGACAACCCGCGCCCGCTGCCGCGCTCCTACGCCGAGCGGGTCCACCGCTATGCGGACCGGGGTCACCGGCGGGCGGTGCTGCGGCTCTACCGCGCCTCGCGCGATCCCGCCGCCGCGTTCCCGGAGCGGGCCCTCGGCGTTCCGGCGAATGGCCTGCCGGTCTGCGTGATCTGGGGCGACGGCGATCCCTACATCCCGGTCCGTTTCGCGGAACAGCAGCGAAACATCTTCCCCGAGGCCGAGATCCACATCCTCGAGGGCCTGGGCCACTGGCCGTTCATCGATGATCCGGACGCGGTCCGTACTCCGCTGGAAGCCTTCCTCCGCAAGCAGATTCAGCCGGGGGACTGACGGCGCCCTCGTAGACACCGTCGGCGCTGGTGCGCAAGTGCGCATATTCCGCATTCGAACGGCGCGGGCTACCTCGCGGTTCCCTCGACATCCAGGCTCGCCGCGGTCAGGTTCTCGGCGGCGTACCGGGCGATCGAGCAGGCCTGGCGCGCACGCGCCTCCGGGTGCGCGGTGCGCCGCTCCAGCGTCGAGCGGATGCGGTCGAGGGCCACGGTGGCGTCGTCGCTCGCGCGGCGCAGCGCGGTGTGCTGGTCCTGGAGGTCGCGATAGGCGAGGTCGGTATCGCCGAAGCGGCGGCGCAGGTCGGCGATGTGGTTGAGCAGATCCGCGACCTCGCGCGTGCTCAGGGTGAGGGTCGGGTGCTCGGCGCCCGCGAGGATCGCCTCGCCCGCCACCTCGGCGCAGCGCGCGTGCAGCACATCGAGAATGTCGCCCACGCAGATCACCCTCCCGTCGCGGTACCGCACCCGACCGGCCCGATCACGGGTACGGTACTGGAAACCGGCCGCAGGCCGAGCATTCTCACGCCGTCGCCGCGGCCTCCGAGGGAAGTAATTCCCACAATACGTGCGGGTAACCCCTACACGCGGTGTACCTGCGGACGTGAGAGGTGCACACTACGCGTGACCGGTAGTCGTAACCTCGCCCGAGCGGGCCAGTGCTGTGGAGTGGAAGGAGCTGGTGAGTGTTCAGCCGCATCGCCATCGTGAACCGGGGAGAGGCCGCCATGCGGCTCATCCATGCCGTCCGAGACTTGGCCGCGGAGACCGGGCTACCGATCGAGACAGTCGCCCTGTACACCGATGTGGACGCCAGCGCGACCTTCGTGCGAGAGGCTGATATCGCCTACGACCTGGGTCCCGCGTCGGCGCGTCCGTACCTCGACCTGAAGGCCCTCGAGCGCGCCCTGGTGACGACCAAGGCCGACTCCGCGTGGGTCGGTTGGGGTTTCGTCGCGGAGGATCCGGCGTTCGCCGAGCTGTGCGAGCAGATCGGCGTCACCTTCATCGGCCCGAACCCGGACGCGATGCGCAAGCTCGGTGACAAGATCGGCGCGAAGCTGATCGCCGAGGAGGTCGGCGTACCGGTCGCGCCGTGGAGCCGCGGCGCGGTCGAGACCCTGGACGCGGCACTGGCGTCCGCGGCCGAGGTCGGTTACCCGTTGATGTTGAAGGCGACCGCGGGCGGCGGCGGGCGCGGCATCCGGGTGATCACGAACGAGGCCGAACTCACCGATGCCTACGAGCGCACCAGCCAGGAGGCCGCCCGCGCCTTCGGCAGCGGCGTCGTATTCCTGGAGCGCCTGGTCACCGGCGCCCGGCACGTCGAGGTCCAGGTGATCGCGGACGGCCAGGGCACGGCGTGGGCGCTCGGCGTCCGCGACTGCTCGGTGCAGCGGCGCAACCAGAAGGTCATCGAGGAGTCGGCGTCGCCGGTCCTGAGCCCCGAGCAGACCGCCGAACTCAAGGGTTCGGCCGAGCGGCTGGCCGTCGCGGTCGGCTACCGCGGTGCGGCGACCGTCGAATTCCTCTACCACCCCGGCGATCAGCTGTTCGCCTTCCTCGAGGTCAACACCCGCCTGCAGGTCGAGCATCCGATCACCGAGTACACCACCGGATTCGACCTGGTCCGCGCCCAGCTGCACGTCGCCTCCGGCGGCCGGCTGGAGGGCGAGCCGCCGGCCGAGCGCGGGCACGCCATCGAGGCCCGGCTCAACGCCGAGGATCCCGACCGCGACTTCGCGCCCGCCCCGGGCCGCATCGCGCTGCTGGATCTGCCCGCCGGACCGGGCATTCGCGTCGACACCGGCGTCAGCCAGGGCGACACCATCCCCGCCGACTTCGACTCGATGATCGCCAAGATCATCGCCTACGGCAGCGACCGCGACCAGGCCCTGGGCCGCCTGCGCCGCGCGGTGGGCGAGACCCGCGTCGTCATCGAGGGCGGCGCCACCAACAAGAGCTTCGTGCTGGACCTGCTGGACCAGCCCGAGGTCATCGACGCCAGCGCCGACACCGGCTGGATCGACCGCGTACGCGGCGAGGGCCGCCTGGTCTCGCATCGCCACTCCGCGATCGCGCTGGCCGCCGCCGCCATCGACGCCTACGAGGAGGAGGAGCGGGTCGAGCGGCATCGCCTGCTGTCCACCGCCTCCGGCGGCCGGCCGCAGGTGCAGCACCAGAGCGGCCGGCCGCTCGACCTCAAGCTGCGCGGCGCGAGCTACCGCGTCCGGGTCGCGCGCATCGGCGCGCACCGGTTCCGGGTCGGCATCGAGGCGGGCGCCGACATCCGCACCGCCGACGTCGATCTCGAGCGCTTCGACCGCCACACCGCTCAGATGATCGTCAACGGCGCCCGCTACCGCCTGACCACCGGCACCCACGGCCCGATCCACCTGGTCGACGTGGACGGCGTGACGCACCGGGTCAGCCGCGACGAGGGCGGCGTCGTCCGCTCGCCCGCCCCCGCGCTGGTCGTCGCCACCCCGCTGGAGGTCGGCGCCGAGGTCGAGGCCGGCGCCCCGGTGCTGGTGCTGGAGAGCATGAAGATGGAAACGGTGCTGCGCGCGCCGTTCCGGGCCCGGCTCAAGGAATGCGCCGTCACCGTCGGTTCGCAGGTCGAGACCGGTGCGCCGCTGCTGCGGCTGGAGCCGCTCGCCGACGAGGGCGAGGAGGCCGAGGCCGACACGTCGACCGGGGCCGTCGAACTGGATCTGCCCAGCGCGCCCGCGGCCGTCCGGCCGGACGAGCGCATCGCCCGCGCCCAGCAGGATCTGCGCAGCCTGCTGCTGGGCTTCGACGTCGACCCGCACGACGAGCGCCGCATCGTCGAGGACTACCTGACCGTCCGCCGCGCGGCGATCGCCGACAACCGCCGGCCCCTCGCCGAGGAACTCGAACTCCTCGAGGTGTTCGCCGATCTCGCCGATCTGATCCACAACCGGTCCTCCGACGAGGACGGCGGCCACGGCCACGTGCACAGCGCCCGCGAGTACTTCCACACCTACCTGCAGAGCCTCGACGTCGAGCGCGCCGGCCTGCCGGAGTCCTACCGGGCCAAGCTCGCCAAGGCGCTCGGCCGCTACGGCGTCACCGACCTGGACCGCACCCCCGACCTCGAGGGCGCGGTGTTCCGGATCTTCCTCGCCCAGCAGCGCCCGTCCGACACGGTCACCGTCGTCACGACGCTGCTGCGCGAATGGCTGCGGGAGCCGGTGCCGGACCGCGCGCTGCGCGAGCCCGTCGGCCTGGCGCTGGAGCGTCTGGTCGCGGCCACGCAGGTGCGTTTCCCCGTGATCGCCGACCTCACCCGCGGCGTGGTCTACGCCTGGTACGGCCAGCCGCTGCTGCGCCGCAACCGGGCCCGCGTCTACACCACCGTGCGCAAGCACCTGGCCCACCTCGACGCCACCCCGGCCGCCGCCGACCGCGGCGACCGCATCGCCGAAATGGTCCGCAGCACAGAGCCTTTGGTGCGACTGCTCGGCCAGCGCCTGGTCCGCGGCAGTGTCGACAACACGGTCATGCTCGAGGTGCTGACCCGTCGCTACTACGGCAACAAGGGACTCGACGGCGTCCGTACCCAGGAGGCGGGCGGCCGCACCTTCGTCATCGCCGAGCGCCGGGGTCTGAGCCTGGTGTCGGACGCGGCGCGCTTCGCCGAACTGCCGACCGTGCTGCGCGGTCTCGCCGAGCTGGCGGCCGATGTTCCGTCCATCGAGGCCGACATCTACCTCAGCTGGGAGAAGCAGCCCGAGGACTTCGACGCGATGGCGTCCGCGCTGCAGGAGGTGTTCGGCGGGCAGCAGCTGCCGAACCAGGTGCACCGCATCACCGCCACCGTCGCGGGCAGCGGCGGCGCGGTCATGCACCACCACTTCACCTTCCGCCCCTCCGCGACGGGTATGGCCGAGGAGCGCCTGATCCGCGGCCTGCATCCGTACATCGCGGAGCGGATGCAGATGAAGCGGCTGCGCAAGTTCGACCTGACCCGCCTGCCGTCCTCCGACGAGGAGGTGTACCTGTTCCAGTGCAAGGCGAAGGAGAACCCCGCCGACGAGCGGCTCGTCGCCTTCGCCCAGGTGCGCGACCTGACCGCGCTGCGCGAGCACGACGGCCGGCTGCTGGCGCTGCCCACCGCGGAGAGCACCATCGCCACCTGCCTGGACTCGATCCGCCGGGCGCAGTCGCGGCGGCCGTCGAACAAGCGGTTCAACACCAACCGCATCGTCATGTACATCTGGCCGCCGATCGACATCATCCCGGCCGAATTCGAGACGATCGTCGAGCGCGTGGTGCCCACGACCGTGGGCGCGGGGCTGGAGGAGATCCTGCTCATCGCCCGGCAGCGCGATCCGAAGAGTGGCGAGCTGGTCAAGGTCGCGGTGCGCATCACCCTCGATCCCACGGGCGGCACGGCGATCACCGTCGGCCAGCGCACCGACGAGGTGGTCGAACCGCTCGACGCCTACCGGCAGAAGGTGCTGCGCGCCAGCAGCCGCAACACCGTGTACCCGTACGAATTGACCAGCCTGCTCGGCGATTTCGCGGAGTACGACCTCGATTCCGATCACACGCTGGTCCCCGTCGACCGGGCCAAGGGCCGCAACACCGCGGCGATCGTGGCGGGCGTGGTCACCACGCCGACCGTGCGGCATCCGCAGGGCGTCAGCCGGGTCGTGCTGCTCGGCGATCCGACCAAATCGCTGGGCGCGCTGTCGGAGCCGGAGTGCCGCCGCGTGATCGCGGCGCTGGATCTGGCCGAGCAGATGCAGGTGCCGCTCGAGTGGTACGCGCTGTCCTCCGGCGCCCGGATCTCGATGTCGTCGGGCACCGAGAACATGGACTGGGTGGCGGCCGCGCTCAAGCGCATCGTCGAGTTCACCCAGGACGGCGGCGAGATCAACATCGTGGTCGCGGGCATCAACGTCGGCGCCCAGCCGTACTGGAACGCCGAGGCCACGATGCTCATGCACACCAAGGGCATCCTGGTCATGACGCCGGATTCGGCGATGGTCCTCACCGGGAAGCAGGCGCTGGACTTCTCCGGCGGCGTCTCGGCCGAGGACAACTTCGGCATCGGCGGTTACGACCGCGTGATGGGCCCGAACGGCCAGGCGCAGTACTGGGCGCCGAGCCTGACCGCCGCGCGCGACATCCTGATGTCGCACTACGACCACACCTACATCGCCCCCGGCGAGCAGGCGCCGCGGCGGGCCGAGACCACCGACCCGTTCGATCGCGACATCTCCGCGTTCCCGCACGACGTGCCGGACAGCGCCTTCACCACGGTCGGCGAGATCTTCTCGTCCGCGACCAACCCGGATCGCAAGAAGCCCTTCGACATCCGGATCGTGATGCAGGCCGTCGCCGACCAGGATCACCCGGTGCTGGAGCGGTGGGCCGGCATGGCCGACGCCGAGACCTCGGTGGTGCAGGACGCGCACCTCGGCGGAATTCCGGTGTGCCTGCTGGGCATCGAGTCCCGCGGCGTGCCGCGGCGCGGGTTCCCGTCGACCGACGGCCCGGACACCTACACCGCGGGCACCCTGTTCCCGCGGTCGTCCAAGAAGGCCGCCCGGGCGATCAACGCGGCCAGCGGTAACCGGCCGCTGGTGGTGCTGGCGAACCTGTCGGGCTTCGACGGCTCGCCGGAGTCGATGCGCAAGCTGCAACTCGAGTACGGCGCCGAGATCGGCCGCGCGGTCGTGAACTTCGAGGGCCCGATCGTGTTCTGCGTGATCTCCCGGTACCACGGCGGCGCGTTCGTCGTGTTCTCGAAGACGTTGAACCCGAATATGACGGTCCTAGCCCTGGAGGGTTCGTTCGCCTCGGTCCTCGGCGGCGCCCCCGCGGCCGCCGTGGTCTTCGCGGGCGAGGTCGACTCCCGCACGGCCGCCGACCCGCGGGTCCGCGACCTGGAGTCGCTCGCCGCCAACGCGGTCGGCGCCGACCGCGCCGCCTTGGCCGCCGAACTCGACGAGATCCGCTCCTCGGTCCGCACCGAGAAACTGGGCGAGGTCGCCGCCGAATTCGACCGAGTCCACGACATCCACCGCGCTGTCGAGGTCGGCTCGGTAGACGCCGTCATCAAGGCCGCCGAAATGCGCCCCCGCATCATCGAGGCCATCGAGGCCGGTTTGGCCGGCTGATTCCTCCCGTTCGCCTGGGGCCTACTTTCTTCCCCGTTCGTCCGGGTCGCTCAGCGACCCGGACGAACGGGGTCCACAGCCAGCCCCAAATCGCCCAGCAACTCCAAAACCCGCCGGTGAATCTCATCCCGAATAGGTCGAATCTCCGCCACCCCCAACCCCGCTGGATCATCCACGATCCACTCCTCCTGCCGGATCCCCGGGAGCAGGGGACATTCGTCTCCGCAGCCCATGGTGACGATGACGTCCGCGGCCTGGATGATCTCGTCGGTCCAGGATTTGGGGAATTCGTGGGAGATATCGATGCCGAGTTCGGCCATGGCGGCGACCGCGGCGGCGTTCAGGGCGGCGCTCGGTTCGGAGCCGCCGGACCAGGCCAGCATGCGGCCCCGCGCGTAGTGCTCGAAGAATCCCAGGGCCATCTGCGAGCGCCCGGCGTTGAACGTGCACAGGAACAGCACCACCGGGACGGCGTGCTCGATGCGGGCCTCCACCTTCGCCCGGGCGTGCAACTGCTGGCGGGCGAAGCGCTCGGCCAGGAGCGGCAGGTACAGCTTCACCGGCGCCTGCGCCCCGATCTGCGCGTAGGAGTCGTGCAGATATCGGTGAATCGTGTTGGCGTCGAACAGGATCGTGAACTCGCGGTGCAGCCGTCGTTCGGCACGGGCGAGCGCCGTGCTGTGGACGACGTCGAGCAGTCGGTACGCCGGAGTGATCTCGGCGTATCCGGCCCGGTTCGTCCGCTCGGGCGTAGCCACAGTGGTTAGGGTCGCATCGACGGCCCTGCGCGGCAACCAAACTAGTGATGAACCGCATCGAACCAGTGGGTCACAGCGCGGATACGGCGTGGCCGCTACGGGTCAGTATGCGAGAAAAAGGATTTCGTCGCGGCTGTAATCGTGGCCGGGATGGTTCTCGGCCAGATGCGATCGGGTCTTGGTGACCAGGTCGTCCTCGTCGGTGCCGCGAATGTATTCGCCACAGGGGCAGCTGAGCCGTGTCTTCATGGGATCTCGCTTTCGTCGGGAGGTCAGCGCCGGGTCAGGATCCGGTGCACGACCTGTTCGGTCGTCGGCGCGCCGCGCGCGTCGTCGGCGTAGCCGAGCCCGGCGTCGAGCACGGCGGCGACGTAGACGGCCGCGAGGCGTTCCGCGGCGTCGGAGTCGGGCCCCAGCGCGTCGCGGAGCCTGCCCTCGACCGCATCGGCGGCCCAGGCGCGCAGCCGGGGCAGGTCGACGGGTTCGGGCCGGGAACTCCGCGGCCGCCGGGGCCTCGAACGGTCGGACGGGCGCAGGGGCGTCACCGTCGCGAGGGAGTCGGACGGGTGGTCGGCTGCGGGCTCGGTGTCGGAACCGGCGGCCGGACCAGAGTTGGACAGCGGACTGTACATGTGTCTAGATGCTATTCCAGGCCGGACGCGAACTCAACGAAGAGTGGTCATTGTCTCGTCGCGGCGGAGTGTCAGCGATCGGGGATCATGGCGTCCAGCTCCTCGGGAGACCACGGACCGGCCTGGTTGTGGTCGCGGTAGCCGAGCGGCTTCATCTCCGGTTTGGCGAATCGGCCGACGAAACCGCCTGCGGCGACGAAGATCTCGCCGCTCACCCGGCGCGCCGCGTCGGAGGCGAGGTACAGGTACACGGCCGCCGCGTATTCGGGCGGGGGAGCGTCGAGCGAGCCCCGCATGGTCAGCTCGTCGAGCAGCCCGCGCCGATGCAGATCGCGAATGTGCGCCTCGTAATCGGGCCCCGTCGATAAACGCGTCTTCGCCCCCGGGCAGACGACATTGACCCGCACGCCCGACTCCCGTAGCTCGGCCGCCATGGCCAGGCTCAGGCTGGTGACCGCGCCCTTCCCCGCCGGATACCCGGTGCCGCCGTAATCGCCGAGGTAGGCGAAGGATCCGGTGTTGACGATCGACCCGCTGCCACGGGCCGCCATGCGCGGCGCGGCGGCGCGGCAGGTGGCGAACACCGTGGTGAGGTGGGAATCCAGCAGCGCCCGCCAGTCCGCGGCGGTGACGTCGAGGATCGACGAGCGCGGCGGTTCGGCGATCCCGGCGCAGTTGACCAGGATGTCGATCTCCCCGTAGGTCTCCACGCAGGCGGCGACGAGCCGCTCGGCGATCCCCTCCTCCGCCGCCGACCCCGCGATTCCGGTTGCGCGCCCGCCCTTCTCGGTGATGGCCTCGGTCGCGCGGCGCACGGCCGCCGCGTCGCGGGAGTTGACGACGACGCCCGCACCGGCGGCGGCCAGCAGTTCGGCGACGGCGAGACCGACGCCGCTGCCGCCGCCGACCACCACCGCACCGCGGCCGCCGAGTGACGGTTCGCTCATGACCGGATGATCTGCCCGCCGTCGACGTTCAGGATGTGGCCCGTGACCCACGCCGCGTCGTCGGAGAGCAGGTACAGGCACGCGCCGACCAGATCGTCCGGCGTGCCCATGCGCTTGATCGGGATGCGGGACACCAGGTCCTTCACGATGTTCCCGGGCGTCGCGGTTCGCGTGGCCTCGGTATCGATCGGCCCCGGCGCGATGGCGTTGATGCGAATCTTGGATCCGCCCAGTTCGGTCGCCAGCTGCTGGGTGAGGCCGTTGATCCCGACCTTCGCCAGGCCGTAGAAGCCCGAGTAGAGCCACGCGGCCGTGGAGGACTGGTTCACGATGGAACCGCCGCCGTTCTTCGCCATGTGCTGCCACACCGCGCGCGTCACATTGAGCGCGCCGTCGAGGTTCACGCTCATGAACTTCTTGTAGTAGTCCCACGGCACCGTGAGCAGGAGGTCGAGCTTCATATCGCCGTAGATGGCGGCGTTGTTCACCAGATGATCGATGCCGCCGTACTCCGCGACGGTGAAATCCGCCAGGGCCGTGGCGGATTCGGGATCGGCGACGTCGACGGTGTGGAAGACGGCGGTGCCGCCGTCCGCGACGATCTGCTTGGCGACCTCCGCACCCTTCTCCGCGTTCAGGTCGGCGACGACGACCTTGGCGCCCTCGGCGGCCAGCGCCGCCGCATAGGTGGCGCCGATGCCCTGTGCGGCGCCGGTGACGATGGCGCTACGGCCTGCGAAACGTGCCATGACTTGTTGTGCTCCTTAGTGATTCGAAAACTACGCGGGGGAGGCGACGAGTTTGGTCTCGAGGTATTCCTCGAAGCCCGCGACACCCATCTCGCGGCCGATGCCGGACTGCTTGTACCCGCCGAACGGCGCGTCGGCGTGGTACCAGAGGCCGCCGTTCACGCCCAGCGTGCCGGTGCGCACCCCCGCGACCACCCGCTCGATCCGTTCGGGGTCGGTGCCCCAGACGGAACCCGACAGGCCGTACGGGGATTCGTTGGCCAGCCGGATCGCGTCGGCGTCGCCGTCGTGCGGGATCACGACCAGAACCGGCCCGAAGATCTCCTCCTGGGCGACGGGCGAGGTATTGGGCAGCCCGGTGATGAGGGTCGGCTCGACGAAGTAGCCGCGCTCGCGGTCGGCGGGCCGCCCGCCACCGGTGACGATCTGCCCGCCCTCGGCCCGCGCGATCTCGATATACCGCTCCACCCGATCCCGCTGCCGCGCGGAAATCAAAGGCCCGCAAATGGTTCCGGGATCGGTGGGGTCGCCGGCGCGCAGCCCGGACAGGGTCTTCGCCGCGGCGGCCACCGCGTCGTCGTAGGCGGCGCGCGGCACCAGCAGCCGGGTGGTGAGCGCGCAGCCCTGACCGGCGTGCACGGCGACCGAGAACGCGGTGAAACCGACGGCCGTGCCGATATCGGCATCGTCCAGCACGACCGCGGCCGATTTGCCGCCGAGTTCCAGGAAGGTCCGCTTGAGCGTGGCCGCCGCGCTCGCCATCACCGAACGCCCGGTCTGCGTGGAGCCGGTGAAGGTGATCATGTCGACCCGTGGGTCCTCGGTCAGCCGCGCGCCGAGCGCGTGATCGTCGGAGGTGACGATGTTGATCACCCCGGCGGGAATGTCGGTGTGCTCGATGATGAGCGAGCCGAGCGCCGCCGCGCACCACGGGGTATCGGGAGCGGGCTTGAGTACCACGGTATTTCCCGCCGCCAGCGCCGGTCCGAGCTTCGCCAGATTGATCTGGTGCGGGAAGTTCCAGGGCGTGATGGCCCCGACGACACCCACGGCCTCGCGCCGGATGACGCGCCGGCTGGTGATGCCCATCTGCTCCGCGGTGCCGAGATCGGTTTCCCAGGAATAGCTTTCGGCCAGGTCCGCCGCGAACGTCAGGTCGGTGACGGGTCCCTCGAGCTGCGGTCCGCTGGTGAGCATGACCGGCGCGCCCACCTCGGCGACGGTGATCTCGCGCAGTTCCTCGCTGTGCGCGCGCATGGCGTCGCGCAGCTGGCGGAGGCAGTGGGCGCGGAAGGCGTGGTCGCGGGACCACTCGGTGCCGTCGAACGCCGCCCGCGCCGCCGCGATCGCGGCGTCCATATCGTCGGCCGAGGCGTTGGCGGCGGTGCCGATCTCCTCCTCGGTGGCGGGGTTGATCGTGGCGAAGACGCCGGATCCGCCGGGAACCAGCTTGCCGTCGATCAGCAGGGATGTGCCCCCGGCGGGAACGAGACTGTTCATGTGCCGTCTCCGATATGTGTCTGGACAGGTGTTTGGAAGGTAACGCACTGTCCAGACATCTGTCCAGCTCACGGCGAACCTTGTCGTGAAACGTTCTCGGTAGTACTGTCCAGACAGATGTCCATCATGTGTCTGGACAGGTATTCTCGTGCCGCGAACTTTTCCGCGGACGTCCGGTCCACGACGATGTCGACCTTTCAGGAGGCACCAGTGTCCGCGCCCTCGATGCCCGCGGGGTTCGATTTCACCGACCCCGCGCTCTGGGAAACCCGCGCTCCCATAGCGGAATTCGCTCAGCTGCGCAGTACCGCGCCGGTGTGGTGGAACGCCCAGACCGACGAGCAGTCCGGCGGCTTCCACGACGGCGGCTACTGGGTGGTGAGCAAACACGAAGACATCAAGGAGATCTCCCGGAAACCCGAACTCTTCTCCTCCCGGGAGAAGGGCGCGATCATCCGGCTGCCCGGCATGATCACCGCCGATCAGATCGAGCTGACCAGCGCGCTGCTGATCAATATGGATCCGCCCAAGCACAGCAAGATCCGCAAGATCATCTCCAAGGGCTTCACCCCGCGGGCGGTCGAGGGCCTGCGCGCCGCGCTGGCGGAGCGGGCGGCCGCGATCGTGCACGCGGCGAAGGAGGGCGGCGCCGGAGACTTCGTCGAGCAGGTCGCCTGCGAGCTGCCCTTGCAGGCCATCGCGGAGCTGCTCGGTGTCCCGCAGGCCGACCGCCACAAGCTGTTCGAGTGGTCGAACGCGATGCTCAACTACGATGATCCGGAGTACGGCGACACCGACTCCACCGATTCCGCGGCCAATGCCTCCATGGAGATCCTCGGCTACGCCTGGAATATGGCCGAGCAGCGCCGCGCCAACCCGCTCGGCGATATCGTCAGCCAGCTCGTGCAGGCCGATGTCGAGGGTGAGGGGCTGGGCTCCGACGAATTCGGCTTCTTCGTCATCCTGCTGGCCGTGGCCGGCAACGAGACCACCCGCAACGCCATCACGCACGGGATGAAGGCGTTCGTCGACAATCCGGAGCAGTGGGAGCTGTACAAGGAGCAGCGCCCCCGCACCGCGCCCGACGAGATCGTCCGCTGGGCCACCCCGGTGACCGTCTTCCAGCGCACCGCCACCGAGGACACCGAACTGGGCGGGCAGCTGATCCGGAAGGGGCAGCGGGTCGGATTGTTCTACAGCTCCGCCAATTTCGACGCCGACGCGTTCGACGACCCCTTCGCGTTCGACATCACCCGCGACCCCAACCCGCACCTCGCCTTCGGCGGCACCGGAACCCACTTCTGCGTCGGTGCCAACCTGGCCCGCCTGGAGATCGACCTGATGTTCAACGCCATCGCCGACGCCATGCCCAACCTGTCCCAGGTCGCCGAGCCGCAGCGCCTGCGGTCCGGCTGGATCAACGGGGTGAAGCATTGGGAGGTCCGCTACTCCTAGAGAGCCCGCCCTCCATTTTCCCGGCGAGAGCCCGCCCTACATTTTCCCGGCACGCTTTTGGCCGGGATCCACTCTCTGGTAACGGTGGATCCCGGCCAAGAGCATGCCGGGAAATGAAATTGGCTGCCGGGAAATGAAATTGGCTGCCGGGAAATGGAATTGGGTGCCGGGAAATGGAATTGGGTTGCCGGGAAAATGGAATTGGCGGAGGGTCAGGAGGTCTTGTGGGGGACGGCGGTGACCAATCCGCCGTCCACGACGAACTCCGAGCCGGTGGCGTAGGAGGACTCGTCGCTGGCCAGGAACAGGACGAAGGTGGCGACCTCCTCGGGCTGCGCGGGGCGCCCGAGCGGGATGGTGACCAGGTCGTCGGGGATGTTCTCCGTCATCGGCGTGCGGATCAGGCCGGGGTGCAGGGAGTTGACCCGGATCTTGTGCGGCGCCAGCTCCAGCGCCGCGGACTTGGCCAGGCCGCGCACGCCCCACTTGGAGGCGACGTAGCCGTGCGCCCAGGGCGCGCCGCGCAGGCCCTCGATCGAGGAGACGTTGATGATCGAGCCGCCGCCGGCGGCCTTCATCGGCTCGACCGCGGCGCGCATGCCGAGGAAGGTGCCCGTCAGGTTGATGTCGATGATCTTGCGCCACTTGTCCAGATCGAACTTCTGCAGCGCCCCGCCGTTGATGATGCCGGCATTGTTCACCAGGACGTCCAGCTTGCCGAACTCACGCTGCGCCAGCTCGACGGCAGCATCCCAGTGGCCCGGGTCCGAGACGTCGAGTTCGGCGAAACGCGCCGCGTCGCCGAGCTTTTCGGCGAGGGCCTGGCCCTCGTCGGCGAGCACGTCACCGATGATCACCCGTGCGCCCTCGTCCACCAGCAGCTGAGCGTGGGCGGCGCCCATCCCGCGGGCGCCGCCGGTGATGAGTGCAACCTTGCCGTCTACACGTCCCATGGGCGTCACGCTAGCATAAAACTGGAACGTGTTACAGACTGCTGTCCAGAAATCTGATCGGACGCCCTCGAGGAGAATTCATGCCTATCCGCGTCGCCCATATCGGAACCGGGAACGTCGGCCGTCTCGCGCTCGGCGGGCTGATCGAGAGCCCCCGGTACGAGCTGACCGGGGTGTGCGTCTCGACGCCCGCCAAGGTGGGCAGAGACGCCGGTGACCTTGCCGGACTGGACATCTCGACCGGCATCACCGCGGTCGACAGCATCGACGCGCTGCTGGAGACGAAGCCGGACTGCGTGGTGTACTGCGCGATGGGCGACACCCGCATCAAGGAGGCGATCGAGGACTGCTGCCGGATCCTGGCGGCGGGCGTCGACGTCGTCGGATCGGCCCCCGGGCTGCTCCAGTATCCCTGGCAGGTGTTGCCCGACAAGTACATCGAGCCGGTGGAAAAGGCGGCGGCGCAGGGGAATTCGAGTCTGTTCGTCACGGGCGTGGATCCCGGGTTCGCCAACGATCTGCTGCCCTTCGCGCTCACCGGGACGTGCCAGACCGTCGAACAGGTCCGCTGCTCGGAGATCGCCGACTACGCCACCTACGACGGCGCGATCGTGATGTTCGACGTCATGGGATTCGGCAAACCTCTGGACGAGGTGCCGATGCTGCTGCAGCCCGGCGTCCTGAGCATCGCGTGGGGCGCCGCGATCCGGCAGCTGGCCGCGGGCCTCGGAGTCGAGATCGATTCCATCACAGAGGATTACGAGCGGTACCCGGCCCCCGAGGCGTTCGACGTGGCCGCCGGGCGGATCCCGGAGGGCGGGCTCGCGGCGCTGCGGTTCGAGATCCGCGGCATGGTGGGGGACCGGCCCGTGATCGTCATCGAGCACACCACCCGGCTGCGGGAGGACCTGTGCCCGGACTGGCCGCAGCCCGCCCAGCCCGGCGGGTCCTACCGCGTCGAGATCACCGGTGAGCCGTCGTATCGCGTGGATATCTGTCCCACCAGCCGCCGCGGCGACCACAACCACGCCGCCATCGTCGCGGCGGCCGGCCGGATCGTGAACGCGATTCCGGATGTGCTGGCCGCCGCGCCCGGCATCCGGACCATCCTCGACCTGCCGCTGGTGACCCGGCCGGGAGTGGTCACGTCGTAAGCCGGCGCACGAACTCGATCGTCCCGAGGTGACGCATCGCGCGGCAGCCTCGGGCGAGCATGGCGAGAAACGCCTCGTCGCCGCGGTCCGTCGTGGCGGCGAAGGCGTATCCCAGCGTGATCAGCATCGGGATCTGTAGCATGCCGACCCGGTAGTCGTTCCAGCAGTCGGCGGCGGAGTAGCCGGTGACGCCGTGGCCGAGGAGGCGCCGGTGGTAGACCTCGACCAGGTCGGCCTCGGCGCGCTCGCGCAGCGCGGTGTCCAGGCTCGTACCGAGGAAATACGCCAGGTCGCGCGCCGGGAGCCCGATCGCGATCGTCTGCCAGTCGACGACGGTGACCGAGGTCCCGCCGGGATCGAAGAGCAGGTTGTCCAGGCGGAAGTCGCCGTGCAGCAGGCAGAACCGGTCGGGGTCCAGGCCCAGCCAGCCCTCGACCAGATCGGCGGCCTCGGTGAGGGTCGCCCGGTCCGCCGCGCCGATGTGATCGCCGATCCCCGACAGCGTGGCGTCCAGCGCGACGTGCGCGAGTTCGCCCATGCCCCGGGCGAAGTCGGCATCCGGCCGCGGCATGGTGACGCCCTCGAGCGACAGCCAGCCGGGATCGCACCAGCGCGGCCCGTGCAGACCGGCGAGGGCACCGACGGCGAGCCGCGCCTCGGCCTCGCCGCAGCCCCGGATCTGATCGCCCTGGACGGCGGGATCCAGATCGGACATCAGCAGGACGAATTCCGCTCCGTCGCCGGTGATCTCGCAGTGGTGCACCCGCGGCAGCGGGACCGAGACCGTGCCCGCGACCCGGGTGTAGAAGGCGTGCTCGGCGCGGTATCCGAGGGCGACCCGGGCGCGCACCTCCTCCTGTTGCGAGGGCAGCTTCGCGATGAGCGAGCGTGGGGCGTCCGAACTCCGTGTGTAGACCGGGGTGAGGCGGTAGGTCGCCCCCGTCTGCCCGGTGCCGACAGCCTCGACGCGCACGGCCGAAATATCAACGTCCAGAACGGATCCGAGCCACGCGGCCGTGAGCTGGGAAGGGTCTGTGGGCAGTTCCGCAGATTTCATGACGCGTTCTTCCTTCCGGGGCTTCGCCGCCCCGTCTGCCGATCGATAGTGGCACATGCCGCACCCGTCCCGAGAAAGTGATTGCCGTCACGTTCGGTAGGTGATACCGTTCTCCGGACACATGTCCAGGCGAATGTTTCAACAAGTGTTCGGACGTGCCCGGTGCTGGGGTTATCGCTTACCGCGACGCAGCGCGCCGGGCAGCGGGAGGTCCACGAGGTAATGCGGTCCACGGTCGGCGATCCGGGTATTCAGGAGGCGGGCGAACTCGTGCCCCCGGGGTCGGCGACCCCCGAATCGCCGACCGGGGGATCGCAGGGAGGGCGGTCGGGGGAATCGGGCGGAGCGCCGGACGTGACGGCGTGGGGAGCCCTTCGCGGGAACTTCTCCGGGACGGTCCTGTCCAGCCTCGCCACGCTCGGCCGGGCGCTGCACATCGGCGTCGCCGCCGTCCGCGTCGGCGTCGTCGACGCGGTGCGCCTGCGGTTCCAGGTGCACGAAACCCTCACGCAGGCATGGTTTCTCATCAAGGTCACGGCGATGCCGAGCATCCTGATGGCCATCCCCTTCGGTGTGATCGTCTCCGCGCAGGTCGGCAATATCGTGTCCGAACTCGGCGCCGATTCGATGATCGGCGCCGCGGGCGGGCTCGGGGTGATCAAACAGGGCGCGCCGATGGCGAGCGCGATGATGCTCGGCGGGGCGGGCGCCGCGGCCATCGCCGCCGACCTCGGCGCGCGGACCGTGCGCGAGGAGGTCGACGCCATGCGGGTCATGGGCGTGGATCCGATTCAGCGCCTGGTGGTTCCGCGGATCGCGGCGATGATGCTGGTGGCCCCGCTGCTGAACATCCTGATCGTGGTGGTCGGCATCGCGTCGGGCTTCGCCGTCGCGGTCACCGCGCTGGACGTCACGCCGGGCAGCTACTGGGCGTCCTTCGGATCCTTCACCACCACGCTGGACATCTGGGTCTCCCTGATCAAGGCGCTGATCTTCGGATTCCTGGTGGTGGTCATCGCCTGCCAGCGCGGGCTCGAGGCCCGGGGCGGGCCGCGCGGCGTCGCCGACGGCGTCAATGCCGCCGTGGTGCTGTCCATCGCGGCGGTCGCCGTCCTCAACACCGCGATCACGCAGGTCGTGACCATGTTCTTCCCCGTGAGGATGGCATGATGACGGCGGCGGGATACCTGCCCGCCGGGCTGCGCTGGGCGGGGCGGCTGCGGCACCGGATCCGTCCGCTCGCGCCGGTCGACTCGATCGGTTTCGTACTCGGCTTCTGCTGGCAGGTGCTGTCCGCACTGCCGCACACGCTGGTCCACTACCGCCGCCAGACGGTCATGGTGATCACGGATATGACCTGGGGCCGCGGCTCGGTCATCGTCGGCGGCGGAGTGGTGCCGCTGATGCTGCTGCTCGGGGCGGCGATGGGCGCGTCCATCGGCATCGAGGCCTACAGCGCGCTGAATCTGCTGTCGCTCGGCCAGCTCAGCGGCCTGATCTCCGCGTTCGGCGTCACCCGCGAGCTGGCGCCGATCGCGGCGGGCGTCGGATTCGCCGCGCAGGCCGGCTGCCGGATGACCGCCGAGATCGGCTCCATGCGCATCTCCGAGGAGATCGACGCGCTGGAATCGCTGGCCGTGCGGTCGGTGCCGTTCGTGGTGACGACCCGCGTCATCGCCGGAATCGTCGCCGTCGCACCGGCATTCGTGGTGGCGCTGATCCTGAGCTATCTGTCCTGCGAGGTGATCGTGACCACGATCCACGGCACCCCGTCGGGCACCTACGACCACTACTTCGACCAGTTCGTGCTGGGCTGGGACGTGATCGCGGCGACCGTGAAGGTCATGCTGTTCGCCGTCGCGGTCGTCCTGATCCATTGCTACCAGGGCTATTTCGCCACGGGCGGGCCCGAGGGCGTCGGCACCGCCTCGGGGCGCGCGGTGCGGGCCAGCCTGGTGACGATCATCGCCCTCGACATGTTCGCGACCATCGTGCTGTGGGGCTTCCGGTCTCCCATCACCTTCACCGGGTGAGGTCATGCCTGTATACATCCTGCCCGGAACGGAAGTCGGACCCCGTCGCGCCCGGATTCTCGGTTTCGGCGCGCTCGTCCTCGCCGTGCTGGTCGTCGTCGGGTGGCGGGTGATGCCGGACAACCCGCCCGCCGACCAGATCCATGTCGCGCTGCTGACCGGCCACGTCGGCGAGGGCATCGCGTCGGGGACCGACGTCCGGCTCGACGGTGTGCGCGTCGGCTCCGTCGGCGCCATCGCTACCGAGGGCCCGGGGCGGCAGCGCGTCGAGCTGACCCTGGCCGGCTCGCAGCTGTTCGGGCTGACCAACGCGCTGTCGATCGACTACGTGCCGGGCAACCTCTTCGGAATCAGTGCGCTGCAACTCCATTCGCGACCCGGCGGCACGGCGCTCGGGAACGGGGCGACGGTCGACCTGACCGGCGACGCCGACCGCGTCCAGGACGCCACGCTCTCGGCGCTGCTGGACGCGACCGGCAAGCTCACCGCGGGCGTGCTCACCCCGAAACTCTCCGAACTGCTCGCCCAGGTGTCGCGGGACGTCAGCGCCTTCACGCCGCTGCTGCAGGCGATCGGCGCGACGGCGCGCGCGTTCGCCGAAACCCAGCAGCTGCCGCCGTCCGTCCTGTTCGATCGGTACGGATCCGCGCTCCAGGGCGTCCCGCCGCTGATCGACGGCGGGCTGACCGTGCTGCGGGCCGCGTACACCAACGAGTACCTGAAGTCGCCGGAACACATCGCGCGCTACCGGCAGATGTTCTCCGAATTGCAGTACAACCTGCTCCCGGCCGTCATGGCGGCATCCGGTGTGGGACAGCAGTATTTCGGTGATTTCATCCCGATCGCCACCACGGTCCTGGACCGGCTGTCCTCGTCCGTCGGCGATCCCGAGCGCTCCGGGCAGCAGCTGAGCGAATTGCTCGATCGGCTGGGCGGGGCGTTCCACGACACACCCGACGGCCCGGTGCTGAATGCCCGAATCGACCTGGTGCCCGGAGTGGCGGGGCCATTGGCGGCCCAGCTCGGGCCGCAGGCTCTGACGGGAGGGCACTGATGTCGACCCGGTCGCTGCTGATCCGAGTCTCGATCGTCGTGGCGCTGATGGCCGTGGCGCTGGCGGCGGTGTTCCGCGTGGTCGAACGACCGGTAGCGGGGGATACCGACACCTACACCGCGATGTTCACCGATGCCAACGGCCTGCGCCTCGGTGACGATGTGCGGTTGCACGGGGTCCAGGTCGGCAAGGTGCGCGCGGTCGAACTGTCGGGCACGCTCGCGCGGGTGCGGTTCACGGTGGAGCGCGCGCATCCGCTGTTCACCGAGAGCAGGCCCGCCATCCGCTATCAGAATCTTTCCGGTTTCCGCTATCTGGACATCGAACAGCCCGATCAGCCCGGGACCCGGCGGAATCCGTCGGCGGTCTTCGGCACGTCGGAGACCGTCCCGGCATTCGACATCACGACCCTGTTCAAGGGTCTGCAACCGGTGCTGGCGGAACTGTCGCCCGACGATCTCAACCGGTTCGCGACCAGCATGCTCGCCGTGATCCAGGGCGACGGAACGGGTCTGGGCCCGGCGCTGGACGCGATCGAGAAGCTGAGCCGCCTCGCCTCCGACCGCCAGGCGGTGCTGTCGACCCTGGTCGGCAATCTCGGGCAGATCGCCGATCACCTCGGCGGCCGATCGGGTAACGCCATGAAACTGCTGAGCAATCTGACCGGCCTGTTCACCGCGATCGCCGAGAAGCTGCCCGGCCTCGTCGACTTCTCCTACGCGATCCCGCCGGTGCTGCAACCGATTCGGGACATCATGAACTTGCTGGGGGTGACCGGCGACCGCAATCAGGACCTGGACGCCCTGCTGCACAACGTCTTTCCCGCACCGCAGGAAGCGGCGAACGTCTTCGGTCGGCTGCCCGGCCTGATCCAGACCATCGCGTCGACGCTCCCGCCGACGGGACGCGACGCGCAGATGACCTGCTCGCACGGCGCGGCCGTCGCCCCGCCCGCGCTCCAGGTACTCCTTGCCGGACAAAGGATTACGCTATGCCACCCGTCATGAGAACCGACGCCGAACGCCGTCGCGCCGAGTTGCGCTGGGGGCTGGCCGCCATCGGGGGAGCCCTGGTGCTCGTCGCGGCCATCGGCGTGGTGTACCTGACGGGCACCACGCCCGAGCGGACCTATTCCGCGGATCTCGCGCAGGCCGGATCCATCCGGCCGGGCGACGACGTCCGCGTCGCGGGCGTGCCCGTGGGCAAGGTGAAATCGCTGACGCTGCAACCCGATCGGGTCCGGATGACGTTCACGGTGTCCGACGAGGTGTCCGTCGGGGACGCGACCACGCTCGACATCCGGATGCTCACCGTGGTCGGTGGCTACTACCTGGCCGTTCAGCCCGCCGGGGCGAAACCCCTGGGGTCGGCGGTGATTCCGCAGGATCGCGTCACCATTCCCTACAACCTGACCCAGGCGTTCCAGGATGCCGTGCAGCCGGTTCAGCAGCTCGACGGCGGAGCGTTCCGGAAGGATCTCGCCGCGCTGGCCACCTCGATCGATGCCAGCCCGGATGCCGTGCGCACGGCCCTGCGCGCGGCGGGGGACCTGGTCGCGATCATGGACAAGCAGAACGCCGACATCTCCGGCACCCTGTCCATCGCCGACGAGTACCTGGCGGCCCTGAACGCGAATTCCGCGGTGGTGCTGCGGTTCCTGAACTCGCTGCGCAGCCTCGAGTCGCTGGTGCAGAACAACAAGACGCAGGTCCGCCAGTCCCTGGAGGACCTCGCCGCGGTCCTGCACGGCTTCGCGCCGTTCGGCCGCGTCTGGGACGAGACCCTGAAGCAGCGCGTCCAGCCCCTCGCGGACGCGGTGCCCAAGCTGGAGGAACTCGGCACTCAGCTCGGCGCACTACTCGATTCCCTCCGCAGCGCGGAGCAACGCCTACTGCCCTACCTCCCCCCGGACGGCGGCGTCACCGTCGACCAGTCGGGGACGACGATCCAGCCTTCCGCGGTGTGTGTGCCGGTGCCGGGGGGTGGATGCTGATGTGGGCACGAATCCTCGGATCGCGCGGCCTGATGTCCGCCACGGTGATCGTCGTTCTCGTACTCGCCGGCGTCGCTGTCCTGAAGGTGACCAAATCGGAACCGGCGATGCGCAGCTACTGCGCCGAGATGCCGGACAGCGTCGGGCTGTACGAGGGGAGCGCGGTCACCATCATGGGCGTGCCGGTCGGCCGGGTGAGCGAGATCCGGCCCGACGGCCCGACCGCCCGCGTGCGGTTCACCGTCCCCGAAGACCGCAAGCTGCCGCCGGACGTCGGCGCGGTGACGGTGAGCGACACCCTGATCGCCGACCGGAAGCTGGCTCTCGTCGGCCCCGAACCCGCCGGCCCGGGCTGGGATTCGGGCCGGTGTATCACGAGAACCCTGACCCCCAAGAGCCTGACGCAGACGTTCACCGCCCTCGCGGGTCTCGCCTATCAGCTCAACGGCGCGGGCGATCCCGCGCAACGCACCGCGGTCGGCTCCGGACTCGAGGCGCTGGAGCGGGCGACCTCCGGATCCGGCGACCAGATCAACGCCATGGTCCTCCAGCTCAGCCGGGCGCTCGCCGCCCCGGACGCGGCCGTCGGCCATATCGGGCAGCTGATCGACGCATTGAGCGAACTGGCGCACAAGGCCCGCGGATCCTGGTCCGACGTGCAGGAGTCGGTCAGCGGGCTCACCCAGACCTTCGCCGATATCAACGTCATGGCGATCCCGCAGATCGTGCAGATCGTCGGCGCCCTCGCCGAGGTGCTCCCGCAGCTCAACGACGTCATCACCCTGATCGGCACGCCCACCGTGCGGGCGCTGAACTCGATTCCCGATCTGCCCCGGCTGATCACGGCCGGCGTGGGCTCGCTCTCCGATGTCATCGAGATGGCGCCCGCGATCGCGAACGGATTCGCCACGGCCGCCGACCCGGCGACCGGGCAGCCGACCATCGGCTACGCGCCACCGAAAATCGCCTTACCGCAACAGGATACGACCCAGATCTGTGCCGCCGTGCAGGCGATCACGGGGCAGCAGTGCGGGCGATCCGAGAACGGCGCGGTCACGGTGCCCACCGTGCCCCTGCTGCTGGCGGCGGTGAGCGCGCGATGAGGAGGGTGCTGTTCGTGTTCCGGCGCAGCGGAATTCCCGCCCTGCTCGTCGCCGTCCTCGCACTGGCGTCCGCCGGCTGCGATGTGCAGCCGGCCGAGATCCCTGTCCCCGGAAGCGGAGTCGGCGGACAGACCTACCACCTGCGGATTGAATTCGCCGACGTACTCAACCTCCCGCGCGGCGCCAAGGTCATCGCCGACGGCGTCCGCGTGGGCGAGCTGACCGATGTCACCCTCGTCGACGCCGTTGCGGCACAACCCGATCGCCCGGCCGTGCCAGGCCACGTCGTCGCGGACGTCGAGATCGCGAAATCGGCCCACCTGCCCGTCGGCACCACCGCCCAACTGCGGCAGGAGACACCGCTGGGCGACGTCCACATCGCCCTCACGGCGCCGCCCGCAGCCACCGCCATGCTCGGCCCGGACGCGACCATCCCGTTGTCGGACACCAGCCAGTCCCCGCCCATCGAGGACATCATGGCGCGACTGGCCGTCTTCGTCGGCAGCGGTGCGATCAGTGATCTGCAGGCCATCGTCCACAAGCTCAACGGCGTCATGCCCCAGGACCCCCGCGATACCGCCCGCATCGCCGGAATACTCGGCGGCGACTTCACCGACCTGGCCGACAACCAGAACTCCATTCACAACCTCGTCGCCGGATTGCAGGCCACCGTCGACGACGGATTACTCGGACACACACCGGATTTCGACCAGTTGCTCACGGCCGAGGGCGTGCAGCACACGACCGATTCCATCGAGACGACGATCAGTGTCATCTTCGTGCTGACCGCGCTGGGCCCGCTCGCGCCCGCCGTCGCCTGGCTGGGACCGCTGTTGCAGTCGCTCGACGGCACCGCCCGCGCCGCGATACCGATGCTGTTCGGCGCCCGCCCGCTCGACACCACCTCGCCGTCCGCCCTGAAGAAGCTCGTGGACCTCATCCAGAACAAGATCATTCCCTTCGCCGACCGCGGCCCGAAGGTGAACCTCGTCGGCGTCGGCTCGCCGGAGCCTGCCCCCGCGATGTCGCCGGAGGAGCAGACCGGCCGCATCATCGATGTCCTGCGGATGATCGGAGCAGTCCGATGAAAACCCGTGCGGCAGTGTCGCTGTCCGCCATCGCGGCGGTGCTGATCCTCGGCGTCGGCTACATGGCAGTCGGCGTCCTGCACCTCGACCCGCGCCGCGCGTACATCACCGCCGACATGCACCTCGACAACTCGGGCGGGCTCGGGCCGAACGCGCCCGTCCTGCTCGACGGTGTGCAGGTCGGCCGCGCCGAGGAGGTGCGCAAGCAGGCCACCGGCGTGCTGGTGCGGCTGCGGATCGACGACCGCTACCGCATCCCGCTGACCAGCGGCGTGCGCATCGAGCAGATGTCGGCGCTCGGCGAGCCCTACATCCAGTTCTCCCCGGACAGCGCCGCGGGACCATATCTCGCCGACGGCAGCACCGTCCCGACCGACCGTATCCGGATGCCGACGACCATCACCGAGGTCGCCGCCCGATTCGTCCAGCTGCTGGGCCAGATGCATCCCGAGACCATCGAGAAACTGGTCGGCACCTTCGACCACGCGCTGGCCGGAACGGACACCGCCGTACAGACATTGGAACGGTCGACCAACCTGCTGGCGGCCACATTGCTCAGCCGCACCCCGACCATTCGCCGGCTCTTCGACGATATGCAGGCACTGGGCGGGAACATCGACTGGCTGGGTCCGGGACTGGCCGGCGGCGGCCCGGAGTTCGGCGCGTTCGGCCAGGCGCTCAGCGATATCGTCCAGCAGGCGTCCGGCCTGGTGGAGGCCCGTCCGGTCGACTCCTACTACACCGGCGACGGTGTCGCGCCGTTCATGAAGGAGCTGAGGGCGTTCTTGACCAAGATCGGTCCCGGCGTGGCCCCGCTGGCGCCCGTGCTGGCCCCCGTCGTCGACGACGCGGCCCGGCGCGCGCCCCGGCTCGATGTCGGCGCGCTGATCGACCAGGCACTGCACGGTGTCGATCCCGACGGCACGGTGCACTTCCGCATCACCACCAAATAGCCCAGCCCGGCAGAGGAGGACATCATGGTCACGGCGACGGACGAGAAGGACACCGCGGCGGAGACGGCGGACGAACCGGCCGCACCCGCCCGCGGCGGCACATCGATCACCATGTCGTTCCGGCTGTCGACGGTCCTGACCGCGCTCGCGCTCGCGGCCCTGCTCGTCGTCGCGGTGGTCTTCGGCTGCCTGTACTGGTCGGCGCGGTCGACCCTCGCCGACCGCGACGCCGCGCAGGCCGACGACACCCATGCCGAGACGATCGCGTCGAACTACGGTGTCGGGGCGTCCACCATCGACTTCCACGACGTCAAGGGCTGGATCGGCCGCCTGAAGGAGGGGACCAGCCCGCAGCTGGCCGCCAAATTCGACGCCACCGCACCGCAACTCGAACAGATCCTGCTGCCCCTGCAATGGACTTCGAAGGCGACGCCGCTGTCGGCGGCCGTCACCTCCGAATCCGGCGGCATCTACAAGGTGAACGCCTATCTGGACGTGAATTCCACCAGCGCGCAGACTCCCGACGGGGCCCGCACGACCGTCACCTATTCCCTGACCATCGACCGCAATTCGGGATGGAAGATCACCGATGTGGGCGGTCTCCAGAACGCGCTGCCCACGAAGTAGCCGGGTTCAGCGCCCGTCCAGCTGATCGGCCAGGTCGAGCAGGTCGGTGGCGTGCAGGTCGAAACGGTCCGCCGGGCCGGGCGGATCGCCGACCGGACGCGACACGTAGGCGGTGCGCAGGCCGAGCGAGGCGGCCGCGCGGAGGTCCCAGGCGTGTGCGGCGACCATCAGCAGGCGTTGCGGGGGTACGCCGGCGACGGTGACGGCCAGCCGGTAGACCGCTTCGGACGGTTTGTAGCTGCCGGCGTCCGCCGCGGACAGGGCCTGGTGCCAGCGCAGTCCGGCATCGGCGTTGAGCTGCAACAGCGCTGTGCGGCTCGCGTTGGACAGGGCGATCAGCGGGAAATGCCCGGCGAGCCGCGCGAGTCCGTCGACGGTGTCGGGCCAGGCCGGAAGGCGGCGGGCCGAACGGGCCAGGCTCGCCACGGCGTCCTGGTCGTCGGTCCCGGTGGCATCGGCGATCAGCCGCGCCGCCTCCAGATCGAGGACGTCGCTGGCGTGATAGGGCCGCTCGCCGAGGACGATGCGCCGCTGCTCGTGCTCGATGTGCCGCTGCCACAACGAGAGCAACTGCTCGACCCGCGCCTCGTCCAGGGACGGGTCGAACGCGCGGATACCGGCGCGCAGGCCGCTGGGCTCGTCCACCAGCGTGCCGAGGACGTCGAATACGAGGGCGTCGATCTCCAGTTCCGGCATGTGCGCGATAGTAGCCGGGATCACGCCGTCGTCCCCGGCGCGGCGGCGGCCGACGCGCTGGCGCCGATCCGCGTTATCGGTATCCTCGGCGTAGTGAATACCCTTGGCCCGCATCAGTTCCGCGGCGACTTCCAGGCCCCCGACGATTGTCGAGCCATGGCCGGGGAATTCGATACCGTGCACGTGCAGTTGCGTTTCCGGCAGGGCGGCGCCGTCCTGGACTACCGCGCCACACCCGTCATCGCCTTCCGGCTGGCCACCGAACTCGAACCCCACGGCATCGACGTCCGCGTCGACGACGACGTCACCGACGCTCTCGCCGACCTGCCCCACGCCGAACTCTGGTCACCGTAGCGCCCCCTCGCCGAGGGCCGAGCCTCGAAAGGCCGTGCCTGACAGTGCCCATCGCCCACCGGGTGTCGTAGGGCGGCCGGACAGTCGCCGGTACGCCTCAGTCGGGGACCGCGAAGATATCGCCGAGCGGGCCGGACGATGGTGGCCGACACCCTTCTTCCGCATACCACTCCCAGCGCAGCAGTCGCGCCCGGAGCGGTGCGGGCATGCGGCGGAGGGTGCGCGCGATCGTCGCGAACCGGCTGCTTCCGGTGACCACGGATCGATGCTCGGCCAGTGCCGCGAGCCGCTGTGCCGCGAACGATCCGACGTCCACCTGATGGGTGATGTCGGCGCGGGCGGTATATCCGGTGCGGATGTCGTCGGTATCGCGGCCCAGCCACCGTGCCGGCGCCGTGAGCCGCAGCAGGAACTCGCGCGGCATCGTCGCATCCAGAACCCGCTGTGTACCAGCCAGTTTCGCGGCCCGCGCGCCGACCTCGTGCACGCGGACATGATCGCGATGCCCGTACCCGCCGTTGCGGTCGTAGCTCAGCAGCACCTGCGGCCGCTCCTCGCCCAGAATCGCCGCGAGCCGCTCGGCCGCCTCCTCGGCACCGGCCCGGACGAATCGCGTGCGCCCCGGCGGATCCGGGTAAAGCACCTCACCGTGCCCGCTGTCGGCATACCCGAGATGCTCCACCCGGGCGACGCCGAGAACCCCCGCGCTGGCACGAAGTTCGCGCAACCGCGGCGCGACATCACCCTCGAACGGCTCCACATGACCATCGGACGCGACGACGATGACCGTCCGATGCCCCGCATCGGCCAATTTCGCCAAGGTCCCACCGGTCAGCAGGATCTCGTCGTCGGGGTGGGCGTGAAAGGCCACGACGGTCGCCATCCCGCCAGTATGCCCGCACACCGTATTTCATTGCGAGGGCGGCAGTTCGACGTCTTGCGGAGATTTGTCCGGGCGCAGGCCGCGCCAGGACGGATGCCGCAGGCGGCCGTCGCCGGTCCGTTCGGTGAACGAGACCTCGCCGACGAGTTCGGGGGCGACCCAGACGGCGTCCTTGACGTCGGCGTCGACGGCGGGAGCCGGGCGCCGCAGCGGATCCAGGCGGGCCTGGAGATCGTCGAGGGTCGCGCGGGTAAATCCGGTGCCGACATTGCCGATGTAGACCAACTGCCCGCTCTCGTCGTGGGCCGCCATCAGCAGCGACCCGATCCGTCCCGCCCGCCGTCCCGCACCCGGCCGCCAGCCGACCACGACGACCTCCTGGTCGCGAATGTTCTTGACCTTGGTCCACAGTGGGCTGCGGCGGCCGGGAAGGTAGGGGCTGTCGCGGCGTTTGCACACGATGCCCTCGAGGCCCAGGCGGCGGGACTCGGCGAGCACCTGCGCGCCCGCCCCGTCCAGCCGCGGCGGGACCTGCCAGTGCGGACCCCGGAGGTTCAGCTGTTCGAGCAGATCCCTGCGGCGTTCGTAGGGAAGATCGATCAGCGAGCGGTCGCCGATGTGCAGCAGGTCGAAGATCATGTAGGTCACCGGGACCGCCGCCGCCAGCGATCGGATGGTGCCCGCGTGGCGCTGGTGCATCCGCGGTTGCAGCGCCGCGAACGACGTGCGGCCGTCGGCGGTGAAGGCGACGATCTCACCGTCCACGACGAACGGCGGTCGCGCGGGTGCGATATCCGCGAGTTCGGGCCAGGCCGCGGTGATGTCCTTGTCGTTGCGCGACCGCAGCCGCAGCCGGTCGTCGATGTACCCGATGGCGCGGATCCCGTCGAACTTCACCTCGTAGTCCCACCCGGTGTCCTCGCGGGGGAGGGTGCCGGGCGTGGCGAGCATCGCCGCGTAGTGCGGGAGCCCGGTCACGACCGCCGGCCCGGCACCGCCGCGAGGACGGAGACGACCAGTGCGCCGGTGGCTGTCCGCATGCGGACATTCTTCGACCGCGATACCCGGTGACCTGGGTATACACCGTAATCACAGGGCCCGGAAACTCAGCGGCGGGACATCGCGAACCCGGCGGCGACCGGGCGAGCACACGCCCGGACACGCCGCGCGCACGGTGTGTCGCGAGTCCGTCAGCGCAGCAGGTCGATCACCGGCGCCATCGCGGTCATATGCGCCTCGTTGACGAGGTAGTAGTTCACCGCATGGTCCTCGCGGTAGTGCCGCAGAGTATCGGCGACGCCCTGCGCGGAACCGTGCAGCACGCCCGGCAGATACCGCAGCTGCGCCTCGGACAACTCGGGATTGAACCGCTCTGCCAGGGACAGATCACCGCCGTGCCCCTCGATCTCCACGCCTTGCAGCAGCAGGCTCAGCTCCACCTCGGCGAACCGCGCCCCGGCGGCGTCGCGGACGAAGTCGACGCGGCGGGCGAACGCGGCGTCACCCGTCTCGTCGGAGTCGATATCGGTGCCGACGGGAATCCCGGCCAGCGACACGATATCGGCGTGCTCGGCCGCCACCCGCAGGAGACGGTCGCCCAAACCGGCCACCAGCAGCGGGATGTGGCGGCGGACCGGCGGCTCGTGCTCGCCGGCGAACAACTTGCGGATCTCGGTGATGGTGTCGTTCAGGTATTCGATACGCTTGCGGCCGCTCGGGAACGGCAGCCCGGCGACCTCGAACTCCGGCTTGGCGAAATCCGGCCCGGCGCCGAGGCCCAGTTCCAACCGCCCGTCGGTGAGCAGATCCGTGGTGGCGACGTCACGAGCCAGCAGGGCGGGCCGGTAGAAACCGGCGTTCAGCACCATGGTGCCGACCCGCAGCCGCTCCGTCGCCTCGGCCAGGGTGACGAGTACGGGGAACGGCGAGATCATCCCCAGATGGTCGGGGACGGTGATCACGTCGTAGCCCAGATCCTCGGCCCGCCGGGCCTTCTCGCGCCACTCGGCGCGCGAACCGGCCGCGGCGACGCCGACGGCGAACCGAAAAGGACGAGGTGTCACACCGTTTCGCTCTTCCACATCACGCAGGCTACAACGCCGGAACGGTTCGGGTCGCGGCGATTTCGGGCCCGCCGTAGGTAGGTCATAGGTGATTCCGGCCTATAGTCGCCGCCGAAGCGGAGTTTGCTGACCGGTCCGAATACCGGGCGGTCTTCAAGCCGAATCACCGAGTTGTAGGGGCAAGTCGGAAGCCTGTCGCCGCATAACAGAACGAAAGCCCGCACTGCCGCGCCACCACTGTGTGATTGCTGGATAGTGACTAATGGCCGGACGTGGGGTATGTTCCGTGAGGTGGTGGATGCTAGGGAGTTGCTCACCTACGAGGTGACGATCTCACGACCCGACGATTACCGCGATTCGTGGTGGCGGGTCGGCAATGCGGGCACCCCCGAACAGACCGCCGCGGCCCTGTCCGAGCTGGCCACGCGGTGTGCGCTCGAATTGGCCGAACCGACCGGGCGATGCTGGTACGTCTGCGACATCCGGTTCGCGGATGACGTTCAGGTGGACTATTTCGTCGGCTCGATCCGCGCGGAGCATCTGGCCGATCAGCTTCGCTACACGGCCGCCCGCACCCTGACGGCCGTTCCGTCCACCTCGTAACGATCGCTCGGCGTTTGCCGACAGTGGGGTAGTTCGTTTCCGCTCAGGGAGGAGCAAGAATCGTGCGAGCCATCGTCCGTGCCGGATTGTCCGTCGCCGCCGCGACCGCCGCGGGAGCCGTCGCCCTCGCGCCGACCGCCGGCGCCGCCCCGTCGTACTACGACCCCGAGATCACCCCGTGCAGCCAGCTGTTCCGGACCCCGCTGGACGCGCCCCGGCCGGGAACCAGCGTGTACTGGAGCCCGTTCGGCACCGCCGACATCGTCTGCTACGACAACGGAACCGGCATGCCCGACTTCTACCAGCGCGACCCCGCGGGCGCCTGGCACGACATGAACGAACTCGCCCCCGGCAACTTCTTCATGAGCATCTTCACGACTTCCGTCCCGGACGCCGCTCACTGGCGGTGAGCCACCGGGCCCGCAGTCCCCGGGTCTCCCGCGTCCGTCCCTCGGTTTCCCGGCACGCTTTTGGCCGGGAACTCACCAGTGGATTCCGGCCAAAAGCGTGCCGGAATATCGACGGGCCGGGGCGCGTGTGCAGGCCGACCGCTCAGTGCGAGGGTGCGGTGAGGTCGTAGACCTCCAGCCCGTTCATGTGCTGGGCGGTGTAGTGCGCCGCGACCCAGTTGTAGAGATCGGTGTCGCCCACCGGATGCCACTGGCCTGACTGCGGATTCGGTTGTGCGGCAGGCGGTTCGGGGTGGTGGGATTTGTCGCCCGTCCGCCAGGAGTCCGGGAGGTCGACCTCGGGGGCCAGGTAGTAGGTCACCTCGTGGCGTCGCACCATGTCCTGGAACTGGGGCACCGTCGGCACCGGGTCCTCGGAGGTGAAGCCGCCGATGGCGATCACCGGTGTGCGGCTGGCCAATTCGAGTCCGGCCGCCGGGGACGACCGGTCGATGGCCGCCGACCAGCGGGTGGTGGTCGCCCGCAGCATCGAGATCAGCCGCGGGTCGTAGTCGCCGTCGCCTCGGAACAGCGGGTTGCCGCCGAGTCCGGCGGTCGGCCCCGGTGATTGCGGCCGGGCCGGTCCCACCGTCGGGCTGCCGCCGGTATGTGACTGCGGCAGCGTGGCCGCGGCGTAGGCGGTCGACCCGCCCAGCGCCACCAGCAGTCCCGCGGCGAGCAGCGCGGCGGCGAACCGCCGGGGGACGCGCCGGGCGGCGGCCGGAAGCAGCATCGCGAGCAGCCCGGCGGCGGCCACGATCGTCACCACCAGCACGGTCCAGCGCAGCCACGGCTGCCAGTCGCTGTTGCGGTGCAGCACAACGAAGGTCCACACGCCTCCGGCGAGAATCAGTGCGGCGCCGCCGATCCGGCCGAATGCGGTGCCGCGCCGATGCCACACCTCATGCACGCCGAGGGCGAAGGTCCCGGCCACCGCTGGTGCGATCGCCAGGGTGTAGTAGGCGTGCATCCCGCCCTGCATCCCGGTGAACGCCGCCCCGTCGATCACCAGCCACAGCCCGAACACCAGGGCCGCGCCGCGCACCGGATCGGTTCGGGGCGAACGGAACCGGGCGATCAGCACCAGCGCGAACGCGACCACCGCGGCGGGCAGCAGCCACGAGATCTCGAAGCCGATCTCCCCGGTGAACAGCCGCGTCGGCCCCGACCCGAACCCGCCGGGCCCCCGCCCGCCGAAGTGCGGCATCTCGTACCCGGGCGGCAGCTGGAAAGGCTTGCGCCCCTGATGATTGTGTCCGAGATACCGGGCGAACCCGTTGTAACCCAGCACCAGATCCATGAACGTATTGTCCTTGGACCCCGCCAGATACGGTCGCGACGACGCGGGCCACAGGATCGTCAGCAGCACATACCAGCCGGAGGCGACCAGCAGGGCGGCGGCCGCGGCCACCAGATGCAGCAGCCGCCTGCCGAGGGTGGTCGGCGCGACCACCAGATAGGCCAGGGCCAGCGCGGGCAGCACCATCAACCCCTCGAGCATCTTCGCCAGAAACGCGAATCCCAGTGCCGCACCGGCGCCCGCCAGCCACCACACGTTCGCGCGCGGCAGCGCCCGGATCACGCAGTACGCCCCCGCGGTCATCAGCAGCACCATCACCGCGTCGGGATTGTCGAACCGGAACATCAGCGCGGCCACCGGCGTCACCGCGAAGACGAATCCGCCCAGCAGGCCGCAGCCCCGGCTACCGGTCACGCGGGTGAGCGCGCCGTAGATCAGCGCGACGGTCGCCACCGCCATCAATGCCTGCGGCGCCATCAGACTCGCACTGCCGAATCCGAACAGCTGACCCGACAACCCCATCACCCACTGCGACAGCGGCGGCTTGTCGACGGTGATGAAGTTGCCGGGGTCCAGCGAGCCGAACAGCAGCGCCTTCCAGTCCCGCGAGCCCGACCAGGCGGACGCCGCGTAGAACCCGTTGCCCATGCCGTTGACGGTGATATTCCACAGATAGGCCACGGCCGTCCCGAGTAGCAGCGCGATCAGCGCCAGCCGCTCCCAGCGGCGCGCGGGCGCCGGATGCGGGGGATCGGGGACGACAGGAGCGGGCACGGCCCGGGCAGGGGTGGTCGCGGTCACCGCGGGAGTCTCTCAGCCGCGCCGGTGAGACTCCTGGCGTATTCCTGGGAGGTTGCTGCGAATCGCGGCTACTTCTGCGCGGTCAGATAGGCGGGCGCCTCGGACAGGTCCCGCGCCTCCTCCGGCAGCTCGGGCATCGGGCGGTCGTAGCGCTCGGCCAGGTTCGCCACGCTGTCGGAGCCCACCGACCAGCCCTGGTCGGCCAGCCACCGGGCAGGGTCGGTGCGGTCGTCGACGTAGAACAGCTCGGCGACGTCGAGATGGCCGAACGGGCTCTTGTCGAACTGGCTGCTGCGGGCGACGGCCTGGAACCGGGCGGTATCGGGCCGCTCGGTGAAGTACTCCACCGCCACCCGGCTGCCCGGTGCCGACAGCGCGTGGATCCGCTCGAACAGCGAATCCTGCGCCGCGCCGGGCAGATACGGCAGCAGGCCCTCGGCCGACCACGCGGTGGGCCGCGCCGGATCGAAGCCCGCGTCGATGAGGGCGGCGGGCCAGTCGTCGCGCAGATCGACCGGGACCTGCCGCAGCGTGGCCTTCGGCGTCACGCCGTGCTCGCCGAGCACCTGCTGTTTGAATTCCAGCACCTTCGGCTGATCGATCTCGAAGACCGTGGCGCCCGCCGCCCAGTCCAGGCGGTAGGCCCGCGCGTCCAGGCCGGAGGCGACGATCACCGCCTGTTCGATACCGGAAGCCGTTGCCGCATCGAAGAACTCGTCGAAGAACCTCGTGCGGAAGCCGATGATCCGCGGCAGCGAACCGGCCGCCTCCGGATCGCCGGCCGTCTCGATGAACTGCGGATCGCCCGCGGCGTGGACGAACAGGTGCGCGTAGTCGTCGCGAATCATGGCGTCGGGAAGGGTCGTTTCCATTGCCCGGAGCGTGGCCACGCCGAGCGCGGTCGCACCCACGCTGCTGACGATGTCCCAGGTGTCTCCGTCGGTTCGCACGTCGGTGTCCCTCGATTCCGTTGTCGGATGTGCCTGTTCGGCGGCGACCGGTCGGTACGCCGCCACACACCAGCGTAGGTCGTTACTTGATCTATGCACAGGTATCGAAGGATCGGCAAACCCGTTGTACGCGTATCGAATTCGCACAAAACGGCCAAATCCGGCGGGAGACCCCGGACGACATCATCCCGCGGTTCCTGGATTGCGCGGGCCGCCACGATCCGGTGCGGGCGTAGCGATCGGCCGCGTGCGTGCGTATCGCCGGGTGATGTCGAGTGCGACGAACACCCAGACCACGGCGACGGCGATCAGTAGGCCCGCGTGGTAGTTGCGGTCGAGGACGGAGGGGTTCGCGGGGTTCTCGCCGGAACGCTGGAGGACCGGAATCGAGATCAGCAGGAGGGTGGCGGTGCACAGCCCGCCCCAGGCGACCGACGCCCACCAGGGTGCGGGGAGCAGGCGGCGGGCGAGCAGCGCCACGGCGGCGCACAGCGGGGCGAGGATCGCGTCGTGCAGGACGATGCCGCCGGCGAACCAGCGGGCGATGGACATCAGATCCGCCGGGTTCTGGTCCAGGAGCAAGCCGATTCCGTACCAGGCCAGCCAGATTCCGCCGAGGGCGAGAAGTACCCGTATCGCGATCACGCCCGCACCTCGATCCTGGACAGCCATTTGGTCTGGAGTACGCCCGGCCGGTTGGGCGCTATCAGGCGGCAGGGATAGCCGTGGTCCAGCGAGAGTTCCTCGCCGTTGAGGCGCAGCGCGACCAGCGTCCGATCGTCGACCACATGCGTAGTCGGCAGCAGGGTGTGGCTGTACAGCCCGCCCTGTTCGAGGGAGTGGAAGGCGACGTCGCCGCCGGGATAGCCCCCGGCGGCGGCCAGCAGGTCGCGCAGCCGCACGCCGGACCAGTGCGCCGACGCGCTCCAGCCCTCCACACAGGCGAGCGGCAGCACGGCCGAGGTCTGCGGCAGCCTCTCCAGCTCGGCGCGGGAGAAGCCGCGTTCGGTGGTGCCGACGGAGACGGTCAGGCGGTAGGCGTCACCCCGCACCCGGCCGTCCACACCCGCCTCGGTGGCGGTGCGATTCACCGGAAGTCCTTGCGGCCCTTCACCGGTCCGCGGCGCCAGCACCGAGACCCACCGCAGCCACGGCACGGACTGCCCGGCCACGGCGATCCCCGCCACCCCCGCCGCGGCGAGCGCGGCACCGAGGACGCCTCGCCGCGACACCCGGGAATCGTTCGTCGCATCCCTGCGATCGGCGGGCGGCCGGGAAAGAGCCGTGCGAATTACCGGCAGTTTCACCGCGAGATGAACGGCGAGAGCGCCGAGGGCTACATACGCCATGGCGTAATGCGTGGAGGTGAAGAAGAACCGCCACGGATAGAACTGGGCGATATTGAACAGTCCGGTGGCGAGCTGGAAAATCGTCGAACCCACCAGCACCGCGATGGATCCGCGCTCCAGCAGCCGCAGCGGATTGCCGATCAGCGGCCGGGCGAAGAGCCGCGGAAATACCGACCACAACTTCACGATCAGCAACGGGATCGCCATGACACCGGAAATCACGTGTGCGCCCTGCGTGACCCGGTACAGCCACGGCGGGTTCGCCGGCCACCGGAACCAGTCCGGCGGATGCTGAATCCAATGGCTGAGCAGCCCCGTCACGAAACACACCGCGATCGCGGCGCCCAGCACGATGCCGACCCGGGCGGCGACGGCGGCCGACCGCGCGGGCGAGATGCGCCGGACGATCGTCCCGGGCAGTAGCAGCCCCTCCTCGCGCGCGGGCTCCTCCCGAACAACCGGGGGAGTTGCGAGAGTGTTGCCGTCGTCGACATTCACGGTCATGACGCTACGGCCGAAGCCCGTGGAAATCACGCGACACGGGATGAACAAAGTGTGACGGCCGAACGGCCGGGGCCGCGTATCCCGCTGCATTGAAATAGATTCGCTCCTCGATATAGCCGTCACAGTTTCGTCACCGCATTCCGGTATCGACGCCGATGCCGATGGGCAATGATCGGGTGACTCGACATTCAGGAGGACTCCAGGTGGCGACCGTCGCCGAACGGGTACAGGACCGGATCGAGCGCGCCCGCGTGGCCGATCCGCCGGAGACCAGGCCGTTCCTGCGCTCGCGCCCACCCGCCGCCGGCGACGTGGTCCTGTCGAGCAACGACTATCTCGCGCTGTCGCGCGATGCCCGGATCACCGCGGCCATCGCCGCCGCCGTGGACTCCGCACCCGGCGACGACCTGCACGCGCTCACCGACCAGCTGACCCGGTACCTCCGCGCCGGCGCCGGAATCGTCTGCCAATCGGGATGGGACGCGAATATCGGCCTGCTGCAAGCGATTTCCGAACCCGGCACCCCGGTGTACATCGACCGGCTGGCGCACATGTCGCTGCGGCAGGGCGCGGTCGCGGCGGGGGCGCCGGTACACACCTTCCGGCACAACGACCTCGATCACCTGCGCGCGCAGATCCGTGCGCACGGTCCGGGCATCATCGCCGTGGACGCCATCTACAGCACCAGCGGCTGCCGGAGTCCGCTGCCGCACCTGTGCGAGATCGCCGAGGACACCGGCGGCCTGCTGGTGGTCGACGAATCCCATTCGCTCGGCATCGAGGGCCCGGAGGGCGCGGGAGTGGTTGTCGCGCTGGGCCTGGCCGACCGGGTGCCGTTCCGCACCGCGAGCCTGGCCAAGACCTTCGTCGGCCGCGCCGGAGTCGTCGCCGCCCGGGACCCCGCCTTCGCCGGCTACTTCGAATCCGCCTCCTACCCGGCGGTGTTCTCCTCCGGCCTGCGGTCCCACGACATCGCGGGCCTAGCCGCGACCCTCGCCGTGGTCCGGACCGAACACCACCGCCGCGCACGCCTCCGCTCGATCGCCGTCACAGTACGAAAGGCGCTGACCGCCTTGGGATTCGACCTCGCGGGATCCGACAGCCAGATCGTCTCGATTCCCACCGGAACCGAGGCGCACGGCCGCGCGGTCCGCGACATCCTGGAACGCCACGGCATCCTCGGCTCACCGTTCTGCCCACCGGCCACACCGCCCGGCGGCGCACTGATCCGGCTGTCCCTGCACGCGGCGCTGGAGGACCGGCAGGTCGACCGAATCATTCAGGCGTGCACCGAGATTCGCGCCACCTTCGGAGTACGCCCGCCGGGGATGTGACCCGCCCGGTCACCGCACCAGCAGGGCCCGGAGCTGAGCGAAGGCGGAGGCGGCCGTATCCGGCGCCAGCGCAACGCCTTTGATCGTCGCCAGGATCAATTCGGCGCCACCGGCCGGATCCACCCGCGGTGACCACTCGCGCGCCGCTCCGGCCGACAGCAGATCGTGCACCCAGTGCCGCCAGTTGTCCACGTGATGATCCATCACCGCCCGCACCTCCGGATCGCGGCGGGCGCGCAGGTCCAGTTCGGTGACGACGACGAACAACTCCGGCGCGCTGGCCAGCAGCCCGCGCACGTGATCCAGATAGACCAGCAGCGAATCCGCCCGGCCGCGCCCCCGGGGTAACTCCACCACGAACCGGCCGATCGTATAGCGCGCCACCTCGGCCACGATGTCCTGCTTACCGGGAAAGTGGTGGTGCAGCGTCGAATGATCGATGCCCACGTCCGCCGCGATCTGCCGCAGCCGCAGCCCCTCGAACCCCGTCCGCGCCAGCTGGTCGAACGCGACACGCACGATCTCGCCCCGCCGCTCCCCGCGATCCGGCATGCCGACCTCCTTCTCCACCAACTGGTTGGTGGAGTACCCTAGCCCGGTCGTAGTCACGACTCGAGGGGGGACCCATGGATATCGACTGGTCGCACGAGATCGCCGACCAGCTGGACCAGCACTGGCAGGAGCGGCTGCGCGCTCGGCTGGAGGGGCTGACCGCAGCGGAGTATGTGTGGGAACCGGTGCGGGACTGCTGGACCATCGCCCGGCGCATGGCCCACATCACCGTGCACGTGCTGGCCAAACGGGCCGAAATGTATTTCGGCGGAACACCTGTCGACTACGACACCTACCTCTACGCGGGTACCGCGGCCGAGGCCCTCGATCGGCTCGACCGCGCCTACGACTCCTGGTCCACCGGCCTGCGCGCGTCCACCGCCGCCGACCTGGCCCGCCCCTGCGGCCCCGATTCCGGCTCGTTCGCCGGCCGTCCCCTCGCCGCCGTGGCCCTGCACGTCCACCGCGAGGTGTTCCACCACGGCGCCGAAATCTCCCTGCTGCGTGACCTGTACCCGAAGGCCGGAGTCCCATCCCTGCACCGTGGGTAGGTAGCCCAAGGTCGGTGGGACATCGACTTCGGTAGGTGTCGGGTGCGGGCGGGGACGTCCTAGGCTGCCGGTGTGCTGTCCCGATGCTGGTCCAACGACGACGCTTCGCGCGGTTCCCTCCGCGAGTCCGCGGTGCTCGTCGTCCTCGCCGCGGTCCTGGTGGCGCTGACCCTTGTCGGGAAGTTCGGCGCGCATCTGGGCACGGCCGATCTCGTGCTGGAGACCACGGTGGGCGTCGTGGGGTGTGCCCTGCTGGGATTTGTCCGCCGGTGGCCGGTCGCGTGTGCGACTGCTCTGGCGGTGCTGGCCGCCCTGGCGGGGACCGCGACGACGCCCGCCACTATGTCCACCATCGTGATCGCCCGGTGGGAGCGGCCCTCGGTCATCGCGTGGTCGGCGGTCACGGGAGCCGCCGGGCACGCGATCTACGGGCTGTGGCGGCCGTTGCCCGGGCTTTCGTACGGCTGGTGGCTGGTGCTGGACGTGGCCGTCTACGCGGCACTGGTCGGGTGGGGTTCGCTGCTCAAGGCGCGGCACGCCCTCATCGACTCGTTGCAGGAACGAGCCCGTCGCGCCGAGGCCGAGCAGGGCCGCCGCGTGGCGGAGGCGCGGGCGGCCGAGCGCACGGCGCTGGCCCGGGAGATGCACGACGTGCTCGCCCACCGGCTGTCGCTGGTCGCCACCTATGCGGGAGCCCTGGAGTACCGGGAAGACATTGCGCCGGAACAAGTGTCGAAGGCGGCCGGGGTGATTCGCGAGGGCGTGCACCAGGCCCTCGACGAACTGCGCGGGGTGATCGGCGTGCTGCGCGCCGACGACGACGCCGACCGCCCGCAGCCCGGTCTGCCCGAGGTCGAGGCATTGGTAGCGGAGTCGCGGGCCGCCGATATCGACGTGCGCCTCGACGATCGGGTCGTGGACAAGACCGCCGTCCCCGCCGCCGTCGGCCGCACCGGCTACCGGATCGTCCAGGAGGGCCTGACGAACGCGCGCAAACACGCGGCCGGGTCGCCGGTGCGTGTCGTCGTGGACGGCGCGCCGGGTACGGGACTGCGCATCGAGATCAGCAACCCGACCGGCAGCGCCGTCGCGGTCCTGCCGGGTGCCGGCACCGGCCTGATCGGACTGACCGAGCGGGTGCGGCTGACCGGCGGCCGCCTCGATCACGAGCTGACGACCGCGGGGGAGTTCCGGTTGCTCGCGTCGCTGCCATGGCCCGCGTGAACGCGCCGCTCGATACCCTGGGCCGCGTGACCAACGGGGTGAGGGTCCTCATCGTCGACGACGACGCCCTCGTGCGCGCGGGCCTGACCATGATGCTCGACGGCGCCGACGGCATCTCCGTCGTGGGCGAGGCCGCCGACGGCGACGCGGCGCTGGTCGCGGTCGCCGAACACGCGCCCGACGTGGTGCTCATGGACATCCAGATGCCCACGATGGACGGCGTCACCGCCACCGGCCGCATCCGTGCCCGCGGTACGCAACCCACGGCGGTCATCGTGCTCACCACGTTCGACACCGACGAGAACATCCTGCGCGCGCTGCACGCCGGGGCGGACGGCTTCCTGTTGAAAGACACCCCGCCCGCTCAGATCGTGGCGGCCGTCCAGCGGGTCGCGTCCGGGGATCCGATCCTCTCCCCGCAGGTCACCCGCAAGCTGATGAACAAGGTGACCTCCGACGCGGGCAATTTCGAGCGGGCGCGGGCCGCGTTCGCGAAGCTCAGCGAGCGTGAGCACGAGGTCGCGATGGCGGTCGCGTCCGGGAAGCCGAACGCCGATATCGCGGCCGCCCTGTATATGAGCGTCCCCACGGTCAAGGCGCACGTCTCGCACATCCTCACCAAACTCGACCTGGACAACCGCACCCAGATCGCCCTGGCCGCCCACGACGCGGGGCTCACCTGAACGGTCTCATCCGTACCCGCATTGCGCCGTCCGTCGCCGGGCTCATCTGAACGGTCTGATCCGTCGGTCGGACGGAGCCGACGAAAGTAGCGAACGGTATCGACCTTGTGTGGAAGCGATTGGGCCGGTGCGGTTTCCACCATGAAGCCATGGCTGAATCACTTCCCGCGAAGGCGTACCTGCTCGCCTACCGAGCCGACCGCCGCAGGGTTCCGGACCGGCAGCGCGTCGGCTATCTCGTGCGCGCCGCCGCGCTGGCGGAACTGCTGCTGCGCGACCGCCTCGCCGACCGGGGCGGCGTCGCGGCACTGATCGGAACTTCTGGTGTGACAGGGGATCTCGTCCTGGACGACACACTGACGATGGTTTCCGACGGCTCGCGCAACTGGGTGCACTGGGTCCGCAAGGACCATTCCCGCGCCCTGCATCTGGTGGAGACCCAGCTTGCCGAGGCGGGCGTCCTCGTCCTCGAACCCGGCCGCGCCCTGGGAATCATGCCCCTCCAGCGCCGCGTGGTCCGCAACGAGGCCCACCTGTCCGACCTGCGCGCGGTCGTGGACGACGCCCTGCACGGCCCGCTCGCCGTCCCCGACCTCCCCGCCACGGACGCGGTCCTCACGGCCCTCCTGGCCGCCACCGAATTCCGCCACGTCATCTCCCGCTCCGCCCGCCGCCGCAACCAGCCCCGAGTCGACGCCCTCGCCCTCCAGGCCGCCCCGGCGGTAGACGCCCTCCAGACAGCGGTCCGCCGCCTCCGCACCGCCCGAGTAGCCATCGCCACAGGCGGCGGCCACACCTGACCATTACGGGCCCGCAACAGAAAGATTCGGCATGAGAAGAACACGATGGCTGGCGGCAGCGGCTCTGAGTGGAGCGTTGTTCGTGACGGCGTGCGGTACTTCCCCACCGGCAGAGGGGGATTCGGGGGACGTGGCGGACGGAGGGCGGTGCGGCGCGGGGAGCCGAAGACGGCGGCGGTCTGCCTGCGCGCCCTCCGGTGGACACGCTGACGCGCGCCTTCGCCTATCCGGCCTACGGCACGCACCTCCTCCCGGGCAAGCCCATCGATGCGCTGGAAAAGGTTGACTACCACCAGGTTCCGGTCATCGCCGGAAGTACGCGCGACGAGGCCACCCTCACCGCGGCGTCCTACGACAACGGCGAACCGATATGCCGTCGCTCTTCGACATCGGTGGAATGCGGGTCCCGCTGAGCTCAGACGAGCAGCGGCTGTCGACAAGCCCCACACCCGGTCGCCGGCCCCCGGGCCCGGCGGCGTGGCGCGCGTCGATCTCGCCGCCGAACACCACTGCGCCTTCTGGTCGGGCCTGCAACGCTGAGGAGTCGAACCGGTCGGTGAGCAACAGGCTGGTGTATCGACGGCAATTGGACGGTCGGTAAGCATCGAATTCCGGCCAACAGCGGTATATCTCGATAATTTACGGTTAAACTCTGAACGACATCAGGTCCCGAAGAGCGGCCTCACACTGCACTGACATCATCTCCGGGGGATTCTGATGCATCATGCCGTCCCGTCGGCGGCCGGTGACCCACTCGCACACGGCCAGCGACCACGCGGCGCCATGCCGCGACATAGACGCTCGGCGGCCGACGAGGTCGCCGAGCTGAGCGACCACCTGATCGACCGCATGTGGGCTATCGGGATACAGATTCACAACGAGCTGGTCCGCTCCGGGCGGCAGGTCGTCGCCGAGCGCGGGCCCGCCGCGGCGGTGGCGCTACGCTCCGCCGTCGACGAACTGGACGCGCTCGTGCGCACCACCCGCGCCTCGCTGGACGACGCGATCTCTCACTCGGACAACCACTTGTCGATCTGATCGAGCGTGGCCGCCGAGTGCAGCGGTATCTCGTCCTCGGCGTCCAGCAGCACCCACGCATAGGTCGCATCCGACCCGTGGACGAGGTGGTAGCCCGCCCGCGCGGCCCGCCGCGTCACCAGCTCAACTCGTGTCGAAACCCGTTCGGATGTCACCGATTGCCTTTCGGAGGGCCGCGTCGGATGTGGGAAATGCTCTCGGGGCGAAGAGAATTGCGCCCAGAACTCGTGCCGCACCGCATCCCACAGCCGCGACAGACCCGGGTAGCGGTCGCGCAGCTGCGCCAGATCCGGCGCGGCATCCACCCGCGCGACCGCCACCAGCGAGCGCCCGTCAACCATGTTGCGTACCAGCATCATTCGTATCCCTTGATGATCGATTTGCCATTCTGCCACCCACCCCTCCACCTCGGTACGGTGCAGAGCCACACCCGTCTCCGTATCGTTATGCGCCCGTGGCATGGGGGATACCGGGGGTAGGGGTGGTCGCGAGGCGCCCTCCGGCACCGCTCGGCCGCGAATCAACTGCTTGCTCGTGTGCCATGACTCCACGCTTCCGGTTCGTCGGTGTATTCGATGCCCCCACTCGCGGTAGGTATTTCGGCCTCGCCGCGTGCACTCATAGAACACACCGGCGGACATAGTCTGTGCAACACTTGATGACGAATGTTCGAGGGGAAAATCACGTCGTTTCAGTAATTCGCGCATCTCCGTTCGAGTAGAAACCCGTTTTCTCGAACGCGCACACCGAATCCCGATTCGCACAACAGGAGGTAGATCCGATGGCGCTCGCAGTTGCCGATTCCAACGTCGCTCGGCGGATGCTCGGCCTCACGCTGGAGGCGATGCGTGAGAAGGAAGCCATCTCCCGGGAGGCGGCGGCGGATGCGATCGGGCTGGCCCGATCCACACTCTGGAAAATCGAGACGGGACAGAACGCACGCCTGAATCCCGTTCTGATGAAACATCTTTGCGGCCTGTACCGTGCGACCACCAAGGAGACGCAGGTCGTCTTGGAGCTGGTCAAGGAGACGAAGGCGACGGGGTGGTGGCAGGCGTTCGCCGACGATGCGATTCCCAAAGAGTTCGGGTTGTTCGTCGGTCTGGAGGATGCTGCGCAGCAGATTACGTCGTATCAGACCGCGCTTCTTCCGGGACTGCTGCACACCGCTGATTACCGCCGCACGCTGATCTGGGCCGAATTCCCGAACAAACCCACCGACGAGGTCGAACGAATGCTGGAAGTCGGTATGAGGCGGCAGGATCGACTCACCAGCAAAGGTAAGCCGTTGGCCATGGATGTGTTCATCGACGAATCCGCATTGCGCAGGATAACGGGCAGTGCGTCGATCATGGCGTGTCAACTTCACCATCTGGCGGAAGTCGGCGTGCTTCCGAACGTGTCGATCCGTGTTGTCCCACTGACGGCGGGAACCTATCGCGGATTGATTGTCGGGATGTTCGTAATCCTCGACTTCCCACTGCATCCGAAGGCGGAATTGACCATGCCGCCCGTCGTCTACGTCCAAGGCTTCCTCGGCGATCTGTACCTGGAGCAGAGGGATGAGGTTCGGCAGTATCGTGAGGTGTGCGCCGACGTCGAACGGTTGGCGCTGGATGAGGCGAAAAGCCGCGCGCTCATCCTGAGGATTGCGAAGGAGTGTGTCGTGTGAACGTTGACCTGACCGGAGCCCAGTGGTTCAAGAGCAGCCGCAGTTCGGGCTCCAAAGACTGTGTGGAGGTCGCGTTCGTAGGCGGTGGCCTTGTCGGGGTCCGGGACAGCAAAGATGTGTCCGGCCCGGCCCTGGTGTTCACTCCCGGCGAGTGGAATGCCTTCATGGCTGATCTATCGGGAGGCAAACCAGGCTGACCGGCGAGGCCACGGGACAGGGGGGTACTCGGTACCGTCGCGGTCGACGGACTGGATCAGCCACTGCGCGTTCGGTGACCAGCAGACCATATCGTCGCAAGTCTCCAGAACCTTGTGCTGCTTGGGCAATTACGTGGTGCAGTTCGATCTGCGCCTCAACTACAAGCTGTTCCGGGGAGGAAGTCGTTCCAGGAATCGCGTCAAAGACCCTGCTGCGCTTCTGTTTTGGGAAACTTACCCGTCGGGACCGACAGCATGGGCGCCAGCCCGTTGTACGTCGAGTTCGTCGGCGCACCCGGCGTCAATCCCATGTAACCCTCCTGAACACTGTGGGCGGGACGGTTTCCGGTGCTGATCGGCTTGCCAGGGATGGGGCTTGGAGGCCACCCGGCCGGTGGTTAGGCTCGCGGCGCTATGGAGGCTTTCTTTCTGCCCGACGGTCGGGATCCCGGGGTGTTTCATCCCACCGAACTCACTCGGGGGCCGTGGGCGGCGGATGCGCAGCACGGTGGGGCGCCGGCGGCGTTGGCCGGGTATGTGATCGGGCGGTGCGAGCCGTGGGGGCGGGTGGCGCGGGTTGCGGTGGAGTATCTCGGGGTGGTGCCTATCGCGCCGTTGCGGGCCGAGGTGCGGGTTGTGGAGGCGGAGGCGCGGGTCGGTGGGCGGCGCGTCGAAATGGTCGAGGCGACACTGAGTTCCGGGCAGCGGGTGGTGGTGAAGGCCACGGCCTGGCGGCTGGGTACGGTCGCGCCGGACCTCGAGGTGCCGCCCGAAATACTGCCGGACGGAAATCCTCTCGGCCCCGACGGGATTGCGATGCGGCCGGAACACAGTTTCCCGAGCAATCAGCGGGTCGGATTCCACACCGGCGTCGAATACCGTTTCGTGTCAGGGGCATTCCGGACGCCGGGGCCGGCGGTGTGCTGGTTCCGATTGCGATATCCGGTCGTGGCGGGCGCCGAGCCGGCACCACTGGAACGAGTTCTCGCGGCGGCCGACTTCGGGAATGGCGTCAGCGCCGTGCTGCCGTGGGGCCATTGCTATTTCATCAATACCGATCTGACGGTGAACATGTATCGCGAGCCGGTCGGTGAATGGGTGTGCCTGGACGCGGTGACCCGTGCCGAGCCGGACGGAATCGGGCTGGCCGAATCCCGGTTGTTCGACGAGCGCGGGCCGATCGGCCGCGGCACCCAGACGCTGCTGCTCGGCACCCGGTGAGCGGGCCTCGATTGACGGATCGTGCCCGTCGTGGTCTCCTCGGGCGGTGCTGACCAACCGTGCGCGCCGGCGGCAGTGGACCGTAGCCGTGACGCCGGTGATACTCGTGGCCGGGGCCGCGCTGGGCCCTGGGACTGCCCAGGCCGGGTCCGCGGAGCCCGCGCCGCCGCCGCGATCGTCGGTGATCCTGACGGTGCGGCCGGTGGAGTCGCTGGTCCCGCGCGTGATGACGCTGGAGTGCGCCGCCGTGTCCACCGGGACCCATCCGCTGGCGCGGCAGGCGTGCGCCGATCTCGAGGCGGCCGGGGGCAATATCCGCGAACTCGCCGATTTCACGGACCCGCCCCTCTGCGGCCAGGATTTCGACCCGATCGCGGCCCGCATCGACGGGACGTGGGAGGGGCGGCCGGTGTCCGATTCGGGTGTTTTCTCCAATCACTGCGTCCTGATCGCCACCACGAAATCGGTCTTCGACTTCTGACGGTTCCGGACCCGGGCGGCCGAACCCCCGCGGAGGTATTCGGGTAGAGTCGTTGGCCTGTTCGGTGCTGTTAGGAATGTCGTGGACAATCTCGATCTGAAACAAGCTGTATCCGATTTCGACAAGGCCGTTGTCGAACTACTGCGGGCCTCGGGGTGGCTCTATCACGTGCACCGCGTCGCAGCACAGGATCCCTCGGCGACGTCGGAGCAACTCGAATACGCGGAATCCCGGTTACAGGGAGTCAGCCTGCAGAAGGGCGTATTCGACCACCTCTATCACGAGGCGGCTTGAGAGCGGCTCAACTCACCCTCTCGAACACGGCTGCTAGTCCCTGACCGCCGCCGATGCACATGGTTTCCAGGCCGTAGCGGGACTCTCGGCGGTCCATTTCGTGGAGCAGGGTGGCGAGGATTCGCGCGCCTGTTGCGCCGACTGGGTGGCCGAGGGAGATGCCGGAGCCGTTGGGGTTGAGGCGGGGGTCGGCCGGGTCCAGGCGCCAGTGTCGGAGGACCGCCAGCGTTTGGGCGGCGAACGCCTCGTTGAGTTCGATGACGTCCATATCGGCGAGGGTGAGCCCGGCCCGTTCGAGGGCCGCCGCCGCGGCCGGGACCGGGCCGATGCCCATGGTTGCCGGGGCGACGCCCGCTACCGACCAGGACACCAGCCGGGCCAGCGGGCGGAGCCCGAGGCGCTGGGCGGTATCCGGGGTGGTGACGAGGCACAGCGCGGCGCCGTCGTTCTGGCCGCTGGCGTTCCCGGCGGTGACGGTGGCGTCGGGGTCGACGGACGCGCGGATCGGGCGCAGCCGCGCCAGGGATTCGGCGGTGGTGTCGGCGCGCGGGTGCTCGTCGGTATCGACCAGGAGCGGCTCGGACCTGCGCTGCGGTACCGCGACCGGCACGATCTCGTCGGCGAACCGGCCGTCCTGCTGGGCGGCGACCGCGAGCCGATGCGAGCGGACGGCAAGGTCGTCCTGATCGGCGCGGCTGATGTCGTGTTTGGCGCGCAGGTTCTCCGCCGTCTCGATCATGCCGCCCGGAACCGGGAAGTTGTCGCCGCCCGCGGTCACGCGGGCCCGCGCGAGGCGGTCGGTGAGGGCCACGCCGTCCCCGCGGACGCCCCAGCGGATGCCGGTGGCGTAGAACTCGGCGCTGCTCATGGACTCCACCCCACCGGCCAGGACCAGGTCGCTGCCCCCGGTGGACACCTGCATGCACGCCTGGAGGACGGCCTGCAAGCCGGAACCGCAGCGCCTGTCCACCTGCATACCGGGCACGTCGATACCCAGGCCGGCATCGAGGGCGGCGATGCGGCCGATCGCCGGGGCCTCGCCGTTGGGCCCTGCTTGGCCGAGGATGACGTCGTCGATCTCCGCGCCCTCGATTCCGGTGCGGTGCACCAGCTCCCGGATTACCGTTGCCGCAAGATATTGGGGGGCAATGTCTTTGAAGACTCCGCCGAAGCGACCGACGGGGGTGCGGAGGGGTTCGCAGATGACGGCGTCACGCATGGCGGGTCCTCGGGGTCTCGGGTGTGGCTGGCGTAGGCCCGGAAAAAGGAGGTGGTACGTCGGGAAAGTAGTGGTTCGGTGGGGCAGGTTAGCCGGGGGATTGGCGGTTGCGTAGCAGGTCGGCGGGGGTTGTTCCGGTGGTGCGGAGGGAGAGGCCCTGCTCGGCGCGGGTGCGTAGCCAGGTGGTGACGCGGTAGCGGGGGTCGCCGGTGTAGTCGTACACGCCGTCCAGGATTCGGACGATCAAGGATGGGCCGAGGGTGTCGCCGTATTCGAGGGGGCCGAGGGGGTAGCCGAGGCCGAGGTGGGTGCCGCGATCGATGTCGGCGGGGGTGGCGATGCCCTGTTCGGCGACCGCGCACGCGAGGTTCACCATCGCGGCGAGGATGCGCTGGGCGGCCGGTGCCGGACCGTCGGCGGTGAGCGAGACGGAGTAGGCGGAGGCGAGCACATTCAGTGCGGGCGCGGCGATTTCGGCGTCGGAGGTCACGGGAACGATCACTGGTATGCGGTCGCGCTCGATGCCGAGCGGATCGATGCCGAGCGTCCGGGCCGGGTCGAGTCCGGCGCGGGTGATGAGCCGGTAGGCCGGTTCACCGATCGGGAGGACGAGGGAAACCGCTGCGGGAGAAGGGGAGTCGACCACGGAGACCCCGGCCGCCCGCAGCCGTGCGGCGAATTCGGGATGGTCGTGAACGTACACGGGCGTGGCGGTGGGATCGGCGGCGAACCGATGCTCAGGCTCCCGCTCACTGCCGTCGTACCGGTAGAAACCCTCGTTCGTCTTGCGCCCCAACAGTCCCGCGGCCGTCCGCGCCGCCGCGATCGGCGACGGCCGCAACCGCGGATCGCCGTAGAACCCGGCGAAGACGGTCTCCATGACCGGATGGCTGACATCGAGCCCGGTCAGGTCCAGCAGTTCGAACGGACCCATCCGCAGCCCCAGCACATCTCGGACGATGCGATCGAGTTCGGAAGGCGTGGCGATCTGCTCGCCCAGCAAGGCCAGTGCCTCGGTCGGCAGCGCCCGCCCGACATGATTCACCAGGAATCCCGGGGTATCTCGGACCAGTACGGCAGTATGCCCGATCCGCTCGACGAACTCCTGCGCCGCGTCCACCACCGCGGGCGGAGTGCGCAGCCCTGGCACCACCTCCACCAACCGCATGAGCGGCACGGGATTGAAGAAGTGCAACCCCACCAGCCGCGCCGGATCAGCCAGCGCGGACGCGAGCACACCCACGGACAGCGAGCTGGTATTGGTGGCGAGAATCGCTGTCGGCGTGGCGGTTTCGAGGTCCCGCAGAATCGACTGCTTGACCGCCGGATCCTCGACGACCGCCTCGATCACCAGATCGATATCGGCCCCGGGCGCCACCGGAGATTCCCCGGGCCGCAACCGGTTCAGGATGGCATCCGCCTCCTCGGCCGTGTGACGGCCCTTCGCCACCGCCCGCCGGACCATATCGCCGACGAACTCCAGCGCGGCACTCACCGCCCGGTGATCGGCGTCGGTGACCTCGACCAGATAGCCCGCGGTGGCGGCGACCTGAGCGATACCCCGGCCCATGGTTCCCGCGCCGACCACCCGGATCCGTTCGATTCCCGTCATCATCGCCCCTCGTAGTTCGGTGTGCGCTTGCCGAGGAACGCCTCGATGCCCTCATCGTGATCCGCGGTGTCGAACAGGAGCTGAAAGGTGGTGCGCTCCAGTTCGATCGCGGTGTGCAGCGGGGAGTTCTCGGCGTGCCGCGCCACCTTGCGCACGGCCTCGACATTCAGCGGCGGCTGTCGGGCGATCCGGGCGGCGAGTGCGCTCGCCGCCTCCAGCGCGGTCCCGTCCGGCACGATATCGGCGACGATCCCGAGGTCCCGCGCGGTCTCGGCGTCGATGTGGTCGCCGGTCAGCACCAGCCGCAATGCCCGCGACCGCCCCGCCCGTTGCACCAGGCGGCTCAGGCCCCCGGCGCCCGGAATCAGCCCGACCCGGATCTCCGGCTGCCCGAATCGCGCCGAGGCGCCGGCGACCACCACATCGCAGGCCATCGCGAGTTCGCACCCGCCGCCGAGCGCGTACCCCTCCACCGCCGCCACGACCGGCGTCCCCAGCGCGTCCAGTACCGAGAACACCTGCCCGGTCCGCCGCACCAGGTGGTCGGTCGGCCGGAACGTGCCCATTTCCTTCAGATCCGTTCCCGCCACGAAGATCCCGTCGTCCCCGGTCAGCACGATCGCGCGGACGGCGGGATCCTCGTCGGCCGCCGACAGGGACTGGACGAGAAGGTCTTTCGTGGCGAGATCGAGCGCATTGCGCGCCCGCGGACGGCGGATGCTGATCACCCGCACCCCCGCTCGGTCGCCGGTGAGGTCCTCATGCACAACGGAATTCATCGCAGATACACCCGGGTCGGATCGATGGTGTCGCGCAGCAGCGCGAGTTCGGCGGCGGTGGGTGGCGAGGTGACCGTCACGGTGTCGGCCACCTGGAGCGGCCATCCCGTCGCCGCCCGCACCTCGTCCACGGTGACACCGGGATGCGTTGCGGTGAGCCACAATTCACCGTCCGGGCCGGCCCTCAGCACGCCCAGGCTGGTGATCACCGTGGTGACGCCGCGGCCACGGGTCCGCACCAGCGGGTCGGTGCGGCGCGCACGGGAGGGCGCCGGGCTGGTGCAGAAGTCGAGTTCGGCGACGAACGAGCGGGGATCGTGGCGGCGCAGTACGACGAACACCTCGTCGGAGTTGGCCATCACCTCCGCGGCCCCGCCCGAGCCGGGCAGCCGCGTGTGCGGCGCGTCGTAGTCGCCGATGACCGTGCTGTTCAGGCTGCCCCAGCGATCGATCTGCGCCGCGCCCAGGAATCCGACATCGATGTAGCCGCCCTGGAGGACGTAGCCGAACAGAGCGTGCATCCCGAGGATGGCCTCGGCGCCGGTCGCCAGCGGGGAGTCGGCGATGGTCTGCGGCAGGCGCGGCGGATGCGCGCCGCACACACCCGATTCGTAGACCTGCTCCAGATCGGGGGAGGTCGTCGCCTGCGCCAGTGCCACCGCCAGCGTCGGCAGGCCGATACCGGCGAAGACCCGGCGCTTGCCGTACAGGTGCCGGGCGCTCAGGACCGTCAGCAGTTCGCTCGGGGTGTGGTCGGGACTGGAAATCGGTGCGGGCGTGGACATCACAGGGTGCTTCCGTAGTCGACGGGCAGGGACGGCGCGGGCACGGGCGTCAGGTCGCGGAAATAGTCCGGGCCCAGCTTGGCCAGATATGCCGCGTGGTCGGGCAGGTCGTACACCCACTCGTGCAGCCAGCGGTCCAGTGCGGCGGGGTCGCCGCTGATCGACGGCCACGACCGGTAGAACTCGTTATCACGGTCGTAATAGCCCTGCACGAACGACGGATGCGCGCCGCGCGGGCACTCGACGACGGCGTCGACCGCGAAACCGGGAATGATCGTCCGGTTCGGATCGGAGCGGACCACGGCGTCCTCGACGATCTCCTCGACGACCACGATCGTCCGCTGCGCCGCGAACGCCACCTCCTGCTGCGGGCCGAGAATGCCCCACGCCTGCGTATTACCGCTCGCGTCGGCCCGCTGCGCGTGCACGATCGCCACATCCGGGTGGATGGCCGGAACCACGTAGATCTCCTCGGTCCCGCCGTCCGGTCCCGGAAACGGCGAGGTCACCTTGGCGATATTCGGATTGTGCGCGGGCAGATCGCTCCCGGCGTACGAATGCAGCGGGTAGAACGGCAGATTCGCGGCGCCGGCGAGGTAGCGGGCGAGCAGGCCGTAGTGGCTGTACTCCTCGATCGCGAGCGGCTCGGGGTCGCGATGCTCGATCGCGCGGCGGATGGCGTGCAGCGAGCCGACCGAACTGTTGCCCGTGAACGAGAAGATCATCTTGCGGGCCACGCCCGCGGCCACCATCTGGTCGAAGACGATATCCGGGGTCATCCGCACCAGCGTCAGATCGCGGCGGCGCTGCCGGATGATCTCGTGGCCCGCCGCGACCGGGATCAGATGGGTGAAACCTTCCAACGCCACGGTGTCGCCGTCGCGGACCAGGTCGCCGACGGCGTCGCGCATCGTGCGCTGTTTGGATTCGGGCATCGGTGCTCCTTCGTGCTGTGCACTTACCCTGCCAAGCGCCAACCGATAGAGTCCAATACTCAATTCGCAACTCAGTAAGACGTATATCTACCGAATAGGAGTGGGCGGTGGAGTTCCGTCATCTCGCCGGATTCGTCGCGGTGGCCGAGGAGCTGCATTTCGGCCGGGCCGCGGAGCGCCTGCACATGGCGCAGCCGCCGCTCAGCCAGCAGATCCGCGCGCTGGAGAAGGAACTCGGGGTGCAACTGTTCGAACGGAATACGCGTTCGGTGCGGCTCACCGCCGCCGGGGACGCGTTCCTGCCGCATGCCCGCCGCGTGCTGGACGAGGTGCAGCTGGCTCGCCGCGCGGCGGTCGCCGGGGGACAGGGCGAGATCGGCCGCGTCGGTATCGGATTCGCCGGGGCCAGCAGTCACGAGGCCATCCCGATGCTCACCCGGGCCGTGCGCGCGGCCCATCCCGGAATCGAGATACGGCTGCGCGGGCAGACCTATGCCGGCGCGGCGCTGAATCTGGTGGCCGATCGCGAACTCGACATCGGCTTCGTGCGGCTGCCGGTGCGCCGCGAAGGGGTGGCCGTCCGCGTGATCCGCTACGAACGGCTGGTGGCGGCGCTGCCCGCGGACCACCGGCTGGCGGGCGAACCGGAGATCGATATGGCCGACCTCGCCGAGGAGCCGTTCGTGACATTCCCCGGCACCGAGGGCTCCAGCGTCCGCGACCATCTCGTGCGCACCGCGCTGAACGCCGGGTTCACGCCGCACATCGTGCAGGAGGCGCCGGATTCGTACACGATTCTCGACCTGGTCGCGGCGGGCGTGGGCGTCACGGTGACGGTGTCGTCGGTGCAGCACATCCGCCGTTCGGGCATGGTCTACAAGGCGCTGCGCGGAGACGTTCCGGAGATCGCGTCGGCGCTGGCGTGGCGCGAGGACAACACGTCGCGGGCGCTTGCCGCGGTGTTGCGAGTGGCCGAGCAGGTCCTGCCCACGCCGCCGCCGGGCTCGTGCGTGGATTGAGATGGTTCGCGTCTTACTGCCGGTGAAACTCAGTATTGGACGGAATAACCGGGGGCCTGCCAGTCTCGTCGGGTAGCTGGACGCGTGTGATCCAGCGCATAGTTGCCCGGAGGTCCCCATGAGCATTACCGACACCACACCGCCGCCCGGCGGCGCCGCCATGGCGCGGCGGGCGGGATTCGCGTCGTTCATCGGGACCTCGATCGAGTGGTACGACTTCTACGCCTACAGCACGGCCGCCGCGCTGGTGCTCGGGAAGGTGTTCTTCCCGTCCTCGTCGCCCGCGGCCGGGACCTTGGCAGCGTTCGCGACCTTCTGGGTCGGCTTCCTCGCGCGGCCGCTGGGCGGGGTGGTGTTCGGGCACATGGGAGATCGCATCGGGCGCAAGAAGACCCTGATCGTCACCCTCATGGTGATGGGCGCCGGGACTGCCGCCGTCGGGTTGCTGCCGACCTACGGCCAGGTGGGGCTGCTGGCTCCCGCGCTGCTGGTGCTGCTGCGGATGATCCAGGGCGTGGCCATGGGCGGCGAGTGGGGCGGCGCGGTCGTCCTCGCCTCCGAGCACGCGCCGCGCGGTAAGGCGATTCTGTACGGCGCCTTCGCGCAACAGGGTTCGCCGATGGGCAACCTGCTGGCGACCGGCATGTTCCTGCTCGTCTCGCGGCTGCCCGACGCGCAGTTCCTGTCCTGGGGGTGGCGCATCCCGTTCCTGCTGTCGGCCGTGCTGGTCGTCGTGGGCCTGTTCATCCGGCTCGGCGTCGAGGAATCGCCGGCGATGAAGCAACTGGTGGCGACCCGGACGGTGGTCAAACTGCCGATCCGCGAGGTGCTGCGGACGCACAAGACGATGGTGCTGCTGGGCATGGGCGCCTGCACGATCGGCGTCTCCGCGACCTACTTCAAGGGCACCTTCGCGCTGTCGTGGGCGGTGAAGGACCTCGGCTTCGATCGCACCAGCTTCCTGTCCATCGTCACCATCGCCCTGGTCGTCCAGCTCATCGTGCAGCCGCTGGGCGCGGTCCTCGCCTCGCGCATCGATCTGCGGCGGGCCGTGCTGTGGATGCTGATCCCCGAACTGGCGGCCATGCCGCTGATGTTCCTGCTCATCGGGACCAAGAGCTACGCGCTGTCCGCGGTCGGCATGGCCGTCGCCACCATCCCGCACTCGATGTACTACGCCGCGCTCGCGGGCATCCTCGCGCAGTCCTTCCCCGCCAACGTCCGCTACACCGCCATCTCCCTGTGCTACCAGCTCTCCAGCATGCTCTTCGCCGGCACCGCCCCCATGATCGGCCAATTCCTCCTCGCCGCAACGGGTTCCATCCTCGCCGTCATCGCCTTGGCCGTGGCGCACGTCCTGCTCACCATGGTGTGCGGGTTGATGCTGCTCAGTCGTGCGGGTTGGGAGCCTGCGGGGGAACGGGTTTCGCAGAACAACCAAGCCCCCGCCGCCGTGGTCCCTTGAGGGGCTAGTGGAGGTCGGCGATGCGGCGGTGGTAGTGGGCGCGGGCCTCGGGGTCGGGTTGGGTGAAGGCCTTGGTCATGCCGCTGAGGTCCGAGGTGATGCGGCGGATGCGGTAGGGGAGTAGGGAACTCGCGCGGATTACCGGGGCCAGGGCGCGGGGGACGGTGATGAGGGGGCGGTTGCGGCCGAGGGCGGCTACTACCGCGGTGGCGACGTCCTCGGGTTCGATGGTGGTGGCCTTCAGGGCCCAGGCGGGCATATTCGCGCCGGCCGACAGTTCCGTGCGGACGTTGCCGGGGAGGACCGCGGTCACCTGGATGCCGGTGCCGGCCAGTTCCAGGTGTACGGCCTCGGTGAAGCCGATGACCGCGTGCTTGCTCGCACAGTAGGTAGCCAGGCCGGGCATGCCCGCGGTCCCGGCCAGCGAGGCGATATTGATCAGGTGCCCGCGGCCGCGCGGTTGGAAGCGCCGCAGCGCGAGCCGGGTGCCCGTCATGACCCCGCGCACATTGATGTCGAGGATGCGCTCGGTCATCGCCGGGTCCTCGTCGGCGAACAGGCCCGAGGGCATGATGCCCGCGTTGTTCACCAGGATGTCGAACTCGCCGAACTCCTGCTCGACGGCCTCGAGGAAGGCCGCGAACGACGCCGGATCGGTCACGTCCACCGGCAGCCCGACGACGCCGTCTCCCAGCTCCGCGGCGGTCCGCGCGACCAGATCGCCGTCGATATCGCCGAGAGCGACCCGCGCTCCCGCCGCCAGGAACGCCCGCGCGGTCGCCCGCCCGATCCCGCGCGCCCCGCCCGTCACGACCGCGACCTGCCCGGTCAGCGATACGGGGTTCCTCCTGGATGCCATGTCCTCGCCCTTTCTCCGGTTGCGCCCGCAGCGTATGCCGAAAACCGGCGATTCTCAATCACTTGATTGAATCACATGATTGAGGCACACTTCGGTCGACGAGAGGAGTTGGCCGATGCCGGCAGGTGGCGATGAGAGCCTGTGCGCCCCTTACGAGATCGAGTTCCCGTTCGAGCGAACGGTCGGGCCGGTTCTCGGAACGTTCCTCGGCGGCCTGCGGGACGCGCGCCTGCTGGGCGCGCGCACCGCGCGGGGCACGGTCGTGTGCCCGCCCGCCGAATTCGATCCGGTGACCGGGCAGGAACTGACCGAACTGGTCGACCTGGATCCCGTCGGGACCGTCGAATCGTGGACCTGGGTCCCGCACCGGCCGGGTGACCCGGTCGACCACGACTTCGCGTGGGCCCTGGTCCGCATCGACGGGGCCGAGGGCGCCTTCTTCCACGCCCTGGACACCGGCGGCGACCCGGCGGTCCCGCACCGCGGGCTGCGGGTGCGGGCACGGTGGTCGGCCGAGCGCCGCGGCGAGATGCGTGACCTCGCCTGTTTCGAACCGGAGGAGGTGTCGTGAATCGTCCACTGCCCGAACCGGTCTGGCTGATGCCGACCCCGCTGCGCATGGAGTACACCTTCGTCGCGGGAGCTGGCCGGTCCACCTTCCTGCGCGGCCTGGCCGAGCGCCGGTTGCTGACGCGCACCTGCCCGTCGTGCTCGCACGTCTACCTGCCCGCGCCGGAGTTCTGCGCGCGCTGCCTGGTCGAACTCGAGCAGCCCGCCGAACTGGACGGCCGCGGCACGGTGTCGACGTTCTGCGTGGTCAGCTTCCCGTTCCCGGGCCAGACCATCGATCCGCCGTACGTGGTCGCCTATATCCAGCCGCACGGCGCGGACACCCGGCTGATGCACCTGATCCGCGAGATCGATATCGCCGACGTGCGCATCGGGATGGAGGTCGAGCCGGTGTGGGCCGACGGCGATCTCGAACCGTCCTGGATGAGCATTCGCCACTTCCGGCCCGTCACGGAGGTCACTCATGCGTGAGGTCGCCGTCGTCGCCGGCGCCCAGTCGCCGTGCCTGGCCGCCAACCGCCGCGACGATATGGCCGGGATCCTGTTGCCCGTCATCCGCGAGGCACTGGCGGGCATCGAATTGGACCGGGACCGTGTGGATTTCGTGGTCTCCGGCAGCCACGACTTCCACGAGGGCCGCACCTTCGCCTACATCGATTCGCTCGATGCCGTCGGCGCGTGGCCCCCGATCTCGGAGTCGCACGTGGAGATGGACGCGGCCTGGGCCTTCTACGAGGCGTGGGCGTGGCTGCAACTGGGGCACGGCGATATCGCGCTGGTCTACGGGATCGGGCGCGGTTCGCTGCCGCGGGATCTGGACCAGGTCGTCCCGACGCAGCTGGACCCGTACCTGCTCACGCCCCTGCGGCCGCATCAGGACGCGATCGGCGCGCTCCAGGCGTGTGCCCTGGTGGAGGCCGGGATCACGACCGAGCGGGAGATGGCGGGCATCGTCGCGCGCAGCCTCGCCGACGCCGGATCGAACCCCTACGCACAGGTCAGCGGGGAATTCCGGCCCGATGCGCTGCTGGCGTCTCCGTATGTGGCGTCGCCGCTGCGGAGACACGATGTGGCCCCGGTCGGCGACGCGGCCGCGGTGGTCGTGCTCGCCGCGGGCGATGCGGCGCGGTCGCTGTGCGAGCGCCCGGCGTGGGTGCGCGGCATCGACCACCGGATGGACTCGCACTATCCGGGCGCGCGGGATCTGACCCACGCGCCCTCGGCCCGCAAGGCCGCCACCGAGGCGGCGAAGACCGCCGGATTCGGCGCGGGCGATGTCGACGTCGCCGAACTGCACATCGAGTACTCGGCGCAGGAACCGCTGCTGGTGCGCGAACTCGGACTCTGCGCGGGGGCCGCGGTCAATCCGTCCGGCGGACCGCTGGCCGGGCGGCCGACCACCGCGACCGGACTGCTGCGAATCAGCGAGGCCGCCAAGGCCGTTCGCGAGGGCGGGGCCGCGCGGGCTCTGGCGCACGCCACGAACGGTCAAGCGCTGCAACAGAATCTGGTCTGCCTGCTGGAAGGGGACGACCGTGGGTGAACCCATCGCCGTGATCGGCATCGGTCAGGGCAAACAGGCCAAACGCCGGGACACGACCATCGGCGCGCTGGTGCGCGAGGCCGTCGCGGCCGCCATGGCCGATGCCGAACTGGAACTCGGGGACGTCGACGCGGTCGTGCTGTCCAAGACCCCGGACCTGTTCGACGGCGTCATGAATCCGGAGCTGTATCTCGCCGACGCGCTGGGCGCGCGCGGCCTGCCGGTGACGCGGGTGTTCACCGGCGGCAGCGTCGGCGGGCACGCCGCCATCTACGGCGCTCACCTGATCCAGGCCGGGCTGGCGCGGCGGGTGCTCGTCGCGGCGTATTCCAAAGAGTCCGAAGGGAATTTCACCTGGGCGCTGTCGCGCGGGCTGCCGTTCAGCGCGCAACTCGGCGCGGGCGCGGGCGGGCATTTCGCGCCGGTCATCCGCGAGTACATCCGCCGGTCCGAGGCGCCCGAACACATCGGCTGGCAGGTCGCGGTGAACCACCGGCTCAACGCGCTGCGCAATCCCTATGCGCACGTGCGCATGCCGGACATCACGGTCGACAAGGTTCGCGAGTCGAAGATGCTGTGGGATCCGATCCGCTATCTCGAATCGTGCCCGTCCTCCGACGGCGCGGCGGCCATCGTGCTGACCGGGGCCGACGACGTCGGTAGCCCGGCCCGGCCGCCCGCGTGGATCCACGGCATGTCATGGCGTACGGAGACAGGGCATTTCGCGGGCCGTGACGAGGTGAACCCGCGCGCGGGGGCCGAATGCGCGGCCGATGCCTACCGGCAGGCGGGCATCACCGATCCTGCCACCGAGATCGATGTCGCCGAGCTGTACATCCCCTACAGCTGGTACGAGCCGATGTGGATGGAGAATATCGGTCTCGCGCCGCTGCACGAGGGGTGGAAGCGGGTGGAGGAGGGCGCGACCCGGTTCGAGGGCGCGCTGCCGATCAATCCGTCCGGTGGTGTGCTCTCGGGCAATCCGACCGGGGCCACCGGACTGGTCCGGTTCCTCGAAGCGGCCCTCCAGGTGCGCGGACTGGCTGGGGAACACCAGGTCGACGGGGCGCGCCGCGCGGTCGGGCACGCCATGGGCGGCGCCTCGCAGTTCCACGCGCTCTGGGTCGTGGGTGGCGAGAGGCCGAATACATGAGCGCCCCAGGCGAATCCGAGCCGATCCTGGTCGAGCGCGTCGGCGCGGTCGCGGTGGTGACCATGAACCGCCCGCACCGCCGCAATGCCCTGAATCTCAAGATGATCGGTCTGCTGGCCGGCGCCTGGGACGATATCGACGCCGACGACGGCATCCGGGCCGCGATCCTCACCGGTGCGGGCGAAAGCTACTGCGTCGGTGGCGATCTGGGCGACGGCTGGATGACGAACGGCCGCGAGCGGGCGAACTTCGATCCCGCCGCACTCGGGCGCGGCCTGCTGCTGACCCGGTCGCTGGGCAAGCCGCTGATCGCCGCGGTGAACGGCGCGTGCCTGGGCGGTGGCCTGGAGATGTTGCAGCAGACCGATATTCGCGTCGCCGACGAGCACGCCACCTTCGGGCTGCCGGAGGTGCAGCGCGGGCTCATTCCCGGGGCCGGGTCCACGGTGCGGCTCAAGCGGCAGATCCCCTACACCAAGGCCGTGGAGATGATCCTCACCGGCGATCCGCTCACTGCCCGGGAGGCATACGAATTCGGGCTCGTCGGGCACGTCGTCCCGGCGGGCACCGCGCTGGCGAAGGCCCACGAGATCGCGGACCGAGTCGCCCGCAATTCCCCGCTCGCCGTGCGGAATGCGAAGGCCGCGCTGCTCGCCAGTGGCTGGCTGCCCGACGAGGACGCCCGCGCCGTCGAATCCCGGTTCGTCCGCGAGGTGATCACCTCCGAGGACGCGCGGGAGGGCCGAAAGGCGTTCGTGGACAAGCGGGAACCGAGATTCACCGGCCGCTGACGCGGCCGCACCCGCGGCGGGTAACGAGAGTGGAACACACGAGGATGGAGAACAGGATGCGACGGGTATTCGTCGTCGGGGTCGCGATGACGCCGTTCGTCAAGATCGGTTCGCGGGAGTGGACCTATCCGCAGATGGTCGGCGAGGCCGTGCGCGGCGCGCTGACGGATGCGGGCATCACCTACGACCGGATCCAGCGCGCCGCGGTCGGGTACGTCTTCCAGCCCTCGGCGGCCGGGCAGCGCGCGCTGTACGACGTGGGCCTGTCCGGGATCCCGATCGTCAATGTCAACAACAACTGCGCCACCGGATCCACCGCGCTGATGCTCGCCCGGGAATGGGTCAGCGGCGGCCTGGCCGAGGTGACGCTGGCCGTCGGCTTCGAGCAGATGACGAAGGAGGCGATGGCGGGCCCGGCCACCCGGCCCGCCGCCACCACCGTCGACGCCCACCTGGCCGTCATGGCCGGGCAGTACGAGTTCTCCCAGGCCCCGATGACCACCCAGTTCTTCGGCAACGCCGCCGTCGAGCACATGAAGCGCTACGGCACCACGCCCGAGCAGCTGGCGCGGGTGGCGGTCAAGAATCACGAGCATTCGACGCGAAACCCGTTGGCGCAGTTCCAGAATGCCTACACCCTCGAGGACGTGCTCGGCGACCGGCCGGTGCACGGCCCGCTGACCCGCTCGCAGTGCTCGCCGATGTCCGACGGCGCGGGCGCGGCCGTGCTGGCGAGCGAGGAGTTCGTCCGCGAGCACGGGCTGGAATCGCAGGCCGTGGAGATCCTGGCGCAGGAACTGGTCACCGATGACGCCTCGGCGTTCGACACCGGATCCCTGATCGATGTCGTCGGCGCGCCGATGACCCGCGCCGGCGCTCGTCGTGCGCTCGAGACCGCGGGGATCGGCATCGGGGATGTCGACGTGATCGAGCTGCACGACTGCTTCTCGATCAACGAACTGATCACCTACGAGGCGCTGGGACTGTGCGGCGAGGGCGAATCCGGCGCGCTGATCGACTCCGGGGCCACCACCTACGGCGGCGACTGGGTGGTCAACCCGTCCGGCGGGCTGATCTCTAAGGGACACCCGCTGGGAGCCACCGGCCTGGCCCAGGCGACCGAGCTGTCGTGGCAGCTCCGGGGGCTGGCGGGCGACCGCCAGGTGCCCGGCGCCCGCACCGCCCTTGCGCACAACCTGGGGCTCGGAGGAGCCTGCATGATCACGGTCTACGCCGCACCGGCCGCCTGAGAACGGAGAGACAATGCCCGATACATCGGTGAACGCGATTGATCCCGCGCAGCGGCTGCGGCTGCCCACGCACAACGGCCACTCCCTGCTGGCCGGGCTGCGGCGGCACCGGCGCGATCCGGTCATGACGCTCGGCGACACGGTGCTGACCGGCGCCGACGTCATCGACGCCATCAGCCGCTACGCCGCCGCGTTCGAGGCCAACGGCGTGACCACCGGCACGCCCAGCGCGCTGCTCGCCCTCAACCGGCCCGAAGTGCTGTTCATCCTGGGCGCGGGGCAGATTCGCGGCCACCGCCGCACCGCCCTGCACCCGATCGGTGGCTTGGACGACCACGCGCACGTCCTCATCGACGCCGGGATAACCAGCCTGGTGATCGACCCGCTGCCCCAGTTCGTGCAGCGGGCACGGGATTTGGTGGACCGGGTGCCGGAGCTGACCCGCGTCCTGGTGCTGGGTCCGGTTCCGGAAGAACTCGCCGACGTCGGCATCGACTTGATCGCCGCCGCGGCCGAATTCGAGCCGCGGCCTATCGAAGCCGTCGACGTGCCAACGGATTTCGTGGTTTCGATCAGCTATACCGGCGGCACCACCGGAAAGCCCAAGGGCGTCATCGGCACCGCGGGCGGCATGGCGACCATGACCCAGATCCAGCTGTCGGAGTGGGAATGGCCCAAGCGGCCGAAATTCCTGATCTGCACACCGCTCTCGCATGCCGGCGCGGCGTTCTTCCTGCCGGTCGTGCTGCTCGGCGGACAGTGCGTGGTGCTGCCGCGCTTCGACGCCGGGGAGGTGTTGCGCGCCATCGAGGAGCACAAGATCAGCGCGACCATGCTGGTGCCGTCGATGCTGTACGCGCTGCTGGACCACCCCGATATCGACAGCCGCGATCTGTCGTCGCTGGAGACCGTCTACTACGGTGCCTCCGCGATCGACCCCGGCCGCCTCACCCAGGCCATCGAGCGGTTCGGGCCCATCTTCGCCCAGTACTTCGGGCAGTCCGAGGCGCCCATGGCCATCAGCTATCTCGCCAAGGACGAGCACGATCCCGAGCGCCTCACCTCGTGCGGGCGTCCGTCGGCCGCGTTGCGCACGGCGCTGATCGGCACGGACGGGCAGGCCGTTGCGGCCGGGGAGGTCGGCGAGATCTGCGTCTCGGGTTCGCTGCTCGCGGGCGGCTACCTCAACCTGCCGGAGGTCACCGCCGAGACGTTCCGCGACGGCTGGCTGCACACCGGCGATCTCGCGCGCGAGGATGCCGACGGCTTCTGGCACATCGTCGGCCGCAGTAAGGACATGGTGGTCACCGGCGGCTTCAACGTCTTCCCGCGCGAGGTCGAGGACGTCGTCTTCGAACATCCCCGGGTACTGAACGTCGCCGTCGTCGGCGTCCCCGACCCGCGCTGGGGCGAGGCCGTCACCGCCGTCGTGGTCCTCGACAAGGAGATTGCCGACGACCCCGCCGCGGTCGCCACCGTCACCGACGAGGTGCAGCAGGAAGTCAAGCGCCGCAAGGGTTCCGTCCAGGTCCCCAAGCACGTCATCGTCGTCGACGACCTGCCCCTCACCGGCCTCGGCAAGATCGACAAGAAGGCCGTGCGAGCCCTCGCCGCCGAGCGATTGGGTAGCTGAGCCTTCCGAAGGCGTTGCCGTGGAAAACATTCCACGGCAACGCCTTTGCTGTCACCGGAGGCGGAAGCGGCGCATGGTGCGGAGCATGGCGAGGGTGCTGGTGACGTACTTCTCGTAGGGCTGGTTCGGTGGGGGAGTGAGGACCTGGCGTTTCAGGGTGGCTACGTTGGTGGACTCGGTGAATTTCAGGAGGCCCTGGTCGCCGTTGCGGACGCCGATGCCCGACGCCTTGAAGCCGCCGGAGGGGGCGTTCTTGGTCGCATAGGCAAGCGCCGCACTGTCGTTCACGTTCACGTGCCCGGCCTCGAGGCGGGCGCCGACCGCGCGGGCCGCGCGCAGGTCGCGGCCCCACACGCTGGCGCTGAGGCCGTAGCGGGTGTTGTTGGCCAGGCGCACGGCCTCGTCCACCGACGCGAACGGGTACAGCGCCACCACCGGGCCGAAGGTCTCCTCCGCGAACAGATCCATTCGCGGCGTGACGTTTTCGAGCACCGTCGGCTCGTAGAACGTCGGCCCCAGATCCGGCCGCGCCCGGCCGCCGGTGAGCACCCGGGCCCCGCGGGCGCGCGCCTGCTCGACATGCGCGGCCACCCGGTCGCGATGCTCCTCCGACACCAGCCCGCCCATCTCGGCGTCGAAGCCGTATCCGGCCCCGACGCGCATCTCGGCGACCCGCGCGACGAACCGGTCGCGGAACTCCGGATACCGCGAGGCGTGCACGTAGATGCGCTCGACGTGCAGGCACAGCTGGCCGGTGTTGTTGAAGACGCCCGGAATCGCGCTGTCGACGGCCGCGCCGAGATCGGCGTCGGGCAGCACGATCATCGGATTCTTGCCGCCCAGTTCCATACACGACTCGATGAGCCGGCCCGCGGCCTGCGCGGCGACCCGCCGCCCGGTGGCCTCGGACCCGGTGAACATCACGAAGTCCGCCCGATCCACCACCGCGGGACCCACCACCGGGCCGTCGCCGCAGACGATCTGGACCAGGCCCTCGGGAATTCCCGCCTCGCGCAACAACTTCAGGCCGTAGGCCGGGCTGAGCGGGGTCCGGTTGTCGGGTTTGAGCACGATCCCGTTCCCCGCCATGAGGGCCGGGATCGCATCGCAATAGCCGATCGCGAACGGGAAGTTCCACGGCGCGATCACCCCCACCACGCCGCGCGGCTTGCGCACCTCGGTGGACGTGCTGACGAACGGGATCGCGCCCGGATGCCGCACCGGCCGCAGCAACCGGCGCGCGTGCTTCAGATAGTGGCTGGTGGCCATCGGGATATCGCACAGTTCCTCGAACGCCATCCGGCGCGACTTGCCCGTCTCGATCTGGATCAGATCCGCGATCGTCCGGTGGTGCTCGAGTACCAGCCGATGGAATCGCTCGAAGACCGCCAGCCGATCGCGCACCGGCCACCGCGCCCAGTCGGCCTGCGCGGACCGGGTGCGCGCGAAGGCCCTGTCGACATCCGCCTCCGACGACTGCGGCAGCGACGCCACCGGAGTCCCCGTGAAGACCTCGACCACCGGAACCGTATCGCCGGGATCTCCGGTGACGAGCCGGGTCAGTCCGGCGAGATCGTGCACAGGGGCCGCGGGCGTACCCGTGGTACCGGTTCCAGCAGTCATGCGGGCGACTCTATCAGTTGATTAGATCACTTGATAGAGATAGCGGGAGATGCTGGTCCGCGGGTGATTACAATGCGGCAGGTGACGAATGGAACGGGCGAGTCCGAACTCCGCGTGACCGCGGACGAAATGGCGATGCCGACGGATCGCCGCCTGGTGCTGGCCGCGGAGCGCCTGTTCGCCGAGCGCGGGGTCGACGCGGTATCGCTGCGGGCGGTGATGGCGGCCGCCGGGACCAACGTCGCCTCGGTGCACTACCACTTCGGGTCCAAGGACGCGCTGATCGAGGCGCTCATTCGGCAGCGCAGCGATGCCGTGGCCACCCGGCGCACGGCGCTGCTCGACGAGATGGAGAGTTCCGGCGAGGTCGGCGCGCGGGGGCTCGCGGAGGCGTTCGTGGTGCCGGTGTGGGAGATGGCCGTCGGCGAGGGCGCGGCCTGGGTGAAGTTCATCGCCGGCATTCTCGGCAGCGGCCATCAGGCGCTGACCACCGTCGCCGACGGCTTCATCGATCAGGCCGTGCGCTTCACCGCGTTGCTGGAACGCCGCTATCCCGAACTGCCGCGCCACGCCGTGCGTTTCCGGCTCGCGCAGGCCATGACCCTCACCTTCCAGGTCCTTGGCGACGTCCATCAGACCCAGAATCTGCTCGCGATCTCGGGCGTCCGGCTCACCCCCGATCAGGTGATGAGCGAACTCATCGACGTGGTCACTGCGATCCTCGCGGGGCCGCCCGAGTAGTGTGCCCGAAACCGCAAGCCGGAGAGCAAGATCGAGATTCCGCCGCGCCGTCGGCGGGCGGTATCCTTGCTGATTGTGTCGTTCCGCACGCGGGCGGTGGCAGGGGCGGGGATCGTCGCCGTGGCTGCCGCGTATTTCGGGGCCGCCCAGGTCGGTTTGCGGCTCGCCCTCGTCGGCGAGCAGGTCACCCCGATCTGGCCGCCGACCGGTATCGCCCTCGCCTGCCTGCTCGTCTTCGGGGTGCGCACCTGGCCCGGTATCGCGCTGGGCGCGTTCGTCACCAACGTCGCCCTCGGCCCGTCGCTCCTCGCGGTCGTGGCCATCACGCTCGGGAACACCGCGGCGCCGGTGTGTGCGTATCTTCTGTTGCGGCGGGCGGGTTTTCGCAATCGGTTCGATCGGCTCGGCGACGCGCTGGCGCTGGTATTCCTCGGCGCGCTGGGCGGGATGCTGATCAGCGCCACGGCCGGGAGCCTGGCGCTGGCGGTGTTCGCGGACGGGTCGCGGAATTTCTGGGGGACGTGGTCGGTGTGGTGGACCGGTGACGCCATGGGCGTCCTCACGTTCACGCCACTGCTACTCATGGCCGACTCCGTGCGAGTCCCGAAGGCGCTCAACCCTTTCCGCGTCGCCGAAGGCACGGTCGTGCTGGTGGGGACGGCCGCCGTCGCGGTGGTCGGCGCCTACAGCTCCGCGCCGCTGCTGTTCCTGGTCTTCCCGTTCCTCATCTGGTCCGCGCTGCGTTTCCAGCTGGCCGGGGCGATGCCGTGCGCGCTGATCGCGTCGATCGTCGCCACCGTCGCGGCGTCGCGCGATCTGCCGGTGTACGCCGGCCTGGACCTCACCGCGAAGATGATCCACCTGCAACTGTTCAACGCGTCGGTCACGCTCACCGCGCTGCTGCACGCCACGGTGATCGTGCAGCGCGACCGCGCCCGCGCGGCCGTCGACGACGCCTGCGCCCAGCTGGCCCAGGCCGTGACCCTGCTCGGCCGCGGCAGCACGCTCGGCGACGGCATCGCCGACGTGGTCGACCGCTTCCAATCCGGTAACCCCGCGGGCACGCGCGAGAACTCGCCGTGACGGCCCGCCGGTCACGGCGCGTAGTACGCTCTGGCCGGCGTCCCATGGCAGAACGGGAGTTCCCGATGTCCGGTAGTGCGCTCTACGACGAATTCGACAAGGCCGCCGACGCGGTCGCCGACCAGGTCGTGCGGTGGCGGCGTCACCTGCATCAGCATCCGGAGCTGTCCAACCGTGAGGTGAATACCGCCCGGCTGATCGCCGACCACCTGCGATCGCTCGGGCTGGACGAGGTCCGTACCGGTATCGCCGGGCACGGTGTCGTGGGTGTGCTGCGGTGCGGCCCCGGCGACCGGGTGATCGCGTTGCGGGCCGATATCGACGCGCTGCCCGTGCCCGACGAATGCGGCGTGCCGTTCGCCTCGCACGTGGTGGACGAGACGTATCCGGGTGGCCCGTTCTCGGTCTCGCACGCTTGCGGGCACGACTGTCACACCGCGATGCTCCTGGGTGCGGCGACCGTGCTCGCTGGCGCGCGGGAGAAGCTCTCCGGCACAGTGCTTTTCGTCTTCCAGCCCGCCGAGGAGGGGCCGCCGGTCGACGAGCCGGGCGGCGCGAGCGCGATGATCGCGGCGGGCGCGTGCGACGATCCGCGGCCGACCATGGCCTTCGGATTCCATGTCACGCCCTATCCGAAGGGCGTCATCGGTTACCGGGTCGGCAATCAGTTCGGGGCCTCGTGCCTGGTGAAGATCGTGATCGACGGGCAGCAGGTGCACGGGTCGACGCCGTGGATGGGTATCGATCCGATGCCGGCGGCCGGGGCGATCCTCACCGGAATAGGCCAGCTGTACCGGCAGGTCGACGCGTTCGATCCGGTCACCGTCAGCATCGGGCACGTCGAGGACGTCGGCCGGTTCAACATCATCGGCCGCCGGGTGACGCTGTGGGGCACCATCCGCTGCGCCGTCGAATCCGATATGGGCGAGGTGCAGACGCGACTGCGGACCCTGGCCACTCACACCGCGCAGGCCCACAACTGTTCGGGCACCGTGGATTTCCTCCAGGACGTGCCCGCCGTGCACAACGCCGCCGAGTGGGTCGAGGCCGCGCTGCCGACGTTCCGGCGCGTCGCCGGGGACGATGTGGTGCAGACGGCCGCGACGCTGGGCTACGACGACGTCTCCGAATTCGTCAACAGGTACGGCGGCCTCTACGTCACCCTCGGGGTGCAGGACGCCGAATTCGACGAGGCAGGCAGGCCACGGCCCGCTCCCGGCGGCCGCGGAATGGCGTTCAACCACAACCCGCACTTCTACGCCGACGACGACACCCTGGTCACCGGGGTGCGGTTACACGCCTACGTGGCCTACGACCATCTGAGCGGGACGCTGCTGCCGCGCTAGCAGGCCCCGACGGCAGGTCGCCGGGCAGTTGCATTGGGGCGCAGTCAGATTGACTGTACGGTCATGTCCAGACCGATCCCTCTTTGTATTCCAGCTCGAGCTTCCGAATGGCATTCTGATGTGCCTCGTCGGACTGAAGACAAAAGCGATCATCTGGCCGGGCCGCTCACCTGGCGAAACCAGCGCGCCAGCGAACGCCTCGCCATCAGAAACTCGTTCGACAATATATGCGGGCGGCGTCTCACCGAGTTCCCATCGCAGGAACCCGGTGATCGTAACCGTATCTATGCGGCAGATGGCATCACCTTGCGGAAGTAGACCTCGTCGGCGGCAACATCAAGCGTGTGCGTGTGCGGCCATTGCGGTCCGCAGCGTGTAGGTCCGTTTGCAGTGTCCGACGATGTCAGGGGAAATGTCCGCAGCACGGTGCCAGTCATCTCCAACAGCGGGAATTGCTCTTGAAGCGGTCGTGTCCACTCTTTCAGCTGGTACAGGTCGACGCCGTGCCGTGCAGCCTTCTTCTGTGCCGTCGCCGAGAAACCGGAAGTCGAAACGATCGCACGGTGCGTAATCGTCGGCATATCGTTCACCTTCAGGCAGAGGCTTTCTACCTTGGCCACATCCAAGGCGGGACCCTCATGCTTCACCTCATAGGCCATGAATGCGTCGGTCACAGAGCCGGATTCGCTGATTGTGACTGTCACATCGACGTCCCGCGTTGACTCGGCTGCTTCGTCTTCCACCATCTCACCAATGGTGATCTTGACCGCCTCAGGGGTCCGTCGCAGGCAGCACAATGCGGTCAAGTACTGCACGAGCATGGGAGTGAGCGGCACCTTCGACATCCGGTTCTCCTGACTTCGGTGATCGTGCAGTCTGCTCGGACATACAGGACGGGAGTAGGGGTGACGCGGTTGTCCGGTATGTGTCCGGTGTACGGCCCGGCTGTCGCGGCGGTGGGCCGAGGTGGGCGGGCATGTCCCGTCTTTTCGCCAGGGGTTGCCAGCAAACCTGAGTGGTTGCGTCGCCCGTGCCCGCGATCTTCGGGGGCGCGTGACGGCGTGACCGCCGATACACTGGCGGTTGCTCGAAAGATGCCGAACGCAATCGTGCAAACCGGAGTCTGGTGGGTGTGACGCAATGGCCGATGTTCAGCGCGTGGTCCATGTGCAGATGCGGTTCCCCCAGGGTGGGGTCGTGCTCAACTATCGTGCCGCGCCGACGATCGCGGCGCGGCTGGCGACCGAGCTGACCCGCCACGGCGTCGATGTCCAGATCGACGACCAGGTCACCGAGGCGCTGGCCGATCTGCCGAACGCGGATCTGTGGACCCAGTGAGGCGTCTACCCCTCGATCGGCGGCTCGATCACCGGGACGTCCAGCCGGGCCGCGTACTGCCGGTTGAGGTCCCGCCAGCCGTGGTCGAGCGCGGCGGCGCCGACGATGGGGCCGACAGGGCTGCCGGCGAGTAGCTCGGCGGCGACGTCGAGGCAGATGTGCCAGCCCGCCGCCACCATGGCGGCCTGCTCGCGCTCGGGTAGCCGGTGGGTCAGCCGCAGCAGGGTGCCGCCCTCGTGGGCGCTCAGTTCCCAGCGCAGCAGGTCTGTGCCCCAAGTGAATTCGAGCAACGACGGCCGGTCGGCCGTGACGACCTCGCCGGGCAGTTCCTGTCGCTCGTCCCCGTCGATCATGACGAGGACGACCGGGCCGGGCGCGGCCAGCGAGCGGTCGGCGGTGTAGGGCGCCCATTCGCGCAACTCGTCCGGTTCGGTGAGGGCGGACCAGACCGCCTCGCGGTCCTGAGGGAAGGCGCGAGTGAAGACGAGCGACCAGGCGCCGTTGTCGTCGACGAGTTCGGCCCCCTGCAACGCGGTCGGGGTGTAGCGGTCCGTGGTCATGAGGTCGGGTCCTTCCGGTCGAGGTGACGGCCCAGGGCGTCGAGGTGCCGGTTCCACAGCCGCAGGTAGGGCGCGAGCCAGCGGTCGAGATCCTCGAAGGGGCCGGGGGCGAGGCGATAGATCCGCTTCTGTGCCGCCACCTCGCAGGTGACGAAGCCCGCGTCGCGCAGCACCTTCAGATGCTTGGACACCGTCGGCTGCGATACCCGCAGGCGGACGGCCAGGTCGCCGACGGTGGCGTCGCCGGCGCGCAGCTGGTCGAGAATCCTGCGGCGCTGCGGCTCGGCCACCACGGAGAACGGATCTGTTGCCACGGGAGCTAATATACTTCTTCACGTATATACCGCACAAGGCATATATTCAGTTGAATCCCTAGCCGCACTCGTTTTCGCACATCGAATTGGAACAGGTTATAGATTGGGGACGTACCGTCCGAACCGAAGTGTGAAGGGGGGCCGATGTCGTCCACCGCATCCGCCGCCGAATTGCTGGCGACCGTCGAGCGGTCGCCGCAGGCCGTCGCCGCGCACGATCGCGCCGCCTGGGTCGGGCTGTTCGCGGACGGCGCCCGGGTGGAGGATCCGGTCGGATCGCGACCGCATCGGGGGACCGCGGCGATCGAGCGCTTCTACGACACCTTCATCGCGCCCAACGGCATCGCCTTCCGGATCGAGCAGGACGTGGTGTGCGGGATGGCCGTCTACCGCGATCTCGCCATCGAGACGACCATGTCGACGGGCGTGACGCTGCGGGTGCCCATGCATCTGCGCTACGACGTCGCACAGGTCGGCGGCGAGCTGAAAATCACTGAGCTGCATGCCCATTGGGAGCTGCCGGTGATGATCGGGCAGCTGCTGGCCGCGGGCGTCCCGGGTCTGACGGCCGCGGCGAAGCTGGCCCCACAGCTGCTGGGTAATCAGGGCATCGGCGGTGCGCTCGGCTTCGCACGCGGTTTCGTGCGCGTCGGCGCCGCCGGAAAGCGCGCGGCGACCGACCTGCTGCGCGCGGCGGGCCGCGGGGAAGGAGCGGCTGTCCGGTCGGCGCTCACCCCCGACGCGAGCTTGCGCTGGGCCGGAACACCGCTCGGCGTCGAGGGATTCGTCGGCCGAGCCGGTGGCATCGAGGTCGGCAAGACCATCGGCGCGGGCCGGTTCGTGACCGCGACGGTGACGACCGGCGACGGCCGGGGCATCGCCGAACTGGAGCTGGCCCGCGGCGGTAAGCGGGTGTCGGCCGTGCGGGTGTTCGTCTAGCCGCCGATATCGCCCCAGCCGCGGCGCAGCCGGTCGTAGATTTCCCGCAGCGCCCCTTCGGGATTCGGTTGCCGATCGGCGATTCCGTTGGCCTCCATGACGAATCGGGTCAGGCTGAGGATACCCGGGTCGGCGGGCGGCAGGCCCGCCTCCTCGGCGATCGCGACGGCCAGGCTGTCCTCCCAGCGCCGGAAGATGCGCTCGGCGTATTCCTGCAAGGCGGGCGTCGTGCCCAGCAGTTCCTGGAAATCCGCGCGGTTCGGGCCGTCGTCGGGCTCGGCGCGGCGCAGGGCGATCATGTGCGCCTCCAGGGCGTCGATGATCGATGTCCCGGCGGCGCGGTCGCGGACGGCGTCGACCGCGGCGCGCTCGAACTCGTCGTCCTGGTCGAAGATCAGCGCTTCCTTGCTGGGGACGTAGGAGAACAGCGTGCTGACCGCGATATCGGCGGCGTCGGCGATCTCCGCGACCGTGACATTGTCGAAGCCGCGCTCGCGGAACAGGGCGAAGGAGACGTCGGCCAGCCGCTTGCGCGTCTGTGCCTTCTTGCGTTCCCTCAGCCCTGCCATGGCCCGACCCTACTACGGAGTCGAAGCCACTCCGATTTCCTCGCGGTGTGGTTCCGGCCGTGCGTTCTTCGCGCGGATCCGGGCGGTCACCAGGGTGCCGAGTGCCAGCATGCAGATGCCCGCGCACGCCCACAGCAGGGAACTCGTGCCGCTCATGAACGCCTCCCGGACGTGCTCGACCATCGCGGAATCGCCGGCCGCGGCGGCCACGCCCGGGCTCACACCCTCCGAGAACGGGGGATGGTTCAGATCACCGAGCGCGCCGTGGTAGCGCGTCGCCAGCACCGTGCCGAGGACGGCCACGCCGATGGTGCCGCCGGCCTGCCGCAGCGAATTCAGCAGGGCGGACCCGGAACCCGCGCGGTCCCGGGTCAGCGCGCCCACGGCCATCGCCACCGAGGCGGGCATCACGATGCCCAGGCCCAGCCCGGCGATCGCGATCCAGCAGGCCGCGAACCAGTACGGGCTGTGCGCGGTGGTCGCCGATCCGATGGCAGCACCGGCCGCCAGCAGTGCGAACCCGACGAGCAGCGCCCGGCGGCCCGTCAGTCGGCCGGTCAGGAGTTTGGCGCCCATGAGCCCGCCCACCATGGGCAGCTGCCGCAGACCGCTGCCGAAGGCGTCGGCGCCCAGCACCGCCTGCATGTACTGGGGAATCGTGAACATGACGCCGAACATGGCGAAGCTCATGAACACCGAATAGACGGCGCCCCAGCGGAATCCGTCATGGGCGAACAGGCCGAGGTCGATCACCGGATGCGCGGCGCGCCGCTGATGGAGAACGAAGACCGCCAGCAGCGCCGCCCCCGCGGCGACGGACACCCACGCCGCGGCATCGCTCCAGCCCCGGTCGCCGGCCCGGATGAACCCGTAGGTCAGTGCGAAGAGTCCGGCGCTGGACAGCGCGATTCCGGGCAGGTGCACGGGATGCGGTGTGGCGCTGCGCGATTCCGGCAGCATGGCGCCCACGGCGAGCAGGCAGATCGCGACCATGGGCAGGTTGATCAGGAATACCGACCCCCACCAGAAGTTCCGCAGCAGCAGCCCGCCGAGGATCGGCCCCAGCGGCATACCCAGCATGACCATCGTCATCGAGACGCCCACCGCCCGGCCGCGTTCGGCGGGCTCGGGGAACAGCACCGCGATCACCGCCGTGGACAGCGGCATCAGTGCCGCGGCGCCGATGCCGAGCACGATGCGCGCGGCGATCAGCTGCCCCGGTGATTGCGCGAGCGCGCAGCCGAGCGATGCCACTCCGAAGACCGCGAGCGCCGCCACGAACAGGCGCTTGCGTCCGAAGCGGTCGCCGAGCGTTCCGGCGGGAATCATCAGCGCGGCCAGTGTCAGCGTGTAGGCGGTGGCGAACCACTGCAGTGCGGCGCTGTCCGCACCGAGTTCGCGGGCCAGGGTCGGCAGGGCCACGTTGAGCACCGTGGTGTCCAGGCCGACGGTGAGCGTCGACAACGCGATCGCGCCGAGGACCAGCCAGCGGCGGCGAGATACGACTTCCATGTGATCTCCAAAAATCGAAGTGACTTCGAAAACATAGTAACTACGAAATTCGGCTGGGTGTCAAGACGGCGGGGACAAGCCGCCGCAATCCGCGCGGCGGGGCGGCGGGCCGGGCACAATGCCCCGTATGGATGGCTGGGGCGGGCAGGCATCGGCGGACCGGCGGGCGGACGTGGGGCTCGGCGGTGCGGTGGCGCGCAAGCGGCACGGGCGGCACTACACGCCGGAGCGGCTGGCGCGGTTCCTGGCCGAACGGGTCGCGGAGCACGTGGCGCCGCGGGGGGAGTTGCGAGTGCTCGACCCCGCCTGCGGTGACGGTGAGCTGCTGCTGGCCGTCGAGCGGGCCGTGGCGTCGCGGTTTCCGGGAATTCGCGTGCGGCTCACGGGTTTCGACCTGAACGCGGCGGCGATCCGGGTGGCGCGCGAACGCGCGGAGGGGCTGGACGCGGACTGGCGGGAGGGCGATTTCCTGAGTGCCGCCGACGAATTGGCGGGCGAGAGCTTCGACGTGGTGATCACCAATCCGCCGTACGTGCGCACCCAGCAGCTGGGCTCGGCGGCCGCGCGGCTGCTGAGCCGCCGGTTCGGCCTCAGCGGGCGCATCGATCTGACGCATCCGTTCGTGGCGTGCGTGCCCCGGCTGCTGCGGCCCGGTGGCGTGCTGGGGTTGTTGTGCGCCAACCGATTTCTCACCACCAAGGCCGGGACGAACCTGCGCGCGTTACTGCGGTCGGACCTGCACCCGGTCGAGCTGTACGACCTGGGTGACACCCGGCTGTTCGACGCGGCGGTCCTCCCGGCGATCACCATCGCCGTCCGGGCGCATCCGGACGATCCCTGCCGCTACGTCTCCGCCTACGAACTCGGAACCGGTGAAAACGTCACCGGCACAGACCTGTTCGCCGCTCTGAACGGGACCGCCGATACGCTGGTCACCCACTCGGGCCGGGTCATCGCCATCGAGGTGGGCACGCTCGCACCGGGCGATCCCGCGACGGAGATACTCTCCCGACCGGCCTTCCGGGCCACGGGTGACGAAATATCGGTCGAGGAGTGTTCTTCGGTGGATCCGGCGGTGCCCTGGCGGATGTCGCGGCCCGGGACCGACCGGTGGCTGCGGCAGGTGGGGGAGGGGACGTGGCGGACGTTCGGGGAGGTGGCGCGAATCCGGGTGGGGATCAAGACGACCGCGGACCGGGTGTTCATCTCCGACAGGTGGGAGCAGTGCGAGCCGCGGCCGGAGACGGAGCTGCTGTTCGATCTGCTGACCCATCACGATCTCGCGCCGTGGCGCATCGCGCGGGAGCGCCCGACCCGGGTGCTGTACCCCTACGACATCACCCGGACGCGGCGCACGCCGGTCGATCTCGGTGAATACCCCTTGGCCGCAGCGTATCTGGCCGACCACAAGGACCGGCTGGCCGCGCGCGGCTACGTCGTCTCCGGTGGGCGCGAGTGGTACGAGATCTGGGTGCCGCAGCGGCCGCACCTGTGGGCCTTCCCGAAACTGGTGTTCCCCGATATCAGCGTGCGGCCGCGGTTCGCGCTGGATCGCAGCGGAGCGATCGTGAACGGCGACTGCTACTGGATCTCGCTGCCGGACATCGGCGACGACGCGCTGCCGTATCTGCTGATGGGCGTGGCGAATTCGACGCTGGGGCTGCGTTTCTACGACGCCGTCTGCGGCAATCGGCTGTACGCGGGCCGGCGGCGGTGGATCACCCAGTACGTCGCGCGGCTCCCGCTGCCCGATCCGGCGACACCGGCCGCGGCGGCGTTGGCGGAGCTGGTGCGCGGCATCGTGGACGACGGCATCGATCCGGTGCCCGAGGTGGTCGACGAGCGGGTGGCGGCGGCGTTCCGCCTGGAGTCCTAGTAATTCCTAGGAATTCAGGCGCGTGGCACGCCGACCATGGGCATCAGGGTGCGGCGGGCGAACTCGCGCGCGGCCTGCTGGTCGCCGAGCGGGATCAGCCCGTCGGGTGTCAGGGCCAGCGACTGGGCCAGGCGGGCCATGATCTCGGCCACCAGGTCGGCGTCGAAATCCGGTGTGGCGCCGGTCTCCTGGAGCCCGCGCAGCTTGTCGGCGAGATAGGCGCGGCCGACCGCGAGGATCGCGCCCGCGTCGGTGGTCAGGCGCGGCAGGATCAGATCCGGTTCGGTGCGCAGCAGCCGCTGCAGCAGCTCGTTGCGGGCCAGCAGCGTGATGAACGCGACGAACACCTCGACCAGCTGGTCCTCCGTATCGGCGATATCGGCGACCCGCCGCTCGATCTCGGCGACGAACCGCTGCGCCTCCCGCACACCGACCGCCTCGACCAGTTCGTTCTTCGACTCGAAGCGCCGGTACAGCGTGGCCGGGCTGATCCCGGCGCGGCGGGCGATCTCACCCATGCTGGTGCGCTTGATCCCGAAGTCGAGGAACGCCGACAGCGCGCTCTCCAGCAGTTGTTCGCCGTCGGCTCGCGGCTTCTCGAGGATGCGCGCCAGGATCGGTGGGACGGATGGCATCGAATCTCCAGTCGAAATCGCTGTCGGACACCGCGTCGATGCGGAAGGGTGGCAATCATTATCTCATCGGATCGCACCCGGAATCGCGGCCGGATCAGCGGAGGTTCAGGTCCGTCATCTCCTGTTCGATCGCGTTGGCGGCGAAATCTATTCCGCTGGAACGCAATTCGTGAATCCTACGCTGGAGCGCCTCGATTCCCCCCGGTTGCGCGGCGATATCGGCGACGCTGATCCGCCCTGCGTGTCGGTGCATACCGGAACACTCGTACGACACCGTTGAACCTCCTGCTCGCCTTCGTGGCGAACCCGCCGTCCGGGCGTGGCTCGCCTCGCGTGACGAGCCGTCCGAATCCGTGATCGGCGCAGGAGGCCCGGACCGGGGCACGCTGGCCGAATGCTAGCAAGACACGAAGATGGACGCTTGACCAGTGTGGTGTGTCTCACACCTCGGTGGCGCCCCGGTGGGTGTCCGTATTGTGCCGGTACACTGCGGCATTCAGGCGGATGCGATCCCGTTCGGCCTCGCCGAGTTCGCGCCGCACCTTGCCCGGGACGCCCGCGACCAGGGAGCCGGGCGGGATCTCGGCGCCCTCCGGAATCAGCGCGTTGGCGGCGATGAGACTCCCGGCGCCGATCACCGCCCCGTTGAGGACGGTCGCGCCCATCCCGACCAGCACGTCGGCGCCGATCGTGCAGCCGTGCAGGATCGCGTTGTGCCCCACCGAGACTCCCGTGCCCACGGTCAGCGGAAAGCCGGGGTCGGCATGCAGCACACAGCCGTCCTGAATATTGCTCCCGGCGCCCACGGAGATGTCCTCCATATCCCCCCGGACCACCGCCGAGTACCAGATACTCACCTCGGCCGCGAGCCGCACCCGCCCGATCACGGTAGCGTTCGGCGCGATCCACGCACTCTCGTGGACCTCCGGCTCGTGCTCACCCAATCGAATCCTCATGATCACCGAACATAGTTCCCAGGTAGGTCCCCCCACTTCCCGGCATGCCTTCCCGCTCTCCGGGTCTGCCTTCCCGCTCTCCCGGTCTGCCTTCCCGCTCTCCCGGTCTGACTTCCCTGCTTTCCCGGCATGCTTTTGGCCGGGATCCCCCCTCGGTCACTGCGGATTCCGGCCAAAAGCATGCCGGAAATACGGTCGGTGCTGTGCTGGGGGTGGTGAGGAGGTAGTGAGAGGGCGGTTAGTTGCCCTGCTTCAGGAAGGCGCTGTCGAGGAGGGGGCCGTAGTCGGGCAGGGCTACGGACTTCTCTATCGAGCCCTGGGTTTGGGCCCAGGTGGCGAGGGCGGTGAGTTGCGGGGCGAGGTCGGGGCGGAGTTGGAGGGTGAAGTCGAATTCGGGCAGGACCTTCTGGAGTAGGTCGGGGGCGAGCTGGGTGGCCTCGGCGACGGCGGTCAGGGCGTCGGCGGAGCGGGCCGTGAGCTGTGCGCCCGCCTCGTCCAGGGCGGCGAAGAAGCCGGACAGGGCGGCCGCTTTCCGGGTGGTCGCGGTGTCGGTGGCCAGGTAGAGGCTGTGCTGGTTGTAGCCGCCGCCGGCCAGTTCGATCGCGTCACCGCCGAGCGCCGCGACGACCTGGGCCTGATACGGCTGGAAGATCGAGACGGCGTCGACATTGCGCTGGCTCGCCGCGGTGACCGTGGCCTGCGGGGCGACCTGCACGAGTTTCGCGTCCACCTTGCCCGCGGCGAGGGTGTCGGCGGCGAAGTAGGCCGCGCTGGTGCCCAGGGGGGTGCCGACGGATTTGCCCGCGAGATCCGCGACCGTGGCGATCCCGGCGCTGCGCCGGGCGACGATCCGCGATCCCTGCCAGCGGGATCCGTCCCCGACGACCCGCAGCGACGGGGACCTGGTCAGGGTGGCGGCGGTGGGCACATCGGCGGCGGTGGCGACGTCGACCTGGTGCGCGGCCAGCGCCTGGAGCGCCTCGACGCCGGAGGGGAAGTTCACCACCTTCACCTTCACGCCGTGTTTGTCGAAGGTCCCCGCGCGCTGGGCGACGGGTATCTGCGCCCAGGACGGGTCGACGACAAATCCGACCGTGAGGGTCGAGGGATCGCTGTCGTCCGAATTACCGCAGGCGACAAGGGATATCGACAGTGCGGCGAGGGCGAGGGCGGCGGCGAGCAGCCGGGTCGGGGTTCTCATGGGTCTCTCTTCTCCGGGGGAGGTCAGTGGTGGTCGATGCCGAGTTCGTGGTGCAGGCGGCGGCGCAACTCGCTGTAACCGGGCTGGTCGGCGAGGGCCGCGGCGGGCCGGGGCCGGGGGAGCGGATTGGTGATGTGGCTGGTGATCCGGCCGTCCTTCAGCACGCCGACGGTGTCCGACAGCCGGATCGCCTCGTCCACGTCGTGGGTGACGAAGACGACGGTGCGGTGCAGCCGCGTCCACAGATCGATGAGCAGGTCCTGCATTCGCAGCCGGGTGAGGGCGTCCAGCGCCGCGAACGGCTCGTCCATCAGCATGGTCGCGGGTTCCCCGGCCAGCAGCCGCGCGAGCCCGACGCGCTGGCGCATACCGCCGGACAGCCGGCTCGGCCGTTGCCGCGCGACCTCGGCGGGCAGCCCGACCAGATCGAGGAGTTCCGTTGTGCGCCCGCGCCACTCGGCGCGCGGCACGCGGTGGGCCCGCAGCGCGAAGGTGATGTTGTCGGCGACGCTCATCCACGGGAACAGGACGTCGCGCTGGAAGGCGACCCCACGGCGCGGATCGGGCGCGGTCACCGTCTCGTCGCCGTCGACCACCGTGCCCGAGGTCGGCGCGAGGAGTCCGGCGAGGCAGTGCAGCAGTGTCGATTTGCCGCTGCCCGAGGCGCCGACCAGGACGAGGAAGGTGCCGTCCGGGACGGTCATGCTGATCGTGTCCAGCGTGGGGGCGGGCTTGTCCGGGAAGTGCACGACGAGGTCGTGCGCGGCGATCGTCATCTCAACGCTCCTCGCGGGCCCAGCGGGTGATCGGCGCGGTGATCGTGGCGATGGCCAGATCGCAGGCGGCGCCGATGATCCCGAGCACGATCAGGCAGAAGATGAGGCGGTCGGCCTGGGAGAACAGCTGCGCCTGATAGATCCGGTAGCCGATACCCGCTGTGGTGCCGGTCATCTCGGCGACCACGATCAGCACGAACGCCATGGCCGCCCCCACTCGCAGCCCCGCGGCCACATCGGGAAGCGCCTCGGGAACGACGACGCGGGCGAGGGTCTGCGCGCGGCCCGCACCGAGGCAGCGGGCGGCGCGCAGGAAATCGGCGGGGGTGCTGGCGAATCCGGCGTGGCTGTTGATCCACACCGGCACGAAGACGCCCAGCGCGATGACGAGGGTCTTACTGTTCTCGCCCAGCCCGAACCACAGGATCGCCAGCGGCACCAGCCCGATGGTCGGCACCGGGGACAGCAGCCGCAGCACCGGCTGCAAGAGCCTGCGCCCCGCGGCCGTACTCGAGGTGAGGATCGCGGCGGCCACTCCGGCGGCCGACCCCGCGGCGAATCCCAGCAGGGCGCGCCGCAGGCTGGCGGTGATATCCGGGATCAGCAGCCCGTCCGACCACAGCGTGTGCCCGGCCGCCGCGATCTTCGGCACGCTCGGAAACAGTTGTGCCGGAAAGTGTCCGGTGGCGACGATCAGTGTCCACACGAGGGCGGCCAGCGCCAGACCGGCGAGGGTGCCCCCGGCCGCGCGCCAGCGTTCTCCGCCGCGGCGCGGGCTCCGGCGGCGGGTGCGCCGCCGGGATTCGGGTGGCGGGGACGGCGTGGTGTCCGGTGCGGTGGACAGGCTCGATGTGGTCATGGGTCGAACTTCCTGGGAGGGAACGGGATTCAGGGCGTGGTGCGCCGATCGACGGGAACGGGTGCGGCCCTGGGCGTGTCGCCGGGCGTCCAGTCGAAGGGCACGGCCTGCGCGCGATAGACCAGCCGCGTGCGGGTGGCGCGGTCGACGCCGGGGACCCGGGGTTCGCGGACCTCCGGCTCGCCGGCGACGCCGAAACCCTCGTAGGGCGAGTGGTATTCCCACACCACCTGCCCGTCCGGCGTCACCTGGAACAGCCGGCCGTTCATCCCCTCCGTGACGAGCGTGTTGCCGTTCGGCAGCCGCTGCGCGTTGCTCACGAACGAGCTGAAGAACGTCCACGACGGCAGGCCCGAATCCTCGGCGGTGTACTGCCACACGATGTGCTCGGTCACGGGGTCGATCTCCAGCACCCGCGATCCGGCGTAGATCCCCAGTGCCGCAGGGGGATACCCGGCCCCGCCCTGATTGTCGAAGACCAGGATGTTGCCCGCGCCGGGCAGGCCCTCGGCGATCACGTGCGGGTTGTGCTGCCCGGAGATCTGGTCCAGCGGGCGGGGGACCTTGTGCGCGTTGATCCGCTGGTGCTGCGCGCCAGGCTCGGCCGGGAAGTAGGGGCCCAGCTTCCACACGATCGAGCCGGTGGCCCTGTCGATCAGCGCGACGATATTCGCCTTGCGATAGCTGACGAGAATGTTGTCGGGCTGGAAGACGCTGTCCGGATCGGCGCGGTGCCAGCGGTTCGGGCCCACCGTCTTGGCGCTGTTCATCTCCAGATAGCCCCACGGGTCGTCCGGATCGCGAGCGACGGTGGCGCGCAACGCCTCCCAGCCCGCCGCCGAGAAGCCCAGTTCCTCGAGGTGGTCGCCGGTGCGCCACTCCCAGACGATCTCGCCGTCGGGCCCGACCTCGTACAACCCCTGATCGCCCACGACATGCGGGCCGAGGGCGGGGACCGCGCGCGGGATCGTCACCAGCAGCAGGCGATTCCCGTTCGGGAGCAGCTCCCAGTCGTGGTTCTGCCGGGCCGCGCCGCCGGGCGCTTGCCGCCCCCACTCCCACACCCGCTCGCCCGACCAGGACAACTGGCCCACCGTGCCGTTCGCGTAGATCCCGCCGCGGGGGTCGTCACCGGCCGAAAGCTGCACGCCGACATCGCCGATCCGGCCGCCGGTGAGCGCGGGATCGAGCAGGCGCGGCGGCACGCCCGCGTAGGGCCACTCCCGCAGCACGCCGCCGTTCAGGTCGATCAGCCGCGTCACCGAATCCGCGCCCGAGTAGAGGATGTAGCTGTGATGCGCCTGTTCCGGATCGAAGTAGGTGACGCCGGTCGGCCGTACGAAGGACATAGGGGTTACTCCACCAGTCGGATGTTGCGACCGTGGGTCGCGGACGTTACTAATCTAATCGATTTGCGTAGCCGTTGACCTGCACATACGGTGAGAGAATCAGCATGGTTCGAACTCTTGCCGCCCGGCGCACGACCGAAGAGAATGGATCGGCGAATGACCGACAAGCGAGTGACCCTGGCCGACGTCGCACGGCGGGCGGGGACGTCCACGGCCGTAGTGAGTTACGTCCTCAACGACGGCCCGCGACCGGTGTCCGACGCCCTGCGGGCGCGGGTCGTCGCGGCGCTGAACGAACTCGACTATCGGCCGGACCGGATCGCGCGCGCGTTACGGCGGCCCCGCCGCTGGCGTCAGATCGGTCTGCTCGTCCCCGATCTCAGGCTGCCGCTGTTCGGGGCGCTCGTCGGGCATATCGAGGTCGAGGCGCGGCGTCGTGATCACCTGACGCTCATCGGCAATACCGGGTACGACCCGGAACGGGAGATCGAATTCGTCGGCGCCTTCGCCGATTCCGGTATCGACGGCCTGATCGTCGTGGGCGGTGTCGCCGGCGTGGCCACGGCCGGGCTCTGCGCGCAGGCGCGGATTCCGATCGTGTGGGTGCACAACAATCGGGGGCCGGTCGACTCACCCGTGGTCGGGGCCGACCACGTCCGCGCGGGCGCGCTCGCCACCGACCATCTCGTGGTCGAGCATCGCCGCGCCGATGTCGTCTTCGTCGGCGGGTTCACCCCCGACGACGCCGAACACGGCGACCGGGAGACCGTGGCCCAGCGGTACGAGGGCTACGCGACGATGGCCGGACCGGCCGCTCGCGCCATCCGCACCGACCTCACGCCCGCCGGGGCGTATCACGCGGTCAGCCGCCATCTGGCCGCCGGTATGGCGCCCGGCGGGCTGGTGGTCGGCACCTACGGGCAAGCGGCCGCGGTCATTCGGGCCGTGACCGATGCCGGGGTGCGGGTCCCGGCCGATATCGCCGTCGTCGGTTTCGACGGCGATGTCACGAACACCTACGGCCAGCTGACGCTCACCACCGTGCAGCAGCCCATCGACGCGATCGCCCGCCGCGCCCTCGACCGCATTCTCCGCGCCCGCCCCGATCCGGAGGACCTCGTCCCGCTCGAGGTATCCCTCAGCCGCGGTGAGACCTGTGGCTGCGCAACGCGTTCCGTGACGCTCACCCGGACGGCGGCTCAGGCCGGCTGACCGGCCGGAAGCGAGCGGAACTGGGCGCGATGGGCCGCGGGGGACAGGCCCAGCGTGCGGTGGAAGTGGTGGCGCAGGTTGACCGCCGTGCCCAGGCCGGTCTCGGCGGCGATGCGGTCCATGGTGTCGTCGGTCGATTCCAGCAGCAGGCGGGCGCGGTCGACGCGCTGTTGCAGCAGCCACTGCTGCGGGCTGCCGCCGGTGCGTTCGCGGAAGCGGCGGGTGAAGGTGCGGCGTGACATCAGGGCGATGCGGGCCCACCCGTCGAGGTCGAGGGGTTCGTCCAGATGTGTTCGGGCCCAGAGCATCGCGTGCTCGATCGGGTCGTCGTCGGTGGCGTCGGGCACCGCGACCGGAATGTACTGGGCCTGCGAGCCGCTGCGGTGCGGGGCCAGTACCAGGTTGCGGGCCAGTTCGGTGGCGGCGCGGCTGCCGTGGTCGGTGCGCACGATGTGCAGGCAGCAGTCGAGGGCGGCCGCCACGCCCGCGGAGGTGACGACATCGCCGAGATCCGACCAGAGGGTATCGGCGCGCACCCGCACGGCGGGGAAGGCGCGGGCCAGCTCGTCGGCGGCGGACCAGTGCGTGGTCACCTCGCGGCCGTCGGCGAGACCGCTGGCCGCGACCGCCCAGGAGCCCAGGCAGAGGCCGACGACGCGGGCGCCGCGGCCGTGGGCGCGACCGAGCGCGTCGCCCACGGCGGCGGGCAGCGCAAGACCGGGACGCCAGCTGGGGATCACCACCACGTCGGCACGGTCGAAGGCGTCCAGGCCGTGGCGCACCGAGATATCGAAACCCGCTGGGGTGGAGAGGGTTCCGGGCCGCTCGGCGCAGACGTCGACGCGGTAGGGCGCGGGGCCGCCCGAACTCATGCCGATGCGGCCGAACACCAGGCCGGGCACCGACAGGTGGAAGGGGCTGATGCCCTCGAAGGCCAGGACCGCCACAGTCTGCATGGCCCGATTTTATCGTAGCGTGTCCCTCGGGCCACTTACGGGGCCGAGGCCAGCCGATGAGACTGATGCTCATGACGAACACGATCTCCACCACAGTCGACCTGCTGCACATCGGCGGACCCACGGTGCGTTTCCGGTACGGCGCGCTGACCTGGCTGACCGACCCCACCTTCGACGCGCCCGGCGACTACACCGGGCCGGTTCCACTGCACAAGCTGACCGGTCCGGCCGTGCCCGCGGACCGGGTGGGTCCGGTGGATGTCGTCCTGCTCTCGCACGATCAGCACGCCGACAATCTCGACAACGCGGGGCGGGCATTCCTGGCCGGGGTCGAGCACGTGCTGTCCACGACCGAGGCCGCGGGGCGGATGGAAGGCGTTCGGGGACTGGCGAATTGGGAGTCGGTGCGGATCGGGCCGGTGACCGTCACCGGCGTCCCCGCCCTGCACGGCCCCGAGAGGGCGGAGGCGCTGTCGGGGCCGGTGACCGGATTCGTCCTGCGGGCCGACGGGTTGCCGACGGTGTACGTCTCCGGCGACAACGCCTCGGTGGAGTACGTCGAGCGGATCGTGTCCCGGCTGGGCCCGATCGACGTGGCGCTGCTCAATGTGGGCGCGGCCAATGTCGGGCGATTCGGCGATATCGACGTCACCCTCAACGCGCGCACCGCCGTGGCGGCGGCAGCGGCGCTGGGCGACGCCGTGATCGTGCCCGTCCATGCCGAGGGCTGGGCGCACTTCACCGAAACCCTCGACCACCTGCGCAGGACCTTCGCCTACGGCGGCCGCGAGGCTCAGCTGCGGATCCCTCCGCTCGGTACGGAGTTCTCGGTGTAGGCAACGATGGGATAACAACCGCCGGGGGCAAACCACGCGGTCTTGAGCGGGTAGATCGTTTCTGACAGCGTGGTTCCCGCTACATGTTCGTCCGGTCGCTCTTCCCACCTCACCGACGAGGAGTCAGGCGATGAGTCTCGAGCAGTTGCGCGAAACCGCGGTCGGCGGGCGGGTATGAGCGGGCCGGCGGTGTTCAACGCGGGCCAGCCGATGCCGATCATCGGCGGTGGCGGCGGTGTGGTGACGCTGGTCGAGGCCAGCACGTTCTGCCTGTCCGACCCGCTCGGCGACATCAACGCCGGGACCTCCCAGGGGCTGTTCTATCGCGATGCGCGAGTCGTGTCGCGGTGGGAGCTGCGGGTCGACGGGCACCGGCCCGAACAGCTGTCGGTGATGATGCCCGAGGCCTTCCGGGCGCGGTTCGTGCTGCGCAAACCCGCCCGGCAGGGCGTCGCGGACAGTTCGGTGCTGGTGCTGCGCCGCCGCATGATCGGCGACGGTATGCGTGAGATCATCGCCGTGTACAACCTCGGCGACGAAGACACGGCGATGACCCTGTCGCTGACCGTGGACTCCGACTTCGCCGATCTGTTCGCGGTCAAGGCGGGGCAGGTGCACGGCGGCAGCTGCGATCTGACCGCCGCGGACGACGAGTTGCATCTGACCGACCGGGAGGATCCGGGTCGCGGGCTCACCATCAGCGCCGACGGCGATCCCGACGCCCAGCCCGGGGCCTTCAGCTGGCGAATCGTCGTGCCGCGGCGGGGGCATTGGCAGACCACCGTGCGCTGCCGGCCGATCATCGGGCACCGGGCCGTCGATATGAACTTCAGCGACGACGATCAGGACAGCCCGACCTACCGGATGAAGCAGTGGCGCGCGACGGCGACCAGCCTGACCGCCTCCGATCCGGGCCTGACGACGATCCTGCTGCGCACCGAGGGCGATCTGGGCGCGCTGCGCATCGACGATCAGGGCGGCGACGCGCCGACCTACGTGGCCGCCGGCGCGCCGTGGTTCATGACACTGTTCGGCCGCGACAGCCTGCTCACCTCGTGGATGGCGCTGGTGCTGGACAGCGATCTGGCACTGGGCACCCTGCAGCAGCTGGCGGCGCTGCAGGGGGCGAAGGTCGATCCGATCACCGAGGAGGAACCGGGCCGGATCATGCACGAGATGCGGCACGGTCCCGCCGGGGACGAGGTGCTCGGCGGCACGGTGTACTACGGCACCGTCGACGCGACGCCGCTGTTCGTCATGCTGCTGGCCGAATGCTGGCGGTGGGGCGCCGAGGAATCGATCGTGAAGGCGCTGCTGCCCGCGGCCGACGCCGCCCTCACCTGGATGGACTCCTACGGCGACACCGACGGCGACGGGTTCGTCGAATATCGCCGCAAGACGGATCAGGGGCTGGCGAATCAGGGCTGGAAGGACAGCTGGGACGCGATCTCGTTCGCCGACGGGCACCTCGCCGATCCGCCGATCGCGCTGTGCGAGGTCCAGGGCTACGTCTATGCCGCGTGCCTGGGCCGGGCCGATATCGCCGAGGCGTTCGGCGACGCGGCCACCGCCTCCCGGCTGCGCACCCGGGCCGCCGAGCTGAAGGCGCGCTTCGACGAGTCGTTCTGGCTGCCCCAATCCGGGTGGTACGCCATGGCTCTGGACGCGCGGAAGAATCCGGTGGACGCGCTGTCGAGCAATGTCGCGCACTGCCTGTGGACCGGGATCGTGCCCGACGAGCGGGCCGCGGTGCTCATCGAGCGGCTCGCGGAATCCGGGATGGACAGCGGATTCGGGCTGCGCACACTGGGCGAGGCCATGGGCCGCTACAACCCGATGAGCTACCACAACGGGTCGGTGTGGCCGCACGACACCGCCATCGCCGTCGCCGGGCTGCTGCGCTATCACCACATTCCCGGGGCGACGGAGCTGGCCGAGCGGCTGTCCGCCGGGTTGCTCGAGGCGATCCAGGCGTTCGGGGCGCGGCCGCCGGAGTTGTTCTGCGGCTTCACCCGTAAGGATTTCCCGGCGCCCGTGCCGTATCCGACGTCGTGTTCGCCGCAGGCGTGGTCCAGCGCCGCGCCGCTGCTGCTGATGCGGTCCTACCTGGGCCTGCAACCCGACGTGCCCAACCGCACCCTCGCGATCGCCCCGCGCCTGCCCGATCGCGCGGGGCGGGTGCGCCTGGCGGACCTGCGGCTCGGTCCGGCCACGGTCACCATCGAGGCGCGGGGGACCACGGTGAAGGTCGACGGGCTGCCCGGCGATTGGGAGCTGCGCCAATCCTGAGAACCATTGGGCTCAGGGCGAGTACAACCGTCGTCGCGCGGCCGTCGCGTTCGTAGCGTGGACAGGCATGACAGCCAGCACCGGCACTCCGCTCAACGATATCGTCGACGCCACCGCGGACGCCGTGGCCGGGGATCCGGCCGCGGCGCACGTGGTGTTCCGGGCGGCCGGAACGCCCGAGGGCGCGGTGGGCAGCACGATCACACTCGGCAAACACACTGTGCGAGTGGACGAACCACCGGCCCTCGGCGGCACGGACACCGCCCCCAACCCGGTCGAGGTCTACTTGTCGGCCCTGATCTCCTGCCAGGTGGTGACCTACCGCTTCTGGGCGCAACGGCTCGGCATCGCCATCGACGACCTCGCGATCGAGGCCGAGGGAGACCTCGACGTCCGAGGATTCTTCGGCCTCGACGACGCCGTCCGCCCGGGCTTCCAAGCAATCCGCGTCACCGTCCGGGTCACGGGCCCGGAACCCGCCACCCGCTACGCCGACCTCCAACGCGTGGTCGACACCCACTGCCCGGTCCTGGATCTGACGGCCGCTCCGACCCCGGTCCACACGACCCTGGTCACGGCCTAGGCCACAGCAACTCCGAAGCGCCACCCACCATTATTCCGGCATGCTTTTGGCCGGAATCCACTGTGGCCGAGGTGGTTCCCGGCCAAGAGCATGCCGGGAAAGAGGGCGGGAAGTCTCCTCGGGAAGAGGGCGGGAAGTTTCCTCGGGAAGAGGGCGGGAAGTCTCCTACAGGTACCAGTCCGGCCCACCTTCCGGCAGCTCGCGGAGCTTGTCCGGGTTGCGGACGACGGTGATGCCGGTGATGCGGCCGTCATCGATGATGAACGAGAACACGCCGGTGTGGTTGCCGTCGAAGACGACCAGGCCGGGGCGGCCGTTGACCAGGACGTTGCGGCCCCACGCACCGGTATTCGCGCGGTACCAGCCGAAGAACAGCTTGGCGACCAGTTCGGCGCCGCGCACGGGTTCGCGGATGGCGGGCACCTTGCCGCCGCCGTCGGCGGTCAGCGTGACCTTGTCGTCCAGCACGCCGAGCAGCGCGCCCAGGTCGCCGGACTGCCAGGCCACGGCGAAGGCGGACACCACCTTCTCGTGCTCGTCGCGGCTGGCCGGGAAGCGCGGCGTGCCGTCCTCGACGTGCTTGCGCGCCCGGGAGGCCAACTGCCGCACCGCGGCCGGAGTGCGCCCGACCACCTCCGCCACCTCCGGACCGGACATCCCGAACACCTCCTGCAACACGAAGGCGGTCCGTTCGGCGGGCGACAGCGACTCCAGCACCACCAGCAGTGCGGTGGTGACGCGCTCGTCCTGCGTGACGCGATCGGCGGGATCGTCCATGGTGGTGACCTCCGGTTCGGGCAGCCAGTCGCCGACGTACTGCTCCCGCCGGGCCCGAGCCGATCCGAGCTGGTCCAGGGCGAGCCGCCCGGTGACGGTGGTCAGCCACGCGCGCAGATTGTCGATGTGATCGTCCTCGGCCCGGGTCTCCGACCAGCGCTGCAACCGCAGCCACGCCTCCTGCACCACGTCGTCCGCATCGCTGAGGCTGCCGAGCGTGCTGTACGCCAACCGGCGCAGATAGGGCCGATGCTCCTCGAACCGGCGCGCCAACTCCGCCCGGCCCACATCCCCCCGCCGTTCCTCGCCCGTCACGTCCTGCCTCCCTTTCGTCCGCCCGAGCCTATCGGGGGCTCACCAGGGACGACGATGTGGAGTAGGGGTGTGTGACATCGACGCGGCGAGCCGCCGGACCACCGCGGGAAGCAAATCGTGCTCGGCGACCAGCACGCGCTCCGCCAGCGACTCCGCGGTATCGCCGGGCACCACCGGAACCCGAGCCTGAGCGAGCACCGGTCCGGCGTCGTAATCCTCGGTGACCAGGTGCACCGTCGGGCCGGAGACGGTGTCTCCCGAGGCGAGGACGGCCTCGTGAACGGCGTTGCCGTACATGCCTTTTCCACCATGGCGGGGCAGGAGCGCCGGGTGGACGTTGACGATTCTGGAGGTGTACTCGGCTCGGGTGCGGGGGCCGAGTTTCTTCATGTAGCCCGCGGTCACGACCAGGTCGGTCTCGTGGGCGGTCAGCGCGGATCGAATCGCCGCGTCCAGTAGCTCCGGTTCCGGATGGGTGCTGCCGGACAGGTGTAGTGCGGGGATGCCCGCGTCGCGGGCGAAGGCGAGCGCGCCGGATCCGCTGTTGTTGCTGATGACGAGGCTGATCGTGAAAGGTGAGTCGGGGGAGAGCGAGGTGCGGTGGAGGGCCCGCAGATTCGAGCCGTTGTGTGACGCCAGGACGGCGACGTGTACTCCGGACACTCGGGCAGTGTCGCACATGCGGGCTGCTGGGTGATGTGGGGTGGGGCGAGGGGGGTCGATAGGCTCGGATTGTGGGTGTGTGTGGTGCGCGGGCTGTGGGGCTGGTGGTGGGGTTTGTGCTGGACAGGGTGGTGGGGGATCCGCGGCGGGGGCATCCGGTGGCGGGGTTCGGGGTGGTGGCGGGGGCGTTGGAGTCGGTGGGTTATCGGGATCGGCGTGGGGCGGGGGTTGTGCATGAGGTCGTGCTTGTCGGGGGTGTGGTGGCGGTCGGCGCGGGGGTGGAGCGGATGGTCGGACGGCGGATGCGGCGGGAGGGGGTGCGAACTCGGTTGGGGGTCAAGGCTTTCGATATTCCGCTCGTGGTGGTGACCGCGGTGGCCACGTGGACGGCGCTCGGCGGGACCACGCTCGCGCGGACGGGGCGGGAGATGGCCGATCGGCTGGAGCGTGGGGATGTCGGTGGGGCTCGGGAGTTGCTGCCGTCGCTGTGCGGGCGGGATCCGGAGGTTCTCGATGCCGACGGGCTGGCGCGGGCCGCGGTCGAATCCATCGCGGAGAACACCTCCGATGCGACGGTCGCGCCGCTGGTCTGGGGTGCGATCGCGGGCGTGCCGGGGCTGCTCGGGTACCGGGCGGTGAACACCCTCGACGCGATGGTCGGATATCGCAACGATCGCTATCGCCGCTTCGGCTGGGCGGCCGCCCGCACCGACGATCTGGCGAATCTGCTCCCGGCGCGGCTGAGTGGCCTCCTGACCGTCGCGTTGGCCCCTTTGTCCGGTGGCCGTCCCGCCGCAGCCCTCCGGGCCTGGCAGCGCGATGCGGCGGCCCATCCCAGTCCCAATGCGGGCGTGGCCGAATCCACGATGGCCGGTGCGCTCGGCATCCGCCTCGGCGGCCCGACCGAATACCGGCACGGCACCGAACTCCGCCCCACCCTCGGTGAGGGTCCCAGCCCGCGCGTTCCCGACCTGCGCCGAGCCGTAGCCCTGTCCGAAGCGGTCCAGGCGGCCACGGTCCTGGTCACCGCCCTCGCCGTCCTCCTCGGTGGCGCACGTCGAAGGTCGTGTGGTCAGCGGGGAGTGTTGCCGTAGCGGTCGGCGAGACGGTCGGCGTTGGATTTTCGCGGGGCTGTAGCGGCGGGCGGGGCGGCGGAATCCGCTGTCGCCCCTGATGTTTCCGCTGCGGGGCGGGATGTGCCGCCCCGCTCCCGGCGGCGTTCGCGGAGTTCGGCCCAGACGAAATAGCCGAGGCCGAGCGGGGCCATGATGCCGAAGGCGATCCATTGCAGGCCGTAGGAGAGATACGGTCCGGCGTCGAGTTGTGGCAGGGCGGGCGGGGTGAACGCGCCCGGCTGGCCCTCGGTCAGCTGGAGGTAGCCGCGGTCGGGGGGAACCGTGCCGACGGGCGTACCCACCACGGTCGAAAATTGTTCGGTGTCAATGGAATACACCTGACGGAAGCCGTCCTGGTGCAGGGGTTCCTTGCCCGGGATCACGCCCTCGGATTTGCGTACCCGGCCCTCGATGCGCTGCGGGCCCGCGGGCGGTTCGGCGATCGGCGGGATGCGGCTGCCGTCGACGGCGGCCACCAGGCCCCGATCGATCAGCAGCGTCCGGCCGTCGTCGAGACGGAAGGTGGCCAGTACGCCGTAGGCCGGGTGGTCGTCGAGCCGCTGCAGCCGCTCCAGCACCGTCGATCCGGGGACGTAGTTGCCGGTGGCGACGACGCGACGCCATTCGGTGTCCGTCGCGCCGGGGTCGTTCAGCAGCGTGGCGACATCGACCGGATCGGCCGTCACCGATTCGGCGATGAGGTCGTTGCGGTGCGAGGTGCGATTGTTCTTGCCCAGCTGCCACGGCGCGAGCACCGTGAAACACAGGTACGCGAACGCCACCACGACCACCGCGAGGATCAGCCAGTTGGGTCGCAGCAGGAAGGTGAGCCGGCGCAGCACGTTCATCGGTGGACGCTGCCCTCGCCGAGCTGGTCGCGGACCCAGTCGAGCAGTCCGGGCACCGCGGCCTCGATCTGCTCGCGGACCAGTTCGAAGTCGGAGTCGTCGCCGTAGTACGGATCCGGCACGTCGCCGTCGTCGGCCTTCGGATCGAAACTGCGCAGCAGGCGGCGGCGGTCCCGTGGCACGCCCAGGCGGGCCAGGTCGCGTTCGTGCGAGGTGGCGAGGGCGACGAGCAGGTCGGCGTCGAGATGGTCCGCGCCCACCATGGCCGCGACGTGGCCGACCGGATAGCCGTGCCGGTTCAGCAGCGCGGTCGTGCGCGGGTCGGCGTCCGAGCCTACGTGCCAGGCGGTGGTGCCGGCGCTGCTCACGCGCACCAGGTCGGCGAGCCCGGCCCGCTCGACGTGCGCGGCGAAGATCTTCTCGGCCATCGGTGACCGGCAGATGTTGCCGGTACAGATGAAGGTCACATGCAGCTCGCCCACGACAGACATTCTGGCCGGTCGGTGCCGGACCCGGGCACGTAGGGTGGATGGCTGTGCCACAGGACACCACGACCGGCCCGGAAACGCGCGAAACAGGCGCGGCGGATCACCCCGCGCCCGCGCGGGCCGGAGTCGTCGGTGCGGCAGGTGCGTGGGGCAGCTGCCGTGGGCGGGAGACAGCTGCGCGGGGCAGGAATCCAGGGACGTGGGGCGGCCGCGGTCGGCGGGCGACGGTCGAGGCGGGGGTGCGGGCGTGAGCGGCGAGTACGTGGAGCGCGCGAAGCTGCGCCATCACGGCGACGCCGACGTGCGGGCCGGGATGCTCGACTTCGCGGTGAACGTGCAGGGCGACGCGCCGCCGGACTGGTTGCGCGCGCGGCTGGCGGCCCGGCTCGGGGACCTCGGGCGCTATCCCGGCGCGGGCGAGGCGGCCGCGGCGCGCTCCGCCGTCGCCGCGCGGCACGGCCGCACTCCGGACGAGGTGCTGCTGCTGGCGGGCGCGGCCGAAGGGTTCGCGATGCTGCCCCGGCTGGCCCCGGAGCTGGCCGCGGTGATCCACCCGTCGTTCACCGAACCCGAGCTGGCGTTGCGCGAGGCGGAGGTCGCGGTCGCGCGGGTCGTGCTGCAGCCGCCGTACGAACTGGACCCGGCGCTGGTCCCCGACGCGGCCGACCTGGTGGTGCTCGGGAATCCGACCAACCCGACCTCCGTCCTGCACCCGGCCTCCGTGATCCGGGCGCTGCGGCGGCCGGGCCGCATCGTCGTGGTCGACGAAGCCTTCGCCGATGCGATACCCGGGGAAGTGGAATCCCTTGCGGCGGAATCTCTTCCGGACGTACTCGTGCTACGCAGCCTCACCAAGACGTGGGCGCTGGCCGGTCTGCGGTGCGGATACTTCCTCGGCCCGCACGACCTGCTGGCCCGACTCGATCACGGCCGGGCGCACTGGCCGCTGGGCACCCTGCAACTGGAAGCCGTCGCCGCGACCGCGCAGCCGGAGGCCGTCGCCGAATCCCGTTCGCACGCAACGCGAATCGCCGCCGATCGCGCCGCGATGATCCCGCGCCTGCGCGAACTCGGCGTGGAGGTCGGTGAACCGGCCCGGGGACCCTTCCTGTTAATCCGCGTCCCCGATGCCGAACTTCTCCGCAAACGGTTGGCGGACAAGGGGATCGCCGTCCGTCGCGGAGACACCTTCCCCGGCCTCGGCCCCGGTCACCTGCGGGTGGCGGTGCGCGGCAGCGCCCAGGTGGACCGCTTGGTCGCTGCGATCCAGGAGGTTGGCCTGTGAATCGCTCGTGGTGTCGAGCAGCGCGGGACGATCATGATGTTCGGCAGGTGGATGGGATCGGAGTGGAGGTGGTTCTGTGACGGAATCGGTGGAGCTGTCGGAGCTGATCGGTGTGCTGGACGCGGCGTATCCGCCCCGGCTCGCCGAATCGTGGGATTCGGTGGGGCTCGTCTGCGGTGACCCCGGAGATCCGGTGTCCCGGGTGATGTTCGCCGTGGACGCGACCGCCGGTGTGGTGGACGAGGCGATCGCGTGGGGCGCGCAGGCTCTCGTGGTGCATCATCCGCTGCTGTTGCGCGGCGTCGACACCGTGGCGGCGAATACCCCGAAAGGCGCTCTGCTGCACAGGCTCATCCGGAACGGGTGCGCGCTGTTCACCGCGCACACCAACGCCGACTCCGCCGATCCGGGCGTGTCCGATGCCTTGGCGAAGACGCTGGGGATAGCGGTCACCGGACCCTTGAACCCGAAACCCGCTGCGGCCGTGGACGAGTGGGCCATCCAGGTTCCCCACGAACACTCCGATGCCCTTCTGGCCGCGCTGTTCGCGGCCGGTGCGGGCGGCACGGACAACTACCGGGACTGCTGCTTCCGGACACCCGGAACCGGTCAGTTCCGGCCGGTCGACGGCGCGAATCCCGCTGTCGGCGAGGTCGGTTCGCTCGAGCGCGTCGCGGAGGACCGGATCGAGGTGATAGCGCCGCCGTCGGCGCGGGCCGCCGTCCTGGCCGCCCTGCACGCCGCGCACCCGTTCGAATCACCGGCCTTCCACGTGACCGAACGCGCCGCACTACCCTCCGGGCTCGGCCTGGGCCGGGTGGGGGAGCTGCCGCGGCCGGAATCGTTGCGCGACTTCACCGCTCACGTGCGCGCGGCCCTGCCCGGCACCGCCTGGGGCGTACGCGCGGCGGGCGACCCCGACCGGACGATCCGCACCGTCGCCGTCTGCGGCGGCGCGGGCGACTCCCTCCTGAACACCGTCTCCCGCCTCGGCGTCGACGCCTACGTCACCGCCGACCTCCGCCACCACCCCGCCGACGAACACCTCCGCGCCGGCGGCCCCGCTCTCATCGACGCCGCCCACTGGGCCACCGAATTCCCCTGGTGCGCTCAGGCCGCCGACATCCTCCGCGCCGCCCTCCCCACCGTCGAAACCCGCGTCTGTACCCTCCGCACCGACCCCTGGACCCTCGGCGCCGCCGACGCCTGACCGTCCCGCATGCGCTGGATGGGTCAGGTGGTGACGGTGGGGGCGTGGTCCACGGGGAAGTTCACGGAGTTGGCTATGAAGCAGTGTTTGTGGGCCTCGGTGTGGAGGGCGCGGGCGGTGTCGAGGTGGGCGGGGTCGGTGACGGTGACGCGGGGGCGGAGGGTGACCTGCGTGAAGCGGTCGTTGTTCATGGTGCCCTCGGCGGCGTCGCGGTAGTCGGTGACGACGATGCCGGCCTGGGTGCACAGGTGCAGGTACCACAGCATGTGGCATTCGGAGAGGGACGCGACCAGCAGTAGTTCCGGGTTCCAGCGGGTGGCGTCGCCGCGGCCGACGACCGGGTCGGCGCTGGCGGGCAGGGGCGGGCGGCCCTCCGCGCGCACGTCGTGGTTGCGGGAGTAGGACCGGTAGCCGGTGGTCGCCCCGCTCCAGGCGACCTCCACCTCGTAACGATGCATGCGAACGAGCCTGCCACAGCGCCCGATTCGACCGCCGCGAATTTCCGGTCACCGCGCGCCCGGCACGGAGTGGCGGGGTTGGGGCGAAACGTGTCGTCGGCGGAGTACGGTTGAACTTCGGTGTCGGTCACCCGACCGGGCCCGTCGCACCCGAACCGTCCATAGTGTCGAGGAGTAAGTTCCGCGTTGAATGTCGAACCACCGATCCAGGCCAAGCTGCTCGACCTTGCCGCCGTCGACGCCGAACTGACGCGGATCGAGCATCGCCGCAAGGTGCTGCCCGAGCAGCAGGAGGTCCAGCGGCTCGAGGAGGAGCGCACCACGCGCAAGGACGCGGCGGTCAAGGTCGAGATCCTGATCGACGACCTGGACCGGGACATGCGCAAGCTGGAGACCGAGATCGACGGCGTCCGCAAACGCGAACAGCGCGACAAGGCCATGCTCGAGAGCGGCAGCGTCGCGGCCAAGCAGCTGTCGGAGTTGCAGCACGAACTCGGCAGCCTGGAACGCCGCCGCACCGTCCTCGAGGACGACATGCTCGAGGTGATGGAGCGCCGTGAGGCGGCCGTCGCCGACCACCAGCACGCCGGCGCCAATCTCTCCAAGGCGGAGGAGGACCTCCGCGAGGCGCAGCGCCGCCGGGACGAGGCGCTCGCCGACCTCGAGGTCGCGACCGGTCGCTGCACCACCGACCGGGAACAGCTGGTCGGCGCGTTCCCCGCGGAACTGCTGACCATCTACGAGAAGCAGCGCGCGCAGCACGGCGTGGGCGCGGCGCTGCTGCAGGCCCGCCGCTGCGGCGCCTGCCGCATCGAGCTGGACCGCGGCGAGATCGCGCGCATCGCGAAGACCGCCCCGGAAACCGTGGTCCGCTGCCCCGAATGCGGCGCGATCATGGTGCGCACCAAGCAATCCGGGCTGTGAGTACCGCGGGGTCCCTGGTCGAGGTGGAGGGAATGCGGTGGTGAACACGGTGATCGTCGAGGCCGACGGCGGCTCGCGGGGTAACCCGGGCCCCGCCGGATACGGCGCGGTGGTGTGGGACGCCGACCGCGCGCGGGTGCTGGCCGAGCGGAAAGAGGCGCTCGGCGTCACCACCAACAACGTCGCCGAATACCGCGGGCTCATCGCGGGACTGGCCGCGGCGGCCGAACTGGGCGCCCGCGAGGTCGACGTCCGCATGGACTCGAAACTCGTGGTCGAGCAGATGTCGGGCCGCTGGAAGGTCAAGCACGCGGCCATGATTCCCCTCGCCGACCGGGCACGGCAGCTGGTCGCCGGCTTCGATCGGGTGAGCTTCTCCTGGATCCCGCGCGCCGAGAATTCGCACGCGGACCGGCTGGCCAACGAGGCGATGGACGACGCCCACATCGTCGCCGAGGCACGGGACGCCGAGAAGCCCGCATCCGCTGCCGGAGCCGAGCGGGAGATGCTCAGCTGGATCGACGAGGTCGCGAGCGCTCGTGCGGCACAGAACGATTCGACGGTGACCGGCAGCCCGGCCCGGCCCGCGGACGCCACCTCCGCGCCCGGCTGGACCGGCGCCCGCGGCCGCCCCACCCGCATGCTGCTGCTGCGGCACGGCCAGACGGAACTGTCCGTGGAGCGGCGGTATTCGGGCCGCGGCAACCCGCCGCTCACTGAGCTGGGCCGCGAGCAGGCGGCCCGCGCGGCGAAACACCTTGCGGCCAAGGGCGATATCGCCGCCGTGGTCACCTCCCCGCTGGGACGGGCCCGGGAGACGGCCGAGGCGGCCGCACAGGCCCTGGACGTGCCGGTGCGGGTGCTCGACAGCCTGATCGAAACCGACTTCGGCGAATGGGAGGGCCTCACGTTCGCCGAAGCGGCACAGCGGGATCCGGAGCGCCACGGCCGCTGGCTCGGCGACTCGTCGCTGCCGCCGCCGGGCGGGGAGAGCTTCGACCAGGTGCGCGAGCGGGTCGAAGCGGCGCGCCGCGATCTGGTGGCGCTGTACCCGGAACAGAACGTGGTGGTCGTCAGCCACGTGACACCCATCAAGACCCTGCTGCAACTGGCGCTCGAGGTGGGCCCCTCCCTGCTGTACCGCCTGCACCTGGACCTGGCGTCGCTGTCGATCGCGGAGTTCTATCCCGACGGCGGTTCCTCGGTGCGCCTGGTCAACGACACGTCGTATCTGTAGCCGGCTCACCCGGAGCACCGAACGTCTGCCGGTCCTGGGCGGACATGGCGTCAGCGGCGGTGTCAGCACGGTGGCTGCGCGGTGTCAGCGCGTGCCGTGACAGTTGCGGCATGACAGATTCAGCGATTGTGGCTTCCGGGCTCCGGAAGGCATACAAAGACAAGATCGTGCTCGACGGCATCGATCTGGAAGTCCCTGCGGGAACGGTGTTCTCGTTGCTCGGACCGAACGGCGCCGGCAAGACCACGACGGTGAACGTGCTGACGACACTGATCGGGGCCGACGGCGGCACGGTCCGCGTCGCCGGGCACGACGTCGCCACCGAGGCCAAGGCGGTGCGGGCGGCGATCGGGGTCACCGGCCAGTTCGCGGCCGTGGACGAACTGCTCACCGGGCAGGAGAACCTCCAGCTGATGGTGGACCTCAGCCCGATCTCCGCCGGCGACGGCAAGCGCGTCGTCGCGGAGCTGCTGGAACGGTTCGAGCTGACCGAGGCGGCGGCCAAGCCCGCGTCGACCTATTCGGGCGGTATGCGCCGCAAGCTCGACCTGGCGATGACCCTGGTCGGCAACCCGCGCATCATCTTCCTCGACGAGCCGACCACGGGCCTGGACCCGCGCAGCCGCCGCACGATGTGGTCGATCGTCCGCGACCTGGTGGCCGACGGCGTGACCATCTTCCTCACCACCCAGTACCTCGAAGAGGCCGACCAGCTCGCCGACCGGATCGCGGTTCTCGACCAGGGCCACATCGTCGCCCAGGGCACCGCCGACGAACTCAAGCGCCGGATCCCCGGAACCCACGTCCGGCTCCGCTTCGCCACCGCCGCCGACCTCGGCACGGCGGCGGGCGTCATCGCCGGCTCCACCCGCGACGACGAGAACCTGACCCTCCGCGTCCCCAGTGACGGCGGCTCGAAAACCCTTCGGGCCCTGCTGGATCAGCTCGACGAGCACTCGATCGAAGCCGACGAGTTCTCCGTCCACACCCCCGACCTCGACGACGTTTTCCTCGCCCTGACGGGCCGCACCACGGAGGCTGCGAAATGACCACCACACCCCACTCGATCGTGATGCTGCGCCGCAACTTCAAACACATCGCGCGCAACCCCACCACGGTATTCAACGCGGTCCTGATGCCGATCGTGATCATGCTGATGTTCGTGTACATGTTCGGCGACGCCTTCAGCGTCGGTGTCGACTACATCGACTACGCGACACCGGGTTTGATGCTGCTCGCCGTCTGCTACGGGCTGGGCGCCGTCGCCACGTCGGTCAACTCCGATATGACGAAGGGCATCATCAGCCGGTTCAAGGTCATGGACGTCTCCCGCGGCGCGGTGCTGACCGGTCACGTCGTCGCCGGTGTGCTGACCAACGTGATCTCCATCGCGGCGCTCGTCGGGGTGGCGTTCCTGCTGGGTTTCAGACCGTCGGCGAGCGCCCTCGACTGGCTGGGCGTGGTCGGGCTGATCCTGCTGCTCGCGGTCGCGGCGAGCTGGCTCACGGTCGCCCTGGGCCTGGCGGCGAAAACCCCCGAAACCGCCGGTATGGCCGCGGTCCCGCTGGTGATGCTGCCGTTCTTCAGCAGCGCGATCGTCCCGGCGGACAAGATGGGACCGGGGCTGCGGCAGTTCGCGCAGTACCAGCCCTTCACGCCGATCATCGAAACCCTCCGCGGGTTGCTGAACGGCACGCCGTCCGGTGGTTACGCGATGGCCGCCACCGCCTGGTGCCTGGGTATCGCTCTCGCCGGATACCTGTGGGCGCGAGCCACTTTCAAGAAGCGAGCGTGATCTCCGCGAGCTCCTGCCAGCTCGCCTCCGCGCCCTCCCGCATCGCCTCGGTGAACCCCGTGTCACCGAGGCGATGTCGTGCCGCCTGCTCGATGCGGGCGGTATCCGGCTGGGATCGGTCCGGCAGGCCGCGCACACCGGCGCTCGCCGCGAGCAGCCGCGCGGCCTGTTCGTTCCGGTCGGTCCGCAGGGCCAGATCCGCGATGCCGACGAGCACTCGCGCGATGAGATGCGGATGGCCCGCCTCGGACGCCGCGCGGAAGGCCGCGACGCGGTGCTCCCGGGCCGCGTCCGGGTCCTCGGTGAGGTAGCCCAGCATGTCGTGCCGTACCGCGCGGGTGTACGTCCCGTCGGCGTCGTCGATCAGCGTCGTCGCGAGGTCGAGCTGGCCGGCCGTCTCCGCCGAATCGCCTTGCCACCGAGCCAGTTCCGCCTTCGCCAGCGCCAGCTCGGAGAGCGTATTCGGCCAGGCCACCCGTTCCGCGGCCCGCTGCGCCTCGGCCATGGCGGAGGCGGCGGCGTCCCGGTCGCCCGACAGCCAGTAGAGCTGGGCCTGCCGCGCTCGCATCCGCACCACGTCGTCGAGGGCGCCGACCTCGGTGACGACCGCGATCGCCTGGTCGTAGTACTCGTACGCGCCGGCGAACTCGCCGCGCATGGCGATGCGATCCGCCAGCTCGGTCAGGGCGAAGGAAATACCCCACCGGTCGCCGATCGCGCGGAATTCGCTGACGGCCGCTTCCAGATACGCGTCCGCGTCCCGGCCGCCCTCGCCGAACTGGATCCGCATCTTGCCCAGTTGCAGCCGGGCGAGCGCGCGGAGCCAGGGATCCTCGTCGTTCAGCAGCTCCTCCCACGCGGGGAGGATCGCGTCCGGCTCCCGCAGCATCCGTTCCAGCGGCGTGGTGACCCGCAGCGCCGGGTGCCGGCTCTGGTCGGCGCGGCTGGCCTCGTAGGCCTTGTGGATCCACTGCTCGGCGTCGAACTGGTCGTTCTGCGATCCGGCGGTGACGAACTGGACGACGAACGCGTACACCAGGGCCCGGACGTCATCGGCCACCTCGCCGGGGACGGCGGTGGCCGCCAGGAGCAGTTCGTTGCCCTCGGCCTTGCGTCCGCCGAGCCACCAGTACCACCCGGCGGCCGCCGCGAGCCGCATGGCGCCGTCGGCCTCGCCCGCCGCGAGCGCCCCGCGCATCGCGGCGGCGATATTGTCGTGCTCGACCTCGAGGGCGGCGAGCCATTCCAGCTGCTCCGCGCGGCGCAGATGTGGCTCGGCGAGTTCGGCGAATTCGGTGAAGTAGGCCAGATGCGCGTGGCGCGCGGCCTCCGATTCCCCGGCCTCCGCGAGGCGCTGCTCGGCGTACTCCTTGATCGTGCCGAGCATGCGGTAACGCGGCGCCCGGTCGCGCTCGGTGACCACCAGCGACTTCTCGGTCAGCGCGGTCAGCAGTTCGAGCACGTCGCGCGCGTCGACCTCGTCGCCCGCGCAGATCCGCTCGGCCGCCTCCAGGCTCGCCCCGCCCGCGAAGACCGAAAGCCGGCGCAGCACAGTCCTTTCGGCGTCGCTGAGCAGCTCCCAGCTCCAGTCGATCACCGCGCGCAGCGTGCGGTGCCGCGGCAGCGCGGTCCGGCTGCCGCCGGTCAGCAGGCGGAAGCGGTCGTCGAGCCGATCGGCGAGCTGATCCAGGGACATGGTCCGCAGGCGGGCCGCGGCGAGTTCGATCGCCAGCGGCATCCCGTCCAGCGCCCGGCACACGCGCGCCAGCGTCGTCAGCGTGGCGGCGTCGGCCGGGAGGTCCTTGTGCACGGCGCCGGCCCGATCCTGGAGCAGCCGGACGGCCGGAGCGGCCGCGATCTTGGCGAGGTCGGCGCCCTCGGCGGGCAGGACCAGCGGCGCGACCGGCCACAGCGCCTCGCCGGTGATGCCGAGCGGCTCCCGGCTCGTCGCCAGGATGCGCAACCGCCGGCACTCGCCGAGCACGCGGTGCGCGAACGCCGCCGCCGACTCGATCACGTGCTCGCAGTTGTCCAGGATCAACAGCGTCTCGCGCTCGCGGAGCGCCGCGACGACCCGGTCGGTCGGGTCCGCGTCCGGGGCCTCGCCGACCAGCGCGTCCCGCAGGCTGAGTGCGGCGAGAGCCGCCTGCGCCACGGCGTTCCCGCCCGCCACGGGCCCGGCGTCCGCGTCGGCGCCGAGGGCCGCGAGTTCGACCACCCAGGCCCCGTCCGGCAGGTCCGCGAGCAGCGTGTGCCCGGTCTCCGTGGCCAGCCGGGTCTTCCCCGAGCCGCCCGGCCCGATCAGCGTGGTGAGCCGGTGCCCGGTGATGAGGTCGCGGACCGCGGCGACATCGGCGTCCTTGCCGACGAAGGTGGTCAGCTCGGAGCGCAGGTTGGTCTTGCGGTCCTCCTCCCGGCGTCCCAGTTCGCCCCGCAGCAGCGCGACGTGCAGCGCGGACAGCTCCGGGGACGGGTCGACGCCCAACTCGTCGGCCAGGGTTTCGCGGGTGCGCTGGAAGAGCTGGAGCGCCTCGTTGTCGCGGCCGGTCGCCACCTGGGCGCGCATCAGCGCGGCGACGAGCCGTTCTCGCACCGGATGCGCGGCCACCAGGTCGGTCAGCTCGGTGACCACCTCCGCGCCGTGGCCGAGGGCGATCTCCGCGTCGAACCGGTCCTCCATGGCCGCCAGGCGCAGCCCGTCGAGCCGGGTGACCGCCGCGTCGAGGGCCGCGCTGTCCTGAAGGCCGATGTCCTGCATGGCCGCACCGCGCCACAGCGCCAGGGCCTCGCGCAGGCGCGGCAGCCGCAGGGCGTCCTCGGCATTGTGGACCTGGCCGATGAGGCGTTCGAACCGCACGGCGTCGACGGACTCGGGCGCCACCTTCAGCCGGTAGCCCTCCGGCTGCCCCTCGACCACGCCCTCCGGAAGCGCCTTCCGGAGCCGGGATACCAAGCGCTGCAACGCGTTCGCCGCCTCGGTGGGCGGGTTCTCGCCCCAGATCCAGTCGACCAGCGTCGATTTCGGGACCGTGCGACCGGGTTCGAGGGCGAGTGCGACGAGCAGTCCGCGCAGCCGGGCGCCCGGCACGTCGGCCACTGTGCCGTCGTCCGCGCGAATATCGAATGGTCCAAGAATCCCGATCTGCACCCGGCGATTTTGCCACGGGTGGCCCGACGGCCTTCCCGGCGCTGGTAGAGGGGGTGGACGGCGGTGTCAGAGGCGTGTCAGCCGGGTGTCAGGCGGGTCGGCGATCGTGGCATCACTCGCCACGAAAGGACATACGATGAGCACCACGGTTCCCGTCCCGCACGGTCTCCCCATGAACCGCGACGCGGGCCCGTTCGACCCGCCCGGCGAGATCACCCGCCTGCGGGACGCCCGCCCGGTCAGCCCCATGGTCTTCCCCGACGGCCACGAGGGCTGGCTCGTCACCGGCTACGACGCGGTCCGCAAGCTGCTGGCCGACACCCGCTTCAGCTCGCGCCTGGACATCGGCGTGGTGCACACGCCATACGAGGTTCCGGGCATGCCCGTCGCCACCGAGCCGTCGCCGCAGATGCCCGGAATGTTCATCGCCATGGACCCGCCGGACCACACCCGGCTGCGCCGCAAGCTCGTCGGCGCCTTCACCGCGCGGCGCATGAAGATGCTCGAGGACCAGATCGTCGAGATCGCCGAGCGGCAGCTGGACGAGATGGCGAAGCTCACCCCACCGGTCGACCTGGTCAAGGAGTTCGCGCTGCCGATGCCCTCGCTGGTGATCTGCGAACTGCTCGGCGTCCCCTACGAGGACCGGGCGACCTTCCAGGTCAACTCCGCCAAGTTCCTGGTCAAGGACCAGTCGCTGGAGGAGAAGATGGGCGCGTTCGGCGCGATGAACATGTACCTGGCCGGACTGGTCACCGGTAAGCGCGCCGAGCCCGTGGACGACATCCTGTCGGATCTGGCGCGCGACGAGGACATCAGCATCGAGGAGCTGACCGGCGTCGCCTTCCTGTTGCTGCTCGCGGGCCATGAGACCACCGCGAACATGTTGGGGCTGGGCACGTTCGCGCTGCTGGAGAATCCGGGAGAGCTGGCGAAGCTGCGGGCCGACGCGGATCTGGTTCCCGACGCGGTCGAGGAGCTGATGCGCTACCTGACCGTCGCCGACATCTTCTACCGCTACGCCACCGAGGACATCGAACTCGGCGGCGAGACGATTCCGGAGGGCTCGACCGTCGTGGTCTCGCTGCTGGCCGCCAACCACGATCCCGCGCGCTTCGAGAACCCCGACACCCTGGACGTGCACCGCAACGCGCGCGGCCACCTCGCCTTCGGGCACGGTGTCCACCTGTGCCTCGGCCAGCAGCTGGCGCGGGTCGAGATGCGCGCCGGGTTCGCCGGCCTGCTGCGCCGCTTCCCGACCCTCGAACTCGCCATCCCCGCCGCGGACGTGAAACTCAAGTCCGACATGAACATCTACGGCGTGCACGAACTCCCGGTCACCTGGACGGAGACGGCCGGGTGAGGGCTACGGGCGCAGGACGGAGACCAGGAAGTCGGCCTGATCGTAGACGGCCTTCTCGAACCAGTCGTCGAAGTAGATGTCGAAATGGCCGATCGGATAACGCTTCACGACGGCGTGCTTGGTGCGCTCGGCGGCCTTGAGGGTCGGGCCGATCGGGGCGACCGAATCGTCGTCGCAGATCGCGTACATCACCGGCACCTTGATGTTCTTGGTGCGGCGGGCGGGGGAGTCGAACACGGTCGACAGTCCGACGCGGGCGGCGACCTTCGGCTGGTACTGCGAACTCTCCTCGGCCAGGCGGCCGAAGCCCTCGGGCACGTCCGAGGCGCTCATCAGCGCCGACGACCGTTTCCGCCCGGCCAGCCGCACCCCGACCGGCTTGCGGCGGATCGGCCCCACCAGCAGATCGGTGACGGCCACGGTGCCGGTCTTGAACAAGGCGATCGGCCCCTTCGCCCGCGCCGAGGCCCATCCGCTGGTGAACGGGCACTGGGCGACGACGGCCGCGAGATAGTCGTCCTCGTGCGCGATGGATAGCACGTGGCCGCCGCCGAACGAGGTGCCCCACAGGGCGATTCGCGTCGCGTCGAAGCCGCGCAGGGTGCGGGCGAAGGCGATCGCGGCACGCCAGTCCTCCCGCTGCCGGCCGATGTGGATGAGCTGGCGCGGCTTACCGCCGCTCGCGCCGAAATGCCGGTAGTCGAAGACCAGCACACCCATTCCGGCGGTGGCGAATCGCCGCGCGTAGCGGTCGAGGCCCATTTCCCGGTCGGCACCCAATCCGTGTGCCATGATCACCAGCGGCCGCGGCTTCGGGGGACCGTCCGGCCGATAGAGCCACGCTGCACATTGTTCGCTTCCCGAAGGGAACCCCACCTCGACACGCTCCATGGCGAAATACGGTAACGCGTTGCGGGATCGGGCGCTGACCTGGACCCCTGTCTACGGCGGCGGGCGCGCGGGCGAGCCGACACGCTCGGTGTTTCGCGTTTTCCGGGTGGGGTAATAGTCAAGAGCCGTTACTCTCGATCCGCCCGAATTGCCTTCGGTCGCAAGCGGGGATCTCACCACCGGTAGCTCTGTGAACAGGTGCGATGCCGGTCGTCGAGGGGGTCGCGCGCGGGCCCCGAGATCGAGGACGGCAGAATGGTGGCAGACGAGTCGGTCGGGCGGCCGCGTCGACAGGAACGGGCACGCAGGTGCCGCCGCCTGTCGCCGAGGAAAGTCCGGACTCCGCAGAGCAGGGCGGTTGTTAACGGCAACCCGGGGTGACCCGCGGGACAGTGCCACAGAAAACAGACCGCCGGCGCGCACGCGCCGGTAAGGGTGAAACGGTGCGGTAAGAGCGCACCAGCGCCCCGGGTGACCGGGGCGGCTCGGTAAACCCCGCCCGGAGCAAGGTCGAAGGCCGCACTCCCCGGAGTGCGGCTGCGCAGGCGTTCGAGGGCTGCTCGCCCGAGCCTGCGGGTAGACCGCTCGAGGTGCCCGGCGACGGTGCACCCAGATGGATGGTCGCCCCCAGCGCGAGCTGGGACAGGATCCGGCTTACAGACCGACTCGTCCCCCTTCTCCCGGCTGTCCGGACCGGTCGACCTCGACAACGAGGATGCCCGCTATGCGATTGCCGAGGCGGGCGATGCGCGGGGTGTCGGCGGGGGCGTGGCGGGGGTGGAGGATGCGAGGCTTGCGGGCCGTGAGGGTGCTCCCTCGGTAGTGGATCCGGGCCTGGCCCGCGCTGACCACGTTTCTCGCCCAGTTGGTTTCGCCGTGGAGCAGGACCACCGCCATGACCTCGCCCCTGCGGAAGATCGAGACGGGGGTCTGGTATTGGGTGCCGGATTTTCGGCCGACGTGGTCGATGACCGCGAAGCCGGGGAGGGCCGGGGCCAGGCGGCGCATCCAGGGATCGAGGAGGCGGGCGCCCAGGCGGTCGGACCAGTGGGGGAAGTAGCGCGGGAGCGGGCCGACGGTGGTCGTCATTTCGCCAGGGTAGGGAGTGGGGCGGGACCGGACATCCTTCCGGAGAAGGAAATCGGTGGCTTCGGCCGGACCGGTCACCGATCCAGCCGGGGCGACACGGGTGCGGGCGCGCGGGCGAGTTCACCATCGACCAGGCGGGCATCGTCGCACCGGGGAACGGGGCGGTCGGGCGCGGAAGCGTCCCCGTCTACTTCGGGGCTCGAAAGTCGTGTCGCACAGGCGCATTATCGAGAGGGAACGCCGCGAAATCGGGGCGAAAGGGACCTACGGACCGACCTGTCCCTCTGTTCCGGATTCGTAGCGACGGACGGGCAAACGAACCGTCCAGTGCGGATACGGTCCGGGCGTGATGGCAGCGAAGTGTCGCGCGCCGGGCGGGGGTGGTCATACTGAGTGGGTATGCATCGATGTCGGCGCGGCCGAGCGGGGAATTCAGCGTTAGCCCGCCGGATGCGGCACAGACTAGGCAGTATCGTGTGCCGGATGATCTACGTCCGAGCGAAGATCTGCGGTATCCGGAGCGAGTCCGATCTCCGGGCCGCGGTTGCCGCAGAGGCCGATGCGGTCGGATTCATCTCGGGCACCACGCATTTCAGCGAGGACGTGCTCTCCGCGGAGCGGGCGCGCGTGCTGTCGCGGCTGGTGCCGACGACCACCGACCGCGTGCTGGTCACCCATCTCACCGACGCCGACGAGGTCCTGCGGCTGGCCGACCGCATCGAGGTCGACTGCATCCAGTTGCACGGCCTGATCACCCTGGACACCGTCCGTGCCGTCCGCGCGGGCGCCGACGGCCGCCGGGTGATCCGCGCGGTGCACGTCACCGGGCCGCAGGCCATCGGCGCGGCGGTCGCCGTGGCCCCGGACTGCGACGGGATCGTGCTGGACTCACGCTCGGCCGACCGGCTGGGCGGCACCGGCCGCACCCACGACTGGTCGATCAGCGCGCGCATCGTGAACACCTTCGCGGGCACCGGTTTTCCGGTGATGCTCGCGGGCGGCCTCAATCCGGGCAATGTCCGGGCCGCGATCGAGGCGGTCCGCCCGGCCTGGGTCGACGTCAACTCCGGCCTCGACGACCGCCACGGCGACAAGGACGGCCCGGCCTGCGATCAATTCGTCAGGGCGGCACACGGCGTCGCGGCGCCGACCGCTGTTCTAGCCCGACCGCCAGCAGAATGAGCACCCCCGCGGCCGCCGTCGCGGCGGTCAGCCGGGTCTCGGTGCACACAGTTCCGACCAGCGCCGCCACCACCGCCTCGTTGAGTCCCACGATGCTCGCCGTCGCCGCGTCCAGCCACCGCAGCGCCTGCCAGTAGAGGGCGAATCCGGGACCGAGCAGCAGCGCGCCCACCGCGGCCAGCTCGGCCGCCACCGTCGGCCGCGGCGGATCGAACGCCAGCAGCGGGCTGCTCGCGGCCCCCGCCACCAGCAGTTGCAGTCCGGCCGAGGTGATCGTGTGGTTCGGCCCGGCCGCACGGACGATCAGGCTGACCAGGGCCGCCACGCACGCCGCGCTACCGAGGGCCAGCAGGCAGCCCGCGATCGCCGCACCCGCGTCGCGTCCGGCCGCGTGCCGCCCGGTGACCAGCCAGATGGCCGCCGCGACCAGCATCAGCTCCAGCAGCACCGGCACGCTCGGTGCCCGCCGCCCGCGTACCAGCGCCGCGGTGATGATCAGCACCGGCGCGGCCAGATGCAGAGCGACCACCACGGGCAGCGGGCCGATCCGCAGCGCGGCCACGTACAGCGCGAGATTCGCCGTCTCCAGACCGCCCAGCTTCAGGTACAGCCCGGGGCGCGCCCGGAACGCCGCCCACGGCCGCTCCCCGCACAGCCGGGCCAGGACCAGCAGCGTCACCGCGCCGCCCAGCGCCACCAGACCGGCGGTGGTGGGCGCGGCGAGGACCGCGAGCAGTGCGCTGGAGGTGCCCCACAGACAGGTCACGGCCGCCATCAGAGCGAGCGGGGCCAGCGGGGCGGTCACGGTGACTACGTGAGCAGGAAACTGATCACCGGCAGCACGAGGGCGGTGAACGCGGCGAAGACCGTCGCGGCCACTCGTCGTTTCGGCAGTCGCGGGAAACGGGTGGCGATACCGCCGTAGGCGCCGAGCGCGATCAGCGCCGTGCCCCACACGACCAGACCGCGGCTGCCGATCTTGCCGAGGGCCTGGTCGAAGCCGACCGCGAGCGCGAAGACGGTGGCCCCGGCCGCTGCGCCGATCAGCAACAGCGCCTCGCCCGCAGCGGAATTCATCAGCATGCGCCGGCCGCGGAGCGTCCCGACCGTCTGCGGGTCGCTGTGGTGGGCGCCGTCGGCGCGGCAGATCTCGTCGTAGACCTTGGCCGGATTGACCCGCTCGTTGATCGCGGGACGCACCTGTAGCAGCGCCTCCAGCGCCTGGGTGGTGGCGTACGAGGTGACCGGGCCCTCGGTCGAGATGCGGAATCCGCCGCGGTAGATGGCCAGGGCGTCCACCTCCTGCATCTCCAGCAATTCCACGATCGCCGCGCGCACCGCCGGATCGAAGATCGTGCTGCTGTCGGCGGACACCACCGCGCCGATCGCCAGGTGCAGCGTGAGATGGCGCCAGGTGTCGACGAGGTCGTCGCGGCGGAAGATCTCGGTATCGATCTCGTACTCGTTGCGGCGCAGGCCGGTCAGCAGCCGCTTGACCGCCAGCGTGCAGGCGCGCTCGGCCTGCTTGTCGCCGATCGCCGCGATCTCCGGGCGGGCCAGGACCGTCGCGATGTGCGCGGCGGCGTACATGGGCAGCGAGCGCGGCTCCTGGAACACCGCCGCGACCAGGTACGCGATACCGCGCGAGATCGCCTGGTGCCGTTCGCCGTCGGCCGCCTCGCCGCCGATCAGGGCCACGACCGCCGAGGAGGTCGCCGTGACCGACACCGGGCCGAGGAAGCCCGACATCCGCCACCCGCCGGTCTCCGAATCCTGTTGATCCAGCAGGGAACGCACGGCGCCCGACAGTCCGGGATCGGACTCCTCGACGCCCAGGCAGCGCAGCGCGCGCACCCGCCACGCCACGTCTATCGGGGTGCGGAAATACCATTCGTCGCCGCTCGGGCGCTCGACCACGGTCGCCCGGACCAGGGCGGCAACCTTTGTGGCACGCGGGATCTCACACCCGGCACGGTGCAGGACACAGACCACCTCGGCGGTGTTCTGCGGGTTGGGCGGCACATCGGGTATCCAGCCCCAGCCGGCGCCCCCGCTGAGGTGCGGGATCTGGCTGCTGCGCAACCACTCCACCGCCATCCGGATGCGCTCGTCAATGTTCGACACGGCCCTTCCGCCTTTGGAACACGGCCCCGCAAACTCGCGATGGGGCGCTGGTAACTGCCACGCTACCCGGAAGGTCCGACACGCGGAGCGGACTGGCGAACGCCCTAATGAGTTGGTGGCGAACATATTTCGTTTACGTATCACGAACGGATCGGTCGGCTGGATTCAGGAATTCCCGTCGATCCGGTAGGGGGCGAAAGGGATCCGCCGCCGGAACGGACAGTATCCGGCGGATTTCCGGGCAGGCCGCGTATCACGCTGCTACGCAAAGCGTTCGGCGCGTGACGGGAATCGGACCGCTCCGCGTTCGAATTGCAATCTCGGCCGTGCGTCCGGCGGCCGTTCCTGTCGGAGGGCTGTGCCACGATGGCGGGGTGTCCGGCCGCCGGCTCCGATGCGAGGAGAGTTCCCGATGGATATCCCCACAGCTCACACCCTGCCGGTCCCCGGCGCCACGCTCTACTACGAGATCCGCGGCAGCGGCCCGCTCGTGCTGCTCGTTCCGGGCGGTAACGGGGACGCGGGCTTGTTCGACGGCGTCGCCGAACTGCTCGCCGACCGGTACACGGTGGTGTCCTACGACCGGCGCGGTTTCTCCCGCAGCCCCTGCGACGGCGAGCCGCAGCGCCGTGTCGACCTGGACGCCGAGGACGCCGCGCTGCTGCTGGCACACCTCGCCACCGACCCCGCCCACGTCCTCGGCAGCAGTTCGGGCGCGATCGTCGCCCTCGAACTGCTGGCCCGGTATCCCGGCCGGATCCGCACGCTGGTGGCCCACGAGCCGCCGCTGACGAGCCTGCTCCCCGACGGCGCGCGGTGGCTGGCGTTCTTCGACGAGGTGTACGAGACCGACCGCCGGGAGGGCGCCCCGGCGGCGATGGCCAAATTCACCGCGGGAGTGGGCATGCGTGCCCAGCCGTCACCCCCTGCGGACCTGCCGCCGGAGCTGGCCGCCCGCATGGCGCGAATCCAGCAGAACATGCGGTTGTGGATGGCACAGGAACTACGCGGATTCCCCGGCCACGAGATCGATCCCGAGGCGCTGCGCCCCGCGGCCGACCGGCTCGTACTCGGCGTCGGCGCCGATTCCCGCGACACCATGCCCGCCCGCCCGAACGCGGAACTCGCGCGGCGGCTGGGCCTGCACGTGGTCGAATTCCCCGGCGACCACGTCGGATACCTCACCAGCCCAGCCGAATTCGCCGAGCGGCTGGCCAAGGTCCTGCACTGAGAGGTCCGGAAACAGCGGCGGCGGCACCCGAATCGGGTACCGCCGCGTGTCCGGCCGATCGGCCGGTGAAGCGTGGGACGTTCTCAGCCGGCCGGGCTGATCACGAGGATCTGCGCCCAGTAGGCGGCCTGCTCGGGGCCGAGCAGTGGCAACAGGTAGTCGTAGACGATGGACGACATACGGTGCGGAACTCCCTTGTTTCTCGACGATGGGGACAAAGAGCGCGCATGGTCGGGTAAGGATGTCCCCCGACGCGCTCGCGCAACAGTAACAGCGCGCGGGAGTCATCGCACTACCAGCGGAAATCGGCCGCGAACCGGCAGTCGGTGGGGTATCTGTCTGTTCTGTCCGGAAGCTCCCGGTATCTCCGAATTCATAGCGTCCGGCTCTTGATCAACGGCTCGTGACCGATGTCACCGCGTGACGACAAGGGCGGTCCGGCTGCCGCCGAGTTGCCGAACCGCCGCTACGGCCGCCGGAAGTCGACCGTCCGGTACCTGAGGGTGTGGTGGGCTTCGTCCGCAGGTACTCGAGGCCTGGATGCACGTGCAACGGCCGACGCGCCGGGCGGGACTCGCGGAAACCGGCCATGTACCGGCGAGAACGGACACAGGCTCGCACGTCCGGCGTTGTTATCGGCTCTTAACTGGCCGTATGGGTGATCGACGTCATACAGTGTTGCGCGTTGGAAAGTTTCGTTGCTGGGGGTGGCAACGGGGCTGTGGGTGTCTACGAACGTAGGAAAGCAGGTTCTGTCTCTATGCGAGTAGTTCGCAAGCTGGTTGCCGGTGCGTTGATCGCCGGGGCTGCTTCGGTTTTGGGTGTGCTGGGGGCCGGGTCCGCGAATGCGGTCGCGGTGACTCCGCTACCGGGCGGGGTGAAGGTCGACCTCACGCCGGCCGATACCCAGTGGGTGCACCAGTCGCACATCGGTCAGGCCATCTCGGGTCTGCCGCATCCGTCCGCGTCGTCGTTCGGGCAGTCGCTCGACTCGGCGGCCGGGCTGTCGTCGCAGTATCCGGACGGTCGGGTCGTGTTCACCGTGTACGGGCCGTTCGACCAGTTGAACGGCACCATGCTGGCGCTGCAGTAGTTTCAGCGCGACAGGCGTGGAGCTTCATCCCAGGATCGTGTCGGCGCCGGTGGACTTCGGCGCCGTACGAACCGAATTCGGGCTGGCCTCGGACTATCCGTCCGAGGCCGTCTCGGAGGCTCGCGAGGCGGTCGACGCCTTCGCGGGCGCCCGGGTCGATCGCACCGACATCCCGTTGGTGACGATCGATCCGCCCGGCGCGCTGGATCTGGACCAGGCGCTGTTCCTCGAACGCACCCCCACCGGATTCCTGCTCCGGTACGCGATCGCCGACGTGGGTGCGGTCGTCGCCCCCGACGGGCCCCTCGCCCGGGAGTCCCTGTCCCGGGGCCAGACCTTCTACCTCCCCGACACCACCGTGCCGCTGCATCCGGAGGTGCTGTCGGAAGGGTCCGCCAGCCTGCTGCCGGGACAGGACCGCCCGGCCGCCCTGTGGACCATCGAATGCGACGAACAGGCCGAGCCGCAACGGTTTTCGGTCCAGCGCGCGCTGGTCCGCTCGCGCGCCCGGCTCGACTACGCCGGAGTACAGGCCGACGCCGACGCGGGCCGCCTGCACCCCTCGATCGCCGCGCTGCCGGAATTCGGGCGGCTGCGCATCGAGGCCGGCCTGGCACGCGGCGCGATCGGCCTGCGGCTGCCCGCCCAGACCGTCGTGCGCGACGACCACAATCACGCCCCCGACCACTGGCACCTGATCATCGAGCCCCGCACCGCCGCCGACGACTGGAACGAACAGGTGTCCCTGCTGACCGGAATGTGCGCCGCCCGCATCCTGCTGGGCGAGTCGGGCAGTGAGCCCTCCGGCCAACGGCTCGGGCTGCTGCGCACCATGCCGGCGCCGCCGCAGTCGGCGATCGAATCCATTCGCCGGACCGCCGCGGCCCTCGGGGTCGACTGGCCCGCGGGGGCTCCGGTGGGGCGCATGCTGGCCGGGCTCGACACCAATTCGCCCGCTGCCCTCGTGCTCATGTCCGAGGCGACCGGGCTGCTGCGCGGCGCGTCCTACACGGTGGTCAACGGTGTGGTGCCGGATGCGGTGCAGCACAGCGGGATCGGGGCGCCCTACGCGCACGTGACAGCGCCGCTGCGCCGCCTCGCCGACCGCTTCGCGACCGAGATCTGCCTCGCCCGCTGCGCGGGGACCGCCGTGCCGGACTGGGTGCGGGACGGCCTGGCGGCCGCCGCCGACGCCATGCGCCGCAGCGACGGCCTCGCCGGCAAGCTCGAACGCGCCTGCCTCGACCTCACCGAATCCACCGTGCTGGCCGATCGCGTGGGTGCGTCGTTCGACGCGGTCGTGGTCCGGGAGGGCAACGGCCACCGGCCCGCCGAGGTCTTCGTCGCCGACCCGCCGGTGCTCGCCAAGTGCGTGGGTGCGCCGCCGGAGGGCGAGCGGGTGCGGGTCCGGCTCATCGAGGCCGACCCGGCCAAGCGCACGGTCGTCTTCGAATTCACCGCGCCCGACTAGGCCGCCCGGACCGAACCCGGACGGACCTCAGCGGCGGCCGTACTTGTGGCGGACGAAGGAGGCGGCCGCGGGGTACTGGTCGAGGTATTTGCGGGCGGCGTCGGATTCCGACTCGTAGAGGCGGTCGTACCCGGAGGTGTCCGATCCACGGGCGGCCGCGGCGTCGGATCGGGCGGCGATGGTCGCCATGGCCTCCACGGCATCGCGATGGTCGCCGAGGACGGTCTGGAGCTTCTTCGCGCGGGACGACAACTCCTTCGCCGGGCCGCCCAGCACCGGGGCCGCGGCGTCGGCGGAATAGCGCAACCGCTTGGCGGCCTTGCGGATGTCGTGCAGGTGCTCGATCCGTTCGGCCTCCTCGGGTGCGGGCTCGTCGCGGACCAGGCGGCGCACCCGGCGGAAGTCGTCGCGCAGCACGTCGGAGAACCGCGGGGAGGCGTTCTTGCGCGCGAGCTTGCGGCGCAGCGGGGGATCGGTGCGCAGTGCGATCAGCCGGTCGCGCAGCCGGGCGTAGCGCTCGTCGTCCAGCGCCTCGACGATATCCCGGTGTGCGGCGGCGTACTTGGCGCGCTCGCTCTTCGCCAAGGCGCGGCCCGCCCGCTTGGCCTGCGTGGTCTGCTCGTCGGCCAGCGCGGTGAACCGGTCCGCGCGCACCTCGGCATCGCGGGCCACCCCGAGCACCCCGCCGAGCCAGCGCAGCTCGTCGCGCAGGTCGTCGACGGATTCGCGGCGGAAAAGCCCCCGGTACGAACGCAATACGCTGCGCAGCCGCCGGGTGGCCACCCGCATCTGATGCACCGAATCGACAACGTCGGCGCGGACGTCGGGTTCGGCCGACAGCAGGCGATCGATGTCGTCGGCGAGGGCGGCGCGGAGGGCGGGACCGGTTGCTGTGCTCATCAGGTACTCCGGAACTTGTCCGTCGCCTCCACCAGGTGATGGGTGATGCCGGGTTCCCCGGCGGAGTGACCGGCGTCGGCGACGATATGCAGGGTCGAATCCGGCAACGCACGGTGCAGATCCCACGCGCTGACCGCCGGACACACGATGTCGTGGCGGCCCTGGACGATCACGGCCGGAATGTGGGCGATGCGGTCGGCATCGCGCAGCAGCTGGCCGTCGTCGAGGAAGCCGCCGTTGACGAAGTAGTGGTTCTCGATGCGTGCGAACGCGAGCGCGAAACGCGGCTCGGCGGTCTCGGCGACCCGTTCCGGTTGGGGCAGCAGCGAACTCGTCGCCCCCTCCCACGTCGACCAGGCGACCGCGGCGGCGGTGGCGATCTCGGGATCAGGGGAGTGCAGCAGCCGGTGATAGGCGCTCACAAGATCTCCCTGACGTTCGGATTCCGGCACCGGAGCCAGGAATTTGTCCCATTCGTCAGGATAGACGTAACCCGCCGATCCGTTGTAGTACCAGTCGATTTCCTTGCGGCGCAACAGGAATATGCCGCGCAGGACCAGTTCCGTCACACGGTCGGGGTGGGTCTGCGCGTACGCCAGCGCCAGCGTCGACCCCCACGAGCCGCCGAAGACCTGCCAGCGCTCGATGTCCAGATGGGTGCGCAGCTTCTCGATATCGGCGACCAGGTGCCAGGTCGTGTTGGTCTCCAGGTCGGCGCCGTCGGCGATGTGCGGGGTGGACCGGCCGCAGCCGCGCTGGTCGAACAGCACGATGCGATACGCCTGCGGGTCGAAGAACTGCCGATGGAACGGCGAGGTACCGCCGCCGGGGCCGCCGTGCAGGAACACCACCGGCTTGCCCTCGGGGTTGCCGCTCTCCTCCCAGTAGAGGCGCTGGCCGTCGCCCACGTCGAGCAGGCCGTCGCGGTGCGGCGCCACGGGCGGGTACAGCGTGCGCATCAGAACGCGATGCCCGAGGCGAGGTCCGGCAGCTCCAGCGCCTGTATGGCCTGGGTGTGGACGTCCGAGCAGGTCGTGGTGGTGATCCGGTCGACAACGGCCTTGTCGCCGAGCACCCGCCCGTTGATGCCGCCCTCCGTGGCGGCCCACTCGTGGACGGTGATGTTCAGCGCCACCCGGCTGAGCGTCGGCCCCTGGACGCGCCAGTCCGACAACTGCACCTGGATCTTGTCGCACAGCGCCTTGGCGGCCTGGTCGGGGACCTCGAGGGGGCCTTTGGACGCGCTGCCGGTCACGGTGGCCGAACCGCTGGAGTGCGCCGCCGTCGAGGTGGCCGACCCGCTCGTTCCGGAGGGCTGGGCCGATCCGGTCGATCCGCCGCCCCCGCATCCGGCGATCAGGGCGGCGGCGGCCACCACGGCGGCCCCCAGCGCTCCGCGGGTCATCCAACGGCTCTGCGACATCTGTTCCCTCTACTCGTCTCGTGATCGTGGCCTTCGAGTCTGCCACCGATTCGCGGTACGTGTTGTGCCCGAGGTGGGAAGGGGGCGGCGGTCCGAGTTCCCGGCCAAAAGCGTGCCGGGAACTCGGAGTTGGGCGTGCCGGGAACTGAGAGTTGGGCGTGCCGGGAACTGAGAGTTGGAACCTAGAAGCTGTGTTCCTCCCCCGGGAACACCCCGCGCCGGACCTCGTCGGCGTAGGTCGAGGCGGCGGTGCGGAGCTGGTCGCCGAGCTGGGCGAAATGCTTGACGAACTTGGCGGTCTTACCGCTGGTGTAGGCGGCCATGTCCTGCCACACCAGTACCTGCGCGTCGCAGTCCACGCCGGCGCCGATGCCGACGGTGGGAATGGTCAGCTTGCGGGTGACCTGGCCGGCCAGCTCGGCGGGGACCATCTCCATGACCACGGAGAACGCGCCCGCCTCCTGGACCGCGATGGCGTCGGCGATGAGCTGCTCGGCGCCGTCGCCGCGGCCCTGGACCCGGAACCCGCCGAGGGTGTTGACGCTCTGCGGGGTGAACCCGATATGCGCCATCACCGGGATCCCGGCGGCGGTCAGGCGGGCGATGTGCTCGGAAACCCGTTCGCCGCCTTCGAGTTTCACCGCCTGCGCGCCACCCTCCTTCATGAACCGGGTGGCCGAGGCCAGCGCGAGTTCGGGGCTCGCCTCGTAGCTGCCGAACGGCAGGTCCGCGACGACCAGCGCGTGCGGCGCGCCGCGCACCACTCCGCGCACCAGCGGGATCAGCTCGTCGATCGTGATCGGCACGGTGGTGTCGTAGCCGTACACCACATTGGCCGCCGAATCGCCGACCAGCAGCACCGGGATACCGGCCTCGTCGAACAGGGTGGCCGTGGAGTAGTCGTAGGCCGTGAGCATCGCCCACTTCTCACCCGCGGCCTTGAGCTGCTGCAGGTGCTGTACTCGCGTCTTCCTGCGGGAAGTTGTCGGTACCGCGCCGTAGGCAGCGTTCTCCTGGGATGCGGACATCATCGTCCCTTTCGTCGTCTCTCCTCGAGGCCCGTACGGGTCCCCGGGTTGTCATGACTCGTCCAACACGGACCCATTCAGTCTGCCACCGGCGGCATGCCCCGATTAAGGCGTGCCGACCATGCAATTCGTCACAGCGTCCGGTCTGGTTGGATCGTCCGCATGCCCCTGTCGCGAACCGGCCGTCTCGCCACCCTCGTGGCCCTGACGTGTGTGGCCGCCGCCTGCTCCACATCGCCGAAAGACCAGCCCGCCACACCGTCGGCGGCCCCGCCGGTGCCGGCGAATCTGGAGAAGTTCTACTCCCAGACCCCGCAGTGGAGCGGCTGCGGGGATTTCGGCGACGGGACCGACCGGTTCCCGAAGGAGGCCGAGTGCGCCCGCATCACCGTGCCGGTCGACTACGACAAGCCCGACGGGCCCACCGCGCAGATCGCGATCTCCCGGATCAAGGCCACCGGCGAGCGTGTCGGCCCCCTGCTGTTCAACCCGGGCGGCCCGGGCCAGCCCGGCCTGTGGATGGCGCAGCAGGGCCAGGAGACGCCGCTCGCGCAGCGCTTCGACCGGATCGGATTCGATCCGCGCGGCGTCGGCGCGTCCACCCCGCTGATCGCCTGCATGACCGCCAAGGAGTGGGACGACGAGCGCGCGGAGCCGCCGAAGGACAACAGTCCCGCCGGCATCGCGGCGTCGGAGGACGAGAACAAGCAGTTCGTCTCCCGCTGCACCGAGCGCACCGGTAACGAATTCCTCGCCCACGTCGGCACCCGCGAGGTGGTCCAGGACATGGACGTGATCCGCGCGGCGCTCGGCGAGCCGAAGATGAACTACGTCGGCTACTCCTACGGCACCCGGCTGGGCTCGGCCTACGCCGAGAAGTTCCCGGACCGCGTGCGCGCGCTGGTCCTCGACGGCGCGCTGGACCCCGACGCCGACCCGGTGCAGGAGTCGGTGCAGCAGGCGGCCGGTTTCCAGCAGGCCTTCGACGCCTACGCCGCGGACTGCGCCCAGCAGCCGGACTGCCCGCTGGGCACGGATCCGAGCCAGGCGGTGACGAAGTTCCAGGCCCTGGCCGGACCGCTGTGGGACCACCCGGCCGCCACCGACGACGGCCGCGGCCTCACCTACGGCGACGCGATCACCGGCGTGCAGAACACCCTCTACGCCGAGGACAACTGGAATGTGCTCAGCGCCGGACTGTCCCAGCTGGCCACCGGCAAGGGCGACATCCTGCTGCGCCTGGCCGACCTCTACGACGGCCGTCGCAAGGACGGCACCTACGACAACTCCCAGGACGCGTTCATGGCGATCCACTGCGTCGACGATCCGGCGGTGAAGGACCGCGCGGTCGCCGACAAGCAGGACGCCGAGTACCGCAAGGTTGCCCCGTTCCTCGACGACGGCCACGCCACCGGGCAGGCCCCGCTCGAGCTGTGCGCGTTCTGGCCGGTGCCGAACTCCTCCACGCCGCACAACATCACGGTCACGGGCCTGCCCAAGACCGTGGTCGTGTCCACCACCCAGGACCCCGCGACCCCCTACGAGGCCGGGGTGAATCTGGCCAAGGAGCTGAACGCCGCCCTGATCACCAACAAGGGCACCCGACACACCGCGTTCCTGTCCGGCGGCGTGCCGTGCGTGGACGACGCGGTCATCCGGTATCTCATCGATTTGACCGAGCCCCCGGCCGGTCTCACATGTGGATAACCGGTGAGTCTCACTGGGAGATAATTTGCCCCGCATTGGCCATGTAACACGGATTTAACGCCGGATGCTTACGCTCGCGCGTATGGATCGCCAGAAGGAATTCGTGCTGCGGACGCTCGAGGAGCGGGACATACGCTTCGTGCGCCTCTGGTTCACCGACGTGCTCGGGTATCTGAAGTCGGTGGCGATCGCGCCCGCCGAACTGGAGGGCGCCTTCGAGGAGGGCATCGGTTTCGACGGTTCGGCCATCGAGGGCTTCGCCCGCGTGTCGGAGGCCGATATGGTCGCCAAGCCGGACCCGTCGACGTTCCAGGTGCTGCCGTGGGCGTCGAGCAAGGGGCACCAGCACTCGGCGCGCATGTTCTGCGATATCGCGATGCCGGACGGGTCGCCCTCGTGGGCCGACCCCCGGCACGTGCTGCGGCGGCAGCTGAACAAGGCCGGTGACCTCGGCTTCAGCTGCTACGTGCACCCCGAGATCGAGTTCTTCCTGATCAAGGCGGAACTCGACAAGGGCACCCCGGTGCCGGTGGACAACGGCGGCTTCTTCGACCAGGCCGTGCACAACGAGGCCCCGAACTTCCGCCGCCACGCGATCGACGCGCTGGAGTCGATGGGCATCTCGGTGGAGTTCAGCCATCACGAGGGCGCACCCGGCCAGCAGGAGATCGACCTGCGCTACGCCGACGCGCTGTCGATGGCCGACAACGTGATGACCTTCCGCTACCTCATCAAGGAGGTGGCCATCGACGAGGGCGTGCGCGCGACGTTCATGCCGAAACCCTTTGCCGCGCATCCGGGTTCGGCCATGCACACGCATATGAGCCTGTTCGAGGGCGAGCAGAACGCCTTCGCCGACCCGGACGATCCGAACAACCTGTCGGAGACGGCGCGGGCGTTCATCGCCGGCGTCCTGGAGCACGCCCACGAGATCAGCGCCGTCACCAACCAGTGGGTGAACTCCTACAAGCGCCTGATCCACGGCGGCGAGGCGCCGACGGCCGCGTCCTGGGGCCGGTCGAATCGCTCCGCGCTGGTGCGGGTTCCGATGTACACCCCGAACAAGCAGTCCTCGCGCCGCGTCGAGATCCGCAGCCCCGATTCGGCGTGCAACCCGTACCTGTCCTTCGCGGTGCTGCTGGCGGCCGGCCTGCGCGGCGTCGAGAAGGGCTACACCCTGCCGCCGGAGGCCGAGGACGACGTCTGGTCGCTGACCACCGCCGAGCGGCGCGCCATGGGCTTCAAGGAGCTGCCCGGCAGCCTCGACGAGGCGCTCAGGGCGATGGAGCGTTCGGAGCTGGTCGCCGAGACCCTCGGCGAGCACGTCTTCGACTTCTTCCTGCGCAACAAGCGCCGGGAGTGGGCGGGCTACCGGGCTCAGATCACCCAGTACGAACTCCAGGAGTATCTGGAGCTGTAACCCCGGGTCCGACCCTGTAATTTGAGACGCATGGTACGGCCACCGACAGCCCGTCCCGTTGTGCCCGGCGCCGGTCGGCTCGGACTGCTCGAGCCGACGGCGGCCGATTCGCTACGAGAATTGGCGTGGGACAACGCCGACAGCGTTCCCCTGCTGTGGGCGCTGTCGAGGTCCCCCGACGCCGATCTGGCGCTGCTCACGCTGACCCGGCTGCGGGAGCAGCTCGGCGACGGGTGGGCCGAGCTGGACGCGGCGCTGCGCACCGAGATCTCCCTGCGCGGCAGGCTGTTCGCGCTGATCGGGTCGTCCAGCGCCTTCGCCGACCATCTCGTCGCCGATCCGGACGGCTGGCGTCTACTACGCCGCAGGGACCTACCCGATCGCGCCGAGCTGATTGCCGACCTGGTGGGCGTCGTCGGCGCCGTGCCCGAGACCGGGCCGCACGCCGGGCCCCTGGTGTATCGCGCCGCGAATGCCGCGCCCGAGGCGATCGCGTTGCTGCGCAAGCGATATCGCGATCAACTGATGCTGCTGGCCGCCCACGACCTCGCGGCCACCGTGGAGGACGAGCCGGTCCTGCCCTACCAGCAGGTCGGCCGGCACCTCACCGATCTCGCCGACGCCGCGCTCACCGCCGCGCTGGCGGTCGCCGTGGCGCGGGTGTGCCCGGATCAGCCCCTGCCGGTCCGGCTGGCCGTGCTCGCGATGGGCAAATGCGGTGCGCGCGAACTGAATTACGTCTCCGACGTGGACGTGGTGTTCGTCGCCGAACCCGCCGACACCACCGCCACCCGGCTGGCCGCGGAGCTGATGACCGTCGCCGGCAACGCCTTCTTCGAGGTGGACGCCGCGCTGCGGCCCGAGGGCAAGGCGGGCGCGCTGGTCCGCACGCTCGACTCGCACGTGGCGTACTACAAGCGCTGGGCGAAGACCTGGGAGTTCCAGGCGCTGCTCAAGAACCGGCCCGCCACCGGCGATCTGGAGCTGGGGGAGGAGTACCGCGCCGCGCTCATGCCGATGGTGTGGAGCGCCTCGGAGCGCACCGACTTCGTCGCCGAGGTGCAGACGATGCGCCGTCGCGTCGAGGACCTGGTGCCCGCGGAGATGCGCGAGCGCGAGCTGAAGCTGGGCCGCGGCAGCCTGCGGGACGTCGAATTCGCCGTGCAGCTGCTGCAATTGGTGCACGGCAAGGCCGACGACTCGCTGCACGTCCAGGGCACCGTCGAGGCGCTGACCGCGCTGGCCGCGGGCGGGTACGTGGGCCGCGACGACGCCGCCAATCTCACCGCGTCCTACGAATTCCTGCGGCTGCTCGAACACCGGTTGCAACTGCAGCGGCTCAAGCGCACCCACACGCTGCCCGCCACCGACGACGACGAGGGCATGCGCTGGCTCGCCCGCGCGGCCCACATGCGCCCCGACGGCCGCCAGGACGCGGTGGGCGTGCTGCGCAGCGAGATCAAGCGCAATACGCTGCGGGTGCGCCGCCTGCACGCCAAGCTGTTCTACCGGCCGCTGCTGGAGTCGGTTGCGCGCCTGGACGCCGACGCGCTGCGGCTGAGCCCGCAGGCGGCGGTGCGCCAGCTCGCCGCGCTCGGATACGCCGCGCCCGAGAACGCGCTCGGCCACCTCAAGGCGCTCACCAAGGAGGTGGGCCGCAAGGGCCGCATCCAGGCGCTGCTGCTGCCGACGCTGCTGGAATGGCTGGGCGACACCCCGAATCCGGATCAGGGCCTGCTGGCCTATCGCCGGGTGTCCGAGGCGCTGGAGTCCCAGACCTGGTTCCTGCGCGATCTGCGCGACGAGGGCGCGATCGCCGAACGGCTGATGATCGTGCTGGGCTCTTCGGCCTACGTGCCGGATCTGCTGATCAACGCGCCGGAGACCATCCGGATGTTCGCCGACGGCCCGAACGGCCCGCTGCTGCTGTCGCCCAAGCTGTACGACGTGCGCAACGGCATCCTCGCCGGCGCCGCCCGCTATGACGACCCCAAGCGCGCGATCGCGACGGCCCGTTCGCTGCGCCGCCACGAACTCGCGCGCGTCGCCTCCGCCGACGTCCTCGGCCTGCTCGAGGTGTCGCAGGTGTGCAACGCGCTGTCCTCGGTGTGGGTGGCGGTGCTCGAGGCGGCGCTGCTGGCGGTGATCCGGGAGAGCGAGGCCGAGCGCGGCGAGCCCGCGCCCGCCGATTTCGCGGTCATCGGGATGGGCCGGCTCGGCGGGAAGGAACTGGGCTACGGCTCCGACGCCGACGTGCTGTTCGTCTGCGATCCGCGGCCGGGCGCCGACGAGACCGTGGCCGTGAAATGGGCGATCGGCGTCGCCGAGCGGGTGCAGCGGCTGCTGGGCGCGCCCAGTACCGATCCGCCACTACAGGTCGACGCGGGCCTGCGCCCGGAGGGCCGCAACGGGGCGCTGGTGCGCACGCTGGCGGCCTATCAGGCGTACTACCTGCAGTGGGCCCAGCCGTGGGAGGTACAGGCGCTGCTGCGCGCACATCAGGTCGCCGGCGATCAGGAGCTGGGCCTGCGATTCCTGCACATGATCGACAAGGTGCGCTATCCCTCGGGCGGCGTCTCGGCCGACGCCGTGCGCGAGATCCGCCGCATCAAGGCCCGCGTCGACTCCGAGCGGCTGCCGCGCGGCGCCAACCCCGCGACCCACACCAAGCTGGGCCGCGGCGGCCTCGCCGATATCGAATGGACCGTGCAGCTCATGCAGCTGCGGCACGCCCACGAGGTGCCCGAACTGCACAACACCTCCACGCTGCAATCGCTGGACGTCATCGAACGCGCGGAGCTGCTCGACCCCGAGGACGTCGACCTGCTGCGCGAGGCCTGGCTGACCGCCACCCGCGCCCGCAACGCCCTGGTCCTGGTCCGCGGCAAGCCGACCGACCAGCTCCCCGGCCCCGGCCCGCTGCTGTCCGCGGTGGCCCGCGTGGCCGGCTGGCCCACCGATGACGGCAGCGAATTCCTCGACCACTACATGCGCATCACCCGCCGCGCGAAAACGGTGGTCGAGCGCGTCTTCGGTGTTTGATGGCCGCGGCTCCGCCACGGCGGGGTTTGCGGCGCCCGTGTGGCTCGGTTTTCCGGGGCCGCTGCTTGCTCCTTCGTCGCTTGCGCAGCGGCCCCGGAAAACCGAGCCGCGCCGCAAACCGTGGGTGTCGCTTCCTGAGGTCACGGTTGGATGACGGTGTGGGACAACGCATAAACCCATTGCGGGAACAACTTCGGGGGAGTAACGGTTGAAACGCGTGCGCGGTGCGTCGCCGGATTCATCCTATGATTTAGGTGGATACCGATCTGAAGGGGAGTGCTGTCCCGGTCGGAGTGGTGTCGCCGTGTGCGCTGGGCCGGTGGGGCGCTACCGACCGTAACGTTTGTTCTGCATAGTGTGATGGAGAACATGATCATCGGGAGGACGGACTTGACGTGGCGGAAATGAACTCGGCCGTCACCGGCTACCGAAGAACCTATCGGGACGCCGCGCTGTCGCCTACCCGCGCGGTGCGGGTGCCGCTGATCGTGACGCTCGTCCTGGTCGGCGTGGTGCTGGTGTACGCGGCCGACCGCGCGTCCCGCGAGGGGGTCAACCACAGCTGGTTCGTCGCCGTCTCCCTGTCCGGACTGTTCGTCGCGCGCGGACTGCATCTGCGGCGGCCGATCACGCTGCCGCATTTCACCGTGGCCGTCGTCGTGCTCGGCGTCTCCAACATCGCCTACCACGAGGGGCACGCCGGCGTCGGGTTCGTCTGCCTGGCCTCGACCGGGCTCATCGTGATGCTGCCGCAGAGTTCGCGCCCGCAGCCCGAACAGCAGTACCGCATCGCCGCGCTGGTGGATCGCACCGTCGGCGACCCGATCGCGCCGTTCGCCCTGCACTCGTCGAAGTCCTACTTCTTCAACGCCAATTCGACCGCGGCCGTCGGCTACCGGGCCCGGTTCGGCATCGCCGTGGTGGCCGGCGACCCGGTCGGCAACCGCGCCGAATTCCCCGGTCTGGTCGCGGAGTTCTCGGAGTTCGCGATGAACCACGGCTGGCGCGTCGCGGTGCTGGGCGCGAGTCCCGAGCTGACGGAGCTGTGGCGCGAGCGGGCCGTGGATCACCCCGGGCTGCGCGCGATTCCGATCGGTCGCGACGTGGTCATCGATGTCGGCTCCTTCGACATGGTGGGCCGGAAGTTCCGCAATCTGCGCCAGGCGGTCAGCCGCACCAAGAACTTCGGGGTCACCACCGAGATCGTCAAGGAGATCGAACTGACCGCGCCGATGCGCGCGACCCTGTTCGAGATCGTGGACGAGTGGGGCAAGGGTCATCAGACGCGCGGATTCTCGATGATCCTGGACCATCTGCTCGACGGTCGTCATCCGGGCATGCTGCTGGTGATCACGCGCGATGCCGACGGCCGGGTGGTCGGCTTCCAGCGCTACGGCGAATCCAACGGCGGCGCCGAGCTGAGCCTCGATGTGCCGTGGCGGCGCAAGGACGCCCCCAACGGCCTGGACGAGCGCATGATCGTGGACCTGGTCGACTACGGCAAAGCCAAGGGCGTGCAGCGCATCTCGCTGGCGTTCGCGGCGTTCCCGGAACTGTTCGCCGAGAAGGAGCGCTCCCGCTCCCGCCAGGCGATCTACGTCGCCGCCCGCACCCTCGACCCGCTGATCCGCCTGGAGTCGCTGTACCGGTTCCTGCGCAAGTTCAACTCTTTCGGCGACCAGCGCTTCGTGCTGATCCGCTGGCGCGAGATCGTCTTCACCGCCGCGGCCCTGCTGACCCTGGAGTTCGTCCCGCACCGCAAACAGGACTGACCGGTTCGGCCGATTCTCCTCGCCGGTGGTGATGTCCGGCCGGTGCGGTCGTGGGAGAGTAAGTTTCGCCGCCGAGCAGCGATGGTCTGATTCCGGCGCGGCGAGATGAGCAGGAGAGACCGGTGAGCCAGCCTTCGGAATCCGATGCTGACTCCTTGCGCGCGCTGGTGTCGAATCTGGAACAGCTGATCGCCCAGGCCGTTCGGACGGTCGACGAATTGAAGGAGGCGCTGGCCTCCGCCGAAGCGCATGTGCGCGAGGACCGTCCGGAGACCGCGGCGGAACCGGCGACCGTTCCCGTTTCGTCCCTCGGTCCGCGGTCTCGGCGACCGCGCCCGACGCCGTGGTCCCACCTCCCCGCCCGTCGGGACGTGACGCCGGCCCTCGCTGTGGTTCCGCCGCCCGCCGCGCCCAGCCCGGCGGTGGTTCCGCCGCCGTCCGCCCCGCGCCCTGCCGTGGTTCCGCCGCCTGCCGTGCCGTCTCCTGCTGGGGTTTCACCGTCGCCCGCCCCGCCGTCTCCTGCCGTAGTTCCGCCGTCGCCCGCCCCGCCGTCTCCTGCCATGGTTCCGCCGTCGCCTGCCTCGCCGTCTCCCGCCGTGGATCCGCCGTCGCCCATCGCGCCGCGCTCGGCTGTGGTTCCGCCGTCGTCTCCTGCTGCGCCGGATCCTCCTGTGGATCCGCCGCTACCGGTCGTTGCGCCGCGTCCTATCGTGCTTCCGACGTTGTCGGCGGCGGTGCTCAGCTCTGCTTCGGTCCCGCCGTCCTCTCCGGTCGCGCCGAGTCCTGCCGCGGGGCCGCCGCTGTCCGCCGTCACGCCCAGCCCTGTTGTGGATCCGCCGCTGTCCTCGGTCGCGCCGAGTCCTGTTGTGGATCCGCCGCTGTCTGCGGTCGTGTCGCGCCCTGTCGTGCTTCCGACGTTGTCGGCGGCCGTGCTCAGTTCTGCTGTGGGTCCGCCTCTTGGCGCGCCGCCTCACATCATGGCTCCACCGCCGCCCTCGGCCGTCCCAACCCCGCCCCCTGCCGGCCCGCCCCTCCGGATCGGGGAGGCGACTGCCACGCGCAGCCTGGAGATCATCGGACTCGATCGGGACGATATCGACGTCCGCGCGGCGCGCGTACTCGCCTCCACTCTCGACGATCTGCTCGCGAAGTACCCGATTCCGTTGCACGGCATCGAGATCGAAGAACGGCGGGACGACGGGCTCCCCATCCTGCACGTGACCGGCTCCGGACAGCGAAGGCGAGACGACACCGCGCTGTGGGTCGTGATCGATCACGCCGCCCTGACCGGTCCCTCCGGACGACGGTGGTTCCGAAGGGGTTTCGACCGCGCGATATGCACGGCCGTCGCCCAGGGCTACGCCCGCGCCCTCGACCGCGCCGGTGGCTTCCGGGCACACGAACGAGCATGGCAGACCGTGCTCAACCACTCCCTGCGAAAAGGCAACGACACCTACAGTCCGCTGGATCCCGCCCAGGCCCTCGCGGACGGCTTCACGGAAGTCGTGCTGCGCGGCAAACGCGCCGGAAAGACGGCCCGCCTCCTACACGACGCGCTGACCACCGCGGCATCGAACGCGGCCGAATCACCCGGTCTCCCACAGGGTTCGGAGTCCCCGGGCCGCCGGATATCCCGTTGACGCGGCAGGACCCGAGAGCGTCACCACTCGCAGGAGTACCGTCCCGGCCATGGGACTGACGGTGCAGCGTTTCGACCACATCGTGATCAACTGCCGCGACGTGGCCGCCACTGCGGCCTGGTACGGACGAGTACTCGGCATGCACGTGGAAACCTTCGGCCCCGCCCGCCGCACAGCTTGCGCTTCGGTGATCAGAAAATCAACCTCCGCCCGGTAGGCGACGCCACGTCAACCCCCGAAGAAGTTCGCGCCCACCTCATCTCGTGCGACGTGGAAATCACCGAGGGCCCGGTCACCAAACACGGTGCGCTCGGAGATATGACCTCCCACTACTGCCGTGATCTGGACGGCAATCTCATCGAGCTCGCCGTCTATCCCACGGTGTAGCGGCGTTCGCTCATGGCCGCTGCCGGCTCTGGTCGTCGGTGGTCGCGGTTCGGGTGAGCATATGCGCGCGCCGCATCCGCCCGTCCGGTGTGAACTGTCCGAAGAAGCACACCTCGATGGCAAGGTCCTTGCCGCGCTGGTGAACGTGGAGGGTGTACCGGGCCGCGATCCGGTCGTCGTCGGCGATGGCCTCGTGCACGTCCAGGCGACCGCTGGGCCGGTTCTTTCGCACCGGACGCGTATGCGCGATCAGCTTGTCTCGATCGATCCGATGACCATCGGCGACCTGCACGATGTCCGGAGTGTGGAACCGGTCCACCACGACCGCCGCATCCTCGTCGTCGGCCAGCAGATGCTCGTTGAAGGAGGTGAAGAAGTCGGCGATGAACTGGGCAGGGTCGCTGCCGGTGAAGGCGGGCATGGGTCTCCTGACGGCGAAGCCATAGTATCTCTTACATGTTGTAAGATATAAGGCGATAGAAAGATTGACAAGGTGTAAAAGATAGCGAGGATCGATGGCCCGTAAGCAGCGCGCCGACGCCCACCGCAGTCGAGCGGCCATTCTCGACGCGGCCGCCCGCATCCTGAACGAACACCCCGATGCCAGCGTGGAGACCATCGCCGCGGACGCGGGCGTGACCCGCCAGACCGTGTACGCCCACTTCCCTTCTCGCGAGCGGCTACTCGTGGCGGTCCTCGACAGGCTCAACGAATTGACCGCCGCCGCAATGGATGCCGCGAACCCGGACGAGGGCCCAGCCGTCGAAGCATTACTACGCGTAATCGACGCGGCGACAAAGGAATCCACGCGCTACCCCACCCTCCTCCAACGAATCGACGCACTACCGGTCACCGCGCAGGAAGACCGTGCCAGGCACACCCCGATCGCCGACCGAATCGAACGGGTGATCCGCCGCGGCCAGGACACAGGCGAATTCGACACCACCCTCCCCACCCCCTGGCTGGTCACCACCACCATCCACCTAGCCCACGCCGCAAGCGCCGAACACACCACCGGCCACATGACCCCCACAGCCGCCACCCACGCCTTCACCACCACCCTGACCCGCATCCTCACCCCACCCACCGCCACCCGCACGGAGACCTCGGATCAAGCGGAAGCCCCGAGGGCATGAGTGAGCGTTGATCGCTGTCCCGCAAACGATTTGGCGATCGACAAGGGTATCTCGACTCGGTCGAACGACTCGTATGTACCCTGGGTGTCATGGGCCCCGCTTCCCTGGAAACCCTTCAAGAAACTCTCTACATGGCCTGGTCAGCGGATACCAGCGCCGCGCAGGATTGGACAGAGCAAAATCGGGCGAAGGGACAGTGCGCTGTGACGGCTTGTGTTGTCCAGGACTACTTTGCCGGGGATATCGTCCATACGACGGCGACGCTGCCGGACGGGAAGACCATCTCGCATTACCTGAACGTCATCGATGATGAAACAGTCGATCTCACCAGGCAGCAGTTTCCGCAAGGCACTCGCTTCACGGAGCCGGCCCCGAAGGTCAAGGGCTTCAAGTCAACTCGCGACTATTGCTTGTCCGACAGCTGTACGGTGAAGCGCTACGAGATATTGAGAAGGCGGGTCGCTGGACGCCTGGAGCCACTGTAGGGGGCTGATGCCTACGAGTCGGCAAAGCTCTTTGTCGGCAGCTCAACGTGTCGTCCACAGTCCGAAGAACTCTCGGACTTCTGTCACGGATGTGTGCGTACGCAGTTCACCCGCGATATTGGTCAACGCCGTTTGCAGCCTGGCCGAGGCGACTTTGCCAACGTTTTCGAAGTGCTGAACGAGTAGCGCGCAGCCATCGGCAATCGCCCCGGCACGAATATGATTCTGCGCCAGACGAATCTGCCATGCTGTCCGCTCACGCGGGTACATCGGCGTGCCTTCGACGGCGGTTCGCAGATGCGTAGTCGCTTTGTCGTGGTCACCAAGTCGCATGAACGCAAGGCCGGTAAGGCCGCTGAGCTGTGCTTCAGGAAGATAGGCCAGGCACGATGGGTCTCGGCCCTTCGTCGATTCGAAGGCCCGATGTGCTCGGTTGATCGCCGCCACCGTTGCGGACTGATCACCGATCACGCTGTACGCTTCGGCCTCCCGGATCGCGGCCAAAGCTCGCAATTTCGGGCCGCCCTCACGCCGAGCTGCAAGTTGTGCGGCTTCCGCCAACTGAACGCCTTCCTTGGGCCGCGAGCCTTCTCGATACGACAGCAGACAGGCATTGACCCAAGCATGAGCGGCCGCAATTCCGTTGCCTGTCACGGTCGCTGCCTGGGCGGCATCGGCGTAGTACCGACGAGCCTCATTCCAACGGCCGGCGTCATAGTGAATCCAGCCCGCAGCGGTCATCATTTCGGCACCGGCGTTCGTCAGCGCCCTACCAACCTTGTCGCTGTAACTGCCATCGTCCAGAAGATGCTCGATATACCGGACGTTGTTGGTGGCGATTTCGCACAGGCTGTCCCCGCCGGTCATTAATTGCAGTTCGTGAAATTTATCGACGCTCGTCGTAATTCGCTCTACGTCAGCCCCGCCGACCTTTGTTGCGGCTGGCACCGATTCGTTGGCGATCGTGCTCTTGCCGGTTGCCGCAGCAGCGCCGACGCCGAGAACTCCGATCTTGAAAAATTGGCGACGCTCCACGTCCGCCTCCTCATTCGTATCCACTACCAGTATGGCCAGCGGCACCTGTAATGCCTTGGCCACACGGCGGAGCACCCGGATGTCATGTACGGCCGGGCCGTCGTGTTCCAGCTGCGAGACACCGGGTTGAGTGAAGTGGATGAGCGCACCGAGCTCGCCCTGAGTCATTCCGAGGGATTTGCGAATCCTTCGTATGGTCCCGCCAGTGGTCATGAGCAATGCCGTTACCCCCGCTGCGTCGTCGAGCGCGTCCATGGGTGGTGCCAGATGAGTTGCTGTCTGCCAGCAAAGTCCCTCTCCGTCCGCACTTTATACCGATTTCCGTATAGAGGTGACGAGTCTGAATATTTGCTGTGTGAGGCATGCGGTTTCAGAGCCTATCTTCGCGTCCGGCGGTCGGTCAGAACTGCCACTATGGCTGCCCTGGTGAAGGAGAGCGCTGATGAGAGATCGGCCTACTGCATTCGGATGGATAGACCCCGCGATCACGATTGCGCCGGAGTGGGATGCGGCTCAGTTGCGGCGCTTGGCTCGCCGACTCGGCTATGTGTTGGTGTGGCCGCCGGAGATGTCGCTCATCCCGCTGGTCGATCAGGTTCGGGCGGCTGATGTGGATGTGGTGATCGCGCCGTCACCTGCTCACCTCGACGTGATCATGTTGCACGCGATCATGTCGATTGCCGAGGTCGAAACACATTTCCCGAGAATGTCTTTCGCCCGGTGGGCGGCGCTGACTCCAGGACGGTTCGGATGAACTTCGGGCTGATGCTGGCTGCGGGGGTTCCGCTGGTGGTGTTCGCATGGGCGGTGTGGTGGCCTGTGTCGGGATCGACGCGCGAGGGCCGGGAACAGCGCTCGATGCAGATGGAAGAAGACGCGGACCGAGGCGGTTGCTCTGGGGGATGATCTCGTGAGTTTCCCAGCCCCGCTGGGTGGCTTACTACGACGAGGGGATGGAAGACGATGAGCCTTCGGCAGTTCGAGTATGCGTTGGCGGTTGCCGAGGCGGGGTCGGTTACTGCGGCGGCGGAGATGTTGCGGGTTGCTCAGCCGTCGATGTCTCAGCAGATTCGGGGGCTGGAGCGGGAGCTGGGGGTGGAGTTGTTCGCGCGGACGCCTGGTGGGCTGGTGCCGACCGCGGTCGGTTTGGCGTTTCTGCGGGAGGCGGAGGTGGCGGTGAGTGCGGCGCGGCGGGCGCGGGCGACGGCTCGGGCCGGGGCGGACGAGCTGGCGGGTGAGTTGCTGGTCGCGGCGCAGATGGGGTTCGGGACGCGGCAGTTGCCGGGTGCGCTCGGCGCGTTGCGCGACCGGTTTCCGCGGTTGGAGGTCACCGTCTTCGAGGAACCGAGTTCCGCCGAACTGGACCGGCTGTGTCGTCAGGGTGTGTTGAATTTCGCCCTGATGGCGGCGTGTGATCGGTCTCCCGAATACGCCCACCGGCTCGGCGAGGAGGAGTTCGTCGTCGTCCTGGGCGAGGGGCATCCGCACCTCGCCGCCGACCGGGTCGAGCTGAGTGATCTGGGCGGCGAGCCCTGGATCAGGTTCGATCGCGACAGTGCGCTCGACGCCGTCCTGCTCGACGTGCTGCGCACCAATGCGCTCACCCCGGCCACGGCCGCCCGGGTATCGCAGACCGCGACCGCCGTGCGCTGGGCCGCCCATGGGCTGGGAGTGACGCTCGTCCCGGCCTCCGCGGTGCCCCTCGGTTACGAACATCTCGCGCGCCCGGTGTTCCCCGCGGTGTCCCAGCCCGTCATCGCGGTCGTCCGGTCCGGTGCCGGCCCGGGGGAGACGGCCCTGCTCGACCTGCTGCGTCAGGAGGCCTGGCACGAATCGGCGCTCGTCGCGCAGGCGTCCTGACAGCCGGCTCACAGTTGGGTGGCGCCTCCGTCCACGGCGAACTCCGCGCCGGTGGTGTATGTGGCGTCGAAGGCGAGAAATGCTGCCGCCGTGGCGATTTCGTCGGTGGTGCCGAAACGCCGCATGGGATTGTCGGCTACCACCTGCGCCTTGAACTGAGCGGCGGCCTCCGCGGACATCCCGTTCTCCAGGATTCCCGTATCGATGGGACCGGGGCTGACCGCGTTGACCCGGATTCCGCGCGGCAGCAATTCACCGGCGAGGGTGCGCGCCATCGAGCGCAGCGCCGCCTTGCCCGCCGCGTAGGCGCTGGTCGTCGGCATGCCGATGACATTCGCGGTCGACGTGGTGAGGACGACGCCGGCACCCGTACTCAGCAGCGGGGCGAGCTTCTGCACGGTGAAGTAGGCGCCCTTGACGTTGATCGCGAACAGTTCGTCGTACGCCTCCTCGGTCATCGACTCGAACGGCATGGCGCGTGCGATGCCGGCGTTGACGAAAAGGCCCTCGAGCGTGCCGAATTCATCCTTCACACGGTCGGCCAGCGCCTCCAGATCGGCCAGCGAGGCCACATCGCCCGGGACCGCCACCGCGTTCCCGCCGAGCCGCTCCAGGGCGGCGTCGAGCGTTGCCCGGGAGCGGCCGGTGATCATCACGCGTGCCCCGCCGTCCGCCAGCAGTTTCGCCATGGCGAATCCCATACCGCTGCCGCCGCCGGTGATCACGACATTCCTGTCGCTGTATTTACCCATGCCAAGATTCCTCAGTCGAGCGCGAGTGATTTATTCGAAATGCCTTCGGAATCACCCGCGGTGGAATTCGCCGCCGTCCACGACGAGGCTGCTTCCGGTCAGCCATTCCGCCCGGTCGGACAGCAGGAAAAGCACCGCGTGAGCGATATCGTCGGGCAGGCCGTCGCGCCCCAGCGGCACGGCCGGGATGTCGTTCTGGCCCAGGCCCGCGTCCATATCCGCCCACAACTCCCGCGTCGCTTCGCCGCCGGGGGTGGCGGTGCGTCCGGGAGAGACGGTATTGACCCGGATTCCGAAGGAAGCCAGCTCCAGAGCCAGTCCCCGGCTGTAGTTCTCCAGCGCCGCCTTGGCCGCCGTGTAATGCAGGAAAGGTGCTACCGGCGTGGGCACCGCCGCAGAAGAGATGTGCACGATCGTTCCCGACTTCTGTTCCCGCATACCCGGTGTCAGCAGGGAGTTCAGCCGCACCGACGCCAGATAGTTCAGGTCGAGCGCGTCCTGCCACTCCTCGTCGGGAATGGATGAACTGCCCTGGTGCGGTCGCGCCCCGCCCGCGTTGTGGACCAGGATGTCCACCCCGCCGAGCACCTCCCGCACGGTCGCGGCGAGCGCCTCGGCTCCGGCCCGAGTGCGCACGTCGGCCGCCACGAAGGTGGCTCCCTCGGGCACGGTGCTCGTCGCGGACCTCGCGGTCGCGACCACCTCCGCGCCCCCGTCGAGAAGTCGGCGCACGACGGCCGCGCCGATTCCGCGAGAACCACCCGTGACCAGAGCCCGCTTTCCCGCGAATTCGCGCGTCGCCGACCCGTTTTCGACAGTGGTCATTGCCACCGATCCTCTCCATCGCATGTCTGTTCGCTCGACGGGAAAAGGGCGAATCTTGCTTTGTCGAGCTATTTCACGGTAAGCCCGGAAAACGACGAGAGGCAAAGACGAAATATCAGCAGACGCCATAGGAAATCCCTATGCCGCATTACTGCCCCGGTCTGTCAGCTCTCCGCCGCGACCCGCCGCCGGAGCAGGCAGAATTCGTTGCCCTCGGGGTCGACCAGGACGTGCCACGACTCGGTCCCGGTCTGGCCGATATCGGCCCTCCGCGCACCGGCGGCGAGCAGCCGGTCCAATTCGGCGTCCTGATCGCGGTCGGTGGGGTTCACGTCGAGGTGCAGCGGCAGCTTCCCGCGCCTCGGCTCGGTGGTGGGGCTGAACACCAGGGTCGGTTGCGGCCCGCCGAATCCGGTTCCGGGCGGGCCGATCTCCAGTGCGTCACCCTCCCAGCCGAGTTCGACGTAACCGAGCACTTCGCACCAGAAGTCCGCCAGTCGCTGCGGATCGGCACATTCGACAACGAGTTCGGTGATCTTGCAGGCCATGTGGGGACCCTACGCGGGCGAATCCCGGACGGCCCGGCATTTACGGGCCACCCTGTTCACGGCCGGATCGCACTGACCGTCCAGAACATGCGCCGGCCGAGCACATGGCCCTCGACGCGCGGGTCGGTGAGGTCGGCGGCGCGGCAGTGATCGGCGAAGGACCGGGCCTGGGTCTCGGTCCAGCCGTGGCTGGCCAGCCCCTTGGCGTCGGCGGCCACGTCCCGTTCCATCGCCAGGAATCGGCCCCCGGGCGCGAGGACGCGATGAATCTCGGCAAGCCCGCCCGTCACGTCCGGCCAATGGTGAACCGTGGCGACCGCCCACGCCACCGTGGCGGCGCCGTCCTCCAGCGGAAGGCGCTCGGCGACTCCCTGCGTCCAGCCGATCCCGTTCCCGCGCACCAGGATTCGGGCCAGCCGCAACATCGCCGTCGACGGGTCGACGCCGGTGACGCGTGCACCGTGACGCGCCGCCGCCGCGACCCCGCCACCCGGGCCACAGCCGATATCGACGACGGTGTCGGCCGATGTCACCGACGCCAGATCGGCCACCATCCGGGCGCGCTGCCGGCCGGCCAGGAACATGTACAGCCCCATCGCCGTTCCGATCGGCCCCGCGAACCCGGGGTGGCCGGCGTGATGATTGACCGGGGGAGTATCCATCGAACGTCCTTCCTGACCGTGGTGGATGTACGACTCGGGTCAGCTGCGCAGGCTGGCTTTCGTCAAACTCGCCCAGAGCCTGGGTATCCCATTGGACACCGCCGCCGTGGTCCTCGATGAACCCGGCCCCCGCTGGCGCGAGCGTCTCGACCGGCAGATCGACGAGCTGGAGCAGGTCATAGCCCGCGCCCGGGCCGCTCAAACCTTCCTGGCCCACGCGCGTAACTGCCCCAGCGACCACCCCGCCGACGAGTGTCCGACGATGATCGCCGGTCTCGATCAGCTCATCGCGGGCGCTCCGGTTGCCGAAGACCGGTAGCGGCGACCTCGCGTCAGAACAATCCGCCGCCCGCGCGGACGGTTTCACCGGTGACCCAGCGGGCCTCGTCGGAGGCCAGGAAGGCGACGACGCGGGCGATATCGTCGGGTTCGCCGAGGCGGCCGAGGGGCGTGGACGCGGCAACCTGCTCGAGTTCTTCCTGGCTCCGTATCCCGGCCAGTGCTTCGGTCCGGGTCGCTCCGGGCAATACGGTGTTGACGGTGATCCCGCGCGGACCGAGCTCCCTGGCCAGTACCCGGACCATCTCCTCACCGGCCGCTTTGCTGGCGGCGTACAGGCCGGTTCCCGCGCGGTGCGTCGCTGTCACCCCGGAGGAGACGACGACGATCCGGCCGTTGTCCCGTACCCGGTTCGCGGCCTCACGCAACGCGACGAAGGTGGCTCTGGTGTTGACCGAGAACATCCGCTCGTAATCCTCGTCGGTGGCCTCGGCGAGCGGGGCGAATCTGGCCGTGCCGACGTTGTTCACGAGGGTGTCCACTCCGCCGAAGCGTTCCTCGGCATCGTCGAACAGGCCGCGCAGCTGTGCCGGATCGGCGACATCGGCCCGCACGGCGACGCCTCGGCCACCGGATCCTTCGATCGAGGCGACCACCTCCTCGGCCGCCGATCGGTTCGAGTGGTAGTTCACGACGACCGTGGCGCCGCCCGCGCCCAGTCGCTCCGCGATGGCCCGCCCGATCCCGCGAGATCCTCCGGTGACGATGGCGACCGGCATGACATCCTCCTATTAGTTCATGATCTAGATAGTAGAGATGCTCGACTAATTGGTGGAGGCTGTCAACAGTCGGTTATCTAGACTTGTCTCATGGCGACCGAGGACACAGGGCTGGCGGCAGCCTTCGGAAGGCTGAATCGCGAGGTGAACGCGCTCTATCACCTGATAGCCCGCCGCTTCGAGCTGACCATGCAGCAGACCGAGCTGCTGTGCCAGTTGCGTGGCGACCCACCGTCGTTCGGCGAGCTGGCGACCGCGCTGGGGTGCGACAAGACCAACGTCACCGGTCTGGTCGACCGGCTGGAACGCCGCGGATTCCTGGCCAGGCAGACGGACCCCGCGGACCGCCGCGTAACTCGCGTCGTCCTCACCGACCAGGGCCGGGCAATGCGCGCCGACATCCGAACCGCCCTCGAACGCGAACTGCACACCCGCCTGCCCCCCGCCGACCGAACCCGCCTGATCACCCTCCTCCAAGCGTCGGCAACGGCCCTCTCCGACACCCGCCCCACCACCTGAACCACCCCGCAGCCGGCGCGCTTGCCGATGAAAACCGTTGGTACGTATGGCACTCACATAGCTACGGTCTATCGATGCCGGATGCGATCTTCGCCCACTCCCGCCTCGCGCCGATCTACGACGAGTTCGAAGGCGAGCGCAAGGATTTGACCCTGTACCTCGACCTCGCCGACGAGCTGGATGCCGGGGTAGTGATCGATATCGGTTGCGGGACAGGAAGTCTCGCAGTGCCGATCTCGCGGTCATGACCGGGAATGTGGCACAGGTGTTCCTCGACGACAACGACTGGGCGGAAACATTGGACAGCATCCATGCCGCCCTGGGACGCGGCGGTCATCTCGTTTTCGAGACCAGACGTCCGGAGCGTCGTGCATGGGAGGACTGGGCCGCCGACCCGGGCCCGGTGGTCCGTGAGATTCCGGGCGTTGGGCGGGTGGCGCGGCGATTGGAGGTCACGGCGGTGGACCTTCCGTTCGTATCGTTCCGGCACACATACACATTCGCTGCGGATGGGGCTGTCCTCGTTTCGGACTCGACCCTCCGATTCCGTGGGCGGGCGGAGATCGAAGCCGACCTGACATCCCACGGCTATCGGGTGAGGGGCATCAGGGACGCTTCCGACCGTCCTGGACGCGAGTTCGTGTTCATCGCCGAATCAGTCCACGGGTAGGTCTACTGTCTGACGGCGACAGTCAGGTTTGCTGGACTAGGCGGGTTCCGGGACTGCCAGGAACTGTCAGCGTGTGTCATCATGCCTGCGGGGCAGGCGTTTTCACTTGTCGCCCGGCCGTTGCGCAACATCCGGGCTAAGGTAGCGTATGGATCGATAACGGCGTCAGCGACAGTGGTCGGATCCTTCGAGGGACTTGACCTTGGACCTGCTGAAAGAGGGGCGAGATACAGTGGATCTCCGTGATGTCCCGTGCGGGCCCGGGCGTGTGCCTGTCGTCGGGCACGGGTGGCGACTGTGGCGTGATCCGGTCCAGTTCATGGTGGATCTGGCCGACGTCGGGAAGATCGCGCGTGTCGATATCGGCTCTCGCGTCGTCTATGTCATCACCGATTTCGAACTACTCCACAGGGTGCTGGTGGAGAACTCCGACTCCTACGAGCGAGGGCTCCTCTTCGACCGCATCCGTCTCATATTCGAGGAATCGCTGATCGTCACGGATGGTCAGAAGCACAGGGATCTTCGTCGTCTGCTGCAACCGGCGTTCCATCGGACGGAGTTGGAAAGCTACGCGCACACCGTCAAGCGAAACGCGGACGCGTTGGCGAGTTCGTGGCGGCCGGGCCAGACCGTCGAGGCGCGTTCCGCGCTGTTGGGGTTGGTGATCGCCAATCTGCTGGGGTCCATGTTCTCGCACGAACCGGATACCGGGGAACTGCAATTCATCTCGAGTCTGATCGAGGACATAGGCGCGGGCGCCATAGTGGGCAGTGTCCTACCGAAGCGGTTGGCGAGCCTGCCGTTGCCGGTGAACCGCAAATTCCTGTCGGCCGGAACCCGACTGCGGGAATACTGCCAGGAACTGCTCGTCGCGCGGCGGGCCAGCGGTGAGCGCCACAACGACCTGCTCGACATCCTGCTGAATCCCTCGGACGACGAACCCCGTAGTGACAAGTTCCTGGCAGAGCAGGCCGTGACCGTTCTCTTCGGCGGGATCGACGCCTCGACCGCCATGCTGACCTGGACTCTGTACGAGCTGTCCCAGCGCCCCGAGGTGGCTTCGCAACTGCGGCAGGAGATCTCCGCCGCGGGAGAACTCGGCCCCCGAAGCCTCGACCAGCTCGACTACCTGAACCGGTTCCTGAACGAGGTCACGCGAATCCATTCGCCGCTCCTGCAGACGAGACGCACCGTCGCCACGGTCGAACTCGGAGGTTTCACCTTTCCCGCCGGAACCGATATCGGCTACAGCATTGCCGCTGTTCACCGTAACCCGAACATTTTCGCCGACCCGAACACGTTCGACCCGGATCGATGGTCGACCGGCTCGGGGTCGAAATGCCGGAGCTTCGTCCCGTTCAGCATGGGCAATCAGATGTGTATCGGCAACAATTACGCCTGGATGGCACTGCAGACGACGCTGCACAGTTTGCTGTCGAAGTGGGAGTTCCAGCCGGTCGTAACCAAGAAGCTCCCGCGAGCCATGGGTCCGATCCCGGGGATGGGAAAGCTTCCGCTCGAGGTTCGTCCGGTCTCCGCGTAATCGCTCGACTCGGCTCAGGCAGCGCCTGATTCGGTGAGCGTCGCTCTGCGATATCCGGATATCCGGCGAATGAGGGTGGGCAGGACCGCTGTGACGACGAAGACGGCGACGGCGACGGCGACGAAGTAGAGCAGAGATCCGTTGCGGCCGAAGCGAGGGACGAAGGCGACCTGCTGGCCGGTCGCGGCGACGGCGTTGAGGAACGGGGCATAGGCCTGCAGGGTGTACCCGTGGGGGAGCAGGTTGATGGAGTTCTCGGCCACATAGACCCAGAACAGCAGCACGGCGACGGCGGCGGACGGAGTGCGAATCAGTGACCCGACCGCGACGCCCACGCCGCATGCGGCGAACGCGTAGCTTGGAACGGTCCAGAGGAACCGGATGCCGGCGGAGTCCGTAATGTCCACGGCCCCATAGATTTGCGGGAACAGGTGGGGCAGCGTGACCATCACGACGACGAGCAGAACAACGGTAGAGATCGCCGAAATGGCGCCGTAGTAGATCCACCGGGCCACCCCGACCGTCCAGGACCGGGGAAACAGGAAGGCATGGAGATCGCTTGCCTGACCGCGCCATTGGGTGGCGTGGGCGTAGGCGGCGGTGACCATCATGACCGACACGGACAAGGTGATCACCCAGTACACGGAATTCGTGGTGGAGACCGCGGCCAGGTAACTCTGTCCGGGGAGAGTCGCGAGTCGTTCTGCGACAGCGGCGATTCCGAAGGTGATGGCCAGCGGCAGCGCGAAGGTGAGGGGGACCGCGGCGGTCCACAGGAAGCTGCGCCCGGTGGTGCGGGTCCATTCGGCGGCGATGCCGCGGCGGATCAGGGTGGCCGGACCGGGGTTGTTCATGAGGCCACGCCGGACGCGACCTCGGCAGGCAGGCCGGCGATTCGCAGGTAGGCGTCCTCGAGGCTGGTCTCGCCGGGGCCCAGGGTGTCCATGAGATGGGTGAACGGCTGGTCGGCCAGAATGCGCCCGCTTCCCAGGATGACGATGTGGTCGGCGTTGCGTTCGACCTCGTCGAGCAGGTGCGTGGCGACCAGGACACAGGTCCCGGCGTCGGCGAGGCGGCGCAGCAGTCCGCGTATCCAGCGGATGCCCGCGATGTCGAGACCGTTGAGGGGTTCGTCGAGGAGCAGGGTCCGAGGCTCGGAGAGCAACGCGGCGGCGATGCCGACACGCTGGAGCATGCCGAGCGAATAGTGCCCCAGCCGGCGATCGGCGACCCGGGCGAGGTCGACGATCTCGAGAACTTCGCCGACCCGGCCCGTGGAAAGTCCACGGGCGCGGGCGATCCAGCGTAGGTGCCGGCGTGCGGTGTGCCGTGGGTCGAAAGCTCGGTAGTTGAGATGCATTCCGAGAGTTGCCGGTGTGGTGTGATGAGCCCGGACGAGGGTGTCGTCGACCCGGACGGTGCCGACGGCAGGCGCGATGATGCCGCAGATACACCGCAGCAGCGTGGTTTTGCCGGTGCCGTTGAGTCCGATCAGGTACGTGAGTGCCCCGTCGGCCACCGTCAGTTCGGGGACGTCGAGGACGGTCACGCCCGGGTAGCTCAGGGTGAGGTCACGGATGTCGATCACGGCGTTCGGTGCCGGTCAGAAGTCACAGGCCATCGCGAGCCCCACGGCCTTGACGCCCTCGCACACCGAGCTGTTGGACAGCTTCCAGACACCGTCGATCCGCTTCCAGACCACGCGCGCAACCAGATCCGGCCGTCCCGCCGACTTGCTGCGCAGCATCGCGGTGTGCACGTTGCCCTCGTGGGTTTCGGGGCCGGTGATGTCGTTAGACCCGACCGGTGCTCGGAACAGGCCGAGGTTGTAGAGGGTGCGCGCGACCACGACCGCCCGCATGCCGCCTTCCATGTTGGCGGCCTTGGCCTCGTCGGAGGCGGGTGTTTCGATCAGGAACGCCACCTGATCGTCGAGGTCCTCCAGGGTGGGGACCTCCCGGGTGATGAGGAACTCGCCGGGACCGGCGGAGGCCGCAGGGGCATTGACACTCGAGACGCCGGTCGTGACCGCGGCGACTGTTGCGATCGTCGACACGACGCCAGCGACAATTTTGAGGGACTTCATTTTCATCCTCTGATCGACTGGGACAACATCTGATGCACGCTCGAATGTGGAGGCGGCCAACGAATTGGCGTATTCGAGGCTACTCCTGTCGCGCCGGAAACTCAGGGTTTGCGGCCGATGGCACCGAGCATGACCATGCGAGTCTCGGGTAAGTCGGGGCGCAGCCACTCCTGCACCGGCACCACACCGGGTTCGAGCAGCTCGAAGCCGGCGAGGAACTTCTCGATCTGTGCGGCGGACCGAAAATCGACCTGGGCCGAACTGTTGTCGGTGCCGGTGAGTACCCGGAGTATCTCCGGATCGGAATCACTGGAGCCGTGACTGATCGCCAGGTAACTGCCCGGTGCCAGCCGGTCGCGGAAGGCGGCGACGACCTCGGCGGGGTGTTCGTGGTCCATCACGTAATGCAGCACACCGATGAGCGAGATCGCCACCGGCTCGTCGAAGTCGATCAGGGCGCGGTCGCTCAGCTGATCGATGATGTCCTGCGGGCGGCGGATGTCGCCCAGCATTGCCGCGACACCGGATGGTTTGGTCAGCAGCGCCTCGCAATGGGCGACTACGACCGGGTCGTAGTCGACGTACACCACCCGCGCCGACGGCTCGATCTCCCGGGCCACCTCGTGCACGTTGGGCGAAATCGGGATGCCCGAGCCGAGATCGATGAACTGACGGACACCGGCATCCGCGGCCAGCTCGATGGATTTGCGCAGGAAACCCCGGGCGAACCAGACCAGCGTCTTGAGTTCCGGTGCGCGCGACAGCATTTCGTGCGCCATACCCCGGTCGATCTCGAGGTTGTCCTTTCCGCCCAGCAGATAGTCGTACACTCGGGCGGAGTTCAGCTGACCGTCGAACGGGCGCGGCGTTCGTTCGTTCTCCAGCGCAGGATCCTCGATTCCTTCGACCACAGGCGTAACCGTAGCCGATCAGCGCCTCGGCCGGATGCTCCTGCGGAGATCTGTCGCCCGGATGTGGTGGATTATGCGTGGTCCGAGGAAGGCGCTGCTCCGCCCGGCCGAACCACCCCTACTCGAGCCATCGGCGAACCATGCTCCGCCACAACATGATCCACTAATTCCGCGACAGGTTCGCCGACGCTTTACTCCGCACTGCCGGCGCTGGTCTGGCTCGTGTCTGTTTCAGTCAAGGCGACCGCGTGCGCTACCGCCGACTGCGCCCGGTCGACGGTCTTATAGCGGCCCAGACCGCACGGCGCCGCGACGTCCAGCAGGCCGCCGTAGGCCGCCTCCGCCGCCGCCAGCCCCTGCCGCGCTTGCGGGAGCGGCTGCGTCGGATGCGCGAGCCCGGCGACAACACGCGTAGCGGAAGGCAATTCGAGGTGTGCGAGGGGCTCGTAGTACCGCGGCCGGACCGGCGCCTGTTTGCCGTCGCCGATGGGGAAGTGGACGAACTCGAGATGTCGCCCCGCGGGCCAGTATCGTGCGATCGCGTTGGCCAGCGCGACTACCGGGGCCGCCGATCTCGGCGCCACGGCGGGCTTGTCGTCGAGGCTCCCGTAGCACAGATGCACACCGAAGCGGGAATCGTGGGGCGTGCGTGCGACGAGGCGTGCGATCGCTCGGCCCGCCGCGGTGGCAGGGCCCTGCCGCAGGCCCGCGGGCAGCCCCGCGCAGAGGAGCGTCTCCGCCGGCAGTTCCAGTTGGAATACGACGTTGTCCCCCAACGCCTCTCGGATACGGACGATCTCCCTGACGGTGGCGTCGAGGATCGGGCGGTAATAGGGGAAGCCGCGGTCACCGCGGCCGGCCGAGCCTCGACGCCACCGGAGCATCCGCGCCTCGAAGGCGATGAAACCGATGACGAACGGCGTCGGTATGCCTACCTGCAAACGCAGTCCGGGATCGGTTCGGCGCAGGTCGGCCAATGCCGCCATGGCACGCCGGGCCTCCTCGGCATAGCCGAGCGCGGCATCGATATCTGCTTCGCCCAGCGATCGGCCCGGTCGAAGCCGGAAGGTGTCGCGGGAACGCAGCGTCGACCAATCACCGCGGCGCACGGGCGCCAGCGCCGGGACCTCGCCGAGCCGGTCCATGATCGGTCTGACGTACCACTGGGCGCGATACGGGTCCGCTTCACCGCCCGGAACCATGCCGTCCAGGGCTTCCCCTGCTGTGTCGACGGCGAACGCCATGGCCTTCTCCGGACTGTCCAACTGTGCGGGCAAGCTGCCCACGAAGTGAACCCTGCGTTTAGGCTGCACAGCGACAGTGTCACATATGGGCGAAAAACTTTCGCGGACAGCGATGACTTCTCGGAGGGTGCTCCGTCCTATCCGGTGAACGCGCTACCAACCCGGCGCGACCGACCAGAAGGACCAGAAATGACCACCGCCAACCCCTCCGCCACCTTCTCCAGCGACGTCACCTACCGTCCCGGCAAGATCCGCAACCGCGTGCTGTGGACCCTGCAGATCGTGCTCGGCCTGTTCTTCGTCATCGCCTCCGGCGGGCCGAAGCTCGTGATGCCGAACACCTTGGCGGAGAACGCCCCCGAGAATCTGACCATCCCGTTCGCCTTGCTGATCTTCATCGGGGTCGCGGAGGTCGCGGGCGGTATCGGCCTGATGGTGCCCCGGCTCAGCGCCCTGGCCGCCGCGGGCCTGTGCATCGTCACCGTCCTCGCCGCCGGGACCCAGGCGTTCATCGCCGGCCAGCCCGCCATGGCGATCTTCCCCCTGGCACTCGCCGCGATCTTCGCCTGGATCGCCTACGAGCGCCGCGCCACCCTCACCGACCTGCGAAACTCGCTCTCGCGGTGACACTTTCACAAGCACGCCCGGCGATCGGTGGCCCCACCGGTCGCCGATCGTGCGTTTCCGGATCGATCGGCCGTGGGTTGGCGGCGATCGATCCGGAAGCCGGTTCACCGTCGTGTGGAGAGAGTGCGTAGATCGTCGAAGGCTCGGGAGAGATGCGTGTCCAGACCGTGTGCGGGGTTGTCGAGCCAGCGTTGGACCGCGTGCTGGTAGGCGGCCCAGCCCGTCCGGGCGGCGAGGCCGGCCAGGTCGTCATCGACTCCGCGTTGCCGCAACGCCTCCGTCACGCTGTCGGTGAGCCGGGCGTGTTTGGCCAATTCGCGTTCGCGCAGGGCCGGGGTCGTCGCGATGACTGTCCACCGCGGGTCGGAGGAGGGGCGGTGGTTCTCCAGATTCCGGGCGGATGTCCGGAAGGCGCGTAGCAGGACCTCGAACGGCTCGAGTCCCTCGGGTGCCTCGGCGACGGCCCGTGTCAGGGCGTCGCGGAGGTCGGCTTCGCCGTCGAAGAGCACTTCGCGTTTGTCCGGGAAGTGACGGAAGAAGGTGCGTTCGTTGACCCCCGCGCGGGCGGCGATTTCCGCCGTCGTGGTCTGGTCGAATCCTCGTTCCCGATACAACTCCAAGGCCGCCTGTTGCAGGCGGCGGCGCGCTTCTGCTCCGCTTCGTGGCACCCTCCGAGCCTACCGCGTTGTGTCAGTGACTGGCGTCACGTTGCGCCAGTAACTGGCGCTACAGGTAGAGTCAGTGACTGGCGCTAAGTAGTGCCAGTTCATGGCGTTCGAAGAGGAGATCCCATGCGTGTCTTCGTCACCGGAGGTTCCGGTCAGACCGGCCCCGCTGTTGTCGCCGAACTCATCGAAGCCGGTCACAGCGTCAGCGGGCTGGCCCGTTCGGATACCGCCGCCGCCCGGCTGGAGTCGCTGGGCGCAACACCCCACCGTGGCTGTCTCGAGGACTTCGACAGTCTGCGCAGCGGTGCGCGAGCCGCCGACGGTGTTTTGCACATGGCCTACGGCGGCGACTACGCCGATCCGGACGACCTCGTTCGCCGCGACCGCGCCGCGATCGAGGCGCTGGGGCATGCGTTGGCGGGGACCGGGAAGCCGTTCGTCAGCACGTCGGGCACGCTGGTGGCGCGGGCCGGCCGGATCAGCACCGAGAAGGACGCGCCGGACCTCGATTCCGTTGCCGCCTTTCGTATCCCGGGCGAGCAAGCCTGTCTGGGTTTCGCCGATCTGGGTGTCCGATCCAGCGTCGTGCGACTCGCACCGACCGTGCACGGACCCGGCGACTACGGATTCGTCCCGGCTCTCATCGCGGCCGCACGCAGGGCCGGCGTCTCGGCTTACATCGATGACGGCGCCAATCGCTGGCCGGCCGTCCACCGCGCCGACGCCGCGGTCCTGTTCCGGCTGGCGTTGGAGCGGGCTCCCGCCGGGAGCGTGCTGCACGGCGTCGGCGAGAGTGCCGTCACGATCAAGAGCATCGCCGAGCGGATCGCGCTGATGCTCGGCATCCCCGTCGTGTCGATGACCTCGGAACAGGCCGCCGTGCATCTCGGGAACCCGTTCCTGGCCCGCTTCTTCTCCCTCGACGTGCCGGTCTCCAGCGAGCACACCCGAGCGCTCCTGGGTTGGGCGCCGAAACACGCGACGTTGCTCGAAGACCTGCGAACCGGCGACTACTTCACCCCACAGGCCAGCCTCCGCGCCGAGGAGATCTGGTTGCCGCACGATGACCACATCTCATCGGAGGCGTGACCGGTTTCTTGCGTTCGGGAAGTTCGGGTCGGTGCCGGTGAGGTCTGTGCTGACGGACCACAGCCGGGCGGCGACGTCGGGGTCGGTCATATGCGGGTGGGGTGTTTCCTGGTGGGGCCGGCCGCGGAGGCCGAAAACCCTTGGGCCCCAGAGCTGTCCGCCGTAGATTTCGGGGTCGAGGACGGCTCGGGTGATGGTCGTGGCGGCGGCGTCTTTGCCGTGTAGAGCCAGGCATGCGGGGAGACCGCGGAAGTGTTGGGCGGTGGTGCGGGCGAACAGGGGTGGGCGAGACGGGGTCAGGGAGTCCAGGGCGCCGCCGGGATGGGTGACGATGCCGGCGGTGCCGGAGCCGGCGGCGCGGAGGCGGCGGTCGAGTTCGAAGCCGAAGAGCATCTGGGCGAGCTTCGATCGGGCGTAGGTGCGTTTGGGGCGGTAGTCGTGCTCGGAGTGCGGGTCGGCGAGATCCAGGCGCTCCGATCGGGCGGCGTAGCTGCCCACGGTGATCACGCGGCTGTTCGCGGCGGCCGACAGCATCGGCGCCAGCTGGGCGACGAGCGCGAAGTGCCCGAGATGGTTTGTCGCGAACATCAATTCGTGGCCCTGGGCATCGAGCCGGCGTTCGGGGCCGGACAGGAGGATTCCCGCGTTGAGGACGACGGCGTCCAGGGTGTCGACACCCAGGGCGTCCACTGTCGCGGGGAGCGAGGGCAGGTCCGCCAGATCCAGGCCGACCCGCCGCAGCCGAGCCTCCGGAACACGCGTCCGGATCGTCTGTATCGCGAGGTCGGCCTTGGCGGTGTCGCGGCAGCCGAGCACCACGGTGGCGCCGGTGGCCGCGAGTTGCTCGGCGACGAAGTACCCGATGCCCGCATTGGCTCCGGTGACCAGAAACGTCTTCCCCTCGGCCCGATGGTCGCTGTGCCATGTCATGTCATCGATGGTCGCCCGAGGTTCTTGCACTGCCCTCACGCCGCGCTGTCGCGCATCATGCCGGGTGGCACCGCCCGGTGACGACGGTGGTCCACGCGCTCGGATCGGTCGACCACAGATTGTGATCGGTTCCGGGCACCTCCTCGAACCTGCCGTGCGGGACCAGGGCGGCCAGTTGCCGGAGAGGCCATGACGGGCGAATGTCGTGCTGCGGTGCGGCGAAGGTCATGGGGACGGGGGTGTCGGCCAGGCGGCGGAGCAGGGCGGGTTCGTGGATCCACTCCCGGAACGATGCGAGGAGCGCGGCGTGGACCGTTGGCTCCCAAGGGATTTCGATATCGAACTCCCGGTGCCTGCCGGACTCGTAGGCCTGGGACCAGGTGCGGTCGTTGTGTAATCCGTGCCCGGCGATCCCGACCACGCTCGCGACCCGGCCGGGGTGATCCAGCGCGTATCGCACCGCCAGGTCCGAGCCCCAGGAATGACCGAGCACGACCCAGCGGTCGATTCCCGCGGCCTCGCGCACCGCCTCGATATCGGCGACGGCCCGGGCCATATCGTGCGGTCCGCCGCCGGAGCGCCCGACGCCACGAGGTTCCGGAAACCACGCTCGCATCCCGCCCGGCGCCAATCGGTCGTCTTCCAGGTACTGGACGCATCCGGGCCCGCCGGACAGCACCACCACATCCGGGCCCGCTCCTGTGACACCGACATGGAGCGAGACGTCATCTCCGGCTGCTACCCGTATCGACCGCATCGTGTCCCTCCCGTCGTTCAGCCGTCACCGGAGATGGTGCCGGACAACCGATTACGGTGTCACTCAGCCCTGTCTGGTCGGGCGGATGGTGATGTCGCCGATCTCGACGTCGTCGGCCTGTTCGATGGCGAAGGCGATGGCGCGGGCCACGGCTTCCGGGGCGATGCCGAGTGTCGCCATGGCCTGACGGGCCTGCTCGCGCTGCTCGGGGTCGTCGAGGTGGTCCACCAGTTCGGTGCGGACGTACCCCGGTGAGATCGAGGTCGTCCGCAGCGTGCCGTCGGTGGACTCCTGGCGCAGGGCCTCCAGCAGCGTGCGCACGGCGTTCTTGGTGCTCGCGTACACCGCTTGCGTCGGAACGATTTTCAGCCCCGACGTCGAGACGGTGGTGACGAAATGCCCGCGCCCCTGGCTACGGAACACCGGCAGCGCGGCCGCGATACCGTGCAGGACCCCGCGCAGGTTGACATCGATCATCGCGTCCCAGCCGTCGACGTCGAGGTCCGCCACCGGCCCGATGCGAGTGACACCGGCATTGCCCACCAGGACATCGAGCCGCCCGAACCGATCCACCGCCACACCCACCAGCTTCTCCAGATCGGCGCGCGCGGTGACATCGACCTCCACCATCACCGCCCGCCCACCCTCCCCCCGAATCCGCGCCACCACCGCCTCGAGCCGATCCGTCCGCCGCGCCCCCAGCACCACCGCCGCCCCCTTGCCCGCCAACTCCACCGCCGTCGCCGCCCCGATCCCACTACTCGCCCCGGTAACAGCGACAACCTTCCCGACCAGTCCGCTCATCGTTCCCTCTCCGACGCCATCGGGCGCCCTCTCGAATTCGCCCGCACACCTTGGACACTAGGGATCTGGAGCGCACTCCAAGCAAGCCGTGGCGACCGAAAAGGGAAACTACCTGCCGCTCAGCTGAAGCGGCCGATGGCTACCAGGACGGCGATGGCGAAGAAGGCGATGTTGGAGAGGGAGCGGGTGTATTCGTTGCGGCGGATGTGGGTGGTGAAGCCGCCGATCATGACTAGGGCCAGGCCTACTGCGGCAAGAGGGGTGAGGATGGGGGCTATGTTGGTTGCCCAGGGGAGGATTACGCTGGCGCCGCCGAGGATTTCTAGTGCGCCGATGGCGGTGACCTGGCGTTGGGAGAGGTCGTCGACCCAGGGCATCGGGTTGCGTAGGTTGTCTTTGGGGACAGCGACTTTCGCGATTCCTGCGAGGACGAAAGACGCGGCGAGGACTATCTGTCCTGCCCACAGCCAGGTGTTCATATGTTCTCCTCCGGGTGTAGCCAGGCGGCGGCTACGGAATTGGTGAGACGGTCGATGAGGGCCGGATCGTCGTCGCCGCCGAGCAGGTGTAGCCACAGGAACACCGGGCCGGCGAATTGTGCGTGGGCCCACCGCAAGTCGGGGGCTTTGGTGAGGTCGCCGCGGGCGAGCGCGCGTTCGATGACCCGGCGGATGAGGTCCTGTTCGGGGAGCAGGCAGACCTGTTCGAAAACGTCCTGGAGCGCGCGGTCGCGCAGGAGGTCCACCATGATCTCGGGCAGTACCGCGCGGACCCGGGGGTGGGCCATGCGAGTGACGAAATCGGTTGCCACGGAACGCAGGTCGCCGCGCAGGCTGCCGGTGTCGCGGTATTCGCGAGGGCGGAGGTCGCCGATCAGGTGGTGCAGGGCGAGAGCTGCCTTCGACGGCCATCGCCGGTAGAGGGCCGCCTTGCCGACCCCCGCGCGGGTCGCGACGTCCTGCACCCGCAGCCCGGCGTAACCGACCTCCGCGAGCAGGGCGAGGGTCGCCTCCCGGACGGCGTGATCGGTCTCGGCCGACAGCGGGCGGCCGGGTCGCGACTCACTTCCGGAACTCATGGTTCCGAATGTAGCACATATGGAACCGCTGGTTCCGGAAATAGCCCTTGACTCCGGGCATACCGGGCGCGGACAGTACCGAGGTGTTCGACGCCACCGATGTCTCCCGGACCACCGTGCGCAAGGTCGGCCTGCGCCTGGTGCCGTTCCTCGGACTGCTGTATTTCGTGAACTATCTGGACCGGGTGAATATCGGCTTCGCCGGGCCGAGCGGCATGAAGGAGGATCTCGGGCTGACCGAGACCGTCTTCGGATTCGCGTCGGGCATCTTCTTCCTGGGCTACCTCGTGCTGGAGGTGCCGAGCAACCTGGCGCTGCACAAATTCGGGGCGCGGCGGTGGCTGGCCCGGATCCTGCTCAGCTGGGGCGTGGTGGCGACGGCGATGGCGTTCGTGCCCAACGAGACCGTGCTGATCATCCTGCGATTCGCCCTCGGGGTCGCGGAGGCCGGATTCTTCCCGGGCATCCTGCTGTATCTGACCTACTGGTTCCCGCAGCAGTACCGGGCCCGCGTCGTCGCGCTGTTCATGACCGCCGTCCCGATCTCGACGGCCCTGGGGTCGACGCTGTCGAGCCTGGTCATCCAGTACGGCGACGGGTTGTTCGGGCTGGCCGGGTGGCGGTTCATGTTCCTCGTCGAGGGCATTCCGGCGCTGCTGCTGGCGGTGCTGACCTGGTTCTACCTCACCGACCGGCCGGAGCGGGCGAACTGGCTCACGCCCGCCGAAAGAGACTGGCTGGCAACCGAACTCGCCCGCGAGAAAGAAGAGGTGGAGCGGGCCGAGCACTGGACGGTGCGCAAGGCGCTGACCCATCCGCGCATCCTCGGCCTGGCGCTGATCTACGGCGGGATCACCTACGGCCTCTACGCCCTCGGATTCTTCCTGCCGACCATCGTGGCCGGATTCCAGGCGCAGTACGGGACGCACTATTCGGTGGTGCAGCGCGGTCTCATCACCGCGATCCCGTACGTCATCGGCGCGGTGGCGATGGTGTGGTGGGGCCGGCACGGCGACCGGACGGGGGAGCGGCGGTGGCATGTGGCGCTGCCCGCGCTGGTTGGCGGGCTCGCCATTCCGGTGGCGCTGTATCTGGGCAATCCGCTCGCGGCCATGACGGCGGTGACCGTCTGTGCGGTTGGGGTGATGGCCGCCCTGCCGACCTTCTGGGCGCTGCCCAGCACGTTCCTGGTCGGCACCGCCGCCGCGGGCGGGATCGCGCTGATCAACTCGATCGGCAATGTCAGCGGGTTCGCCGCGCCGTACATCACGGGCTGGCTGAAGGACTGGACCGGTACGCAGCGGGCGGGGTTGTGGGTCGTCGGGGTGTGCATGGCCGGGTCGGCGGCGGGCGCGCTGGCGCTGCGGCAACGGCGCGGGGTAGCCGATTGAGGGAATTCGCGCGCGTGATGTCCGAAACTGGGAAGCGGCTCCGACGTATCCGATGAACGGCGCCGTCCGGGCGCCGCGCGAAGGGAGTGGTCGTGAAGTACATGATTCTCAGCTACGGCTCGCAGCGGGACTACGACGGGCTGGCCGGGAACGGCGAATCGCCGTGGACGCCGGAGTACTACGCCAAGATGGCGGAGTTCATGACGGCCTTCAACCGGCAGTTGGAGGAGTCCGGCGAGCTGGTGGAGACGCGTGGGCTGGCCGCGCCGGTGCACACCCGCCGCGTCGGCAACCGCGACGGCTCCGCGTTCGTCACCGACGGCCCCTACGCCGAGACCCAGGAGGTGCTGGCCGGGTACTGGGTGATCGAATGCGAGAGTTTCGACCGGGCTACCGAGATCGCCGCGCGGCTACAGGACTGCCCAGTGCCGCCGGAGGCCGCTGCCTCGGCCTACGCCGACATCCGGCCGATCATGGAGTCCGTGGACGAGATCTGATGGCCCGCACCGCATTCGAGGATCTGCTGCGCGAGCTGGCGCCGCAGGTCCTCGGCGCGCTGGTGCGCCGCTACGGCCATTTCGACGTCGCCGAGGACGCGGTGCAGGAGGCGTTGCTGGCCGCCGCCACCCGCTGGCCCGCGGAGGGTGTGCCCGACAAGCCGCTGGGCTGGCTGATCACCGTCGGGTCGCGACGGCTGACCGATCTGCTGCGTAGCGAGCAGGCCCGCCGGGACCGGGAGGACGCGGTCGAGTACCGGCTGCCCGGGGAGCGGCTCGCGCCGGCGGCGGACCGGCCGCCGAGCGATTCCGACGACACGCTGATCCTGCTGTTCATGTGCTGTCACCCGGCGCTGTCGCCGCCGTCGCAGATCGCGTTGACGCTGCGGGCGGTCGGGGGCCTGACCACCGGCGAGATCGCGCGCGCGTTCCTGGTGTCCGAGGCGACGATGACCCGGCGGATCACCCGGGCCAAGAAGACGGTGGCGGGCAGCGGGATCCGGTTCGCGGCGCCGTCGGCGGCCGAGCGCGCCGAGCGGCTCGCGGCGGTGCTGCATGTGCTGTATCTCGTATTCACCGAGGGCTATGCCGCGACCTCGGGGCCGGAGCTGCAT
>NZ_BAGL01000032.1 GCF_000308875.1 Nocardia transvalensis NBRC 15921
CTGGGCCCGGTGCCGCGGCGGGACGAGGCCGCGGCGGCCCGCGCCGCGGCCGGGCACCGCGCGCTGCGCCGCCGGCGGCGTGAGTTCCTGCGCCGTCACGCGCCCGCGGTGTATCGCGCCGCCACCGACGACCTGCGCCACTCACTGCGTCTGGCCGAATTGTCCGCTGCCGCAACAGATCTGTTTCCGGGCCTGCTGCCACCGGCCGATCTGCTGGCCGCCGATGCCGAGCGGCCGCAGGCGGAGAAGGAGGGGTGGGAGATCGATCAGGGCATCTTCTTCGCCGCCGTCTTCGCCGACCCGGTGACGGGTAACCACCTGCTGGACGCCATGCGCGCACCCACCCGCCGCGCGCTCGAACTGGCCGACCGGTTCGCGGCGACCGGCTCGGCCGTCCTGCCCGCGGTGACGCTGACCAGGGTGGGCACGACGTCCACCCTCACCGTCACCAATACCCACTGCCTCAACGCCGAGGACAATCGGCACGTCGCCGATATGGAGACGGCCGTGGACCTGGTGCTGCTCGATCCGCGGACGCGGGTCGGCGTGGTGCGCGGCGGCGTCATGGATCACCCGCGCTATCGCGGCCGCCGCGTGTTCAGCGCCGGAATCAACCTGGCCCATCTGCACGCGGGCAAGATCTCGTTCGTCGATTTCATCCTCGGCCGCGAGACCGGGTACATCGCGAAGATCCTGCGGGGCCTGTCGGGGGATTCGCCGGTGCCGGTGACCAAACCGTGGGTGGCGGGCGTGGACTCGTTCGCCATCGGCGGCGGCGCTCAGTTGCTGCTGGTGTTCGACCGCGTGATCGCCGCTGCCGACAGCTATTTCAGTCTCCCGGCGGCACAGGAGGGGATCGTTCCGGGAGCCGCGAATCTCCGCCTCGGCAGGGGAACGGATCATCGGCTGTCGCGGGACGTCATCCTCTGGGGTCGCCGGGTGCACGCGACCGAACCCGCGGCCCGGCTGGTCTTCGACACGGTTGTCGAACCCGCCGAGATGGACGCCGAGATCGACAGGGCGGCCGAGCGTCTCGCCGCCGACGCGGTGGTGGCCAACAAGCACATGCTGGTCGCCGCGGAGGAACCGCAGGACGTATTCCGCTGCTACCTGGCGGAATTCGCGTACCAGCAGGCGCTGCGCTGCTATGGGGCCGACGTGCTGGCCAAGGTGAGCCGGTTCAGCGCCGGGGCGGGCCGATGATCGGCCTGTCCACGGTCGGGTACCGCAAGGACGGCCACGTGGCGACCGTCGAACTGGCGCGCCCCGAGGTGCTCAACGCGATGAACCTGCGCATGCACGCCGAACTCGCGCGGGTGTGGGACGACATCGAGGCCGACGACGAGATCTGGGCCGTGGTTCTGAGCGGCCGCGGCCCGCGCGCGTTCTCGGTCGGCCAGGACCTGAAGGAACTGGTCGACCGGATCGACGCCGGGACCGCGCGGTCGTCGTTCGGCAGTGCGGGCAAGCCGGGCTTCCCCCGCATCACCGAGCGGTTCTCCTTCCCGAAGCCCCTCATCGCGAAGGTGCGGGGCTACGCGCTCGGCGGCGGGTTCGAACTGGCCCTCGCCTGCGACATCGTGGTCGCCGCGGAGGACGCCGAATTCGGGCTCACCGAGGCGAGACTCGGCCTGATCCCCGGGGCCGGCGGCGTCTTCCGGCTGCCCCGGCAGGCGCCATACCGCGTCGCGATGGGCCACCTGCTGACCGGCCGCCGGATGTCCGCGACACGCGCCGCCGAACTCGGGCTGGTCAACGAGGTCGTGTCGCCGGAGGACCTGGATTCCTGCGTGGACCGGTGGATCGCCGACGTCCTGGCGTGCGCGCCGCTGTCCGTGCGCGCCATCAAACAGGCCGCCGCCGAATCGATCACCGACCCGCTGGCGGACGCGTTCGCCCGCGAATACCACTGGGAGACAGCCAGGTTCCGCTCCGCTGACGCCGAGGAGGGGCCCCGCGCGTTCGTGGAGAAACGCGCACCGCGGTGGACCGGCCGCTGACACCGATTCCGACCCGAAGAAGGACCATGCAGAAACCCGCCACCAAGCTCGGCCGCGACCTCATCTTCGACTACGTGCGCGCGGCCGGGATCGACTACGCGTTCGGAGTGCCCGGTACGCACGAGATTCCGCTCATCGACGGCACCACCCTGCCGGAGAACGAGGTCTCCTACGTGCCGTGCCTGCACGAGAACATCGCCGTGGGCGCGGCGATGGGCTACGCCCGGATGTCCGGCCGGCCCGGCCTCGCGATCGTGCACATCACGCCCGGCACAGCCAACATCATCGACAACCTGTTCAACGCGTACCGCTCCAATATCCCGGTCCTGGTGCTGTGCGGGCAGCAGCACAGCGACCTGCTGATCCAGGAGCCGATCCTGGCCTCGGACCTGGTGCGCACGGCCGGTCAGTACACCAAGTGGGCACACGAGGTCCGCGATATCGACGAGCTGCCGGTGGCGCTGCAGCGCGCGTTCAAGGAGCTGACGGTGCCGCCGCTGCGCCCGGTCTTCCTGTCCATCCCGTGGGACATCCTGCTGCAGCGGCCCACCATGCCCGACACCGGACGGTTCACCCGCATCGCCCACGGGGTGAGCGGTGATCCGAAGGGCGTCGCCGCGGCGGCGGAAACCCTCGCGCGGGCGAAGAATCCGGTCCTGCTCGTCGGCGACGGCGTGGGCGAGGCGCGGGCCTGGCCCGAGATCGAGCGGCTGGCGTATCTGCTCGGGGCGGCGGTGTACTCGGAGAACCAGGCCAGCCGGATGAACTATCCGAACAACCTGCCGCACTGGCAGGGCGAGCTGATGCCGACCCAGGAGGGCGTGCACAAACAACTGGGCGACTTCGACACGCTCTTCCAGATCGGCGTCAGCTCCCAGGCACAGATCCTGGTGTTCAAGTGGGCGAACGGTCCCATCCTGCCCGCGCACCTGACCCAGGTGATCCTGCACAACGACCCGTGGGAGATCGGCAAGAACCACTACGCCGAGGTCGGGCTGCTGGGCGATCTCGCGGCGACGCTGCCCGCAATGATCCAGGCCGTCGCCGAGCACGCCGACTACGACGCGGGCACGGCGGCGGCGCGCAACGCGGCGATCCAGGAACTGGATGTCCGGCGCGACGCGGGATTCGCGGCGTCGGCGGCCGAATTCCCGGGAGCCGCGGGCACACCCATTCCCGACTACCAGGTGCCCATGATCGTCGGGGAGGTGCAGCAGACGCTGGCTAAACCGGTCACGATCGTGAACGAGGACTTCGCCGTGCTGCCCGCCGTCCAGAAGGCCATCCAGTACGACCATCCCGACGCCTACTTCTGCACGTCCGGTGGGGCCCTGGGCTTCTCGCTGCCCGCGTCGATCGGCATCGCGCTGGCGGTGGGGCGCGAGCGGCACGTGGTGACCGTCGTGGGCGACGGATCGGCGCTGTTCCACACCAATTCCTGGTGGACCACGCGGAAATTCGACCTGCCGGTGCTGTATCTGGTGCTCAACAATCACGAGTACAAGACGCTGATGACCGGCCTGCGGAACATCGAGAAACTCTACGACTGGCAGCCCTCGCACGACGCCTGGTATCTGAAGCTGGGCGCGCCCAGCCAGGACTTCGCGCGGATCGCGGCGACATTCGATATCGACGGCGAGGTGGTCACCGACGGGCGCAAGCTGCGTGAGGCCGTCGAGCGAGGATTCAAGATCATCGAGGACGGCCGGCCCTACGTCATCGATATCCGCATCGCATCCGCGACCGCCACGGCGCCCGCGACGGACCTGATGCTCCTCGAGAAGCCGGGCGTGGATGCCGAATGGGCGCAACAGCTCTGGTCGATGGGGCCGCCGTGACCCCGGCAGAGCCGAGGAGCAGGGGATATGACGTTCGAGAAGGAGGGGAACTCATGACCGAGGGCCGAGGCCCGTCGCTGAACCGCCGCACCCTGCTGGGCGCGGCCGCCGTTGCCGGTGTCGGCATCGCCGGCATCGGCGGATTCCTGTTCAGCGAGGACAGAGTGGGACCGTGGCGGCTCACCGCCCGCCGCATGGTCGACAGGCTGGAGGCCACCGCGGGGGGACGGTTCCCGGGGTATCGCCGCAACCACGCCAAAGGCGTTGCGGTGTCGGGCTATTTCGAGAGCAACGGCAACGGCGCGGAGGTGTGCCGCGCCTCGGTGTTCCGGGCCGGGCGCTACCGGCTGGACGGGCGGTTCTCGCTCGGCGGCGGCAATCCGCACATGCCCGACGACATGATGGCCCCGCGCGGGTTCGGGCTGCAACTGTTCCTGCCCGGCGGCGAGCAGTGGCGGCTGGCGCTGATCAACATCCCGGTGTTCCTCGATGCCACTCCCGACGACTTCTACACGCGCACACTGGCATTCGCACCGGATCCGGCAACGGGCAAACCCGATCCGGAGCGAATGAAACAGCACGTCGCCACCCATCCGGCCACCGCCGCCGCGCTGGAGATCATCGGCAGCCAGGCGCCCGCGCCGACCTTCGGCAGCTCGGCTTTCTTCGGGCTCAACGCGTTCCGGTGCACCAACGGCGACGGGCATACGGTGCCGGTGCGCTGGCAGCTGGAGCCCGAGGCCACCGCGCCCGCGAATCCGCCCGGGGCCCTGTTCGATCCGCTGGTATCCGAGGTCGCGAACGGCCCGTTGCGCTGGACGATGGTGCTGGTCATCGGCGAGCCGGGCGACCCGACACACGATGCGACCAAACAGTGGCCCGCCGACCGTCGCCGCATACCGGTGGGGACGGTCGTGGTCGACGGCATCCGCACCGAATCCTCGGACAACGTCCAGCGGGTGAACTTCGACCCGCTGGTGCTGCCCAACGGCATCGCGCCCTCGGACGACCCGCTGTTGCAGGCGCGGTCGGCGTCCTACGCGGAATCGTTCCGCCGCCGGGCCGGGGAGAACGGCGGCGCGGGCGCGGTCGGTGCGGAGGGGGCGCGATGACGCTGCGCGAACAAGTGGCCGACACCACCCGCTTCGGGGTGACGGCGCGAATCCTGCACTGGCTCATGGCCGTCGCGATCGTGGCGATGATCTTCGTCGGCGGCTCGATGGTCGGATCGCTGGGCAACTACGGGCGGCTGCTGAGTATCCACAAGACGCTGGGCATAGTGATTCTGGTGCTGGCCGTCATCCGGATCGTCAACCGGCTGCGGCAGGGTCCGCCGCGGCAGGCCGATCCGCTCAGCCGCCCGGAACGGTTGCTGGCCAACGGGTCCGAAATCCTCATGTACGCACTGTTTCTCGCGCAGCCGATCGTCGGCTGGTGCCTGGTCTCGGCCTCGGGCATCCCGATCCATCTCCTCGGCGGCGTCCGCCTGCCCGCGATCGTGCCCACCGGCGCGGGCCTGTACGCGGCGCTGCGCACGGTGCACAGCGTGCTTGCCTACGCGCTGCTGGCCGCGTTCACCGCACACATCTGCGCGGTGCTGTTCCACGCACTCGTGTTGCGCGACAGGCTGATCCGGCGGATGACCTTCGGCGGCCGGGGCGCGCCGGAGCGATGACCGCCGTCCTGGACGGCCGGGAGCGCGGGTCCGCTCTCGGCATCGTGGTCGCGGTCGTCCTGGTCGGGGTGAACCTGCGGGCGGCCCTGACCGGGGTCGGGGCGCTGCTGCCTGCCGTATCGGCGGAGACGGGGCTGTCGTCGGCGTGGGGCGGGGTGCTCACGGCACTGCCGCTGGTGGTGTTCGCGGTGCTGTCGCCGCTGGTCGCCCGGGCGCTGCGGCACGGGGCGGCGCGGCTGGTTGCGCCGGCTATGGCGGGACTGGTTGCGGGACTGCTGATCCGCTCCGCTCCGGGTCTGCCGCTGCTGTTCGCCGGGACGATCGTCCTCTCCGCGGCCGTGGCGGTGGCGAATGTACTGCTGCCGGCGCTGGTGCGCGGCAGCGTATCCGGCGGCCGGATCGCGGGGGTGACCGCGGCCTACGTCACGGCGATGACGGCGGCCGCGGCGACGGCCTCGGGGACCGCGGTACCGCTGTCCGAGCACGTGCCCGGCGGCTGGCGCACCGTCCTGGCCGGCTGGGCGCTGCCCGCCGCCGTAGCGGCCACAGTGTGGTGGTTGCGACGGCCGGGCGCGGTGGCCGAGCCGGGCGCGGTGGCCGAGCCGGTCGTGGTGGCCGAGCCGGTTGCGGTGGCCGAGCCGCCCGCGCGCGTCCGGATCCCGTGGCGGTCGCCGCTGGCCTGGCAGGTCAGCCTCTTCATGGGGCTGCAGTCGCTCGGCTTCTACGCGACGATCTCCTGGCTGCCGAGTATCTTGCGCGACAACGGGATCTCCGCGCGCGACGCCGGTTTCTATCTCTTCGGATTCCAGGTGCTCGGCCTGCTCGCGCTCAACGGCGTACCGGTGCTGCTGCGTCGCGCGCGGGCCGACCCGCGCCTGCTCGCCGCGGCGGCGTCGGTGCTGGACGCGGGCGGATTTCTCCTGCTGGCCCTCGCGCCGCGGCTGGCCCCGGTGGCCGTGGTGGCGGTCGGTCTCGGCGCCGGTGTCTGCCTGATGCTGGCCCTGTCCTTCCAGAGCGAGCGGGCCGCGGGTGAGGCGGAGGCCGCGGCACTGGCGGGTATGGCGCAGGGCATCGGCTATCTGGTCGCCGCGGTGGGTCCGCTGCTCTTGGGCCTGCTGCACGGCGCACTCGGAGGCTGGACGGCGGCGCTGACCGTCCTGGCCCTGCTGACCGTGCTGCAAGTGGCGATGGGCTTCGGCGCCGGACGTCCGGCCACGACCCCCGCCCTCAGTCTCCCGAGTGGCGTTCGAGCCGGATCGTGACCGCCTTGGAGACGGGCGTATTGGAGCGTTCGGCGACGTGGTCCAAGGGGACCAGGGGATTGGTCTCCGGATAGTAGGCGGCGGCGTTCCCGCGCGGGGTGGAGTAGCCGACCAGGCGGAAGCCCGTGACGCGGCGCTCGATGCCGTCGATCCACTCCGAGACCACGTCGACCAGATCGCCGTCGGCGAATCCGAGCGCGGTGATGTCCTCGGGGTTGACCAGCACCACCTTCCGGCCGTCGCGGATGCCGCGGTAGCGGTCGTCGAGGCCGTAGATGGTGGTGTTGTACTGGTCGTGACTGCGCAGCGTCTGCAGGATCAGGCGGCCCTCGGGCACCGGCAGCCAGCGCATCTCGTTGACCGCGAAATTGGCCTTACCGGTCGCGGTGCGGAATTCGCGGGTGTCGCGCGGCGGGTGCGGGAGCTGGAAGCCGTTGCGCTGCCGCACCTTCGCGTTGTAGTCGGCGCAGCCGGGGACGACGCGGGCGATGGCGTCGCGGATGCGGTCGTAGTCCCGCCGGAACTCCCCCCACGGCACCGGGTGGTCGGGGCCGAGCAGTTCGCGGGCGAGTTCGCAGACGATGGTGACCTCGCTGCGCAGGTGCGGGCTCACCGGCTTCAGCCGCCCGACCGACAGGTGCACCATCGACATCGAATCCTCCACCGAGACACGCTGTTTGGCGCCTTCGGGGGTCAGGTCCTCGTCGGTGCGGCCGAGAGTGGGCAGGATGAGCGCGGTGCGGCCGTGGACGACGTGGCTGCGGTTGAGTTTCGTCGACACGTGCACGGTCAGCTCGCAGGCGCGCAGGGCCGCCTCGGTGACCTCGGTGTCGGGGGTGGCGGAGACGAAGTTGCCGCCCATGGCGAAGAACACCTTCGCCCGGCCGTCGCGCAGCGCGCGGATGGAATCGACGGTGTCCCAGCCGTGTTCGCGCGGGGAGGTGATGCCGAATTCGGAATCCAGTGCGGCCAGGAACGTTTCGGGCATCTGCTCCCAGATGCCCATGGTCCGGTCGCCCTGCACGTTGGAGTGGCCGCGCACCGGGCACACCCCCGCGCCCGGCTTACCGATCATGCCCCGCATCAGCAGCAGGTTGGTGGCCTCCTCGATGGTGGGCACGCCATAGCGCTGCTGGGTCAGGCCCATGGCCCAGCACATGATGGTCGCCTTCGAGTCGGCGAGCAGCCGCGCGGTGTGTTCCAGTTCGGCGCGGGTCAGGCCGGTCGCCTCCGCGACGGTCGCGAGATCCACTGCGCGCAGCTGCTTTTCGTAGTCCTCGAACCCGGCGGTGTGTGCGTCGATGAAGGCGCGGTCCACGACGGTGCCGGGAGCGCGGTCCTCGGCCTCCAGCAGCAGCTTGCCCAGGCCCTGGAACAGGGCCATATCGCCGCCGAGGCGAATCTGCAGGAAGTCGTCCGCGATGCGGATGCCGGTGGTGTAGCCCTTCACCGTCTGCGGGTCGCGGAAGCCGAGCAGTCCGGCCTCCGGCAGCGGGTTGATCGCGACGATCCGGGCGCCGTGCTTCTTCGCGTGCTGCAGGGAGCTGAGCATGCGCGGATGGTTGGTGCCCGGATTCTGCCCGGCGATGAGAATCAGATCCGCCCGCGGGAAGTCGTCGATGGTCACCGAGCCCTTGCCGATGCCGATCGAGCTGGTCAGCGCCGCGCCGGAGGATTCGTGGCACATATTCGAGCAGTCCGGCAGGTTGTTGGTGCCGAACGAGCGGGCCAGTAGCTGGTAGAGGAACGCCGTCTCGTTGGCGGTGCGGCCGGAGGTGTAGAAGACCGCCTCGTCCGGTCCGGACAGGCCGCGCAGCGCCTCCGCGATCAGGCGGTAGGCGTCGTCCCAGGAGATGGGGGAGTAGTGGGTGTCGCCCGGGCGCAGCACCATCGGCTCGGTGATGCGGCCCTGCTGGCCGAGCCAGTAGCCCGTCGCGCCCTCCAGCTCGGAGATCGGATGGGCGGCGAAGAATTCGGGCGTGACCGTGCGGAGTGTGGCCTCCTCGGCGACCGCCTTGGCCCCGTTCTCGCAGAATTCCGCGACGCGGCGGGTTCCGGTCGGATCCGGCCACGCGCAGCTGGGGCAGTCGAAGCCGTCGCGCTGGTTGAGCCGGGCGAGGGTGCGGCCGGTGCGCAAGAGGCCCATCTCCTCGACGCCGCGTTCCAGCGCGACCGCCACCGCCGTCAGACCGGCCGCCTCGTGTTTGGGCGGCGTCACGGTGAGTTCGGTTTCGTCGATGTCCTGTGTCGGCGCCTTGCGGTGCATGACCTTATCGTCCTCCTGCTCGCGACGTCATCGTCGATCGACCCGGGGACGGGCTGCGGGAGCGCGGCCGAAACCGTCCCAGGTAACAGAGACTACGCGGTAGGGTGCCGGGGACCGCGCAGCGAACGGACCGCACGCCGGGCGCGGGGTGCGTCCGGCACGACGAGGAACGATGCAGATGATCTCCACGAGTCGGACGACCCACCGCACGGCCGGACGGGCCGGCATGATCGCCGCCGGCGCGATCGCCGCGGCCGGATTCACCCTGGCGGCGCCGCAGAGCGCCGAGGCGGCGGTGACCCAGGTGGCCGCCACTCCCGATATGTCGGTCGGTGTCGCGACCAACTACGGCACCGGCTGCAACTACACCCTGCGGGCGGTCGTCGACGATCCCTCCGCACCGGTCACGTTCTTCGACAACGGAGCCCCGATCGGCCGCATCCGCCCCTCCGGCGCCACCGCCCTGACCCAGTGGGTGCCCGCCACTCAGGGTTCGCACACGCTCACCGCGGTGCAGGACGGCCAGCCCGCCGAACGTCCCGTCGCGAATCTGGTGCTGCCCGTCGGCACGGGCGCGCATCTGGGCTACAGCTGCGCCGTCTTCGGAGGCTAGCGCCGGGCCGATGAATCCCGGCGGGGTCTCTCGTCTGTATCTCCGGACCACGACGAAGGAGATGCCATGGACTACCCGCAGGGAGATGTTCGGCTGCTGGACACCGAGATCGCCCAGCGCCTGCTGCGCTCGACGATTCCGGCGCGGCTGGCCTACACCGCCGCCGACGGCACGCCGCGCATCGTGCCCAGCTGGCATGTGTGGACGGGGTCGGAACTCGTCATGTCGACCTACATCTACTGCCCGCCGATGGGCATGATGAAGCCGGCCGCACGGCTGGCCGCCCTGCGCGCGCGGCCGGACGTCGCGGTGTCGATCGATTCGGAGCCGCAGCCGCCCGACGTGCTGCAACTGCGCGGCCGGGTCACCATCACCGAGGTCGAGGGGATGGTGCCGGAACAGGCCGAGGCGGCCCGCCGTTTTCTCGGCGAGGAGGGCGGCGCGGCCTATGTCGCGGGCGCCGCTCACCCCGAGACCAGGATGGCGCGCATCGCCTTGCGGCCCGAGTGGGTGGGCGTCCTGGACTTCCGGACCCGCGTGCCGGGGATGGTCGCGGGGAACGGGTAGCTGCGTCGGGCGGTCACAGACAGCTGATGCGCTGGTCAGCGATAGTCGGTGGCCGCCTGTGGGCGCTGGATAGGTAGGGCTAAGGTTGCCGGGTGATCAAGGTCGTCTACGAGGCGTACCCGCAGCACGCCGGACTCGATGAGCCGGCGCCCGGCTATCTGCTGTCCGAGGACCCCCTACAGATCGCCGAGCGGCTCGCCGACGTGGGGTTCGAGACCGCCCACCTGACCGGCGCGCGCTGGACCCGGTCGGAGGAGGACTACACCTACACGGCCACCATCGTGGAGGCCGACGGGTCCAACAGCGCCGCCGCCGCCGAGATCAACGCGTACCTGAAGGCGACGGAGATCCAGCAGGACGTCCGCCACACCCTCTACGCCTACGTGATCCACCAGAACTGCGGCGAGGGCCCGGTCACCCGCGCGGAAGCACTGCGCGTAGCCGGCAGCGACACCGCCCTCGAGGCCCTCACCTACCTACACCACCGCTCCGCCGACATCGGCGTGGACGAGATGCTCCACTCCGGCTTCGACGTCCTGGCCCTGCTACACGCCGAAAAGGAACTCGGCCTCCGCAGCGAGGATTAGGCCCGCCGGTCGGCCCACCGCCCTGGTCCCGGTGTGCCACCACTCCATAAACCGGCGTGTGGCTGCCCTCATCCCGGCGTGTGGTTGCTCGCTGGCGTGGGCGTGTGGTTGCTCGCTTGCGCGGCGTGCGACTATTCCTTTCCCGGCACGCTTTTGGCCGGGATCCCGCCCCTGAGCAGAAAGTCCATGGCGGCGTCGAGGATTCGGCCCGACAGGGCGTCATCCGCGCTGGCCCGGGAGAGCATCAGGGCGCCTGCCATGACGGACAGTTCGAGCAGGACCTCGGGGTCGTCGGCGGCGGGGTGGTCGCCGAATTCGGCGAGTTTGCCGAGCATGGTGCGGATGCCGTCGAGGTAGGCGTGGCGCAGGGGGCTTTCGGCGTCGGTGCGCGCGACGTCACCGGCGAGGGCGGCGATACCGCATCCCTGCCCGGCCGCGTCGCGATGTGCGGGCGACAGGTAGCGCTCGATGAAGGTCCGCCGGGCCGCGGGGCCGTCCGGGCTGTCCGCGCGGATCTGCTCCATCTCGCGGATCTTCTCGACGTAGGCGGCCGTACACGCCTGTGCCACAAGGTCTTCCTTGGATCGGAAGTGCCGGTAGAAGCCGCCGTGGGTGAGTCCGGCCGCGGCCATCACCTCCGGCACGGTCACCGCGCCGGTCCCGCGTTCGCGCACCTGCGCGGCCGCCGCGTCCAGGACCTCTCTGCGGTGTGACTCCGCCTGTGCTCGGGACGTTCGCGGCACATGATCCCCTTCCGTCGAGCCGTCGCGCGCCCCCGATGGCACGCGATCGGCGGTTCCAGTCTTGCGCATCTCGTTAGATGATGAGCATAATCTAAAAATCGTCGAACGGCGGAGAGGACAGGGATATGACCGGAATCGAAGGTTCGGTCGCGCTGGTCACCGGTGGTGGGCGCGGGCTCGGGCAGGCATTCGTCGAGGAACTGCTGCGACGTGGTGCGGCCAAGGTCTACGCGACCGCGCGGCGGCCGGAGCCGGGTACGGATCCGCGCGTCGAATGGCTCACCCTGGACGTCACCGATCCCGGCTCCGTCGCGGCCGCGGCCGAGCGGGCGCGGGATGTGGAGATCGTCGTCAACAATGCGGGTGTGCTGCATCCGGCTCCCCTGCTGCGGGCCGAAATGTCCGATGTCGTCGCCACTTTCGAGACGAACGTCTTCGGCCCGTTGCGGATGGCCCAGGCGTTCGCGCCGATTCTGGCGGCCAACGGCGGCGGCGCGCTGGTCGACATTCATTCGGTGTTGTCGTGGGGTGCGGGGGCGGCGGCCTACGGGGCGTCCAAGGCCGCGTTCTGGTCGCTCACCAATACGCTGCGGCTGGAGCTGGCGGCGCAGCACACGCAGGTGATCGGGGTACATCTAGGGTTCGCCGATACCGATATGGTCCGGCGTCTCGACGTCGACAAGATCGATCCCACTCAGGTCGCAGCGGCGGTCTTCGATGGTCTCGAGCGAGGCGACAGTGAGGTACTCGTCGACGACGTCACAAGGCAGGTGAAGGCGGCGCTGAGCGGGCCCGTGGAGGGGCTCACGATTCCGATCGCCCGCTGACCCCGTTTCTCGTTTCACGCACGCCGAAAGGATCCCCCGATGCCGCTGTGGCACATCCACCATCCGCCGAACACGTACTCCGACAAGGACAAACAGGACTTCGCCCGGGACATCACCGAGTTCTACACCGGCGTCGGACTACCCGCGTTCTACGTCGTCGTCCTGTTCATCGAGGTCCCCGAGACCTCGTTCTTCGTAGGCGGCGAACCCACCCGCGACACGGTCCGCATAGTCGTCGAACACCTCGCCCGCCACCTCGACGACCCCGACCTCCGCACCCGCTCGACCCGCAAACTCGACTCGATCATGACCCCCTACACCCGAGACCGCGGCCTCCACTGGGAATTCCACACCCACGAATCCCCCCGAGACCTCTGGATGATCGCCGGCCTCATCCCACCCGGCCCAGGCACGGAAGCCGAAAAGACCTGGGCCCGAGAGAACAAGCCCCTCCCGTACTGACGGGCCTACTTGCCGAACACCTCGTCGAGCGTCTCCGCATCGAGCGCCCGATCTGTCCAAGCATCCAGTTGCTGGGTGTCGGTGCACTCCATGACCCGATCGGCGATGGTGTCGGGAACATCGAACCGATGCCGAAGAATCTTCAGCAGCGCCTTTGCCTCGCCCTCAGCTGCGCCCTTCGCTTGACCGCGATTGAAGTAGCGGCGTGCGAATTCACTCTTGTACTCGTACGTGCCAGCGGTCATGAGCTTCTCCAAGACATCCCGGGCCGCCTGCGGGAGTACGGCCTTTAATATACGTCGAGGAGCGAAGGGTAGCGGCGGGCACCGACAAGTTGATTGTGTTGGTGCCCAACGGTTCTCGTGGACGCTTGATCAGCTTGCTGTGGCCAGGGTGGAGGGGTTTGGTTCGGGGGTGGGGAGGGGGTCGGGGCGGAGGCCGGTCAGGGCGGCGAGAGTTGTTGCGGCGCAGGCGGTTGCGCCTACCCAGAAGGCGATGGTGAATTGGGATTCGGCGGGGAGGGGGAGGTGGGGGAGGAGTTTCGCGGTCAGGAGGGTGGTGATGATGGCGCTGCCGAGGGAGCTGCCGACCGTGCGGGAGATGGAGTTGATGCCGTTGGCGATGCCGCTCTGGTGGTGGGGGACCGCGGCCGCGATGAGGGCGGGCATGGCGGCGTAGGCGAGGCTGATCGAGACGCCGACGATCACGCCGGCCCAGATGACCGAGGCGGTCGCGTCGTGGGCGAGGGCCAGCCAGGCGAATCCGGCGACACCGACCACGCCGGCCAGAGCCAGCACGAGACGGCCGCCCAGGCGCCCGACCAGGATTCCGCCGATCGGCGCGGCGACCATCGATGCCAGCGCGGTGGGCAGCAGGTATTCCACCGAGGCGCGCAGGATCGACGCCTCGAAGCCGTATCCGGCGAGATGCCGGGGCATCTGGGCCAGATACGACAACCCCATGAACAGCAGGAACATCGAGAACCCGACGAACATCCCGGCCAGGTTGGTGAACAGCACCGGGCGATGGGTGAACATCCGCAGGTCCACCAGCGGCGCGGGCACCCGCCGCTCGGTGATCACCCAGAGCACGGCCAGGACGGCGGAGGTGGCCAGGCAGCCCAGCGTCGCGGCCGACGTCCAACCCCATTCGTGCCCTTGCGAAATCGGCAGCAGCAACAGCACCAGGAAACCGCCGAGCGTGACCGCGCCGGGCAGGTCCACGCTGCCCGGGTGCCGCTTTCCCGTGGCGGGCACCGCGACCACCGCGGCGATCAGCGCCAGCACGGCCAGCGCGGCGGTGAACCAGAACACCACGTGGTAGTTCGGATCGCTGCCCCGGGTCAGCAGTCCCGTGGCCACCAGCCCGAGACCGCCGCCGAAGCCGAGCGTGCCGCTCACGATCGCCATGGCGTGGTGCAGGCGCGCGGCGGGAATCTCCTCCCGCAGCATCGCCAGCGCGAGCGGGAAGATCGCCGTCGCGACGCCCTGCAGCGTCCGGCCGACCAGTAGCACGCTCAGCGACGTGGCCAGCGCCGACACCGCCGAGCCGACCGCGGCCACCACCAGCACGGCCAGCAGCGTCGGCTTCTTGCCGTACAGATCCCCGATGCGGCCGAGCAGCGGCGTGCACACCGCCGCCGACAGCAGCGTCGCGGTCGTCACCCAGCTCACCGACGTCGTCGACACGCCCAGGTCGGTCGCGATCAGGCCCAGGATCGGCACGGCCTGGGTCTGCATCACCGTCACGATCATCGCCGCGAATGCCAGGACGCCGGTCAGCAGCGAGCCCTTGCGCTCCGTCACGGACACCTCCAGAAGCTTGAACATGGATATATTTGAAGTCTTCAAGCATCTAAGGATTCAACGATATCGGTTGTCAATCGTGGAGGTAGAATCTGCGCTATGAGCCCGGACACAACGAACAGCGCGCTCGCATTGCTGATCTCGCGATTCGTGTCCGCCTACCTGCACGATTTCCTCACCGCGGCCGAGGACCACGGGCTCACACTGACGCAGGCGAAGCTGCTCCTGGCCCTGAACGAACCCCCGGACGAACTGCCGATGCGGGTTCTCGCCGGCCGCCTGGCCTGTGACCCGTCCAACCTCACCGGTGTCGCGGATCGCATGGAATCGCGCGGGCTGGTCCGGCGCACGGTGAACCCGTCGGACCGCCGGGTGAAATACCTCGCCGCGACCGACGAGGGCCGGGACCTGGCCGCGCGGATCCGCGGTTCACAGGTCCGCGCCTACAAGGCCCTCGCCGAACTCACCCCGGACGAGGAGCGGTTACTCGAGGGCATGCTGGAGCGCCTGGTGCCGAAGCTGGAGGCGCAGGAGGACTAGCCGGTGGTTGTCAGGACGTGAATCGTCCCGTCGCCAAAGCATTTTCACGATGCCGGTCGGGGAACCCCGGGCCCAGGTGGGACGACACCTCGCCGTGGCGCAGGGGTTCGCGGCAGTGGGCGCAGACCACATCGGCGTGGGTGTCGTGGTCACAGGTGTCGTGGTGGAGGACGACCGGCGGCCCCGCCTCGGGCGCGACCCAGCGGTCGCCCCAGCGCATGATCGCCAGCAGGACCGGGAAGAAATCGCGCCCCTTCTCGGTGAGGCGGTACTCGTAGCGGGCCGGGCGGTCCTGGTACCGGACGCGCTCCAGCATGTCCTCCTCGACCAGCCGGGTCAGCCGCTGGGTGAGGACGTTGCGGCTCAGGCCCAGTACCCGCTCGAAATCATCGAAACGCGTTGTGCCGTAATAGGCCTCGCGCAGCACCAGGGGAGTCCACCAGTCGCCGATCAGGTCGACGGTACGGGCGACCGAACAGGGCCAGGTGGAAAAGGCGGTCCGCTTCATGCGTCGACAGTATCGATCCGGGCCGGCACGTACTTGTGCCACGGGGTGCCGACCCACTCGTCGCGGGAGTCGTACTCGGTCAGCTCGTTCGGTGCGGCCCCGCTGGTCAGTACGGAACCGTCGGCGTCGAGGACGGTGAGCCCCAGGCCGTTGGGCAGGGACAGGTGACCGGCGCGCATGCGATCGGTGGGTTCGACGGGGACCTCGGTGCTGCCGCGGCGGGTGGTGACGCGGACCCGGTCACCGGCGGCGAGGCCGAGGCGCTGCGCGTCGGCGGTGCTGATGCGCAGTGCGCCGCCGCCGTCGCGCTTACGCCAGACCGGATCGCGCATGATCGTGTTGGCGGTGAAGGCGCGGCGCTCCCCGGCGGCCAGGACGTAGGGCCACTCCTGTTCCGGTTCCGGCTCCGGCAGCGTCGCCACCACCGCCAGCAGTTCGGGGATGTGCAGCTGAACCCGGCCGTCGCGCAGGCGTTTCCAGGTCTCGTCGACGTCGTCGTCGGTGATGACCACGCCGTGCGTGCCGGTGAGGATCGCCTCGAACAGGCGCTCGCCCGCCTCCAGTCCCGTTCCGTACCCGGCGCGTTCGACGCCCTCGGGGTTCTTGCGGGCGCAGTTGTAGGCAGCCGCCCAGAGCATCGCGGCCGCATCCGCGCCGTCGGGAAGTGTGGGGCCCAGCGTCCGATACAGCAGCACCGGTGCGAGTTTGGCCTTGCGCCGGTCGGCGAGCAGGCCGAGGAATGCCATGGCGAAGGCCTCGCGGCTCTCGGCGAGGGCCGCGCGCAGCGGCGCGTAGTCGTCCTCGGTCACCGCGCCCGAGGCCTCGACCAGCCGGGCGTGGATCTCCGGTTCCGGCAGCACGCCCGCCGGGGCCGGGAGGACGGGGTGGCGCAGGTGGAAGACGTTGCGCGGGAACTCGAAATTGAAGAACGTCGCCTCGTACTTCTCGAACTGGGTCGGCGCCGGGAGCACGTAATCGGCCAGCCGCGCGGTCTCGGTCATGGCCACATCGATCACGACCACCAGATCCAAAGCGTCCAGCGCCTCGCGCATCCGCGCCGAATCTGCCAGTGAATGCGCGGGATTGGCGCTCTCGACGAGCATGGCGCGGTAGCGATTCGGATGGTCGGTGAGGATTTCCTCGCTGATCACGTTGCACGGCACCAGACCGCTGACGATGCGGGCGCCGGCCACGGGGCTGCGCGGTCCGGAATCGGCGGGGTGGCCGCGGTCGTGCCCGATCGCGGCCAGACCCGAAAAGGCGTACTGGGTACCGGGTTTGCCGAGATTTCCGGTGAGCAGCCACACCAGTTTCTCGACGTAGCTGACCACCGTGGAGTAGCGATTCATCTGGACGCCGAGATCCTCCAGCGCGGCCACCGACTCCGCGCGGGCGATGCGCCGGGTCGCGGCGGTCACCAGATCGAGGTCGACATCGGCTATGGCGCAGTACTTCTCGATCGGGACAGCGCGCAGCACCGTCAGTACCTCGTCGAGGCCGTCGGCGTGTGCGGCGAGCCAGTCCTGTGCCAGGAGGTCCTCGCGCACGAGGATCGCCGCCATCGCGGTGAGCAGGTAGACGTCGGTCCCCGGGCGCAATTGCAGGTGGTAGTCGGCCAGTTCCGCGGTCTCGGTGCGTACCGGATCGAGCACGATGATGGACCTGTCCGGATCCCGGGCGATCTCCTTGAGTACCGACCGGGCGCGCGGAAAGCCGTGCGACTGATAGGGATTCTTGCCGACGAACAACGCGACCTCGGCGTGCTCGATATCGGCGCGCACCGGATGACCGGCCATGCGTGCGCCGACCCAGAAGTCACCCGTCTTCTCCTGTGCCAGGGCGCTCGAGCGGTAGCGCATGCCGTAGGCGGCCATGGTGGCCGGAGCGTAGGAGCCGCCCAGATGGTTACCCTGCCCACCGCCGCCGTAGTAGAAGATCGACTCGCCGCCGTGCTCGTCGCCGATGCGCGTGAGCCGCTCGGAGATCTCGGAAATGGCGGTGTCCCAGTCGATTTCCTCGAAGGTGCCGTCGGGGCGGCGGCGCAGCGGCGCGGTCAGGCGGCCGGTGCGCCCGTTCTGGTAGTGGTCCAGTTGCAGCGCCTTGTTGCAGGTGTACCCCGCCGACGCCGGATGCAGCTTGTCGCCGCGGATCTTCTCGAAGGATCGGCCGTCGGCCCCGACCAGGACCTGAATGCCGCAATTGCACTCGCAGAGGATGCACGCGGTGGGCTGCCACTCGGTCATGGGAGGAGCGTACGCCGGTCAGTTCACAAACGCTACCCACTAGTCGGAGTGGAACAGCAGGGCCGTATCCCCGAACTCGTGCCACAGGTATCCGGTGTCGAGGGCGGCGCGGTAGGCGGCGCGCACCGTGTCCGCCCCGGCCACAGCCTCGAGCAGACGCAGGTGCGAGGCGCCGGGCTCGTGCCAGCCGGTGATCAGGCCGTCGACGGCCCGCGTGGGGTGGCCGGCGCCGAGGACCAGTTCCGTCCAGCCGGAGGCCGGTCGGGTGTGGCCGGTGGCGTCGGTGGCCGATTCCAGGGCGCGGGTGACCGTGGTGCCGACGGCGATCACCCGGCCGCCGGCGGCGTGCGTCGAATTCACCAGGCGCGCCGTATTGTCCGGCACTCGGAAGCGTTCGGGGCTCGGTGGTTCGCCGGTCTCGGGGGAGGAGACTCCCGTGTGCAGGGTGATCGGGGCGAGCTGGATTCCGGCGGCCACCAGGTCGGTCACCAGCCGGTCGGTGAATGGTCGTCCGGCGCTCGGCATTTCGGCGCTGCCGGGTTCGCGGCCGAAGACCGTCCGGTAGTAGTCCAGCGACCAGCGCTGCGCCACATAGGAATACGTGATCGGGCGGCCGTGCCGGGCCAGCAGACGGGGCACCCCGGTATCGATATCGGCGATCCACAGCCTGCGGGCGGGTGGCAGCCACGGCGCGCGGAGGACGGCCGTCGCGCCGGGAAGGTGGATGTGCGTGCCCGGTTCCGGGTCGGCGGCGGTGAACGGGACGCCTTCGGGTGCGCGGAGTTCCACCACCCAGCCGCCGTCGTCCAATGCGGTCGCGAAGTGCAGGACGGCGGGGCGGTCGCGATAGCGGGCGTCGACGGCGGCGGCCAGCGTCGCGGAGTTGTTCACCACCACGAGGTCGCCTGCCCGCAGGAACCGCGGCAACTCCCGGAATCGCGCATGCGTGAGGGTTCCCCGGTCGGCCACCAGCATCCGCACCCCGTCGCGGGCGGTGCCACGCGCCTCGGGCGGTCCGGTAGCCGCGCGTTCCGCGGGAACGATGAAGTCGTGCAGCGCCACAGTCATTGCGCCGTACCTCTTTTCGTCAGGGTCGGGTGGTCGTCACGGTGAGACGGCCGGGGTCGTGGTGATGTCGCCACGGTTGGGCGGTGGTCCTCACCGAGGTACCGCTAAGTCGGAGGCGATATAGCGGCCGCTTGGCGGGCGGGTGTCGAGGAGGTGGAGGAGGGCCGGGGCGATGGTTTCCGGCTCGGGGCGGTCGGAGATGTCCTCGCCCGGGAAGGCGGCCTGGTGCATGGCGGTGCGCATATCGCCCGGGTCGAAGCTGTAGACGCGCAGATCGGGGTGTTCGGCGGCGAAGATCGCGGTGAGGTGGTCGAGGGCCGCCTTGGACGCGCCGTAGCCGCCCCAGCCCTCGTACGCGTGCACGGCGGCATCGGAGCTGATGTTCACCGCGATGCCCTCGGAGGCGCGCAGCTTCGGCAGCGCCAGTTGCAGGATCGCCAGCGGCGCAACAACATTGGTGTTCAGGACGGACGCGAGTTCGGCGGCGGGGTAGTCGGCCAGCGGCGGCATCGGGCTCGGGCCCAGCGCGCTGGCGTTGTTGAGGACCAGGTCCAGCCGCGCGGTATCGCCGACGACGGTGGCCAGGCTGCGGCGGTGCGCGGGGTCGGCGACGTCGCCCGCGACCGCTATCGCCCCGGTGGCGTCGCGGACCCGGACGAGGGGTTCGAGGGTGCGGGCGGTGAGGATCAGATCCCAGCCGCGGTCGGACAGGGCCAGGGCCACCGCCCGCCCGAATCCGGCGGAGGCTCCTGTGATGAGTGCCGTTCTCGTGGTCATGACCCCATCCTCGAACCTGAATCTATGTTTAGGTCAAGGGCCGGGATCCACCACGCGGCCACGGATCGGCGGCGAGATCGCGGGCGGCGGCCGAAATCTCCGCCGAAGACCGACGAATTTCCCCGCCGGACGCCGTCAGAGGTGGTGAGCAGGCGATACACCTATCCCAGGAGAAATCATGGCCTACACCTTCAAGCCCGGCGACCCGTGCTGGGCCGAGCTGTACACCTCCGACCCCGACCGCGCGATCGAGTTCTACGGCCGGCTGTTCGGCTGGACCGCGGAGCGCTCCGCGGACCACGGCGGCTACATCACCTTCCGCAAGGACGGCAACGCCGTGGCGGGCGGTATGGGCAACGACGGCGCGGACGGCGCGCCCGACCAGTGGACCGTCTACCTCGCCAGTCCCGATATCCGTGCCACGGTCGACGCCGCGACCGCGCACGGCGGCCGGGTGATCCTCGACCCGATGCCCGTCGGCGACCTGGGCAGCATGGCGGTGCTCGCCGATCCCAGCGGGGCCGGGGTCGGGGTGTGGCAGCCGGGCGTGCACACCGGCTTCGGCACGCTGGGCATCGTCAGTGGCGGCACGTGGACCGAGCACGCCGGCGTCGCCTCCTGGTTCGAACTGCACACCCCGGCCTATGCGGACGCGGTGAAGTTCTACACCGAGGTCTTCGGCTGGAAGGACGCGTTCGCCGTCGCCGATACGCCGGAATTCCGGTACACCACCATCCACGCCGAGACCCCGATGCTCGGCGGGGTGATGGACGCCTCGGCGTTCCTCCCGGCCGGAGTCCCCGGCGGATGGCAGGTGTACTTCGGCGCGGAAGACGTCGACGCTGCCGTGAAAACCGTTGTGGAGCTGGGTGGTTCGATCGATCGCGAGCCGGAGAACACCCCGTACGGCCGCATGGCCGTGGTGGCGGATCCGGGCGGCGTCCGATTCAGCATCGGCGGCAACAGCTCCGAGTGAGCGCGCTCAGGCGGACTCCATCGTCTTCTTGATGACCCGCAGGCCGTGGTCCATCGAGGCGGCGAAGGGTTCGGCCAGGGCGTCCGGGAGCAGGTCGCGGGACCAGACGAACCGGGTGCCGCCGTCGTCGGTCGCGTGCAGTTGCCACGACGCGTTGTCGTGCTCGATCGGGGCCGTGCCGTCGTAGACGTAGTACACGAAGCGGCGGGCGGCCTCGTCCACGGTGACCAGGCGTTCGTGCACCACGGTGCCGTTGGCGAAGGTGACCACGCGGGTGTCCGGGCCGTCGACGCGGCAGTCGGCGACGAATCCGGGGGCCATCCGGGTGGGGCCCTCGGCGAAATCCGAGATCACCGCCCAGACCCGCTCGGGCGGCGCGTCGATGACGATCTCCCTGTGCACCGTGGCCATATCTCTCCCTCCGCGAACCGATCGGTGGCTCGAACCCTACTGCCGGCCGGCCGCGAATACCGCACGGGCGGCGGGGAGGGCGGCGGCGCGGTCGTCGGCGACGAGTCCGAGGCGGGTGCGGCGGTCGAGCAGGTCGTTCTCGTCCAGGGCGCCCTCGTGGGAGACCGCGTACTCGAATTCGGCACGGAGCACGTCGATTCCGGGCGCCACCGGTTCGGCGAGGGCCGGGTCGCGGCGCGTCAGGTCGAGGATCGCGGTGGCCTCGGAACCGTAGCGCTCGATCAGCACGGGCGGGGCGGGGATGCGGTCGCGGGCCGCGCCGGTTACCGCGCCCACCAGCGGGATTCGCTTCGTGGTGCAGGGGGCCGCCGGGAGCCCGGCGCGTGCCACGGCGGCATCGACGGCGTCCTCGGCCATCTGCCGGTAGGTCGTGAGCTTGCCGCCGACGACCGTGATCGGGCCGCCCGGCGGCTGGAGGACGGCGTGTTCGCGGGAGATGTCGGCGGTGCTGCCCTCCGCGGTGCGCAGCAGGGGTCGCAGTCCCGCGAAGCGGCCGCGGATATCGCTGCGGCGCAACGGTTCCCGGAGCACCGTGTTCACGGTGTCGAGCAGGAAATCGATTTCCGCGTCGGTCGGCTCCGGTTCGTCCGGGACCGGGCCGGGGGCGTCCTCGTCGGTGAGGCCGAGGTAGACCCGGCCGTGGGCGGCGGGGAAGGCGAAGACGAAGCGGCTGGTGCTGCCCGGAATCGGCACGGTCAGCGAGGCGCTGAGGCCGCCGAACGCCGCGGCGTCGAAGACCAGGTGGGCGCCGCGGCTGGGCCGCAGTTCGATGCCGGGATCCACCCGGTCGGCCCAGACGCCGGCGGCATTGATCACCGAACGCGCTCGGACCGTGAGGGTTTCGCCGGACAGCAGGTCGTGCAGCACCGCCGAATCCGCGGTCACCTCCTCGGCGCTCACGCGGGTGAGTATCGAGGCGCCGTGCGCGGCGGCCGTGCGCGCGATCGCGACGACCAGGCGGGCGTCGTCGACGAGCTGGCCGTCCCAGGCCAGCAGTCCGCCGCGTAATCCGTTGCGGCGCAATGTCGGTGCGTAACGCAGCGCCTCGGCTGCCGCGATCCGCCGCGAGCGCGGCAGGACCGCCGCCGGGGTTCCCGCGCTGCGCCGCAACGCGTCTCCGGCCACGAAGCCGACCCGCACCAGGGCTCGTTGCGCCGCCCCGACCTCGGGTAGCAACGGCACCACCTGCGGAATGGATCGCGTCAGATGTGGTGCGGTGGTGGTGAGGAGCACATCGCGTTCCACCGCGCTCTCGTGCGCGATACCGACCCCGCCGCTCGCCAGATACCGCAGCCCGCCGTGCACCAGCTTGGAACTCCACCGGCTGGTCCCGAAGGCGAGATCGTGCTTCTCCACCAGCACGGTCCGCAGCCCCCGCGCCGCCGCGTCCATCGCCACTCCCGTCCCGGTAACCCCACCTCCGACCACCAGCACATCGATCTCGCCCCCGTCCCCGAGCGCCCGCAACTCCCGGCCCCGCCGCCCCGCATTCAGCGCCGAATCCCCAACTCCGCTCATTCCATTTCTCCCATCACCCATACCGCCCTCTCCCAACGCTCACGCACCCGCGGGGTCATGCGAAGCGTTCGGCGCCGTCGGGGATGAGGTAGCCGTCGATGGCTCGCGCCAGTTCGGCGTCGAGGCTTTGTTCGTCGAGGATGTCGCCGACCGTGCCGGCGGATTGGACGGCAGACTGGCCTACCAGGAGGAGCATGGTGGCGAGTTGTTCGGGGTTGCCGTCGCGGATCGAGCCGTCGCGCTGGCCCTCGCGGATTACGGCGGCGAACAGCAGGATGAGTTCCCGCTGGTTGCGGCCGAGGCGGCCGAAGACGTAGGTCAGCATCAGGTCGGTGTCGGCGCGGAAGATCTTGGTGAACAGGGGGTTCGCGCGCAGCATGGCGGCGCCGGCGACGACGCCCTCCACCAGCCGGGCCCGTGCCGGTCCGGACGCGGGAATCGTGCGGCCGACGATGCCGCGCATCTCCCGGACCAGAAGTTCGGCGATCAGGGAGCGGGTGTCGGGCCAGCGCCGGTACACCGTGGGGCGGCTGACGCCGGCGCGGCGGGCCACCTCCGTCAGCGTCGTGCGACGGACCCCGAATTCCTCGACACAGGCGCGGCCCGCGTCGAGGATCGCCACGTCGATCGCCGACAGTTCGTCGGCGCCGGTCACGTCGAGCGCGTGCATTGCAGAATCACCACCGAGTTGTGAGGCGGGACCGAGCGCGGGCCCGCCGGGCCTCTCATTACTGCTTGACATTCTATGTCAGACTGTAACGCATGGTCGAGACGAAACAGGAGACGACTTCGCCGCGTTCGGGCGAGCCGGACCCGCGCCCGAGCATGGTGTGGGACGCCTGGGGTGTTCCCGCAGGTCATGCGCCCCTGTCGGAACAGATCCGCACGCTGCTGACCCAGGTGTTCGGGGTGTCCGGCGCGCCGGTGGATCGCCGCGACGAGGACGATGTGCCCCTGCGCGACTCCGCGCTGACGGCCGAGCGGCTCGCGGGCCTGTCGGCGGTGGTCGGCGCGGACCACGTCTCGGTGGATCACCGCGACCGGTTGCTGCATGCCGGCGGTAAGAGCACCCCGGACCTGCTGCGCCGCCGCGCCGAGGGCCCGCAGGACGCGCCCGACGCCGTCGTCTTTCCCGCCGATCACGACCAGGTCCTGGCCCTGCTGTCGCACTGCGCCGAGGCGGGCATCGCGGTGGTTCCCTTCGGCGGCGGCACCAGTGTGGTCGGCGGTGTGCAACCGGCGCGCGGCCGTTTCGACACGGTGATCGCCCTGGATCTGCGACGCCTCGACGCCCTGACCGAGGTGGACCCGGTCAGCGCCACCGCCACCCTGGGCGCCGGTCTGACGGGTCCGCAAGCGGAGGAACTACTTGCCGCGCAAGGACTCTCGCTCGGCCACTTCCCGCAGAGCTTCGAGTTCGCCAGTATCGGCGGTTTCGCCGCGACCCGGTCGTCGGGTCAGGCGTCGGCGGGCTACGGGCGCTTCGACGACATGATCCAGCGGCTGCGGATCGCGACTCCCGGCGGCACGCTGGACCTCGGCCGCGCCCCCGCCTCGGCCGCCGGACCGGATCTCCGGGAGCTGTTCGCCGGATCGGAGGGGGCCCTCGGCGTGATCACCGAGGTGACGCTGCGCGTGCATCCGGCCCCGGAAACCGTTGCCTACCAAGCGTGGTCGTTCCCCGACTTCGCGACCGGCGCGGCGGCGCTGCGTGCCGTGGTCCAGGCCGGCGCCGCGCCCACCGTGCTGCGGCTGTCCGACGAGGCCGAGACCGGGCTGAATCTGGCCCGGTCGGGCGATATCGGCGGGGCGCCCGTGACCGGATGCCTGGCGGTCACCACCGTCGAGGGCACGGCGGCGCATGTCGCGGCCCGCAGTGCCGAGGCGTCGGACCTGCTCGCCGCCGCGGGCGGCACCGCCCTGGGCGAGACGCCGGCGCGGGAGTGGGAACACGGCCGCTTCGCCGCCCCGTATCTGCGCGATGCCCTCCTCGACGTCGGAATCCTCTGCGAGACTGTGGAAACCGCGACCACATGGGCCAATCTCCCGGCGCTGAAGGAGAAGGTCACCGCGGCGCTGACCGATTCGCTGTCCGCGCAGGGCACCCCGGCGCTGGTCATGTGCCATGTCTCGCATACCTATCCGACCGGGGCGTCGCTCTACTTCACCGTCGTGGCCAAGCAGCTCGACGATCCGATCGACCAGTGGCTGCGGGCCAAGGCGGCGGCGGGCGACGCCATCGTGGCGGCGTCGGGCACCATCACCCACCACCACGCCGTCGGCACGGATCACCGCGCGTGGATGACGGGCGAGATCGGCGATCTAGGGGTGCGGGTGCTGCGCGCGGTCAAGGACGCGGTCGATCCCGCGGGGATCCTCAATCCCGGAAAGCTGATTCCATGAGTGAGTTCCGCCGTCCCGCGGGTGCCTTCCAGCCCAGCTGTCCCGCGGGTGCGTTCCAGCCCTGCTGTCCCGCGGGCGTTTTTCGAGCGGGAGTGGCAGCGTGAGCGATATCCGGTCGGTGCTTCTGGTGACCAATCCGCTGTCCGGGCAGGGCCGGGGGCTGGTGGCGGCGTCGGCGGCCCGGGCGCGGTTCGTCGAGCGCGGGGTCGAGGTCGCCGAGGTGCGGGGCGCTACCGCGGCGGAGTCGGCGCGGCTCGTGCGTGACGCGGTGCGCGATCCCGGAGAGCGTCCGGACGCCGTGGTGTGTGCGGGCGGCGACGGCCTGGTGTGCCTCACGCTGCAAGCGATCGCGAACACCGGTGTGCCGCTGGGGTTGGTGCCCGGCGGGACGGGGAACGATCTCGCCCGCGAACTCCGTATACCCGACGATGACGTGCAGTCGGCCGTCGATGTCGTCCTGGGCGGCGGCATCCGGGCCATCGATCTCGGGCAGGTCGAATCCGGCACGGTGACAAGCGAATACGGTGGTCCGCTGCGCTTCGCGACCGTCACGGGTACCGGATTCGATGCTCGGGTGACGTTGCGCGCCAATCGGATGCGGCGGCCCAAGGGGTCGCTGCGCTACACCTTCGCCGCGCTCGCCGAACTCACCGGCGGGCTGGCCGTGCCGTACCGCATCGAGTTGTCCGGTGTGCCGGGTGAAGCCGATACCGTGGTCGAGACCGAGGCCGTCATGGTGGCCGTCGGCAATACCCGTACCTACGGCGGCGGCATGCTGATCTGCCCCGACGCGCGGGTCGACGACGGCATGCTGGACCTGACCGTGGTCGGCGCGATGTCCCGCCTCGAGATGGTGCGCCTGCTACCCGCCTTGTCGGCGGGCAAGCGCGTCGACCACCCGGCCCTCTCCCAATACCGCGCGCCCACAATCACTTTGACCGCCCCCAATGCCCCGGTCACCGCCGACGGCGACCCGGCGGGCGCCCTCCCCGCGGTATTCCGCGCCCTCCCCGCGGCCCAGCCCGTCCTTGTCCCCTGAGGCAACACGACGAGTCTCGTAGCGTGGTCCGCGGTGCGTCCTGCGGCGGTGGGAGGTCAGGTGGTGAACGTGATCGCTCGCAGGCTGGATACCGTCGCGCGGTCCAGGACGACTGTGGAGGCGGGGGTAGGGCGTGGCGCGGTTCCGGTGGTCGCCTGTTCGACGAGGCGGCGCCAGCGGGTGTGGTGTAGGGCGGAGCTGAGGCGGTGGACGTGGCGTCCGCGTGCGTCCTGGCCGGCTCGCGCGGCGTCGGGGGAGACGTCGATCATGACGAGGTGTACCTCGCGGCCGGCCTGGGCCGCCCAGGTCGCGATCAGCCACCGGACCCAGCGCCGGGTGCCGCAGTCGTGGACGACCACCGGGCGCACGGACCGGTGCAGGGCGCGCCGGATGCGGAGGTAGTGCGTGAGGTGCACGAGCGGCAGCCACAGGGTGTACGGCAGGCGGCCCAGCCGCAGCCGCCACCAGTTGCGCGATTGCTGGGAGTCCACCAGCGTCGCCCCCGCCCGTTCGACCGTCGTCACGCTCTCGCCGACGCTGCCGAACAACCGCCGCAGCGCGGTGCTCTTGCCCGCCCCCGGCACCCCGGTGAAGACCACCGCCGCCGTTGCCGGATAACGCAATTCGCCGACCGTGCGCCCCCGCAGATCGAGGACCGCGGCGGGTGTGACGACAGGGGCTTCGGGCGACGGCGAACTGCCGGATTCGAACGGGGGGTTCACCCACTCCAGAATCCCGGCCCGAAACCCGTTCGGCAACAGGGAATACCCTGATTTGCGCCCCGAGATCGCCGCTACGTCTCCCGCTCGGGGACTCGGAGCCATGCATCCGGGATGCGTGCCGAAGATGCCAGGGGATCTTCAGCGGCACCCGCCGGGTCCTGTCCTGGGCACGTCGGGCCGAGCAACCGGGTTGTGTCCTGGACCACTCGCCGGGCCGTTCCGGAGCATCGGTCAGCTGTGTCGTGCTTTCGCCAGGCGGAGGCCTGCCATGCAGAATTGGCAAAAAGGGTGCCATTCCGGCAAATGGCGGGTCTCGCCCGGTGTCATGGACGAGGTGCCGGACGTCCCGGTTCCTGAGATCGGGCTGAGGGCAATCCTGCACCAACGCAACGGATTCGGGCAGAACCTGAGAATTGTATATGGATCGCGTGACCAGGTCGGAATCGGCGGTAGGCTGATTATCGAGGGCGGGGTTTTCGGTGTCCCTCATCCGCCGAAAACCCCGCCCTTCGCGTATTTCCGCCCGATCCTTAGAATCGCACGGTGACCAGCGCAGCCTCTGAGAACTCACGTAATCGTGCCGATGCCCTCCCCAAAAGCTGGAACCCCGGCGAGGTAGAGGCCGAGCTGTACGAGCGCTGGGTAGCGGCTGGGTACTTCACCGCCGACGCCACCAGCGACCGGCCGCCCTACTCGATCGTGCTGCCCCCGCCGAACGTCACCGGCAACCTGCACATGGGCCACGCCTTCGACCACACCCTCATGGACACCCTCACCCGCCGCAAGCGCATGCAGGGCTACGAGGTGCTGTGGCTGCCCGGTATGGACCACGCCGGCATCGCCACCCAGACCATCGTCGAGAAGCGGCTGGCCGTCGACGGCAAGTCCAAGGAGGACTTCGGCCGCGAGCTGTTCATCGACAAGGTCTGGGACTGGAAGCGCGAATCCGGCGGCAGCATCCAGGGCCAGATGCGCCGCCTCGGCGACGGCATCGACTGGAGCCGCGACCGCTTCACCATGGACGACGGCCTCTCGCGCGCCGTGCAGACCATCTTCAAGCGGCTGTTCGACGCGGGCCTCATCTACCGCGCCGAGCGGCTGGTGAACTGGTCGCCGGAGCTGCGCACCGCCATCTCCGATATCGAGGTCAACTACAAGGATGTCCAGGGCGAGCTGGTCTCGCTGCGCTACGGCTCCTTGAACGACGACGAGCCGCACGTGATCGTCGCCACGACCCGTGTGGAAACGATGCTCGGCGATACCGCGGTGGCCGTGCACCCCGAGGACGAGCGGTACCAGGCGCTCATCGGCACCACCCTCTATCACCCGATCACCGGGAAGCAGATCCCGATCGTCGCGGACGACTACGTCGATCCCGAATTCGGTTCCGGCGCAGTCAAGATCACCCCGGCGCACGATCCGAACGACTTCGAGATCGGCCTGCGGCACAACCTGCCGATGCCGACGATCATGGACGAGACCGGCCGAATCGCCGACACCGGAACCGAATTCGACGGGATGGACCGGTTCGAGGCGCGCGTCAAGGTGCGCGAGCGGCTGGCCCGCGAGGGCCGCGTCGTCGCGGAGAAGCGCCCGTACGAGCACAGCGTCGGCCACTCCGAGCGCAGCGGCGAGCCGATCGAGCCGCGGCTGTCGATGCAGTGGTGGGTGAAGGTCGAATCGCTGGCCAAGGCCGCCGGGGACGCGGTTCGTCACGGCGACACCGTGATTCACCCCGCCAGCCAGGAACCGCGCTGGTTCGCGTGGGTCGACGACATGCACGACTGGTGCATCTCCCGGCAGCTGTGGTGGGGCCACCGCATCCCGATCTGGTACGGGCCCGAGGGCGAGATCGTCTGCGTCGGCCCGGACGAGCAGGCCCCCGAGGGCTACGTGCAGGACCCCGACGTGCTCGACACCTGGTTCTCCTCGGGCCTGTGGCCGTTCTCGACCATGGGCTGGCCGGACGCCACGCCCGAACTGGCCAAGTTCTATCCCACCAGCGTGCTCGTCACCGGCTACGACATCCTGTTCTTCTGGGTGGCGCGGATGATGATGTTCGGCATGTTCGTCGCCGACGACCCGGCGATCACGGCCGGCAAGGAGCAGGGGGCGGTGCAGGTTCCCTTCCGGGATGTGTTCCTGCACGGCCTGATTCGCGACGAGCAGGGCCGCAAGTACTCCAAGTCCAAGGGTATCGGCATCGATCCGCTGGACTGGATCGAGGAGTTCGGCGCCGACGCCACCCGCTTCACCCTCGCCCGCGGCGCGCAGCCCGGCAGCGACCTGTCGGTGGGGCCCCAGCACGTGCAGGCCTCCCGCAACTTCATCACCAAGCTGTTCAACGCGACGAAATTCGCGTTGATGAACGGGGCGGTCCCCGGCCAAAAGCGTGCCGGGGAAACAGGGGCGGGGCGTGCCGGGGAAACAGGGGCGGGGCATGCCGGGGAGGGGGCTGGCCCGGTCGGCGAGACGGGATTGGATCGGGATGTTCTTACCGATGCCGACCGGTGGATCCTCGACAGGCTGGACGAGGTTCGGGGGGAGGTGGATTCGGCCTTCGACCGGTACGAGTTCGGGAAGGCGTGCGAGGCGCTGTACCACTTCGCGTGGGACGAGCTGTGCGACTGGTACCTGGAGTTGGCGAAGGTGCAGTTCGCCGAGTCGGAGGAGCGGGCGGCCAGTACCCGCGTGGTCCTCGGCACCGCGCTGGACGCACTGCTGCGCATGCTGCACCCGGTGATCCCGTTCGTCACCGAGACGCTGTGGCTGGCCCTGACCGGCGGCGAGTCGATCGTGGTCGCGGAGTGGCCGCGGGCCACCGGCGTCGCGGCGGATCCGGTCGCGGCCCGGCGCATCGCGGATGCCCAGAAGCTCATCACCGAGGTCCGCCGCTTCCGCAGTGACCAAGGTCTCACCGACAAGCAGAAGGTGGCCGCGAAGCTGATCGGCCTCGACACCGCCGACCTCACCGGCCAGCGCGCCGAGATCGCGTCGCTGGCCCGGCTCACCGAGCCCGGCGACGGCTTCGCGGCGACCGCGTCGGTCGAGGTGCGGCTGTCCGGCGCCACCGTCACCGTCGAACTCGACACCTCCGGCACGGTCGACCTGGACGCCGAGCGCCGCCGGCTGGAGAAGGATCTGGCCGTCGCGCAGAAGGAACTGGCGGGCACCACCGCCAAGCTGGGCAACGAGGCCTTCCTGTCCAAGGCGCCCGAGAAGGTGGTGACCGATATCCGCACCCGCCGGGAGGTGGCAGAGTCGGAGGTGGCACGCATCGGAGCCCGGCTCGCCGAGATCGCCAAGTCGGGCGAGAAGTGACGACGGAGGGGAGCGGAGTGAACGAGGAACCGGAGCGGCAACGCGGCGGGGCCGAACGCCTGCACTCGGGCCCGTCCCCCGTCGACCTCGCGGAGATGGCGCTGGTCGAGGCCGAACTCGATCAGCGCTGGGGCGAGACCAAGATCGAACCGTCGCTGGCCCGCATCGCGGCGCTGATGGATCTGCTGGGTTCGCCGCAGCGCGCCTACCCCGCGATCCAGATCGCCGGGACCAATGGCAAGACCTCGGTCACGCGCATGATCGACGCCCTGCTGACGGCCCTGCACCGGCGCACCGGGCGGTTCACCAGCCCGCATCTGCAACTGGCCACCGAGCGCATCGCCGTCGACAACGAGCCGATCGGTCCCGGCCGGTACGTCGAGCTGTACCGCGAACTACAGCCCTATATCGAGATGATCGACCAGCAGTCGGAGGCCGCCGGAGGGCCCCGGATGAGCAAGTTCGAGGTGCTCGTCGCCATGGCGTATGCCGCCTTCGCCGAGGCGCCGGTCGACGTGGCCGTGGTCGAGACCGGAATGGGCGGCACCTGGGACGCCACCAATGTGATCGACGGCCAGGTCGCCGTGGTCACTCCGATCGGGCTGGACCACACCGAATACCTGGGCCCCGACCTCACCTCGATCGCGGGGGAGAAGGCCGGGATCATCAAGAAGGCGCACGAGGATCCGCTGGTCCCGCGCGAGACGGTCGCCGTTCTCGCCGAACAGGATCCGCAGGCGATGGACGTGCTGCTGCGGCGCGCGGTCGAGACCGACGCGGCCGTCGCCCGCGCGGGCGCGGAGTTCCGGCTGCTGTCGCGGCGCGTCGCCGTCGGCGGGCAGGTACTGGAGATCCAGGGCCTGGGCGGTGTCTACGACGAGATCTTCCTGCCCCTGCACGGCGAGCACCAGGCGCACAACGCGACGCTCGCGCTGGCGGCGGTGGAGGCATTCTTCGGCGCGGGCGCGGAGAAGCAGCTGGACGTCGAGGCCATCCGCGCCGGATTCGCCGCCGCGATCAGCCCGGGGCGGATGGAACGCGTGCGCAACGCGCCGACCATCTTCCTCGACGCCGCCCACAATCCGGCGGGCGCGCGGGCGCTGGCCGACACGCTCACGGACGAGTTCGACTTCCGCAAGCTGGTCGGCGTGGTCGCGGTGCTGGCGGACAAGGACGCCGCGGGGATCCTGGAGGCGCTCGAACCGGTGCTCGACGAGGTCGTGGTGACCACCAACGGCTCGCCGCGCGCGCTGGCCGCCGACGACCTGGCGAATCTGGCGGTGCAGCGATTCGGCGACGAACGCGTCGTCACCGCCGCCACGCTCACCGACGCCGTCGAGACCGCGATCGCCATCGCCGAGGAGACCGCCGACTCCGGGGAACCGGTGTCGGGCGCCGGGATCGTGGTCACCGGGTCGGTCGTGACCGCGGGGGCCGCGCGCTCCCTGTTCGGAAAGGATCCCGTATGAGTTCGGGTGCTGCCGCGAACGATCCGCCGGTGCCGCCCCCGGCCACCGATCCGTGGAAGGGCCTGCGCGGCGTCATGGCCGGCGCGCTCGTGCTGGAGGCGATCACCGTCCTGCTGGCGCTGCCGGTGGTCGGCGTCGTCGGGAGCGGGCTGAGCTGGTGGTCGGTCGCCTGCCTGGTGGGGTTGGCGGTGCTGATGTTCGCCGGGGCCGGACTGCAGCGGAAGCCCTGGGCGCTCCCGTACAACCTGGGCCTGCAGGCGCTGCTGCTGCTCGGCGGGTTCATCCACGTCGCGATCCTGGTCATCGGGGTCGTCTTCGTCGCGGTCTGGGCGTTCATCCTGCTGCTGCGCTCGGACGTGCGGAAGCGGATGGAGCGCGGCCTGCTGCCCAGCCAGCGGATGTGAGGATCCGGGTGACCCGCTCCGGCCGGCTGCCGGATACAGTGGCGCCGTGACTGAGCAGACGTTGGTACTCATCAAGCCCGACGGCGTTGGCCGGGGGCTGATCGGTGAGGTCATCACCCGCATCGAGCGCAAGGGCCTGAAGATCGCGGCGCTGGAGCTGAAGCGGGTCTCCGAGGACTTGGCCGCCTCCCACTACGCCGAGCACGCCGAGAAGCCGTTCTACGCGTCGCTGATCGAGTTCATCACCTCCGGTCCGGTCGTGGCGGCCGTTCTCGAGGGTCCCCGCGCCATTGCGGCGTTCCGTCAGATCGCCGGCGGCACCGATCCGGTCGAGAAGGCCGTGCCGGGCAGCATCCGCGGTGATTTTGGTCTCGAGACCCAGTTCAACCTCGTCCACGGATCCGACTCGCCCGACTCCGCCAAGCGCGAGATCGCGCTCTGGTTCCCCGAACTCACCCAGTAGGTCCGGCCCGGACATCGTGCCCGGGGCGCTCGCGCCGCGGGAGTTTTTCGTGTGCGGCGAGGGCCGCATACCCCCGCGAGAGTACGTCGATGGCGAATGTCCGGCGCACGGTGTGGGATACTGGCACTGGATGTGATCGCCGCCCACCGCTCGAGGCAGGCAGCGGCCACACCCGATGGCACCGCGATTCGACGCGATCATCGCTGCCCCCGGACGGTTACCAAGACTCGGCTGTCCGGCCGGCACGCTGGATGAGCGCTCGAACTCCGGTGTCGAAGCCAACAGCCAGGCGCCGCGTGACCAGTTAGCCCGCCGACGAACGACAAGGTGATAACGGGGCACGCGGGGCGAGACCATAGGACCTCGCGCCCCCCGGGGCGTGAGGCGAACGGACAGCGTCCCCGCGTCGGCCGCGTCACTCTCCCACCAGGGGAGGGACGCGCCCGGGGGCCCGAGGAGATTTCGTGGCCGATCAAGAGCCGCAGGAAACGTCACAAAGTAATGGTGAACCCGCTTCGAACGAGGCGGCCGGGGCAGGGGAGGCGGCGCAGTTGCCCGAACGTATCCGGGTCCATGCGCTGGCGAAACTGCTGGGAACAACCAGCAAACGCATTCTGGCCCACCTGACAGAACTGGGCTCCGAGGCCCGCAGCCCGCAGTCGAACCTCGACCGCACGGTCGCCGAATCGGTCCGGGACGCGTTCGTCCCGGCCGAGGAGACCGCGGCCGACCAGCCGGAGCCCGCCGCCGCGGTGGCGGAGCCCGCGGGTAACCGGGCGGACGAGCCCCGGGCGGTCGCGGAGCCCGAAGGCCGTGTCGCCGCGATGGCGAGCCAGGGCCGTGCGACCGCGTCGTCGAACGACTCCGGTGTCGCGGAACCCCCGCAGCCGCCGCGGACGTCCCTGTTCACCAGCCCCTTCCATCCGCCGGAACCGCCCGCTCCCGAGCCGGTGGCGTTCGAGCCGGCCGCCGTCGTGGCCGCGCCGCTGTTCCTGCCGCCGGATGCGACCGCGGCCCAGGAGATGCGTCGCAAGCTGCGGGCCGAGAAGCAGCAGCCCGAGGACGAGCAGCCGGACCGGCCGGACAAGACCGATAAGCCGGACAAAGCGGAGAAGCAGGACAAGCCCGTCGCCGAGGAGCGGCCCGCCGACAAGCCTGCCGAGGACACCGCCGACGACTCCGACAGCGAGTCGGGCGCCTGGGACGACGACCCGTCCCGCGACGATTCCGAGGACGGTGGCCGCTCGCGCCGCCGTCGCCGGGGCCGTCGTGGTCGCGGTCGCGGCCGGGGCGAACAGCACGAGAACGACTCCGACGGCGATTCCGACGACGACGAGAACGATTCGGCCGAGTCCGGCTCGGAGGAGTCCGAGTCGAGCGAGGACGGCGGCGAGGACGCCTCGTCCGTGCCGGAGGGTTCCAGCCGTCGTCGGCGCCGCCGTCGCCGCCGCAAGGCCGGCGAGGACGGCGAGTCCGAGCCGACGAGCGAGGACGATCCGCCGAACACCGTCGTGCACGAGCGCGAGCCCCGCAACAAGCGCCGCGGTGGCGGCGACGAGGTGCAGGGCATCAGCGGCTCCACCCGCCTCGAGGCCAAGCGGCAGCGCCGCCGCGACGGGCGCGAGGCCGGTCGCCGCCGCCCGCCGATCCTGACCGAGTCGGAATTCCTGGCCCGCCGCGAATCGGTGGACCGCGTGATGGTCGTGCGCGAGAAGACCTTCCCCGAACATCCGGCCGCCACCGTGCAGGTCGCGGTCCTCGAGGACAACATCCTCGTCGAGCACTTCGTCACCAGCAGCGGCCAGGCGTCCATGGTCGGCAACGTGTACCTGGGCAAGGTCCAGAACGTGCTGCCCAGCATGGAGGCGGCGTTCGTCGACATCGGCCGCGGCCGCAACGGCGTGCTGTACGCCGGCGAGGTGAACTGGGAGGCCGCCGGGCTCGGCGGTAAGGAGCGCAAGATCGAACAGGCGCTCAAGCCCGGCGACACCGTGCTGGTGCAGGTCTCCAAGGATCCGGTCGGGCACAAGGGCGCCCGGCTGACCACGCAGATCTCGCTGGCCGGCCGCTTCCTGGTGTACGTGCCGGGCGGCAGCTCCACCGGTATCAGCCGCAAGCTGCCCGATACCGAGCGCAAGCGCCTCAAGGAGATCCTGCGCGATATCGTCCCGCAGGACGCCGGCGTCATCATCCGCACCGCGTCCGAGGGCGTCAGCGAGGCCGAACTGGCTCGCGACGTCGAGCGTCTCCAGGCCACTTGGAAGACCATCGAGGGCCAGTCCAAGCAGGGCTCCGGCGCGCCGAAGACGCTGTACGAGGAGCCCGACCTCCTGGTCAAGGTCATCCGCGACCTGTTCAACGAGGACTTCTCGAAGCTGGTCATCGAGGGCGACCGGTCCTGGAGCACCGTCGAGAACTACATCCGCACGGTGGCGCCGGACCTGCTGGCCCGCGTCGAGCGGTACGACAGCGGCAACGTCGACGTCTTCGGCAGCTTCCGCATCGACGAGCAGCTGGCCAAGGCGCTCGACCGCAAGGTGTGGCTGCCCTCGGGCGGCACCCTGGTCATCGACCGCACCGAGGCGATGACCGTCATCGACGTCAACACCGGCAAGTTCACCGGCGCCGGCGGCAGCAACCTGGAAGAGACGGTCACCCGCAACAACCTGGAGGCGGCCGAGGAGATCGTGCGGCAGATGCGGCTGCGCGATATCGGCGGCATGATCGTCGTCGACTTCATCGACATGGTCCTCGAGTCCAACCGGGATCTGGTGCTGCGCCGCCTGACCGAGGCGCTCGGCCGGGACCGCACCCGCCATCAGGTGTCCGAGGTGACCTCGCTGGGCCTGGTGCAGATGACCCGCAAGAAGCTGGGCACCGGCCTGGTGGAGGCGTTCTCCACCACCTGCGAGCACTGCCACGGCCGCGGCATCGTCGTGCACAACTACCCCGTCGAGACCCCGGCCGCCGAGGACAACAGCGGTCGCCGGGAGGGCCGTCGCCGCCGCAAGGACAAGGCTCCGGCCCCCGCGCCCGCCACCAACGGCACCGCACCGGCCGAGCCGCACTCCGAGGAGGACGCGGCCGTCAAGCGGGCGCATCCGGTCGCGCTGGCGATGGCCGCGCATCAGACCGAGGAGACCGCCGACGACGTGGCGACCCACGAGGCCGCGACCGACGAGACGGAGTCGCCGGAGGCGGGCCGCGGTTCGGACCGTGAGCCCACGCCGGGACGCACCCGCCGCCGGGCCCGGCGCGGCAGCCGGTCGGCCGCCGACCGGTCCGACGCGGTGGCCGCCGAGCGGTCCCACGCGGAATCGCGTGCGGCGTCCGAGGTTTCGGCCGCCACGTCCGATACCGATGCGGCCGAGGCAGCGACCGATGCGGTCGTGACCTCGGGCACCGAGGCCGACGTGACAAGTGCCGATGCGCCGAGCACCGATGCGCCGAGCGTCGATGCGGCGAGTGCCGACGTGGCGAGCGCTGCGGCGGCGAGCACCGACGCAGCGAACGCGGTGACGGGTGCCGACGCGGCGAGTGCTGTTACGGGCGGCGATGCGGCGAGTGCTGTTACGGGCGGCGATGTGGCGAGTGCTGTTGCGGGTGCCGATGTGGCGAGTGCTGTAGCGAGCACCGACGCAGTGAGTGCCGACGTCACGAGTTCCGGTGCGAGTTCCGGTACGACGAGCGCCGCGGCCGAGGCCGATGCGGCCGGAACCGAGGCTGCCGCCGAGGCGTCCACGACTCCGGCGACCTCCGGGCCTGCCGTGAGCACCGGGCAGGCAGACGCCCCGTCCGCCGCACCGGACGCCGCGGGCCGATCCGCCGAGCCCGCGCGTCGCGGGCGTCGCCGGGTGGCGCGCACGGTCGCCGCGCCCAGCGGGGACAACGACAACGCGGTCTTCGTGCTGTCCAGCACGGAACAGGAGACCCCGGCCGTCGACTTCACCGATATCCCGCCGGCGGAGGTGACGCCGCGCAGCCGCCCGCGCCGCCGGTCGGCCGGACGGGCCGCGGGCGCGCCGGAGCAGCCCAACTGAGGTACGACTCGTCGGCGCAGGCCCGCATCCCGATTCCGGGGCGCGGGCCTGCGTCGTATCCGGCGGGATCCGCGTCACCCCGGTTTGGTTGCGCGGGTGGCCGTCCTGTAATCTCGAACAGTCGCTGCTCGGTGACAGCATTGCGCTGTGTCGCCTGACGGCCATGGCGCTCTTCGCAGCGCAGGTGCTGACGCAGCGTGATTACCAGACCAGACGTCCGGCGGTCTTCGGTGTCGACACCGAGGCTGCCGCGTGAGCAAAGTGCCGAGCACTAGTAGAGGAAGAGGGTAGCCGACCGATGGCAACGTACGCGATCGTCAAGACCGGCGGAAAGCAGTACAAGGTCGCGGTCGGTGACCTGGTGAAGGTCGAGAAGATCGAGGGTGAGCCGGGCGCTGCGGTGTCGCTGGCGCCGGTGCTGGTCGTCAACGGCTCCGAGCTGACCACCGATGCGGACAAGCTGGCCAAGGTGTCGGTGTCCGCCGAGGTCGTCGAGCAGACCAAGGGCCCGAAGATCCGCATCCACAAGTTCAAGAACAAGACCGGCTACCACAAGCGTCAGGGCCACCGTCAGAAGCTGACGGTCCTGAAGGTCACCGGCATCAAGTAAGCGACAACGGGGCCTCCACCCCAGTACGAGGAGTTCAACAACCATGGCACATAAGAAGGGTGCGTCCAGCTCTCGTAACGGTCGCGACTCGAATGCCCAGCGTCTCGGCGTGAAGCGTTTCGGCGGCCAGACCGTCAAGGCCGGCGAGATCCTGGTCCGTCAGCGCGGAACCCACTTCCACCCGGGCGTGAACGTCGGCCGCGGCGGCGACGACACGCTGTTCGCCCTCGAGGCGGGCGCGGTCCAGTTCGGCACCAAGCGTGGCCGCAAGACCGTCAACATCGTGGTTCCGGAGCCGGCGCAGGCCTGAGCCCGCGTCTGCTCGCAACACACACTTCGAAGCGGGCCAGGGTGAACACCCTGGCTCGTTTTCGTGTTTGGGTGAACCTCCAGGTTCGCGGCCCGGCTCGGTTCTGGACTGACGGAGCGGGGGAGCGAAGCGGAGGAGCGGAGGAGGGAAGAACCGAGCCTCAGGGGCCGCGAACACGCGGTGCCGGAGGCGCCGCCATCGAACACAGAGGATGATCAAAAGATGTCCAAGTTCATCGATCGCGTCGTGCTGCACGTTCGCGCCGGGAAGGGCGGGCACGGGTGCGCCTCTGTGCATCGGGAGAAGTTCAAGCCGCTGGGTGGCCCGGACGGGGGTAACGGCGGCAACGGCGGGGATGTGATCCTCGAGGTCGACCCCAATGTGCACACGCTGCTGGACTTCCACTTCCATCCGCATGCCAAGGCCGGCAGCGGCAAACCCGGCGAGGGCGGTAACCGGGACGGCAAACAGGGCGGCGAGTTGCTGCTCAAGGTGCCGGACGGCACCGTCGTCCTCGGCCCCGACGGTGAGGTGCTGGCCGACCTGGTCGGTGCCGGCACCCGGTTCGTGGCCGCCCGCGGCGGTCGCGGCGGACTGGGCAATGCCGCGCTGGTGTCGCGGGCGCGCAAGGCCCCCGGTTTCGCGCTGCTCGGCGAGGAGGGCGAGGAACGCGATCTCGTCCTCGAGCTGAAGTCGGTCGCCGATGTCGGGCTGGTCGGCTTCCCGTCGGCCGGGAAGTCGTCGCTGGTATCCGTGCTGTCGGCCGCGAAGCCCAAGATCGCCGACTACCCGTTCACCACCCTGGTGCCGAATCTGGGCGTGGTGTCCAGCGGCGACACCACCTTCACCATCGCCGACGTGCCCGGCCTGATCCCCGGCGCGAGCGAGGGCCGCGGCCTCGGGCTGGACTTCCTGCGCCACCTCGAGCGGTGCGCGGTGCTGGCGCACGTCGTGGACTGCGCGACGATGGAACCCGGCCGCGACCCGATCTCCGATGTGGACGCGCTGGAGGCGGAGCTGGCGGCCTACAAGCCGGCGTTGCAGGCCGATGCCGGGCTCGGCGATCTGGCCGACCGCCCGCGCGTGGTCATCCTGAACAAGGCCGACATCCCCGACGCCGCCGATCTGGCCGAGCTGGTGCTGCCGGAATTCGCCGAACGCGGCTGGCCGGTCTTCACGATCTCCGCTGTGAGCCGGGAAGGCTTGCGGCCGTTGACCTTCGCCCTCGCCGATCAGGTCCGCCGGTATCGCGAGGCGCATCCGAAGGCCGCGCCGAAGCGTCCGGTGATCCGCCCGGTCGTCAAGGGCGAGAGCGGATTCACGGTCACCGTCGATCCCGAGGTCGAGGGCGGGTTCATCGTCCGCGGCGAGCGTCCCGAGCGCTGGGTGCGCCAGACGCAGTTCGACAACGACGAGGCCGTGGGCTACCTGGCCGACCGCCTGGCCCGCCTCGGCGTCGAGGAGCAACTGGCGCGGCTGGGCGCGGTGCCCGGCGCGCCCGTCACCATCGGCGATATCAGCTTCGAGTGGGAGCCACAGATTTCCGCGGGCGTCGACCTGGTGATGACCGGGCGCGGTACCGACCCCCGCCTGGACCAGTCGGAGCGCATCTCCGCCGCCGAACGCAAGCACGCCTCCCGGGTCCGCCGCGGCCTGGTTTCGGAGGACGAGGACCAGCAGTGACCGCCTGCGGGAGTGAGTTCTGTTATGACGCAGGTTGATTCGGACCGGGAACTGAGCGAGGCGCGGCAGGCGATCGCGACGGCGCGCAGCGTGGTCGTGAAGATCGGATCCTCGGCGCTCACCAGCCTCGAGGGCGGGCTCGATACGGCGCGGCTGGACAAGCTCGCCGATGCCGTCGAGGCCCGGATGCGCGCCGGATCGGACGTCGTCGTGGTGTCCTCCGGGGCCATCGGCGCGGGCATCGCTCCGCTCAAATTGTCCTCGCGCCCAAGGGATCTGGCGAGCAAACAGGCGGCGGCCAGCGTCGGTCAGCTGGCGCTGGCACACGCGTGGGGCACGTCGTTCGCGCGCTACGACCGCACCGTCGGCCAGGTGCTGCTGACCGCCGGTGACTTCTCCCGCCGCGAACACCATCGCAATGCCCAGCGCACCCTGGACCGGCTGCGGTCGCTGCACGCGATCGCCGTGGTCAACGAGAACGACACCATCGCCACCGAGGAGATCCGCTTCGGCGACAACGACCGCCTGGCGGCGCTGGTGGCGCATCTGGTCGGCGCGGATGCCCTGGTGTTGTTGTCGGACGTGGACGGCCTCTACGACGGCGACCCGCGCAAGGGCGCGGCCAATTTCGTGCCGGAGGTGCGCAGCAGCGCCGACCTCGACGGCGTGATCGCGGGCAGTGGGGGCGCGCTGGGCACCGGCGGGATGGCCTCGAAACTGTCGGCCGCGCGGCTGGCCGCCGACGCCGGGGTGCCGGTGCTGCTCGCCGCCGCCACCGATGCGGCGTCCGCCCTCACCGGCGCGCGCGTCGGCACCGCCTTCGCCGCGCGCCCGGTTCGCTTGTCCGCCCGTAAGTTCTGGGTCCGGCACGCCGCCGACAGCCGCGGCGCCGTCCTACTCGACGAGGGCGCGGTCCAGGCCGTCGCCCATCGCCGTCACTCGCTGCTGGCTGCCGGCATCACCGGTGTGCGCGGTCGCTTCCACGGCGGTGATGTCGTGGACCTGATCGCCCCCGACGGCCGCATCGTCGCCCGCGGCGTCGTCGAATACGACAGCACCGAACTCCAGACCATGATGGGCCGCTCTACCACCGAACTCCCGGATGGCATGCAGCGCGCCGTCATTCACGCCGACGACCTCGTCAAGGTCTAGCGGGCGTCAGCGACGGGGCGGGCTGACGCCGGGCTGGTCGGGCGTTGTGGGAGTGGAGGTTTCGGGAATGGGACCGGTGATGCCCGGCTGACCCTCCTGATCGGACAGCGGCGGGCCGGGCTCCGCGGGCGCGGGAGCCGGGGGTGGCGGCGCGGGCGAGGGCGGTGCGGGAGGCGGCGGCGCGGGCGAAGGCGGCGGGGGAGCCGGGCTGGTCGTCGTAGGGGGTTGTGGAGCAGGGGCTTGCGGGGAAGGCGTGTGTTCCGGTGACGGTGGGGGAGTCGTCGGAGGAGCTTGGGGCGCGGGTGTCGAGGGCGCGGACGGCTGCGGCGCGGGCGTCGGCTGGCTGGGTGTCTGCGGCTGCGCGGGCGCCTCGGGGCGCGGCTGCTCGGGAGCCGGTGGCCGCGGTGCCGGGCGGTCCTGACGCGGCGTCGAGTTGTTCGGCGGGACGGCCTGCGGGGCAGGCGGATTCGTCGCATAGGGCGCTTCGGGCGCGACGCCCGGAAGCCCCGGCGGTTCGGGCAGCGCGGGTATGGCGGTACCCGCCGCCGTGTATCCGGGCTTGTAGATCATGTTCATCGCCAGCAGCGCCTCCTGACGAAGCGCCTCCTGGGCCAGCTGCGCGTCCACGACGTGCGCGGCCTCCAGAATCCGGGCCAGCGCGCCGATCGGGCCGGAGTCGCCGGGCGGCACCACGGCCAGCTTGACCGCCTCGGCCGCCGCGGCCAGCGCACCCAGCCGCGCGCCCACCTCGCCCATGACCGCAGCCAGCTCCTCGAACGAGTCGGCGATGCCGCGGGTGGCCGCCTCGGCGGCGTCGGCGGCCGCGCCCTCCCATCGGGCGCCGTTCATGGCGATTTCGAGATTTCCCCTGGTCAAGGGCATTGCGGTGGCAAGGGTACCGGCGGCCTCCAGCCACACCTGCGACGCCAGCAGGATCTCGCCCGCGTCGATCTTCTCGGTGCCCGCGTGGATGCGCTCGTGCGGGATGGACTCGAAATGCTCCATCGCGCTGATGTAGTCCGGGTCGGTGTGGCGCGGCGGCTGGGGGCCGTACCGGAACTCCGTCGTCATCGCACCTGCCTCGGCGAGATCGCGCGCAGCGCGGCGGCGTGCGCGGCATCGGCTTCGTCGTACAGTCCGGCGCTGGTCAGCAGCCCTTCCTGCATCCGGTAGGACGCGGCGATGTACCGGTCCAGGAGTGCCGCGGCGTCGCGGGCCTTGCGGGAGAAGCCGGCCTGCAACTGCTCGGCGGAGAAGAAGCCGCCGAAGCCGTGCAGCTCCGAGACCGACTCCAGACGTTGTTGCAGGTAGCGCAGGCGCTCGATCTGTTGGTCGTAGAGTTCGGCGCAACGCCGCGCCGCAGCCGGATCGAATCGAACGGTGCCGCTCTGCGCCGCCTGGAGGAATCCGGTGATGTCGGTCCGGTTCGCTTCGATCGTCATGCGCACCCCCTCCGGATCGGTCGGTAGTGACTCAGCCTAATCGGTTCGATGGTTCCCGGTCAGCACATGTGGCCTCTCACCGTGCCATACGCTTCTGGAGATGGGTGGCGATCTGCTGGATCGATGCGGGCGTCACGTGTACCTCGTTGCCCGCGCGGATCAGGTAGCGGCCGTCGTCGGCCACATCGATCCAGGTGTAATACACCGGCGCCGGCGGGTTCTCGCGATCCAGGCTGGGTTCGATGCGGATATGCCCCTCGGCGGTGTGCGGCCGCAGCAGCAGCCGCCGGATGCGCGGGGCCAGCGGCTGCGTCGAGACCACGGTCTCCTCGTCGCGCACCGCCTCGGTGGGCGCCGTCCGGGCGGGCTCCCGGCCGGCCGGCGCCTCCGGTAGTAGCGCGGCGATGCGGGCGCCGAGTTTGGCGCGATGGCCGATCGAGATGTGCACGCGGCCGCCGAAGTCCCGGGAGCCGCCCGGATCCTGTACCGCGAGGACGGCGTGGTCGTAGACGGCCGCGCCCAGGACGCGGATCTCGCTGCCCGGCGTGTGGCGGCCGCCGATGGCCACGACGCGGGTCTGGGGCCGGGCCAGGATGCGCAGGCAGGCCGACAGATCGGGGTCCGAGCGCAACGGCAGGCGGGATTCCAGGGTGCGGCGCAGCGCCACCGCCTCGTCCTCGGTGCGCGGCGTCTCGAGGATGCGCAGCGGGAACGGGTGGCGGTCCAGGTCGGTCTCGCGCCAGATGTGGGCGAACTCGTCCGGAGTGAAAGACCAAGTCACGCCGATAAACACCCTTCACCGATCGTCACGAGTCTTTCGTAGCGTAGCCCCGCTCCGGCGGGGCAGCCAGGCGATGCGCAATCCCCGACCTGCGAGCATGCGCGGGTCGGAGCCGTGGGATACCACTCGACAAATCGGAACAACACCGTGGTGACCGCCTGCGCACCAAAGGTTTCGGGGCACCCGGCGCCGGATGTCCGAAAGCTGAACGCTTGAGATATACCGTGGTGAACCGTGCCGCGCAACCGCGCGCCGCTCGCCCGATGGTCACCGCAGGGCCACCGAAAGGGCAGTGGGAGGGCCGGGGGAATCACGCATGCTGGACAGTGCACCCGGCGCCGCAGGAGATGTCCCCTTCGCAGATTGCGGCGCGCCGGATCCGGCGCGGTCCGCCCTTGCCGCGCCGGGCTCGCGGTCCGGCGCTCGCGGGCGGCGCTGGGTGCGCCCTCGTTCGCTGTATGGAGGTACACGGCGATGTACGCCCCACAACGGGACGGTGTCGACAGGCCGTCCGCCGGGACCGCGGTCGCGCATCGCCCCGACCGGCGCACGAGCGCCGACCGCCGGTGGTCCGACGGGCCCGCCCCGCTGCTACCCGACTGGCACGAGCTCCTGGCCGCGTTCCTCGGCCACATCGGCGATCAGCCCGGCGATCATCCGGTCACCCGCTGGGCTCGCGCCCTCGCCGAACTGCACCTGGAACGTCGTGACGATCCGCCGCACACGGCCGAGATCGACCGCCGCCGTGGCGAACTCGTGGCACGCATCGACGGCTGGGTGGCCACGCACACCGTCTCCCGGCCGTCCGCCGGATCGCTGGGCGCCGCCGTCGACGCCATGGCCGCCGCCCAGGTCCGCGCCGCCCACCTGCTGCGCAGCGTCGAGAGCGTGAGCGACGAGCGCGTTCACTCCGCGTGGTTCCTGCTGGCGTCGCTGGCCGACGGCTGGACCGACCTGGTGCAGCAGCGGACCGGGGTGCGGTGGTCGAGGCCCGCCCACGACGGGTGAGGTCAGCGCCGCCGCCGGCGCCGGGGCCGATCGGCGGGTGTCTCCGGGCCGTGCTGGAGGGCCAGATCCAGCGTGGTGTTCCCGGCATCGCGGATGAGGGTGTCGAGGTCGTCGAGTACCTCCACCATCGTGGCGCGGGCGGCCTGCAGCTCCTCGGGCGTACTGAGTTCCCGATCGAAAACCGCACGGACCGAATGTAATTGCAGCCCGATGTCGAACAGGTGGCGGACCAGGCGATCGTTGGACTCGGGGATCGACCGGGGTGTCTCCGGCATGGTGAGTTCGCTGTCGAAGGCGAGTTGCCGCGACGCCGCAGGGGCGGAGGACGCGGACTGCGCGACTGCGGGCATGGGTGACCTTCCGGGATCGGAACGAGGTCCCCAGCCGCGCTACAGGACTCGGGAGAAGTTGCTTGCAGCAGTGTAGCCGACCCGGCGCTCGCTACGCCGTCGCCGTTGCGGCGCAGCGTGATTGCCGACGGGGGGTGGCCGGCGCCTGGAGATGATACCGTTCCGGTGCCGTCGACTGCCGATTCCCGGCTCGGCCCACCCGCGCCGACGCGGACACCGCGGATCCTCGAACAGGGGATCCACCACTTTTTGACACTTCTCCGTTTGACCGAGTGCGATTACGGGAACGCCGATAGGACCCTGATGCACACGTTTCACGACAAGTGGGGCACGCAGCGAATGACCAGCCGAGCCGAGGATCAACCGCGGCAGCAACGGACGTCGGACCGGCCCACACCACCCCTGCGCGATGGTGAGCGTGGACGGATAATCGACGGTATGGGCGCTCCCGCGCAGCAGGTGCCGCGCGACCTGACGACCGCCGAATCGCTGCGGTTGCTGTCGCGCGTGCGCTTCGGACGCATCGTCTTCGCCCGGTACGCGCTGCCGACCATTCGCCCGGTCAACCACATCGTCGACGACGAGGCGATCGTCATCCACGCCAACCGCGGCGCCGCCATGAGCCCGGATCGACAGGTGGTCGCCTACGAGGCCGACACCATCGACGAGCACACCCACCGCGGCTGGTGCGTCATCGTCACCGGCACCGCGGAGGTGGTCACCGATCCGGGCGAGGTCGAGCGGTACCGCGGCCTGCTTCACCCGTGGCTTCCCGGCCCGCGCGACCACATCGTCCGCATCGAGCCCGACATCATCACCGGCGTCGAATTCGTCGACCCCGAGGAGCGGGACGGGCTGTAATCCACGTCGAAGGGCCTCGTCGGAGAGGTGTGATCGCGCTGGTCTGACCACTTGACCTCTTACCGTGAGAGTTCTATCGTCGGCCTATGGCTTTCCAGCGGATCGACCGGCGGACCGTTCCCGATACCGTGTTCGACCAGCTCGTCGACGAGGTACTCGACGGTGAGCTGGCGCCGGGTGCGGCGCTGCCAGCGGAGCGGCGGCTCGCGGAGGTGCTCGGCGTCTCGCGGCCGACCGTGCGGGAGGCGCTCCAGCGGCTGGCGCACACCGGGCTGGTGGAGGTCCGCCAGGGCGGGGCGACGACGGTCCGCGACTTCCGGCGGTCGGCGGGCGTGGACATGCTGCCGCGGCTGATCCTGCGCAAGGGCGAACTCGACCACGGGGTGATCCGCAGCATCCTGGAGACGCGCCTGTCGATGGGGCGGGAGGTCGCCGGATTCGCGGCCGAACGGTCCGGCGCGGATCTCGCGCCGCTGCTGCGGGAATCGGTGGAAGTCCTTGCCGCCCGGCGGGATCCGGTGGATCAGCAGCGGGCGGCGCTCGACTTCTGGGACCACGTGGTCGACGGCGCGGATTCCATCGTGTTCCGGCTGCTGTTCAACAACCTGCGCGCGGTCTACGAGCCCGCCATGCCGGCGCTGACGCTGGTGATGGGCGCCGAGGTGAGCCGGATCGACTGCTACCGCACCCTCACCGAGGCCGTCGCGGCCGGTGACGGCGCCGCTGCCCGGGAGGCCGCACACGAGCTGCTGGCCTCGGCCACAACGGAATTCGACGCGGTGATGCGTCGGCTCGAGGAGGAACGGCCATGACCGTGAACGACCGGACGGAAGCGGAGGGCGCGCGCGACCGCGGGCGACGCCGGGAGGTGACGCTGGGCTCGGCATTCCGGGTGTTCGCCCGCCGCCCGTCGCCGTGGATCATCGCGGGCATGCTGGCCGTGGCGCTGGGAGCCCGGCTGGCGGTGGGGGATTGGCAGCTCACCGACGCCCTCGTGCCGGTCGTGATGCTGGCGTTCTTCCCGCTCGTGGAGTGGATGATTCACGTCTTCGTCCTGCACTGGCGTCCGCGCCGGCTGGGGCCGATCACCGTGGATTCGCTGCTGGCGCGCAAACACCGCGAGCACCACGCCGATCCGCGCGACGTGCCGCTGGTGTTCATTCCCTGGCAGACCTTCCTCTGGCTGCTTCCCGTCCTGGTCGTCGTTGCGGCGCTGGCCTTTCCGCGCATCGGCCTGGGCCTGACGTTCCTCACGGTGGTCGGCGCGCTCGGGCTGAACTACGAGTGGACCCACTACCTGATCCACACCGACTACCAGCCGCGCGGCCGGATCTTCAAGGCGGTCCGGCGCAATCACCGCCTGCACCACTTCAAGAACGAGCACTACTGGTTCACCGTGACCAGCTCCGGCACCGCCGACCGCGTCCTGCACACCTACCCGGATCCGGGCGCGATCACCAATTCGCCGACCGTCAAGGCGCTGCACGCGGGCGGCGTCGCCTGAGCCCCTGGGCGCTCAATATCCGGCGACGACGTCGATGCGCGCGAGCGGGTCGCGGCCGGAGACGAACCGGGCGACATTCTCGCGGACCCGGTCGGCGAAGGCCGCGTTGCGCAGGTGCGGCGGATTCGAATCGTGCGGCGTGACAACGGCGTTCGGCAGATCCCACAGCGGATGGCCGTCCGGCAGCGGCTCCGGATCGGTGACATCGAGAGCCGCGCCGCCGATGACGCCGTCGCGCAGCGCCTGCACCAGGGCGTCGGTGTCGATCAGGCTGCCGCGCGCGACATTGACCACCCAGGACGTCGGCTTCAAGTGGGCCAGTTCGGCCTTGCCGACCAGGTGACGGGTCTCCGGCGTGGCGGGGGCGGCCACGACCACGTGATCGGTGCGCGGCCACACCTCCGGAAGCCGATGCGCCGGAACGGTTTCCACGACACCGGGCAGCGAAACCGGGGTGCCGGAGCGATTCACGGCGATCACCCGCGCCCCGAACGGGTGCAGCAGCGCGATCAGCTCCCTGCCGATACCGCCCGCGCCGACGACCGCCACCGTGGCGCCGCGCAGCGTACCGATATGCGGGAAGAACTCGCGCTGCCGCCAGCTGCGGGCGAGCACGTGTTCGGGCAGGTAGCGCACGCCGGACAGCAGCATCATGAGCGCGTGCTCGGCCACGCTGCGTGCGAAAGCGCCTGCGGCGGAGGTGAACACCACGCCGGGATGGTTCCGGAAGACGTCGGTGTCGAACCACTCCTCGACGCCCGCCGAGAACAGCTGCACCCATTCGATGCCGTCGGGGAGCCGCTGCGGGAAGCCCGCCGGATCGCCGTCCCAGACCAGCGCCCGCGCCGCGCCCAGTTCCGTCACGGTTCCGCCGCCCGCCGTGATCGCCCGCTCCAGCAGCGGCGTCGAGTGCGGGCCGAGGGCGATCGGGACGGACCGGGGCACCGCGGGTTCTCCTTCAGGCATCGGGGGCATCCTCGTCCAGATCGACCTCGACCTCGTCGCGGTCGGCCCATTCCAGGAGGCGGGTGAGATCGAAGACCGCGTCGTCGATGCCGGCGTGCAGGTCGCCGAGTTTCGCGTAGCGGTCGGGGACGGTGGCGATGGTGAAATCGCGGGGATCGATATCGGGGATCTCGTCCCAGTGCACCGGGGTGGAGACCGTGGCGGCGGGGACGCCGCGCACCGAGTAGGCCGCCGCGATCGTGTGGTCGCGGGCGTTCTGGTTGTAATCGATGAACAGCAGCTTCGGGTCGCGGTCGCGCCGCCACCACGTGGTGGTCACATCGTCGGGCATGCGGCGCTCGACCTCCTGGGCGAAGGCCAGGGCGGCGCGGCGCACGTCCCGGAAGCCCCACTCCGGCGCGATCCGCACGTAGATGTGTAATCCCTTGCCGCCGGAGGTCTTCGGCCAGCCCACCGCGCCCAGCTCGTCGAGCACCTCGCGCGCCACCCCGGCGACCCGCTGCACGCGCGACCAGGGGCAGTCGGGCATCGGGTCCAGGTCGATGCGCCACTCGTCGGGCTTCTCGGTGTCGAACCGGCGCGAGTTCCAGGGATGGAATTCGACGGTCGACATCTGGACCGCCCAGATCACATCGGCGAGTTCGGCGACGCACAACTCGTCGGCGGTGCGGCCGTAGCGGGGGAAGTAGACCCGCACGGTCGGGATCCACTCCGGCGCGCCCGCCGGCACGCGCTTCTGATGCACCTTGCCGCCGGGCAGCCCCTTCGGGAACCGGTGCAGCATGCACGGCCGGTCCCGCAGGGCGTTGACGATGCCGTCCCCGACGCTCAGGTAGTACTGCACCAGATCGAACTTGGTCGCCCCGGACTCGGGGAAGTACACCCGATCCGGATTGGAGATCCGTACCGTACGCTCCCCGACGCTCAACTCCACCGCCGGTGAGCCGGACTTACTGGCCACCCGTCCGACCATAGCCGGTGATCACCCGCCCGGGCACGCGCGACGCCACGACCGGCTCGCGGTGGCTGCCTGCGCCGCCGGGCGCTACACGGCCGTGGTGTGCCGGACGATGATGTTGCCGTAGGTGTTCCGCGCGAACACCCGCACGGTCTCCTCGCTCGCCGGCGTGCCGACCGGGTTCATGAGGTTCTGGACGGTGCCCTGCGCGGTGCTGGTCTCCATCCGCACGCCGCTGCCCGGGTGGATGCCGATCTCCAGCTCGCCCATGGAGGTCTCCACGCGCACGTCGCCGCGCGCGGCCTCGCCGATACGGATATCGCCCTTGGAGGTCTTGGCGTGCACCGAGCCGCGCGGGCGGTCGATCGAGATGTCACCGGCCGCGATCCGCAGATCGCAGTCGCCGAATTCGCCGGTGCCCACGAATCGGCCCACCCCGGCGGTGCCTTCCAGCCGAGAACCGGTGGGCACCTCGATGGTCACCTCGACCGACGGATTGCCGCCGAACGGGGTGTAGGTGCGCCAGTCCTTCGGCGTCTTCACGGTCAGGACGCCGGCCTCGACACCGACCTGGGTCTGCTCGGCGGCCCGCACATCGGCCTTCTTGGACGCGTCGGCCGGGCGGACCGCGACGACGGTATCGGTGCGGTCGGACGCGATCACGGCGACGGTGCCGGAGAGCACCTCGACGGTGACGGTGATCGGTTCCGGGGTCTCGAACGTGGACATGGCGTGCTCCTTCAGCGGGTCGGTGTGAGCGGCGGTCGCTGTGCCGTTCATGGGACCACCTTCGCGACCCCCGCTGATACCGGCCTGACACCGGTCTGACACGGCCGCCGTTTCCTCGTGTCAGGAGGGTGTGGCCAGGGCGAACGGGAGGACGGCCGGAGCGCCCGCCTGGCGGAGGGCGTGCGCGGCGAGGGTGAAGGTCCAGCCGGTGTCGGTGAGGGCGTCGACGAGCAGGATCGGGCCGTCGGCGGCGGTCAGATCCGGCGGCTCCCAGGAATCGAAGAGGGCGGCCACCCGATGCGCCGAGTTGGCGGCCGACACCGGGGGACGGTCGGGCCGGGTGCGCAGGATGCCGAGATCGGTCAGGCGGCCGATGGTGGCCAGGCGACCCGCCAGATCGGCGATCATCCGGGGATGGGTCGGCGATTCCAGCGCCATCACCCCGGTGGGCCGCTGCTCCCAATCCCATTCGCGCAGAACGGTGATGCAGGCGTTCACGATGTGGTCGGGGACGGGCTCGTCCGGCCCGTCGAGCAGGGTGCGCAGGCGCTTGCCCCAGGCCAGATCGCTGAGCCGGCCCAGCACCCGGCCCGTCCGCGGGCCGTCGCCGATCTTGCCGGACAGCGGGACGCCGAGCTTCGCCATACCCGTCGGCCATTGCTTGCGCGGGGCCAGATCGATACCGGGACGGTCCAGGCGCGCCCGGGTGGCGGTGAGTTCCTCGGAGCCGACCGAGGTGTCGGGCCGGATGCCCGTGCAGTTGTCGCACCGGCCGCAGCCGTTCTCGGCCAGGTCCGGATCGTCGAGCTGGCGGCGCAGGAAGTTCATCCGGCACTCGGTGGTCGACTGGTAGTCGATCATCGCCTGCTGTTCGGTCTCGCGCGCCACCGACAGCCGGTCGTAGCGTTCGGTGTCGTAGACCCACGGCTCGCCGGTGGCGATCCAGCCGCCGCGCACGCGTCGCACCGCGCCGTCCACATCGAGCACCTTCAGCACCATCTCCAGGCGCGACCGGTTCAGCTCCACCAGCGGCTCCAGCGCGGCCGTCGACTGCGCCCGGTCCGGATCGAGCACGTCCAGGACGGAACGGACGACATGCTCGCGCGGAAAGGCCACGGACGCGAAGTAACTCCAGATCCGGCGGTCCTCCGGGCCCGGCAGCAACAGCACCTCGGCGCGCTCGGTGCCGCGGCCCGCGCGACCCACCTGCTGGTAGTAGGCGATCGGGGACGAGGGCGCGCCCAGGTGGACGACGAAACCCAGATCGGGCTTGTCGAATCCCATACCCAGCGCGGACGTGGCGACCAGCGCCTTGACCTCGTTGTCCAGCAGGGCCTGCTCGAGCTGCTCGCGCTCGGCCGGATCCGTGCGGCCGGTGTACGCGGCGACGCGGTGGCCCCGCGTGGTGAGCAGGTCGGCGAGGTCGTGCGCGGCGGCGACGGTGAGCGTGTAGATGATCCCGGATCCGGGCAGCTCGTGCAGGCGGGTGCCCAGCCAGGCCGTGCGCTGCACCGCGTCCTCGATGCGCACGACCGACATGTGCAGCGACTCGCGGTCCAGCGTGCCGCGCAGGACCAGCGTGTCCGTGCCGATCTGGGTGGCGACGTCGGTGACCACCCGGTCGTTGGCGGTCGCAGTGGTGGCGAGCACCGGGACGTCGCTGCCGAGATCGGCGATCAGGGTGCGGATGCGGCGATAGTCGGGCCGGAAGTCGTGTCCCCAGTCGGAGACGCAGTGCGCCTCGTCGATCACGACCAGCCCCGCGTCGGCGGCCAGTTTGGGCAGGACCGAATCGCGGAAGTCCGGATTGTTCAACCGTTCCGGGCTCACCAGCAGCACGTCGACATCGCCCGCCGCGACCTGCGCGTGGATCTCGTCCCACTCGGTCACATTGCCGGAGTTGATGGTGGCGGCCACGACGCCCGCGCGCTGCGCCGCCGCCACCTGGTTACGCATCAGCGCCAGCAGGGGCGAGACGATCACCGTCGGGCCGCGCCCGTCCCGCCGCAGCAGTTTCGCGGCGATGAAGTACACCGCCGACTTACCCCACCCCGTGCGCTGCACGACCAGCGCCCGCCGCCGCCCCACCACCAGCGCCTCGATCGCCGTCCACTGGTCCTCCCGCAGCCGGGCTCCCGGCCCGGCCAGCTCCCGCAGCAGCTCCTCAGCAGATTCCCGCAGCCCGGTCCCAGTCACGGCCTCCATCGTGCCCCACACCCCCGACACCCGGCGGGTTCAGGCGGTGCGGCGGAGGGTTTCGGCGGCGAGGGACTCGAGGCGGGTGCGGACCAGGGCTGGGCGTTCCTCAGGGAGGAAATGGCCGCAGGCGGGGACATATTCGACGGTGTAGTCGTCGGCGTTGGCGGTCTCGGACGCGGCGAGGGAGTGGTGGATGGCGCCGTCGTCGGTGCCGAACAGGGCCCGGATCGGGACGGTGGCGCGGCGGGTCTCGGGGCGGCGGCGGGCGGGCAGCTCGCGCAGCAGGAAGGTGCGGTAGGTGTCGGTGGCGGCGCGGGCGACGGCCGGATCGCGGAAACGGTCGGTATAGGCGCGGACCACCTCGGGGCTGAATTCGGTGCGGTCGGTGACGCCCATCCGGAAGACGCGCTCGAGGAAGCGGGTGTGCCGCTGCAACGCCACCCCGGGCCCCGCCACCAGCGGCTGATACAGCAGGAACCGCCACAGGTGCGGCGCCATCGTGCGCGGCGTCTGCCACGGGTGCGCGATATTCATCGGCAGGTAGCCGTCGAACCGCCCGGGCTCGGCCAGCACCATCAGGAATCCGATGTAGCCGCCCCAGTCGTGCCCCGCGAGCAGCGCCCGCTCGACCCCGAGTTCGTCCAGCAGCGCCAGCAGGTCCCGGGCGACATCCTCCTTCGCCCAGCGGTGCGGCGGCGGCCCCGACCACCCGTACCCCGGCAGGTCCGGCGCGATGATCCGCAACCCCTCCGGCGGATCGGCGAGCAGGTGGCGATAGGTGTAGTGATGCTGCGGCCACCCGTGCAGCGCCACCACCGGACGCCCGTCCGCCGGACCCGCCTCGGTGACGTGGAATCGCACGCCGCGGGCGGTGACGAAGGATCGGCGGACACCGGGTAGGGCCGGGGGTTCGGAACTCGCGTGCGTCGCTGGCATACCCGATGCTAACCAGCGGCGACCCGCGAAAAGCCACGCCGCGAACGATTTCCGCCCGTGGTCGGACATTTTTCCGATTCAGGCAGGACAATGGATGCGGCAGAGACATCGAGGGAGGACGGGGCGATGCCGAACAAGTTCGAGTCACCGGCGGGATGGGCGCCGCCGGGGTCGCAGTTCCAGAGCCGAGGCATCGCCGGCAACACCGTGGGAGGCGTGCTGTTCGGCCTGCTGCTGACGCCGATCGGTATCGCCTTCGCGGCCAAAGGCGGCGCCGACATCCGCTACTGGGTGATCGTCGGCGCCGTCACCGACCGCTGGACGGCCGCCCTCGAGATCATCGGCGGTTCCCTGATCCTCCTGCTCGTGGTGGTGGCCGCCGCGTTCTCCCCGATCGGCACCGCCGTGGCCGGGCTGGTGTGGGGAATCCTGCCCGGCATCCTGCACCTCCTGTTCCCCGACGAGACCTTCGCCCTGATCGCGAACCTGACCTTCCTCAACTCCGAGATGCAGGTGGCCCTGCACGCCTGGGTCACCTACGGCTTCGCCCTCGTCTCCGGCTTCATGCTGCTGGGCGCGGGCATAGTGGGAACGCTGCGGAGACGTTAAAAAAGGGAGTGAGATCTGCATGGCGCTTACTCGAAAGTTGCTCGTAGGGGGCATCTTTCGGTGCGATACGATGTAGTCTCCTACATGGTCGGCCTGTTCCAGACCGATGGGACACATTCGGGCGATACCCGTGGTAAGGGCAGGCTGTCACTCGAGGTTGCCGTGCGTGACGCCGACTTGCTTCCGCGGCTACAGCGGCACATTCCTGTGCACTCGTACATCGGTACGCGGTCTCGACGGACGAACTTTGCCAATGAGTATGTAACCGAGTTCCTGCACGTCTATGCACGGGCCGCTCGTGTGGAGTACGTGGAGTTCTCGACGGCGATGGTTCGGTCGGTTTCACCGCCCGCGGGTATCCCTTCATCAGCCTGGTCACAGCCAGCCCATTCATCGCGCAACATTTCTGTGCTGAAGTGAATCGAATCTGTGGCATCACACGTTCGGCCCGACCTAACAAGCGAGATGGTGTCTTCAACGTTATGGTGGCGAGCGCACCGGCGGTGGAACTGGCACGGTGGTGTTATCCGCCCGGTTGCCTGGCCTTGCGGCGCAAGATCAGGGCGGCGCGTGCCATAAGCCGTTGGACAGCGCCCACAACACGATACGGCCATGCTAGAAAGCCGTGGACCGACGATCAGGATGCGATTGTCCTGTCGGATTGCTCGGTCGCGGAAGCGGCGGTCCTGCTGGGACGCACCGAGAAGAGCGCCGGTGCGAGGCGGTGGAGGCTCAGCAAGTTGTCGGATTGACCGTATGACGGTGGGGATCGAGGCGGTAAGGCGCACCTGAATAAGCTGCGGTGAGGTGTGGTTTCACCTGTCGTTCAATGCTTTACGGAGTGCCGCGAAGGCGGTGTCGTTGGCGCGGCGGGCGGTGGGGAGGTTGTCGGACATGGTCATGAAGCCGTGGAACATGTCGTCGTAGCGGTGGATCTCGGCGGCGACGCCCGCGGCGGCGAGATGGTGTGCGTATGCCTCGCCCTCGTCGCGTAGCGGGTCGTATTCGGCGGTGACGATGTGTGCGGGTGGCAGGCCCGACGGGTCGGCGAGCAAGGGCGCGGCGTGCGGGTCGGTGCTCGTGCCGTCGGGCAGATACTGCCGCCAGTACCAGCGCAGATGGTCGGCGGTGGTGAAGTAGCCGTGCGCGTTCTCCCGGTGGGACGGGGCGGAGCGGGTCGGGTCCAGCATGGGATACATCAAGAGCTGCATCGCGATTCGGGGTCCCGCGTGGTCTCGGGCGAGGAGCGCGGCGACGGTGGCGAGGTTGCCGCCCGCGCTGTCTCCGGCCACCGCTATCCGGGTGGGGTCGCCGCCGATCTCCTCGGCATGGGTGGCGATCCACCGGAGGACCGTGTCGGCGTCGATGACGGCGGCGGGGAAGGGATGCTCGGGTGCTCGCCGATAGTCGACCGAAATTACCAGTGCCCCAGTGGCATTGGCAATAGTGCGGCAGAACCGGTCGTGACTGTCGAGGCCGCAGATCACGAATCCGCCACCGTGACAGAACATCACGACCGGCAGCGGATCCGGGGTATCGGCCGGGCGGTAGACGCGCACCGGCACCGGTGGGTTCGTTCCGGAAGCCGCCGGGACAACGGATGAAGAGACGACAAGCGAATCCCACACCGCGGCAACGGGTATCGGGCCCAACGCAGGCGCGGAGCGGGCAGCCAGGAACCGGCGTGCCTCGGCGGCGTCGAGCACCTCGGTGCCCAGCTTCGGAAAGGCGGCGGTGGCCGCGTCCACCACGGCCCGGGTCTGCGGCGACATCGGCATCGAACGCTCCCGCTACCGCGCCATATCGGGAATGAACTTGCCCGCCGCCAGGCCGCCGTCGACCGCGATCTCCGCGCCGGTGATGTAGGCCGCGGCATCGGAGGCGAGGAAGGCGACGAGATCGGCGACCTCCGCCGGCAATCCGGTGCGCTGCAACGGCAGCGTCGGGAAACTCCCCGGCCCGGTGCTCAGGTGCGGGACCATCGGCGTGACGATCGGCCCCGGATGGACCGAGTTCACCCGAATTCCTCTGGGCCCCAAATCCATTGCCGCATGCTTGGTCAACCCGCGCAGCCCCCACTTCGACGTCCCGTAGGCGACGTGATTCGACAGCCCCTCCATCCCCGCCTGCGAGGAGATGTTCACGATCGATCCGCCGCCCGCCATGGCGTCGGCCACGGCCCGGATGCCACGAAAGGCCCCGACCAGATTGACGCTCAGCATCCGGTCCAACTCGTCGGGCTCGGTCTCCGTCAACGGCTTGGTCAGATAGATCGCCGCATTGTTCACCAGCACGTCCAGCGCGCCGAACTCCGTCAGCGCGACCGTCACGGCGGCATGCCAGTCGTCGCTCGACGTCACGTCGTGCCGCACGAAACGCGCCGCGTCGCCGAGGGTTTCGGCGAGTGCCCGCCCTTCGTCCGCCAGGACGTCGGTGAACACCACCCGTGCGCCCAGCCGGACGAACAGCTCCGCCTCGGCGGCGCCCTGCCCCCGTGCGGCCCCGGTGACGAGGGCGACCTTTCCGGTGAGGTCGGTCATGCGCATCTCCCTTCGGTGGTTCCCCGACCGCCATGGTTCGGGTGGCATCGCGGGAGGTCAGCCGGTAGTCCCGGTGGCCGGGACCGTTCGGTGCCGGTCGCGCCGGGCCGTCCTAGCGTCGGGGCACGGACACAGGCGAAGAGGGACGGATGACACAGGAATTCGAGTTCGATGTGGTGGTCGTCGGCTCCGGCGCCGCCGGGATGACCGCCGCGCTGACGGCCGCCTACCGCGGGCTGGCGGTGACGCTGGTCGAGAAGAGCCGCAGTTTCGGCGGCTCCACGGCGCGCTCCGGCGGCGGCGTCTGGATCCCCGGCAATCCGGTGCTCCAGGCCGCCGGCGTGCCCGACAGCCCCGAACTGGCCCGTACCTACCTGAAAGCCGTTGTGGGCGATCGCGTTCCGGACAGCAAACAGCGCGCCTTCCTCGAGCACGGTCCGGCGATGATGCGGTATCTCGGTGCGCGCAGCCGGTATTGGGAGTTCGTGTACGACCGCGGATACTCCGACTATCACCCGGAGTATCCGGGTGGCCTGGCGCAGGGCCGCAGTATCGAACCCGCGCCCCTCGACGGCCGGCTGCTGGGCGGCGACCTGCACAAGATCAATCAGCCGACGATGTCGGGCCCGAAGGGAATCGCGTTCACCGTCAGCGATTTCCACGATCTGAACATGATCGCCCGGACGTGGACGGGCAAGCGGACGGCGGTCAAGGTGGGAATCCGGGCCGTGCGGGACGCGCTGCGCGGCCGCCTGCCGCTGAGCCTCGGCAAGGCGCTGGCGGCGCGGCTGTGGCTCTCGCTGCGTGACGCGGGAGTGCCGGTGTGGCTGAACACCCCGCTGACCGACCTGATCACCGAGGGCGACGCGGTCGTGGGCGTCCGGGTCGAGCACGAGGGACGGCCGGTGCGCATCACGGCCCGGCTCGGCGTGGTGCTCGCGGCGGGCGGATTCGAGCACAACCTCGAGATGCGCGAGCAGTACCTCTCGGGCCCGCAGTCCACCGACTGGACCGTCGGCGCGACCGAGAACGTCGGCGAAGGCATCGTCGCCGGTCAAAAGGCCGGTGGCGCAGTAGATCTCATGGACGACGCCTGGTGGGGCCCGTCGGTGCGCAACCCGGACGGGCCGCCGTTCTTCTGCCTGGCCGAACGCGCCCAGCCGGGCGGGATCATGGTCAACCGCGCCGGCCGGCGGTTCGTCAACGAATCCGCGCCCTACGTGAACGTGGTGCACGCGATGTACGAGCAGGAGGCCGCGAGCGGCGGGCACATTCCGGCGTACTTCATCATGGATCAGCGTTTCCGGGACCGCTATCTGTTCCTGGGAAACTTTCCCCGCCAGCGGATTCCGCAGAAGTACTTCGACGCCGGGATCATCGACCGCGCGGACACCGTGGCGGGCCTGGCCGAGCGGATCGGTGTACCGCCGGCCGACCTGACCGCGACGGTGGAGCGCTTCAACGACTTCGCCCGGTGCGGCATCGATGGGGACTTCGGCCGCGGCGACTCCGCCTACGACCGCTACTACGGCGATCCGACGGTTCGCCCGAACCCGTGTCTGGCCCCGCTCGAGAGAGGGCCGTTCTACGCGGTCGAGATGGTGCCGGGCGATCTGGGCACCAAGGGCGGTCTGGTCACCGACGAGTATGCCCGGGTGCTGGACGACGACGGCCGCGTCATCGCGGGACTGTATGCGGCAGGCAATAATTCGGCCTCGGTGATGGGAAACGACTACGCCGGAGCGGGCGCCACCATCGGCCCCGCCATGGTGTTCGGCTATGTCGCCGCGACCCACATGGCCGCCGCGGCACAGCGTGATTCGGTGATCGGGGAGTGACCGTGGGCAGAGTCGACGGCCGGACCGTCATCGTGACCGGCGGCGCCCGCGGCATGGGCGCGGCATTCGCCGGGAGGTTGGTCGCCGAGGGCGCGTCGGTGGTCATCACCGACGTCCTCGCCGAGGAGGGCGAAGCCGTTGCGGCGGAACTGGGTTCGTCGGCGGCCTTCCTGCCGCACGACGTGACCGACGAAGCGGCGTGGATCGAGGTGGTGGCCCGCGCGGAGGCGCTGTTCGGCCCCGTCTCGGGCCTGGTCAACAACGCGGGCATCGTGCACGTCGACCCGATCGAGCGGCTCGCCGAGGCGGACTATCGCCGCGTGATCGACGTGAATCAGGTCGGCGTCTTCCTCGGAATGAAATCCGTTGCGCCGTCGATGCGCCGGGCCGGCGGCGGATCCATCGTGAACATCTCCTCGATCGGCGGCATCATCTCCTTCGGCAACATCCTGGGCTACGTGGCGTCGAAATGGGCGGTGCGGGGAATGACCAAGGCCGCGGCACAGGAGTTCGGGGCCTGGGGAATCCGGGTCAACTCGGTGCATCCGGGCGTGGTGATCACCGAAATGACCGCCGACTCCGAGCGATCCAACGCGATGTTCCACGACCAGCCGCTGGCCCGGCCCGGTACGCCGGAGGAACTCGCCGCCCTGGTGCTGTTCCTCGTCTCCGCGGAATCCGGGTACAGCACGGGCTCCGAATTCGTCGCCGACGGCGGCTTCACCACCCACTGAGCGCTCACGGGCGCACAAGCAGGACAAGGACATTCGCGGTGCAGAACTTCGAGGGAAAGACCGCCGTGATCACCGGCGCCGGTGCCGGGATCGGCCGCGCGCTGGCGCTCGAACTGGCACGGCACGGCGCCCGGCTGGCGCTGTCGGGCCGCAGCATCGACACGGTGGCGGAGACGGCGGCGCTGTGCGAGAAACAGGGCGCGCAGGCCCGCGCGTACCAGGTCGACGTCACCGACCGGGCGGCGGTCTACCGGCACGCCGACCAGGTCGTCGCCGACTTCGACCGGGTGAATCTGGTGGTGAACAACGCCGGGGTCTCGCTGACCGCCGATATCGAGGAACTCGACTGGGCGGATCTGGAGTGGATCGTCGGCATCAACTTCTGGGGCGTCATGCACGGCACCAAGGCGTTCCTGCCGGCCGTGATCGCCTCCGGAGACGGCCATATCGCGAACGTCTCCAGTATGTTCGGCCTTGCCGCCTGCCCCAGCCAAGGGGCTTACAGCGCAACCAAATTCGCCACGCGGGCCGTCACCGACGCGCTGCGCCAGGAGATGAGGATCGCCGGCCATCGAGTCGGTGTCAGCTCCGTGCATCCCGGCATGATCAAGACCGGCATCGCCTGGAAGGCCCGCGCGGGCGGCACGCGTGACCGCGACGCGCTGGCGGCGAATTTCGACCGGCTGGCCAAGACCACGCCCGAGCGGGCGGCGGAGGTCATCGTGTCGGGTATCCGCAAGAACAAGGCGAAGATCCTCGTCGGCGCCGACGCGCACGTCATCGACTGGCTACCGCGGATCTTCGGCTCCGGATACCAGCTGCTGCTCACCGCCCAGATGCGCAAGGAAGTCTCGTGACCGGCCACTGTTGAGGGCGAAAACCCGCTTTCGCCACAGCGCTGGGCGGGCGTCATATGCCTGTCGCTGGGCATCTTCACCATCGTCACCAGCGAGATCCTGCCGGTCGGACTGCTGAATCCGATCGCCGCCCACTACGCCGTCTCGCCGGGCACCGGCGGGCTGTCGCTGACCTTGCCCGGACTCACGGCGATGGTGAGCGCCGCTGGCGACCGTTCTGACGGCGCGCCTCGACCGCCGCCGCATGCTGGTGCTGTTCCTGCGGGACACCGCGGGCGAGGGCGCTGTCGGCGGCTATCTCCTGATCTACGGTGTCGCAGGCGTTTTCGGCACGGTTGTCACCAGTCGCACGCTGCGGGCACGGCGTGCGTGGCACTCTCGCCGTCAGCGCCGCCCTGATCGGCCTGGCGACGGTGCTCGGCCACGCTCCTGCGGGAGCGGGGCTCTGCTGACGGTGTGAGGTCTCGCCTACGGCACGGTCCCGGCGTGCTCGCAGACGTGGTTCGCCCGGTCCGCCCCGCAGGCCGCCGAGGCCGCCACCGTGCTGTTCACCGCGTCGTTCCAGGCGACCCTGGCCTGCGGCGCACTGCTGGGTGGCCGGATCGTGGACGCGGCGTCGACGGCGACGGTTCTGGTGTGCGCGGGAGTCGTCGCGCTCGGGACGGCGGTGCTGGTGGGCGTGATCCGTGCGCCCGGCGCGCTTCTCGAACCGGGCAGTCTGAAATAGACTCGGCCCGTGCGTAGGACAGCGGAGGTCAGCGACGGGCAATCGGTCGGCTATGTCGATCACGGCGGCGACGGCCCGAATGTGCTGCTACTGCACAGTTATCTGATGAACGCGGATATGTTCGCGCCGCAGGTGGCGGCGCTGGGCAGCGCGTTCCGGCTGATCGCGATGGACGAGCGCGGGCACGGCGAGACGCCCGCCGACGGCCCCTTCACCTACTGGGACGTGGCCAGGGACGCGCTCGGCCTGCTCGACGCGCTGTCCGTGGACCGGTGCGCCGTGGTGGGCACGAGTCAGGGCGGATTCATCGCGCTGCGAATGGCGCTGCTCGCGCCGGAGCGGATCTCCGCGCTCGCGCTGCTGGGCACCTCGGGCACCGTGGAGGACCCGGAGGTGGCCGCCGCCTACCGCCAGGCCGCGGCCGCCTGGCGCGAATTCGGCCCGACACCGGAACTGCTCGACATGAACGCCGCGATCTGCCTGGGCGACTACGACGCGACCGAGTGGCAGGCCCTCTGGCGTCAGCTCCCCGCCGACCGCATAGACCGTGTACTCACCCCGCTGGTCGAACGGGACAGCGTCCTGGACCGCGCGCCCGAGATCGCCTGCCCCGCCCTGGTACTCCACGGCACCGCCGACGCCGCCTACCCCGTCGACCGCGCCCGCGAACTGGCCCAAGCCCTCCCGAACAGCGAACCACCCATCATCGTCGAAGGCGGCGCACACTTCCTGAGCCTCACCGACGCCGAGGCAGTCAACCCGCACTTGCGAACGTTCCTGGAGAAAGCGACAGCGCGCGGGTAGCGTCACCCCATGGCGGCCAGCTGAGCCCGCAGCGTATCCAGCCCCATCCCACCCATCTTCAACGCCCGGGTGTGAAAGTCCTTGAGGTCGAACGAATTACCCGCCCGCGCACGCGCCTCGTCGCGGGCGGTGAGCCACAGCCGCTCACCGAGTTTGTAGGCAGGCGCCTGGCCCGGCCAGCCGAGGTAGCGATCGATCTCGTCGCGGACGTGGTCGCGATCGGTGACCGTGCGGGACAGCAGGAATTCCAGCCCGAGGCCGGGGGTCCAGCGCTCGCCCACGTGGAATCCGGTGCCCGCCGGGATCTCCAGCTCCAGGTGCATGCCGATGTCGACCACGACTCGCGCGGCCCGGAACAACAGCTCGGAGAGCATGCCGAACAGGTCCCCGTCGTCGCCGATATAGCCCAGCTCGGCCATGAGGCGCTCGGCGTACAGCGCCCAGCCCTCGCCGTGCCCGTCGGTGAACGACATCATCCGCTGGTACTTGTTCAGCGTCTCCGCCTCGTGCACCGCCGTCGCGACCTGCAGGTGATGGCCCGGCACACCCTCGTGGTAGACGACGGACACCTCGCGCCAGGTGCTGAACTCCTCCTTGTCCGCGGGCACCGACCACCACATCCGTCCCGGACGGCCGAAGTCCGCGCTGGGCCCGGTGTAGTACGCGCCGACCCCGCCACCGGGCGGCGCGATCGAGCACTCCAGCGTCATCAGCGCATCGGGGATGTCGAAGTGCTTGCCGCGCAACGAATCCAGTGCGTGATCGGACAGTCCCTGCATCCAGTCCTCGAAGGCGGCCCGTCCCCGCACCCGATACTTCGGGTGGGCGTCGAGCGCCGTCGCGGTCTCGGCGAGTGTCGCGCCCGGCGCGATGCGGGCGGCGACCGCCAGCATCTCGGTCTCGATCCGGGAGAACTCGTCCCAGCCCCACGCATAGGCTTCCCGCAGGTCCAGATGGGCGCCGGTGAAATAGCGCGACCACAGACCGTAGATCTCCTCGCCGACGGCATCGCGCACCGGCGCGTGCGGCGCCAGCTCGGCGCGCAGGAATCCGGCGAATTCGGCGTAGGCCCGCTGCGCGGATCGCGCGGCCCGGTCCACCTCGTCGACCGGGGCGCCGGGAACGGCGTCGGCGGCCGAGGCGAAGGTGGTGAAATATCCCTTCCCGTCGTGCAATCCGGCCCAGGTGTCGGCCTGGTCGGCGGTCTTGCGGAGTTGCCGCAGCGCGGACACCCGGCCGTGTTGCGCCGAGGACAGCAGTGCCTGGCGGAGGCCGTCGAGTGTCGCGGGAACCGCCGCGAGCCGCTTGGCGACGGTCGCCCAGTCGTCGGCCGTGGCGGTATCCATCAGGTCGAACACCATCCGGATGTCCTGTACCGGACTCGCGATCACGTTGAGCGCCGCCTGCGTCAGCCCGGCGTCGTGGAGTTCGAGTTCGAGGCCGACGCGCTCGTCGAAGACGGCCTGGGCGATCCGCTCACGCTCGTCCGTGGGCCGGGCGGCGCGAATAGCGCGCAGGGCCGTGCGTGCGATCTCGGCGCGGCGATCGTGCCCGGCGGGGGAGTAGTCGGTCAGACGGTCGTCGCGGCCGTCGAGGCCGAGCGTGGTGGCGACGACCGGGTCGGCCTCCGCCCAATCGTCCACGAACCGATCACAGATCGCGTGCACACCCTGTTCGGCAACCATGGCGGGCAGGCTACCGGCTGCGCCCTCCGCCGGACACCGAAATTGTGGCCGGTTCCAGCGGAACGGCGACCGGGCTGGGCCGCAGCACGTGTCGCCGAGGCCGTATTACCCAGCCGCCCGGTCCATTTCCGGAAAATGCAGTCCGCGTAAGGCTTTCGCCCCTCGGGCAGCCAGGTCAGAATCGCCACCCGGGGGTTGAGGCGGGCGAAACCCGGGACACACCTCGGCGAATTACTACGCGAGCATCCTGCTGAGCGGGACCGTCCCTACGGGGAGGTGGCGAACGGCGGCACTCTCGTCCTGTGCCCGCCACGCCGGTGGCGACCGGATCGAAGGAGTGACATGAGCGTGGGAGCGGAGCGTGCTCATCGGCGCGAGAACCCGGCCGCCACCGTCGTGGCGCTCGACGGGTCCTGCGCGCTGCCGCGGGAGCGGATCGGCGGGAAGGCCTGGAGCATCGATCGCATGCGCGCGCTCGGCCTGCCCGTCCCGCCCGCCTTCGCGCTGACCACGGACGCCTGGGCCGATTTCACCGCGCGCGGCGAGATCGCCGACGGCGTCTGGCGCGCGGTGTGCGACGGGATCGCGATGCTCGAACACGGCACCGGCCGCACTTTCGGATCGGTGCGGCGGCCGCTGCTGGTGTCGGTGCGATCCGGCGCCGCGGTGAGCATGCCCGGCATGATGGATACCGTCCTCAACCTGGGCGTCAATGCCGACGTCGCCCGGGCGCTGGCCGTCCAGACCGGCAGTCGCGACTATGCCGACGACACGCGCGAACGGTTCCGCGCGCAGTACCGCGAGACCGTCCTCGGCGATCCGGACGCCGCGGTGCCGCACGACCCGTGGCAGCAACTGCGCGCGGCGATCGCGGCGGTCTTCCGGTCGTGGGACTCCGAACGCGCCACCGCGTACCGCCGACACCGGGGCCTGCCCGACGACCTCGGCACCGCGGTCACGGTGCAGGCCATGGTGTTCGGCAATCTCGACGCGCGCTCGGGGACTGGCGTGCTGTTCAGCCGCGACCCGAATACCGGCGACGGCCCGGCGTACGGCGAATGGCTCGCCGGCGGGCAGGGCGAGGATGTGGTGTCGGGGCGGGTCACGCCGCGCCCGCTGGCCGAACTCGCCCACGACCAGCCCGAGGTGCACCGGCGGCTCGTCGAGGCGGCCGTCCTGCTCGAACGGGACGGCCGCAATATCCAGGACATCGAATTCACGGTGGAATCGGGCACGCTGTGGCTGCTGCAGTCCCGCCCGGCGAAACGGTCCGCGCGGGCCGCCGTCCGCGCCGCGGTCGCCATGGCCGGCGAGGGCCTGATCGAGCCCCGGCAGGCGCTGGCGCGGGTCACCGCCGACCAGGTGCGCGCGGTGCTGCGCCCGTCCTCCGGCACCTTCGCGGGCGAGCCGCTGGCGCGGGGTGAGTCCGCCTGTCCCGGAATAGCTTCCGGCATCGTCGTGACCGACCCGGCCGAAGCGGAGGCCCGGGCGCGGTCGGGCGCCGACGTGATCCTGGTCCGCCCCACCACCAGCCCCGCTGACCTGCACGGCATGATCGCCGCCCGCGCGGTCGTCACCGAATTCGGCGGCGCCACCTCCCATGCCGCCCTGGTCACCCGCGAACTCGGACGGCCGTGCGTGGTCGGCTGCGGCGCGGGCACGACCGCCTCCCTCGCCGGTCGCACGGTCACGGTGGACGGCGGCACCGGCACGGTCTGGCTCGGCCGCGTCCCCGCCCGGACCGTAGACCCGTCCGTCCTCGCTGACGTCCGGCGCCTGTCCGAATGGGCGGGCGTAGCCCCGGAAGACCTGCCCGATCGGCTCGACGAGGTAGCCGGCGATCGGAACCCCGCGCCGGTCGCCCGCGACGAAAGTACCGGGTCCCGTGCGGTTTCCGAGCTGGAGGTGTTGCGGTTGGTGGGGGTCAAGGGGCGCGTGCGGGTCGAGGGAGTCGTCGACAGTTCGGGTGGGGACGCGGCCGAGGTCGCCGCGTGCTGTGCGGCATTGGCGGACCGTGGTCTGTGCGCGTCGACCCCGGCCGGTCTGCGGCTCACTCCGGAGGGCCGTCGGGAGATGGAACAGCTACTGGCACAGGAGCGTTCGAGAATCGATCGCGACGCCGTGGCCGCCGCCTACGACGAATTCTGCGTCTTCAACGCGGAGGTGAAGAAGATCGTCACCGCGTGGCAGATGAGGGGCCCCGCCGTGGTGAACGACCATGCCGACGCCGAATACGATGCGGCCGTGCTCGATCGGCTCGGGGATCTGCATCACCGGGTGCGGTCGCTGGCCGAGCGCCTCGGCGGATTGGTTCCGCGGCTGGGCCGCTACCGGGACCGGCTGGACCTGGCCGCCGACCGCATCGCCGCCGGTGAGCACGCCTGGGTGGCGCGGCCGGTCGCGGACAGCTATCACACGGTGTGGTTCGAACTGCACGAGGACCTGATCGGGCTGTGCGGCCTGAACCGGTCCGACGAGGCGGCGGCGGGCCGTGCGCACTGACGCGGGGCACGCGCGGCGCTGGGTGGATCTCGACGGCATCGACAATCTCCGCGACCTCGGCGGACTGCCCGTGAACGGCGGCGGCACAACGCGTTCCGGCATCGCCTACCGGTCCAGCACGCTACAGCACGCCAGCGCCGCCGACCTGTCCACGCTGCTGGGGCCGATCGGGCTGCGCACGCTCATCGACCTCCGGCTACCCGACGAGGTGGCGCGGGAGGGCTACGGCGCGCTGGGTGCGGCACCGGTCCGGCGGGTCAACCTTCCCGTCCGGAAATCACCGCGATCCTCGCTGGCGGCACGGGATCTCGTGCCGGATCGCACGCGCGTGGACCTCGTCGACCTGTACGCGCAGCTGCTCGCGGGCAGTGCGGGCGAGATCGCGGCCGCGGTGCGGCTGGTGGCCGACAGCGACCGCCACGCCGTCGTCTTCCACTGCGCCGCGGGCAAGGACAGGACCGGTGTCCTGACCGCGGTGCTGCTGGACGCGGTAGGAGTCCCGGCCGAGATCATCGCCGCCGACTACGAACTCACCAACGAGCGCATGGCCCGGGTGCGCGAACGCCTCGACGCCCTGCCGTCCTACCGCGGCCTGCCGGCGGCGAACACCGGCATCCTGACCGTCGACGCCGAGGTGATGGCGCGCTTCCTGGACAACCTGCGGTCCGACCACGGCGGTGCCGCGGAATGGCTGAGGGCACAGGCTGTTTCGAAGGAAGTCCTCGAGGCCCTGCGCGGGTCGCTCACCACGTCGTGAGCCGAATCCCGCCTAGGAGTAGTCGCGGAACGTCATCACGAACCCCACGGCGGCCAGCACGAACAGCGCGATATAGACCACCACCCGCAGCGCGATCCAGGGCAGATCCCGGACCCACAGCCCGGAGATAAAGGCGGTCAGCATCATCACCGTCCCGTAGAACGGTGTCCGCTGCGGGTGTCTGCCCAGGCGGCGTCCCATATCGAGGGGCTACCCGATCTTCGGCGTCTCGCACCCGCCCGGTCGCGACGGCGTGTCGCCGTGTGCCGAGGCGTCCGGGACGGCACCGTGTATCGGCATGCAGGTGAGTGCGGGCCGATTCCGACCTATCTACGACCCGAGCGAGGGCGAATCGCGGCCCTGGTACATCAACGATCACACGGTGGTCCGTGACGCGGACGGCCGCTGGCATCTGTTCGGGATCACCCATCCCGAACCGGCCGACCCCTGGCACGAGACCGAATTCGCCCACGCCACAGCCGATCACCTGCTCGGCCCGTGGAAGAGGAGACGCCCGGCGCTGACCGTCGACCGCCACTACGGCGAGACCCACCTCTGGGCTCCGTACGTAGTCGCGTCGGGCGATCGGTACCACATGTTCTACGACGCCGGCGGCCCCGACCGCACGGCCACGGCCATGAACCTCGCCACCTCCACCGACCTGCGCCGCTGGACCCGCCGCCCGGCCGGGCCGCTGTTCCACGACGGCTACGACGCCCGCGATCCGATGGTGCTGCGCCTGGGCGACCGGTGGGTCATGTACTACTGCGCGACCAGCGAACCGGCGGGCGGCCACCATGTCGTCGCGTACCGGACCAGCACCGACCTGGTGCATTGGGGTGAGCGCGCCCTCGCCTACACCGATCCGCGCACCGGCACCGGCGCGGGACCGACCGAATCGCCGTTCGTGGTCCGCCACGACGATTCCTGGTACCTGTTCATCGGCCCGCGCCCGCACTACGTGGGCACCGACGTCTTCCGCAGCGACGACCCGCTGCACTTCCGCCCGGCGGACAAGGTCGGCCACATCCCCGCGCACGCGGCCGAGATCGTCGACGACGACGGGGAACTGTGGATCACGCACGCCGGGTGGGGTCAGGGCGGTGTGCACATCGCCCCGCTGCGCTTTCGGGAGTGACGCGGCGGTGGCCTTCGTGGAAGAATTCGGGCTCATGTCGGCGAATCCGAGCGTCACCGGGAGGACCGCATGCCCACGCACGCGTTGACGCAACAGAACTTCGACCAGACCATCGCTCGCGGCGCCATCGTGCTCGTGGACTTCTGGGCGTCCTGGTGCGGGTGGTGCACCCGGTTCGCGCCGATCTACGAGGAGTCGGCGTCTCAGCATCCGGAGATCCTGCACACCACCGTGGACACCGAGGCCGAGCAGGCGCTCACCGCGGCGGCGCAGATCACCAGCCTGCCGACGCTGCTCGGCTTCCGGGACGGCCTGCTCGTCTACACCAAACTCGGCTTCCAGACGGCCGCCGAGCTGGAGGATGCGGTCCAGAACATCCAGTGGATGGATATGGACGAGGTGCGGCGGGAACGCGGCATCCAGCATGCCGAGCCCGCCGCCACCGCCGGGCAGGTCGCGCCCGCCCGCGGCGCGGGTCTCGCCGCCGGCCCCGCCCGCTACGGCTGGCCGGGACTGAAGCTGGGCTGACCGGTCCGGTCACCGTCCGGCCGGGAGCCGGACGCGCGTTCCCGGAAGGCGAGCCCGGCGACGGCGGCGAGCGTGCCCGTCACGGCGGTGTAGATCCACCCCGCGCGGAATTCGCCGAGCCCGGCCACGCGGCCCAGGACGGCGGTCAGCACCGCCACCCCGAGCGCCGAACTGGTCTGCCGCGCCATCATCAGCGTCCCCGAGCCCAGCGACAGCTGATCGGCGGGCAGCAGCGCCGAGGCCCCGAACAGCGGCGGCTGCAACAGCGTCGTGCTGATCCCGGCCAGAATCGCGCCGGGCAGGAACACCAGCGGATACGACTCGGACACACCCGCCAGCGCCGCCCACCACACGGCGCCGAGCGCGATGGCCGCACCGCCGAGGGCCGCCGAGGCACTGCCGCCGATGCGGGCGACGATCCGGCCCGACAGCGGCGAGGCCAGCAGGCAGCTGAGCGGGATCGGGGCGATGCCGAGACTAGCGCGCAGTTCCGAATAGTGCCAGTGCTGGGTCAGGAACAGCGTGCCCTCCAGGATCAATGCCGCGAAACCCAGGTAGTAGCAGAACACTCCGAGCGTGGCGACGCGAAACATCCTGTGCCGCAACACCACCGGGCTGACCACCGGATCGGGATGCCGCCGCGCGTGCCGGGCGAACAGTGCGCCGAGCGCGATCGCGGCCACGAGGCTGCCGATTGTGGCGGGTGACCCGTAGCCCCAGTCCGCGGCCTGCACGAAGACGGTGGTGAGCGCCGCGGTGGCCCCGAGGATGAGGGCCGCGCCCAGCAGATCCAGGCGTCGCCCTGCTCGCTGCCGGATCTCGGGCAGCACCCGCAGTCCCAGGACGAATGCCACCAGCGTGAACGGGATGTTCAGGAAGAAGATCCAGCGCCAGCTCGCCTGGAGCAGCAGCCCGCCGATCACCGGTCCGCTACCACCGCCCGCCGCGGCGATGGCGGTCCAGATCCCCATGACCGTCGCGTGCTCGCGCTTGTCGAACACCGGCAGCACGAGACCCAGGCCCGTCGGCACCAACAGCGCCGCCGCGGCGGCCTGCACGACCCGGGCGGCGATGAGCACCCAGAGATTCGGCGCCAGCCCGCAGGCAACGGACGCCAGGCCGAAAAGCGCTATGCCGGTGAGGAATCCGCGCTTGCGGCTGGTGTCGTCGGCGAGGCGGCCCGCGGGCACCAGCAGCGCCGCCATGACGATCGTGTAGGCATTGAGCACCCACGACACCGCGCCGGGCGAGGCGTCGCCGAACGATTCGCGCAGCGTCGGGAACGCGACGGTGAGCGCGAACAGGTCCAGGATGGCGAGGAACTGCGCGATACCCGCCACGGCCAGTACCCGCCAGCGGTGTGGGGAGGAGACGTCCGAGGGAGAGAACGACTGTGGCGTGGCGGTAGTGGTCATGGCTGCAACTATCCAGCCACAAGATCACGCGGTCGAGTGGCTGATTTGCCATGATGCGCTAGATTTCCGACATGACCGATTCGCGCCCGCATACGATCGCCGTCGCCGTCGCGCCCGGACAGCCGGTCTTCGAGGTGGCCATTCCCTACCAGGTCTTCGGCGAGCCGCCGCTCGGCATCGACCCCGCGGGCTGGTACGACCTGCGGCTGTGCGGCCCGCGCGGCGTCCGGCACGCCACGCTGCGCGATCCGTTCGTCACGCTGACCGATTACGACTACGACGATCTGATCGCCGCCGACACCGTCGTCGTCCCCGCCACACCCGATGTGCGGCTCGACCCGCCGCCGGATCTGGTCGACGCCGTGCGCGCGGCCTACGAGGCCGGGGCGCGGGTGGCCGCGCTGTGTTCGGGCGCGTTCGTCCTGGCCGCGGCCGGGCTGCTGGACGGGCGGCGGACGACGACGCACTGGAAGCACGTGCGCGCCCTGCTGGATCGCCATCCGCACCTGGATGTCGATCCGGCCGTGCTGTACATCGACGACGGCCGCATCCTCACCAGCGCGGGCACGATGGCCGGAATGGACCTGTGCCTGCACCTGATTCGCAAGGATCTCGGTTCCCAGGCCGCCAATGCCGCGGCCCGGGGCCTGGTGGTGCCGCCGCATCGCGCGGGCGGGCAGGCGCAGTACCTCCGCTCGCCGGTGCCGGTGTCGGCCGCCGACCCGGGGCTCGCCGCCACGCTGCAATGGGCCTTGGAGCGGCTCGAAACGCCTTTGACGGTAGGCGATCTCGCGAAGCGGACAGGGTTGAGCGAGCGCACGCTGGCTCGCCGATTCCACGCCGAACTCGGTTCCACCCCGCTGCGCTGGCTGCTTACTCAGCGCATCCTGCGCGCGCGGGAACTGCTGGAGGCCACCGATCTTCCCGTCGACATGGTCGCCGCCGGCTGCGGACTCGGCAGCGCCGCCAACCTCCGCGCGCATTTCGGCCGCGAGGTCGGCATCTCGCCCAGCGAGTACCGCCGTACCCACCGCGCCGACAAGCACGAGGTGGTCACGGGCTGAATGTCGTTCAGAATCGAGTGCGTTCGAGCCAGGTCGTGAGGACGTCGTCTGCGCCGGAGACCTTCAGTCCGGGGTGATCCGCGGGGATGCGGCGCAGCAGCAGGAGGAAGAGGTCGACGGCCGTACCCTCGACAGTCGCCGAGGCCGCCGACACCTCTGTGTCCCAATCGATTCCGGAGTCCGAGCGGCGTATCGACCAGTCGCCCGCGCCGTCGGTGGCACGCAGGGCCAGGGTCGCCCCCGTATCGAGCGGGGTCTGGAATCGGGGCGACCCCATGCGGATGAGTTCGAGCAGTTCGGTGAGCCCGTCGGCGGCGAGTTCGGGCGCCAGGTCCACCGTGCGGCCGAGTGCGAGCAGGGCGTCGGCGCGATGCGCGGTCGACTCGTGCAGCCGTCGCCGGATCCACCACTCCGACGGCCGCAACGCCCCGAACGGCGTCCACACGGGCACCTCCGTGCCGGTGGCGTCGACCTCCTCGATCACCAGCCGGGCGCTGCCACGCAGCCACACCGCCGCCGCGTCGACATCCCGCGGCCGCCGCACCTCCGGCACCTCGGCGAACTCCAGAAATTCCGTGGCCCGCCCGCGCACCATGGCCGCCGCCCACCGATGCCCACCCCCGACATGAGCCACCAGATTCGCCAATGTCCATCCCGGACAAGCCGGTACGGGCGTCTTAGGATCCTCGCTCAGATAGAGATCGGCCAGCAGATCCGTCTCCGAGATCAGCGCATCCCGCACCACCCCGGTATCGACAGCCTTCACCCACCCGACTGTAGTCGACCACGACCACCCACGTCGGGCGGCGGCCCGGTCACCCGATACCCCTCGAACAGCCTGCCCCCGAACATCTCCAGCACGCCGGTGACCACCGCAATCATCGGCCCGGTGGCCCCACCGGTGACCGCCCGCACCGAATCCGCGAGCGTCCGTGCGTATCCGGTGCCCCGCTCCCGGTCGTAGTCGACGAGTTCGCGCTGCAATCGCTTCCCGCCCGCGCTCCAGCGGCCGTGCCCGGTCAGCAGGAGATCGGCGGTCCTCTTCCACAGCTCGGCCGCGACCAGGAGCCGCTCGTCCGCTTCGATCCCGCCGACCAGATCCTCGAGGAGATCCGTTATCGCGTAGCGGGCGGCCCGCAGAACCACTCCAACGACGCCTCGGTCTGGACGAACAACTCCACCGGCCGGTCGCGATACAGCAGCGACTCCCGGTACGGTGCGGGCGGGCCCGCCAGTAGCACGGTGATATCCAAATCCGAGGTGGCGGTGGCTGTTCCGGTCGCCGTACTGCCGCCCAGCCAGGCGGCGCGGGCATCCGGGAACCTGTCGCGCACCAACTCCTCGGCTACCTCTTCCCACCTCACGGGGGCCATCATGCCCGGCGCGGGCGCACCCGGCACAGCTCACTCGGGGGAGAGGAGGGTGATGGTGCCGGTGGTGCCGTCTACTCGGATTCGCTGGCCGTCGGACAGGGCGGTGCTGGCTGTTTTGGTGTCTACGATGCAGGGGATGTCGAATTCGCGGGCGACGATCGCGGCGTGGGAGGCCGCCCCGCCGATATCGGTGACCACTGCCGCGGCGTAGGCGAACATGGCGGTGTGGCCGGTGTCGGTGACGGCCGCGACGAGGATGTCGCCGGGGTCGATGTCGTCGTCCAGCGTGAGGACTCGTTTGACGGTGCCCTCCACCGTCCCTGGGCTGACGCCGAGTCCGATGAGGGTCTCGCCCACGGCCAGCGCGCCCGGCGCGGACGCCGGTTCCCAGTGGCCCACCACCAGGTCGGGCATGCGGATGTCCTGTAGCCGTGCGCGTTCGGCGCGGCGACGGGCGACGCGGTCCCGCAGATCCGCAGGGGCCCAGAGTATTTCGTCGAGAGTCAGGTAGGCCGAATCGTCCCTCTCGTCCAGCGCGCCCGCGCGTATCAGCCGTGCCGCCCGTTCGCGGGTGGCCATGCGCAGGCAGCCGGTGATGCGGACGACGGCGTCGCGGGCGCGTTCGCGGTAGACCGTGGCGCCGACGGCCAGGGCGGCGGCGCGGCCGGCCGGTGCGGACACCGGGGCGCGGTGCGGTGCGGGCAGGTCCGCGGCCCGCGCGGCGGCGGTCACCAGGAGTTCCGGGCGATCGGCGAAGGTGGGATTCAGCAGTTCACATTCGCCCGGGCCCCGGTGGCCGACTTCCGCCAGCTCCTCGTCCAAGGCCGCGGCGAATGCCCGTGACTTCTCGCGCGCCGCCGCCACATCGCCGCGCCTGGCCACCTCGTGCAGCCCGGCGTCCTGACGGCACAGGGCGGCCAGACGTTCCACCGCCAGAACGGGTTTCGCCGATTCCAGCCGGTGCGGATCGATCCGCACCTCGCCCCGGTGCACGGAGGTGGCCGCGCCCGTCATCATGACCCCGATGGACGCCACCTGCCACGCCTGATCGAGCCGATCGCGCCACAGCAACATCCGGGCGTGCAACTGTTCGTCGGTGAGTGCACCGATAGCGCTGCGGGACAGGGATTCCGCACGCGCCGCGGCATGGATCAGCTCGGCGGTCGAGCGGTATCGCAGCGCGGTGGCGAGCACCCGGCCGGTCGCGCGCAGCGTGCCCAGCCGCCCGGCCGGGCCGGTCGGCATCGGCGGGCGGCCCTCCGGCTGTAGCGGCACCTCCGCCGGGATCGCGCCGTAGACGTCGCGGCGGATGGTCTCCTCGTCCCAGCCCGGCATATTGTCCGCGGCCAGCAGACCGATGGAGGCATTGATGTCGAAGCTGTGGCCCAGCACCGAGGTGACCCGAGAGACCCAGTGCTCCAGCGCGATCCCCTGCAGTGCGAGCATCCGGCCCATGGCCTCGTTGCCCAGGCGGATGGCCCCGGCTTGCAGGTCGATGGTCAGCGGCGTCATCGGGCCCGGCAGCGCCTCGGACGTGTTGGTGGCCGTGTGCACCGGAATGCGGTCGTCGACGCGGTCGTCGAATTCGCCCTCCAGACCGTCCGGTGCCGCGTTGTGCAGTCCGTGGCCGTCGGACGTGGTGGCGCGGGACGGAATCACGTGGGTAGGCAGCGGTATCGCGCCGAGGCGTGCGCGGAGGTCGCGGCGGCGGCCGGGCAGTCCGCGCGCGATATCCTCGACCACCTCGCGGGTAGTCCACCCGCATCGGAAACCCCACTCTTCGTGCGCTGCAACAGGGTCCAGCAGTGGTGGGCGGGCGGAAGAGCGACGTCGAGCCCGGTTGGCCTGGAGAATGTGCCGTATCTCGTCACCGGATACTGTTCCGGGCGCTGCCAGTTCGACCACGCCGCTGCTACGCGACTCGACGGCCGACACCAGGAACCGTTCCAGATCATCGCTGTGGAGCAACTGAAAGTCTTGTGGCCCAGCGGTGTTCAGTAGCATTCCGAGTACTCGACGATCCACCCGTCGTCCCGCGACCGGTGCGGTGCGGACTACCAGCGCGTCCTCGCAGACGATATCGGCCACGTCCCGCCCGGCCGGAACGGGAACAACCAGCCGGGCCCCGGCCTCCCGAGCCGCGCCGGCGACATCTCCGACCGGTCCGGCCGCCAGATGAATCACGCAGTCACAGCCCGCCATCACACTCGCCGCACCGTCGCTCACCTCGACCCTCGGGTCCAGGTAGCGGTGCCGGCGAGTATCCACGCCGACCACCTCGTGGCCGGCGGCCAGCAGCATGCGCGCCACCGCGCGGCCGCTCGGCGCGGTGACTCCGGTGATCAGGACTCGCATCGGCTTCTTCCTCCTCCGGCGCCCTCGAGAACGTGACGCCGTTCACACCATCGCCGCCGGCGGCCGATGCCTCCGCCCCGAGTCCCGGTCAGCGGGAGCGCCGCCGAAACACGGTCCGACCACTGTATTTGCCGTGTGATCGCGAAACGTGACCACGTGGGCCGGGTCGCATGTCAAAATCGCCATGGTGCACGAGATATGGCGGCTCGATCAGGGACGTACCCGCTCGATCAGTCCGGAGAACCCCACGGGGGCACCGGGAGCGGGCGGCCGCGCGACGGCGGGCACCGGGGCACACGCGGCCGGTGACCTGGGCATCGGCTGGAAGGTCTCCCCGTCGATCGACCTGCCCTCCGGCGCCACCGCCACGCTGGCCGACATCTCCGGCCCCGGCGTCCTGCGCCACTTCTGGCTCACCACCGACCGTTCCGTGCTGTCGCAGATGACGCTGCGCATGTACTGGGACTCCGAACCGGAACCCGCGATCGAGGTGCCACTGGGCTCGTTCTTCTGCAACGCGTGGGACGAACTGGCGCTGGTGAATTCGGAGATGGTGGTGGTCGCCCCCGCCGGCGGGCTGAACAGCTTCTGGCCCATGCCGTTTCGCGCCCACGCCCGCGTCACACTGCACAACGGCAGCGACCGTCAGGTGCCGGTGTACTACCAGCTGACCTACCTCGAACAGGAGGTTCCGCGGTCGGCGGGCTACCTGCACGCGCGTTGGCAGCGCCGCAATCCGCTGGGCAGCCCCGCCGTGCACACCGTCCTCGACGACGTCCCGGGCCCCGGCCGGTACGTCGGCACCTACCTGGCGATCGTGCCCAACGCGCCGGGCTGGTGGGGCGAGGGTGAGCTGAAATTCTTCCTCGACGGCGCCACCGAATTCCCCACCATCTGCGGCACCGGCACCGAGGACTACTTCGGCGGGGCCTGGAACTACGACCTCGACGGCGAATACCGCACCTACTCCACGCCGTACCTCGGATTCGTGCAGGCGCTGCCCGCCGACGAGATCTATCAACCACAGCAGCGCTTCGGCATGTACCGCTGGCACGTGCGCGACCCGATCTGTTTCGACCGCAGCCTGCGCGTCACCATCCAGGCGCTGGGCTGGCGCGACAACGGCCGCCGCTACCTGCCGCTCGAGGACGCCGATATCGCGACGACCGCGCTCTGGTACCAGCACCGCTCGGTGACGGGCCGTCGTCATTCGGCTACATCGATGTGAAACGGCCAATATCCGGCATACCGGGGTGCAAGGTGGACGTATGCGTGCCCTGGTAATCGAGGAACCCGGCAAATATTCGGTGACGACCCTGCCCGACCCCGCCCCCGGACCGGGCGAGGTGGTGGTCCGGGTCGGCGCGGTCGGAATCTGCGGCACCGACCTGCACATCGTGGCGGGGGAGTTCCCGCCCACGTCGTATCCGATCGTGCCGGGGCACGAGTTCGCGGGCGAGGTGGTCGAGCTGGGCGCCGAGGCCCCTGGTGTCCGTGTGGGCGACACCGTGGCCGTGGATCCGTCGTTGTTCTGCGGGCGCTGCCACTACTGCGCGATCGGCCGCGGCAATCTGTGCGAGAACTGGGGCGCGATCGGCGACACCGTCGACGGCGCGATGGCCGAGTACGTGAAGGTACCCGTCGAGAACTGTCACCGGCTGCCCGGACACGTCCCCGCGACGCACGGAGCGCTGGTGGAGCCGCTGTCGTGCGCGGTTCACGGCTTCGACGTGCTGCCCCGGCAACTCGCCTCGCACTACCTGATCTACGGCGCGGGCACCATGGGCCTGCTGATGCTGCAACTGGCCATCGCGGCCGGGGCGGCCTCGGTCTCGGTGGTCGATGTGAACGCCGCCCGCCTGGAGGTCGCGCGCACGCTGGGCGCGGACGCCGCGGTCACCGACGCCGACGAACTCGACCGCCCGGAGGGCTGGGAGATCGTGATCGACTGCACCGGCGCGATCCCGGCCATCGAGGACGGGTTGTCGCGGGTCCGGCGCGGCGGCACCTTCCAGCAGTTCGGGGTCGCGGCCGCGGCGGCCCGCGCCTCGGTCTCGCCGTTCCGCGTCTACAACGACGAGATCACCATCGTCGGATCGATGGCGGTCCTGCACAGCTTCGGCCGCGCGGTCGACCTGCTGGGCGAGGGTGTGATCGACGCCGACACCATGATCACTCACGACTTCCCGCTGGGCGAGTTCGACGAGGCGCTCGACACGTTCCGGTCGGGGGCGGGCCGCAAGATCCAGATCCGGCCGCTGCGGAAGGAGCGTCTCTGATGTTGGTAGCCGGGGTCGACAGTTCGACCCAGTCGTGCAAGGTCGTCGTGTGCGACGCCGACAGCGGAAATATCGTGCGGCACAGCAAGGTTCCGCATCCGGACGGTACCGAGGTGCCCGCCGAGGCATGGTGGAGCGCGCTGCGTGAGGCGACCGACGGACTGCTCGACGGGGTGTCGGCGATCGCGGTTGCGGGCCAGCAACACGGACTCGTCGCGCTGGACGCCTCCGGGGTTCCGGTGCGAGAGGCGTTGCTGTGGAACGACACTCGCTCCGCGCGGGCGGCCGAAGATCTGGTCGCGGAGTTCGGCGGGGCGCGGGCCTGGGCCGAGGCGGTGGGCCTGGTGCCGCTCGCCGCGCATACGGTCGCCAAGCTGCGCTGGCTGGCCGATCACGAGCCGCGGCATGCCGATCGGGTGGCGCGGGTGCTGCTTCCGCACGACTATCTCACCTGGCGGCTGCTTGGCGGGACGCCCGATGTGGAGCCGATCACCGATCGCGGTGACGCCTCCGGGACGGGCTACTGGTCACCCGCCTCGGGGGAGTATCGCAAAGACCTTGTCGCACTGGGATTTCGGGATCGTCTCCCGGAACTGCCCCGGGTACTCGGTCCGTCCGAGGCGGCCGGGCAGACCTCGGACGGCCTGCTGGTGGCGGCCGGGACCGGCGACAATGCCTCCGCCGCACTCGGTTTGGGCATCGGCGACGGCGACGTCGTGGTGTCGCTGGGTACCAGCGGCACGGTCTTCACCCGCGCGTCGCACCCGAGCGCCGACGGATCCGGTGCGATCCAGGGTTTCGCCGACGCCACCGGCGCTTTCCTTCCCCTGGTGTGCACGCTGAACGCGGCACGGGTGCTCGACCGGACCGCCGCACTGCTCGGTATCGGCTTGGACGAACTGGAAACGGTTGCCCGGCAGTCTGTTCCAGGCGCGGCGGGCCTCACCCTCCTGCCCTACCTCACCGGCGAGCGCACCCCGAACCTCCCGGACGCCGCCGGCACCCTGCACGGCCTGACCCTCGAATCCATGGCCCCGCACCACATGGCCCGCGCCGGCATCGAGGGAATGCTCTGCAACCTCGCCGACAGCCTCGACCGCCTCCGCGCCGACGGCATCACCCCCCGCCGCGTCCTGCTCATCGGCGGCGCGGCGGCCAATCCCCTCGTCGCCGAGATCGCCGCCGAAATCTTCGAGGTCGAGGTAGCGGTCCCCGACCCCCAGGAATACGTCGCCCTCGGCGCCGCCCGCCAGGCAGCCTGGACCCTCGCCCGAACCCCCACCCCACCGGCCTGGAAACCCCCGCCCGCCCGCGAATTCCCACCCCCCGCCAACGGCCCCGGCCCCGAAATCCGCTCCCGCTACACCACCCTCCGCCAACGCCTCCACGGCGTCTGACCGCACCGGCGGCTCCGTCGCCTTCATCCGGCACACCCAACCTTTCCGGCCCGCCCAACCCTTTTTCCGGCGCGCTTTTGGCCGGAATCCACCGCGACCATGGCGTGATCCCGGCCAAAAGCACGCCGGGAAAGCCAAAAGCACGCCGGGAAATCTGAGTGGGTGCGTCGGGAAGTCTGAGTGGGTGCGCCGGGAAGTCTGAGTGGGCACGTCGGAACTTGAGGTGGCGCGCGGTACCGATCATCGGGACTGGTGTGGGTGGTGGGTGTGGCGGTCGGCTTAGCGTCGGGGCGATAGGTCGCAGACGATGCAGGAGGTATGCCCGCCATGACCAACAAGGTGCTCGATCGGGTCCGGGATCTGCTGCCGGAGATCCGGGAACGCGCGGTGACGGCCGAGCGGGAGCGGCGGGTGCCGGAGGAGACGATCCGGCAGCTCACCGCGGCCGGGGTGTTCCGGATGTTGCAGCCCGCGCGGTTCGGTGGTGACGAGGCCTCGCCCGTGGACTTCTACCAGGTGATCCGCGCTGTCGCGACCGCCTGCCCGTCGACGGCATGGGTGACGTCGGTGCTCGGCGCGCACCCGTGGCAGCTGGCCCTGTTCCCCCTGCGCGCACAGCAGGATGTCTGGGGCGCGGACCCGGACACGCTGGTGTCGTCGTCGTACGCGCCGACGGGCAAACTCACCGTCGCCGAGGGCGGCTACCGGGTCGAGGGGCGCTGGAACTTCTCCTCCGGCTGCGACCACGCGCAGTGGGCCCTGCTGGGCGCGCTGGCCCCGAACGACCAGGGCGGCATGGACTATCTGACGATCCTGGTGCCGCGCGGCGACTACCGGATCGAGGAGAACTGGGAGGTGTCGGGCCTGGCCGGCACCGGCAGCAACGACATCGTCATCGACGGGGCGTTCGTCCCGGCCGACCACACCTACAGCGCCGCCGACCAGGCCGCGCTCACCGGCCCCGGCCAGGAAGCCAATCCCGCTGCGCTGTACCGGATCTCGTTCGGCAGCGTCTTCTCCAACACCATCACCGCGCCCATCATCGGCGCCGCGCAGGGCGCCTACGACGCGCACGTGGCCCGTCAGCGCGAGCGAGTGCGCCTGTCCTACGGTGGGCAGAAGGTGGCCGAGGATCCCTTCGCCCACGTGCGGGTCGCCCGCGCCGCCTCCGAGATCGACGCGGCCGTACTACAGATGGAACGCAATATGACCGAACAGCTGCGCTATGCCGAAGCGGGCGAGGAGATCCCGTTCGAACTGCGCCTGCGTACCCGCCGCGATCAGGTGCGCGGCACCGAACGCGCACTGTTCGCCGTCGACCTGCTGTTCGAGAACTCCGGCGGCCACGCGATCCGCAAACCCAATGCGATAGAACGGCATTGGCGCGATGTGCACGCCGGCAGCGTGCACGTCATCAACGACGTCGAACGCGCCCTCGCGATGGTCGGCAAAGGCGAATTCGGCCTGGAGGTCGAGGATCGGATGCTGTGATGACCAACCTCACCGCGGAGGAGACCACTCGCTGGGTGGTCCCCGGCCAAAAGCATGCCGGGGAAAAGGTAGATGCGCAGGCCGGGGAAGAAGTAGATGCGCAGGCCGGGGAGAAGGTAGATGGTGCTGCCACTGACCTGAACGGTGTGAAACTGCGCTATCACGAGGCCGGGTCCGGGGAGCCGCTGGTTTTGCTGCATGGTTCGGGAGCGGGGGTGTCGGGGTGGGCCAACTTCGGGGGCAATCTGCCGGAGCTGTCGCGGCATTTTCGGTGCCTGATTCTGGATCAGCCCGGCTTCGGGGCCAGTGGGCGGCCGGAGACGTACGAGCGCAATTATCTGCGTATCGCGGTCGATGCGGTGCTGGCGCTGCTGGACCATCTCGGCCTCGACAAGGCGCATCTGCTGGGCAATTCGATGGGTGGTGCGGTGGCCGCCCTGCTGGCGCTGGAACATCCGGACCGTGCCGGCCGGCTCGTGCTGATGGCGCCGGGCGGCGTCGGCGTCAATATTCTGGGACCCGAACCGTCCGAAGGCATTCGGCGGCTGCTGGACTTCACCACCGACCCGACCCGCGAGCGGGCGATCGACTGGCTGAAGACGATGGTCTTCGATCAGGCGGTACTCACCGACGACTTGATCGCGACCCGCAGCGCCGCGGCCACCGACCCACGCCAGTCCAAGGCCCTGGCCGACGCCTACGCCACCTTCTACAACCCCGCCATGGCCGACGCGGTCCCGCTCTGGGCCCGCCTGCGCACCCTCCGGCACGAGACCCTCATCCTCTGGGGCCGCGACGACCGCGTCACCCCCGTCGAGGGCAGCCTCCTCCCCGCCCGCCAACTCCCCAACGCCGACCTCCGCACCTTCGCCCGCTGCGGCCACTGGGTCCAGGTAGAACGCAAATCCGCCTTCGAACGCACAGTGACCGACTTCCTCACCCACGGCCTCTGACCCCCACCATGAGTTGCGGGTGGGGTGGGATAGCGTCGGGGGATGTCGTGGGTTGCTCCGTCGGTGGATCGTGGTCGGGTGCTCAGCACGGGTGGGGAGCGGGTGTTGCTGCAGTCGTGGCTGGATTTTCATCGGGCGACGCTGCTGGTGAAGTGTGCGGGGCTGACGGCGGAGGAGTTGAAACGGCGTAGTGCCGAGCCGTCTACGCTGTCACTGCTCGGGCTGGTACGGCATATGACCGATGTGGAGCGGTCCTGGTTCCGGATCCGGTGTGCCGGTGAGGTTCTCGACTATTACTACTCGACCGAGGACAATGTCGACGGCGAGTTCGATGATGTCGACACCGCCGACGCGCCCGCCGACTTCGACCGGTTCCGCGCGGAACTCGACCTGGTCGACGAGGCCGTGGCGGGGCTCCCGCTCGAGCACACCTTCGTCCACCCGCGCTCGGGCGAGGTGCACAACCTGCGCTGGGTGTATCTGCACCTGATCGAGGAGTACGCCCGCCACAACGGCCACGCCGACCTGCTGCGCGAACGCATCGACGGCGCGACGGGGGACTGATCGCCTACAGGTCGTGGTCGCGGGCCCAGCCGGCGATCTGGGTGCGCGAGGTGAAGCCGAGCTTGGTGAGTATGTGTTCGACGTGCGTCTCCGCCGTCCGCACCGAGATCACCAGATCACCGGCGATGCGCTTGTTGCTGTGCCCGGCCGCCACCAGCCGCGCGACATCCTTCTCCCGCCGAGTGAGCACGTCGACGTCCGCCGAGGTCACGGGTGCGGGGCCGACTGCCACGGGTCCGGGCGCGGACTGCGTGCGGCCCAGGGCGAAATCGATCGCCGCCGGCAGCGACAGCGCCGCCCCGCGCTCATAGGCCGCCTGGAAACCCTTCTCGCCCAACCCCTCTCGAACCCCGTCACGCACCTTCTCACCCACGGCGCTGGTGATAGCGTGCGCCAGCCGAACAGTGCTGCGCTGCAACGTCTCCGCCGCACCCATCAGCGTGGCGGCCCGCTCCCTCTCCGCCCGCGCCGCCGCCGTCCAGGCCATTCCGTCGAAAGCCGAAGCCAGCCAGACACACCGGTCGAACTGCGCGAAGACCTCCACCGCCCGCCCGGTGTACTCGGCCGCCGCGTCCTGATCGCCGTGCCGCCAATGATCGATGCCCACCACCCACAGCGCGAGACCGCCCAGCAGATGCGGCCCGTGCCGGTCGGTGGCCGCCCGGAACCGGTCGGCGATAGGCGTGGACCGCTCGTCCTCCAGCAGCGTCGCGCACATGAAACCGAAGGCGAGACTGTCCATTTCGGTGGCGTGATGCCCCGCCCGCCGCGACAGCTCCGCGGCCTCCTCGGACAGCGTCAGCGCGGTCGAGGTGTCGTCGTCGGTGAACGCGATGAGCGCCTCGTCCAGCCGCGCCTCCGCGAGGATGTCGGTCGCACCCAGATCCGCTGCCACCGTGAGGCATTCGTCCACCAGCCGGGCCGCGGACTCGCGATCGGACAGCAGCGCCGCCAGCGACGCCGCCGACGACAGCCCCCGCGCCCGTTCCCAGGTCGGTTCGGGGTTACGCGCCAAAGCATCGGTGAGCCACCGATACCCCTCGGACAGGAACCGGTAGTGCTCCCAGAACGGCCGCAGCACGGTCGCGGTCTCCAGCGCCAGTTGCGGCGCGTTCCCGAGCGAGAACTGCAGTGCCGACCGCAGATTCGCGTGCTCGCGGGCAAGCTTCCGGAACCACGCCAGATCCTCGCCGGTCCAATAGGCGCGCTGCCCGCGCAGCGCCAGCTCGCGATAGTGATCCCGGTGCCGCGCCCGCGCCGCGCGGTCGCCGCCGCGCTCGGCCAGCCGATCGTGCCCGAACTGCCGGATCGGTTCCAGCATCGAGTATCTGGCGGCGGCCCCGTCGTAGCGCAGCGTCAGCACGGACTTGTCGACCAGCCCGGTGAGGGCGTCGACCAGTGTGTGCCCGCCGCCGGGCAGCACGCCCACCGCTTGGGCCGCCTCGATGTCGAACCCGCCCGTGAAGACCGAAAGCTGTTGCCACAAAGCCTGTTCGGCGGGCGTGCACAGCTCGTAACTCCACCGAATCGCGCCCTCGATGGTCTGCTGCCGCTGCGGCGCCGTGCGCGGCCCGGCGGTCAGCAGCTCCATGGTGTCGTCGAGCCGGTCCAGGATCTGCTCGGGCGTGAACACCCGGAATCGCAACGCCGCCAATTCCAATGCCAGCGGGATACCGTCCAGTCGTTCGCAGATGGCCGCCAGCGTGGCGCGATTACCGCCGGTGAGTTCGAACCCCGGATGGGCGGCGCCGACCCGCTCCACCAGCAGGCGCAGGGCATCGCTGTCGGGATCGGCGACAGGCAGCGGCGGGACCGGCATCACCTGCTCGCCCGGAATCCCGAGCACCTCCCGGCTGGTCGCGAGGACCCGCACCTGCGGGGTGCTGCCCACGATGCGGCCCACCAGCTCGGCACAGGCGTCGATCACGTGCTCGCAGTTGTCGAGGATCAGCAGCAACCGCTTCGCGGCGAGGAAGTCGGTGAGCCGCTGCAGCGGGGCGATGGTGTCGTCGCGCAGGTTCAGCGCCTCGGCGACGCTGAGCGTCACCAGCTCCGGATCGTGCACATCGGCCAGCTCCACCAGCCACACCCCGTCCGGGAACGCGCGCGCCGCCGCCTCGCCCACCTGCCGCGACAGCCGGGTCTTGCCGACACCGCCCGGACCGAGCAGCGTCAGCACCCGGGTCGAGGGCAGCAGCCGCTTCGCGGAGGCCAGTTCGTCGCGGCGGCCGACGAAGCTGGTGACCTCGGCGGGAAGGTTTCCGGTGACACGCCGCGCCATGGTCGGTAACACTATCGTGATCAGGGTCGCCGCCGGACCACATCGGCGACGCGAGGCATAGGCTGGATGATCGAAACGACACCCCGTGTCATCGACCCGAGGAGGCCCGCTGTGCGGATCGGCATCTTGCTCAACGAACCCACCGGTCCCGACGCGCTGCGCCGGATCACCGACGACCTGGCGCAGGCCGCCGACGAGGGCTTCGACTCGGCGTGGCTGTCGCACATCTTCGGCATCGACGCGCTGACCGCGCTGGCGGTGGCGGGCAGCCAGGTCCCGGGCATCGAGCTGGGCACCGCCGTCGTGCCGACCTACCCGCGGCATCCGGGCGCCATGGCCCAGCAGGCGCGCACCGCCGCGCTGGCCGCCGGACCGGGCCGCCTGACGCTCGGCATCGGCCTGTCGCATCAGGTCGTCATCGAGAACATGTTCGGCTACAGCTTCGACCGGCCCGCCCGGCACATGAAGGAATACCTGTCGGTGCTGATGCCGCTGCTCGAGGGCGAGCAGGTGTCGTTCTCGGGGGAGACCGTGAGCGCCAACCTGTCCCTGAGCGTCCCGAACGAGGGCCGCGTCCCGGTGCTGGTGGCGGCGATGGGCGCCCAGATGCTGAAACTGGCCGGCCGCCGGACCGACGGCACCGTGCTCTGGATGACCGGACCGGCGACGATCCGCGACCACATCGCGCCCACCATCACGGCGGCCGCGACCGAGGCGGGCCGCCCGGCGCCGCGCGTGGTGTGCGCGCTGCCGGTCCTCGTCACCAACGACGTCGAGGGCGCCCGCGAACAGGCCGGCGAGATATTCGGGGCCTACGGCTCGCTGCCGTCGTACCGCGCGATGATGGACCGCGAAGGCGCGGCGGGCCCGGCCGACCTGGCGATCATCGGTTCCGAGGAGCAGGTGGCGGCTCGTGTCCGCGAGGTCTTCGCCGCGGGCGCCACCGAGTTCTACGGCGCCGTCTTCGCCGGTGGGGACGATGCGGCCCGTACCCGCAAACTCCTTGCCGGACTGGCCGACTGAGGACCGGTCGTGCCGCGCCGAGCCCGCGTAGAGGACGTCCACGAACTGGCACAGTCCATGCCGCACGTGACCGTCGAGCACGGTCCGCAGGGCAATGCGATCTACCAGGTCGGCCGGAAGTCGTTCGTCTTCTTCCGTACGCCGCGCCCGGACGCGCACGATCCCGCCACCGGGGAGCGCTACACCGACGTCATCATCTTCTGGGTGCCGTCGGAATCGGACAAGCTGGCCCTGGTGCAGGATCCGGACTCGCCGTTCTTCACCACCCCGCATTTCGACGGTCACCTGTCGGTGCTGGTGCGCGGTAGCCGCATCGGCGAGTTGCGGGTGGACGAGCTGACCGAGGTGATCCAGGACGCCTGGCTGTCCCGGGCCTCGGCGGCGCGGGCGAAACGCTGGCTGGCCGAACGGGATTCATGAAACCCCGCCGCCTTGACCTCGAGCGAGGTTGAGGATGCAGGGTGGAGGTATGACGCAGACCGCAGAGTTCTGGAATACCGCCTACGACAACGACACCGCACCGTGGGTGATCGGGGAGCCCCAGCCGGCGATCGTGGCGCTCGAACGCGAGGGCCGCATCACCGGGCGGGTGCTCGATCCGGGCACCGGCGCGGGCGAGCACACCATCCTGCTGACCCGGCTCGGCTACGACGTACTCGGCGTCGACCTGTCGCCCAGCGCCGTCGCGTACGCGCAGCGCAACGCCGCCGAGAAGGGCGTGCCCGCGGCGCGGTTCCGGGTGACGGATGCCGTGCGCACGGGCCGCGACCCCGAGGCCGCCGCGGAACTGGGCGTCTTCGACACCATCGTCGACAGCGCCCTGTTCCACGTCTTCGGCGACGACCCGCAGAACCGCGCCGACTACGTCCGCGGCCTGCACGCCCTGTGCAAGCCCGGCGGTGTCCTGCACATCCTCGCCCTCTCCACCGCCGAACCCGGCATCGGCCCCCGCATCAGCGACACCCTGATCCGCGAATCCTTCAGCGAGGGCTGGGACCTGGAAGACCTCCAGCCCAGCCGCTACCGCGGCCGCATCACCGGCCTGGTAGCCCAGCAGGCCGACGAGGCCGGCCTCCACCCCACCGACGACGGCATCATCGACACCGCCGCCTGGCTGGCCCGCCTCCGCCGCCTCTGACCAGCCTCTCGTTCCCCGGCACGCCAGCCTCTCGTTCTCCGGTGCGCCAGCTTCTCGTTCTCCGGTGCGCCAGCTTCTCGTTCCCGGTGCGCCAGCTTCTCGTTCCCCGGCACGCCAGCCTCTCGTTCCCCGGCACGCTTTTGGCCGGGGCTCCGTTCTCTCCGGTGAGTGCTATCGCCGGGGGAGCAGTGCCCGCCCGGCCTCGTGTGCCACCTCCAGCACCACCCGTGCGAGCCTGTCGTAACTCATTCCGTCGGCTCGCCCCGACAGTGACAAGGCGGCCGGAGCCCGTCCCCGGCCGCGTAACGGCGCTGCGACACAGGCGATTCCGGCGACTGCTTCCTCCCGGTCGACGGCCACACCCTGGCGCAGCCGGATCTGGGACACCTCACGCCGCAGCGCCTCCGGCTCGCTCAGGGTGCGGGGAGTGAGCCGGGGCAAGCGGGTGCGGTAGGCGGTATCGATGATGGCGGGTTCGAGGGCGGACAGCATGGCCTTGCCCAAAGCGGTTGCGTGCGCGGGCATCCGGCCACCCAGACGGGTCGGCAGCGCGGCGGCGAACCGCCCGCCGGCCTTGTCCAGATAGACCACGTCGCGCCCGTCCAGCACGGCCAGATGCCCGACCATGCCGGTGCGCTGGGACAGCTCGTGCAGCAGCGGGCCGACCGCATCGCGAATCTCGTTGTGGTCGGCAGTGAGTCCGCCCAGCTCCAGCGTGCGCATGCCGAGCCGGTAGCCGCCGGAGGTGTGCGCCAGCCAGCGCAGCCGGATCATCTGATCAAGGATGCGATGGACCGTCGACCGCGGAAGTCCGGTCCGTTCGACGAGTTCCAGCAGCGTCAGCGCCGGGCTGGCGGCGTCGAACGCGTCGAGGATCAGGGTCATCCGCTCGATCATCGACACCGGGAGCGTCCCGGTGCGTTCCGCGGGGGGCAGCACGGTGACGGTCATAGGTTCCTCCGTTGGCTCCATGGCTTGTGTCCCCAGTCACAGTGGCCCGCCGCGCGCCGATCGCGAATCCGTGGAACTACGTAGGTCCTACCGATCTGTTCCCGGTGACCGGGCCCGTGTCTTGACCGGCACACGGCGTCACCTGGTCTCATGACTGTCAGCTATATATCGTGTCGAAGGGAGTGGTGGTGGAACCGGTGCGGGTGGACGGACGGTCCGTCGACGGGAGGTCCCTCCGGGCCGTGCTCGGCAGGTTCTGCACGGGCGTCACGGTGATCACCGCCCTGGACGGCGGCGAGCCGGTGGGATTCAGCTGCCAGTCGTTCACCGCGCTGTCGCTGGACCCGCCCGCGGTCTGCCTGTGTCCGGCGCGGACGTCCACCTCGTGGCCGCGCATCCGCGCCGCCGGTCGGTTCTGCGTGAACATCCTGGCGCACGACCAAGAGGACGTGTGCCGCCGACTGGCGCGCAGCGGCACCGACAAGTTCGCCGGAATCGACTGGAGCCCTTCGGACAACGGGTCGCCGCGGCTGGCGGGCGCGCTGGCCGGCATCGACTGCGACCTCGACCGCGAACTCGACGGCGGCGACCACACCATCGTCATCGGCCGTGTGACCGGCCTGCGCGAACACTCGGACGCGCCGCCACTGCTGTTCTACCGCTCGGCATTCGACCGGCTCGGGGCGTGATGATCCTCCCGGCCAGTGGGACTGCGCATGCCGCCGATCCGCGTCCGCGGCCAGTATCGGTATCGGGCCCCTCGCCGAAATCGTCTGGGCCGTAATCGGATCGGAGGAACCATGACTGGCGACAGCGACACGCGTGTGATCGACGCGGCCGGGCCGACCGCGCGATACGCGCGCGGGTGGCACTGCCTCGGGCCGGCGGACGGCTACCGGGACGGGAAGCCGCACACGCTCGAGGCGTTCGGCACCGAGCTGGTGGTCTTCGCCGGTGCGAACGGAAAACTCAACGTGCTCAACGCCTACTGCCCGCATATGGGTGGCAACCTGGCCGACGGCACCGTGAAGGGCGACTCCCTCGCCTGCCCCTTCCACGACTGGCGCTGGGGCGGCAACGGCCGGTGCACCGGCATTCCCTACGCCCGCCGCGTCCCGCCGCTGGCCCGCACCAAGGCGTGGCGGACGATGGAGGAGAACAGGCAGCTGTTCGTGTGGAACGATCCGGAGGGCAACCCGCCGCCGGACGACGTCACGATCCCGCGAATCGAGGGCGCGTTCAGCGACGAGTGGACCGACTGGACCTGGAAGTCGATCGTGGTCGACTCGAACTGCCGCGAGGTCGTCGACAATGTGGTCGATATGGCGCACTTCTTCTATGTGCACCTGGGCTTCCCGATCTTCTTCAAGAACGTTTTCGAGAACCACATCGCCAGCCAGTACATGACCTCGGTCTCGCGCGAGGACACCATGGGGGAGACGGCGAAAGCGCTGGGCGGCAAGAACACTCTGCACTCCGACGCGTCCTATTACGGCCCGTCCTACATGATCGATCACCTGCGCAGCGAGAGCGACGGGACGACCGTGGAGGGCATTCTGATCAACTGCCACTACCCGGTCACGCCCGACAGGTTCGTGCTGCAGTACGGCATGATCGTCAAGCTCCCGACCGACCGGCCGCGCGCCGAGGCCGAGGAGATCGCCGCCGGTTTCGCCGGTGGTATGGGCGCGGGCTTCGAACAGGACATCGCCATCTGGCAGCGCAAGACCCGCATCAACAACCCGCTGCTGTGCGAGGAGGACGGCCCGGTCTACCAGCTGCGCCGCTGGTACCAGCAGTTCTACACCGATGTGGCCGACGTGAGCGAGGAGATGACGGCCCGGTTCGAATTCGAGGTCGACACCAGCCGAGCGGTCACCGTGTGGGAGGCGGAGGTCGCCGAGAACCTCGCCCGCCGCGCCGCGGCGCAGGTCTGAAAGTGGTTGCCATGGAGCCTGTGTCGTGCCGTACCTGCGGCTGCCGCGTCCTTGTCGAGAAGTACAGCCCGCAGCACACGAGTGTGCAGTGGAGCCGGGCGGCGCGCAGCGCCTGCACGCGACTGCCCGATGCGAGCGAGCGGGAGCACACCTGTCCCGCGCTGCGCGCCGCTATCGACGCCGCGGTCGAGGCGGGGGAGCTGTGTGTGAGTACCAGGGAGCAGGACGTGATGACCCGTGGGCAGACCCTGGCTCGCACATGACAGCGGTGGGCGAGTCCGTGCGAATAGTGCGAGTGGTGCGTGAGACATCGGAGGCGGTGTCGCTGATGTTGGCACCGGAACCTGACCATGCCGACCTGTTCGCCTATCGGCCCGGCCAGTTCCTGACCCTGCGCATCCCCAGTGCCAGGACCGGTTCGGTCAGCCGGTGCTACTCGCTGTCGAGCGCCCCGCACGAGAAGGGGCCGCTACAGATCACGGTGAAGCGCACCGCCGAGGGGTACGCCTCGAACTGGCTGTGCGACAACGCGACCGAGGGGATGGCGCTCGAGGTCCTGCCGCCGGCGGGCCGTTTCATCCCGCCCTCGCTGGACACCGACCTGCTGCTGTTCGCCGCCGGATCCGGCATCACGCCCATCCTGTCGATACTCAAATCCATACTGGCGCAGGGGTCCGGGCACTGCACGCTCCTCTACGCCAACCGAGACGAACGGTCGGTCATCTTCGCCGGCGAACTGACCCGTCTGTCCGCCCGGCACCCGGACCGGCTGCGCGTCCTGCACTGGCTGGAAAGCGTGCAAGGTCTGCCCACCGCCCGGCAACTGGCCACGGCGATCGAACCCTGGTGTGAGCGAGACATTTTCGTCTGCGGCCCGGGGCCCTACATGACCACTGTCGGCACGGCACTGGCCGACCTCGGGGTCGATCGTCACCGAGTGCACATGGAGAAGTTCCTCTCCCTCGCGGGTAATCCGTTCGATTCGGTTGCGGGAGATGATGTCGGCGCCTTGCCTGCGGATGTTGCCGTTGCTGCCCCTAGCGCGGATAGCGTCACCGTCACTGTGGATCTCGATGGCGAGACTTACCACCTCACCTGGCAGCGCGGGAAGGTCTTGCTGGACGTGCTGCTGGCGGAGGGCCTGGACGCGCCCTACTCCTGCCGCGAGGGCGCGTGCAGTGCGTGCGTGTGCCGGGTCACCTCGGGGGAGGTCCGTATGCGCCGCAACGAAGTACTCGAACCGTCCGACGTCGACGACGGATATGTACTTGCCTGCCAATCGATCCCGGTGAGCGACGACATCTCGATCACCTATTCCTGAACCCGATTCCTCGAGGAGTGACCACCATGCCCGCCTTCAGTTCCCTCGGCTACGTCCGCGCCGGCATCACCGACGCCGGGGCCTGGCGCACCTTCGCCTTCGACACCCTCGGCTTCGCCGAAGGGTCCGGTCCCAACCCCGAGTCGATCTACCTGCGCACCGACGAGCACACCTACCGCCTCGAACTCGTGCCCGGTGCACGCGACGAGGTGCTGGCCGTGGGCTGGCAGGTCGCCGACGGCCCATCCCTGGCGCTCGTCCGCGAGGCGGTGGAGAAGACCGGAATCGCCGTCACCACACTGTCTCTCGCCGAGGCCGGACGGCGGCACGTCGAAGAGGCCGTCAGCTTCACCGACCCCTCCGGAGTCACCGTCGAGGTATTCCACGGCCCGCTTCTGGACCACAGTCCCGTCCTCACCACGTTCGGCGCCCGGTTCGTCACGGGCGACCTGGGACTCGGACACGTGGTCCTCCCCGTACCGGACCTGGAGGCCGCGCGCCGCTTCTACACCGATGTACTGGGCTTCGATGCCCGCGGCTCCTTCCGCGTCGGCCCGCCCGACAGCCCGCTCTGGATCCGATTCCTCGGCGTGAACCCACGCCACCACAGCCTCGCCCTCATCCCCGGATCCCCGGCGGAGGGGGCGGGCATCGTGCACATCATGGTGGAGGTCGACCGGCTCGACGATGTCGGCCGCGCCCTGGACCGGGTGACCGCGGCCGGCTACCACCTCTCCTCGACCCTGGGCCGCCACACCAACGACAAGATGATCTCCTTCTACGTCCGCACCCCCGGCGGCTGGGACCTCGAATTCGGCTGCGAGGGGATGCTGGTCGGCGACAGCTACGTGGCCGAGGAAATGACAGCCGACAGCTATTGGGGCCATGCATGGGCCCGAGGCTGACCCGAATCGGTCTCTGCGAGAATCGGTTTCACATGCGGGTATAGACTCGCGATCCGAGACAAGGAGGCCTCATGCCCGGACCGGAATTCGCGACCCTCCGTGAACAGGTGGCCGCCTTGCAGGCCGGAACGATCTCGGCCACCGAACTCCTCGAACTGAGCATCGCCCGCATCGACACGTTCGACGACAAGGTCAACGCCGTCGTGGTGCGCGACTACGACCGCGCCCGCGCCGCCGCGGAGCAGGCCGACGCGGCCCTGGCGCGCGGCGAGCGCGCCCCTCTCCTCGGCGTCCCGGTCGCGGTGAAGGAATCCTTCAATATCGCCGGCCTGCCCACCACCTGGGGTTTTCCCGATGCCGAGGGATGGCAGCCCGCCGAGGACGCCGCCCTGGTGACGCGGGTCAAGGAGGCGGGCGGGGTCGTGATCGGCAAGACCAATGTGCCGATGGCCCTCCACGACTGGCAGTCCTACAACGACATCTACGGCACCACCAACAATCCCTGGGACCTGACGCGCTCGCCCGGCGGGTCCTCGGGCGGTTCGTCGGCGGCTCTGGCGGCGGGCTACGTCTCGCTCGCGCTCGGCTCCGATATCGGGGGATCGCTCCGGGTTCCCGCGCATTTCTGCGGCATTTTCGCGCACAAGCCGTCACGGAACCTGCTGCCGATGCGCGGCAATACGCCGCCCCGGACGCCCGCGCTGCCGGTTCTGCACGACCTCGCCGTGGTCGGGGCCATGACCCGCACCGCCGCCGACCTGACCATGGCCACCCTGCTGCTCGCCGGTCCCGACGAGGTGGAGGCGGTCGGTTACCGACTCGCGCTGCGACCGCCGCGCGCCACCGCATTCGGCGGCTTCCGGGTGCTGATCGTCGACAGCCATCCGCTGTTGCCGACGTCGGCCGTCGTCCGCGAGGGTTTCGATCGGATCGCGCGGGGGCTCGAGAAGGCCGGCGCCTCGGTCGCCCGGCACAGCGAGTTGGTGCCCGACCTGACGCTGACCGCGAAAACCTATCTGACACTGCTGATGTCGCAGTTCGGCGCGGATGCGCCGCCCGAGAGGGAACGCGCGCTGAAGGCCGCTCTGGCAGAGTTGCCGCCGGACGCCGACACCATGGAAGCGGTCACCCTCCGGGCGCTCGCGGCCAGCCACGCCGACTGGATCAGGGCGGACCGCGTCCGCATCGGCCTCGCCGATCAGTGGCGCCGTCTGTTCGAGGAATTCGACGTGGTGCTGTGCCCGATCACGCCGACACCGGCCTTCCCCCACGACCATTCGGAAGTGAACACCCGCACGGTCGACATCGACGGCACCGCCCACCCTTACAACCTCCACCTGGTCTGGGCGAGTGTCGCCACCCTGCTCGGCCTACCGGCCACCGCCGCCCCCATCGGCCGTTCCCCCGAAGGCCTGCCCTACGGCATGCAGATAATCGGCCCCTACCTCGAAGACCGCACCACCCTGCACTTCGCGGAACTGATAGAACAAGAATTCGGCGGCTTCACCCCACCCCCCGGTTTCGCCTGATCGCCTGCGTCAATTTTTCCGGCACGCTTTTGGCCGGAATCTCGCGAGGTTCCGGCCAAAAGCACGCCGGAAACATCCTGATCCGGCGGATTAAATATCGCTGAACGTCACACGGACGGAGACGGGTTCGGTTTGGAGGGCGGCGAAGCCGGCGGCGGTGAGGGGAGCGAGGGCGGGGTGGGGTGCGAAGGCGCGGGCGCGGGTGACTACGTCGTCGTCCGGGCGTAGTTGGGCGGTGCCGGCGCGCCACCGATCACCTTGGCGCAGGCGCACTTCCGGGTTCGCTCGCACATTGTTGCCCCAGCCGGAGCGCATACCGTGCTGGCAGATGATCCACGCACCCTCGTCGTCGAACAGCACCGAGACCGGCACCCGGCGCGGCTGCCCGGACTTGCGGCCGATGGTCTCCAGCTCGGTGGCGAAGGTCGAGCGCACCCCCAGCCTGTCGAGCGTGCGGAAGCTCGGATTCACGAGGTACCGGCCGACGGTGCGTTCGATCCGGAACTTGCGGGCGAGCCGGTCGGCATCGCTCGGCGGGCCGCTCCGGCGACGCGGTCGGAAGGCATCGATCCCGTTGCGCCGCACCATCGTCACCGCGGTGCGCCACGGCGAACGCGCCGGGTCGGGATCGAGCCCCGCGCCGAGCCGGTGCAGCTGATCGGTGTGCCACTGTAGATCCAAGGCCCCGTCGAAAGCCTTCACGCTGCGGTTGCCCGCCAGCCGCCCGCGCAGGCCCAGCGAGATCACCGGCGGCCGGAGCGCATCGGTACGTCCGGTGAGCAGATCATCTGCCGCCGAGGGGATTACGGCCACGGGACGTCCGAGCCCGATCAGATCGCAAGCCCCGGAGTCCACTGCCTCGCCCATCGCCGCGCGCGACCGGAACCCGCCCGTGACTCCCAGCGGCACCGCACCCGCGGCCCGCCGCGTGCTCTCCGCGTACTCCAGGAAATACGCCTCCCGCGCCCGCGTACTCGCCGACGCGGTGCGCGGGCGGCCCATCATCGCGGGCGATTCGTAACTGCCCCCGCTGATTTCGATCAGGTCCAGCCGCTCGGCCGACAGCGCCTCGACGACGGCGCGCGATTCGTCCTCGGTGAACCCGCCCCGCTGAAAGTCGGCGGAGTTGAGCTTGATCCCCACCGCGAACCCCGGACGGACCGCGTCCCGCACCGCCCGCACCACCTCGAGCACGAACCGCCTGCGCCGCACCGGATCCCCGCCCCACTCGTCGGTGCGCCGATTCGACAGCGGTGACAGGAACTGCGACACCAGATACCCGTGCGCACCGTGGATCTGCACCCCGTCGAATCCGGCGGCCTCCGCGATTCGCGCCGCGGCGGCGAATCGGCCGACGATGCCGGTGATCTCGGACCCGGACAGCGCGCGCGGTGCGGGCAGGCCGGGAATGTCGGGCGCGACGGCCGACGGCGCGACCGAGCGTCGCCGGGTCGCCAGCGGATTCGCCTGCCGCCCCGGATGATTCAGCTGCATCCACACCGGAGCGCCGCCGTCCTTGGCCGCCTTGGCCCACCGGGTCAGCGCGTCGAGGTGCCGGTCGTCCTCGATGGCCACATTGCCGGGTTCACCGAGCTGGGTGCGGTCGACCATCACATTCCCCGTGACGATCAACCCGAACCCGCCCGCGCCCCAGCGCCGGTAGAGCCGGTGCAGCCGCTCGTCGGGGCCGAGATCGCCGGTGCCCAGGCCCTCGCTCAGCGCGGACTTCACGATCCGGTTCGGCAGCACCTGCCCGCAGGGGAGGGGCAGGGGGTCGTGCAGGTTCGCCATCGGGATGCTCCTCCGTCGCCGGTAAACCGATCGGTTTAGCTGGAGGTTAGTACACCGATCGGTCTAGGGGCAAGGTAGGCTGGTCGGACAGGCCATGGCGTACGGAGAGGGGTCGCGGCAATGCGGGCTCGGGATCGGCTGATCGACAGCACCGTCGATCTGATGCGCCGCAACGGCGTGGCGGGTACCGGGATCGCCCAGCTCCTGGAGCACAGCGGCATCTCCCGGCGGTCGGTGTATCTGAACTTTCCCGGCGGGAAGGCGGAGCTGGTCACCGAGGCCACGCGTTCGGCGGGCGAGGCGGCGAGCACGCTGATCCGCAAGCTCGCCGACGGTGGCGCGGATCTGGCCTCGTGCGTCGCCGCCTTCCCGTCGATCTGGCGCGAGCGCCTGGTGGCGAGCGATTTCACCGCGGGCTGCCCGATCGTGGCCGCGGCGCTGGGCCGCGCGGAGGCCCCGGCGGCGGCCGACGCCGCGGGGGAGACCTTCACCGAATGGGAGGCGATCCTCGCCGAAAGCCTGCGCGCGGAACAGGTGGACGACGATCGCGCGCTCGCGCTCGCCACCACCATCGTCGCCGCCATCGAGGGCGCGGTGGTGATGTCGCTCGCCACTCGCTCGGTCGCCCCGCTCGAACGAGTGGGCACCCAGCTCTCGGCGTTGGTCGCCCAGTACACCGACAAGGGGTGAGTCGGTCTCAGTCCGGGCGAGTAGCCCGGTAATAGGACACCCGCCCCATACGGCGGTGGCGCTCGGTGGCGACTTCGGTGCAGTCGAAGCCCGCACCGCGCAGCAGCCGGGGGATGCCGTCGCCGAGGTTGCCGGTGAGGTGGCCGGTGCGCAGCGTGAGCCGCGCCGCCAGGCCGTCGGCGGGCGTCATCGGGCCGCCGATGTCGGCCAGATGCAGGCGTCCGCCGGGCCGCAGCACCCGCAGGATCTCCGCGGCCATCGCCGTCCTGACGCCGGTGTCGAGGTGGTGCAGCATCAGCGACGACAGCACCCGGTCGAATTCGCCGTCCTCGTACGGAAGTTCCTGCCCGTAGGCATGGTCGAAGCGAATACCCTTCTCGTCCCGCGCCTTTCGCTCGGCGCGGGCCAGTGCCCGCGGGTCCGGATCGGCTCCGATCACCTCGGCGGCCGGGCGGGCGCGCTTGATCCGGAGGGTGAGATTGCCGGTGCCGCAACCGACTTCCAGAATCCGGTGGTCGTCGCGCAGGTCGGCCTGGTCGACCAGTCGCTCGTGCAGCCGGGGCACACCCAGTGCGCGGGAGAGCAGGTCGTAGGCGGGCAGCAGGCTGTCGCGGCCCGCCGCGGGCAGGTAGTCGTGGTGGTTCCCCATGGCCGTGGTGACGGAATGTGGATGATGTTCGGTCATGTAGTCCATGGTGAGCAGCGACGGCTCACGGTAGTTGGGTGATTGTCGGGAGAAATAGGACTATCTTCGGTCCCATGGAAGCGTCGACGAGAGTGGTGGGCCACCGCCGCGGCGTGCCCGTGTACGACTACCGCACCGACCTCGTCACGCCGCCGATCACGCTCATGCGCATCGATTTCGACGACGAGCATCCGGTACCCGGCGACCCGAGGGTCCTCGGCAGGCGGAACGGACGGCTCGAGGTGCGGCCGCACATCCACGACTTCCCGGCGCTCTGGTGCGCACCGGACGGTGTGGTGCTCGTCGTCGGCGCCGGTCAGGTCGTCGACACCACGGTGGTCTCGGACCTGGGCGGCGGGGTCGGCGTATTCTTCGATCCGGCGGCGCTGGGCGGTGACGGGCGCGCCCCGTGGCCGGCGTGGCGTTCCCATCCGCTGCTGTTCCCGTTCCTGCACGAGCGCGCCGGCGGACTGCTGCGCCTGGAGATTCCCCCGCCTCGCCGGGCGCTGTGGGACGACACGATCACCGCGATCGAGACCGAACTCACCGAGCGGCTCGAGGGGTACCGGCAGGCGGCCTCGGCGCACCTGACATTGCTGCTGATCGAGCTGGCGAGGCTGGCCGCCGACGTGGTGGGCGACCTGCGCCGCAGCGGGGAACCCCTGCTGGCCGAGGTCTTCGACGTCATCGAGAAGCGGCACGGCGAGCCGCTGTCGCTGCGGGACGTGGCCCGCGCGGTCGGCATGACCCCGGGCCACCTGACCACGGTGGTACGCCGCCGGACCGGACGCACGGTGCAGGACTGGATCGCCGACCGGCGCATGACCGAAGCCCGCCGGCTGCTGGCCGAAACGGACCTGCCGGTCGCGGAAATCGCGCGTCGCGTCGGAATATCGGACCCCGGCTATTTCACCCGGCTGTTCCGTCGCGAGCACGGCGATTCTCCTCGCCGGTGGCGTGGGCAACTACCCTGTGTCCCATGAAGATTCTGGTCACCGGAGCCACCGGGAACATCGGTCGGAAAGTGGTCGATCACCTGATTGCGCTGGGGGCGGACGACATTCGTGCCCTGTCCAATCACCCCGAACGCGCCGGACTACCCGAGGGCGTCGAGGTGGCGCACGGCTATCTGCGCAGGGTGTCGTCGTTGCCCGAGGCGTTCGACGGCGTGCAGCGCATGTACCTGGCGCCCGTCCTGGAGACGATCACCGAGGTCGTCGAGCTGGCCAAGATGGCGGGCATCGAGCGCATCGTCGATCTGTCCGGCGACGAGACCACCGACTGGCAGCCGATCGCCCGCGGCGTGGAGAAGTTCGGCGCGGAATGGACCCACCTGTACGCGGGTGAATTCATGGAGAACACCGCGATGTGGGCGGATCAGATTCGCGCCGCCGGAGCCGTGCGCGAACCGTACCCGGAGTCGGCCAACTCGCCGATCGCCATGGACGATATCGCCCGCGTCGCCGCCACCGTCCTGACCCAGGACGGCCACGACGGCATCGCCTATCCGCTGACCGGTCCGGAAACCCTCACGCGGGCGGAACGCCTACGCCAGCTCGGGGTGGCCCTCGGCCGCGACCTGTCCTTCGTCACGGAGTCCCGCGAAGAGACCCTCGACCGCCTGACCCTGTCCATGGGCGATTTCGCCGAGTTCTACGTCGAGGGCCTCGCCGCCATGGTCGACAACCCCCAGCAATCCACCACCGCCGTGGCCGACCTCACCGGCCGCCCCGCCACCACCTTCGCCGAATGGGCCGCCGCCAACGCCGACCTGTTCCGCTGAGCTTCAGCACGATTCGTCTGTTCGTCCAGGAGGCACGGCGATGCCGGACCATTGGGTGGTGTGGTACCGCACCGTCGATCACGGCCACGAGATCGTGTATCGAGGCACGGTGATGGAGTGCCTCGCCTACATGGCCGGGGTCGACGACGAGGCACGGCGACACGGTGTGGTGCTCGAACGCGACGGTGCGGAGATACGCCACAGCGACGGCAACGGGGCCACCCAGTCCTGGGTCGTCGCGCCCGAGCAGAATGCGGGCGATTCTCCCGTGTGAACGCCGACTCCACCACGGACCGGATCGCCCCCGTGATGGTCAGCTAGGTCCCGGATGCTGTCAAGATCGGGGTGGGAGCGCCGCCGCTATCTCCGCCCGGTCCGGAATGGACGAGCTGGCACCGAGTTTCGTGGTGGCGAGGGCCCCGGCGGTGCACGCCCAGGCGAGGGCGGTGGCGGGCCCTTCGTGCCAGTGCGCGGCCAGGGCGCCGGTGAATGTGTCTCCGGCGCCGGTGGTGTCGATCGCGTGGACCGGGACGCCGGGGTGGGTGACCTCGCCCTCGGGGCCGCGGTAGACCGCACCCGCGGCGCCTCGGGTGACGACCACGTGCGGGACGGGGGCCAGTGCCGAATTCAACTCCGCGTACTCACCTTCGTTCACCACCGCGATATCGATCTCCGCCCAGTATTCGGGCGGAAGGTGTTGCGCCGGAGACGGATTGAGGAGCACGGTGGTGCCCGCGGCGCGTGCGTGCCGGGCCGCTGCCAGGACGGTCGGCGCGGGAATCTCCAACTGGCACAGCAGTACATCCGCCTCGGCGACGGCCGCCAGATCGTCACGGCTCAGCTCGGTCAGTGCGGCATTGGCTCCGCCGACGACGATGATGCTGTTCTCGCCCGCGGAATCCACCACGATCGCGGCGACCCCGCTGGGCCCGGGCACCTCCCGCAACCGCTTCGTCCCCACGCCCGCGTCACCGAGCGCCCTCCGCAGTTCGCCCGCGAACAGGTCGTCCCCGACCGCCCCGACGAACTCGACCTCCGCCCCGGCCCGCCGCGCCGCGATCGCCTGGTTGGAGCCCTTCCCGCCGGGAACCGTCTCGAACCCGGTTCCCAGCACGGTCTCCCCGGGCTCCGGCCGCCGGGCGGTCGTCGTCACCAGATCCATATTGATGCTGCCCACCACCGCGATTCGCGCCATATCCGCACAGTAGCGCTCGACCGTCCGTTCCGGCCGTCACGCCCGCACGGCTGGTCAGTAGGCTGTCACCTATGACTGCTCCCACTGCCACCGGCCAGGACACCGTCCGCGCGGTGGTGCACGACGCGGCGCGCCGCGCTCGGGTGGCGTCGCGAACGCTCGCCCAGCTCACCACCGAACAGAAGAACACCGCGCTGCACGCCGCCGCCGACGCGCTGCTGGCCGCCAAGGACCGCGTCCTCGACGCCAACGTCGAGGACATCGAGACGGCCAGGGCCGCCGGCACCGCCGACTCGCTGCTGGATCGGCTGCGCCTGACGGAGGCCCGCGTCGAGGGGATCGCCTCCGGGCTGCGCCAGGTCGCGGGCCTGCCGGATCCGGTGGGTGTCGTGGTGCGGGGCTCGACGCTGCCGAACGGTCTGGAGATCCGCCAGGTCCGGGTGCCGCTGGGTGTGGTCGGGATGGTCTACGAGGCGCGGCCGAACGTCACGGTCGACGCGTTCGGCCTGGCGCTCAAGTCGGGGAACGCGGCGCTGCTGCGCGGCTCCTCCTCGGCGGCTCACTCCAATGCGGCGCTGGTCGCCGTGCTGCGGGAAGCGCTTGCGGCACAAGGGCTTCCCGAGGATTCGGTACAGCTGCTGCCCAGCGAGGACCGCTCCAGCGTCACCCATCTGATCCAGGCGCGCGGCCTGGTGGACGTGGTGATCCCGCGCGGCGGCGCCGGGCTCATCAACGCCGTCGTCCGCGACGCGCAGGTCCCGACGATCGAGACCGGCACCGGCAACTGCCACGTCTACGTGCACTCCGCCGCCGACCTGGACATGGCCGAGGCGATCCTGCTCAACGCCAAGACCCGCCGCCCCAGCGTGTGCAACGCCGCCGAGACCGTCCTCATCGACGACGCCATCGCCACCACTGCGGTGCCGCGGTTGCTCGAGGCGCTCGAGCGGCACGGCGTCACCGTGCACGGCGACCTGCCGGGCCTGATCCCCGCGAACGACCAGGACTGGGGCGAGGAGTACCTGACCCTGGACATCGCGCTGAAGATCGTCGCCGATCTGGACGCCGCGGTCGAGCACATCAACACCTGGGGCACCGGCCACACCGAGGCCATCGTCACCGCCGACCTGAGCGCCGCCCGCGAGTTCAGCGGCCGCGTCGACGCGGCCGCTGTCATGGTCAACGCCTCCACGGCCTTCACCGACGGCGAGCAGTTCGGCTTCGGCGCCGAAATCGGCATCTCGACCCAGAAGCTCCACGCCCGCGGACCCATGGGCCTACCCGAGCTGACCTCCACGAAGTGGATCGTCTGGGGCGACGGGCAGATCCGCCCCTCCTGATCCCGCTGCCTGCCTGATTCCGGCGCGCTCGGGTTGCCCGCCGGACACCTGCCCGACTGCTCGCGCCCTATGAGCACCACGTGATGGTCGATGATGTACGGGGTTATCCGTGTCGGCGCTGGGCAGCGAATCGGTGAGGTTCGCTCTACGGTTCCGGTGGGCAGTAGATGATGAGGGTTCGCGGCACCCGCGGCGGCGGGCGGCGAACGAGCAGAGAGAAAACGATGACTGACGATCGGCAGTGGTGGGATTCGCCGCCCCCGGCCCCGCCCACCCAGCAGTACCCCCAGGAACCTCCGGGCGCTCAGCCCCAATACCCAGGCCACCCCAACCCCGAAGCGGGCCAGCAGCATCCGAACCCCCAAGCCGGACAGCCGTTTCCGGGCCAGCCACATTCAGGCTCCGACACCGGCCACCCGTACCCGGGCCAGCAGAACCACGGCGCGGATGCCGGACAGCCGCTTCCCGCTCAGCCGCATTCGGGTTCCGATCCGGGTCAGCCGTATGTGGGCCAGCAGGGCCCGGGCGTGGCTCCGGGGCAGCCGTTTTCAGCTCAGCCGCATTCGGGCTCTGATCCGGGTCAGCCCTATGCGGGCCAGCAGAATCTGGGTGTGGGTGGCGGGCAGCCGTTTCCTGGTCAGCAGCCTTCAGGCCCCGAAGTAGGCCAGCCCTATGTGGGGCAGCCGTATCCCGGGCAGCCCTATCCGGGTGCCGGGGCCGGGCAGCCGTATGCGGGTCAGGGTTACCCCCTGGGGCAGCCTCAGTACCCCTACCCGGGCGGTTACGGTCAACCGCCCAAGCGCGGCAACAACGGGCTGATGATCGGTCTGCTCGTCGTGGGCGTGGTCGCCGTGCTGGCGATCGTGGGTGTCGTGGCGTTCGCGGTGAATCGCGGATCCTCCTCCGACGAAGCGGGCTCTACGACCAGCACCAGTTCCACGTCGCGCTACACCGGGGCCCAAACCCCCGCACCGGTCGTCCCGGGATTCCGCACGGTGGCCGCCCAGACCGCCGGCTTCGCCTACGACGTCCCCGGCACCTGGAGCGTCGGTGCGGCGAGCACCTTCCGAATCGCCGGCACCGCAACAGCTTCCGACGGCGACGACTACTGCCCCGGTTCCGCCTACCGCACGGTCAGCTTCGTCTCCCCGTCATCCGCCTCCGACCTCGGCGACGCGGCCCGCACCGTGGCGATGTCCGCCGCCCGCAGCGGTTACAGCAACTCCACCGACGCCACCGCCTCCTCCCCGACCTCGCTCACCGCGAAGGGCGTGACCGGCAAGTCCGTCCAGGTCACCGGCTCCTGGCGCCCTTCCCGCTCCGGCTGCACCACCACGACCTACTCCATCTACGCCTTCGCCTTCACCCTCTCGAACGGTTCCACCCAGGTCCTAGGCATAGTCGCCGACACCGGAACCACCGGCGAACTCACCCCCTCCGTAGCCGCCCAAATCCTAGGCAGCGTCCGCCCCCTCTGACCCCCCGCGGGCGCTCACCCCTTGCGCCCGCTGTCCGGCCGCAGCCGCCCCGAATCCACCAACGTCCGATACGCGCCCCTTTACGCGCGCAGTCCTCGCGTCCGCACGAGCGATGCTGCTGCATTACCTTGTGTGCTCGAGCCGGGGTGAACCGGCGAGGCGGGGCAGCATGCGTCCACACCACGGAGTCCGGGGCCCGGGACGACGTTCGGTCGTCGTCGACGCCGAGTTCATCGCGCACCAGTAACGCGACCACGCCCGAGAAGCTCACGATGAGGGCTGTGAGGAACGACCAGACCATAGTGGTGATCACATCTCCCCGACCTGGTGTGGACAAGACGACCAACGAGCGAAACTCAGTCGCGGCGAAGCTGTTTCGATGTCGACGATGCACATCAGCGCGTGCAGCTGGATGACGTCGAGATGGATCGGCGACGGCAGGATCACCGCATCGACGTCGGCAGCACGCACTTGGTCGGTCAGCGGAAGCACCGAGGGCCCAGGCCGATGCAGACGATAACCGAGCCTCCGTGCGAGTCTCGCTACTCTGGCATCCTCCAATTCCGACCACGTATTGCGCACGGCCTCCGACTGGGTTACGGCTATCGATCGGTGGGACGGTGGCTCGCCGGTGAGCAGCCGAATTCGCCTGCGCCGGAACTGATCGCGGATGTCATGGCGGAGGCGCCCGGACGCAGAGTCAGCCCCGAGGATTGCGGGATGTCCGGCGGCGCGGATCCGGCGGAGCGATGTGGAGCGCAGGCGCTTCCTGCTCGGCACTTCGTACGCCGTAGCGGTCTACTCGGCAGCATCGATGCGGTGGTTGACGCTGCCAGGACCGGAGCATCCGGTGTCAGCGGGGACACGGCACGTAGGTCGGGGCGATGTCGACACACTTCGTGCCATGACGACCGCGTTCCGCGATCTGGACAACAAGATGGGTGGTGGGCGAGTGCGGCTGACGATCGTCCAGTACCTGCACAACTCGGTCGCGCCGCTGCTGCGCGGCAGTTATGCCGAGGCCGTCGGCCGGCAGTTGTTCGCTGCTACTGCGGAACTGACGAAACTCGCCGGGTGGGCAGCATACGACCAGGAGGAGCACGGGCTTGCCCAGCGGTATCTGATCCAGGCATTGCGGCTGGCTCGCGCGGCCGGTGACCCGGGCCTCGGGGCCGAGATCCTCGCTGCTGTGAGTCACCAGGCCACCTATGTCGGCCGCCCCGGTGATGCGGTCGATCTTGCTCGTGCGGCTCGGATTTCGGCACGCAGCGCGGATCTGGGAGCGTTGGAGTCCGCATGCCATTTGGTCGAGGCGCACGGCCACGCAGCCCGCCGGGACAAAGCGTCCTGTGCGGTGTCGCTGAATGCCGCGAAGCGAGCATTTGCCCGGGCCGAAGCCTCCGATCGGCCGGCATGGCCGGCATATTTCGACAGCGCCTACATGTCGGCCAAGGTCGCACATTGCTTCCGGGACCTGGGCGACGACGTGCGCACCGCTCGCTTCGCGGAGCAGTCCCTCGATATGTCCGACGGCTACTCGCGCGGCCGGGCATTCAATTTGACGCTGCTAGCGGCTACGCGAGCATCCGAAGATCCGATCGAGGCGGTGCGTGTCGGGCGACAAGCTCTCGACCTCGTCGCAAGTCTGTCCTCGCGGCGCAGTTACGCGTATCTCCGGGATCTCAGACGACGGCTCGACCGCCACGTGGATATTCCGGAAGTCGCCGACTTCCGGCAACAGGGGCGCGTGCTGTCTACGCGTCGAGACTGAGGGCACGGTAGAGGCCGACAACCGTTGCGGCACCGATGATCTCACCGCTGTCGATCATCGCGACCGCCGCGTCGAGCGGAACCCACCGGATCTCCTCGGCCTCGTTGACGTCGGGCGCGGTGTCGGTGAGATCAGCACCGCGTGCGAGATAGATCTCCTGAGGTTGGTCGAGACTCCCGATCGATGGCTGGTAGGTGACGAGGTGCTCCATCGACCGTGGTCGCCATCCGGTTTCCTCCTCCACCTCTCGCGCTGCGGCGGCAGCCACGTCCTCGGCGTGGTCGACGTATCCGCCGGGAAGCTCCCATACCCATTTGTCGATGATGAACCGATGCCGGTACATCAGTAGTGCCTCGCGGTTCTCGTTGAGCACCAGCGTCATCGCACAGCGCGGCATCCGAGCGACGTATTGGGTGAACTTCACGCCATCGGGCAGTTCGACGTCGACCGTCGACAGCCGGATGTGGCGGTTCTCGTCGATCAGATGCTCGCCGTGGATCTTCCACTGGGTGGGCTTCACATCACGACCGTATCGCGCTCCGACGGGGACGAGATCGCGGAAGCCCGACTATGTGGCGGTCGTCGGGTCGACTTGTTGGGCCGCCGCGGTCGCAAAGCTGCCAGTATTGATACGTGCCCGCTGCCCCGGAGTTCACGCACTACAACGCCCGCGAAGCTCGCGACCTCCGCTTGATGGTGGAGGACATCTATCGCCGGTCGTATGTGGAGGCGATTGCCTCCGGCGACCTGTTCGATTCGCCGGACGAATTCATGGCGCGATTCGATGCTTACACCGATCCGGCACGGTCGCGGGGGTTCGAGTTGGTGGTGGCGCGGATCGAGGGGGAGCCTGCGGGGCAGACGTGGGGGTGGCCGTTGCTTCCGAATGCGGCGTGGTGGCGGAATCTCGAACTCGAGGAGGGGGATCGTGGCGAGTTCACGGCGGAGACCGGGGTCCGGACCTTCGCGTTGAGCGAGATCATGGTCTGTCAGGAATATGCCGGGCGCGGCGTGGCCCATGCGCTGCACGACGAATTGCTCGGTGGGCGGTCCGAGCGGCGTGCGACGCTGCTGGTCGAGGCGGACAACACTCGCGCGTACAGGGCGTACCGGAAATGGGGGTGGCGTCGCGTCGGCCACCTCCGGCCCGGCTGGCCCGAAGCGCCTCGGCTGGATGTGCTGGTGCGGGAGCTGCCGTTGAGTGGTTAGCCGCCGTTCCCTGGGGCCGTCGCCGAGTGTGGTTCGCAACACCCTGTATCTGACCAGGACGTGGGTGTGTACCGTCGGATGAGGACGTCTATACGGTGCATACCGGGCGTGACCGTGGCCCTCGGGCCGGCTCCGGAGGAGGACCGCAACAGTGCAGGACGCAGTGCACGAACCGATCTTCGGCTCGGTCGACGACGTGATCGAGCGGCTGGCCCAGACCGGCTACCTGGCCGACAAGGGGACCGCGACCTCGGTGTTCCTCGCCGACCGACTGGGTAAGCCGCTGCTGATCGAGGGCCCCGCCGGTGTCGGCAAGACCGAGCTGGCGCGGGCGGTCTCGCAGGTCGCCGGGGATGATGCCGAGCTGGTCCGGTTGCAGTGCTACGAGGGCATCGACGAGGCGCGGGCGCTGTACGAGTGGAACCACGCCAAGCAGATCCTGCGCATCCAGGCCTCCAGCGAGAACGGCTGGGAGGAAACGAAATCCGACGTCTTCAGCGAGGAATTCCTGCTGTCGCGGCCGCTGCTCACCGCCATCCGGCGCAAGGACCCGACGGTGCTGCTGATCGATGAGGCCGACAAGGCCGACGTCGAGATCGAGGGCCTGATGCTCGAGGTGCTCAGCGATTTCGCCGTGACCGTGCCCGAGCTGGGGACCATCGCCGCGGTCCGTCGCCCGTTCACGGTGCTCACCTCCAACGCCACCCGAGAACTCTCCGAGGCGCTCAAGCGTCGCTGCCTCTACCTGCACATCGACTTCCCGGACGAGGAGCTGGAACGCCGCATCCTGGCCAGCCGGGTGCCGGAGCTGAGGCCCGCCGTCGCGGCGCAGCTGGTGCGGGTGGTGCACGTGCTGCGCGGTATGCAGCTCAAGAAGCTGCCGTCGGTCGCGGAATCCATCGACTGGGGGCGGACGCTGCTGGCGCTGGGGTTGAAGGACCTCGACGACAAGACCGTGCGCGCGACCCTCGGCGTCGTCCTCAAGCACCAGAGCGACCACCAGCGCGCGCTGGCCGAATTGAAACTGGCCTGACCCGTGTCCGGCAAGAGCGGGTCCACCTCCGGCGATGCGGGGCGGTTTTGGCCGGGGTCTGTCGTGGGTTCCCGGCCGAAAGCGCGCCGGGAAAATGGTGGGGGCGACGGTCGCGGGAATAGTAAGGGGAGCGACGGTCGCGGGATTGGCAAGGGGAGCGACGGTCGCGGGGGAGACGGTGCGGGTGGGGACGGCAGGGTGGGTCCCGATGGGTGGGGTGGGGAATCGCTTGCGCCGGAGGGGTTTCCGGGGCATCTTGTCGGGTTCGTAGAAGCGTTGCGTGGCAGGGGGATTCCCGTTGGCCCTTCCGAAACCGTGGATGCGGGAAAGGTTCTCACGGTTCTGGATCTGATGGACCGGGAGATGCTGCGTGAGGGGCTGTCCTGTGCGCTGGTGCGCCGCGCCTCGCAGCGGCCCACGTTCGACGGCCTGTTCGACCTCTGGTTCCCCGCGGCGCTCGGCGAGCGCGCGGGCGCGGAGGAGGTCGAGATCCCGCGTAAGCCGGATGGTGAGGTCGACATCATCGAACTGCGAAAGATGCTGGCGGAGTTGCTACTCGCGGATCCGTCGGGCGATCGCGAGCGGCAGTTGCAGGCGCTGGCCGCGCAGATGGTCGAGCAGATGGGCCAGTACCGATCCGCGAACGGCCCGTCGTTCTCGGCGTACCAGACCCTCAAGGACCTTCAACCCGAACTGCTGGTGAGCAAGCTGCTCGCGGGACTTGCCGCCGGAATGGACGATTCGGACTTCGACACCGAGGTCGCCCGGCGAACCGCCCGGCAGCGCATCAAGGACTTCCGCGGCACGGTCGAGGCCGAGACCCGCCGCCGCGTCGCCGAACGCATCGGCCGCGAGCGCGTCGCCACCTACGGCGTGCAGCGCCAGGCCGAGGACGCCGACTTCCTGCGCATCTCGGAGAACGAGCTGGCCGAACTGCGGCGCAGCAGCCAGCGACTCGCGCGGGTACTGGCCTCGCGGCTGGCCGCACGCCGCCGCCGGGCCCGCCGCGGCGAGATCGATCTGCGCAAGACGCTGCGCAAATCGATGTCGACCGGCGGTGTGCCGATCAAGCTGGCGGCCCGCAAACCACGGCCCGGACGCCCGGATCTCGTTCTGCTGTGCGATATCTCGGGCTCGGTCGCCGGATTCTCCAGTTTCACCATGCTGCTGGTGAACGCGTTGCGCGAGCAGTTCTCGCGGGTGCGGATCTTCGCGTTCGTCGATCGCGTCGACGAGGTCACCCACCTGTTCGACCAGGTGACCCCGCTGGACCAGGTGACCCGGCGCATCTTCACGGAGGCCCGGGTAGTCGGCATCGAGGGGCACTCGGACTACGGATCGGCCCTGCGGGGTTTCGCCGAGGACTTTCCCGACGCCGTCACCAGCCGCACGTCGATGCTGATTCTCGGCGACGCCCGCACCAACTATCGCGACCCGGCCCTGAATACGCTCGCCGAGCTGGCTCAGGTAGCCAAGCACGCGTACTGGCTCAACCCCGAGGCGGAGAAGCTCTGGGGGACAGGGGATTCCGCCGCCGAGCGGTACGCCGAGATCGTCGAGATGCACGAATGCCGCTCCGCGCGGCAACTCACCTCCGTCGTGAGCCGGCTGCTGCCCATCTAGTCCCTTCGAGGGCAACCGAAGGGCAATTCGGACGTTTCACCCACCCCCTGGCGAGTGGCATATGCCCCGTGTTACAACGAAATTACGGGTATTTGCATTCGCTAACTAACTGGAGGGCGTGAGATGTGCGGAATCACGGGCTGCGTGTCGTTCGACGCGGACCTGACTCGTCAGCAGGCGATCCTCGACGCGATGACCGAGACCATGGCCTGTCGCGGGCCGGACGATCAGGGCGCCTTCGTGCGCACCCACGCTGCCCTCGGTCATCGTCGCCTGGCCATCATCGATCTGCCCGGCGGCACCCAGCCGATGAGTATCAGCACGCCGGACGGCGATATCGGCCTGGTGTACTCCGGTGAGACCTACAACTTCCGCGAACTGCGCGAAACACTTGCGGCGCAGGGGCATACGTTCCGGACCGACAGCGACACCGAGGTCGTCCTGCACGGCTACCTGCAATGGGGCGAGAGCGTCGTCGATCACCTCAACGGCATGTACGCCTTCGCGATCTGGGATCAGCGCAGCGAGAAGCTGGTGATGGTCCGCGACCGCATGGGCATCAAGCCGTTCTACTACTACCCGACCCCCGACGGCGTGCTGTTCGGGTCCGAGCCGAAGGCCATTCTGGCCAATCCGTCGGTGCCCAAGGCTGTCGACGCCGACGGTCTGCGCGAGATCTTCGCCTTCACCAAGGCGCCGCGCTGGTCGCTGTGGAAGGGTATGTACGAGGTACTGCCCGGCACGCTGATCACCGTGGACCGCAACGGGATTCGGGAGCGCACCTACTGGCGGCTGGACGCCGTCGAGCACACCGACAGCCAGGACGACACCGTGGCGCGCGTGCGCGAGCTGCTGACCGATATCGTCGATCGGCAGCTGATCTCGGATGTGCCTCGCTGCGTGCTGCTGTCGGGCGGACTCGACTCCAGCGCCATCACCGGTCTGGCGGCCGCGCGCCTGGCCCGCGACGGTGAGCGCGTGCGCACCTTCTCGGTGGACTACGCCGATCAGGAGGAGAACTTCGTCCCGGACGAGATGCGCGACACCCCCGATTCGCCGTTCGTGCGCGAGGTCGCGGCGCTCGTCCGGTCGCAGCACGAGGACGTGGTGCTGAATCCGGCGCAGCTGTCGGATCTCTCGGTGCGCCGCGCCGTCATCACCGCCCGCGATATCCCGGCCGGGCTCGGTGATATGGACACGTCGCTGTACCTGCTGTTCAAGGCGATTCGGGCGCAGTCGACGGTGGCGCTGTCCGGTGAATCGGCCGACGAGGTGTTCGGCGGTTACCGGTGGTTCCACGACGAGGTCGTGCTGAAGGCGGATACGTTCCCGTGGCTGGCGTTCGACAACGCTCTCACCGGCGAGCGTCTGTGGCAGATCATCAATCCCGAACTGCGGCAACGGCTCCAGCTGGAGAACTATGTGGCCGACCAGTACGCGGCGGCCTGCGCCGAGGTCGAGCACCTCGACGGGGAGTCCGAGGTCGAGCATCGCATGCGCACGGTCTGCCATCTGCACCTGACCCGGTTCGTGCGCAACCTGCTCGACCGTAAGGACCGCACATCCATGGCGGTGGGCCTGGAGGTGCGGGTGCCGTTCTGCGATCACCGGCTCGTTGAATACGTCTACAACACGCCCTGGTCGCTGAAGACCTTCGACGGGCGGGAGAAGAGCCTGCTGCGGCACGCGGCCGAACACGTTCTGCCTCGATCGGTGGTGGAGCGGGTGAAGAGCCCGTACCCGTCCACGCAGGATCCGGGGTACGCGGCGAATCTGCAGCAGCTGGGCAAAGAGATGCTGACCGAACGTGATTCGCAGCTGTGGGGTGTGATCGACCGCCCGTGGATGCAGCGGGCCGTGGAGCAGGACCCGGCACGGATGGAGGCGCACGTCCGCTCCGGCCTGGACCGCGCGATCGATCTGTACACGTGGCTCGATCTGTACAAGCCGGATCTGCAGCTGGGCTGAAAGCTCCGTCGGATCTGTTGACGAAATGGCCGGGCCGGTCGATAACCCCTATGGGACGGAGCTGCCCGAATCGCGTCCGCGGCGTGAATATTAGCGGTTGTTAAGTGGCCCGAAAGCGCCGCGCGCGACGATTCGCGCGTGCCGAGCCGACCCCGGGATGCCGACGACCATCCAGCCGCTTCGTCGCCGATCGCGGTCGGCGCCGTCTCCGACGATCCCTCGTGGGGTCCGCCCGAGGTGCGGGAACTGATCGAATTCGGCACCGCGCGGCTGACCCGGGATCCCGGCGCCGCCGAGGACGCGCTGCGGCGGGCGGTCGCGTCCGGCGGCGCGGTCCTCGCGGACGACCAGATCGCCCGGCTGCGCTCGATGATCGTCACCGCCGTCTCCGGCCAGCCCGGCCACGACACCGAACTCGTCGCCGCGGCCCTCGCCGCCGCCGCCAGCTGGGAGCACCTGTCGGTCGCCGACTGCGCGCACCACACCCTGCTCGCCGCTCGCATCCACCGCCGCGCCGGTCGCCACCGCGAGGCCGCCGAACTGTACGGGCGCGCCCTCCGTCACCGGGAGCTGCCCTACCCGCCTCCCGAAGCCGCGATCCTGCACGAACAGTTCGGGCAGAGCTTGCAGGCCCTGCATCGATACCGCGATGCCGCAAGGGAATTCGCCATCGGCGCCCGGCTGGTGGCGAACGATCCCGGTTGTCGTGAACTGCACGCCGATTTGCTGTCCTCGGTAGCCGCCGCGGAAAACTCCGCCCGCCCGGCAGCGGTTCTGCGCCGCGCGCTTCGCGCATCCGTCCGGCAACTCCGCAGGCCGGGGACTTCGCGACTGCCGTAAGCCGCACGGCCACTTCGTAACCCGGCCCGGTCATCCTGCGATTCCGTTGGCGCGGTGATCATTCGGGTATCCGGTGGTTTCAAGCAGGATCGCGGGTGGCGGTGATGATGCTGCTCAGCACACCCGGATAGCGGCCCTCGATCTCGTCGGCGCGCAGTTCGTGCCGGCGATGGCTGCCCTCGGGAGTGACGCGGACGAGTCCGGCCTCGCGCAGCACCTTCAGGTGGTGGGACAGGGTGGACATGCTCACCGGAACGTCGAAACCGCCGCAGACCACGCCTCCGGCCTCGGCCAGTTGCCCGATCACGCGGAGGCGAATCGGATCGGCGAGCGCGTTGAGGACGGTGGCCAGGTCGACCGAGTCGATCGTCGGGTGGTTCAGCGCTCGCATGCCGCCAGGCTAACAGGGATTCGAGACTTTGACATAGATCGAAATCTGGGTGAGGATTTCGATGGATGACGAAATCATGCGTGAGGAGTGGTGCGATGACCGGGCTACATGTGCGGGAGTGGGGTCAGGGGGACCGGGTGGCGCTGCTGGTGCACGGACTGTCGGCGAGTTCGCGCTCGTGGTGGCAGGTCGGGCCCGCGCTGGCGGCGCGGGGTTATCGCGTCCTGGCGCCGGATCTCGCCGGTCACGGGGACAGCCCGCGCGGGCGATACAGCCGGGAGCGGTGGGCCGACGACCTGCTGTCGGTGGCGCCGGAGCGAGTCGAGCTGGCCATCGGGCACTCGCTCGGCGGTGTGCTGCTGGCCATGATCGTCGAGCGGCTGCGCCCGCAGCGCGCGGTCTACGAGGACCCGGCGTGGTATCCGGACAGCGCGGACGGGTACGGCGCGGTGCAACCGGCGATCAGGGCGATGAAGGACTGGGGCGCGGCGGAGATCCGGGCGGCGTCGCCGAGGTGGAGTGATGAGGCGGTACGGGTCCGGCTCGACGAACTGGCTCGCTGGGATCCCGACACCACGCGCATGGAGTACCTCGAAACCGCCTATGCCCCAGTGTTTCCCCTCGTTCCGTCGCTGGTTCTGCGGGCGGATCCGAGTGTGCTGATTCCCGATGATCGGGCCGAGGACTACCGGACGGCCGGTTTCGAGATTCGCAGCGTGCCGAAGACCGGCCACCATGTGCACGCCGACGATTTCGACGGGTTCATCACCGGACTGGACGGATGGTTGTGACGCCCGCCTACCCACGCCGGGTGACGGGCGGTCGCCGACTCGCCCAGTAAGCTCGGCATTCGTGCAAGAAACAGGTCGGCGCAAACTGGGTGTGATGGGTGGGACCTTCGATCCCGTCCATCACGGGCATCTGGTTGCCGCCAGCGAGGTCGCGCATCGCTTCGACCTCGACGAAGTCATATTCGTACCGACGGGCCAGCCGTGGCAGAAGGCCGACAAACAGGTCAGCCCGGCCGAGGACCGATATTTGATGACCGTCATCGCGACCGCGTCCAATCCGCGGTTCTCGGTCAGCCGGGCCGACGTCGATCGGGCCAAGGTCACCTACACCGTCGACACCCTGCGTGACCTGCAGTCCCAGCATCCCGACGCCGACCTGTACTTCATCACGGGTGCGGACGCGCTGGCCAGCATCCTCACGTGGCAGGATTGGGCGGAACTGTTCGAGCTGGCGAAATTCGTCGGGGTGAGCCGTCCGGGGTACGAACTGAACATCGACCACCTCGCCGAGCACCTGCGCGATATGCCGGCCGACGCGGTCACCGTCATCGAGATCCCCGCCCTGGCGATCTCGTCGAGCGAATGCCGTCGCCGCGCCGCCGAAGGGCGGCCGGTGTGGTATCTCGTCCCGGACGGGGTCGTGCAGTACATATCGAAGCGGCATTTGTACGTGCCGGGAGGGAACGGGAAGGTGGCCCAGTGACAGCTACTGTCGAAGCGGTCGAGATGGCGCGGATCGCCGCGCGCGCGGCCGACGAGAAGCTGGCCTCCGACGTGGTGGTGCTCGACGTCTCCGATCAGTTGGTCATCACCGACTGTTTCGTGATCGCGTCCGCGCCGAACGAGCGGCAGGTCAACGCGATCGTCGACAACGTCGAGGAGCAACTGCGCCTGGCCGGGCACAAGCCGGTGCGGCGCGAGGGTACCCGCGAGGGGCGGTGGGTGCTGCTGGACTACGTCGAGGTCGTGGTGCACATCCAGCACGCCGACGAGCGCGATTTCTATGGCCTGGAACGGCTTTGGAAGGACTGCCCGCAGGTTCCGGTGGACGGGATCGGGGGTCCGCGCGACACCGACGCCGAGGCCGCCGAGTGAGCCTGGGATCCGCCCTGGACGACGTCGAGGACGCCAGGTACGACAAGCACGCCGGAGTACGCCGCCTGATCCTGCTGCGGCACGGTCAGACCGAATGGAACGCCTCCGATCGTATGCAGGGGCAGACCGATACCGAGCTGAGCGAACTGGGCCGTCGTCAGGCCAAGGACGCCGCCCGGGAACTGGCCGGCCACGAGGCCATCGCCCTCATCTCCTCGGACCTGCGGCGGGCCTACGACACCGCGGTCGCGCTGGCGGACCACAGCGGCATCGACGTCGTGCTCGATCGGCGGCTGCGCGAGACCAGTCTCGGCGACTGGGAGGGCCTCACCCACATCGAGGTGGACGAGCAATATCCGGGCGCACGCCAGACCTGGCGGCTGAACGCCGACTTCACTCCGCCCGGCGGGGAGAGCAAACTCGAGGTTGGCGCGCGGGCGCTTCCGGTAGTGCGTGAGCTGTTCGCCGCGCGCACCGACTGGCCCGGTCGTACCATCATCCTCGTCGCGCACGGCGGGTTGATCGCGGCACTGACCGCTGCGCTGCTCGAGTTGCCCCAGAAGAACTGGCCCGTCCTCGGCGGGCTGGCCAATACGAGCTGGGTGCAACTGAGCAGCCACGGTCCGAGCATCGAGCAGCCCGGGTGGCGACTGGATGTGTGGAACGCGGCGGCAAAGGTAGCACCTGATGTCCTCTGAAAAGTCCTCCGACGACCGGGACGAACCGGTCCGGCAGGTATCCGACGAACTGCTGCGCAAGGCGTCCGAGGGGCCCGTGCGGCGCCTACCGGACGCCCTGTTCGGCGGCCCGGCCCCCGAACCCGCTGAGCGGGAATCGGAGCCGGAGTTCGAGCGCGGCGGCGCCGTGCCCGACGAGTTGTTCCGCAGGGAATCCGATTCCCGCGTACGGCACCTCCCGGACGTCCTGTTCGGCGGCCCGGCCACCCCGCCGGAACCCGCTGCGCCGCAGGAGAGTGCGGCGGTCGAGGCCGGCGACGAGCAGGTGGCGGCGGAGACGGCCGAGGCCGCGGTCTCGGACGACGCGGAGAGCGCGGCGGCCGACGAAGGCGCGGCCTCCGACGAGACCGCGGTGGCAGAAGCGGCGAGCGCCTCCGAGACGGAGCCCGCTGAGACCTCGGAATCGGTTGTGTCGCAGGAGACTGCCGCCGACGAGACCGATGCCGCGACGACCGACACGGAGGTTCCTGCCGAGTCGGCTGCGCCCGAGACGGATGCGCCGGAAGCCGCGGCCTCCGGCGAGGCCGAAGCGGCGTCCACAGCGGAGGCTGCGACGGGCGGCGCGGAGACGGACGCGGACTTCGCTGAGCAGGCGACGGCATCCGATGAGTCGACAGCGGATGTTCCCACTGACGCGAATGTGGCCCCCGCTGCCCAGGAAAGTGCTTCCGTCGCGGGCGATCAGGCTGCGGAGGCCGAGGCGAAGGACTCCGAAACCGGTACCGCGGCTGATGCCGCAGTCGCCGAGCAGCCTGCGGCTGAGACGGTTGCGGCGCAAGACAGCGCGGACGGGGTCAGCCCTGCCGAAGTGCCTTCGGAGAGCGTGGTTTCAGCGGACGCGGACGAGAGCGCCGGGGATAGGCAGCCGGACGCCACCGAGTCGGCAGCCTCTTCCGGCGAGACGGAGGCCGATGCTGTTTCCGCTGCCTCCGATGCGGCTGTGCCGGAGGATGCCCCCGTCGCCGAGCAGGCCGAGACCGTTCAGCCGGAGGCTCCGGCTGCGAGTTCCGCTCCGGCTACCGACGATTCCGGTTCCGGCGGCGGACGTTTCCGCCGTGCGGTGAAGCGCTTGTTCGGAGGACGTGCCACGTGACCTCATCCGGCCCTGTCGACTCCGCTGCCGGCGGTCGGCCCACGACCGAGCCCGCTGCGGCCCCCACCGCATCGGCCGCCGGTCCGCGGACGTCGCCAGAGGCCGGAGCCGATCCGATAGGCACAGCCGAGTCGCCAGCCCCAGCGGAGTCGCCCGGCACGGCCGATTCGTCTGGCACGGCGGAGTTGTCCGGCGCGGCGGAGTTGCGCAGTGCGGCGGAGTTGCCTGGCACGGCCGATTCGTCTGGCACGGCGGAGTTGTCTGGCCCGGCGGAGTTGCGCAGTGCGGCGGAGTTGCCTGGCACGGCCGAGTCGCCCAGCGCGGAGTTGCCCGGCGCAGCGGAGTTGCCCGGCAAAGGGGAGTCGTCTGGCGCAGCGGAGTTGCCCGGCGCGGCCGAGTTGCCTGGCGCAGCGGAGTTGCCCGGCGCGGCCGAGTTGCCCGGCGCGGCCGAGTTGCCTGGTACAGCGGGGTCGCCCGGTGTAGGGGAGGCCGACGGCGTGGAGGGTGGGACGTTGGGGGCAGGCGGTAAGGCTCGGCCTGTTCTGCTGGTGGTTGCGGACTCGTTGGCCTACTTCGGGCCCAAGGGTGGGTTGCCCAGTGATGATCCTCGGATCTGGCCCAATCTTGTGGGGGCCGAGCTGGATTGGGATGTCGAGTTGATCGGGCGGATCGGCTGGACGTGTCGCGATGCTTACTGGGCGCTGATCGGGGACCCGCGGGTGTGGGCGGCGGTGCCGCGTGCGGGGGCGGTCGTCTTCGCCACCGGCGGTATGGATTCGCTGCCGTCGCCGCTGCCGACCGCGCTGCGCGAGCAGATCCGCTACCTCCGGCCGCCCACGCTGCGGCGGTGGGTGCGCAACGGCTACCAGTGGTTGCAGCCGCGGCTGTCGCATCTGGGCAGGCCGGTGGCGCTGCCGCCGAAGGTGAGCGTCGATTACCTGGAACAGTCGCGACATGCGCTGGCCCAGTTGCGCCCCGAGCTGCCGATGATCGGTGTCCTGCCGTCGGTGCACGACTGCGAGGCATACGGTCGCGTCCACGCCGGCCGCGAGCCCGCGGTCCGCGCGCTGCGCGAGTGGTCCGCGAAAACCGCTGTGCCCCTGGTGGATCTGGCCGATGCGGTACGCGACAACATCTTCTCCGGCGACGCCAATCCGGACGGCATCCACTGGGGCTGGGAAGGTCACACCGCCGTCGCCCGGGCCATGGTGAAGGTGCTGGCGGAAGTCCGTGCCCCCGAGGGCGGTTCATGAGCGGAAACCCCGCCTCGGTTCGGCGAGGGGGTGGATGACCGGTGGCCGTCGTCGTGGTGACCGACTCCGCCGCTGGCCTGCCCGCCGAACTCGTCGAGGAACTGGGCGTCGTCGTGGTGCCGCTGCACGTGCTTGTCGATGATCGGGCGCTTCGCGAAGGGGTCGACGACGAGCCGATCGACTACGCGTCCTCGACGGTGACGACCTCGGCCGCCTCGCCGGGCGAGCTGTGCGCCGCCTACGAGCGGGCGCTGGCGCTCAGCGGCGGTGACGGTGTTGTGGCCGTTCATATTTCGCGTCAGCTGTCGGCGACCTGGGAGGCCGGCCGGCAGGCGATCCGCGATATGGACGCCGCGGACAAGGTCCGGCTGGTCGACTCGCTCAGCGCCGGCCTCGGCACGGGCCTGCCGGTGCTGGCGGCGGCGCGGCGAGCCCGCGAGGGCGCCGCGCTGGAGGTCGTCTACGACGCGGCCGCGTCGGCGGCGGGCCGCGGCCGGGCGTTCATCGTGGTCAACCGCACAGAACAGCTTCGCCGTGGCGGCCGCCTGAGTTCCGCCGCCGCCTTCTTCGGCACCGAACTCGTCACCAAACCCATCCTGCAGATGGTCGACGGCCGACTCGAACTCCGCGAGAAGGCACGTACCCGCTCCAAGGCCTTCGCGAAACTCGTCGCCGCCGCGGTGGACGCCGCGGGCGAGGACGGCGCCACCGTAGCCGTCCAGCACCTCGGCGCGTCCGACGCCGCCACCACCATCACCGCCCAGCTGACCGACCTCATCCCCGGCATCCGCGAATTGGTCACCGCGGAATTCGGCCCCACCCTCGCCGTCCACCTGGGTCCCGGCGCGGTAGGCGTCCTGGTGGTCCCCGGCGGCTGCGGCTGAACCGGCGTCATGCGGTCCGCGTGACAGAACTGCTCGCCGGACGGCCGTTCGGAGGTGCGGCCGACGTGGGCGGCACGGCCGCACCGGGCGTGAGCGTGTAGCAGAAGCGCCGTACCCGGGGGAGCCAGGTGTGGAGACCGGACAGGTCCCTGAAGGTCACGTGCGCCGTGAGCCGGACCAGCCCCGAATGCAGTCGATGCCACTTGGGCACTTGGCTTTTCGGTATCCCGCCGATGATCCCGTTCACCCACTCCGAGCCGGAGTCCCGCGGTTCGAAATCGGCGACGAACCGGTCCAGCTCGGTATCCGGCGGCCGGTACGTAAGACCGCCGGCGAGCCCGCGCACCGGATCCGGAACCATATCGAGCACATCGGCGAGCAGCGAGGCGTGGGCGGTGAGCAGTCCCAGCAGCAGCACGACCGCCTCGAATTCGCCGGGGCGGCCGTCCATGCCCAGGAAGCGCGAGGCGGGTGAGAGGTCACGGGTGGCCCGCACCATGCGGTAGAGATTGAGCAGGCGCTTCGCCTCACGCGGTGTGTCCACCAGCATGTCCAGTGCGGTGAGCAGCGTCAGTTCCGGATCGGTGAGCGGCCGCGGCGGTTCCGGGGCCACGACGGAGTGCTGCAGGACGTCGACCTCCGAGCCCGCTTCGATATCGAGGGCGGTGATCACACCGTAGCGATCCGCGCTCGGCGGAGGGGACGTCGTCGTCGGCCGGCGCTCGGCAGGAGGGGCCGGCACCGAACGCGGCGTGGCGGAAGGCCGCGGGTCTCCCAGCGCGTGCAGCAGCCGGCTCATACCGGTCGAGGACATCGGCGGCAGTACCAGCGGGATGTTCAGGATCTTTTCCAGATAGTCGTCGGGCGTGTGCCACAGATCTTCGGGGTCGTTGTCCCCGTCGCGCAGCAGTGCGGAATAGCGGGTGCGCAGCGAACGCATCAGCCACCGCGGATCGACCCCGACGACCACCACGAACAGGTCCAGGGCCAGCAGGAGGTGCACGGCCTGCATGACGTCGACGACCTGGTCGGGGGAACAGCGGTCCAGGTCGTCGATATACAACACGATGCGGTCGATCGGCCGGTGATCGCCGTACGGGTCCGGATTGCGGCGCCAATCGTCCATGAGCTGGACCAGCTGCTGGAAGTCCTTGCGGATCGTCGAGATGAGGCCGAGTTTGCCGGAGTACGAATCACTTCCGGCACGCTCGGCGAGAAACGAGTACAGCCGCCGCCCGGGGTCGAGTTCGGCGAGTTGCCGGCCGAGTTCGCCGACATGCGCGATCACATCGTCGAGCTGTGCCTGCGCGACCCGCTGTTCGGCCTCGGCGGCGCGCAGCCTGGTCAGAGTATCGGCCATCTCGGTGCCGACCGCGCTCTCCGCGGCGGTCCGCATCTCGCCGCGCAGGTCCTCCCGTACCCGCCGCAACGTGCGCAGACCGGCGTGCGCGCGACCGAACAGGACGGTGACCCCGCCGACCCCGCCCAGCGCGGTGACCAGTCCGGTGACCCAGGCCAGCTGGCCGGCGGCGTGCGAGACGATCAGCGGTACGAGCACGCCGATGCCGACGAGGGCGACCGCGAAGGCGAGCGAGATCCGTCCGGCACGAGTCAGCGATGCGCGTGCCAGCACCTTGGTGTCGTCCACCGCGTCGTGGAGCTGTCCGGCCAGCAGGTCGGCCCGCTCCTTCTCGTCGGTGATGCCCAGCTGCCGCCACAGGGTCGCGATCTCGCTGCCGTAACGAGACGAATTGGTGAGTGTCGCAAGCAGATTGCGTGCGGTGGTCTCGCGATGGGCGACGGCCCGGTCGACCTCGGTCTGGAGCCGGGTCGCCGTCGCACGGGCCTGGCGCGTGGCCGCCTGGAGCTGGTGGCGCTGATCCAGGCGTTCGGTCAGTTCGGCGCGAATCCGGTCGGCACGGTCCGCGGAGGCCTCCGTGCCGCCCGCGAGCTGCCGGAATATCTCGTCACCGAGGCTGGCCCACAGGTTGCTGTCCGCGTAATGCCAGGCGTTGAAACCGATCTGCACGATCTCCCGGCAGTACTGCTCGCTGCCCGAGTCCGCGAGGGTGCGGATCCGGTCGCGCAGCAGACCCATGAAATAGCTTTTGCCCGAACCCCATTCGCCGAAGACTCCGATCGACAGGGGCAGCGGGGTCGTGCGGTCGGCAACGACGGTGGCGAGCATCGATACGTACGGAGCGACGCCGAGATGGTCGTCGTGCAAAGGGATTCCGACGTTCGGGTCCACCAGGTCGCTCGAGACTCCGCCTGCCAGTGGGGCTTCGGCGAGTGTCGGCGAGTTGGCGATGGCTCGGGTGAATGCCGCGGCGATGACTTCGGCGTCGGTATCGCTCTGGCAGAGGAACATCAGCTGGTCCGCGTCGCGTCCTGGTCGGACGTCCATTGTGGAAACGGCCGCGGGGACGATGATCTCGGCGACGTGATCGACCGGCTCGCCCAGTAGTCCCGCCGTGAGCAATGGCAGTCCGATCGCTCGCGCACCGAGACCCGAGGCCGCCTCGAGCGCCGACTTCACGGCGGAAGCCAGGGAGTTGTCGGTGATGTCGCTGTATTCGCCGGGCTCGTTCCTGGGGTTGACCAATATCGCGCGCCGAAGCAGTGGATTCGTCCCCGGGGGCGGTGGTAGTGCCAGGATATGGGGCCGGTCGGCATTGATGTGGTCGTAAGGGACGTCGCGCCACGCCGCCTCGGCGAATTCCATGCGGAGTGCGCCGCCCAGGCTGCCGAGACTGGAGCCGACCGACACCACGATGGCGTCGATCGGGAGCTGCCACGGTTCGCTGGTGCGAGCGATCGAATAGCGAATGCCGCCGTGAGTGCCGAGTTCGGTTGTCGAAGTCGAGTTCGGGAAGGCAGGTTCAGACACCATGGGCTCCGTCGTGCCGGTGCCTGTCCGGGCTCGGCAGGGACGCGCCGTGCGGGGCCGATGGGCGTCGCTGTACGTCGATGGATGGCATGAACCCCCCGAACAATCCGTGTGGAAACCCCAACCCTTCCGGCAGTGTACTGCGTCGCGCGGCCTCTGGGTGGCGGATGAATAACGGGCCCAGCGGATCTGCGTCTCGGGTCGGGTTGCCGCAGGGCGGCGCGGGGTACGACACGTTTGCCGAAATGGCAAAGGATGTTGCCTGCTTCCGGGGGTGTGGAGCATTGTCGAGGGGTGAATCACGACGACTTCGATTGGGCCGCGATGGCCGACATGCTGGTGGACGAGGCCGAGGCGTATCAGCCGTACCTGGACGGTGCGTTCGATCGGCTGGCGGATCTGAATCCGAAACGGATCCTGGATATCGGGTCCGGACCGGGAGTGGCGGCGTGCCTGCTGGCGCAGCGGTTCCCCGATGCCGAGGTGATCGCGGTGGACGGGACGCCGGAGTTGCTGACCCGCGCCGAGCAGCGGGCCGAGCGGCTGGGGGTGCGCCTGAGCACCCGCGTCGCGGAGTTCCCGGGCGGGTTGTCCGACCTGCCCGAAGCGGATCTGGTGTGGTCGGCGAACGTCGTGCACCACGTCGGCGATCAGCTCGACGCGCTGACCCGCATGGCGGGGCTGCTGCGGCCGGGCGGCACCCTGGCGATCGCCGAGGGCGGGCTGCCGGTGCGGTGGCTGCCTCGGGATATCGGTTTCGGCCGTCCGGGCCTGCAGATGCGGCTGGATGTCGCGCTGGCCGACCGGTTCGAGCAGATGCGTGCCGAACTGCCGGGCTCGGTTTCGGTGGCCGAGGACTGGCCCGCTCTCCTGCGCGCCGCGGGCCTGGTCGACGCGTACAGCCGCAGTTTCCTGGTCGACCGCCCCGCACCGCTGGACGCCGGTGCGCGCCGGTCGGCGCGGCAGTGGCTCGAACGCCACCGCGGCATGCACACCGACTACCTCGCCGAGGACGACCTGGCCACCCTGGATCGCCTGGTGGACCCGGACGACCCGGAATCCGTCGACAATCGCACCGACGTCTTCCTGCTCACGGCCAGGACGGTGCACTTCGCCCACCGCCCGGCGGACTGATACCAGATCGGTGTGACAAGTAGCCACCCGATGCCGGCTGGTTGTGCACAGCGGATCGGCTGTCCCCAGGTCTGTCGAAAGACCTTGTCGGGCCGGGGATCTCGGTGCGGCATCGGCCTACGGTGGCTCGCATGGCGCGAAACGAGGAGCGGAGACGGGTCCGCGAGCGGCTGGGGTCGCTCGCGGCGGAGGCGCCCGATACACGATCGGTGCCGGGCGGGCGTTGGGATCTCGACGAATTCGACGATCCGGTGCCGGGCCGCCGCCCGGACGACGACGGGGACGAGTGGGAAGAGACGGTCGAGGGTCCGCGCACGCCGCAATGGCTGAGCGAACCCTCGAGCGGTCTCGCGGTGTGGCACGAGCGGCTGGTCCCGGAGCGATTCCGGGGAACACGCCTCGATCCTGGGCGGCGCGGGTTGCTCGTGCTGGCCGCGGTCGGACTGGTGGCGGTGGTGCTCGCGGCCGCCGCGGCACAACGGGAAAGACCTGTCGCACAGCCTGTTCCGCCGTTGCCCGTGGTGCGTGCGGGTACGGCGGGCGCAACCAGTACGTCCGGGGCTGCGCCGTCGGCGGGAGTGTCCGGTACTTCGTCAGCCGGGGGCATGCCTGGTGGGAGTGCGCCCAGTGGTGTCCCGCCCGCCGGTGTTTCCGATGCCGTGCGGCCCGGGGACGTTCCCGGTGCCGCGACGCCGGCGGGTGCGCCCGGTGCTGCGACGCCGGCGGGTGTGTCCAGTGCTGCGACGTCGGCGGGTGTGCCCGGCACCGTGTCGGCCGGAGGCGTCTCCGGTTCCGCGCCGACGGCCGGCGGGTCCGGAGATCGGATGGCGGACCTGGTGGTGAGCGTCGTCGGCATGGTCGAGCACCCCGGCCTCCTGCATCTTCCACCCGGTTCGCGGGTGGCCGACGCGGTCTCGGCCACGGTCGCGAAGGACGGCGCCGATCTCGCCGGCCTGAATCTGGCCCAGCGGCTCGTCGACGGCGATCAGGTCGTGGTCGGAACCACGGCCCCCGATTCCGTTCCGCCACAGACGGGCAGCGCGGTAGTTCCCGGCCGGCGAGCCCCCACGGCGGCGTCGGGCGGCCCCTCTCACCCGGCCACAAAAGTAGACCTGAACACCGCCACCGAATCCGACCTCGACGCCCTCCCCGGAGTCGGCCCCACCACCGCCCGCGCCATCATCGCCTGGCGCACCGAACACGGCCGCTTCACCACCATCGACCAATTAGCCGAGGTCACCGGCATCGGCCCCGCCCGCCTGGCCCGCATACGCGACCTGGTGAAGATATGACGGCGGCGGTGCAGGGTGTGCGGGCCGGAAGGCTTCGTGATCGGGGGCGTCGGTCCGGCCTACTCGTTTCGGCTGCGCGATGCGGTGGAGATATGAGCGGGATCGGCGTGCGGGCCTGGGGATTTCGTGCCTGGGCGGTGGACTGTGGGGGATGACGGTGGGCAGGCGTCGAGTGAAGCGGATCGTGAGGTTCGGCCGGTTGATGTGCGGCTGGTTCCGGCGACGGTGGTGTGCTGGGGGGTCACGATCGCGGGGGTCGCCTGTGGCTGGCGGGTGGGGCTGATGGCGGGCGGTGCGTCGGCCGGGGTGGGGATGGTGTCGGGCGCGTTGCTCTTACGGGCCGTGTGGCCGGGGCGGGCGCGTGTGGTTGCGATGGCGATCGTGGCCGCGGCGCTGGCGGGGAGCGGGTTCGCGGTGGCGGCCGCATGGCACGAATATCGGGTGGCGGTGCATCCGCTGCGGACCGCGGCTCCGGGAACGTATCTGACAGCCGTGGTGACGCCGACGGATGATCCGAAAGTGTTGTCGAGCAAGCCTTTCGGTGGGCGGCAACGTCTGGTGCGGGCCGATCTCCGGGAGTATCGGCACGGCGAGTCGGCGGTTCGGGCGGGAGGGGGTGTCATCGTGCTCGCGCCGGAGCGTGGGTGGTCGACGATTCTCCCGGGCCGGACCGTGGAATTCCGGGCACGGGTGGACCGGCCGTGGCGGCGGGACCTCACCGTCGCGGTACTGCGGGCGCAGGGTCCGCCGATCGCCGTATCGGAGGCTCCGTGGTGGCAGCGGGTCGCGGGCACGGTGCGGGCGAGGTTCGCCGACACCGCCGATCGTGCGCTGTCCGACGATGCCGCGGGCCTGCTGCCGGGGCTGGTCGCGGGCGACACCTCGCGGCTTCCGGAGCACGTCCGGGAGAACTTCGAGAAGACGGATCTGGCGCATCTCACGGCCGCGTCGGGGATGAACGTCTCGATCCTCTTCGCCGCGGTCTTGATGGCGACGCGGGCGCTCACCCTGGACGCCCGGCTGGGCCTCGCGCTCGCGGCGCTGGCTCTGGTGGCGTTCGTGATCCTGGCGCGGCCGTCACCCTCGGTGCTGCGGGCGGCGGTAATGGGTGGGATCGCGCTGCTGGCCCTCATGACCGGCCGCCGGAGACAGGCACTGCCCGCGCTGTGCGCCGCGGTGATCGGGCTGCTCGCGTATTCGCCCGCGCTCGCTGTCGACGCCGGCTTCGCCCTGTCGGTCTCCGCCACGGCGGGCCTCGTCCTGCTGGCCCCGCCCTGGGCGCACTGGTTGCGAGCACACGGCTGGCCCCGCGTCGCCGCCGAGGCATTCGCGGCGGCGACCGCGGCCTTCCTGGTGACGACGCCGATCCTCGCCGCACTCACCGGACACGTGGGCCTGCTGGCCATCCTGGCCAACGTCCTGGTCGAACCGCTGATCGCCCCGATAACCATCCTCGGAACCGTCGGCGCCCTGCTCTCGTGCGTATGGCAACCCGCCGCGATCCTGGTCCTACAGCCGACCGCCCCGGCCCTGTGGTGGCTCCTGACGGTCGCCGAACACGGTGCCGCACTGAATCTTTCACTCGACGTCTCCGACGGCGTCCGCGGTGGCCTACTCGCCGCGGCGGCAGTGACCATCGCGATAGCGGTCCTGCTCCGCCTCGCCTGGCCCCGGAGGGAGGTCTCCGGTGACTTCTCGGGCAGCGCGGCGAATGCCGGGGGTGTCGGACCGCACCCGTAGGATCGTCGCCGTGACCGAACGTCCCGCACCCGTCCATCTTGTGCTCGGTGAGGAAGAGTTGCTGATCGAGCGCGCGGTCGCCGCGATCGTCGCCGGGGTGCGGGGGGCCGCGCCGGATCCGGAGGCGTTGCCGGTGGATCGGCTGCGGCGGGGGATGCGAGCACCTCCGAGCTGGCCGAGTTGCTGAGTCCGTCACTGTTCGCCGAGGACCGGGTGATCATTCTGGAGTCGGCGGCCGAGGCGGGGAAGGACGCGGTCGCGGTGATCACCGACGCGGCCTCCGCGCCGCCCGAGGGCGTGGTGCTGGTCATCCTGCACACGGGTGGCGGGCGGGCGAAGGCGCTGGCCCCGGCACTGCAGAAGGCGGGCGCCGAGGTGCACCACTGCGCCAAGGTATCCAAGGCCGGTGAGCGAATCGAGTTCGTGCGCAACGAATTCCGCGCCGCGGGGATCCGGGTGTCCGGCGAGGTGGTGCAGACGGTGCTGGAGGCCGTCGGCTCCGACCTGCGCGAGCTGGCCGCGGCCGCCTCGCAGCTGGCCGCCGATACGGGCGGCCGGGTCGATGTCGCGGCCGTGCGGCGGTACTACTCCGGCCGGGCCGAGGTCACCGGTTTCGACGTGGCCGAACTCGCCGTATCCGGTGACCGTGCCGGCGCCATGGAGGCGCTGCGCTGGGCCACCGACCGCGGCGTGCCGGCTGTGCTGCTGGCCGACGCCCTTGCGGACTCGGTGCACACCATCGCCCGAGTCGGTTCGGCCGGCCGCGGCGACCCGTTCAAACTCGCCTCGGCCCTCGGAATGCCGCCGTGGAAGGTGAAGAAGGCCCAGGGCCAGGCCCGGGGGTGGAACCCGGCCACCATCGGCAACGCCCTCGAGGTCGTCGCCACCCTCAACGCCGATGTGAAGGGTGGCGCGGCGGATACGAACTTCGCTCTGGAACACGCGTTGGCGAAAATTCTGGATCTTCACGAAAGTCGTTGAGCGGCAACGAGCTAGGGAAGCTGTCATGTTGCGTAGGTTTCCGGCCAAAAGCATGCCGGAAACTAGGAGGCATGCCGGGAAACTAGAAGGCATGGCGGGAACAAGAAGGAATGGCGGGAGCAAGAAGGCATCCCGGAATTGAGGGGGCGTCATCCCGCGTTGTGGCGAATGATCTCCTCGACCAATGCAGGGCCCGGGAAGTCCATCATCAGGACTCCGGTGGGGCCGGGGTGGGTGCGGAGGTGGTCGAGGGTGTGGTCGTTTTCGTAGGACGCGTAGCGGCCGGGGAATTTGGTGGGGTCGGGGGCGCCGTTGGCGGAGAGGTAGTTGATGTAGAGGGCCGGGGTGGGGGCGGCGGCGGCCTTGGCCAGGTGGGCTGCGATCGCCGCCCATTTGACGTCCATGTCCGGGCCGTCCCACAGGTCCTGCGCGTCGACCGTGAGGCCCCGGTCCTCGCCGTGTTCGATATCGGTGAACTGGGTGACGACGATCTTGCCGCGGACGTCGCCGAGCCGGGGTAGGTCGGCGTGGGCGGTAGCGGAGGGCCGCCAGGCGCGGGGTGCGGCGGTGAGGTACCGGTCGATCAGGGGCAGGTCCGGTTTGGCCCCGCCGGCGTCCACACAGCCGAAGGGACGGCCGTCGTTGGCACATTCCGCCTTCACCCGCAGGAGGACCGTCTCGCGCGGATGCCGGGACAGGAAGTCGTCCACTACGCCGAGGACGTCCCCGAGGTTCGCGTGCTGGTAGAACGACCCGTGCTGGACGGCCGGCACATCGGCCTCGTCGCGGCGCACCCGGATGTCGAGGGCGCGCACACCGGCCTCCAGCTGGCCGCGCAGGGTCTGGCGGGAGGTGCAGGGCTCGTCGGCGCAGCCCTTGTCGAACCCCTCCTGCGTGACCACCGCCGGACCGCCCTTACCGCCGTGGACGGCCATCGTGTCGTGGGTGCCGGGCACGGATAGGCGGCCCAGCGGGCGATCGTCGGGCAGTGCGCCCATCCAGTCGGGGCTGCTCGCGGTTGCCAGCTTGCCGTGCGCGCCGGAGGATTTCGCGCCAGGCAGACCCATGGCGACCGGAGCCGCCGACTCGTCCGAAGTCTGCGGGGGAGCGGAGGCGGTCTGCCCGCACCCGGCCAGCAGCGCCCCCGCCGCGATCGCCACCGTGATTCTGTAGAGCACCCCACCCGTCACCCGATCACGGTAGCCGACCCCCACCGGTGGAGCTACCGGTTCCCGGACACGACAAAGCCGCCGTGGTCGTCTGCTTCAGCAGACCCTCTGCCACGGCGGCATCGCGAAGAACAGTGCGGTAGTGCTACCGCGAAAGATCAGCCGATCTTGTTGTACGCCAGCGCCAGCGCCGACTTCTTGTTGGCGGCCTGGTTGGCGTGGATGACGCCCTTCGAGGCGGCCTTGTCGAGGTCGCGGCTCGCCGAGACCAGCAGCTGCTGCGCGGTCTCCTTCTCACCGGCCGAGGCGGCCTCGCGGAACTTGCGGATCGAGGTGCGCAGCGCGGACTTGACCGACTGGTTACGCTGACGCGCCGCCTCGTTGGTACGGATCCGCTTCATCTGGGACTTGATGTTGGCCACGCTTGTTCCTCTGATTCCTGTCGTCAGTTGGGGTCATGCTTCGAGAAGTCTCTGGGCGCACTACACCGGGGCGTAGCGCCGCGCCGACGATCGAGACTACCAGCTGCCGCGGTACGGGGTGAAATCGCCCCGGTCAGGGCTTTGCCGAGCCGAGAAACCCCTGGTCCTGCCGTGCGCCCAGGTTGGTGCTGCTGGGCGGTGCCGGCAGGATTCCGGGGGCGGGTGGCGGCGGTTCATCGCTCGGGGCCCTCGGCCGCGCGACGCCGCCGGAAGTCGCGGGGGGTCTCGCCGTACCGGGCCTTGAAGGCGGCGGAGAACCAGGTCGGCGTGAAACCGCAGCGGGCCGCCACCTCGGTGATCGACAATCCTTGCGGCCCAGGGCGTTCCAGAGTGTCGCGGGCGAGCCGCAGGGCCTCCTCGCGGCGCAGGTCGCGGTAGGTGGTCCCGGCCTGCTGCAAGGTGACCCGCAGCTGCCGGGGCGACCAGCCGAGCGCCTGTGCCACGGCCGGCAGCCGCAGATCCCCGGCGCCGAGGGTGTCGCGCACATAGCGCCGCACGGCCGCGACCGTTTCCTCGCCGTGCCCGCTCTGCGGTCCCAGATCGCCGAGCGCGAGCATGCACAGCAGCTCGCTGATGCGGTCGCACACCGCGTTGAAGTCACGGTCGCTCAGCTGGGACTTCTCAGCGTGCACGCTCTGGAGCATGGTCCGGACGATGCTGCCGAGGCCGGTCTCCAGATTCAGCACGAGGCGGCGCGGGCCGTCGGCGGGGACCGCGTGGTCGATTTCGGTGCGCGGCAACTGCATTGCTATCGCGGCGGGACCCGGGCGCATCCGGCACGCCTGGTCCAAGCCCATGAGGATGGCGCCGCCCGGCGCCGCGCTGGCGACGCCGTCACCGTTCCAGCCCACCGTGAAGGGGACCCGCTCGGGCAGGACCAGCCAGTAGAAGCTGTCGGCGGGCGCTCGCCGCACGTGCGAGGGCGTGCGATAGCCGATCCGGTCGCCCGGTTCGTCCCAGCGCAGCAGGCTGTAGGTGGTCGTCTGCTGCACGGTCAGGCTGGAATTCCAGTGGTCCGGATCGCCGATCCGGTGATCCATCGGCACGAAGGTGTTGGTGAGCTCGGTCCACTGCCGCGCATCGGACACGGTCAGCCGGTCGTATCTCATACAGACCCCGATCCTGGTTCGAGCGGCTGAATCTCGTTCCGCGCATGGGACCCTATCGCCATCTCGGGGCGCCGTCCTGCCAACGGGGTCTGCGACTTACGTTTTGGTGCCGATGAATTCCGCTGGCGGGCAGGAGGTCCCGGAACGGGTTTCAGCGCTCGCGCGGGTGCACCACACTGCTCGGGATCAGCCCGCAATCCCCTGGGAGACACTATGACCCGAGCAGTCATCCAGCTTCCCACCGCTGGAGAATCCGTATACGACACCTACGCCCGCATCCGGGCGGCCGGTGAGGTCGTCCCGATCGAACTGCCCGGCGGCGTACCGGCATTCGTCGCGACCAGCTACCGGGCCGTGAGCCAGGTCCTCGACGACAAGGTGTTCGCCAAGAACGCGGCGCACTGTCCCGCGCTGCACGACGGCACCATCCCCGCCGACTGGCCGCTGCGCGCGCTGACCGATATCGACCACATGCTCAACATGGACGGTCTCGACCACCGCCGGCTGCGCAAGACGATCAGCCAGGCCTTCACACCGGCCCGGATCGCCGCGCTGGAACCGGATGTGGAGAAGATCGCCGCGAATCTCATCGCGGCCTTTCCCCAGGACGAGGAGGTCGATCTCGTCGCGAATTTCACTACGCCGCTTCCGGTTCGGGTGATCTGCACACTGTTCGGCGTGCCGACCGAGGACCAGCCGCGCATCAAGGACTGGACCGCCACGATCGTCTCGGCCACCGCGACCCACGAAGAGGCCGGGGGCGCCATGGTCGGCATGATCGGCTACTTCACCGAACTGCTGGAGCGCAAGCGCCGCGAGCCGGGCGACGATCTGACCACCGCGCTGCTGGCGGCCAACGAGGACAACAACCTGACGACCGAGGAACTGGTCAACATCCTCTGGATCGTGATCGTGGCCGGGCACGAGACGACGGTGCATCTGCTGGGCACCGCGGTCGTGGTGCTGTGCACCAATCCGCAGCAGCGCGCCAAGGCGGTCGCCGAGTCGCGGTGGGCCGATGTGGTGGAGGAGATGCTGCGCTACGGCTCGCCGGTCGTCGGCGCCCTGATGCGCTACGCGCTGCACGACGTGACCGTCGCCGACGTCGAGGTTCCGGCGGGCAGCATGATGCTGTGGCACGGCACGGTCGGCCGGGACGCCCGCCACTATCCGGACGCCGACCGGTTCGACATCGACCACGACCACCGCGATCAGCTCGCCTTCGGCCGCGGGCCGCACTTCTGCCTGGGTGCGCCGCTGGCCCGGCTGGAGAGCCGTATCGCGCTGTCGATGCTGTTCAACCGCTTTCCGCGGCTCACGCTGGCCCGCGATCCGGCGGATCTGGGCTACGCGAACCAGATCAGTACCACCGGACCGCTGGCGGTGCCGGTACGGCTGTACGGGTAGCGGCGCGGGATCGTTGTGCTGCCGGTCCGCCTCGCGTAGCGTCCGATACAGAAGTCTCCGCGTAGTACCCGACCTCGCAGCACACGGCTCGAAAGGGGAAGGTGGCAGATGTCTCCCACTGCTCAGGAAGTTGTCGAGGAAGACGTCGAACGGCGGCCGGTGCCGCTGACCCGCAAACTGCTCGCCGAGGCGATCGGCACCTTCGTTCTGGTGCTCGGCGGCGTCGGTACCGCGGTGATCGCGGGGGAGCGGGTGAGTGCGCTCGGGGTGGCGCTGGCCTTCGGGTTCTCGCTGCTGTTCCTGGTGTACGCGATCGGTCCCATCTCCGGCTGTCATGTCAATCCCGCGGTGACGGTGGGACAGCTGCTGCTGGGCCGGGTCAGCGTGTCGACGGCGACCAGTTACATTGTGGCGCAACTGATCGGCGGTTTCGCGGCCGGTGCGGTCATTTTCGCGCTCGCCAACAACCTGCCGTCCTACAACCGGGCCGCCGACGGGCTCGGCGCCAACGGCTGGGGCGCGCACAGTCCGTCGAAGGTGTCGATCGAGGGTCCGCTCGGCGGGACGCTCACGCAGAACGGCTACGGGCTGGCCGCCGCCATCACGATCGAGATCATCCTGACCGGGCTGCTGGTGTTCGTGGTGCTGGCCTCGACCGACCAGCTGTCGGATCTGCCGCTGGCCGGTCTGTCGATCGGTATCACGCTCGCGGTCATCCACCTGATCTCGATCCCGATCGACAACACCTCGGTCAATCCCGCCCGCAGCCTGGCCGTCGCGCCCTATCAGGACGGGGCGATGGCCCAGGTCTGGGTGTTCATCGTGTTCCCGCTGGTCGGCGGGGTGCTCGGGGCGCTGGTGTACAGCCTGCTGTTCGGCCGCTCCCGCAACATGGTGTCCTGAGCGGCTACGTCCGGGTCGCGCTCAGCGCGTAGAGCAGCGGTACGCGAGGGTCGTCCGGCGGCAGCCGCCACCATCCGCTCGCCTGGTCGCGGACCATTCGCTCCCACCGCGGCCAGGGGAGCAGGTCGGTCTCCCGTAGTCCGGTGATCGTCAGCCCCGCCCCGGCGAGCGCGGTGACCACGTGTCCCAGGCCGTGGGCCCACTCGTAGACCCGCGCCGCCTCGGGCGGGAGCGCGGGGCCGTCGGTGTAGGTGTGGGTGGCGTTGTGCTCGATCGCGCCGCGTCCCTCGAGGTAGTCGTGGCGCAGCAGCAGTTCCGGTCCGTCGTCGGGGCCCGGCTTCGGGCCCAGCGAGGTCAGGACGGGATGGAATTCCACGATGTACAGCAGGCCGCCGGGGCGCAGCAGCTCGGCGATCAGGGCGGCCCAGCGGTCCAGGTCGGGCAGGTAGCACAGCGCGCCCTTGCCGGTGTAGACGATGTCGAAGCGGCGGTCGCCCACCGCGGCCGGGGCGTCGTACACATCGGACCGGATGTACTCGATATCGGCGTCCTGTGCCAGGGCGATGCGACGCGCCTGCTCGACGGCCCGGCCGGAGATGTCGAGTCCGACCGCGCGGGCGCCGCGCTCGGCGAATGCCACGGTCTCGGTGCCCAGATGGCATTGCAGGTGGATCAGGTCGCGACCGGCGAGCGGCCCGAGATCGTCCCATTCGAACGGCGCGAACCAGGATTCTGCGGGCCTGCTGCCGTCGACGCCGTAGAACCGGGATGCCACGTGAATGGGAGTGCGCGCATCCCAGTTGCGTTCGTTGACACGGCGCAGCTCGGCGGTGAGATCCTCGGTATCCATTGCGCCTCCGGTGGTTTCAGTGCCAGTGGTAGTCGGCGCAGAGCCGGTGCGCGACCCGGTCGAAGGTCTTGCGGGGCAGGATGGCGCCCTCGCGGCGGATACCCGCCTCCGGGACATCGAGCACCCGATCCAGCCGAACCCAGCTCGGCCGATCCTCGTAATCCCAAGGCCCGGAACCGATCTCGATCCAATTGTGATCGCGCGAGCGCTCCGGATTCGACGAGAGCATGAGCCCCAGCAACACCTTCCGCTCCCGCCCCACCACCAGCACCGGCCGATCCTTCCCGTTACTCGGATCCTCCTCGTAAGGCACCCAGGTCCATACGATCTCACCTGGATCGGCGCGCCCGTCCAGCTGCGGGCAGTACACCACCTGCCGCGCCCGCTCCCGCGTCGGCACGGGCGTCGACGCCGCCGGCCGCACCGCGACGCCCCGCCCCTTCCGTCGCCCCCGATCGAACACCGCCGACCGCTGCACCCGCCCCACCAGCCGCGGCGCCTGCCTCTTGACGATCTTGGGCCCCTGCTCCCTGGCGAGTGTCCCCAACTGCTTGCCGAGTGAGCTCCACGTGCTGGCCATGAATCGGACTATAACGGCGGCGAGCCCCGATCACACCCCACCCCAACTCCCTTGCGCGAGCTGGGGATTTGCCAGAGGCGGAGTAGTGATCGAGAGAGCGAATCGCCGACGGCCCGGAGGCTGGAAGAGCAGCCGGAAGACCGCACCCAGCTGTGACCCAGGTCTCCGTGAGGAAGCACGGTGCTACCGAGGAAGGAGGGGCGTTGCAACTCCGTCGGCCGGAGCCCATAAGCTGAAACACAAGCGAACGGCACCGCGCAACCACAACGGTTTGCGGCGCGGCTCGGTTTTCGGTGGCCGCCGCGCAAGCGACGAAGGAGCAAGCGGCGGTCGCCGAAAACCGAGCCATACGGGCGCCGCAAACCCGCGACGCCGGAGGCGGCGCAATTAGAGAGAGAGTGGAGTGCCAAGCTTCGCCGATACGACGTTCACCGATCCCGCCCGGATCCGGAACTTCTGCATTATCGCCCACATCGACCACGGGAAGTCCACCCTGGCCGATCGCATGCTGCAGCTGACCGGTGTGGTCGAGGAGCGGCAGATGCGTGCGCAGTACCTGGACCGGATGGATATCGAGCGGGAGCGCGGTATCACCATCAAGGCCCAGAACGTGCGGCTGCCGTGGACCGTCGACGGCACGGACTACGTGATGCATCTGATCGACACCCCGGGCCACGTGGACTTCACCTACGAGGTGTCCCGGGCGCTGGAGGCGTGCGAGGGCGCGATCCTGCTGGTGGACGCGGCGCAGGGCATCGAGGCGCAGACGCTGGCCAATCTGTATCTGGCCCTGGACAAGGACCTCGAGGTCATCCCGGTCCTCAACAAGATCGATCTGCCGGCCGCCGATCCGGATCGCTACGCCGCCGAACTCGCCCACATCGTGGGCTGTGAGCCCGAGGACGTGCTGCGCGTCTCCGGTAAGACCGGCGAGGGCGTGCCGGAACTGCTGAACACGGTGATCGGGAAGGTGCCCGCGCCGCAGGGCGAGGCGGACGCTCCTGCCCGCGCGATGATCTTCGATTCGGTCTACGACACCTATCGCGGCGTCGTCACCTATGTCCGCGTGGTGGACGGCAAGCTCACTCCGCGCGAGAAGATCAAGATGATGTCCACCGGCGCCACCCACGAGCTGCTGGAGATCGGCATCGTCTCGCCGGAGCCGAAGGCAACCCAGGGCCTGGGCGTCGGCGAGGTCGGCTATCTGATCACCGGCGTGAAGGACGTGCGGCAGTCGAAGGTCGGTGACACCGTGACGGCCGCGCGCAACGGCGCGGCGGAACCGCTGACCGGTTACCGGGAACCGTCGCCGATGGTGTTCTCGGGCCTGTATCCGGTGGACGGCTCGGATTACCCGGATCTCCGCGATGCCCTGGACAAGTTGCAGCTCAACGATGCCGCGCTGACCTACGAGCCGGAGACGTCGGTGGCGCTGGGCTTCGGTTTCCGCTGCGGGTTCCTGGGTCTGCTGCATATGGAGATCACGCGCGAGCGGTTGCAGCGCGAGTTCGGCCTGGACCTGATCTCGACCGCGCCCAACGTGGTCTACCGGGTGGTCATGGAGGACGGCAGCGAGCACATCGTGACCAATCCCTCGTACTGGCCGGAGGGGAAGTCGCGCGCGGTCTTCGAGCCGATCGTCAAGGTGACCATCATCTCGCCGAGCGAATTCATCGGCTCGATCATGGAGTTGTGCCAGTCCCGCCGCGGCGAGCTGGGCGGTATGGACTACCTGTCGGAGACGCGCGTGGAGATGCGCTACACGCTGCCGATGGCGGAGATCATCTTCGACTTCTTCGACTCGCTGAAGTCGCGCACCCGCGGTTACGCCAGCCTCGACTACGAGGAGGCGGGCGAGCAGGAGGCGGACCTGGTCAAGGTGGACATTCTGTTGCAGAGCGAGGCCGTCGACGCGTTCTCCGCCATCGTGCACCGGGACGCGGCGCAGGCCTACGGCCGCCGGATGACCGAGAAGCTCAAGGAGCTGATCCCGCGCCAGCAGTTCGAGGTGCCGATCCAGGCGGCGGTCGGGTCGAAGATCATCGCCCGCGAGAACATCCGCGCCATCCGCAAGGACGTTCTGGCCAAGTGCTACGGCGGCGATATCAGCCGCAAGCGCAAGCTGCTGGAGAAGCAGAAGGAGGGCAAGAAGCGGATGAAGACCATCGGCCGCGTCGATGTCCCCCAGGAGGCTTTCGTGGCGGCGCTGTCCACCGACTCGTCGTCGGACAAGCCCAAGGGCAAGTAGCATTGCCGCTGGTCTGAGCGTTCGACCGGTTGGTGTTGCCCGTTGATCTCGGGGCTTTCCTCCGGATTCGGGCACTGCAAGGGTGGTAGACGCACCACCGTCCGGTCGGTTTCCAGCCCTGGGACGCCTCGAGGGCGGTCCGGGATGGTACAAGAGATGTGACAGGCCGGATATCCGGAAATAAGGTGTAAAGCGATCTGAATTCGGTAACACCCCGTTCGGTTCGGATACCGAGCAGCTGAGAGCGGAGCCTGTATGACGCGTGACCTGCCCATCGAGGACGACGATTCGGGCGCGGGCGATCACGCGGGGGACACCGCGTATCGCGTCGCGACCGGCGTCGCACGGGTGGCCAGGGCGGGCGCGTATGTCACCGGTGGCGCGCTGATCGCCTCCAACGGCTCCCCGGCGCCGGCGAACGAGTCGCACACCAGCCGCATCACCGGGCTCACCAACGATCCACACCCGGATGCGCCGAGCCCGGTGGTGACCTATCCGGATCCGGATCCGGACTCGGTCCCGCCTCCGGTGCTGGGCAAGCCCGCGCCACCCGTCCTCGCCGCGCCGGATCCGTCGGCCCACGCCCCGAATCCGTGGGCGGCCCCGCAGGCGCAGAACCATGTCGACCTGTCCACGCCGGACGGCAGTTTCAGCGGCGGGGGCTACTGGTACTCGCAGCCGCTGGGTGACGGGTACTCGCCGACCGCGCCGTCGGCCGGGACGCAGGGAAACTCGTCCTCCGATGCGGGAACGCACGGCTCCGGACATGCTCCGACGCCCGGGTACGGGGATTCCGGCACGATGCCCTTCGGCTCGCTCACCGATCCGGGCTTCGGGTTGCCGGGCCTGCCTGGCTTGGACGGCCAAGGTTTCAACCTGCCCGGATACCTCACTCATCCGACCAGTTCGACGATCGGGAATGTCGCGTCGACCGGTACGTCGCCGGAGGCTCGCTTCGCCGACACCGCCGACGACGGGTCGCACGCCTACGGTCTGCCGGGCGCGGAATCGCATCCGGCCGCCTCGTTCGGGTCGGGCCTCGGCCTGCCCGGTACCGGCGGGTTGCACCTGCCGGGGATGAACGGTCTCGGCGCGGGCGGTTTCGGATTGTCCGACGGCACTCAATCGCAGGCCGACCATGCCTTCGGCGCGCAGCCGCAGGCGGGCCATGCCTTCGACGGCATCGGTGACGACCATATGACCGGCGTCTTCTTCGGCGCGGAATCCACCCTCGACGTGCACATCGGGCTCGACGGCATCTGGGTGAGCGCCGATTCGCACGTCGATGTCGTCGTCGGGGAACTCGGGCATCAGCTCGACAGCTACGGCGACTGGCTGGATCACGGCGTGGGCGTCGCGACCCCGGCGGACGAGGCGAATCCGCTGCTCGCGGGGCTGGGCGCGCAGGCCTCCGGTTCGCAGAACGGTACCGGCGCGGTGGCGGGCGCACAGTCCGCGGGCGCACCCGGATCCGCCTCGGCGACGCCTGGGACGGGTTCCACGATGGCCGGCACCCAGGGTGTCCAGGCGGCCGGCGCCGCCCCCGTCGTCGGCTCCGCGGGCGCGCCCGGCCCGATCGCCGCCGCACCCGCGCCGATGTCCGGCCCCGCTCCCGCATCGATGCCGAATATTGCTGTCGCACAACCGATGCCGACCGCTCCCGTCGCGGCCCCCGCGCCCATCGCGGCCGCGCCCGCACCGGTGCCACCGCCGGCCCCGGTGCCGGTGCAGCCGGTGGCCGTGACCCCGTGGCAGACGACCATCCAGCCGGAGGCGGCCTCGCATCCGATCGCCAATGTGCTGGTGGCTCACCCCGGCCCGACGCCGCTGACGGTGCCCGCCTTCGCCGCGCCGACCTTCTTCGACCACAATCCCGGCCGTCCGGAGCACACCGGCGTGGGCGGGGGGCACGACGACGACGGTTCGCCCGCGTCCACGATCGCCCATTCGCTGACCGGCACCGCGGCACCGTCGACGACCCCGCACGTGGGCATCGTTCCCGGTCACACGAGCGGCAGCACCACGCCCTCGCACGGCGCGGAGCCGAGCCTGCCGGGCCTGCCGATCTTCGGACCGGGCTCCTCGACCACGGTCGCCCCGACCACCCCGCCGGGGAGCAGCGAGCCGGGCACCACACGCCCGGAGTCGTCGAAACCCGAGACCACCCGGCCGGAGACCTCCACGAACCCGAGTGGCGCCCACGATTCGGACTCGCCGAGCGTCACCCCCACGGTGACCCCGCCTCGCGACACCGATTCCGATCATCCCGGCGGCGTGCACCGGCCCACCCCGTCCGATACCGACGACGCGACTACGACCGTGCCGACATACGACGGCCCGACCCGCGACGTCCCCTCCCATGAACCGTCCGCCTCCGACCCGACTACCATGCCGGGGCATGCGTCGACGGTTCCCAGCATCAGCAAGCCCGCGCCGCCCGATACCGGCGACGTCGGTGGCGGCGCGTCCCACACGCAGCCTCCCGTGACCGCGCCGCACACCCCGGTGAAGCCGCCGCCCACCGTGGATTCGTCGCCGGGCGGCTCGCATCCGATCAAACCCGCCGCGTACGAAGCGAATTCGTACGACAGCGCGGTGTGGCCCGACCCCGGGCACACAGGGCTCGACGCCGGGCACGACGGGCTGGCGGGCACGCTGCTGCCCGGCCCCGCCGAGACCGACCACACGATGGTGCACCTCGTCACCGACCACCACGTCATGCTGTGACCGGAACAGCAGTGGAATCCTCCGCCGCCAAGCATCCCGACGCGATGGCGCCGCTGCTCGGCCTGCTCGACCAGCTGCTCGAACAGACCCGGACCGCCGGTCGCGCCGATCTGTCCGCCCGGCTGGGGATGTCCCGGTCCCGGGTCGCCGATCCGCGGGTGCGCCTGGTGGTGGTCGGGGAGCCCAAGAACGGGATGAGCACGCTGGTCAACGGCCTGGTCGGCACGGTGGTCAGCCCGACCGACAGCCGGATCAGCGTGCCCGCCATCGCCGAGTACGGCCCGCGGCCCACGGCCACCCTGATCCGCGCCATCGGCGGCGGCCGTACCGAGCGCCAGTCGGTCGACCCGCTCGATCCGGGTCCCGCGCTCGCGGCCGAGGGCGTGATCCGCGCGGAATTCACCGAACCCAGCCCGCTGCTGGCCGAGGGTTTCGTGGTGATGGACGCGCCCGGCGCGCCCGCCGACACCCCGACCACCTGGTCGCTGATCGCGGCCGCCGACGCCGTGCTCTACGTCGCCGATGCCGGATCTCCGTACAACCCGGACCAGATCGCCCTGCTCCAGCGCATCCAGCAGGTGTGCCCGACGGTCGTCTGCGTGCTCAACAAGATCGATCGGCATCCGCAGTGGGCGCGGGTGCAGCAGCGCAATCGTGAACTGCTCGACTCCGCCGGGCTCGGATTCGCGGTCGCGCCGATCTCGGCCGAACTGTATCTGCGCGCGAAGGGCGATCAGCGCCGCGATCTCGAGTCCGGGGTGCCGCAGCTGCTCGACCATCTGCGCGAATACGTGCTGCGACGCGCGGATACGGTCGCCCGCGAGGCCGCGGTGCGCGATATCCGCATGATCACCGATCATCTGGCGATGGCGCTGCGCACCGAGGCCGAGACGCTCCGCGATCCGCGGCGTCGCGGCGAATTCACCGAACAGCTGCGCGCGGCCCGCGCCGAGGCCGACGAACTGCGCCAGCGTTCGGCGAACTGGCAGGTCACCCTCTCCGACGGCTGCTCGGAGTTGATGGCCGATATCGAGCACGACCTGCGACACCGGCTGCGCACCCTGATCCGCGAGGCCGAGGCCGAGATCGGCAAGCGCGATCCGGCCCGGCGCTGGCGCGAATTCGGCGCCGACCTGGACGCGCGCATCTGCGAGGCGGTGGAGGAGAACTTCGTCATCGCGCACTACCGCTCGATCGAGCTGGCCGAGCAGGTGGCGGAGAAGTTCCCGCACACCGAGTGGGATGTGCCGCTGCCGGATATGCGGCTGGAGAATCCGGGCGAGGTGCTCGAGCCGGTGGCCTCGCTGGAACCGCTCGGAAGCGCGAAAGTCAGTGTCACGCAATCGGTTCTGAACGCCATGCGCGGCTCCTACGCCGGCCTGCTGATGGTGGGCGTGCTCACCACGCTGCTGAATATGCCGCTGTTGAACTGGTATTCGGGTGCGGCCGCGGCGGTGCTGGGCGTGAACGCGCTGTGGGAGGACCGCCGGATGCGCCGCGAACGCCGCCAATCCGAGGCGAAGGTGGCCGTGGCGCGGCTGATGGACGACGTGATCTTCCAGGTGAGCAAGGAATCCCGGTTCCGCCTGCGCAACGTGCAGCGCACCCTGCGCGACCACTTCACCGAGATCGCGAACCAGACCCTCCGCTCGGTGGACGAATCGCTGCGCGCCGCCGAGGAGGCCGCCGCGGTCCACTCGCCGGAAAGCCGTGACCGTCGCCTCACGGAGATCGAGAAAACCCTGGTCCGCCTCCGCGAGGTTCGGGAACGCGCCGACGCGGTGTAGCGATCTGCGGTAAGTTACCTGGCCGAATGTGTTGTCGTCGTGGATGGAGCTCTCGTGCGCACCAAACTCCTCGCCGGAATTCCGGCCGCCGCGTTGCTGGCCTCGGGCGTTGCGCTGGTGTTCGCGCCGGCGGCCCAGGCCGTGCCGACCTACTCCTGCACCGCGCAGTCCGTCGACGGGCAGCAGTTGGACCCGGTCGTCGTGGAGGCGCGCAACGGCGCCACGCAGGCCCGGCTGCGGGCCCGCCCGGAATGGCGGGGCCAGGCCAAATTCGACACCATCCAGTGCACGCCGACCGGCGGCCAGGCTCCTTCGCAGCGCTGAGCCGGCCTCAGACCGTCCGGTGAGCGGGCTGGAATTCGCCCGCCCGCACTGATTCCTCCGCGCGGATCACGTGCATGACGGCGTTGATCAGCGCCAGGTGGGTGAACGCCTGCGGGAAGTTGCCGAGGTGCCGTCCCGAGCGCGGGTCGATCTCCTCGGCGTAGAGCTTGAGCGGGCTGGAGTAGCCGAGCAGCCGTTCCAGCAGGTGCCGCGCGCGCTGCACCTCGCCGATCTCGACCAGCGCCGAGACCAGCCAGAACGAGCAGATGGTGAAGGTGCCCTCGACGCCGGACAGGCCGTCGTCGGTGGAGTCGGTCCGGTAGCGCAGGACCAGGCCCTGTTCGGTGAGGTCGTCGGCGATGGCCAGGACCGTATTGCGGACGCGCTCGTCGGTGGGGTGCAGGAATCGGACGAGGGGGACCAGCAGCAGCGAGGCGTCGAGGGTGTCGCCGCCGTAGGTCTGGGTGAAGACGCCGTCGGCGTTGACGCCGTTGTCGAGGATGTCGGCGTGGATCTCGTCGGCGATATCGTGCCATTTCTTGGCGTAGTCGTATTCGCCGTGCATCTCGGCCAATTTCGCGCCACGATCCAGTGCCACCCAGCACATGACCTTCGACGACGTGAAGTGGCGGGGTTCGCCGCGCACCTCCCACATGCTGCGATCGGGTTCGCGCCAATGTTCGATGGCGGCCTGCACCTGTTTCTCCAGGATCGGCCACAGCGATTCCGGAACCTGCTGGCGGGAGCGGACGTGCAGGTAGACCGAATCGAGAATGGTGCCCCAGATATCGTGCTGGTCCTGCTGGTAAGCGTCGTTACCGACCCGGACCGGGCGGGCGCCGTCGTAGCCGTGCAGGTGGCCGAGTTCGTATTCGGTGATCTCGCGTTCCCCGCCGATGCCGTAGAGCACCTGCAACGGCACGGTTTCGCCGTTGTCGGATTTGGCGACGTCGTAGAGGAAGGAGAAGAAATCGTCGGCCTCGCGGTTCAGCCCGAGCGTGTACAGACCCCACAGCGCGAATGTGGAATCACGCACCCAGCTGTAGCGGTAGTCCCAGTTGCGTTCTCCGCCGGGCGTTTCCGGCAGCGAGGTGGTCGCGGCCGCGAGCAGCGCCCCGGTCGGCGCGTAGGTCAGCCCCTTCAACGTCAACGCGCTGCGCTGTAGATAACCGCGCCATTCGTGGTCGGGGAATTTGCCCAGGGTGATCCATTGCCGCCAGTACTCGGTGGTCGCCCACATCTTCTGCGCGGCCTCGGCGAAGGTCGTCGGCGGCGGCAGCGGTGACCACGACAGCGCCACGAAGACCTCGTCGCCCTCCTGCATCCGGGTGCGCGCCTGCGCGGACCGGCCCTCCAGGCCCAGCCGCATATCCGTCGTGAGCGTCAGGGTCGGCTCGTCGTGGCCGTCGGCGGCGTGTTCGCGGTGGGCGGTGGCCTGCTCGTAGACGTCACCGGTGTATTGCCAGGTCGCGAGGCCGCGGTGGTAGTCGAACGACGGTTCGCAGGTCAGTTCGAGTTCGACGACGCCGTTCACGCATTTCACCGTCCGCAGCAGGATGTGCTCGGCATCCCAGTCCCGCGGGGTGCGGCGGTAGGTGCGGCTGCGCTTGTCGTTGTTGTGCCAGGGGCCCAGCACCAGCGCGTCGCGCACGATGACCCACCCGGTCTCGGTCTGCCAGGTGGTCTCCACGATCATCCCGCCCGGCAGATACCGCCGGGCCGCGGGCACGTTCACCCCGTAGGGCCCCAGCCGGAAATGCCCCGCGCTGCGATCCAGCATCGCCCCGAACACGCTGGGGGAGTCCGGCCGCGGCAGGCACATCCACTCCACCGAGCCGTTGCGCGCGATCAGGCAGTTCGTCTCGCAGTCGGACAGGAACGCGTAGTCGTCGATGGGCGGGAACACCGAGCGGTGCGTGCCCGTGGGAGTCGGGATATAGCCTGCGGCCAGGGACGCGTCGGTCACGTCTTCGAGCGCGTCCCGCCGGACCGGCGCGTCGACCGGCAGCAGCCCGTCGGGCCCGGCGGAAATCGGTTCATCGTAAGACGACATATCCCCATCATCGGCGCTGCACGCTTCCCCCGTCCATAGAGCGGACGGGGAGGACTAGGCTGAGGCTGTGCATCGCATTGCTGGCTGGTGGGACGGCTTCGAACTCTGGGTGGCCGGACTGCCGTTCCTCCCGCAGTTTCTCGTGGTGCTGATCGGGGCCCTGCCGGTCAGCTTCGCCATCGCGTTCGCGCTCGATCGCGGACTGCGGGTGGTGCTGCGTGTGCTGGGCCGCGACCGGTCGGTGGATTCCGAGGCCGAGCGGCCCGCCCCCCGGCCCATCCACGAAGAGGCCGCCTGATGCCCCGCTCCCGCGTACAGCTCGCACTGGTCGCGCTGCTCGTGCTGGTGATCGTCGCCTGGTTGATCACCCGCTGAGGTACTGTGCACGGCATGCCAACCGATGAGGAATTCGCCGAGATCACGCAGCTGCTGGACGCCGACGAACTCGATGAGGGACCGCGCGTGCTCGCCACTCACTACGCGTCGCCGGAAGAGGCCGTGGAGATGGTGAAGGCAGCCCAGGTTCTCGGCCTGGGGGTGCGCCTGCACAACCAGCTCCGGGTGGAGGAGACCAACGAGGACGGCGAGGAGACCGCCACCGAAGAGTGGATCATCGATCTCCTCGAGAGCCCGCCCGAGGTCGAGGACGAGTGATCGGCTGACGCCGATTTCCTCAGAGCCCCAACCTTTTTCCTAGTTTCGACACCGTTCCGCCCACCTCTTGGCCCACGGTGCTCACCGCGGCCCCGACATCGCGGCCGAGGTTGCGCACCGTGCGGACCAGGGGATCCTCCGACGAATCGAAATTCTCCCGGTACGAGCGCGCCGCCGCGCGGATCTCGTCCGTGATCCGGGTCTGCCGGTCGTGTTCGCGCAGCGGATAGCGGCCGTCGAGAATGCGGTCGTACTCCCCGGAGGTGATCCAGCGCCGCAGCTCCGCGGCCCGCAGCACCGAGAACGGGTGCGTCCGCAGCTCCAGATTGAGCAGCTTCAACACGCCGTCGCGCAGGTCGCCGGTGCGGTCGTAGTCGTCGGCCTGCTGGAGGAAGGCGGCGTGGTTCATCTCGGTCACCATCGCGCCGCCGGCGAGCTTCATGTGCACCCGCACCGAGGCGTCCACATCCTGGCCGCACAGCAGCCCCGCGCGGTCGCCGGACAGCTCCGATTTGCGGCTCCACTCCATCAACGCCGCCACGATCGCCCGCAGCGCCCAGCCACCGATCGGCATCCACCCGACGGTCGACGCCAGCCCGAGCAGATGCATCAGCATGGTGCGATAGACCGCGTGCCCGGACAGCGCGTGACCGAGTTCGTGGCCGACCACGAAGCGCAGCTCCTCGGTGTCGAGCAGTTCGATCAGGCCCGTGGTGATCACGATGAACGGCTCGTCCATGCCGATGGTGAGCGCGTTGGCGCTCGGATCCTGCAGGACGAACAGTTGCGGCGTGACGGGCGCGTCGAGGATCCGCACGGCGTCCGCGCGCAGTTCGTGCAGCGTCTTGAACTGACGTTCGTCCACCCGGACGGCCGTCGCGAGATACAGCAGCCGATGCTGGCGTTCGCGCAGCAAACCCGACAGCGTGCGCAGCACCGTGTCGAAGCCCGTGAACGAGCGCAGCGCCACCAAGGCGGTCCGATCGGCAGGGTGCTCCCAGGCCCGCGTACTGATGCCGGGAAAGCTGCGGCGGATGCGGTCCGGACTGGTCATTTGGTTCCCCCGGTATGTTTTGTCTTGATTAGCGGGTCGTTCCCCCGCTCTGCTACAGTCTGCCCGTGAGGTCGAGTGTTGTACCGCAGGTCCGCCATGAATTGGCGTTGATCGCAGTCGGTTGCCTCGTCGTCGCGGACGTCTACTGTCGCTGATCGTCGAGCGGGCAGCTCTGCGCCGATTCCCAGTAGACTGGCGCGCATTCCTTTCGCAGACATGCCCGAACCCAGCCGGCCCCCGCGGTCGCAGTCGCGCCGTCGCCGCACCCACCGGCGATAGGTCTACTCAGGCAACCACAGTAGTTCCACCCGTCGCAGACTTCCCGGAACTGGGAACGGCGGTCAGCAGGAAGGTCCACCCCGATGTCACGCACCAGCCGGTTTCTCTCGCGTCGGCACACCGTCGCCGCGGCCCTCACCGCACTCTCGGCCGTGGTGCTCACCGCCTGCTCCGGCGGGGCCAGCGATACCGCGGGCGGGGGTGGCGCCGACGGCAGCGGCGGCACGCTGAACCTCTACGCCTACGCCGTGCCGAAGCCCGGCTTCGACAAGGTCATTCCCGAGTTCAACAAGACCGACCAGGGCAAGGGCGTGCAGATCCAGCAGTCCTACGGCGCCTCCGGCGACCAGTCCCGCAAGGTGAAGGACGGCGCTCAGGCCGACGTGGTGAACTTCTCGGTCGAGCCCGACGTCACCCGGCTGGTCGATGCCGGTCTGGTGGACGCGAACTGGAACGCCGACGCCACCAAAGGCGTGCCGTTCGGCTCGGTGGTCTCGATCGTGGTGCGCAAGGGCAACCCGAAGGGCATCAAGGACTGGGACGACCTGCTCAAGCCCGGTGTCGAGGTGGTGACCCCGAACCCGTTCAGCTCCGGCTCGGCCAAGTGGAACCTGCTCGCGCCCTACGCCGCCAAGAGCGACGGCGGTAAGAACCCGCAGGCGGGCCTGGACTACCTGGGCCAGCTGATCTCCAAGGACCACGTCAAGGTCCAGCCCAAGTCCGGCCGCGAGGCCACCGAGACCTTCCTGCAGGGCACCGGCGACGTCCTGCTGAGCTACGAGAACGAGGCCATCTTCTCCGAGCGCAACGGCGATCCGATCGAGCACTTCGTCCCGTCGACCACGTTCAAGATCGAGAATCCGGTCGCGGTGCTGAAGAACAGCAAGAATCTGGACAAGGCCGTGGCGTTCAAGGACTTCCTGTTCACTCCGGAGGGCCAGAAGGCCTGGGCGCAGGCCGGTTTCCGGCCGGTCGACCCGAAGGTGGCCGCCGACTTCACCAAGGACTTCCCGACCCCGCAGAAGCTGTGGACCATCGACGATCTGGGCGGCTGGAAGACCGTGGACAAGGAGCTGTTCGCGCAGGGCACCGGCAGCGTCGCGCAGATCTACGACCGGGCCACCAAGTAGGCCGGACGGGGAGACACGGGATACTCGACGACTGTGGGTGACGGCATGACGGGCACCGGTACCGCCGCCGGGCAGCAGACATCGCGGGAGACATGGGGTGGCCGGGCGCGATCCTGGCTACGCGTGACCGGTTCGGTCGGTCCGCTCGGCATCGCCGTCGCGGTGCTGTGGCTGAGCCTGATCGTGCTGCTGCCGCTGGCGGCGTTGACCTTCCACTCCTTCGACGAGGGCTGGGCGGGTTTCTGGGACGCGGTGACGGCGCCGGCGTCGCTGGATTCGCTGCGCGTCACCATCCTGGTCTCGATCGCGGTCGCGCTGATCAATGTGGTGATGGGCACGCTGGTCGCCTGGGTGCTGGTGCGTGACGAGTTCCCGGGTAAGGGCATCGTCAACGCGCTGATCGACCTGCCGTTCGCGCTGCCCACCATCGTGGCCAGCATCGTGCTGCTGTCGCTGTACGGACCGCAGAGCCCGATCGATGTGCAGCTCAACGCCACCCAGCCCGGCCTGATCGTGGCCCTGACCTTCGTGACGCTGCCGTTCGTGGTGCGCTCGGTCCAGCCGGTGCTGATCGAGGCGGATCGCGAGGTCGAGCAGGCCGCGGTATCGCTCGGCGCGGACAACTGGACGACGTTCCGGCGCATCATCCTGCCGTCGCTCACCCCCGCGATCATCTCCGGTGGCGGGCTCGCCTTCGCCCGCGCCATCGGCGAATACGGCTCGGTCGTGCTCATCGGTGGCAATATCCCCGGCCGGACCCAGATGACCTCGCAGTACATCCAGCAGCAGATCGAGGTCGATCGCCCGGTGAACGCCGCGGCGGTGTCGGTGGCCCTGCTGGCGATCTCGTTCCTCACCCTGCTGGTGCTGCGGCTGTTCGCCGATCGCATCGCCCGCAAGGAACAGGCGAGCCGATGAGGACGGAGGTATCCCGATGAAACTGTCCGCTCCGACCCGGATCTCGCTGCGGGTGGTCGCGCTGGCCTACCTGTTCGTGCTGCTGGTGGCGCCGCTGATCATCATCCTGTGGCGCACCTTCGAACGCGGTATCGGCGCGTTCATCGATGCCATCAGCACGCCCGCGGCGGTCTCGGCGTTCAATCTGTCCCTGCTGATCGTGCTGATCGTGGTCCCGGTGAACGTGGTGTTCGGGATCGTGACCGCGCTCGCGCTGGTCCGGGGAAACTTCCCGGGCCGCAACCTGGTTCAGGGCGTGGTTGACCTGCCGTTCGCGGTGTCGCCGGTGGTGGTGGGCGTCTCGCTCATCATGCTGTGGGGCGTCAACGGCTGGTTCGGCGGCGTCGAGAATCTCGGCTTCCGGGTGATCTTCGGCCTCCCGGGCATGGTGATCGCCACCATCTTCGTGACGCTGCCGTTCGTGGTGCGCGAGGTGGAGCCGGTACTGCACGAGATCGGTGACGACCAGGAGCAGGCCGCGGCCACGCTGGGGGCCACCGGCTGGCAGACGTTCTGGCGGATCACGCTGCCCGCGATCCGCTGGGGCCTGACCTACGGCGTCGTGCTGACCGTCGCCCGCGCGCTCGGCGAATTCGGCGCGGTGATCATGGTGTCCTCGGCGCTGCCGGGTATCTCGCAGACCCTGACGCTGCTGGTGCACGGCCGATACATCAACGACCACAACACCTTCGGCGCCTACTGCGCCGCCACTCTGCTGATGGCGATGGCGCTCGTCACTCTCGTCCTGATGACCCTCCTCGAACGCAAGCGGGGCACTGCCACATGATTACCGTGACCTCGGCGAACAAGCGCTACGGCAGTTTCGCCGCCCTCGACGACGTCAGCCTCGAGATTCCCTCGGGCGAGCTGACGGCGCTGCTCGGACCGTCCGGATCCGGTAAGTCGACGCTGCTGCGATCGATCGCCGGGCTGGAATCGCTGGATTCCGGCACGGTCGTCATCGCCGGGCGGGACGTCACCCGGGTGTCGCCGCAGAAGCGCGATATCGGATTCGTCTTCCAGCACTACGCCGCGTTCAAGCACATGACCGTGCGCGACAACGTGGCGTTCGGGCTGAAGATCCGCAAGCGGCCCAAGAACGAGATCCGCAAGCGGGTGGACGAACTGCTCGGCATCGTCGGCCTCGACGGTTTCCAGCACCGGTATCCCGCGCAGCTGTCCGGCGGTCAGCGTCAGCGCATGGCCCTGGCCCGGGCGCTGGCCGTGGACCCGCAGGTGCTGCTGCTGGACGAGCCGTTCGGCGCGCTCGACGCCAAGGTCCGCCACGACCTGCGGACCTGGCTGCGGCGGCTGCACGAGGAGGTGCACGTGACCACCGTGCTGGTCACCCACGATCAGGAGGAGGCCCTGGACGTCGCCGACCGGATCGCGGTCATGAATGCCGGGCGGATCGAGCAGATCGGCAGTCCGGAGGATGTCTACGATCGCCCGGCCAACGATTTCGTCATGTCGTTCCTGGGCGCGGTGGCGAAATTGAACGGACATCTGGTGCGGCCGCACGATATTCGCATCGGCCGCGATCCGGGCATGGCCCTGGCCGAACACGAGGGCACCGCGGAATCCGCCGGAGTCACCCGCGCGAAGGTGGAACGCGTCGTCCGCCTCGGCTTCGAGGTGCGCCTGGAATTGCGCAACGCCGCCACCGGCGACCTGTTCACCGCCCAGGTCACCCGCGGCGACGCCGAGGCCCTGCGGCTCGCGGACGGGGAAACGGTGTACGCACGGGCAACACGCATTCCCGACCTCCCGGTGGCCGAATCCCCAGCCTCGGCGAGCTGAATCCCGCGACGTCGGCGAGCTGAATCCCGCAACGTCCGCGAGCTGAATCCCGCGACGTCGGCGAGCTGAATCCCGCAGCCTCGGCGAGGTGAATGCGCACAGCCGTGGCGATCCGAATCCTTTTTCCGGCGTGCCTTTGGCCGGAATCTCGCGAGGTCCCGGCCAAAAGCACGCCGAGAACAGTGGAATGCGACACGCCATGAGCAAATGGCGTTTCACATCTGGGATATGTGATCGAATACATCCCATGCGAAACGAGTAATCCGAAAGTGATCGGACAGTGATCTCGTGGGTCGCGCGGTGCGCGATCGCATATCCTCGCCCGGACGACAATATCCCCGGGTAGTCCCTGTCACCGCCGCCGCTGTCGCGCGAAGATAGGCGAATGCGGGCCTGGTGGGGGAGTGGCGGACACACAGAAATCGCCCAATTCCATGCATATTCCCAGAATTTCGCCGGCGGCTCTCGCCGCCTGTGGCGCAATTGCGATCGTCACCGGGAACTCGGTGTCGGGACCGGACGAGCGCGTCGTGGACGAGCCGGAACTCGTCCGAAGTTACAGCGCTCCGGCCGTCGCGCCGGAGCCGCGCGATCCCTATCGCCGTTCCTCGCACCACGATCCCGATCTTCGTCCGTCGCTCCATGATCCGTACCTCCGTCCGACACCGGCGGACGTGTTGCCGCGCACGGTGACCGGTGCCCAGCAGCGTTTCACGCCGAGCCCGCCGCAGTGGGACAACGCGCGCGTGATCGTCTCGGTCGCCCGCGATCGTGGCCTGCCCGTCTACGCGGCGGTGATCGCGCTGGCGACCGCCCTCCAGGAATCGTTGCTGGAGAACCTCACCGAAGCCGTCGACAACGATTCGCTGGGCCTGTTCCAGCAGCGGCCCTCCAGCGGCTGGGGAATTCCGGACGAACTGACCGACCCGGCCTACGCCGCGGGCGCGTTCCTCGACGGCCTCGTCGCGCGGGCGCCGGATTTCCGGGAGCTGCCGCTGTGGGAGTCCGCGCAGGCCACGCAGGCCTCGGCCCATCCGCAGGCGTACGCGCAGTGGGAGGAGCAGGCGGCGGCGATGGTGGACGAGATCTGCGGCGAGTGAGGCCTTCCGCGATCCCGGCAAACCGGCGCCGGACGTCACCTCCTCGTCACCGCCGCCGGGAACACCGTGCCCCGACGATCATGATCACCCAGCTCGACGCGCGTATATCGGCTCGATATGTAGCGCACCTCACAACCGGCGCTCGGGCGGACAACCGCTTGTCCGGTGGTTGGCAATCTTTCAGCACAATGGTTGCCTTGTTCCGGGTCGAATCACGGTTCTATAAAGGCTCGTCGAACGAGGGTGGACGTGATGACGGTTGGGCTCGGAGTCAGTATCGGCACGGTCAATACGGTGTGCGCCGTGGAAAACGGAGGTGGGAACAGAAACGGGCCCCCGGCCACCTGGCGCACCACCCTCACCTTCGACAGCACGGGCACCGCCCGGGTCGGCCGCATCCCCAAACACGGCCGGGCCATCACCGATTTCGCCGATCTCACCCAGCGCGGGACGCCGAACGCGCGGGTCGGCCATCGGGCGCTGTCGGCCGCCGATCTGGTGGCGACGGTCGCGTCGAGCGTGCTGTCGGATGTGCTCGGCGCCGCGCCGGAGCCCGAGCACGGCATCACCGTCACCCACCCGGTCGGCTATCCGCCGCAGCGCGTGGACGATCTGCGCGAGGCCCTGGATGCCGTGGGGTTGCGGCATGCGGTGCTGGCCGCGGAGCCGATCGCGGCCACGGCCTGGCTGGAGGAGACGTGCGGTCCGCTGATGCCCGGCCTCGCACTGGTCTACGACCTGGGCGGATCGGGGTTGCGGGTCACGCTGGTCCGGGTCGGGGCGGGCGCGCCCCGCAATCCGGTGGTCGGAGAGTCGTTGCGCTCCACCGACTTCGGCGGCCGCGCGTTCGGTGCCCAGATGGCGCGGCGGGCCGACTGGCGGTCCGCCGAGACCCCGCATGTCGCCACCGACGCGGTGATCACCGAGCGGCGCACGGCCCACGTCCGCAAGTCGCTCGACGTCGTCTACGAATGCCTGCGCGTCGCCGACGTCACGATGGCCGACGTCGACCGCGTCCTCGTGATCGGCGGTGCGGCCCGGCCGCCGGAGGTCGCCGCGGTGCTCGCGGCCGCCCTGGCCCGCCCGGTGATCGTGGCGCCCGATCCGGAACGCACGGTCGCCGAGGGCGCCGCCATCCTCGCGCGCCGCGCCTCGGAGGCCGAGCACGGCGGCGTCGGCCAGCGCCGGGCGTGGTGGAGCGGCGGCACCGTCCGGGCGGCGAGCGGCCGCCTCCTCGGCCGCCGCCTCACCCGAGCGGTGATCACCGCCTCGGTCACCGCCGGCGCGGCCCTGTTCGTAGCCACCGCCCCCGCCGGCGACGCGGTCAGCGTAGGCGCGATAACCAACGACGCCTGCCTGATCCACCTCTACGGATGACCGCCCCTATATAGACGACTCCCGCTTGCGCGGCGGAGTAGTGAACGCTCCCCACCCTCGGTGGGGAGCGTTCCTCTTTCCCGGAGCCCTCCCATTTCCCGGCACGAGCCCTCCTCATTTCCCGGCGCGCTTTTGGCCGGGAACCCCCACGGGCACTCTCACCAATAGCGGACGAACGTTGACGTGATGCGGAACACGTTACCTGCGGGTCAAGTACGACCGGAAACCCTCTGACCTGCGAACCCCGCTCACGTCAGCGCCATTTCAGTGCACAAGTGTGCACTCGAATCCGAACTACCACCGGGTCACTATTGACCCCCGTCGTCGTTGGTGTAACTATGGGAAACAGTTAACCGTGCAAACCCGGAGAGGCTGTGACGACGATGTCGGTTGCCGCTACCAACGACCTCGACCCCGTGGTCGCTCAGGCTCAGGAGTACGCCCAGAAGCTGATGCTGCTGTCCGAGGGGTCGGTCAACAAGCACTTCGACCCGTTCGAGGATATCGACTGGGACAATCCGGACTTCGCCGCCGATGCCGGCGAGGAGCGCTGGGTGCTGCCCGTCTCCGGTGACGCGCTCGGCCGCCACCCGTGGTACCAGGCGCTGCCGCTGGAGCGGAAGATCGCCATCGGCAAGTACCGCCAGGCCAACGTCGCCAAGGTCGGCTTGCAGTTCGAGTCCATCCTCATCAGCGGCATGGTGACGCACAACTTCGGGCTCCCCAACGGGTCCCCCGAGTTCCGCTACTGCTCCCACGAGATGATCGAGGAGCACAACCACACCCTGATGTTCCAGGAGATGGTGAACCGCATCGGCCTGGACGTCCCGGGTATGGGTCCGCTGGTGAGCAAGTTCAAGTACATCGGCGCCCCGGTGGCCGCGCGGTTCCCGAACCTGTTCTTCATGGCGGTGCTCGCCGGCGAGGAGCCGATCGACCACATCCAGAAGGCGATCCTGCGCTCCGGCGAGGAGATTCACCCGATCATGCGCGGCGTCATGGCCATTCACGTGGCCGAGGAGGCGCGGCACATCTCCTTCGCGCACGAGTTCCTCAAGAACCACGTGCCGGAGACGTCCAAGGCCAACAAGTTCGCGCTCTCGCTGCTGATGCCGATCGTCATGTGGATCCTGGGCCGCTCGATCTACACACCGCCGCGGTCGTTCTGGAAGGAATTCGATATTCCGGACTACGTCCGCAAGGAGCTGTTCTACGGCACCAAGGAAGCCAAGCGGGAGTTCAGCGACTTCTTCGGTGACGTGCGCACGCTCGCCAAGGACATCGGCCTGATGAACCCGATCGCCAAGGGCGTGTGGAAGGCCCTGAAGATCGACGGCCACACCACCCGGTACCGGTCGGAGCCGCTGCGCTCCGCACGGGCGGGCTGAGCGGGCCGGCCGATGCCCTACGTTGTCACGCAGTCGTGCTGTAGTGACGCCTCGTGCGTGTACGCCTGCCCGGTCAACTGCATTCACCCGACGCCGGACGAGCCCGACTTCCTGACGGCCGAGATGCTGTACGTCGACCCGAAGGCGTGCGTGGACTGCGGCGCGTGCGCCACGGCGTGCCCGGTGGACGCCATCGCCTCGTCGAAGAAGCTGACCGACGAGCAGCTGCCATTCATCGAGATCAACGCCGACTTCTACCGGCAGGCCCGCCCGCGGGCGCTGCTCGCGAAGCCGATCCCGGCGGCGAAGGTCGAGTCCGGCCACGGGCCGATGCGCGTCGCCGTGGTCGGCTCGGGTCCCTCGGCCATGTACGCCGCCGACGAACTGCTGACCCAGCCCGGTGTGTCGGTGACGGTCTTCGACCGGCTGCCCGTGCCCTACGGCCTGGCCCGGCACGGCGTGGCGCCCGATCACACCCGCACCCGGCAGGTGAGCCGGCTGTTCGACGTGATCTCCGCCCAGCCCGGCTTCGGCTCGTATCTGAATGTGGCCGTGGGCGAGCATATTTCGCATGCCGACCTGCTGGATCACTTCCACGCGGTGATCTACGCGGTGGGCGCCTCGGCCGATCGCAAGCTCGGCGTCCCCGGTGAGGGACTGCCCGGCAGCGTCTCCGCCACCGAATTCGTGGCCTGGTACAACGGGCATCCCGATCACGCCGGGCGCGAGTTCGACCTGTCCCAGCGCCGCGCGGTGATCGTGGGCAACGGCAATGTGGCGCTCGACGTCGCCCGCATCCTGACCGTCGACCCGGAGACCTTGTCCGGCACCGATGTATCGCCCGCGGCGCTGGATGCGCTGCGGCACAGCAAGATCGAGGAAGTCGTGATCGTCGGCCGCCGCGGTCCGGCCGAATCCGCCTTCACGGTGCCGGAATTCGTCGGCCTGCTCGGTGCGGACGTGGATATCGTCGTGGACGGCCAGGTACCCGAGACGGTCGCGGGCATGCCGCAGAAGGTGGAGCAGAAGCTGCGCCTGCTGCGCGGTGCGGCCGATCGGCCGGTGGGCGCGCGCAAGCGCATCGTCTTCCGCTACCTGTCGTCGCCGACCGCCCTGCTCGGCGCCGACCGGGTGACCGGAATCGAGTTGGAGCGCAACGACCTTCGCACCGGCGACGACGGGACCACTCGCGCCGTCGGCACCGGCGAGACCGAAACCCTCGACGCGGGCCTGGTGCTGACCTCGGTCGGCTACCGCGGCGTGGCGCTGCCCGGACTGCCCTTCGACGAGAAGGCGAACGTCATCCCGAACCGCGAGGGCCGGGTACTCGATGCCCCGGACGGCGCGGTATTCCCCGCCACCTACGTGACGGGCTGGATCAAGCGCGGCCCGACCGGTTTCATCGGCACCAACAAGTCCTGCGCCCAGGAGACCGTGCGTCAACTGGTCGACGACTTCAACGCCGGCCGCCTCCCCGAACCCGCCTCCAGCGCGGCCGATTTCGACCACCTGATCACCACCCGCCGCCCCGCCGCCATCCGCGGCGGCGCCACCTCCCGCCCCTGGTGGAAACGAAAGCTCCTGGCCCGCACCTGATCCCGTTCCCCCTGCAGGTCCCGCGCCCCGTCCTTCCCTGAGGCCGGGGCGCGGGGCGTCTTCACGGCGGAGCAAGGTCGCTACACCAACAGCAGACTCTTGCCGACGACCGAACGGGCTTCGATGTCGGCGTGCGCGGTGACGGCGTCCTCGAGCGCGTAGGTCTGCCCGACGATCGGAACCAGCCTGTCGGCAGCCGCTTCGGCCAGCACCTGCCGGACTCGGCGGGGGGCGTCGGGCCAGAACGTGGGGAGCTGAGACATGTCGGTGACCGTCAGCCGCCGACGTGCCGCGACATCCACGAGAGTCTCGGCGCCGCTCGTCATGCCGTAGCCGGAGAACCGGCCGCCGTCGTCGAGCAGCGCCGAGGAAGCCGCTCCGAGCGATCCCCCGATGCCGTCGAATACGACGTCGAGTTTCCGCCCGCCGGTGATCACCGACAGTTGTGCCGTGACGTCCGGATCCGAATAGTCCACTGCCGCCACACCCAGACGTCGTGCGCGAGCAACCTTCTCCGGCCCACGGACCGCCGCGATCACCCGAGCCCCCGCCGTCGTGGCCAACTGCACCAGCAAACTGCCCAGACCCCCCAGGCCGGGCTGCACCAACACGAGATCACCAGGCGCGACCGGTGTGTTCTCCAGCAGAGCCAAGGCCGTGCTGCCGTCGTCGAGCACTGCCACCGCGGTACGGGCATCGAGACCCTCCGGGAGGGGAAACGTCGCGTCCACCGAAGCGCGGACGGTATCGGCGTATCCACCGCCGTAGCCGCCGGCCGCGTGAGTGACCACCACCGTGTTCAGCCAGGTGCGGTCTACACCTGGACCAACCGCGCTGACCCGGCCGGCCACCGCACTGCCCGGCACGAAGGGAAGGTCCACCTCGAACACCGGCGGGCCCTCGCCCGCCCGAATCCGTGTGTCGAGCCAGCCGACGCCGACCACTGCCACATCCACCAGCACCTCACCTGTGCCGGGCGCCGGACTCGGCAGATCTTCGACCAGCTCCAGGACGTCAGGGCCACCGAATCGACTCACTCTGATCGCGCGCATGCACACAGCTTCGAACCTCAATATGCGTTGAGGTCAAGTTGGGTGCGGGATGCTCGGTCCGGAGGTTGCCTAGCCAGTGAATCGGTGTGTCCGGGACGGCGACCAGCGCGGATCACCGGTACGTGCGAAATCCACCCAGGCATTGTGCATGTGGGCGGCCAGCGTGGGACTGGGATGCGGGCCGAGTAGTCCGGTGGGGCCGTGGAGGGCCGGGATGTCCAGGGTGTCGAAGACGTACGGAACCTCCACGCCGTGGGCCGCGCCGAGCAGACCACCCAAAGCCCCGGATTGCCAAGAGAATTCGTAACTGTATGTCGGTGCGGGGTGGGTCGAGTGCGCCTCGATGAGACGGCGGCTGCCGATGCCGAACAGGGCGTCGCCCAGGATCGCCGACCGCAGTTCGCCGAGATCTGCCCGCGGACGCGTGGCGCGGTACCGTGCCAGCACGGTTTCGGGATCGGCGGCCAGCTGTGCGGCGGTGGCACGTACCTCATCGAGCGTCGGCGAATTCCCCTGCGGCACAAGGTAGAGATTGCCTTCCTGGGTGTTGGTGCCGACGATCAGCGCCACCCGGGAACCCGCACCCGCCGCCACGGACTCGGCGGGCTGCTCGTCCAGCACGATGCTGAACGGGCTCAGCCCTGCCAGTGGATCGAATCGGGTGGCCGTACGCAGGTCCAAGCCGCCGAGTCGTGGCACGACATCGATCAGCCGGTCATCCGGTACGTCACCGAAAGCCTCAGCTGTACAAGGTATTCCGAGTGCGGCTGCCGCCGCCCGGGCAACTCGTTCCGCCTGCTCCGGTGCGAACGCCCCCAGCCCGTTCCCGCTCTGCACGATGGCCCGCTGGAACAACCCGTCCGCGTCGGGCGTGGCCAGCAGGGCCCCGGTGAGCGTCGCCCCCGCCGACTGCCCGAATACGGTGACAGCACCCGGATCACCCCCGAACGCGGCGATATTCTCTCGCACCCACCGCAATGCCGCGACGATGTCGAGCAGCCCGCGATTGGCCGGTGCGCCCGGCAGATCGAGGAAACCGGCGATACCCAGCCGGTAGTTGACCGTCACCAGCACGACGCCGTCGCGGGCGAAAGCCGTCCCGTCGTACAGCGGCGTCCGCGTGGAGCCGCTGACGAACCCGCCGCCGTGCACGAACACCATGACCGGCTTGTCCCGGGCATCCGGCGGAGCCCACACATTGAGCGTCAGATAGTCCGCCCCGGGCACCCATCCGGCCCCGAAATACGGTGACATATCGAGCTTTCCGAACCCACCGCGATGCGGCTGCGGCGCGGTCGGCCCGGGGCGAGTCCCGTCGCGCACCTCATGCCACGGTTCGTGCGGCTGCGGCGCGGCGAACCGCGCGGCCCCGACCGGCGGTGCGGCATAAGGGATATCGAGGTAAACCCGCGCGCCGTCGACGGCGCGCCCGCGGACCGCTCCCGCGGTGGTGGTGACGATCGGATCGGACACCGAATTCTCCTGTCGAAATAGTCAGAGGCGGGCGAAAGGAGCCCATTGCTTGATGGCGAAACGGTCACCGTCGCGGGTGATCTCGGCCCCGCCGTGCCCGCCGAGGTGCGCCGGGAACAGCAGCGCATTCGAATCCGCGGCCCCTCCGAGCAGTCGCCGCCGGGTGGCCCTGGCCTCCGCCGGATCCTCACAGAAACAGCTGTTGGTATCGGGATGGACGATCTGCATCGCGGTATGCAGCAGATCTCCGACGAAAAGCGCACGGTCACCACCCGATTCGAGCGTGAGCACCGACGAGCCGGGAGTATGGCCGGGCGCCGCGTCCAGCCGCAGATTCTCGTCGATGCGGAAGCTGCCGTCCCACAGCACGGTCCGGCCGTCCCGATGCACGGGCGCCACACTGTCCTCGAAGACGTTCTGATTGCCGCGCCCCACCGCCGGCACGTGGCCGTTCGCCGGATTCCAGAACTCGAAGTCCGCGCGAGGCATCAGGTAGGTGGCGTTGGGGAAGGTCGGCACCCAGTCACCGCCGTCCAGGCGCGTGTTCCAGCCGACATGGTCGACGTGCAGATGGGTGTTGACCACCAGATCCACGTCCTCGGGCCGCACCCCGGCACGGTCGAGATTCCCGAGGAAGTCGGTGTCCAGGTGGTGCCAGACCGGCGAATGCGGCCGCTCCTTGTGATTGCCGACGCCGGTATCGATCAGGATCGTCCGCCCCGCACTGCGCAGCAGCCAGGTCTGGATGGCCGACACGCAGACGTCGCGGTCCCGATCGAGGAAATCCGGCGCGAGCCACGGCTCCTGCCAGGCCCCCTCGGGGCTCTCGGGAAAGAAGGTGTCCGGTGACATCTCCACCGAACCGAAGTACTCCATGACCCGGGTGAGGGTGACGTCCCCCAGCACGATGTCGTGCATGCTCTGCTCCTTCGCTGACGGTGACCTCAGCGTGCGGAGCCCGGGCGGCCGCGTGCCAGCCCCGCCCGTGCCTATCCCCGGCAGGGTCAGGCTGCCCGCCGGCGCGCGAGGCAGACTGGCCTCATGAGCGGACGACTGGGCGAGTTCCTGCGCGCACGGCGTGCCCTCCTGCGCCCGGAGGACGTCGGCCTGCCCGACTACGCCGAGCGCCGCCGCGTCGCAGGCCTGCGCCGGGAGGAACTGGCGCAACTCGCCGGGGTGAGCGTGTCGTATTACACGCGCTTGGAGCAGGGCCAGTCCGACAACGCCTCCGACGCGATCCTCGAGGCCCTCGCCGGCGCCCTGCGACTCGACGATCACGAACGCGCCCACCTGCGCGAACTGGCCGCACGCCGCCGCCGCCCGCGTCGCCGGCCGCCGCCGGAACGGCTCGATCCCATGACCCGCGACCTGATGCGCGCGTTCACGACCGTGCCCGCGCTGGTCCTCGGCCGCCGGACCGACATCCTGGCGTGGAATCCGCTCGGGCACGCACTCCTCGCGGGCCACACCGACCGCACCGCGCCGGAGCGGCCCGCCGATAGGCCGAATCAGGCGCGACTGGTATTCCTCGACCCGCACACCCGCGAGCTGTACGCGGACTGGCGTCGCAAGGCCCGCACCGTCGTGGGACATCTGCGACTGGTCGCGGGCCGCTATCCCGACGACGAGATGCTGGCCGCGCTGATCGGCGAATTGTCGATGAAGAGCCCGGAGTTCGCGGAGATGTGGGCCGACCACAGCGTCAGGCCGTGCGAGGGGGAGTCCTACGAGATCCGCCATCCGCTGGTTGGCCCGCTCACCGTGACCAAGCAGGTCCTCGTCCCGGCCCGCTCACCGGATCAGACCGTGGTGGTCGTCACGACGGCCGAGGGGTCCGGCGCCCAGGACAGCATTCAACTCCTCGCCCGGTCGACCGACGACCGATCGCCCGTGGAAACACGCTTCGGCGCACCATAATTCGCTGACAGGCGCTCCGGCGCGGCAGCTGTCAGGCCGAGCCCGCTGATCGGTGTGTTCGCCGAGATCCGGCGCGACGGGGATCGGGCGGACAGCGGACGTGGATGCGACGGCTCCCCGGAGGCCCTCGTTTCACCCTGCGGCGGTGGCATTTTGGACGAACCGGGCGGTTCGTTTGCGATGGCCGATCTGCCGGTATTGCTCCACTTCCGAGGGTTGGCAACCTTTCAGCCATCTAGAACTGGACGGATGAATTCGGGCGCGCAGTGATCGTTTCCGTCATTTCACAGCACACCGGTCGGTATCTCCAGATGGTTACTGTGAAGTAGCTAGTTTTGATAGCCATTTGCCGGTCGGGCATGATTTCGTGTCGCCCTTACAGGCTCGATAATCGATCTATCAGGTAATTTGCCGTAAAGACCGGTGGGTATGAAACCTTTTACGCCCATTCGGTATTCGTGATCGATATCCACCAGCTAACCTGTGCTCGCTGTTTGGTAAACGACCGCGACCACATGGTTCGATTACGTGAGGCCGTGGTCTCGGTGCGTTGACGGGATAGCAATGACAGTTGGCTTCGGCATGAGCATCGGCACAGTGAACTCCGTCCTAGCGGCAGCCGGTGAGAACGATCAGCCCTCCGTGCGGGTGCGCCGCACGGCCGTCACCTTCGACAGCGCGGGTGGCGCGCGCATGGGCGGACTGCCTCGATTCGCCCCTGTGGTAACGGATTTCGCCGATCTCACGCGCTTCACCGAGCCGGTCGTCGTGAACGGGCGGACGTGGACGCCGTCCGATCTGGTGGCCACGGTGATCGCCTGCCTCATCGACGCCGACGAACCGGCCGCCGCGCCGGTCGCCACCTACCCGGCCTGCTACACCGAACGGTGGCTGTCGCCCTTGCGGCGGGCGCTGATTCGGCACGGGGCCGCCGACGTGATGCTCATGCCGGAGCCGGTCGCGGCCGTCGAATGGCTGGATGCCGAGCACGGCGTGTCCGAGTCCGGGCTCACGCTGGTCTATGACCTGGGAGGCAGCAGCCTCGATGTCGCGGTCGTACGCACTGAGGGGGATCGCGACAAGCGGGGAATCCTGGGCCGGCCGGTGCGGTCGCACGAGTACGGCGGTCGCCCGCTGGGGACCGTGCTGGCCCGGTACGCCCGCGCGCTCGCTCCGGGCGTCACGCCCGTGTCGAAGGTCGTTCCTGCCGGGGATACGACGCGATTACGCACCTGGACCGTGCGCAATTCCCTTCGCGTGGTGCGCAAGTGCGTGCACGGCGCCGGGCTGACGATGCGGGATATCGACCGGATCCTGCTCGTCGGCGGCGCCGCCCGGCCGCCCGAGGTGGCACAGGTGCTGGGCGAACTCGGGCCGCCCGTGGTGCTGTCGCGGGATCCGGCGCACACCACCGCCATCGGTGCCGCCGTCGCCGCCGCGCGGATGGCCGACCCGGGTGCCGGCCCGGGTCGCTATGCGCGCGGCGCGGCGGTGTTGTCCAGCGCCGCGGTCGCTTCCGCCATGGCGATGTCGGCGGCCACGATGCTGGGGAGCGGGCCGATCGGCACCGACGGTCCGTCTCTGGAGTTCGCTCCCGCGCTGGCCGGACCCGCCACCGGGGCGCGTACTCAGTTCCGCGATCTGCAAGTGTTCGCGGACCTCGACGCCGGCCCCGGGCTGCCGGGCGGCGCGGACGGACTGCTCTCCACGGTCGCGGCAGTGCGTTCGAACGGTTCAGCGGCAGCGGCGGTTTCGGCTGTCGCATCGGCGGCGACGCAGACGGTGGAGCGTGCGGTCCGCGATCGCGGCCCCGGCACGCATTGCGATCCGGTGAGCCTCCGCCAGACGGCCACCTACGCCAACCCGGCTCGCTTCACCAACCCGCTGCCGTTCGCTTCCTCGGTCGGCACGGCGTCCTCCGGCGGCACGATCCCCAGCGTCAGCCTGCCCGGTCGAAAGCCGGGCAGCCAATCCGACGTCGCCCGAGGGGTTTCCACTCCCGGGCCCGTCGCGCCCGGTACCGGTCTGTCCTCTACGCCGGGAGGCGCCACCGGCACGGCCAGCGCCGGTGGATCCGGTTCCGGCACCGGACTATCCGAGGGGCCGGCTCCCATCGCCGCGACGGGCACCGGCTCCGCGGGCGGTAACGGCTGGTCCGCTACTCAACCCTCCGGAGGGTCGTCGGGTGGTGGCTCCGCGCAAGGGGTTGGCGCGGGGGCCGGGGGAGCGAGCACCCCCGGTACGCCATCGGCGGGCGGGGCATCCTCCGGTGATGGATCTTCCAGTGCTGCATCGGGTTCCGGTGCCGGTGGGGGTTCTGGTTCCGCTGGTAGTGGGGACGGCGGGGGTGCGACATCCGGTGGTGTCGGCGGGGGTTCGGCAGGTGGGGGTGCGACGTCGGGCGGTGAGGGTGCGACGTCCGGTGGCGGCAGTGGAGGGTCTGTGGGCGGCGGGTTCGGTGGCGGTTCCACGAGCGGCGGTATCGGCGGAGGCGCAACGTCCGGTGGGAGTGCGGGTTCCGTGGGTGGCGGCTTCGGTGGTGGCGGGACGTCCGGCGGCGGAGGAGGTTCCACGAGCAGCGGCGCGACATCCGGTGGCCTGGGCGGAAACTCGTCGAGCAGCTCGACCGGCGGAAACTCCGGTGGCGGATCGAAGTCCGGCGGATCCTCCGGCGGCTCATCCCACGGTGGCTCCGGTGGAGGTTCCGGCGGTGGGGGCGGATCGCGCCGCTGAGCCGCGTCCAGACGATCGCCCCGACGTGTACCGCGCCGGGTGGGACATGCCGTGCACACGGCCGTTCCGCAGAGTAGTGCCGCCTGTGCTGCTTCGCTCGTTAAGGTGCGATGCCCGGAACCTGCGGCCGCACATCGAGATTCGCGCGGCCGCAGATCGGCACCCGAGCTGTGCTGCGCCTTCCCGGGATAACCGCTGAGCAGCGGAAGGCGCTCGGCCGCAAAGGGTTACTGTGCCGTGAACCCGCCGTCGATAGCGACCGCGGACCCCGTGACGAAGCTGGCCTCGTCGCTCAGGAGGTAGGCGCAGAGGGTGGCGATCTCGTCGGGGCGGGCGATACGGCCCAGGGGATGCAGGGCCGCGACACTCGCCTCGCCCTCAGGGGTGGCGCCCATGGACGAGCGGAACGCCGGGGTGTCCACCGCGCCCGAGACCAGCGCGTTCACCCGCACGCCCTGGGCGGCCGTCTCCAGGGCCACCGCGCGGGTCAGCCCCACGACGCCGTGCTTGGCCGCCACGTAGGGCGATACGGAACCCATGCCCACCACGCCGAGGTTCGACGCGTTGTTCAGGATCGCGCCGCCGCCGGAACCCAGGATCGCCGGAATCTGATGGCGCAGACCGTAATACACGCCCGTGAGATTCAGATCCAGCTCGCCGCGCCAGCCGGCCTCCTCGATGTCCTGGATCGCGCCGAAGGCCGTGACCGCGCCGGCATTGTTGAATGCCGCGTCCAGCCTGCCGAATTCGTCGAGCGCGGTCTGCGTCAACCGGGCCACGTCGTCGGAGACGGTCACATCGGTCGGCACGAATACCGCCCGGCCCCCCGCCGCCCGAATCCCCTCGGCAACCCGGTCGCCGGCCTCCTTTCCGCGCGAACCCAGCACCACCGCGGCCCCCTCGGCGGCCACGCGATGCGCCACCGCCGCCCCGATACCCGAGCTGGCGCCGGTGATCAGTACGACCTTGGACTCGAACCGAGCATTCATCGATGTCATCACTTTCCCTGTAGGTCTTCGGTTTTCGCTGACAGGACCGAGTCAACCAATGTCGTGCGGCCGGAGCTGGCGGAAACCGGACATTTAATTGACGCGTCATGTACCGCCCGGGAGTGACACGCGGACGCCGATGAGGTCGCGGCGGCGATATCGGTAACAATGGGCGCGTGGACACGGCAGATATTCCCCAGCTGATAGCCCTCGATGTGGACGGCACCCTCCTGAACACCGGCGCACCCATCAGCCCGCGCGTGCGCGAGGCGGTGCGGGCCGCGTCCGAGGCCGGTGCGCACGTCGTGATCACCACGGGCCGCACCCTGTTGGCGACGCGGCTGGTGCTGGAGGAGCTGGGATTGGACGAGGGCCGCGCGTTGTGCTCCAACGGCGCTGTGCACGTGGACATCTCGAACTGGGAACCGCTGTCGGTGCACACCTTCGATCCGGAACCCGCAGTGGCGGTGCTGCGTTCGCTGTTTCCCGATATGGTGCTGTCGGTGGAGAAGGTCGGCGTGGGCACCTGGACCACCGGCTACTATCCCGGCAGTTTCCGGCTCGGCGAATTCCGTTTCGTGGAGGACCGCGACCTGAGCCTGGAACCCACCACCCGCCTGAACGGCTGGTGGCCGGGCGGCAGCCTAGCCGACATGGTCCAGGTCATGGGCGAGCAGAGCCTGCCCGGCGCGGGCTGGGTGCACGGCGAACACGAACCCTGGCTGGTGGCCTCCAAGATCGGCATCTCCAAAGGCTGGGCGCTGGAACAACTCCGCCGCGAACTCGACGTCCCCCAGGAGGCCACCCTCGCCGTGGGTGACGGCTACAACGACTGCGAAATGCTCTCCTGGGCAGCCCATTCGGTAGCCATGGGCAACGCCGTCGACCCGGCACTCGAACTCGCCGACGAGGTCACCGCCGACGTCTCCGAAGACGGCGTAGCCATGGTGCTCGAGCGCTGGTTCCGCAACTGACCACCCCGCACCCGTCGCGACTGTTTCCGGCGTGCCTTCGGCCGGAATTCACAGGTCAGGCCGACAGCTCGAATGTGGCTGTGGCGGCGCGCGTGTAGCGGTCCAGGGCCACCTCGGTGAGGAGCGGATGGGCTCCGATCGTGGGGGCGTGGGTCAGGGCCGGGGCGGCGGTGCGCAACCGGTCGGTGAGGAGGCCGGGGGCGAGGAACCAGGGCGCGACCAGGATTCGGTCGCATCCGCGACCGGAGAGATCCGAAACCACCTGGGGGAGTGACGGTTCGGTGGTCGCGAAGCAGACCGAGGTGTGCCAGGCGGTCCCCGCGGCCAGGAGGTCGCCGATCTCCCGGGTGCGGCGATTGGCCTGCTGGGACGACGATCCGACTGCGGCCACGGCGATGCCGATACGGTCGTCGCGGGGGTCGGCCCCGGCGGACCGGACGCGCTCGCGCAGGGCCGTGACCAACCGCGGGTCCGCGCCCAGGACATCCGCCTGAGTCAGCCGCAGCCGCGGGTGCCGGGTGCGGGCCGCCGCGAGCATCCCCGGCAGGTCGACCCGCGCGTGAAAGGCGCTGCCCAGCAGCAGCGGAACCACCACGGCCTCGGTATGCCCCTGCGCCGCAACGGCATCCACGACCTGCTCGACCGACGGCGTATTCAGATCGAGGAATGCCAGCCGCACGTCCAGATCTTTTCGGCGCGCGGCGATATCGGCCACGACCGCCGACACGGTCGCCGCCGACCGCGGATCCCGGCTACCGTGCGCGACCGCGATGAGTGCCGGTTTCGCCGCCGTGCCGAGATCCGGGCGCAGGTCCCCCACCCGGCGCAGGAGCCCGGCGTCCGGGCGCGGCGCGAAGCCCGCGGGATGTTCCACCGTCAGGACTCCGTGCCGACCTCGACGGCGGTGAGGACATCGCCCACCAGACCCGCGGCGAGGGTGTTCCCGCCGGCCGGATCGATCAGCAGGAAGGAACCCGTGTGCCGGTTGACGCGGTAGTCGTCGGCCACGATCGGATCCGCGACCCGCACCGAGATACGGCCGATATCGTTGAGCCCCAGCGACTCCGGATCCGGATCCGCGGCCAGGTTCTGCTCGTCGAAACGCTCAAGCAGCGCGCCGACGATCGCCTGGGTGGTGCGGGTGCCGTGCTTGAGCAGCAGCCGCGCGCCCGGGCGCAGCGGCTTGTCGCCCAGCCAGCACACCGTGGCGTCGAACGTATCGATCGGCTCGGGCGCGTCGGCCGCGGCGGCGATGGTGTCGCCGCGGGAGATGTCCACGTCGTCGGCCAGCACCAGCGTCACGCTGCGGCCCGGCTGCGCGGACGCCAGTTCGCCGTCGGCGGTGTCGATGCGCTCGACGGTGCTGCGTGTGCCCGAGGGCAGCACGACCACCTCGTCGCCCTTCGACACCACACCCGCCGTGACCTGTCCCGCGTAGCCGCGGTAGTCCGGGTACTCGGCGGTGCGCGGCCGGATCACGTACTGCACCGGGAAGCGCAGGCCCACTTGGTGTTTCCCGGAGCTGTCGGCGTCGACCGGCACCGATTCCAGGTGTTCGATGAGCGAGGGGCCGTCGTAGAACGGGGTGTTCTCCGAGCGGGAGGCGATATTGTCGCCGTGCAGGGCCGAGACCGGAATCTCCACCACGTCCTCGGGCGACCAGCCGAGTCGCGTTGTCAGCTCGGTGAATTCGGTCGCGATCCTGTCGAAGACACCGGCCGAGTCGTCGACCAGATCGATCTTGTTCACGGCGAGGACCAGCTTCGGCACACCCAGCAGCGCCATCACCGCGGCATGGCGGCGGGTCTGCTCGATGACACCCTTGCGCGCGTCTACCAGCAGGATGACCAGCTGCGCGGTCGACGCGCCGGAGACGGTGTTGCGCGTGTACTGCACGTGTCCGGGGGTGTCGGCGAGCACGAAAGTCCGTCGCGGCGTGGCGAAGTAGCGGTACGCGACATCGATCGTGATGCCCTGCTCGCGCTCGGCGCGCAGGCCGTCGACGAGCAGCGACAGGTCCGGCGTGGCCAGGCCCTTGTCGACCGACGCCCGGGTGACGGCGTCGATCTGGTCGGCCAGCACGGATTTGGTGTCGTAGAGCAGGCGTCCGACCAGAGTGGACTTGCCGTCGTCGACACTGCCGGCGGTGGCCAGTCGTAACAGGTCGGACATCAGAAATAACCTTCTCTCTTGCGGTCTTCCATCGCGGCCTCCGAGACCCGGTCGTCACCGCGGGTGGCGCCGCGTTCGGTGAGCCTCGACGCGGCGACCTCGGCGAGGATGTCCTCGTTGGTCGCGGCGGTGGAAAGTATTGCGCCGGTGGTGGATCCGTCGCCGACGGTGCGGTAGCGCACCGACTTCACGACCAGGTCCTCACCGTCGGCCGGGCCGCCCCAGGAGCCGGGCGTCATCCACATGCCGTCGCGCTGGTAGACCGGGCGCTCGTGGGCGTAGTAGATGGTCGCCAGCTCGATGTCCTCGCGGGCGATGTAGCGCCAGATGTCCAGCTCGGTCCAGTTGCTCAGCGGGAACACCCGGACGTGCTCGCCGGGGGCGTGCTTGCCGTTGTACAGATTCCACAGCTCGGGGCGCTGGCGCTTGGGATCCCAGCGGCCGAACGCGTCACGCAGCGAGAAAATGCGCTCCTTGGCGCGCGAGCGCTCCTCGTCGCGGCGCCCGCCGCCGAACACCGCGTCGAAGCGGTTGTCGGCGATGGCGTCCAGCAGCGGCACCGTCTGCAGCGGATTGCGGATCCCGTCGGCCCGCTCCGTCAGCCGCCCGTCGGCGAGATACTGCTCGACCGACGCGACATGCAGCCGCAGCCCGTACTTCTCGACGACGCGATCACGAAACTCCAGCACCTCCGGCAGATTGTGCCCGGTATCGACGTGCAGCAGCGCGAACGGCAACGGCGCGGGCCAGAAGGCCTTGAGCGCCAGATGCAACAGCACCGTGGAGTCCTTACCCCCGGAGAACAGAATCACCGGCCGCTCGAACTCCCCCGCCACCTCGCGGAAGATATGGATCGATTCGCTCTCGAGGGCGGCCAGGGTGTCGAAGTGCGTGTCAGTGGCTGTGGTCATGAGGCGTGTAACCCGCATTCGGTCTTGGCGAGGCCGGCCCAGCGGCCGCTTCGCGGATCGGCTCCCGGTTCCGGCTTCCGTGTGCACGGGGCGCAACCGATGGACGGATATCCCTCCTCGACAAGGGGGTTGACGAGAATGCCGTTGCTCTCGATGTAGTCGGCCATCTCGTCGTCGGACCAGGCGGCGATCGGGTTGATCTTCACCAGGCCGAATCCCTCGTCGAAGGAGATCAGGGGGGCGTTGGCGCGGGTGGGCGCCTCCACGCGGCGGATGCCGGTGACCCAGGCGTTGTAGCCGGCCAGCGACTTCTTCAGCGGCACCACTTTGCGGAGGCGGCAGCATTCGGCCGCGTCACGTGCGAACAGATCCTTGCCGAGCAGTCGATCCTGTTCCGCCACAGTGTTTTCCGGCTGCACGTTCACGATGTTCACGCCGTACACGGTCTCGACCGCGTCCCGGGTGCCGATGGTCTCGGCGAAGTGATAGCCGGTGTCGAGGAACAGCACGTCGACGCCCGCGTGCACCTGCGCGGCGAGGTGTACCAGCGCCGCGTCCTGCATATTCGAGGCGACGATGTAGCCGTTGCCGAAGGTCTCCTCGGTCCACCGCAGCAGCTCCTGCGCGGTGGCCTCCGAACCCAGTTGCGCCGCACCGTCTTCCGCGATCGCGCGCAGCTGGTCCTCGGACAGCTTCTCCACTGTGGTTGCCATAGCTGATATCTCCCGTTACCGAAGGTCGGCGTCGTCGGCGCGGACGGCCCACTGCGAGAACCGCTCGCCCTCGTCGCGGTTCTTCGCGAAGTTGCGCACCACACGCTCGATGTAGTCACCGAGTTCGGCGCTGGTCACCTTGTGCTGACGCAGCTTGCGTCCGAAGGCGGCGTCGAACCCGAGACTGCCTCCCAGATGAACCTGGAAGCCCTCCACCTGATTCCCGTTGCCGTCGTCGACGAGCTGACCCTTGAAGCCGATGTCGGCGATCTGGGAACGGCCGCACGAGTTGGGGCAGCCGTTGATGTTGATGGTGATCGGCACGTCGA
>NZ_BAGL01000031.1 GCF_000308875.1 Nocardia transvalensis NBRC 15921
TTCCAAGAGCGCTATCCCTTGGACGAGAAACTACGTCCCGCCGTGACGCCCGCGTGGGTATGAGGTGGGTCACCATGAGGTCCCGGCCAAAAGCGTGCCGGGACAACGAGGGGGCATCCACGGGGCCCGTTCTTTTCCGGCGTGCTTTTGGCCGGAATCTCAGTTCGGCCAGGAGGGGGATCGGCCCAGGGACAGCAGGATTCGGTCGAGTGGGGTCGCTGCGTCGGACACCGGGAGGGCTCGGGCGAAGGGGGAGCCGGGGTGGTCGCGTTGGTCGGTGTCGGGGACGGCTTGGGCGATGTCGAGGGCGGGGGTGGCGAGGTCGTCGGGGAGGGTGTAGGGGAGGCCGAGGGTTCGGGCGGCGTCCCAGCCGTGGACTACGTAGTCGATGAAGTGGAAGCCGATGGCCTGGGCGCCGGGGACGGTGACGCCGGGGCCGAATTCCGGCAGGGCGAAATCTTGTTCCAGCACACCGGGTTCGGCGTAGGCGGCGAGGACGTCGGCGGCGGCTTCGGCGTAGGCGGCGGCCGGGTCGTCGGCGAGCGGGCCGGCCTGCCAGACCGCCTCGTCGGCGCCGTGACCGCGGGCGGCCGCGGCGAAACCGCGGTGCTGAACGGTCATGTGCGCCAGCAGATCCGCGAATTTCCAGGCCGAGCACGGCGTGGGCTTGTCCAGGTCGGCGGGAGTCAGGTGGGCGACGATCTCGACGCTGTAGTCGACAGCGCGCCGGTTGAGTGCACAAATATCAAGCATGAGTAGATAGTAAGCAGATGCCTATCGTATGTCCATGCTTATTATCTGAGAGCACGTAAATTTGTGCGCATGGCGAAGACGGAGCGACCCGATCTGGCGGCGATGATCGCCCCGCTCGGCCGCGCCCTGATGGCGGCCGAGCGGCCGATCCTGGACTCGCACGGGGTGACCATGTGGGCGTACTCGGTGCTGCTGGCGCTGGGGCGCGGACCCGCGCGGGGTCAGGGTGTGCTGGCGGAGGAGATCGGTGCGGACAAGACCCGCATCATCCCGATCCTCGACGACCTGCAGGAGCGGGGGCTCATCGAGCGGCGGCCCGATCCGGCGGACCGGCGGGCGCGACTGCTCGCGCTCACCCCGGAGGGCCGGGCGCTGGCCGATGCGGCACAGGCCGACATCCAGGCCATGGAGGAGGAGCTGCTGAGCCGGCTGCCCGCCGCCGACCGTCGCGGCTTCCTCAACTCCCTTATCGCCCTCGCCGCCCTACCCCGCGAGGACATAGTCGGCGGGGATGCCACTTCGGCGTGACACTGCCGACTCCCGGAACGGAATCGGTGACGGCCGGCAAGCCGGTCGCGCCCGCTGACGGGGATCGCCGTTGATCCCCCGTGGTTCGCCGTTGAACCTTTATCCCGTTGTCCGGAAATCGCCTGGGCGGCTTCCCTTGTTACGACGGAGCGGGTGCGGAAAGTTCATCGGTCGGGCCACAACCTTCTCGGCCACGCCCGCACGCTTCACCCTGGATCAGGCACGACATTTCCTCCCTGGGTCCGCGACGCTTTTGCCCGGACCCAGGGTGATCGGGCGCTGGTCAGCGCTTGCGACCCGGAATGCGGAAGGTCCAGGGGGCGGGGTCACGGAGCTGCACGCGTTCCTGCGGCGCGGCGATGAGGACCGCCGCGCCGATCACCGGCAGGAGGAATGCGGCGAACAGCGCGAATGCGTAGTTGCCCGTGGACATTTCGGCCGGCTTGTGGGCGGCGTGGTAGATCAGGTGCGGGACGCCCATGACCAGCCAGCCCAGCCCGGCGACCCGGGCGAGCAGGCTGTCGCCGAAGTAGAGCGCCGCGCCGGTGATCGCCGCCATGGCCAGGAAGAACGAGCCCACATCCGCGGACAGGTGGTGGTTGAAGGGGCCGTCGACGGCCACCCAGTTCAGCCCGAAGCCGGGAAAGCTACGGAACCAGGCCATCGGTGCGAAGACCGCCCACAACCCGGTGATCAGGCCCTGCGCGGCCAGCAGCCACAGCCCGATCGTGGTGATCAGCCACCGTCTCCGGTTGACGTCCCACCTCATCCGAACTCGCAGGTTGTCGCCCGTACGCTGCACCGAGATCCGCATCGGTCGGTCCTCCCGTGTCGCCACCCCTATCGGATGCTGCCCACCGTAAACCGGGCATTCGGTGCGGACAAGACCCGGCGGAATACGTGGCCGCCACGACGGAGGCGGTCACCTTCTCCTCACGTGGCCGCCACCGCGGGGTCAGCTCGTCGTTATGTGGCCGCTGCCACTGCGCCCGTCACCACGTCGAGCAGCGGCTCGGCCGCCGCGACGGCCGCCGCCTCGTGCTCGAGCAGGACGTCGCCGCCCTGAGCGCTGACGATGGGCGTGTAGGGATCCGCGGCGAACGGCTCGCCGAGCAGTTGCCGCAGCACGGCCAGGCCGCAGAACGGCACGTAGTGCGGGCTGTACCCGCCTTCCTGCACGAACGCGATCCGGCCGCCGCACACCTCGCCCGCGAGATCGAGGATCCGCCGGGTGAGTTGCTGGAAGCCGCCGCTGGTGACCATCTGCCGGGCGAGCGGGTCGAGGATGCTCGCGTCGAAACCCGATGCGACGAGCACGAGTTCGGGGCGGAACGCCCGCAGTGCCGGCGCCACGATCCGGTCCATCGCGTGCAGATAGGCGGCGTCGCCGCTACCCGGAGGCAGCGGGACGTTGATCGCGTACCCGTGCCCGTCGCCGCTGCCGCGCTCCTCGCGGAAGCCCGAATTCGGTGGGAAGCACAGATGTTGGTGCAGGGAGATCGTCAGCACCGACGGGTCGTCGTACCAGATGTCCTGGGTTCCGTTGCCGTGGTGGACATCCCAGTCCACGACGGCCACCCGCTCCAGCCCGAGGACCTCCTTGGCGTAGGCGGCGGCGACCGAGACATTGTTGAACAGGCAGAACCCCATTCCGGTGGCCCGCGTCGCGTGGTGACCGGGCGGGTTGACCAGCGCGTACCCGTTGTCGACCGTCCCCGCGAGGACCTGCGTGACCAACTGGATCGCGCCGCCCGCCGACAGGGCCGCGATCTCGTACCCGCCCCGCCCGAACGGTGAGCAGCCGTCGCCGGCGTCGCCGCCCTTGGGTTGCAGGCTCTCCGCCCGGATCCGCGCCAGATGCTCCGGGGTGTGCACGCGCAGGATGTCCGCTTCGGTCGCGGGGACGGCCCGGATCGAGTGCAGGCGGTCCAGCACGCCCGATACCGCGACCAGTTCGTGGAACCGCCGCTTGGTGTCCGGGTGCGCGAGGTGGTGGCCGATCGGCTGTAGTCCCGTGGTGGCGTCGGAGGGAAACAGGCTGCCGGAGCCGGTATCGGCCCAGCCGTAGACGGTGTTCCAGACGTAGCCGGTCGTCATGGTCGAGCTCCTAGCAACCGGCCGCCGACGGTGGAATCGTCATGCCATCGACCGGTAGTGCGACCAATTACTGACACATCAGCTAGGCCGCCGCAACCGGAACGGTCCGGTGGTGGGAAGGAGTGTCCCGGGGTGGATTCCGGCCAGAAGCGTGCCGGAAACTCGGATGGACCACGGACGCGAGTTATGCGGGATCGACCTGCATGTCGTCGGGGCCCCAGTAGGCGCGCATGTTCTTGATGAGGCCCGCGTCGTCGAACTCCATGACGTCGATGACCGAGAGGGTCATGCGGCTGCCGCCGGCCTCGGTGACCAGCGTGAAGGACACCGCGGCGTGGTTGCCGTTGGCTCGGACGGCGTCGAGCACGGTCTTGCGCTCGAGTTGTTCGAGGGCCGCGTACAGCTCACCGATGGCCTGGTGCCCGTGCCGGGGGTCGCTGCCGATGGGGTCCTCCACGACGGCGTCGGGGGCGTAGAGCGCCAGGATGTCCGCGGTCGGGCCGGTGGCCACCAGGTTCACATATCGTTCGACCGTCTCGCGGATCTGCTGCGCTGCCATGGCCACTCCCACTGAATTGAAACGTGTTCTAGTGGCGCAGCGTAGCACCGCCGGCCGGTGCGGCGGGACGAGGCAGGCGCACCCGGTGGGTGGCGGTGTAGACGTTCATGGTGTCGCCGCGCACGAATCCGGCCAGGGTGAGCCCGGAATCGGCGGCCAGGTCGACGGCCAGCGAACTCGGAGCCGACACCGCGCAGAGCACGGGGATGCCCGCCATGACGGCCTTCTGCGCCAGCTCGAAGGAGGCGCGCCCGCTGACGACGAGGACGAGATCGTGGGCGGGGACGCGATCCTCGCGCAGCGCCCAGCCGATCACCTTGTCGACCGCGTTGTGGCGGCCGACATCCTCGCGGACCGCGAGCGCGGCGCCGTCGGTGGTGAACAACCCGGCCGCGTGTAGCCCGCCCGTCGCATCGAAAACTGTTTGGCGCGACCGTAATTCGTCGGGAAGGGCGGCGAGTAGGTCGGCGTCCACCAGCGGCCCGTCGTCGGGCAGGGGGAAGCGGGTGCCGGTGCGCACCTCGTCGAGGGCGGTCTTGCCGCACAACCCGCAGGCGCTGGTGGTGAGGAAGTTGCGGGCGGGAACCGGTGTGGCCGTGCGCAACTGGATGTCGAGCACGTTGTAGGTGTTCTGCCCGTTCTCGTCGGTCCCGGCGCAGTAACGCGCCGAGACGATGTCCTCGCGCGCACCGATGATGTTCTCGCCCAGCAGGAATCCGTGCGCGAGGTCGATATCGTTGCCCGGGGTGCGCATGGTGACCGCCAGCGACCGCCCGTCGAGGCGCAACTCCAGCGGCTCCTCGACGGCGAGGGAATCCGGGCGGCGGATCTGGCCCTCCGGCGTGATCCGGAGCATTTTCCGCCGTGCGGTCACTCTGCTCACTGCGTACCTCGTTGTTCGGTCGAACCGGGCTGGGCTCACCGTCCAGCGTATCCGCTCGTCATCGGCCCGGATCCCATGCCTCACCGCGCGGTGTGGCGTACGTCTCGTCACCGGTCTCCGTCCGGCCCGGATGTCGCGTGTGGAACGCGTTCCAGGCGCGGCCGTGCCCCCGAACCTCGGGTGGCGGGCGGTCCCGACCTGCGGATCTGTCGACCGTGACACGTCAAGGGGCTCAACGTGTTTCAGTGTCGTTTCCGAAGGTGGGCCCATAGTTCTGGTGGTTGCTGCCGGTATGGCGGGTTGCTAATCTGACCTTGTTCGAAAATTGCTCGGGGTGTGGTCGGCGGTCTCGAAGACGAGCCGCCGTGGAAATCAGCGATTATTGAACGGATCCGGCCATGACCACTCTTGTTCAGCCGAAGCCTACCGAAACCGTATCGATTCCGGTTGCCGCCGAATCGTCGTCCGCCTTGCCGCGCCTGCTCGCGGTGGCCACGGCGAATCCGCCCACCGGTTATCGCCAGCGCGAACTCGTCGACCTGCTCGGGATCACCGATTCCAAAATCAGGGGCGTATTTCTCAACGGCGGTATCGAACACCGATACCTGACATTACCGCCACGTGCAGAGAACGGAAATTTCCGTGAGGAGTCGCAGGCGGAACTACTACAGAAACACCGCCGTTACGGCGTGCGCACCGGAGCGGACGCCATTCGCGCATGCCTGCGCGAACTCGGCCGCGAGCCGGAGGAGATCAAATATCTGGTCGCGGTGACGACCACCGGCTTCCTCACGCCGGGTTTCAGCGCGCTGCTGATCGACGAGCTGGGGCTGTCGCCGCATACGGCGCGGCTGGACGTGGTCGGCATGGGTTGCAACGCGGGGCTCAACGGCCTCACCGCGGCCGCGAGCTGGTCGGCCACCCATCCGGGGGAGCTGACCATCCTGGCCTGCTCCGAGGCGTGTTCGGCGGCCTACGTGTTCGACGGCACGATGCGGACGGCGGTGGTCAACAGCCTGTTCGGCGACGGCGCGGCGGCGCTGGCGCTGTGCTCCGGCCCGCAACCGAACGGCGAATCCACGGCCTCGACACCGGCGGTCCTGGCGCAGCGCAGCTACATGATCCGGCACGCGATCGGAGCCATGCGCTACGACTGGGACGACGAGGCCGGGAAATTCAGCTTCTATCTCGACCGGGACGTGCCCTACGAGGTCGGCGCGCACGTCGAGATCGTGGTGGACCGGCTGCTGTCGGAAAACGGTCTGCGGCGCAAGGATATCGCGCAGTGGATCGTCCATTCCGGCGGTAAGAAAGTGATCGACGCCGTCAAGATCAACCTCGGTCTGACCGGGCACGACCTGCGTCATACCACGGGCGTCATGCGCGATTACGGAAATCTGTCGAGCGGCTCGTTCCTGTTCTCCTACGAGCGGCTGCTCGCGGAACAGGTAACGCGGCCGGGTGATTACGGAGTATTCATGACCATGGGGCCGGGATCTCAGATCGAGACCGCCCTGGTCCGATTCTGAGTTGTGCCGAACCACAACGAACGGGGGAAATTCATAATGAGTATCGAGGCGACAGTGCACGACGACGCGGCGCGGATTTCGGGTGGGGGCGTGCATATCATCGCGGCGGTCATCGCCGCCGACGCGCCGTTGTCCGCCGACCTGATCGAATCGGTGACCGCCGTCGCGCATCGGGCGGAGGACGCGGCGGCGGCCAACCGGCACTGCGTGGTGCTGTACATCGGCGGTGCCCGGACCGGACACCATTTCGCGTGGCCCGGTGAGGTGGCCGTCGGGGATGTCGGGAAGTGGGAGGCCGCACTGCGGCGGCTGGAACAGGTGCCGGTGCCGATCATCGCCGCGGTCGACGGCGCGGCCTACGGGCCCGCGGCGGAGCTGCTCCTGGTCGCGGACTACCGGGTGCTGCGAGCGGGCGCCGAATTCCGGTTCGCGACCACCGGGGCGGGCGTCTGGCCCGCGATGGGCATCTACCGGCTGGCCGCCCAGATCGGCGCCGGACGCGCCCGTGACCTGGTCGTCCAGGGCCGGGGCCTGACGGCCGAGGTAGCGGTGGAGCGCGGCCTGGTGGATATCGTCGCGACCGACGCCGCGGCGGAGACGGAGGCGATCAAGGCCGGCCTGGCCCTGTTCGAATCCGCGGTCGGATCCGAGATCGCGATCCGGCGGCGACTCCTGCTCGACGCGGTGACCACCCGATTCGAGGATGCCCTGGGCGCGCACCTCGCGGCCTCGGATCGCACGCTGCGCCGGGAACGAGCGGCGTCGTGACGACCGCGGCGCTCCCCGGCACGGTCGGCGAACTCGCCCGCGACGCCGCCG
>NZ_BAGL01000030.1 GCF_000308875.1 Nocardia transvalensis NBRC 15921
CGGACACGATGGTCGTGCACGCCGCGCTGTGCGGCTGCTACCGCGCGCGGCGCATCGCGGCGGCCGTCGCCGTCCGGTCCGGGGTGCGGGAGATCGCGCACGTCATGCGGCGGACCGAGGCGGTCACGCTGGTCACTGTGTCCTCGATCCGGGGGCGGTCGTGGCGTGCGCTGGTCGACGAGTTGCGCGGGCACGACGTCCATCCGGCGGATGTGCTTGTGGTGGACGAGGAGTCCGGCACTGTCACCCGGCATCGGCTGAACACCGTGGTGCCTGCGGGACCGGCCCAGGCTTTCACCACCTCGGACATCACGATTCTCAATTCCACCTCCGGGACCACCGGTCTGCCGAAAGTGGTGACCCACAGCGAGAAACGGTGGATCGCCTTCGCCCGGGAGGCGATGCTCGGCGGCCGGATCGGGCCGGACGACGTCCTCTGTTCCGTCGTCCCCGCGCCCTACGGCTTCGGGCTGTGGTCGGCGCATTTCCTCCCCGCCCTGCTGGGGATCCCCGTCGTGGTGAGCTCGCGGTTCGACGCCGACGAGACCGCCATGCTGATCGAACGCGAGCGCGTCACCGTTCTGTGTTGCGTCAGTACACAATTCAAGATGCTGCTGCGCTCGGAATCTGCCGGGCGCCGCGATCTCTCGAGTCTCCGCGTCCTCTACACGGGCGGCGAGCCGGTCCCTTACGACGACGCCGCCGCGTTCGAACAGCGCACGGGCGCAAGGGTTCTCCAGTTCTACGGCTCCAACGAATCCGGCGCCGTCAGCCGCACCACCGTCGACGACGACACCGACACCCGCCTACGCACCTGCGGCCACCTCCTGCCGTCCATGAACGTCCGCATCCTCGACGACACCGGCGCGGACAGCACGACCACCCCACGCCGCGGCCGCCCCGCCGTCCGCGGCCCCCTCACCTCGGCCGGCTACTGGAACGACCCGGACGCGAACGCCGAGCTGTACACCGACGCCGGCTGGCTCCTCCTCGGCGACATCGTGGAAGTCGACGCCGCCGACCGCCTCCGCGTCGTCGGCCGCACCGCCGACTTCATCATCCGCGGCGGCAAGAACATCTCGATCACCGAGATCGAACACCTCGTCCAGGCTCACCCCGCGGTCACCGACGTCACCGTCGTCGGCATCCCCGACCCGATCTACGGCGAACGAGTCTGCGCCGTAGTCGTTCTCACCCCCGGCGCCCACCTGGACACCCCCACCCTCGCGACCGACCTCCGCACCCGCGGCGTGAGCCCCGAATACTTCCCGGAGTACGTCGTCCCGGTAGACCGCCTGGAGATCGGCCCGGGCGGCAAGACGGACCGCGCAGCCGCCCGCGCGAAAGCCGCTAGCGCACTCGATGGTGCGACAGGGCGACGCGCGGAGCCGGTCGACTAGAGCGCCGCGATTACAGCGACACCCAGGCCGACGGTGCCGCCGAACGCCGCGCCCCCGCGAAGCGCTGCGTTTGCCGGTTTCGCGCCACCGATCCAGCTGAGAAACCCTGCCAGCATGCCGCAGATGATGCCTACTGCGATTACCAAGCACAGCGACAGTGTGAGCACCAACGGGTCGCTCTTCATCAGGTGTTGCTCCTTCGTTCCACGTACCTGGCCGAGCCGGTAGGGGGCATCCCACCGACCCTATATAGAGTTACAGCAATGGCAGTGTAGAGTGTCTTGCATGCCCGCGAAAGTTCGGATGACCTTACAGACGCTCCAGGTGTTACAGGCACTGCTGGAGCGCCCTTCGGATGAGCATTACGGGCTGAAGATCTCGGAGCATTCGGGCCTGCCGACCGGCAGCATCTATCCGATCCTGACTCGGTTGGAGACGGCCGGGTGGGTTACCAGCGATTGGGAAGAAATCGACGAATCGGCGGAGGGCCGCCGCAGGCGGCGCTACTACCAGCTCACTACAGACGGGACCGCCGCCGCGCGCGATGAAATCGCCAAAATGCAGGCGCGGTTGTCAACGTCACGATCGACGAGCTGGGCGCCGTCGCCCGAGCCTGGCTGGGGGATGGCATGACGCTGCGTGTGGGGGACGGCGTTGCGTTCCGTGCCGTGGATGGCAAGGTTGTCCAACTCGGTCGCGACGAGGCGCTCTGGCCGGAGGATGGCAAGAACGGCCGAGACAGCGTGGAGGTAGACCGTGTCGCCCGGCGTCTTATCGGTATTGCTCTTTGGTGGCTGCCGAAAGGTTCCCAAGGGCGGTTCCGGGCCGAGTGGCTCGCGGAGTTGGAAGAGATGGCTCGCGAAGGGATCTCCTCGCTCCTTCCGGCCTTTCGGATTCTGCGGGGTGCACCGGCACAGGGGCAGGCGTTGCGTGCCGCTCTTCGCCGGCGTGCGCGTGCTACTGCCGCGCTGCCGCCGGCGTTCGGCCCACGAACCTGGCTGATTACGATCGAATCGGACAATCGCGAACCGCATGTGCTCGACGAGGAACCGTGGCGACGGATACCCAGCCCGCCGAAGGCTCGGGACGGTGATGTCGTGGCGTACCGGAACGCCGCGGGTCTCCTGGGTACTGCTGTCGTAGAGGTTTCGTCGGATCAGGGACTCTTCCCAGCGTGTCCTCATTGTCGGTCCCGGCGGTTCTACACGTTGCCGCATCGTCTTATGAGGTACCGATGCAGCGACTGCTACGACGCGTTCGACCGGCCGAAGGGAATCATGGTGCGGTACGGGGACGATCGATCGATAGATTGGTTTCGGTGGGTCGAGCTGGCTGGGCTGCTGTCCTTCAATGATCTCGAAGCTCTTCGTATCGGACGAAGGTCTCGGGGCGGGGTCGTCGAACTCCACTCCACGGCATTTCGGAAAGCACTTACCGCGGCACGAAAGGCGCAGGCGATGCGGTACGGGCGGTCGGCTTCGGTCACCGGTTCGTATCCACTGCCCGAAACGTCGAGTTAGGTGCAGGGCTGCACGCCGGAGTTGGTCGTGCGCCGCGCCTTCCTCGGATTCTCGTGCGAATTCCTGGGTGTTTGAGCGTTGCGTGGTATGGGTATCTCTGATCCGGCGACGAATGTCGCTGGTCAGAGACACTTGGTGCCCCCGGCAGGAATCGAACCTGCGACCTAGGGATTAGAAGGCCCTTGCTCTATCCAACTGAGCTACGGAGGCATAGCAGGCACCACACACCATGCCGGGTTCTCGGCACGCTGTCCAGCACGATTAGTATAGCGAGCGTCCAGAACGGGTCGCCGTTGCCGACGGGCAACTCGCGGGCATGTCAGCGGGGTCACAGTGGGCCGGGGCGGGGCTCGGGCCGGGGCCACCGGGGGCGGGGGATCGAACTAGGCTGAGGTCCATGTCGTCACCGCAGGACCCGTCCGCCGAACCTGAATCCCAGGACATACGGTCGGAGTCGGCGGCGATGTTCCCGGTCCTCGTGACGGTCGCGACGGCGGTGGCCGCGCTGGTGGCGCCCGTGGTGGTCGGCCTGTCCGCAGCTCAGGCGCTGACGCTGCTCGGCATCCCCGACCCCGGCCCGCTGACGACCTACGGTCTGCCCGCTGTTCGCGCGATCGCCGATCTCTCCGCGGCGGTGGCGGTCGGCTCGCTGCTGTTCGCGGCATTCCTCACACCGCCGCAGCGTAGTGGACTGCTCGACGTGGGCGGGTACCGGGCGCTGCATCGCGCCGGAATCGCGGCGCTGGTGTGGGCAGGCGCGTCGGCGCTGCTGGTCCCGCTGACTCTGTCGGACACCACCGGGCAACCCGTGCGGTCGATGCTGCGGCCCGACCAGGTCTGGCACGCCATCGCGCAGGTGGATATCGCGGGCGCTTGGCGGACAACGGCTTTCATGGCGCTGGCGCTGGCGGTCGCCTGCCGGCTGGCGCTGCGCTGGGGCTGGATGCCGCCGCTGTTCGGAGGGGCGGTGCTGTGCCTGATGCCGGTCGCGCTGACCGGGCACTCGTCCTCGGGCGGTTCGCACGACGTCGCCACCAACAGCCTGATCCTGCACCTCGTGGGGATGGCGCTGTGGGTGGGCGGGTTGTTCGCGGTGCTGGCGTACGCGCTGCGCGGCGGCGCGCACACCGGCCTCGCGGCGCACCGGTTCTCACTGGTCGCGACGGGCGCGTTCGTGGTCGTCGCGGTGAGCGGCGTGATCAACGCCTGGGTGCGGGTGCCGTGGGACGACCTGTTCACGACGACCTACGGCCGCCTGGTGATCGCCAAGACCCTCGCGCTGTGCGTCCTCGGTGTGATCGGTTTCATACAACGCCGGATCGCGGTGCCCGCGTTGCGGAAGGATCCGCGCGATCGCGCCGCGCTGATCCGGTACGCCGGGGTGGAAGCGCTCGTGTTCGCGTCCACGGTCGGGCTCGCCGTCGGCCTGGGCCGCACGCCCCCGCCGGACCTGAAACAGGTTCCCTCGCCCGCGGAGGTGGAACTCGGCTACAACCTCGACGGTCCGCCGACGGCCGCGCGGCTGCTTTTCGACTGGCGCTTCGATCTGATCTTCGGAACGCTGGCCGTCGTGCTTGCTGTGCTGTATCTGGCCGGGGTGCGCCGGCTGCGCGCACGCGGCGACACCTGGCCCGCCGGGCGGACCGCCGCCTGGCTGTGCGGTTGCCTGGTGTTGCTGATCGCCACCAGTTCGGGCGTCGGCCGCTACGCGCCGGCCATGTTCAGCGTGCACATGGCCCAGCACATGCTGCTGTCGATGCTGGCGCCGATCCTGTTCGCCCTCGGTGGCCCGGTATTGCTGACGCTGCGCGCGCTGCCGCCGGCCGGGCGCGACGCGGCTCCGGGACCGCGCGAGTGGGTACTGGCCGCCGTGCACAATCCGGTGTCGCGGTTCATGACTCAGCCCGCGGTGGCCACGGCGTTCTTCGTGATCGGCTTCTACGCGCTGTATCTGGGCGGGATCTTCGATTCGGTGCTCGGGTCGCACGGCGCGCATCTGGCGATGAACGTGCACTTCCTGGTGTCGGGCTACCTGTTCTACTGGGTGGTGCTGGGCATCGATCCCAAACCGCGGCAGGTGCAGCCGCTGACGAAGGTGGGGATGGTGTTCGGCTCGCTGCCGTTCCACGCGTTCTTCGGCGTCGCGCTGATGAGTATGACGACCGTGCTGGGGTCCTGGTTCTATCGCTCGCTCGGGATCACCTGGAACACCGATCTGCTCGGCGACCAGCGCACGGGCGGCGGCCTGGCCTGGGCCAGCGGTGAGATTCCGCTGGTACTGGTGATGCTGGCGCTGCTGATCCAGTGGTCGCGCAGCGACGACCGGATGGCCAAGCGGATCGATCGGGCGGCCGAGCGCGACCACGACGCCGACCTGTCCGCGCACAACGCCATGTTCGCCGAACTGGCCCGACGCGACCGGGAGGTCCGCAAGTGACCGATGCGTCCGCGGCGCGAGAGGTGAAGCGGCTGTACCGGTCCGATGTGCGGGCGGCACGGCTGCGTCTGGGACGGCGAGTTCGGGTGACACCGGTATTCCACACCGAGGTGACCGGACCGCACGGTCCCGTGAAGGTGACGTTCAAGCTCGAATACCTCCAGCACGGCGGCACGTTCAAGGTGCGCGGGAGTCTCAACGCGCTGCTGGAGAACCGGGGCGACGAACGCGGGGTGGTCATCGCCTCCGGCGGCAACGCCGGGATCGCCGCGGCGCTGGCGTGCGCCGTGCAGGAACGAACCTGCACCGTGGTGGTGCCGGAGTCTGCGCCGCACACCAAGGTCGCCGCCATGTGGGCCTACGGCGCCGAAGTGCTGTGGCACGGAACGACTTACGCCGAGGCCAAGAAGCACGCCGACGAGCTGGCGGCCGAACGTGACGCCCTGCAACTGCACGCCTACGACCTGCCCGCGGTGGTGGCGGGCGCCGGGGTGGTCGGGCTGGAGATCGAGCGGCAGGTGCGCGGCCGGCCGCCCGTGCTGGTGGCCGTCGGGGGTGGCGGCCTGGCCGCCGGGATCGCGGCGGCGCTGGGCCTGCGCGGGCGTGTGATCGGCGTCGAGCCGAAGGGCGCGCCCACCCTGAACGCCGCCCTGGCCGCGGGCCGGGCGGTGGATGTGCACGTCAACAGCATCGCCGCGGATGCGCTGGGCGCCACCAGGATCGGCAACATCCCGCTGGAGCTGGCGCAGCGCTACGGGATGGCCTCGGTGCTGGTGACCGACGACGCGATCGCGATGGCTCGCGAGTACCTGTGGCGGGAGTTCCGCATCGTGGTGGAGGCGGCCGGCGCGACCGCGCTGGCAGCCATCCAGAGCGGGGCCTACGTGCCCGAGCCGGGGGAGCGGCCCGTGATCGTCCTGTGCGGGGCGAATACGGATCCGGCGACGTTGTAAACGCCGGGTGTCCACATCCTCGGAATTCATCCCCAGATGCCGGATCGGGTCTGTCGCGGCGGTCGCGGATGCGTCAGGCTTGGACGTGATATCCGAAAGAGCAAGGGGGGACACATGTACGAGGCGAATACGGCCGTCATCGGCACGGTGGTGACGCATCCGGTGCGGCGCAGCCTGCCCGGGGGCGAGCAGGTGGTGTCGTTCCGCATGGCGAGCAATGCCCGCCGGTTCGACCGCGACCGCGGCTGGGTCGACAACGGCGCTCTGTTTCTCACGGTCGACTGCCGGCGCCGGACGGCCGAGGGGGCGGATTCCTCGATCCGGCGCGGCGATCCGATCATCGCCTACGGCCGGTTGCGCACCGCCGAGTACCGCACCGAGGACGGCGTGGAACGGCACGATCTGGAGATGCGGGCCGGCGCCCTCGGCCCGGACCTGGGCCGCTGTTCGACGCCCGTCCGGCGACGGGCCGGCCGGAACTCCGCCGACGCCCCGTCCGTTGACGACGAGGCGGTCCGCGGACCGGGTGCATCCGATATGTCGGTCCCGGTCGGCGCTACCCCGGCCGATGCCGGATGACGAGGGTAGCTCCGCTTCGCCCCACCCGCACCCACACCGATAGGCTTTCGCACATGGCTGAGTTCATTTACCAGATGCGCAAGGTTCGCAAGGCGCACGGAGACAAGGTCGTCCTCGATGACGTGAACTTGAACTTCCTTCCCGGTGCCAAGATCGGCGTTGTCGGTCCGAACGGCGCCGGTAAGTCGAGCGTTCTCAAGATCATGGCGGGACTGGACCAGCCGAACAACGGGGATGCCTGGCTGGCGCCGGGCGCGACGGTGGGCATCCTGCAGCAGGAGCCCCCGCTGAACGAGGAGAAGACCGTTCGCGGCAACGTCGAGGAGGGCCTCGGCGAGATCAAGGTCAAGCTGGACCGCTTCAACGAGATCGCCGAACTCATGGCCACCGACTACTCCGACGAGCTGATGGAGGAGATGGGCAAGCTCCAGGAAGATCTCGACCACGCCGACGCGTGGGACCTGGACTCGCAGCTGGAGCAGGCCATGGACGCGCTGCGCTGCCCGCCGCCGGAGGAGCCGGTCACCACCCTCTCCGGCGGTGAGCGCCGCCGCGTCGCGCTGTGCAAACTCCTGCTGAGCAAGCCCGACCTGCTGCTGCTCGACGAGCCCACCAACCACCTCGACGCCGAGTCGGTGCTCTGGCTCGAGCAGTTCCTCGCCCAGTACGCGGGCGCGGTGCTGGCCGTCACCCACGATCGCTACTTCCTCGACAATGTCGCCGGCTGGATCCTCGAACTCGACCGCGGCCGCACCTACCCCTACGAGGGCAACTACTCCACCTACCTGGAGAAGAAGGCGGAGCGCCTGGAGGTCCAGGGCAAGAAGGACCAGAAGCTGCAGAAGCGCCTCAAGGACGAGCTGGCCTGGGTGCGCTCGGGCGCCAAGGCCCGCCAGGCCAAGAACAAGGCCCGCCTCGGCCGGTACGAGGAGATGGCGGCCGAGGCCGAGAAGATGCGGAAGCTGGACTTCGAGGAGATCCAGATCCCGGCCGGTCCGCGCCTGGGCAATGTGGTCGTCGAGGTCGAGCACCTGGACAAGGGCTTCGGCGACCGCCAGCTGATCAAGGATCTGTCGTTCACCTTGCCGCGCAACGGCATCGTCGGCGTCATCGGTCCCAACGGTGTCGGTAAGTCCACGCTGTTCAAGACGATCGTCGGCATCGAGCAGCCCGACAGCGGCACGGTGCGGGTCGGCGACACGGTCAAGCTGAGTTACGTCGACCAGAACCGCGCGGGCATCGATCCGAACAAGACGGTGTGGCAGGTGGTCTCCGAGGGCCTCGACTTCATCCAGGTCGGCAGCCAGGAAATGCCTTCGCGCGCTTACGTTTCCGCGTTCGGGTTCAAGGGCCCCGACCAGCAGAAGCCCGCGGGCGTGCTGTCCGGTGGTGAGCGCAACCGGCTGAACCTGGCACTCACCCTGAAACAGGGCGGCAACCTGATCCTGCTCGACGAGCCCACCAACGACCTCGACGTCGAAACCCTCGGCTCGCTGGAGAACGCCCTCGAGCAGTTCCCCGGCTGCGCCGTGGTCATCTCCCACGACCGCTGGTTCCTCGACCGCACCTGTACCCACATCCTGGCGTGGGAGGGTAACGACGACAACGAGGCCGCCTGGTTCTGGTTCGAGGGCAACTTCGAGGCCTACGAGGCCAACAAGGTGGAGCGGCTCGGGCCGGATGCGGCGCGACCGCACCGCGTCACACACCGCAAGCTGACTCGCGACTGATTTCCGCTGATCCAGGTCCGGTCCTCCGCACGCCGAACGGAGGACCGGAACCTGGCATCGCATTGGTTACTCGCGGGTTATCGACAAGCGAACAGTGTGATCGGTCATATTCGAGCGTGCGTCAAATAACTACCGGCGCAACGCTTATCGTGCACCACCTGGTACTTCGGCGGTGCGCGGCTGGGGTCGTACCAACCGGGGTGTTCGGGCGGCTCGGGCGCCGACGGGGGGTTTGGCGAGATTCCTCGGCAGCGCGTGCGACACCCAGCTACTCTCGACTCCGGCGTCACTTTGTTGCGGAACCGATATCCGAGGAGTTGGCGAAGAAAATGACGGTCTCGTCCGAAATGTCCACAGCGGCGTGGGTAGCGAGCTTGCCGGAGCAGTTGCGCGGCGAGCTGGCCACGCTCGAGGAGGCGTATTTCCGCCACGTGGACGCCGGCGATGTGGACTGCGCGATCACCGGGGGCTCGAACCTGGTGTTCCGGCGGCACATCGAACTGGGCACGCTGCGCCCGCCGGGACAGGCACGGGTGCGGGTGTACTACCCGGACGACGGCAGCGGCCTCGGAGCCGCCGTGCAAATGGTCACCGACGATATGCCGCTGCTGGTGGAGTCGGTCACCGCGTATCTCAGCCGCCACACGGTGAGTATCAGCGAGGTGATCCACCCGATCTTCGAGGTGATCCGCGACGCCGAGGGCGCCCTCGAATCCGCTGTGCCCCATGAGGTCGACGGCAACGGCGCCACCGGCCTGCGGGAATCCTGGATGCACATCCAGCTGCACCCGTCGACGAGCCCGGCCCTGCTGGAGGAGCTCGAGACCGGAATCTCCGATGTGCTCACCGACGTGCGCCAGGTGATCGGCGATACCGAGGCGATGCGCAGAGTGCAGGACCGCCTGGCCGACGAACTGGACGCCGCGGCCGCGAACAACGCCCCCCCGTTCAGTCCCACCGACCTGGTCGACTGCGCGAACCTGCTGCGCTGGCTGGCCGACGGACATTTCACCGTGCTGGGCTACGCCCGCTACCAGCGCTCCGCCGACGGCGCGGACGCGAAATCCGTTGCGGTACCGGACAGTAGCCTCGGTGTGCTGCGCCCGGACGTGGGCACCGACTTCCGGGTCCCGGTGGACAGCGGCGACCGCCCGCTGCTGATGCTCACCCAGGGCCTGGTTCCCGCGACCGTGCACCGTTCGGTGTACCCCTACTTCGTCGGCGTCGCCGAATTCGATGCCTCCGGCGCCATTACCGGCGAGCACCTGTTCATCGGCGTCTTCACCGTGGCCGCGATGCACGAGAACGTGCTCGACATCCCGGTCGTCGAGCGGCGGGTACGCACGGTGATCGAGCAGAGCGGCGTGGAGCTGGACTCGTTCTCCGGGCAGGCGATGCTGGAGGTGATCCAGTCCTTCCCGCGGACCGAGCTGTTCTCCGCCGATGTGGACACGATGCGCCACACCGCGGGCTCGGTGCTCAACGTCGGCATGCGGCGGCAGGTGCGGCTGTTCCTGCGCGCGGACTCCTACGGCCGGTTCGTGGCCTGCATGGTCTACCTGCCGCGCGACCGCTACACCACCCGGGTGCGGCTGGAGATCCAGGACATTCTCGTCCGGGAGCTGGGCGGCGTCTCGATCGACTATTCGGCGCGAGTGTCCGAAAGCGAGCTCGCCAGCGTGTATTTCACCGTGCGGCTGCCGGAGCCCGGCACCCCGGTGGACGTCTCCGAGACCAACCGGCTGCGCATCCAGCAGCTGCTCGCCGAGGCCAGCCGCACCTGGGACGACCACCTGCGCGACGAGGTGGCCGCCTCGACGGTGCTGGATCCGGCCGTGGTGCAGCGCTATACGGAGGCCCTGCCGGACGCCTACAAGGAGGATTTCGAGGCGGTCCGCGCCCTCGCCGATATCGTCCGGCTGGAGCGGCTGGCTCCCGGCAAGATCGACCAGCACCTGTACCGGCGGCCCCGATCCGAGCCGGGCTCCTGGCGTTTCACGCTCTACATCGGCGGCGGCATCTCGCTGAGCCAGGTGCTGCCGCTTCTGCAGAGCCTGGGCGTCGAGGTGGTCGACGAGCGTCCGTACCAGCTGCAGTTCGCCGACGGCCGGGAGGTGTGGATCTACGACTTCGGTCTGCAGGCCCGCCCCGACCTGCTGCGCATGTCGCTGGACCGCAATATGGACGCCGAACTGGTCGAGACCGCCGACCGCCTGGACATCCTCGACGCCCGCGAGCGCGGGCTGCGCGAGCGTTTCACCTCGGCCTTCGACGCGCTCTGGCACGGCCGGGCCGAGGCCGACGCGCTGAACGAGCTGGTGCTGCGCGCCGGACTGAGCTGGCGCGCGGTGGCGATCCTGCGGGCGTACTCGAAGTACCTGCAGCAGGCCGACTTTCCCTACAGCCAGGCGAATATCGCCCGCGTCCTGCTGACGTCACCGGATGCGGCGCTGCTGTTCGTGGATCTGTTCACCGCGCTGTTCGATCCCGACTCGGCGGCGCCGGACCGGGCCGCCGAACTGGAGGCCGCGGTCGCGGAACGCATCAACGAGGTGGTGAGCCTCGACGCCGACCGCATTCTGCGGGCGATCCTGAGCCTGGTGCGCGCGACGCTGCGGACCAACTACTACCGCACCGACGAGCGGGGCGCGCCCCGCGAGTATCTGTCGATCAAGGTGGAGCCGGGCGAGATCAGCGAATTGCCCCGTCCGCGCCCGCAATTCGAGATCTTCGTGTATTCGCCGCGGGTCGAGGGCGTGCATCTGCGGTTCGGTCCCGTGGCGCGCGGTGGGCTGCGGTGGTCCGACCGCCTGGAGGACTTCCGCACCGAGATCCTGGGCCTGGTGAAGGCGCAGGCGGTGAAGAACGCCGTGATCGTGCCGGTGGGTGCCAAGGGCGGCTTCGTGGTGAAGAATCCGCCCGCCGCCACGGGTGATCCGGCGGCGGACCGGCAGGCGCTGCAGGCCGAGGGCATCTCCTGCTACCGCACCTTCATCTCCGGTCTGCTGGACGTGACCGACAATGTCGACCACGCCAGCGGGGAGGTCGTCCCGCCCGCGCGGGTGGTGCGTCGCGACGGCGACGACACCTACCTCGTGGTGGCGGCCGACAAGGGTACGGCGACGTTCTCGGATATCGCCAACGACGTGGCGCAGAGCTACGGGTTCTGGCTGGGTGACGCCTTCGCGTCGGGTGGTTCGGCGGGTTACGACCACAAGGCGATGGGCATCACGGCCAAGGGCGCGTGGGAGTCGGTGAAGCGGCATTTCGCCGAGATGGACATCGATACGCAGTCACAGGAGTTCACGGTGGTGGGCGTCGGTGACATGTCGGGTGACGTGTTCGGCAACGGGATGCTGCTGTCGGAACACATTCGCCTGGTGGCGGCGTTCGACCACCGGCACATCTTCCTCGACCCGAATCCCGATGCGGCGCGGTCGTTCACGGAGCGGCAGCGGATGTTCGAGTTGCCGCGGTCGTCGTGGCGGGATTACGACACGTCGCTGATCAGTGCGGGCGGCGGCGTCTACGACCGCACCGTGAAGGCGGTGCCGATCAGCCCGCAGGTGCGCGAGGCCCTGGGCCTGGCCGACGATATCGTCTCGCTGTCCCCGCCGGAGCTGATCAAGGCCATCCTCCTGGCCCCGGTGCAGCTGCTGTGGAACGGCGGTATCGGGACCTACATCAAGGCGAGTACCGAATCCAATGCCGAGGTGGGCGACAAGTCCAACGACCCGGTGCGCGTCGACGCGAATCGGTTGCGGGTCAAGGTGATCGGGGAGGGCGGCAACCTCGGCCTCACCGCGCTGGGCCGCATCGAGTTCTGCCGCGAGGGCGGCAAGTGCAATACCGACGCGCTGGACAACTCGGCGGGTGTGGACTGCTCCGACCACGAGGTCAACATCAAGGTCCTGCTCGACGGCGTGGTGTCGGCCGGCGAGCTGGCGCCCGCCGACCGCAACCCCCTGCTGGCGTCCATGACCGACGAGGTCTCGGACATGGTGTTGCAGGACAACGTGTCCCAGAACTTCCTGATGGGTATGTCGCGGGCCGAGGCGCCCCGGATGCTGAACGTGCAGAAGCGCCTGATGGAGGATCTGGAATCGCGGCGCGGACTGGATCGCGAACTCGAGGCCCTGCCGTCGGACGCGGAGATCAAGCGGCGCGCCGAGGCGGGTGGCGGGCTCACCTCGCCCGAGCTGGCGAATCTGATGGCGCACGCGAAACTTTCGCTGAAATCGGATCTGCTCGACTCGGATCTGCCCGACAGCGCGCACTTCTCGGCGCGCCTGCCCGACTACTTCCCGACGCCGCTGCGCGAGAGGTTCGGGGCCGCCATCAAGCGGCACCGGCTGCGCCGGGAGATCGTCACCACCATGGTGATCAACGAGATGGTCGACCTCGGCGGCATCACCTACGCGCATCGGCTCAACGAGGAGATCGGCGCCAGCGCCACCGACTCGGTGCGTGCGTTCGCCGCGGCCACGCAGATCTTCGATCTCCAGTCGATCTGGACCCGCATCCGTGAGGCCGAGATCGCCACCGCGGTGAAGGACGAACTGGAACTCGAGACCAAGCGCACCCTCGACCGGGCCTCGCGGTGGCTGCTGAGCAACCGCCCGCAGCCGATCGCGGTCGGCGCGGAGATCCACCGCTACAGCGACTCGGTGCGGGAGCTGGCGCCCAAGGTGCCGGGCTGGTTGCGCGGCCACCACATCGACACCCTCGAGCGGCAGTCGGCCAGGCTGACCGGGCTCGGTGTGCCGGAGGTCCTCGCGACCGAGGTGTTCGGGCTGCTCAACCTGTTCCCGCTGCTGGACGTCATCGATATCGCCGACATCACCGATCGCGACGGCGACGAGGTGGGCGCGCTGTACTACGCGCTCAACGAGCACCTGAAGATCGACTGGCTGCTGCAGGCCGTCAGCCACCTCGAACGGGGCGATCGCTGGCACGCGCTGGCACGGCTCGCGCTGCGTGACGATATGTACGGATCGCTGCGCTCGCTGACCCTCGACGTACTTTCCGGCGGCGACCCGGAGGAGACGGCCGAGGAGAAGATCGCGTACTGGGAGTCGAAGAACCAGTCCCGCCTGGGTCGCGCCCGCGCCGCCCTCGCGGAGTTGTTCGAATCCGGCACCCACGATCTGGCCACGCTGTCGGTGGCGGCGCGGCAGGTGCGCAGCATGGTCAGCGGAGTGGGAGCGCAGGCCGAGGTCCGCTGAGCGACGCGGCCTTGTGCCAACTCACAGAATGTCGCTGATCACGGCGCTGACCGGCTCGGACACGGGCCGGTCGGCGCCCTCGGCCCCGGCCGGATCCGGTGGCGTCCGGTAAACGCGGCATACTTGGTGCCGGATCGGTTCGGAGGCATCGTCGCGCCGGACGGGTTCGGACCCGCTGCTCCACCACCCGCGGCGCCGGCCGCCCGGCGGCAGGCGTGCGGGCGGCAATCCGATCGGAGGTTACGTGTGACGAGTGTCGGTTCGGTGAACGGGCTCGCGAAGACGGCCGCTACCGCCGTGCTGCCCAAGCGTTTTCACGCCAAGGTCGACGTCCGGTGGTCGGATATGGACGCCTTCCAGCACATCAACCACGCCCGGATGGTCACTCTGCTCGAAGAGGCGCGGATTCCCTGGCTGTTCGACGACCGCCCGACCGCGGGACTGCGCAACGGCTGCGTGCTCGCCGATCTGCACGTCCGCTACCGGGGTCAGCTCCGGCACGAGGACACCCCGCTGGATATCGCGATGTGGATCCAGCAGCTGCGCGCTGTCGACTTCACGGTCGGCTACGAGGTGCGCGCCAACGGCGCGGCGCTGGACTCGCCGCCCGCGGTCATCGCCACCACCCAGCTCGCGGCGTTCGACATCGATACCCAGCGCCTGCGACGGCTGACCTCCGCCGAGCGTGAGTACCTGGCGCAGTGGAAGGGCGAGTGACCGACGCCCGCGTGCTGCGGGTCCCCGATCCGGCCGAGCGGGAGAACCTGGCGACCTTCGTGGCACGGGCCGTGCGCCTCGACCCGGCGGCCGTGATCCGGCTGCGCCGCCGCGGCGATCGGTACCTCTCCGCCTGGGCGGCAACCGGTTTCGAGGCTCTCGCGATGCGCACCGTCGTCGGTGAGCTGGGGGTCGACGATGCCACCGTCGGCGGTGACGTGGTGCTGTCCGGGCTGACGGGCCCGGGCGCGGACGGCCCGATCGACCTGGGCTTCTCGCTGGATTCTTCGTGGCGCACGGCGCTGCCGCCGCTGGACGGGTTCGAGCACGTCGATGATGTCCCGGCCCGCAGCCTGGTGGAACTGGCCGAGCGCGGCGCCGCCGTGGCCGCCGAGCACGGCAGCGGTCACGGCCCGCCGGTCTCGCTGCTGGATCAGGCCGTCCTCACCGTCACCGGGAACGGCGACGAGGTGGAGGTTCCGATGCGCGTGGTCTTCACGCTCAACGCGATGGATTTCATCCCGCACGCCGGGGATCAGGCGGGCGCCCATCGCATCGCGTCCACCGAGATGGTCCGCGTCCGCACCACCCGCACCTGGCTGCGGCTCGACGCCCGCTACGGGTCCGTGGCTCGCCGCCGCGGCCCGGGCATGCCCCTCACCCCGCTCTGAGATCGGCGGATATCCGCGACCGCCGGGCTAGCTCCGGATTCGCTCGCCGCGGTGCGGGGTGGCGGTGGTCGCCGACCCACCGGGCTCGCGGCGGGGCTATTCGGTAGCTGGGCCGGACGCACCCGTTTGCTCGCCGGGACAGCCGACTCCACGCCGTAATTTTTGTGATATGTCGCAATAACTGCACGGTAGCCATTTTCCCGTCGCGGTGAAGCGCTATCCGTGTGTAGGGGGTGGGGTTCGATCGTTTGTGGGAGTCGGCAATTGCGGCCTTATCATTCGTGACCAATTCGATATTCTTTGCGGCATCGGCGCAGTTCAGGAGTGTCGCGTGACCCGATTCGCGATGCGCGTTCCGTCGAATTGCGACGTGCCGCGAGAGCCGTGCCGGGAAGCGCCTATAGGACTACACACGGAAGTGTGTAAGAATCGAGCGGCGCATAGCCGTGCGCATTGATCGTTTCGGTTGGCTGCCGTGGACACCCGGAGTGGTGTCCGAGTGCCCACGGTCCCGGCTTTCGCCGGGAAGCGGGACAAACTACCTTGCCCCGCAGCCTCACCGGATGCGGTGGATCACACCGCCTCCGTCACCGGCCGAAAGGATCGAACCGGCTGAGTAGATAGTCGAGGAGGGCCTTGGTCGCGCCGACGCCGATGAGCGTCAGCCACGGCCGGGGCCCTTCGTTCCTCGACCGGCACCTGGTTCCCTTATCGTGGGGCACAATGCCGTGAGGGTCACCCTTTTCGGGCATCCCGGACCTCCTGGTCTTTACCGAATAACTTGTTGAACACGACACCTTGTGTGCCGCATGCGCGCACACGAGGGGTTTGGTCAATCCCGGTGCTGAACAGGGGTCCGAGTGAGGAGAGTACAGGAGTGGAACGGCACAACAAAGGATGCCCCGAGCGAACTTCCGGCCCGATTTCCGCATGCACGTGCAGCGATTGATGAGCAATCGGAACAGCATTACAGGTCGTGCGACAAATGTGCACCAAGAACGATTCGGTACCACACCGGCAGCCGCTGTGAAGGCGGATTTACACGACGATCGACGAATTTCCAGCAGCCCTCACCAAGCAGTTGCTTTTCGTAATCCGGCAAATCGCCATTCCTACTTACCGGTACATCGTCTGCCGGGTATTCGGCCCGGATCAGGCGACGCCGAGAAGCCGCAGCAGGGCGGTGGTGATCGCCGCCGCGGCGGCGACCAGGATCAGCGGCGCACGGCGCCAGGCGAGGACGACGGCGACGAGAACGCCTGCGGGAAGGGCGAATCCGGCCCGATGCCCGGCGGGCACGAGTTCGGTGACGGCCAGTGCGGCGAGCAGGACCACGGATCCGGCCTCCAGCAACTGGGTGAGACGCGGGGGAAGGGTGAGACGACGGCGCAGGACCGGGCCCGCGAAGCGGAGGGCGTAGGTGCCCACCGCCAAGGCCAGGGCGGCCGCGATCAGGGTGGTGGTCACGACGCCGTCCCCGTGGTCGCCGGATCTCGCTGGGGCTGTTCGGCGCTGCCGCGTCCGAATGCCAGCAGTGCGGCGGGCAAGGCCAGCAGCACCGGGAGGCCCGCGCCGAGGAAGGGGGTGGACGCCGCCGCCACGGCCGCGCCCGCGAGGACGGCCCGCCGGGTCGCCCGGTCGCCGCGGACCGCGGGCAGGATCAGGGCGAGCAGGACCGCGGGGAACACCGCGTCCAGGCCGAACATGTCCGGATTCGGGATCGCCGTGCCGATCGCCACCCCGAGCGCCGCGCCCAGTGGCCAGGCCACCAGGACGCCCAGGCCGCACAGCCAGAATGCGGCCCGCCGACGGTCGCGATCGGATTCCGCCAGTGCCAGCGCGACCGACTCGTCGTTCATGACGTGCGTGCCGAGCAGCCGGCGCCACCCGGTGCCGACCACGTCGGGAACTGCCAGCCCGTACGGTAGATGCCGGGCATTGACGACCAGCCCGGCCAGGACCGCCGCGGCCAGGCCGCCGCCCGCGGCGATGATGCCGACGAACAGGAATTCCGCGCCCCCGGCCAGCACCAGCACGCTGAGCAGCAGCGGCAGCCACGGAGGCATGCCCGAGGTGACGGCGGTGGCCCCGTAGGACACGCCGATCGCCACGACCGCCAGGCAGATGGTCGCGATTCCCGTGAGGTCACTCCGGTCGAGTGTTCGCCATATCGAACGCACGACTACTATATTGAACGTTACGGGGCGGGCTCGTCAATCGCGTGTGACGCGCCTCCGGGTACTGTCGGAATCCATCATGACCGAGCACGACGCCGCCCAGTCCGCGCCTCCGCAGGAGGCCATCGCCCTCGCCCTGCGGCGGGAGCGGTCGCGTGTCGGCCTGTCGCTGACCGAGGTGGCGCGACGGGCCGGGGTGGCCAAATCGACGCTGTCCCAACTGGAATCGGGTGTCGGCAATCCGAGTATCGAGACGCTGTGGGCGCTGTGCGTCGCGCTGGGCATCCCGTTCTCGCGCCTGCTCGATCCGCCGCGTCCGCAGGTGCAGGTGATTCGCGCGGGGGAGGGGCGGGTGCTGGCGTCCTCGCAGGCCGACTACCAGGTGGCGCTGCTGGCGGCGAGTCCGCCGAACGCGCGCCGCGATATCTACCGGATCTCCGCGGAACCCGGCCAGCCCCGGCAATCCGAACCGCATACCCGCGGCGAGGTCGAGCATCTGATCCTCGCGGCCGGCCGGGCGCTCGTGGGCCCGGCCGACGACCCGGTCGAACTGGGTGCGGGCGACTACATCAAGTATCCGGGCGATCAGCCGCATATCTTCCAGGCGCTGGAGCCGGGGACCTGGGGTATCCAGGCCAGCGAGTACGGCTGACCGGCGTTACTACGCGGCGAGCGAACCGTCCTGGGCGACAACGGTTTTCCACCAGGCCACGGTGCCCTCGGCGACCTTCGTCAGAGGTGTCGGGGCGAGGCCGAGACGGCGCTCGCTGGCGGAGGAGTCCAGCTGGAACGGGCGCTCGAACTGGTAGTTCATCTCGGACAGCTCCCGCATCATGCCGTTCATCACGCCCGCCGTGCGCAGCGCCCAGCCCGGCATGGCCATGATCTTCGGGGCCGGTACTCCCGCCGCGGCGGACAGGGTGGCGACCAGTTCGCGCATCGACACCGCGGGCGCGGTCGGGGCGTGCAGGAAGGAATTCCACAGGTCGCGGTCGGCCGCGGCAATGATCATCGCCGCCGCGAGATCGGGCATATAGGTGAAGGAGTGCGGCATATCCGGCTTGCCGAAGATCTGAACGGTCTTGCCCGCCAGGATATTCGGGACCATGCGCTCGCCGGCGTGCGACATCCGCACGTGCGGGCCGATGAAGTCCGAGGCCGCGACGCTGACCGTCGGGGTCGGTGACGCGTCGCGGGCCCGCAGCAGCGCCACCCGCACGGCGGGCTTGCCGAAATCGGCCGCGCGGGGCATGTCCTCGGTCATCGGCCGGTCGACCGGGCCGTAGGAGTACAGGCTCTCGGGGAAGACGACCACCGCGCCGGCCTGTCCGGCCGTCTCCAGCACGATCTGCTCGGTGGCGGGCAGTTCGGCCCACCAGGTCTTCGCCGCGTACTTCGAACCGTGGGTGCAGTGGTAGACCGCGACGGCGCCCTCGACGGCCGCCGAAAGCTGTTCGCGGCGAGTGACATCCACCCGGCGGCGCTCGATCAACGGGTGGTCGGGGCCGCTCCCGGAGCGGGTCAGGATGCGGACGTTCTTCCCGGCGGCGGCCAGTTGCTCGGCGACGGTGGTGCCGACGGGCCCCGCTCCGGTGACGACATGCAGTTCGGGCATTGTGCGCTCCAATCACTTTAGAGAGCGTTGCTCTCTGATGTGAACGAGCATGCCCCAGCCTGCCCGCTCCTGTCAAGAGCAATGCTCTCTTTTGTGTCTGGTGACCTCATCGTGCCCCGATCCACCAGGCCGAACCCAGGTGAACGGCCGTGGCGACGGCGCAGCCGGCCGTCATCGGCCAGTTGCGGCGAGCGATGCCGATGAGGCCGTCGCCGATTTGTGCCGCCCCCGCGACGGTCAGTAGTGGCACCAGTCCGTCGTCGGTTCCGCTCGCCAGCATCGCGAGCGTGACCGCGCTCAGGGGGAGAGCTCGGGTGGCGTACGCGCGGGTGAAGAAGGTGACGTCCGGCGTTTCCGGCTCGCGGCTCCGGGTGATCAGTGCCGGGCGCGCCCGCAACTCTCACGTTCCGGCTCGGTTATCTCGGGACGAAGGTCGCCGAACGCGGCCTGAATCTCAAACATGTCGGGATGCTGGTGGTCCTGAGCGCGGAAATCGGTGCGTCACAACAGGAATTGGCGACCGGCGGCGGCAGGTGCTCACCCTCACCGGCCGGGGCCGGGAACTGCTGGCCGACTGCGCCCGCCTCGCCCGCCTCATGGACGAGGAGCTGGCCGCCGAACTAGCCGCGCACGATCGGGCGACGCTGCTGCGCACGCTGGGTGTGCTCGCGACCGACGCGGGCCTGCCGATCGCGGGTGTTCCCGGCCAAAAGCATGCCGGGAAAATGTGAGGGCGGGTCGGGAAGTGTGAGGGCGGGTCGGGAAGTGTGAGGGCGGGTCGGGAAGTGTGAGGGCGGGTCGGGAAGTGTGAGGGCGGGTCGGGAAATGTGAGGGCGGGACGGGAAAGTGAGGGCGGGACGGGAAAGTGAGGGCGGGACGGCTTCGGGCTCCCTACGCCGCGCCCTCGCCGAGGTACTGCAACCACACCGGGTCGAGGTCGGCGGTGGTGGACAGGAGGCGCCAGTGGGGGCCCTTGGGTGAGACCAAGGGGTAGTGGAGGCTCCAGCCCAGTTCGCTGAGGAGCTTGTCGGCTTTGCGGTGGTTGCAGGGGGCGCAGGAGGCTACGCAGTTCTCCCAGGAGTGGGCGCCGCCTCGGCTGCGGGGGATGACGTGGTCGATGGTTTCGGCCTTGCCGCCGCAGTAGGCGCAGCGGTAGCGGTCGCGGTGCATCAGCGCCGCGCGGGTCATCGGGACCCGGGCGCGATAGGGCACGCGGACGTAGTTGCGCAGGCGGATCACCGAGGGCAGGGCGACCGAGGCGCCCGCGGAGTGGACGACGGGGCCGTCGGGATTGTGGTGGACGGTATCGGCCTTGTCGCAGATCAGCAGCACGATGGCGCGGCGCGCGGACAGGGCGGTCAGCGGCTCGTAGGTGGCGTTCAGAAGCAACACCCGGCGCTTCACCCATGCGGCGGCGAGGGGAGACGGTTCGAGAGTGCGGTGCGGATTCGCACCCGGATGCGAGCGTTTATCGGACAGTACATGCAGCGGAGTAGCCCCCGACCCACGATTGTGGACGTCGGCGGGCTGGAGTTGTCGGTGCGCTCTGGCCTCGTGTGACCGGGCGCTGTGCCGCTGCTTCATGGGAACCCCGAATTCGAGTTGTCCGGATCGTGTGGTATCTGGGCAGACACTGCCAATCAGTTGACCATGGAATCGCCACAGTTGCCAGCAGATTTGACACATTCCGTCTGTGGTGTTCGTGAACGTGCGGTTACACCCTGGGGTGGTATGCGTCACAGGAGCGGATCGTGTCGAACAGCCGGTCATCCCAGGATGCCGCCGTACCGGCCGACACGCCCAGCACGCCACGGTTCCGATTGCGTGCCGACCCGTTGCGCGGTCGCCGGACGATGCCGAGCCCGGCCGCGCCTATATGCTGGCGTCGATGGGCACAGGCACAGATCAAGCAGCGTCTTTCTATGAAGCGGTCGGCGGGGCCGAAACGTTCCGCCGCCTCGTGGCGACGTTCTACCGTGAGGTCGCCGACGACGAGGTGCTGCGCCCGCTGTACCCCGAGGAGGATCTGGGCCCGGCCGAGCGCCGGTTGCGGATGTTCCTGGAGCAGTACTGGGGCGGCCCGCGGACCTATTCGGACGAGCGCGGGCATCCGCGGCTGCGGATGCGGCACATGCCGTTCCGGATCGGCCCGATCGAGCGGGACGCGTGGCTGCGCTGCATGCGAATCGCGGTCGCCGAGATCGAACCGGAGGTTCTCGACGACGAACACCGCCGCGCGCTGCTCGACTACCTGGAGATGGCGGCGAATTCGCTGATCAATGCACCGTTCTGAAGACTCGGTGCGGAATCACGCACGGACCGGAGGATGTCCGATTCCTGCTGGACGTTAGCCAGATCTCGCCAACACGCGCATCCGCGGCGGCTTTAACCGGAAATCTTTGGCACTATTGGCCGTTGTGACATCTTCATCTCCGGGGGAGCAGGCCCTGCCGGCCGAGTCCGCCGCGGGGCCCGCGGAGGCCGCGCCGTGGTGGCGGTCGGCGGTCTTCTATCAGGTCTACCCGCGCTCGTTCGCCGACTCGACCGGCGACGGCGTCGGTGATCTCGGCGGCCTGCGCGACCGGCTAGGGTATCTGGAACTGCTCGGCGTCGACGCGCTGTGGATCTGCCCGGTGATGCGCTCGCCGATGGCCGACGGCGGCTACGACGTGAGCGATCCGCGCGATATCGATCCGCTGTTCGGCGACCTGGCCGTGCTGGACGAGCTGATCGAGGAGGCGCACGACCGGGAGATCCGGGTCACCATGGACCTGGTGCCCAATCACACCAGCGATCGGCACCCCTGGTTCACCGCGGCATTGGCGGCTGGGCCGGACAGCGCGGAACGCGCGCGCTACATCTTCCGCGACGGCCGCGGCCCCGACGGCTCGCAGCCGCCCAACAACTGGCCGAGCATCTTCGGCGGCCCGGCCTGGACGCGAATCACCGAATCCGACGGCACGCCGGGCCAGTGGTACCTGCACATCTTCGCCGCCGAACAACCGGATCTGAACTGGGACAACCCGGAGGTCGTCGCCGATTTCGAGCAGACCATGCGGTTCTGGCTCGATCGGGGCGTGGACGGTTTCCGCATCGATGTGGCGCACGGCATGGCCAAGCCGCCGGGCCTGCCGGACATGGAGCGGGTCGAGACCCGCATGCTCAAGCACGACGACGACGATCCGCGGTTCAACAATCCGGGTGTGCACGACATCCACCGCCGGCTGCGCAAGGTGATCGACGAGTATCCGGGCGCGGTGTCGATCGGCGAGGTGTGGGTCGAGGACAACGTCCGATTCGGCGAGTACCTGCGCCCGGACGAACTCCAGCTGGCCTTCAACTTCCGGCTCGCGGAGACACCGTTCGACGCCGCGCGAATCCAAGCGGCCGTGGACAATTCGCTCGGCGCGGTGTCGGCGGTCGGTGCCAGCGCGACCTGGACGCTGTCCAACCACGACGTCGAGCGCGAGGTCACCCGCTACGGCGGCGGGAGCGTGGGCGTGGACCGGGCCCGCGCCATGATGCTGCTCGAGCTGGCGCTGCCGGGTGCGGTATTCGTCTACAACGGGTCCGAGCTGGGCCTGCCGAATGTCGACGATCTGCCGGCGGAGGTGTTGCAGGATCCGACATGGGAGCGGTCCGGGCATACCGAGCGCGGTCGCGACGGCTGCCGGGTGCCGATCCCGTGGGAGGGCGACCGGCCGCCGTTCGGGTTCACCGCGGGGCAGCCGTGGTTGCCGTTGCCTCCGGAGTGGTCCGACCTGACCGTCGAGGCGCAGCTGGAACGTCTCGACTCGACGCTCTCGCTGTACCGGGCGGCCATCGAATTGCGTGCCGGGCGAACGGAATTCGGCGGCGACGAGCTGGACTGGTACGGCAGCCCGGAGGGTTGTCTCGCGTTCCGGCGGCCGGGCGGGCTGGTCTGCGCGCTCAATGCCTCGGACGCGTCGATTCCGCTGCCGCCAGGCGAGGTGCTGCTGTCGAGCGCGCCCCTGGAGGGCGGGCGGCTGCCGGTGAACGCGGCGGCCTGGCTGGTCTGAGTGGCGGTGGCGGTCCGGGCGACACGGGCCGCCGCGCCTCACCGGTCGGTGCTCGGGTCCGGCGCATCGTCTACCGTTGGGCTGTGAGCATTCTCGAGACAGTGCTGATCTTTGTCGGCATCCCGCTGGTGATCTACGGGGTCATCGCCGGATTGTCGTACCTCGGCAAGCCACTGCCCGGAGAGAAGCCGGTCCACTACAACCTCGGTGACAAGTGGACCGCGGAACCGGTGCTGTGGAGCGCTACCGACGAGGTGACCGTGTTCGGGCACCACATTTCCGACAACTCGCATGGTGGTCATGCGGAACTGGAATCCGCCGGCGCGGATCTGATCGGAGGCCGGGCAAGTGGCAAGTTCTAAGTGGCCCGCGGTGGTCGAGGCCGATCTGCCGCGCGGATACGCGGTCACCACCAGCGGACGCGTCTCCGGTGTGCACGAGTCCGGTGACGTCTTCAGGGAGGCGCCGTTCAGCGACCACGAGCGGCTGTTGCTGGACAACACCCTCACCGAGGCGACTCGCGCGACCAAGGTGCGGTTCAACATCTTCATCGGTGACCTGAAGCCGGAGCCGTCGGCCGGTGCGGACGCGATCTTCCCGGGTACGCCCGAGGCAGAGCGTTCGGTGCTCATCGCCGTCTCGCCGAACGATCGTGCCGTCGAGGTGCGCTCGGGCCGCGACGTCGCCGACCGCGTCAACGATCGCATCTGCCAGCTCGGCGCGACCGCCGCGCTCAGCTCCTTCCGTCAGGGCGAGCTGATCGACGGCCTCGTCTCGGCGGTCCGGGTCATGGCCGCCGCCATCGGCCGCCCCAACTGAGATACACCGCGCCCCTCCCGTTTCCACGTCCTCGCTGACCGTCGCCGCTGCACCGGGCGCAGGCCCGCCGCCTGCACCGGCCGATCGCCGACCACTGCGAGCGCGGAGTGACGGGAGGGGCGCGGTGTCTCGATTACGCCCTGAGCGGAAAGAAGGGGTGGGGGGACCCGCGTCGACCTTAGGCTCGGGGGATGGGCGAGCATCCGCGACTGCATTCGATTCCCGGTGGGCGTGACGAGCGCCCGGCGGAGGTACGTGAGCCGCTGTGGCGGGAGGTGCTCGGGGAGCGGCTGCGGGCCCTGCGGCAGGATCAGCGCGAGACGCTGGCGGAAACCGCGGGCCGGGCGGGAGTCTCGCCGCAGTATCTGTCCGAGGTGGAGCGCGGGCGCAAGGAACCGTCCAGCGAGATGATCGCCGCGCTGGCCGGGGCCCTCGGCACCTCGCTCGGCGGTCTCACCGAACAGGTCGCCGACGACCTCCGGCGTCGTCGTCTCGCTGTCCTGACGCCCGTCGGGCGCGGTCTCCGGACGGGCCCCACGCTCATGGCCTTGGCGGCCTGAGGCTCAGTTCGCGTCCCGCAATGCCCGTATGGCCTTGTCCAGGCGGGCTTTACGGGTTTCCGGCGTGAGGGCTTGGAGCAGGGGGAGGATCAGCCGGTAGCGCTCGGTTCTGCCCAGGGATGCGAAGGCGGCCTCGGCCTGGGGGTCCGACCGCAGGGCTCGGGCGAGGTCGGGCGGTGGGGTGGCCGTCTGCTGCGATTCGTAGGCCGCTGCCCAGCGCCCGTCCTCCTGAGCCCTGCGTACCTCGGCCAGGCCCGGTTCCCGCATCCGGCCGGCCGCGGTCAGCATCGCCACCTTGTCCACGTTCACCTGTGACCACAGGCTGCGCGGGCGACGCGGGAGGTAGCGCTGCAAATAGTGCCGGTCGTCGAGGGAACGACGCTGCCCGGAGATCCAGCCGAAGCACAATCCGACGTCGACCATCTCGTCGGAGGTGATCGATGCGATGCCGGAATTCTTCTTGGCCACCTTGATCCACACGCCTTCCCGGCGGGTGTGATGGCCGGCGAGCCAAGTCGTGAACGCCTCGGCGTCCGGGAAGGCGATGATCTCCACACCGTCGAGCGCGTCCACGTGGCTCAGGGTAGCGCCGCGATATCAGGTGCGGGGGCCGAGGATCTGGTCGACGAGGCCGTAGTCGATGGCCGTCTGGGCGGTGAAGACGCGGTCCCGGTCGGTGTCGTGGCGGAGGGTTTCGATGTCCTGGCCGGTGTGGTGGGACAGGATCGTCTCGATCTCGGCACGCATGCGGACCAGTTCGTCGGCCTGGATGATCAGGTCCGGGATGGCGCCCTGGCCGCGAGCCGCGGGCTGGTGCAACACGATTCGAGCGTGGCCGAGGACGTTGCGGCGGCCCTTCGCACCACCCGCGAGCAGGACCGCGCTCACCCCGATCGCCTGGCCGACGCAGGTCGTCACGACCGGTGAGGAGATGTGCTGCATGGTGTCGTAGACGGCCAGCATGGCCGGCAGGTCGCCGCCCTCGCTGTTGACGTACAGGTTGATCTCCTGACCCGTGCTCTCGGCATCCAGGTGCAGGAGCTGGGCGATGAGGGCATTGGCGACGCCCGCGTCGATCGGGGTGCCGAGATAGACGATCCGCTCGGTGAGCAGATGCGAGTAGACGTCCATGATCCGCTCGCCTCGCGGATCCCGGGCGATGACGTTAGGAATCGTGTAACTGGTCATGCCGAGATACCCACTTTCTGCCGCTGCGGAATCACCTGGTTGAAGGAATCGACGATGCCGTCGATGAAGCCGTATTCGCGGGCCTGTTCCGCGGTGTAGAAGCGGTCGTGCAGCGAATCCTCGTAGACCCGGTCGAAGGGCTGGCCGGTGTCCTCGGAGATCAGGCCGAGGACGGTCTGGACGGTGTGCCGCAGATCGTCCGCCTGCACCTCGACCTCGCCCGCGCTGCCCGCGATCCCGGCCGAACCCTGGTGCATGAGGACCCGGGCGTGCGGCATGGCGAATCGCTTGCCGTGGGTGCCCGCCGACAGCAGGAACTGGCCGGCGCTGTACGCCATCCCCAGCACCAGCGTGGAGACGTCACACGGAATCGTGCGCATGATGTCCCGGATCGCCAGCATCGAGGGCACCGAACCGCCCGGCGAATGGATCCACAGCGAGATCCCCGACTCGCCGTCCTCTGCGGCCAGCGTGAGCAGCTGCGTCATCAGCAGCGTCCCGTTGTCGTCGTCGAGCGGCCCGTCGAGAACCAGCACCCGCCGGGCAAGCAATTGTTCGCGCATACGCCACCCGAACAGCGGCGCCTTGTTGTCGTCGTGAGCCATGCCCTCACGGTGCCCGAGAGCCGGCCCGATTACCGCCCCACGCTGCTGTGAGCAGATCTGCTGAGAGCAGCGAGATCCCGCCTTCTTCCCGCCCTGGGGGCGGAAGAAGGCGGGAAAGCGGTACTCGCTGTGCCTTGGTGAGGCGACTTGGTGCACCTGCCTTGCGTCGCAGTCTCGGTGTACCTGTGTGGATTGCAGCCTTGGTGTGCCTGTTCGGCGTCGTGGCTTTGCCGTACTTGTTCGGCGGCGTGGCCTGGCGCGGGCTACTCGGCGTCGAAAGCCCTTGCGCGCAAGGAGCGTTCGATGCCTGCTTTGCCCTCGAGGACGAGGCGGCGGAGGGCTGGGGGGTGGTCGGCGGCCAGGAATTTGTCGGCTTCGGATACTGCGTGGTCGGTGATGGCCCAGTGGGGGTAGAGGCCGATGACTACGGTTTGGGCTACCTCGCTGGAGCGGCGTTGCCAGACTTCGGGGATTTCGGCGAAATAGCGTTCCACGAAGGGGGTCAGGAGGTCGGCCTGGCCGGCGGGGGCGAAGCCGCTGACGATGGCTCGGGCCGTGACGTTGGGTACCGAGTCGTCGGTCATGACCGTGTTCCAGGCGGCCTGCTTGACCGGGGCCTGGGGGCGGGCGGTGGCGGCCGCGGCGGCCTGGCGGCGGCCCGCGGCGGTCGGGTCGCGGTCGAGTTCGGCGTCGATGACCGGGGTCGCGCCGTCCTCGGCGTCGATCGCGCCCTCCTTGGCGAGCGCCTGCACCAGCCGCCAGCGCAGGTCGGTGTCGACCAGCAGTCCGGGCAGGCCCACCTCCGCGGGATCGCCCTCGTACAGACCACGGATGATCTCGATGTGCTGCGGCGACAGCCGCGCGGCGCTGAGCGCGTTGACGAAGGCCAGCTGATGATCCGAGCCCGGCTCGGCGGCCCGCGCCAGCTCCAGCAGGCGGTCGGCGAAGGCCGGCCAGCCCTCCCGCGCGGCCCACTCCGGCTCGGCGTAGCTGCCCAGCGCGGTCTGCGCCTGCATCAGAACCCGTTGCACCACACCGATTTCGGTCTCCGCGCCCACCCCGCGCTGGACCAGCGCAACGAAGTCCCGGGCGCGCATCTCGGCCTGGCGGGTCATCTCCCACGCCGCCGACCAGGCCAGGGTGCGCGGCAGCGATTCGGCGATATCGGCGATGCGGGTCACGACCGTGTCCAGCGACTGCGGATCCAGTCGCAGCGAGCAGTAGGTCAGATCGTCGTCGTTGATCAGCACCAGCTTGCCGCGCGGAACGCCGACCAACTGCGGGACATCGGTCCGCTCGGCGGCCTCGAGGTCCAGCTCGACGCGCTCGGTGCGCACCAGCTTCCCGTCCTGCTCGTCGTAGATGCCGACGGCCAGGCGGTGCACGCGGCGCTCACCCGCGCCGGGTTGCGCGCCCTCCTGCACGACGGCGAACCGGGTGAACTTGCCCTCGCCGTCCACCTCGAAGTCGGGCCGCAGGATGTTCAGGCCGGTCGTCTTCAACCACTGCGCGCCCCAGTCGGAAAGGTCACGGCCGGAAGACTTTTCGAGCGCGCCCACCAGATCGTCGAAAGTGGCGTTGCCGTAGGCGTGTTCGGCGAAGTAGTCGCGCAGGCCCGCCAGGAACGGCTCCAGGCCCACATAGGCGACCAGCTGCTTGAGCACGGAAGCGCCCTTGGCGTAGGTGATTCCGTCGAAGTTGACCTCGACCGCGGCCAGATCCGGGATGTCGGCGGCGATCGGGTGGGTGGAGGGCAGCTGGTCCTGCCGGTACGCCCAGGACTTCTCCACATTCGCGAAAGTGGTCCAGGAACTGGTGTATTCGGTGGCCGAGGTCTGGCACAGCACCGACGCGAAGGTGGCGAACGACTCGTTCAGCCACAGGTCGTCCCACCACTTCATGGTGACCAGGTCACCGAACCACATGTGCGCCATCTCGTGCAGCACCGTCTCGCAGCGCCGCTCGTAGGAGGCGCGAGTCACCTTGGAGCGGAACACGTAATCCTCGAGGAAGGTGACCGCGCCCGCGTTCTCCATTGCCCCGGCGTTGAATTCGGGGACGAACAGCTGGTCGTACTTGCCGAACGCGTACGGCACGCCGAAATTGGCGTGGTAGAAGCCGAAGCCCTGCTTGGTCTCGGTGAAAAGCCGTTCGGCGTCCATGAATTCGGCCAGCGACGCGCGGCAGTAGATGCCCAGCGGGATACTGCCGTGGTCGTCGGTGTAGGTGTCGGTCCACTTCGCATAGGGGCCCGCGATGAGCGCGACCAGATAGGTGCTCATGCGGGGTGTCGTCGCGAAGGTGTGGCGCACGACAGTGCCGGTCTTGTGCGTCTCGATCGCGGCGCCGTTGGAGATCACTTCCCAGTCCTCGGGAGCGGTGACGGTGATGTCGTAGGTCGCCTTGAGGTCCGGCTGGTCGAAGCAGGCGAACATCCGCTTGGCGTCGGCGGTTTCGAACTGCGAGTACAGGTAGACCTTGTCGTCGGTCGGGTCGACGAAGCGGTGCAGGCCCTCGCCGGTGTGCGAGTACTCGCAGTCGGCCTCGACCACCAGTTCGTTGCGCTCGGCCAGGCCCGTGAGGACCAGGCCCCGGGACTCGTCGTAGTCGCCGACCTCGAGCGGTACGCCGTTGAGGGTCGCGGACCGCACCCCGGCCCCCACGATGTCGACGAAGGTCTCCGCACCCGGAGTCGCCGTGAACGTCGCGGTGGAGCGCGAGAAGAACCGCTCGGAGGTCGCCGCGCCCGCGTCGGTGGGCTGCCCGGTGAGGTCCAGCTCGACGCGATAGTTCTCCACGCTGATCGTCGCGGCCCGTGCGATTGCCTGCTCGCGGGTGAGATTCGGTGCGGACAAGGAGACTCCTTCGGTGGTCGGAGAGCTGTGCCGGGCGGAGTCGCCCATCGACGGTGATGGGCGGGCGGCGCCGTCGGGTCGTGCGTCGTACTGGACAACGATGCCCAGAATGCCACGCGGGTACGCGTCGGGGGGCGTCGACCTGGGCTGAGCTGCGGCGGCCCGCGTCGGTAGGCTGAGCGTGTTCCAGCGCCCACAAGGAGGACAGGTGAAGCACATCCACGCCGGCAAGGTGCGCGATCTCTACGAGGACGGGGACTCGCTGCTCCTGGTCGCCTCCGATCGAGTATCGGTGTACGACGTGGTGCTTCCGACTCCGATCCCGGACAAGGGCGCGCTGCTGACCCAGCTGTCGAACTGGTGGTTCGAGTTCTTCGCCGACGTGCCGAATCACGTGCTGTCGGCCACCGACGTCCCCGCCGAATTCGCGGGGCGCGCGGTGCGGGTGAAGCCGCTGAAGATGGTGCAGGTCGAATGCATCGCCCGCGGATATCTGTCCGGTTCGGGGCTGAAGGAGTACCAGCGCACCGGCTCGGTCTCGGGGATCGAGCTGCCGTCCGGACTGCGCGAGGGCGACAAGCTGCCGGAACCCGTCTTCACCCCCACCACGAAGGCGTCGGTGGGGCACGACGAGCCGATCACCTTCGCCGACGTCGTGCGGCAGGAGGGCCGCGAGGTCGCCGAACGCCTGCGCGACCTCACGCTGGACGTCTACACGCGCGGCGCGGCCTACGCCGCCGAGCGCGGCGTGATCATCGCCGACACCAAATTCGAATTCGGCTGGGACGGTGACGTTCTCACCCTCGGCGACGAGGTACTGACCTCCGACTCCTCGCGCTACTGGCCCGCCGCCGACTGGGAGCCCGGCCGCCCGCAGCGCTCCTTCGACAAGCAGTTCGTGCGCGACTGGGCCACCTCGACCGGCTGGGACAAGGAGCCCCCGGGCCCCGAGATCCCCGCCGAGGTCGTCGAGGGCACGCGGCAGAAGTACCGGGAGGCCTACGAACTCGTCACCGGCGAGACCTGGTCGGGTGTGCGCGGCTGAGCCGTCGAACGCACGCCCGCCACGTAGCGTGGGTCAACTGCTCCGGCGGTGGGAAACCGTGGCACTGACGTAGGTTGACCGCAGGTCCCGAATGTAATGGAGAGTGCGGGCGTGGTCGCTGCGGTTCTGGTCGGTGCTGGGGTCTTGGTGGCGCTGATCGTCGTCGTGTTGTTGTTCGGTGCGCTGCACTGGTATCTGTGGCGACGTCTGGTGCGGGATACGACGATTCCGGGGACGGTGGCGCGCCGTGCCGGGACCGCCGTCCTGTGGGCGGGGCCGGTACTGCTGGTGGGGACGGTGGCGGCCGAGCGGGCGCGGGCGCCGTTCGGGCTGGTCCGGATTATCGCCTGGCCGGGGTATCTGTGGGCCGCCCTGCTCATCTATCTGCTGCTGGCCCTGCTCGTGGGTGAGCTGGTCCGGATGGTGTTGCTGCGCTCGCCCTTTCGTCGCACGCCGGTGACGGATGCGGCCCCCGCCGCGCCCCCGGAGAACGAGCGAAGCGGGAGTGCGGCGGGACTCGAGCGAGCGCGGGACTCGGATGATGTCGGTGGTGCGGCGTCTGCGCCCGGGGACGATGCCGTGATCGAACAGGCGGTCCCGACCTCCGGCCCGGTTACGCGCCGCCTCTTCGTATCCCGCGCGGTGAGCGGGATGGCTGCGGCCGCGGCGGTGGGTACCGTCGGCTACGGCGCGTACGGGGTGCTGCGGGGGCCGCTGGTCAAGAATCTCGCGGTGCCGTTGGCCAAGTTGCCTCGTGGGGCGGATGGATTTCGGATCGCGGTGGTGAGCGATATTCACCTCGGTCCGATCCTCGGTCGCGGGTTCGCCGAGCGGGTGGTTCGCACGATCAACGACACCCAGCCCGATCTGATCGCGGTCGTCGGGGATCTCGTGGACGGGAGCGTGGAGGATCTGCGCAGGTCCGTCGAACCGCTCGCCGGATTGCGGGCGCGGCACGGCGCGTACTTCGTGACCGGTAATCACGAGTACTTCTCCGGTGCGGAGCAGTGGGTCGAACACGTGCAGGAATTGGGGATGCACCTGCTGGCCAACGGCCGCACGGAACTGCCCGGATTCGATCTCGCGGGCGTCAACGACGTGCAAGGGCAGCGCACCGGACAGGGGCCCGACTTCGCCAAGGCACTCGGCGACCGGGACCCGCTGCGCACGGCCGTCCTCCTGGCGCACCAGCCCGTTCAGATCGACTATGCCGTCAAGTACGGCGTCGACCTACAGTTGTCCGGGCATACCCACGGCGGTCA
>NZ_BAGL01000029.1 GCF_000308875.1 Nocardia transvalensis NBRC 15921
GGGGCTCGATGGCGCCGCTCTCAACCCAGCGCGTCAACGTCGAACGGTTGACGTCGGCGAGGGCACAGGCTTCCGCCGAGCTGCACACCTCACCGTCGTCGTTCTCGGTTCGCAGTGCTCGTCTGCTTTGCAATGTCACGTCGTGAGCGTTGCACAGCGCATTGCGCAATGCAAGCACATGTGGATACCGGGTCTCCGCATTGCGCTGTGCGGTCGGACATGCAATGCTCTATGCATGACTGTCAACCCTTCGGACCTGACCGCGGCGCAGTCTTCCGCTGGCGCCGTACCGGTCTGGGACTTATCCGATCGAATGCGAAAGTGCCTGAGCCACTCCGGTATTGGCGTGTCCGAGATTGCCGACTATTTCGGCGTCAGCCGAAATACCGTCAGCTCGTGGATCAACGGCCGGGTCGTGCCGACGGTGCAGACGATGCGCCTGTGGTCGCTCAAAACGGGCGTCGACTACGACTGGCTGAAAACGGGAAAGGCCCCGCATCCAGAAGAGGATGAGGGGCCAAAAAACGGACTGTGCGCCATCAGGGACTCGAACCCCGAACCCGCTGATTAAGAGTCAGCTGCTCTGCCAATTGAGCTAATGGCGCTTGGTGCGTGTTCCGGTGGCGGGGCCCGTGGGGCTCCGTTCCGGTGCGGGGAAAACCATAACAGGCGGGTGTGGGGAAAGTGAAATCGCCTGTTCAGCCGGGGTTGGGGGCAATGTGTCGCCAGTTGTTAACGGATGGGGGGCCGGGAGGGATGAAGGTGCAGACCGGGTGTGAGGCGTCCGTCGTGTTTGCGGCTCGAGGCCCCTTCCAGCTGGCAGAATAGACGGGGCGTGGTCTCGACCGATCCCCGCGAGCGTGGTGGGTTGAGCAGCGTCGGCGGGTCGGCCCGGCGGCGCCGAGAACATGAAACGGGGTTGGACATGAACGTTTGGCGGGGCCGACATCGGTCGAAGACGGTGCTGGGAGCGGTGGCCGTACTCTCCGTGGTGGGGCTGGCGGCCGCCGGCTGCAGCGATTCGGGGGCGAGCGGGACCGGACCGGCCATCCAATCCAACCCGATGACCGAACTCATCAAGCCCAAGGTCGTCGCGCCGGTCAAGGACGGCGATACCGGCGTATCCCCGGCCGTGCCCCTGCAGGTGCGGGTCGAGGACGGCAAGTTCACCGCCGTCACGCTCTTCAATCCCGAGGGCGCCCCGGTACCGGGCCAGATCTCGCAGGACGGCCGGTCCTGGCAGGTCGGCGAGCAGCTCGGCTTCGGGCGCACCTACCGGCTGCAGGCCGAGGCCGTCGGGCTCGGCGGTCAGACCTCCAGCACGATGAGTTTCACCACCCTCGCGCCGCGCAATCGCACCCATCCGTGGCTGCTGCCCGGTGAGGACGAGGTGGTCGGCATCGGCCAGCCGGTGGCCGTGCAGTTCGACGAGAACGTGCCCGATCGCCGCGCGGCCCAGGATGCGATCAAGATCACGACAACTCCGGCGGTCGAGGGCGCGTTCTACTGGGTCAACAATCGCGAGGTGCGGTGGCGGCCCGAGCATTTCTGGGCGCCCAACACCCGGGTCACCGTCGACGTGAACACCTACGGCAAGGACCTCGGCAACGGCCTGATCGGCGACAGCGACATCCACTCCGCCTTCACCATCGGCGAACCCACCATCTTCACCGCCGACGACGACACCAAGACAGTGACGGTCGAGCGCAACGGCGAGGTGATCCGCAGCATGCCGACCTCTATGGGCAAGGCGTCCGCGCCCACCGACAACGGCATCTACATCATCAGCGACCGGTTCGACCGCATCATCATGGATTCCTCGACCTACGGCGTCGCCGCCACCGGACCGGACGGTTACCGCACGCCCGTCGACTACGCGACCCGCATGTCCTACAGCGGCATCTTCATGCACTCGGCCCCGTGGTCGGTGGGCGCGCAGGGGTACTCCAACACCAGCCACGGCTGCCTGAACCTGAGCCCGTCCGACGCCCGCTGGGTCTACGAGAACGCCAAGCGCGGCGATATCGCCATCGTCAAGAACACGGTGGGCGGGACCCTGTCGGGCATCGATGGCCTGGGCGATTGGAACATCCCGTGGCCCGAATGGAAGGCGGGCAACGCCGACTCTCGCTGATCACGGAACCGGACGCGCCCTCGGGCGCGTTGACGGTACGGAGACACACAGCGAGGAGTGCGGCATGTTCGGCGAGTGGACGGATTCGGACGAGGCGTACGCCCGCGGCCGGGCACTGCGGGAGAACGACGATCATCGCGACCATCGGGACCTCGCGCTGCCCGACGACCGGCCCGCGATCGTCGATTTCGTGGCGGCGAGCAATGCCGACCGGGCGGCGGAACTGATCCCGCTGCGGGTCGGGCGGATGCTGGAGTCGCCGTTCGCGTTCTACCGCGGCAGCGCCGGTCTGATGGCCGGCGATCTCGCCGCGACCCCGAGCAGCGGCCTCACCGCGCAGCTGTGCGGCGACGCGCACGCGGCGAACTTCGGCCTGTACGGCACGCCGGACGGCCGAATCGTCATGGATATCAACGATTTCGACGAGACCGCGCCCGGACCCTGGGAGTGGGACCTCAAGCGGCTCGCCGCCAGCCTGGTCCTCGCCGGCCGGGTGGGCGGGGTGTCGGAGAACGGCTGCCGCGACGCGGCACACGACGCCGCCCGCAGCTACCGCCGCACCATCGATCACCTGGCGCAGCTGCCGTTCCTGGAGTCGTGGACCGCGCTGGGAGACGAATCGGTGATCGACCGGGTCGAGGCCGACGAACTGCTCGACGATTTCGCCAAGGCCGCCGGCAAGGCGAAGAAGAACACCAGCGCCAAGGTGGCGGCGAAGACGACCACCACCGAGGGCGGGCAGTGGCGGTTCGTCGCCGATCCACCGGTGCTCACCGAGGTGTCCGCGGCGACCGAAGACGAGGTCGTCGCCGCGCTGGATGGATACGTGGACACCCTGCGCGAGTCCCGGGCGCACCTCATCAAGCGGTACACGGTGTGCGATGTGGCTTTCCGGGTGGTCGGGACGGGCAGCGTCGGACTGCGCAGTTATCTGATCCTGTTGCGCGGCAACGGGGACGAGGCCCTGGTGCTGCAGGCCAAACAGGCCAGGCCGACCGCGCTGCAGGATGCGCTCGGCCTCGCCCCCGCGAAGCACGAAGGCCGCCGGATCGTCGAGGGCGCGCGCCTGGTGCAGGCCGAGACCGACATCCTGCTGGGCTGGGCCACGATCGGCGAGCGCCCGTACATCGTCCGCCAGTTCCGAAATCGCAAGGGCGCCATCGACGTCACCGAACTGAAGCGCGACCATCTCGACGACTACGGCCGCCTCGCCGGGGCGCTGCTGGCCCGCGCGCACAGCCGCTCCATCGATCCGCGGGTCCTCGCCGGGTACTGCGCCGACGGCGACAAGATGGATTCCGCCTACGCCCGCTACGCCCTCGCCTATGCCGATCAGACCGAGGCCGACCACGAGGAATTGGTCCGCGCGGTGCGGAGCGGCGTGATTCCCGCCGAGACCGAGGACTGAGACCTCTTCGGCTTGTAGGGTTTCGGTGCCGGATACGGCGGGGTGATGAGCACGAAAGGGACGGCGATGTCGGATGCCTCGGTCGAGGTGCTGCTGGACGACTTCGAGGACAAGGCGAAATGGGAGGTCGGGGGCGCCGGGGCGGACCGGACGCATCTGACCACCTTCGCGGAGGGGGCGCCGGCCAAGGATCCGGGCGTCTACGCGGACGGCGCCGCGGGCGACGACCACCGGGCCCTGGTGCTGCTGGTCCGCTCGGCGGACGACGATCTCGAGATCGACCTGACCGTCGAGCCGGGGCGGGAACTGCCGATTCCGGGACAGCTGGAGACGGTGAACCTGTGGGTGCGGTCGCCGCACGCGTCGATAGATGTCTTCGCGCTGCTCACCGAGAACGGGCAGGCGCGAGATCTGTTGCTGGGCACCGTCTCCGCGCAAGGGGAGTGGCAGCGCGTGCGGGGCCGCCTCGCCGCGCCGATCACCGGTGCGGAACTGCTGGGCCTGCGCGTCCGGCTCACCGAGGTGGTCAAGCGCGCGGGTGAGGTGATGATCCTGCTCGATGATCTGACCGCGGGGACGCGGGACTGCCCGTAGCGACACAGCGCGAATCGCAGAACGAATACTCGTCGCGCTCCGAGCGCGATGCGGTATTCGAAATACGATCGCTGGGTGGATCGACGCAGAATTCGGGGTGAGCCCGAGGTGTTGCCGCGTGGCGTGCACCGGCTGTCGCGCGCGGAGGTGGCCGCCTCGCAGCGCGGACGGCTGATGCTCGCGATGGCCGAGGTGGTGGCCGAGAAGGGTTATGCCGCAACGACTGTCGCCGACGTGCTGAAGCGGGCACGGGTGTCGCGGCTGTCGTTCTACGAGCATTTCGCCAACAAGGAGGCCTGTTTCGTCGCGGCCTACGATCTGGTCGCCGGGGAGGTGGCGTCGCGGATCCGCGCCGCGCTGGCTGTCGAGGGTGATCCGTTGGAGCGGGCGGAGCTGGCCCTCGGCGCGTACCTCGAGACGCTGGCCGGCGAACCGGCGCTGGCCCGGCTCTTTCTGGTCGATTCGTATGCCGCGGGACCCGAGCTGGCGCGGCGTCGAGCGGCCATGCACACCCTCAGCGCGGATCTGATCGCCGACCGCCTCGGCGCGTCGACACCCGGTCAGCGGCTGGCGTGCGAGGCGTTCGTCGGCGCCGTGCTGTCGCTGGTGACCGCGCGGATCGTGGACGGTGATCTCGACGCCGTCCGGGAGCTGCGCGGGCGGATCATGGCGCTCGCGAGACCTGTCTGGGACTCTTTTTATCAATTGTAGACAGCAATGTTTATTTAGCGTTACGGTGGCGCGATGAACGCCCTTATCGGCCGGTCGGCGCTGCTCGCGGCCGTCGTGCTGACCTCGGTCATCGTTGTGCAACCGCCCGCTTCGGCGCTGCCCGTCGACGGCGGCGAGCCGGGTGCGCGCTGGACAGCGGCCCAGGACGGGGAGGCGCGGTACGCGGGCGTGCACACCGACTGGGACATCCCGATCACGATGAGCGACGGCACCGTGCTGAAGGCCAATGTGTACCGGCCGACGGACGCCGCCGGTCGGGTCGTCGAGGATCCGATGCCGACGATCGTCAATGTCACCCCGTACACGAAGCTGGTGTCGATGATCCTCGATTCGGTGCAGTCGGTGCCGGGCCTGTCGGAGCCGGTGATGCGGTGGCTGGGCAGCCTGAACGCCGACGGCACGGGGCTGGAGGGCGTCACCGATTTCACCCGGGCGATCACCGGCGGTGGCACCCGCACCTTCGGCATCGACCGCGCGCTGATCCGCAGCGGCTATACCCAGGTCGTCGTCGATGTGCGCGGAACCGGCTTCTCCCAAGGGATCTGGCAGGTCTTCGGCGCTCGGGAACAGCAGGACGACACCGAGATCATCGACTGGATCAGCCGTCAGCCGTGGAACGACGGCAAGGTCGGCATGAACGGCGTGTCCTATTCGGCCATCAGCCAATTCCATGCCGCGGAGGCGAATCCTCCTGCGCTGCGGGCGATCTTCCCGATCGAGGGCGGCATCGATCTGATGCGGGGCTATGCCGCCCAGGGAGGCGCGCTGGGGCCCGTGATTCCCGGCCTGCCGCTGATCGTGGATCTGCTCAAATTCGTGCCGGATCTGCGGTCGATCCTGCAGGGCCGCTTCGACTCCCGGTGGCTGGCCGACCGGCTGGCCGATCCGATGGCGTTCGAGGACTACGCGATCGCGCTGCTCACCACGCCGTCGGTGGACCAGCTGCCGCCGCGGGTGCGGCAGACGCTCGAGGCCGGCAGCCCGTTCCGGCAGGACTGGGCCAACGACTTGGGCGCCATCCATATACCGACGTTCGTCGTCGGCGGCTGGCACGACGTCTGGAACATGTCCGAGCCCAGGGAATTCGACGGCCTGCGACTGCCCGAGGGGCAGAAGAAGCTGCTGATGGGCGATACCTACCACCTCAATCCCGGGTCCGGATTCGGTGGTCCCGGCACACCGCCGCGGCTGGATGTGCTGCAGCGCGCGTGGTTCGACAAGTGGCTCAAGGGAATCGACAACGGGATCGACGAGTACGGGCCGGTGGTCACCCAGGAGCAGGGCGGCGGCTGGCAAACCTCTGCGGCATTTCCCCGGCCCGGGATGGCGTACCAGCGCATGTATTTGTCCGCCGCCCCCAGTGGCACCACCGGGAGCAGCGTGCACGACGGGAGTCTGACGTTCGGCGCACCGGGCGACATCACGCGGCTGACGGTCGCGCCGGGGGTGATGAGCCTGTGTTCGCGCGATATCGCCGAGACCTCGATGGGTATCACGTCGATCGTGGTGGGGTGCACCACCGACGCGCGTCCGCAGGAACTGAACGGGCTCACGTTCACCAGTGCGCCGGTGGCCGAGCCGACCCTGGTCTCGGGGCCGATCGCCGTGCACCTCAACACCGTGCTCGACGCGCCCGACGGGTACTGGACCGCCACCGCCAACGATGTCGCGCCGGACGGGCGGTCGACCATGCTCACCACGGGTCAGCTCGTGTCCTCGATGCGGGAGATCGACGACAGCAGAACGGAATTCAGCCCGGCGGGTGATGTCGTCGCGCCCTACTACTCGCTCGATCTCGGTACGCGGCGGCCCGTCGTTCCCGGGCAGCCGACGCCGCTGGATATCGGGCTCAATGCCACCAAGGCCGTGCTGCAACCGGGTCACCGGTTGCGCGTGGACGTCTTCGCCTCCAATTTCCCCAAGGGCACACCGCCGATGCCGATGCTGCTGGACAGCCGCCTGGCGCCCCAGCACATCCAGCTCGACCCGGACGCGCCCAGCTATGTCGTCGTCCCGCTGGAGGGTACCTGGTAGGAATTCTCGGCCGCCGGTCCGCATAGCCCGGTATTGGGCGGGTAGTGCGGCGAATGTGGCTGCAACGCAGCCGCAGCCGTGCACAACGGCCGCAGAGGCACCCGAGTGCGAAGGAGATGACGATGGGTACCGTGACCGCCGCCGTGGATGTCGGAGTCCCGATCCGCACCGCGTACGACCAGTGGACGCAGTTCGAGACCTTCCCGCGCTTCATGGAGGGCGTCGAGCAGATCGACCAGCGCGACGACACGCATACGCACTGGAAGGTGCGAGTCGGCCCGATCACCCGGGAATTCGACGCCACCATCAGCGAACAGCACCCCGAGGAGCGCGTGGCCTGGCATTCCGACTCCGGCCCGACACACGCCGGCGTCGTCACCTTCCACCGCATCGACGCCGACACGACCCGCGTCACCGCGCAGATGGATATCGATCCGGACGGTTTCGCCGAGAACGTCGCCGACAAACTCGGCGTAATCGACCGCCGAGTCCACGGCGACCTGGAACGCTTCAAGAACTTCATCGAGCACCGGGGCACCGAGACCGGTGAGTGGCGCGGCGACGTCCCACGCTCACAACCCTGATCGGGTAGACAATCCGGGTGCGCGATCCGTCCTCACGGAGGTGGATCGCGCACCCGGTTCTTGCCGCTGTAATCGTTTGATTTCGCCTCTGCCTTCAACATCGTCATCCCCTGACGGGGTGACACCACCAACGTCCCGATAATGCATCCAAAGTTGATACCATCATGAGTGATGGCATCAAACTTGGATGCTTTATGCGCGAAGGGGCCGGGGACTATGGACGGTTTCATCGGAAGACAACGTGAACTCGGATTGCTGAAGCGGTCGGTCCAGCGGGTCGCTGCGGGCGGGCGAGCGGGACGACCGGGCCGGGCGATACTGATGCGCGGTCGTCGGCGAGTCGGCAAATCGCGCCTCGCGGAGGAGTTCGTCGAGCGGTCCGGTCTTCCGTTCCTGTACTTCACCGCGTCGGCGCAACGCTCGGCTGAGCTGGATCTCCGCCTGTTCGTCGAGGCCGGCGCATCGTCGTCATTGCCGGATGCGGCCAGGTTCACCGGACAGCACCCCAGGGACTGGGACGCGGCACTGACCTTGCTCGCCTCGGCATTACCCGACGACCGGCAAAGCGTCGTCGTCATCGACGAAATGCCCTATCTCATCGGCAATGACCCAGGTTTCGAGGGCAGTCTGCAGAAGGCGTTCGACAGGGAGTTGTCGCGCAAGCCGACGTTGTTGCTGTGCATCGGCTCCGACCTGGCGATGATGGAAGCCCTCAACGAGTACGGTCGTCCGTTCCATCAGCGGGCGAGCGAAATGGTCGTCCCGCCGCTGAATCCCGCCGACGTCGCGGAGATGCTGAGCTTGCCCGCAGCCGAGGGATTCGACGCATTCCTGGTATCCGGTGGTCTGCCACTCATTCTGGACGAGTGGCCGCAGGGCGCCACCCCGGCGGAGTACCTGTCCGACGCGGTCACAGACCCGACGTCGGCTCTGCTGATCAGCGGCGAACGTGCATTGGCTGCGGAGTTCCCCGAAGATGCGCAAGCCCGGCGGGTATTGAGTGCGATCGGGGCGGGAGAACGCACGCACACACTCATCGGCAGAGCGGCAGATCTTCCCACGGCCAGCCTCGGCCGGGCACTGCGATTGCTGACCGACAAGCGCATCGTCGAGGCGCTGACGCCGCTGTCGACGCAGCCCTCCCGGGAAACCCGCTACATTGTCGCCGATCCCCATCTGCGATTCTGGCTGGCCTTCCTCGGCCCCTACCTGCCCGAAATCGAGCGGGGACGCGGCGATCTCACGCTCGCACGGATCGACCGCAGCTGGTCCGCGTGGCGCGGTCGCGCAGTGGAATCGATTGTGCGCGAATCACTTCGGCGCCTGCCCGAGCGGATTTCCGAGGGCACCAACGCCATCGGAGGGTACTGGACGCGCACCAACGATCCGGAAATCGACATCGTCTGTGCGGATCGGGAACCCATCGCCAAGAGGATCACCGCAGTGGGCTCGATCAAGTGGCTCGACAAGAGGCAGTTCGACAGCCACGATCTGACCCGCCTGCACCTGCACCGATCGCAACTGCCCGGCGTGGACGAAAGCACTCAGCTGCTCGCCGTTTCCCGGGCCGGCATCAGTGTTCCGGGCGTTGTCGGATTCACCCCGGAGGACCTCATCGCCGCATGGCGTTGAAATCCTCCGCTCTCGACGACGCGAACTCGAATCCAAGCGAAAAGGCAGGTCGGGGAATTAACCCCTGACCTGCCCTTTTAGGGTGGCTGACGGGACTCGAACCCGCGACAGCCAGGATCACAACCTGGTGCTCTACCAACTGAACTACAGCCACCATTGCCGGTGCGAAACCAGCGGGCTAGATCGTAACTCGACTTGCGGGTCAGAACCTAATCGGTGCTCTGAGCAGGGGGTTTTGCTGTGAGGGAGGCGGCGACCGCGGCGATCTCCGTGGTCGACGGGCCGGGGGCGGTGACGAAGGCGGTGCGGCGGTAGTACTCCAGCTCGCGGATCGATTCGCGGATGTCGGCGAGGGCGCGGTGGGTGAGGCCCTTCTCGGGCTGGCCGAAGTAGATGCGGGGGTACCAGCGGCGGCAGAGTTCCTTGATCGAGCTCACGTCGATCATGCGGTAGTGCAGGTGCGCGTCGAGGGCGGACATGTCGCGGGCGATGAAGCCGCGGTCGGTGGCGATGGAGTTACCGGCCAGCGGCACCGTGCGCGGGGTGGGCACGTATTCCTTGATGTAGTCGAGGACCTGCTGCTCGGCCTCGGCCATGGTGACGGTGGAGCGGCGCACCTCTTCGGTCAGTCCGGACCGGGCATGCATCTCCTGGACCACCGGAGGCATCGCGGCCAGCGCGGCATCGTTCGCGTGGATGACGATATCGACGCCCTCACCCAGGATATTGAGGTCGCTGTCGGTCACCAGCGCGGCGACCTCGATCAGCTTGTCGGTGTCCAGCCGCAGGCCGGTCATCTCACAATCCATCCACACCATGTATTTCTCCGACACCCGGTCGACATTACAACCCTGCGGGCAGCCGTTCGGCGAACCGGCGGGACTGATCGTCGCCACATGATTGCCACATGGCGGTTGACGCCCGGATAGGCGGCCTGGGGGATAAGGTTTTCGCAGATCCGCGCTTCGCACAGGCGGTCGGCAATGTTGGCGGAAAGTTGGCAGGGCAGACGGAGGATCGGCGATGACTACTCCCCAGGAGAAGGCGGCGGCGGCTCGGAAGGCGGCCGAGGAGGCGGCGCGCGTCGCGGCGGAGGCGACCGCGGCTGCCGAGGCGGCCGAGCGGGAAGCGTCCGAGACGGACACGAAGGAGACGGCGAAGAAGCCGGCGCCGGAGTCCGGGAACGCGGTCGCGCAGCAGATCGCGGCCGGATACGCCGCCGAGGGCGCGGCGCTGGAGCTGGGCACGGTCGTGGTCGGCGAGGAGGTGGATCCGACTGCGCGCGTGCGCATTCCGCTGCGGATGATGAACCGGCACGGGTTGGTCGCGGGCGCTACCGGCACCGGTAAGACCAAGACCCTGCAAGGTATCGCCGAGCAGTTGTCCGCCGCCGGGGTGCCGGTGGTGCTGGCGGATGTGAAGGGCGATCTGTCGGGGTTGTCGCAGCCGGGACAGTCGAACGACAAGCTCGCCGCGCGTGCGAAGGAGACCGGTGACGGCGACTGGGCGCCGGCCGGATTCCCGACCGAGTTCGTCTCCCTCGGCACCGAGGGGATCGGGGTGCCGATCCGCGCGACGATCACCGCATTCGGGCCGGTGCTGCTGTCGAAGGTGCTGGGGCTCAACGAGACTCAAGAATCCACGCTGGGGCTGATCTTCCACTGGGCCGACAAGCAGGGGCTCGCGCTGCTGGATCTGAAGGATCTGCGCTCGGTCATCCAGCACCTGACCAGTCCGGAGGGAAAGGAGGACCTCAAGGGCATCGGCGGCGTGTCGGCGGCGACGGCCGGGGTCATCCTGCGCGCGCTGGTGAATCTGGAGAACGAGGGCGGGGACACCTTCTTCGGCGAGCCCGAACTGGATCCCGCGGATCTGCTGCGCACGGCCGGTGGTCAGGGGGTGATCACGCTGTTCGAACTGGGCGCGCAGTCGTCGCGGCCGGTGCTGTTCTCGACGTTCCTGATGTGGGTGCTGGCGGATCTGTTCCAGACGCTGCCCGAGATCGGGGATATCGATAAACCCAAGCTGGTGTTCATCTTCGACGAGGCGCACCTGCTGTTCAACGGCGCGTCCAAGGCGTTCCTGGACCAGGTGGAGCAGACGGTGAAGCTGATCCGTTCCAAGGGTGTGGGCGTGTTCTTCTGCACCCAGTTGCCCACCGACGTGCCGAACCAGGTCCTTTCGCAACTCGGCGCGCGCATCCAGCACGCGTTGCGCGCCTTCACCCCCGAGGACCAGAAGGCCCTGACCAAGACGGTGCGCACCTATCCGAAAACCGATGCCTACGACCTGGAGAAGGCGCTCACCTCGCTGGGTATCGGCGAAGCGGTGGTGACGGTGCTGTCGGAGAAGGGCGCCCCGACCCCGGTCGCGTGGACCCGGTTGCGCCCGCCGCGGTCGCTGATGGACACCATCGGCGAGGACGGCATCCGGTCCCGTGCGCAGTCCAGCCCGCTGCACGCCAAGTACGGCGAGACCATCGACCGCGAGTCGGCCTACGAGATCATGGCGGCGAAAGTCGCTGCGGCGGAGGAGGAACCGGAACCGGCCCCGCACCCGTCCCGTGCCGCCCCGGAGGAATCGGCCGCCGACCGCATCATGAAGAACCCTGCGGTGAAGGGCTTCCTCCGCTCCGCCGCCACCGCCGCGGGACGCGAGATCAGTCGTAGCATTTTCGGGACTCGGCGGCGGTGACCCCTGCCTCCCGCGCGGGGCGCGGGAGGCAGGGGAAGTGGGGTGTACGTGTTCGGAGTGGGTGTACGTGTTCGGAGTGGGTGTACGTGTTCGGAGTGGGTGTACGTGTTCGGAGTGGGTGTGCGCGTTCGGAGTGGGTGTGCGCGTTCGGAGTGGGTGTGCGCGTTCGGAGTAGGTGCGCGCGTTCGGAGTAGGTGCGCGGGAATCCGTCTTTTCCCGCGCTGGCCAACCTTCTTCCTTGTTCTTCCCGCGCCCTAGCGCGGGAAGAACAGGGTCACCCGAGGTCGCGGGCCAAGAGATCGGCGGATGTCTCCCGGCGGACCAGCTCGCGGCAGCGGCCCTCGTGGACGCCGATGACCGGGGGGCGGCCTACGCCGTTGTAGGAGGAGGCGAGGCTGTGGTGGTAGGCGCCGGTGCAGGGGATGGCGAGTATTTCGCCGGGGCGCAGGTCGGCGGGGAGGCGGACGTCGGTGACGAGGATGTCGCCGGCCTCGCAGTAGCGGCCGGCGACCGTGGCGGTCATGTGTGGGCCGGTGGGGTGGCGGTTGGCGACGACGGCGTCGTAGCGGGCGCCGTAGAGCGCGACGCGCGGGTTGTCGTTCATGCCGCCGTCGACGATCACGTAGGTGCGCCCGCCCTCGACGTGCTTGATCGTCATCACCCGGTACAGCGTCACGCCGGCGCGGGCGACGATCGCACGCCCGGGCTCCAGCGCGATGACCGGTCGCGGGAAGCGGTTGCGGGCGCACGCCGCGTCGAGGGCGTCGTCGAGGATGTCGGCCAGCTCGTACAGGTTCATCTCGGCGTCGCCGGACCGGTAGGCCACCGCGTGCCCGCCGCCGAGGTCGAGGTGCGTCAGCAGGGCGTCGTATTGCGCACGCACACGGGACATTTCGCTCACCAGACGCCGCACGGCCTCGCCGTAGTGGTCCGGATCGTGGATCTGCGAGCCGAGGTGGCAGTGGAAGCCGACCAGGTCGAGGCCGGGCTGCCGCAGCACCCGCTCGATCGCCTCGGCGGCCTGCGCGCTACCCAGCGGGAAGCCGAACTTCTGGTCCGCCACACCGGTTTTCACCGCCGGATGCCCGTGCACGTCGATATCGGGCGACAGCCGCAACAGCACCTGCTGCGGCCGCGACACCAGCGCCGACAGCAGGGTGATCTCGGTGAGCGAGTCGATCACGATCCGCCCGACCCCGGCGGCGACCGCGGCCTCCAGCTCGGCGAACGGCTTTCCGCTGCCGTGCAACACGATTCGCTGCGGATCGACCCCGGCGGCCAGCGCGATCGCGAGTTCGCCGCCCGAGCACACGTCGACCGACAGCCCCTCCTCGCGCACCCACGCGGCCACCGACTTGGTCAGCATCGCCTTGGCGGCATAGATGATCTCGGCGTCCGGGAAGTGCTTGCGGTAGGCCCGGCACCGCCGGCGGACCTCGGCCTCGTCCAGGACGTAGGCCGGGGTGCCGTACTGATCGGCCAGGTCGGCGAGAGCGACCCCGCCGACGGTGATGCGTCCGAGGTCGTCGTAGTGGGTATCGCACGGCCAGACCGCCGTGTCGACGCGCGGGGACGGCATTCCCGACCGGAGCGAGGGGAATATCTCGAGCAGCGTCACTGTCTCTCCTGCTGTGTTCCCCGCTTTCGCCTGTGCTGCGGGGCCACTTGCAGGACTACGCCGATTCGTCCCGGCCGAACCGCTCCGATACAGCGCCTTGACAGGGTGCGTCGCAATCTTGACGACACCCTGACGCCGGTGTGACGGCCCGCACCCGTCCGGGCTAGTTGCCGCCCAATTTCTTGTAGAACGAGCCGACGATCGGCGCGGTGAGGGCGCGCGGCGCGTACTGGCCCGCGACGCTCATGCCCTTGCTGATCAGGCCCGGGACCACGCGCATCTTGTTGCGGTCCAGTGCGTCGATGGAGATCTTCGCGGTGTAGGCGGCCGACACCCAGATGAAGTCCGGGATCTTGTTGCCGACGTCGTCCTGATCCGGGTTGTCGGTGCGGACCGGCCCCGGCGCGAGCAGCGTGACATTGATGCCGGTACCGGTCAGCTCGCCGCGCAGGGATTCGGAGAAGCTGTTGGTGAACGCCTTGGTCGCCGCGTAAGTGGCGTTGTTCGGGATCGGCATATTGCCGGCCGCGGAGCCGGTGACGAGAATCCCGCCGCCCCTGCGCTCGATCATGCCCGGCAGCACCGCGAGGGTCAGGTCGTGCACTGCCACGGCGTTGAGTTCCATGACCGACCGCTCGAATTCGGGATCCAGGTCGGAGACGGGGCCGAACGTCGCCACGCCCGCGTTGTTGCACAGGATCGCGATATCGCGCGCGGCCAGTTCCTGAGCCAGGGGCGCGCGCTGGTCGCGGTCGGACAGGTCCACCGCGCGCACCTCGGCGGTGACGCCGTAGCGTTCGGTCAGCCGCCCGGCGAGTTCGGTGAGCAGGTCGCCGCGACGGGCGACCAGGATCACCGAATATCCACGCCGGGCCAGTTCCTCGGCCAGCGCGGTTCCGATGCCGGACGAGGCTCCGGTGACGACGGCACGGTTCTCGGAGGTCGGTGCAGGCAAACTCACGCCCGAGAGCCTACCGGGGGCCATCGGGGTGCTGGTTTCCGGCCGAAAGCATGCCGGAAACAATGGTGTAGTGCCGCTTCGGTATCGGGGGCGAGGGGCGCTGGTTACGTGGCCCGGACGAGGCGGTTGGCGAGGGTGGACATGGTGTAGGTGCCGATGCCGAAGACGACCTCCAGGGCGTTGCGTTCGGTATAGCCGTGGGCCAGTAGGGATTCGAGGGCGGCATCATCGACTCCGCCTGCGGTGGACAGGATCTCGAGGGTGAAGGTGCGGAGGGCTTCGAGGCGGGGATCCGCGAGAGGTTTCCGGTCGCGCAGGGCCGCAACGAGTTCCGTGTCCGCGCCGAGCTTGCGGAGTTTGCCGGAGTGCATGGCGATGCAGATGTGGCAGTCGTTGCGGGTCGCGACGGTCATGACGACCACCTCGCGGGCCACCGGGTCCAGGGTGCAGCGCTCGAAGCTCGCGCTCATGGCGAGGAAGCCGGTCAGCAGTTCGGGCGAGGCGGCCAGGCGCGCGACGGCGTCGGGGACCCGGCCGGCTCCGGCCACGGCCCGCATGGCCTGGCGTGATTCTTCGGGGGCGGTGTCGAGGGTGTGCGCGGCGAACAAAGCGTGCTCCTAGTATGGACAACATGGTTGACGATAAAAAGGTAAACCAGGTTGTCGACTATGGCAAGGGGAGCGGGTACGAGCTGCCGCTGCTGCTGTTCGCGGGGTTCCGCACGCTGATCGACGAGCTGCACGCCGAACTCGCCCGCCACGGCCATCCGGACGTGCGTCCCGCGTACGGCTTCGCCATGCAGGCGATCGGCCCGGAGGGCGCCGCGGCCAGCGATATCGGCCGCCGCCTCGGGATTTCGAAGCAGGCCGCGGGCAAGACCGTCGACCGCCTGGTGGCGCTGGGTTATGCCGAACGCGCCGACGATCCCGGCGACGCGCGGCGCAGGCTGGTGCGGCTGACCCCGCACGGGCTCGATTCGCTGGCCCGCTCGGCCGAGATCTTCGACCGCCTCCGCGACGCCTGGTCCGCGATGCTCGGCGAGGACCGGCTCCGCGAGATGGAGAACGGCCTGCGCGCGGTCGTCGCGCCGGGAGCCTTCCGGCTCGACGCCGCGGGCTGGATGGGCGGGATGAGCTAGGCGTACCTCCGCATCCGCTCCGGCCATGCGCGGTCAGGGGCGGCTGCGCCGACGGTGTCCACTACTGCGGTTTCGGTTCCATGAACGCGATTCCCCAGCCGATGTGCCCGTTCCACACGCTGGCGATGCGGCCGCCTTGGACGGCGGGCTTGGGATCGCTGATCGGACCGCCCGCCTCGCGCACGGCGGCGACGGTGGCGTCGAGGTCGGGCGTGCCGAACGCGACGCCGATCAGCTCCGGCGGCCGTCCGCCCGCGACGACCTCGATGAACGCCTCGCCCACCCGGTAGAAGGCCATCTCGGGTCCCGAGGGGCCGCGCGGGTGGAAGCGGCGGCGTGGCGGAGTGCCGAGGGCGTCCGCCAGCGCGGCGACGGCGTCGTCCATATCGTTCACCAGGTAGACGATGTGGTCGACGAAGGTGGCGCCGTTGGGATGCGTACCACTGCCGGAGAGGTTGTCGCTCAACAACTCCGGGATGCCGAGTGCGGACGCGTCGCCCGGCAGCTCGTCGAATCCCCACGCCGGCGCCGTGCCGACCAGGCACGACACCGCGCCGATCCGCATCGTCCGATTCTCGACCGCGAAACCGAGTGCCGCCCAGTCCTTCTCGTCGCCGGGCAGGCCCAATCCGATCAGCGTCGGCATTACAGCGCCGCCGCCAGCCGGGTGCCCTGATCGATGGCGCGCTTGGCGTCCAGTTCGGCCGCCAAGTCGGCGCCGCCGATCAGATGGACCTCCACGCCCGCGGCCCGCAGCGGCGCCTCCAGTTCGCGGACGGATTCCTGTCCGGCGCAGAGGATGACGCTGTCACATTCGATGACGGTCGGCCGCTGCCGCTTCTCGCCGTAGCTGACGTGCAGGCCGCGGTCGTCGATGCGCTCGTAGTTGACGCCGCCGATCTGCTCGACGCCCTTGGCCTTCAGCGCCGCCCGGTGCACCCAGCCCGAGGTCTTGCCCAGGCTCTTACCGAACGGCGTCGACTTACGTTGCAGCAGAACGACTTCGCGGGCAGCGGGAGCAGGTTTGGGCTTGGTCAGCTGGCCGGGGGCGTCGGGATCGTCGCTGAGCACGCCCCACTCCTCCTTCCACTCGTCCAGCTTGAGCGAGGGGTGGCCCTCGACGGTGAGGAATTCGCTGACGTCGTATCCGATTCCGCCGGCGCCGATCACGGCGACCTTCTTGCCGACCGGCTTCTGCTCGCGCACCAGCTCGGTGTAGGTGAGCACCTTGGGGTGGTCGATGCCGGGGATGTTCGGGATGCGCGGGCGCACACCGGTGGCGAGCACCACGTGGTCGTAGTGGCCCTCGATCAGCTCGGCGGCGTCGACCCGGCGGTTCAGGAACACCCGCACGCCGCTGACCTCGAGTTTGCGGGTGAAGTAGCGGAGGGTCTCGGTGAACTCTTCCTTGCCCGGGATGCGGCGTGCGATGTCGAACTGGCCGCCGATCTTGTCGTCGGCCTCGAAGAGGTCCACCTTGTGGCCGCGTTCGGCCAGGTTCACCGCCGCCGACAGCCCGGCCGGTCCCGCGCCGACCACGGCGACCCGCCGCATCCGGCGGGTGGGCAGCAGGCGCAGCTCGGTTTCGTGCCCGGCGCGCGGGTTGAGCAGGCAGGACACCGTCTTGTGCACGAAGGCGTGGTCCAGGCAGGCCTGATTGCAGGCGATGCAGGTGTTGATCTCGTCGTCGCGGGTCTGCTGCGCCTTCACCACCCATTCGGGGTCGGCGAGCAGCGGGCGGGCCAGCGAGACCATATCGGCGTCGCCGCGGGTGAGGATCTCCTCGGCGACCTCCGGCATGTTGATCCGGTTCGACGCGCACACCGGAATGCTCACCCGCGCCTTGATCTTCGCGGTGAACTCCACGAAGGCCGCGCGCGGAACCGAGGTGACGATGGTGGGGACACGGGCCTCGTGCCAGCCGATATCGGTGTTGATGATGCTGACGCCGGCGGTCTCCAATTCCTGTGCCAGCGCGATGATCTCGGTCTCGGTCTGGCCGTGTTCGACGAATTCGGCCATGGAGAGCCGGAAGACGATGACGAAGTCGTCGCCGACGGCCGCCCGCATCCGGCGGACGATCTCCAGGGGGAAGCGCCGCCGGTTCGCCGCCGAACCGCCCCACTCGTCGGTGCGCTTGTTGGTGCGCGGGGCGAGGAACTGGTTGATCAGATAGCCCTCGCCGCCCATCACCTCCACGCCGTCGTAGCCGGCGAATTTCGCCAGCCGCGCGCAGCGGACGTAGTCGTCGATGGTCCGCTCGACGCCCTTGGCCGACAGCTTCCGCGGCCGAAAGGGGTTGATGGGGGCCTTGATCGAGGACGCGGACACGCTGAACGGCACGTACGCGTAGCGGCCCGCGTGCAGGATCTGCAGGGCGATCCGGCCGCCCTCGCGGTGCACGGCGCCGGTGATGGCGCGGTGCCGGTAAGCCTCCGTCTTGTTGGTGAGCTTCGCGCCCAGCGGTAGCAGCCAGCCCTCCCGGTTCGGGGCGTACCCGCCGGTGATGATCAGGCCGACGCCGCCGCGGGCCCGCTCGGCGAAGTAGGCGGCCAGGCGGTTGGTGTCCCACGCCCGGTCCTCGAGTCCGGTGTGCATCGATCCCATCACCACGCGGTTCCGCAGGGTGGTTCCGCCGACTGCCAGCGGTTCGAAGAGGTGCGGGTACGGGCTGGGGGTCATCGGCGTCACCTTTCGGTAGCGGAATCCGGATGCCGGGCTGGGGCATCCGACGACGGAGGGCGCAGCGCGTCGAGCACCTCGTCGCACCATTCGACGAAGCCCGACTCCACCCGGACGCCGCCGCGCAGCACCAGGTACTGATGCAGGGCCGTGCCGGTGAGGCGCCGCGGCGCGGGGAAGTCCTTCTTCTCGATCAGCCGGTACACGTCGAGCCGCTGGGCGTGCCGCTCGCGGTGCCGCTCGACCTCGGCGAGCAGCGCGGGCAGGTCGCCGTGCGCCGCGGCGCGGATCTTGATGCCGAGTTCGCTGCGGAGCGGGCCGACGTCCTCGCTGGGTTCGGCGATCCAGCGGGCCAGTTCGGCGCGCCCCGCGGCGCTGACGCGGTAGACCTTCTTGTCCGGCCGGCCCTCCTGCGCCACGGCCTCACCGGTCAGCCACCCCTGCTCCTCCATGCGCTTGAGCACGCGATAGATCTGCTGGTGGGTGGCGCTCCAGAAGAATCCGATCGACTTGTCGAACCGCCGCGCCAGCTCGTATCCCGAGCCGGCGCGCTCGGTCAGCGATACCAGCAGCGCATGCTCGAGGGCCATGACCCGAGATTAACTGCTACTCGCTGTACTATGCAACTCGGTGCATAGTGGCGATCATCGGACGACTCTGGCTGCGAGGGCCGCCGCCACCAGCACCGTCACGCCCTCCGCGACGGCCGTGACCCCGACCGCGTGCGCCGCCGACGAGGCCGTTGTCCCGGCCAGGCTCAGGAATATCGACCCGAATCCGGCGATGCCGACCACGATGCCCAGCTGCACGCCCGTCACCAGGATGCCGCTGGCGTCGGAGGCCAGTTCCTGCGGGACCTTGCTCAGGGCGCGGGTCATCAAGGGGCTGAAGGCGAGTCCGAAACCGAGGCCCATGATGCCGAAGATCGTGAGTTCCACCGGGCCCATGCCGTGGCCGTCGCGCAACCGCAGGCCCAGCAGCACCATGGTCACCGCGCCCAGCACCAGGCCGCCGGGAATCATGATGGGATGCAGGCGTTCCGGCACCCGCTCCCAGTTCATGCTGGCGAGGGCGTAGACGCCGCCGCACGGGAGGAACAGCAGACCGGCGTGCAGCGCGGAGTAGCCGAGGCTGCCCTGCAGATGGATGGCCGTGACGAACAGCCAGCCGCTGAAGGTGCACATGACCACGAACAGGGTGGCCGCCGCGAGGATCAGGCCCGGTGCCCGCAGCACCCGGTCGGCGAACAGCGGCTCACCGCCGCGCCGGTGCACCCGGCGCTCGACGGCCGCGAAACCGGCGAAACCCAGTGCGGCGCACGCGAGAGCGATCCAGGTCCAGGCCGGCCAGTGCGCTTCGTGGCCGAGAACGAGGGGCAGTACGAGCAGCAGGACGGCCGGGGTGAGCACCGACAGGCCCGCCAGATCCAGGGCGCGGTCGACGCGCGCGGTCGCGGCCGGGAGTATCCGCGGCGCGAGTGCCAGCAGGAGTACGCCGATCGGGACGTTCACGAGAAAGACTCCGCGCCAGCCTGTTCCGGCGATATCGGCGTTGATGATGAGACCGCCCGCGATCTGGCCGATCACCATCGCCCCGGATATCACCGCAGCGTAGGCCGAAAGTGCCCGCGCCCGTGCGTATCCGGTGAAATTGCGCTGTATCAGAGTCATCACCTGCGGCACCATGGTCGCCGCTCCCGCGCCTTGGATGAACCGGAAGACGATGAGCGCGAGCGTATTCCACGCCAGCCCGCAGGCGAGGGAGGCGACGGTGAACAGCGCCAGGCCGCCCACGAATACGGTGCGCTGGCCGAGTTTGTCGCCGAGCCGGGCGCCGGTCACCAGGAGGACGGCGTAGGAGATCACGTACCCGGAGACGATGAGTTGCAGCGCCGAACCCGTGGCGCCGAGCGAGGTCCGGATGGAGGGGATCGCCACATTGACGATCGAGGCGTCCAGCACCGCCATGAACTGGCCGAGCAGGACGACGGCGAGAATGATCAGGGTGCGCCGGGCCGAGCGTGGTGGTGCGCCGGCCGTCGATGCCGGTGCGGTGTGTGTCATCGTTCGTGTCATGACGGCGAGCGTGCGCCGGTTCCCATCCTGGTAACAGGAGCCTGCTCATACTGGTAGTGGCACCACCTGGCTACCGGGACGATTATGGGCCACGATGAGAACGTGGTGGTGAGCGAGAATTCCCGGGCGGTACGCAAGACGCGACGCGGGGAACTCGGCGCGTTCCTCAAGACCCGCCGGGCGCGGATCACCCCCGCCGATGTCGGGCTCCCGGCCGGACCGCGCCGCCGGACACCGGGACTGCGGCGCGAGGAGGTCGCGCAGCTCGCCGGTGTCGGGGTCACCTGGTACACGTGGCTGGAGCAGGGGCGCGATATCAACGCGAGTGTGCAGGTGCTGGACGCGATCGCGCGCGCCCTGGCCCTCGATGCCGTCGAGCGTGCCCACCTGTACCGGCTGGCGGATGTGCCGACGGTGCCGAGCTGGCATGCCGAGGAGGCGATTCCCGAAGAGCTGCAGGTGATCCTGGACCATCTGCATCCGCTGCCCGCGGTGCTCCTGTCGGCGCGCTACGACGTCCTGGCGCACAACGACGCCTACGCGGCGCTGTGCCCGGGATTCACCCGGGGTGAGCGCAATGTGATCCGCAAGGTGTTCCTGTCCGCGGAGTGCTGCAATCCGTATCCCGGTCAGCCCGAACATCTGTGCCGCATGGTGGGTTTTCTGCGCAGCGCCTACGCCAGGAATCTGCACGACCCGGAGTGGACCGCCTTCGTCGACGACATGTGCGCCCGCAGTTCACGATTCGCCGCGCTGTGGGCCCGCAACGATGTCGCCTCCCCGCTGGGGCGCTACCGTATGGTCCGCAATGTCGCCACCGGCGATCTGGAGGTCACCATGACCAGTATGTCGCTCCCGTCGATGGCCGGATCCTGGGTTCAGATCCTCACGCCCGCAACGGATTCCGGCTGGTCTCAGCTTCGCGATCTGCTGGCCATGACCCCGGCCGAACGCGAGGCCCCGTGGCAGGACCACTTCGACCGCTACCACGCGCAGGCGACCGCGTGAGGCCGATCAGCTACCCGCGAGGTGCTTCGCCACATACGCGACGGCGGTGCGGACCGGCTCGCAGGACGCCGGATCCGGGACGAAGGCGTCGAAGCCGTGCCGTCCGTCGGGGACGTCGATGATGTCGACGGAGGCGCCGACCTCCGCGGCGCGGGCCAGGAAACGGTCGACGGTGGCCTGGTACTCGGGCTGTTCCTGGCCGACGCGGGTGAGGACCACCGGCCGGCCCGGCCGGACGAGGTCGGCGGGGGCCGGGACGGTGGAGCCGGGGGACTGGTCGGCGAGGACCGGGTAGGTCAGGGCCAGGCAGCGCAGCCACGGCGGTGTGGCGGCGAGCCAGGAGCCGACGAGCATCCCTCCGCCGGAGAACGCCCAGATCGCCGCCTGGTCACCGTCCACTCCGGCGTGGTCGCGGATCCGCTGGACCGTCGTCTCCAGCCATTCCGCCGTGCCCAGCCAGTCGGCACGGGGTGGCCAGACGGTTCCCGCGGGCCAGTCGTCCAGGCCGCGATACCGCACGTCGAGAACCGCCGCGGCGAGGCCGCGCTGGGCGAGTAGACGTCCGTATCCCGAGAAGAGCGGCGACGTGCGCGGACGCCGGCCGGGAGGCGCGGCCCCGTGCACCAGGATCACCGTCGGCAAGGGCCCCATGTCGCCTTCCGGCCGGTACAGATCGAAATCGTCCTGCCGCAGTACCTCGATGCCGAGTGACTCACCCATACCCGCCAGTCTGCCCCAAGCCTCGTTCTTCGGGGTCACCCGCACGGGACCCTGTGGCGGGCAGTGTCATTGCTTCGATGCCGTTGAGGGCGCGAGCACCTGCTCGCCGACCCCGGCGTGGCGGTGGCGGAACTACCTAGCCGAGGGCGTCGGCCAAGGCGTCGAGCCAGTGCTGGACTGGGCCGAGGGTGAGCATTCCGGTGCCTGCGCCGGCGTATTCGCCGGCGGCGGGGAGGAGGCGGGTGTGGGTTCGGTGCAGAGTTGGCTGGTCGCCCAGTTCCAGGGCTGCTGCGGCCTCCAGGCAGGTCAGGGTCTCGAGCATCAGGTCTGCGGGTGGTTCGGGGAGGGAGTGCAGGGCATGTCGTGCGGCCTCGGGGTCTGTGGGTAGCAGGGCGAGGGGCTCGACCCATGGGCGGTAGGGACCCCAATCCTGTTCCAGGTCACTGTGTTCGGCTGCCTCGCGGGTGGATGAACGCTCGGCGGACAGCCGTAGGGACAGGAGGGCGAGGGGGAGTAGGCCGTGTTCCACACCCGGCATTCCCGCGCCGTCGAGCAGGCGTGCCGCGGCTCGGTAGGCGGCCTCGGCGCGGTCTCGGTGCCCGGAGGCGGCGAGGCGCAGGGCGCGGTACCACTCGGTGAAGACCTTGGTCAGGGGGCGTTCGTCGCGGTCGGCCAGCCGGTCCGCCGCGGCGGCGTGGGTGTCGGCGGCATCGAAATCGCCCAGGGCGGAGCGGGATTGGACGCGGATCAGATGGCCGAGGATCTCGAAACTCGGCAGGCCGTGGCGGGCGGCCGTATCGATCAGCTCCGCGCCGATCCGGTCACGTCGCGGTGCGAGACCGGCCCGCGTGCACGACTGCATGAAGGACCCGTTGAGGGCGAAGGCGAGGAGCGTGGGGTCGTCGAGGCGGCGCGCGATGTCCTCGGCCTCGCGGGCGGCCCGCGGTCCGCGTGGCGAGCGGGTGCCGCGCATCTCCAGCGCGATCGTGGCGAGCAGGCGGCAGCGGGCCGAGTCGTGGGAGTGGCCGGCCGGGAGCGCGGCCAGGGTGCGCTCGGCGGCCGCGACGATCCGCTCGGCCTGCGCGGGATCGTCGCTGCGGGTCCAGATGGCGGGCACGTCGTAGGCGCCGATGACGCGGGCGGTCAGGTCCGGGTCGCCGAACTCCTCGGCGGCCGCGATGGCCGCCATCCGGTGCTCGCGCGCCACCGCGAGCCCGCTGCCGCCGGTGACCGCGAGATCGCGGAGCAGCCCGACCGTCGAATCCAAACGTGTTCGGGCACTGGCGGATACGGTGCGGTCGTAGGCCGATGCCGCCTCGGCCCAGACCCGGGCAGCGGCTGTCTCCGGCGCGGGCCGGCGGGCTGCCTGCCCGCCTCGGGCGAGGTCACCGCCAGCCGGATCGAGGCCCGGATCGTGGGACAGGATGTCGGCCTCCAGGCGGCGCAACCGCGGGCTCGGGTCGAGTCCGAGCCCTTCCACCAGCGCCGTGCGAGCGCGGCGCAGCAGCGCCAGCGACTCCGCTTGGCGCCCGGTGCGATACAGCGCCAGCGCCAGCAGCCCCCACGCCTCCTCCCGCCACGGATGGTCGGTCACGTGCGCGTCCAGGTCGGGGATCGCCGCCTCCGCCAGGCCCAGATCCAGCCGGGCCCGGGCCTGACGCTCCACCGCCTGCGCCCGCAACTCCGCCAGGCGGGACCGTTCGGTGCGCGCCCATTCCGCCTCTGCCACATCGGCATAGGACGGGCCGCGCCACAGCCGCAGCGCCGCGTCCAACTCCTCGAGCGCCGCCGCCGGCATCCCGCCCGCGGTGGTGGCCCGGACCGCCGCCTCGAAACGCCAGGCGTCCACGGCATCCGGTTCGGCCCGCAGCGCGTACCCCGGGCCCTCGGTCACCAGCAGGCGCGCAGCGGCACGGCGCGGGCGATCCGGCTCCAGCACCCGGCGCAGATCGGCGACGAAGGTCTGGACAGCCCCCACCGCGCCGCCCGGCGGGTCCTCCCACAGGTCGTCCACGAGCCGAGTCACCGGGACCACACGCCGGCGGGCCACGATCAGCCGGGCCAGCACCGCCCGATGGCGCGGGCCCTTCAACCCGAGCGCGGCGCCGTCGCCGGACCAGGCCGCCACCGGCCCGAGCACGCCGAAGGCGACCCGCTCCATCCCGTCTCCTCGCTCGTACTGATCGGATGCTGATTCGCGCGCGGCACTGTCGATCGTGCCGATCCGCTACGACGAAAGCACCCCATGAAAACACCGACCATCCCCGATTTCGACTACCGGCGCGTCCCCGTCGCCCCCGATGTCGCGCTCAATGTCGCGATCGGTGGTCACGGCCGTCCGATCGTGCTGCTGCACGGCTTCCCGCAGACCCACCTGATGTGGCGCGAGGTCGCCGCCCGGCTCGCGGCCGATCACACGGTGATCTGCCCCGACCTGCGCGGATACGGCGACAGCGACAAACCCGCCGATGCGGACGGCAGCGTGTACAGCAAGCGCACCATGGCCGCCGATATCGTCGCGCTCGCCGGGGCGCTGGGCCACGAGCGGTTCGCGCTGGCCGGACACGATCGCGGCGCCCTGGTCGCATTCCGGGCCGGACTCGACCATCCGGGCAACATCACCCATCTGGCCTGCCTGGACGTCCTGCCGACGCTCGACATGTGGGACGTGATGCACGGCGTGAGCGCGGCGGTCGGATTCCACCTGTACCTCATGGCCCAGCCGCCGGGGCTGCCCGAACAGCTGATCGCCGGTAGTCCGGACGCGTTCTTCGGCCACTTCCTCGATATCTGGACCCAGGACCCCGAGGCGATACCCAGCGAGGTGCGCGCCGAATACCTGCGGGCCTGCCGTGAGTCCGTGCCGTCGATCGTCGCCGACTACCGGGCGTCCGCCGCGGCCGACGTCGACCACGATCGGGCCGACCGCGAGACCGGTAGCCAGTTGCGCATGCCGGTGACGGTCCTGCAACAGGACTGGGGCGCCGCGCTCGGCTTCGACGCCACGGCACGGTGGCGTGCTTGGGCTCCGGACCTCGTCCACGCCACCGTCACCTGCGGTCACTTCATGGCCGAGGAAGCGCCCGACCAGGTCGCCGCGGCGGTGCGCGATCTGCTCGATCGCTGACACGGCCAGGCGAAAGTCTGTGGCTACCATGGGCCGATGGCGCAATCCTATGTGGTGACAGGAGGCGCCCGGGGTATCGGACGGGCGATCGTGGAACGGTTGCTCGAGCGCGGGCACGTGGTGGTCGTCGAACGGGGTGCCGCAGCGCTGGCCTGGGCCGGTGACCGAGTGGAGGTGGTGACCGGCGACGCGGGATCCGAGGAGGTGGCCGAGGCGGCCGCCGTCCGCGCGGAGCGGGCGGGCGTCCTGACGGGCTGGGTGAACAATGCCGCGGTATTTCGCGACGCCTCGCTCGAATCCGCCTCGGCGGACCAGGTATTGGCCCTGATCGAGGCGAATCTCCGTCCCCCGCTGGCCGGTTCGGCCGTCGCCGTGCGGCATTTCCTCGCGACCGGCACCGGCGGGTCCATCGTCAACATCACCTCGCACCAGGCCCGGCGGGCCGTTCCCGGCGCCCTGCCGTACAGCACGGCCAAAGCCGCCATCGAGGGACTGACGCGAGCGCTGGCCGTCGACTACGGCCCGCGGGGTATTCGCGCCAATGCGGTGGCTCCGGGATCCGTTGCCACCGAACGCTATTCGGAATACCTGGCGGGACTGGACGTCCAGGCGGCGGCCGCCGTGGAACGCGATATGGCCGCACTGCATCCGCTGGGCCGGGTGGCGACCAGCGCGGAGGTGGCGGCCGTCGTCGCCTTCCTGCTCTCCGATGAGGCCGGTTTCGTCAACGGCGCGACCGTCCCCGTCGACGGCGGCCGGTCGGTCCTCGCCCAGGATCCGGAGGCGCGCTAGGCGCCGGTCGAGTGCCAGGCGCCCATGCCGAGGGCGATCAAGCGGACCTGGCGGACCGCGCGGTCGATGATGTCGACCCGGTCGCGCAGGGTGGCGACGACGAAATCGGCGATGCGGTCGGCGACCGTGGAGACGATCAGATCGGCCGCCAGTTCCAGATCGTCCGGCGACCACGCGTCCAGGGCCCTGATGCGCGACAGATCCACCACCAGTTCCCGGGTGATGAGCTGCATTTCGACCACGATCGCGCCGCGCAGGGCGGACGAGCCGCCGTGGCGTTCGCGAATCAGGAAGCCGTACAACTCCTCTCGCCCCGCCACCTGGCCGAAGACGAAGCGCACCGTCTCCGCCAGCCGGGCATCCGGGGTCCGGCGCAATTCCCGTAGCGCCAAACGCAATTGGCGTACGCCCTCGTCGACCAGGGCCGTGCCCAGCTCGTCGAGCGAGGCGAAGTGCCGGTAGAACGCGGTCGGCACGATACCGGCCGAGCGCGCGATCTCGCGCAGGGACAACGCCGCGAAGCCGCGGTCGGCCGCCAGTGTCAGCGTGCCGTCCAGCAGGGCCTGCCGCGTGCGCTCCTTGCGCTCGCCTCGAGATTCCACCGGCTCACTCATGGCTCCTCCTCGCTGGCGCTCGGCTCCGCCATGACCGAGCAATAGCTCGCTGTATCCACTGCTCACTCGCTGCGCTCGCTCACGCCATCGCTGAGCATACATCCGTTCACGATTCGCTCTCTCCTCGGGATGTTGCCTCGGTCACAGCATCTGCTGGTTGAACTTGTGTGCCAACACCAGGCACACTAAATCAGTGTACAGATGTGCACCGAAATTCGGTGACACTTACGGACCGACGACCTGGTGTGGGAGATCCGAATGATGGGACTCTTCGATCTGGTGCAGACGCTGACCTCGCCGCACCCGCTCGATCGCTATCTGGAGCTGGTGCGGCCGACGCTGACCCTGCACGATATGCGCGCGGAAGTGACTCACGTGCGGCGTTCGGTCCCCGGCTCGGTGACGCTGACGCTGCGCCCGACCCGGCAGTGGTCCGGGCATCGCGCCGGGCAGTACGTTCAGATCGGGGTGCTGATCGACGGTGTGAAGCACACGCGCTGCTATTCGCCGGTCAATGCGCAGGGCCGCCGGGACCGGCATATCGAGCTGACGGTCAAGGCGCATTCGCGGGGCCTCGTCTCGCGCTACCTGTATCGCAACGCCGCGCCCGGCATGGTCGTCGACTTGGCGCCGGCGGCGGGCACGTTCGCGTTGCCCGATCTCCGTCCCGACCGGATCCTGCTG
>NZ_BAGL01000028.1 GCF_000308875.1 Nocardia transvalensis NBRC 15921
TGCCCCCGTTCACCCGCCCGTACAACGCCAACGGCTGGTACCGCTACGTCGGCGATCCCGACAACCCGGCCGAGGAGGCCGATATGCTGACGCGCTCACCGCTCGGCATGGCCGACCGGATCCGCACGCCGCTGCTGGTGGCCCAGGGCGCCAACGACGTTCGCGTGCCTCAGGCCCAGTCCGACGACATCGTCGCCTCGCTGCGCGACCGCGGCATCCCCGTGGAATACCTGGTCGCCGAGGACGAGGGCCACGGTTTCGACAACCCCGCGAACCAGATCCGGCTGTACCGGGCGATCGAGGAGCATTTCGCCACACATCTCGGCGGGCGGCGCGGCGGGTCCTAGCGGCCGACGGCCTCGGTGTACCGGCGGGCCAGTGTGCGGATGTGGTCGACGAGTTCGGGCGGGCTGTCGACGCGGAAGTCCATCATGAGCATGCTCAGGTAGACGGCGATGGTCTCCAAAGCGTCCGCGCCCGTGAACAAGTGGCACGAGTGTTCGTCCACGGGCTCGACGACACCGACCGCCGGGTTGATCCGGGCGATGACCACCTCGGCCGGCGCGAGCACGGTGATGCGGGCGTGCACTTTCCAACCCGCCGTGGCGATTTCGCGCAGGACGAAGGCGACCAGATCGTCCTCGGGCAGCGGGCGTGCGGCGAAGTAGTGGCCGGTCGGCTCGACCTCCCGCAGGGCGGCGACGGGAAGCGCACGCCAGGAATGGTTTTCGAGGTCGTAGGCGACCAGGTACCAGCGCCGCTGCCAGTTGACGAGCCGATACGGCTCGGTGCGCCCGCCGTCGACGAGCAGGACCCGGGTGCCGCGCACGCCGGCCGCGAGCGTCGTCAGGGTCCCGGCCGGTACCGGTGCGTCCGGCTCGCGCGACCCGGTTGTCGCCGGGCCGATCTCGGTGCTGCTGCGGAGCGCGGTCACCTTGTGCTGCAACCGTTTCGGCAGAATGCGCTCCAATTTGGCCAGCGCCCGCGCGACGTTCTCGTCGATATCGGCGATACCGGTGGACCCGTCCTCGGCCAGTCCGATCGCGACGGCGACGGCGACCGCCTCGTCGTCGTCGAGCAGCAGCGGCGGCATCGTCTTTCCCTGGCCCAGCCGATAGCCGCCGATCGCGCCGCGCTCGGCATGCACCGGATAGCCGAGTTCGCGCAGGCGGGCGATGTCCTGGCGCAGCGTGCGATCGGTGACGCCGAGCCGCTCGGCCAGTTCGCGACCGGTGTGCGTGCGGTCCTGCAACAGGGAGAGCAGGCGGAGCGTTCTCGTTGTGGTGGAGGTCGCAATCAACTCGTTCCGGTCGCCTCGAAAATTAGGAAGAAAACCAGCCTAATGGACCCATAGTCTGAGTTCAACGCACCGAGAACCACCGAAAGGCACGACAATGAACACCTCCTCGCAGACCGCCGCCGACCCCGCCGCCACCCTCGCTCCTGTGTGGCGCGACGTCCTCGCCGCCTCGCATCGGGCGCTGGCCGAGGCGGTCGCCGGAATCGGCGCAGACCAGTGGCAGCTGCCGACCCCGTGCTCGGACTGGACCGTGACGCAGGTGGTCCAGCACGCCGCCGGCGACCAGCGCGCGTACGCGAAGTTCCTCGGCGTCGGCACCGGTCCCGACTACGACCCGTTCGCCCCGTCCGGCGCCCTCGACGGCAGCGCCGCCGACCTGATCGCCACGGCCCTCGAGGAGACCGCCACCGCCTGGTCCACGGTCGCCGACGACACCGAGTCCGTCCCCACCCCGCTCCCGCACGGCGCCCTGCCCACCCCGGTCGCCGCCGTCATGTGCGCCCTCGACGCCGCCGTCCACGCCTGGGACATCGCGATCGCGACCGGGCAGCCGTCGCCCCTCGACGACGAGATCGCGACCCATCTCCTCACCGCCGCAACGGGTTTGGTCGAACCTCTCCGCCAGTGGGGCGCCTACGCCGCGATCGTCGACGCGGAGCCGGCCGACACCGCCGTCGACCGCCTCCTCCGCTACCTGGGTCGCACCCCGCGGGCCTGACGACGGGTTGCCGTGCGGCGACGGGAATGCGGGGCACGTATGGCCCGCGCCGCACCGGATCTATTGCGCCGCTACCGAAGTGGGCTCTGCGGGGGCCTCGGTCCGTACGCTTCGAGCGCGGGCGCGGCGGACCACCACCATGGTGACGGCGATCAGGATGCCGAAGGTGATCGCCATCATGACGTTGGACAGCCAGACCATGGTGGGGATGGGCAGGCGGTAGACGAGCACCACCCGGAGCGCGGCCTCCAGGCACAGGCCGCCGCCCCAGATGATGCTCAGGGCGCCGAGGACGCGCCGCATCCCCGGAGTGGTGCGGTACCGCTCGCGGAAGGCGGCGGCGCCGTCCTCGGACATGCCGCGCTGGGCGCTCACGTAGATCAGCGGTTTCCCGGCCAGCGCGCTGAGCAGGAAGGCCGCGCCGATCAGCGCGGTGGTGAAGGAGTCCTTGGCGACCACGAAACGGGCGTCGCCGGAGGCGAAGGTCAGCGCGAGGCCGAGCGCGAAGCTCGCCAGGATCACCGCGGCGAACGGATCCAGCCGCCGCTTGCGCACGATCTCGGCGATCACGAACGCGCCCGACAGCACGGTCCCGGCCCCCAGGGCGACCAGATCGCTCGCCCCCGCCGCGTGCAGCCCGTAATAGGCCGCCATCGGCAGCCCCACATCGCGAAGCAGTTGGCGGGCAAGGGCTTTGCGGTCCATCCCGGGCGAGGGTGCGACGGTGCTCATGTGCGGCTCCTGAACTGACGGATTCGGTCTCCGCATCGACAGTATGGTCACCGCAGGCAAGGCGCCCAGACCGTTCGTCATCGGCCGGCCATGACGAATGTCATGCGACCGATCACCGCGGCCGGTCCACGGCCTCGAGGATGATGTCGATCTCGGTGGCGAGGGGCTCGGTGGGGGAGGCCGGGACGAAGCCCGCGGCGGACCAGGAGCGGATGCCGTCGGCGACGAGTGTCTGGGCCAGGCGGGCCAGGTGGGTGATGTCGGCGTCGGCGCGGAGTTTGCCGTCGCGCTGGGCCTGGCGGAAGGGGGTGAGGAACAGGTAGGCGAGGTCGGCCTCGGTGGCGCCGTCCGCCAGTGCGCGGCGTTCGATCCGGTAGGTCTCCAGGACGGTTTCGAAGACGAGTTCCGGGGGATAGCGGCGCGTCCGCTGCACCAGGGTGTCGATGACCGCGGCGAGGACGTCGCGGAGTTCGTAGGGGCCGGTGGTCACGGCCTCGGCGGCGGCGTGCGCGTCGCGCATGGTGAAGACCTCGGCCTCGAGCAGTACCTCCTCGCGGCGTGAGAAGTACACGTAGAACAACGCTTTCGACACGCCGGCCGCCTTGCAGATATCGGTCACGGTCGTCTCGGCGAAGCCCTTGGTGCGCCACAGCGCCATCGCCGCCCGCACGATCGAGTCCCGGCTGGCTCGTGAGCGGGCGCGCACCGGCACGGCTCTTTTCTGACTACCGTCATCTCCTATTTCCGCCGAAACTGCCTTCATGTCTGCGACTCTACCGCAGCGACTTTATTGACTACCGTCAGTTTTAATGCGACTCTTCCGGTGGTGCGCGCATCCGAGGCGAGAGGAAACGGCATGCAGGTACTCACCGAAGACGACGAGGAGCGCGCGGCGGATACGAATCTCCGCGCGCAGCAGGCGATTCTGTGGTCGACCCCGGTGGTCGGCCTGGCGCTGCTGGCGCTGTTCGTGACGTTCCCGGGCTTCGTCCCGCCGATGTCACCGACCATGACCGCGGCCGAGGTGGCCCGGTTCTACGCGGACAACACCCCGCTGATGCGGTTCAGCCAGGTCGGGTTCAACCTGTGCGGCGTCATGATCGTGCCGTTCTTCGTGCTGATCCTGGGGCAGATGCTGCGGATGCGGGGGCAGAGCCGGATCTTCGCGTTCTCGTACCTCACCGCGATCGTGGCCGGGGTGACGCTGTTCGCGCTGTCGAACATCTTCTTCGCCGTGGCCGCGTTCCGCCCCGACCGCGATCCGGAGCTCACGCAGACGCTCAACGACATGGCCTGGATCATCTTCATCGCGCCGATCGGGATGGTGGTGGCGCAGTTCGTCCTGCTGGCCCTGGCGGTGTACTACGACGATCCGGTGCGCCCGGTATTTCCGAAGTGGGTCGCGCCGTACTCGCTGCTGACGGCCGTGGCCATGGTCCCGTCGGCCGGTGCGTCGGTATTCCGGGACGGACCGCTGGCGTGGGACGGATTCCTTTCCTTCTGGCTGCGCAACGGCGCGTTCGCGCTGTTCGTGGGCGTGATGTTCGTCGTGGTGCGCGCCGCGATGCGACGCCAGGCCCGCGAGGAAACGGCCGCGTCGTGACCGCGGCCCCCACCGGGAAGGCCCGCCCGGATGTCTGGATCACCTACTGGGCCTTCGCCGTGTTCTACGGCCTGCTGTCGATCGGGGTGGTGTTCCTGGGCCGGGCGACGCCCCCGCCCCGCCCCGACGTGACCGATATGCAGGTCGCGCAGTGGTTCGACAAGCATCACTGGGGCATCCAGTTCGGATTCGCCGCATTGCTGATCCTCGCGGGCGGCGCGGCGATCTCCAACGGCATCGTCGGCTACTTCATGAAACGCATGTCCTCGGGGCCGCTGCTGGCCTATGCCTATATCGCCGCGATGGGCGTCGGCGCGATTCCGGGATTCCATCTGCTGCTGGTCTGCTGGCTCACCGCGACCTTCCGCCCCGATCGCGACCCCGGGATCCTGCACATGCTCTACGACCTGGGCATGCTGTCCTACAACGGATCCCTGGGGTGTTTCACCGCCGCCTACGCCGTGCTGGCGATCGCGATCCTCTACGACCGCAACCAGATCTTTCCCAAGTGGTTCGCCTACATCTCGGTGTGGCAGATCGTCACCGAGGTGCTGGCGACGCAGATGTGGGTGTTCCACTCCGGCGCGTTCGCCTGGAACGGGCTGATCACCTTCTATATCGCCATCGTCGTGTTCGGGCTGTGGGTGGGGTGCCTGCTGCTGATCATGCGGACCGCGGCCCGCGCGGAGACCTCCGCGACACCGCCCCTCTACAGCGCGGAGGCCACCCGATGACCGTGTCCGAACGGGATCCGGCTCCCACGCAGGCTGCCCGGCCCACGCATATGCCCGGCGACATCCACATGTGGGTGATGGTCCTGGGCGATCTGTTCTTCTTCGGCAGCTACTTCGTCGCCTACATGGTCTTCCGCGCCGCGTCACCCGAGCGGTTCGCCGCCGCGCAGCGGCACCTGAGCATGGGCATCGGCGTCACCAATACCCTTGTCCTGCTGACGAGTTCGATGTTCGTCGCGCTGGCCGTCATCTCGGTGCGGCAGCGAGAACTGCCCGCGGCGCGCCGGCTCGTCCTGGCCGCCGGCGCGTGCGGCGTCCTCTTCGCCGCGCTGAAGACGTACGAATGGCGCCACGCGATCGTCGGCGGCCACACCGTCGCCGAGGAATTCTTCAGCTTCTACTTCGTGCTGACCGGCATCCATCTGGCGCATCTGCTGCTGGGGCTGTTGATTCTGGGCATCGTCTTCCTCCGGCTGCGCGACCCGGCGGCCCCGGTCTCGAAACAGATCGGCATCGCCGAGCAGGGCGCGTTGTACTGGCACATGATCGACCTGCTGTGGATCGTCATCTTCGCCGTTCTCTATCTCATGAGGTGACTTCGGATGTCCCAAATACCCACGCCCGCAACACGATTCGCGCGTGACAAGCGTGTCGTTATCTACGTGTGGGCCGCCCTCGCCGCCATCACCCTGCTGGCCTGGCAGCTCACGCCCGGGCACACCCAGGCCGCCGCCTCGCTGAGCAAGGAACTCGTCGCGGCCATCGTGGTCCTCGGCGCGATCAAATCCCGCCTGATCATCCGGTACTTCATGGAGGTGCGCCATGCCCCGCGCTGGCTGCGGACCGCCACCGACGCGTGGCTCGTGGTGCTCTGGGCGGCACTGCTGGGCGTCTACCTCTGGCCGTGACCGCCCGCGTCCCCTGAGTCGTCGATCCGCCGGAGGGATACCTACGCGGCGCGGCGGGGTGTCCAGTTGCCGGAGGAGCGCCTCCTGTGAGGCGCGTAGCTTCACGATTCGGGCAGCGGTATTTCGCTGATGTTCTCCGGCGCGGCGCGTGGATTCCCGCGCCATGCCCTGGGATACGCGATCGGCATCGACTCTGTATCGCGCCGACGCGGCGAAGGCCTTCGCGCGGTCCAGCGACTCGCGGGCCCGTTCGGCGTACCCGATATCCACGACATCCATTTCTCCATGGTCCTCGCCTTCGGCGTTCGAGCGACAGGGTCGGCATGCTGTCCCAGCCACGCACGGCCGAGGCGGGGACACGACCCGCGTTGACCGTCGCCTCGGACGGAGAGCGGTGGGATGCGACTAGCGTGCGTCCTCATGAGCGGGGCCGGTAATCCTCGGGACCATGGCGACACCCACTCGGAACCTGTCGGCGCGGACACCGCGGGTCGGGTATCCGTCAACAAGCCGGTGTTCTGCGCGGCCGCCGGGATCGTCCTCGCCTTCGCCCTCTGGGCGCTCGCCTCGCCGGACGGGGCCGAGAACGTCGTCGGCGAGGTCAAGACCTTCATCTCCACCTGGTTCGGCTGGTGGTACTTCGTGCTCGGGACGTTCATCGTCGGGCTCGTCGTATTCCTCGGCGCCAGCCGGTACGGCCGCTACCGTCTGGGTCCGGAGGAGTCCCGCCCCGAATACAGCCTGTTCACCTGGACCGCCATGCTGTTCGCCGCCGGGATCGGCATCGACCTGATGTTCTTCTCGGTGGCGGAGCCCGCCTACAACTACGTGAAACCGCCGCGCGGCCCGGCCGAGACCGACGACGCGGCCCGGGAGGCCGTGACCTGGACGATCTTCCACTACGGCATCACCGGCTGGGCGATGTACGCGCTCATGGGCGGCGCGCTCGCCTACTTCGCGTTCCGGCGCGGCCTGCCGCTCACCATCCGCGCGGCGCTCTCCCCGATCGTCGGCAAGCGGGTGAACGGGCGGTGGGGCGACGCGATCGACGTCGCGGCGGTGCTCGGCACCATCTTCGGCATCGCTACCTCGCTCGGCATCGGCGTGGTGCAGCTCAACTACGGCCTGCACGAGATGTTCGGCGTCCCGCTGGGCAAGGCCGCCCAGATCGGGCTCATCGCGCTGTCGATCGCCATCACCACCGTCTCGGCGACGACGGGCGTGGACAAGGGCATCCGCCGGTTGTCGGAGCTCAACGTCATCATGGCGATCGCGCTGCTGGTCTACATCCTGGTCGCGGGCCGGACGGACTTCCTGCTCAACGGGATCGCGCAGAACGCCGGCGACTACCTCTCTACCTTCCTCGACCGCACGCTCGACACCTTCGCCTGGGACCGCAATCCGGAGACGGCCAACCGGCCGACCACCTGGCTCGACTCCTGGACGCTGTTCTTCTGGGCGTGGTGGGTGGCCTGGGCGCCGTTCGTCGGCCTGTTCCTCGCGCGCATCTCCCGCGGACGCACCCTGCGGCAGTTCATCTTCGGCGTGCTCGTGGTGCCGTTCAGTTTCATCGTGCTGTGGATCTCGATCTTCGGCAACAGCGCGCTGGACGTCGCCCGGACCGACAAGGGGTTCGCCGAGACGACGGCCGAGCGGGCCGAGGTCGGCTTCTACTCGTTGCTCGAGAAGTATCCCGGCGCACCGCTGCTGCTCGGCATCGCCACCTTCACCGGGCTGCTGTTCTACGTGACCAGCGCGGATTCGGGATCGCTCGTGATGGGCAACTTCACCTCCCGGTTGCCCGACCCGATGGCCGACTGCGCGACCAGCACGCGCATCTTCTGGTCCGCGGCGATCGGCGTGCTCACGCTGTCGATGCTGTTCGCCGGCGCGGGCGGATCCATCACGACGTTGCAGAACGCCACCATCATCATGGGACTGCCGTTCTCGTTCATCCTGTGCCTCATCGGGTTCGCGCTGCTGCGTTCCCTGCACAACGAGTCCTACAAACTCGACAGCTACCGCACGACGCTGCCGAAGGCGATCGCGGTTGGGCGCGGCCCGGCCGGGCAGGGCGGTTGGCGGCGCAGACTGCTCGCCACCACGCAGTACCCCGGTCCGGCGGCGACGCGGAGGTTCGTCACGAACACCGTGATCCCGGCGCTGCGCGAGGTCGCCGACGAATTCACCCGGACGGGATACACCGCGACCGTGGACGAATCCGGGCGCAGCGAGGGCATGCCGTCGCCGACCCTCGTCGTCGACCAGGCGAGCGAGCCGCGCTTCGAATACTGCGTGTGGCCGGTCTCGGCGCCGACGCCGACCTACGCCGTACTCGCGCAGCGCTCCGCCGATCGCTATTTCCGCTGCGAGGTGTACCTCGCCGAGGGCTCGCAGGGCTACTCGCTCAACGGTTACAGCCGCGAGCAGATCATCGGCGACGTCCTCGACCAGTACGAGCGCCACCTCGCCTACCTGCACCTGCGGCGCTCGGCGCACGACCACTACGAGCCGGAATCGGATGCCGAAGTCACCGACAGCGACCCCGAAGGGACACCCGCATGAGTAGGAGTGACACGCTCTACATCGACGGCGCCTGGCGCCCCGCCGAATCCGGCGAGACTCGCGAGATCCGTTGTCCCGCGGACAATTCCGTCGTCGGCATCGTCGCCGAGGCGAGCGCCGCCGACACCGGGGCGGCCATCGCCGCCGCCCGCCGCGCCTTCGACGGCGGACCCTGGCGGCAGACCTCCGCTGCGGAGCGCGGCGACCTGCTGCTGCGGGTCGCGGGCGCGATCGACGCCCGCCGCGACGAATTCGTCCGCGCCGAAACCCTCGACACCGGCAAGCGCCCGTACGAGTCGGATATCGACATGTCCGATATCGCGAACTGCTTCCGCTACTTCGGCAAGCTGGCCGCCGAGGACGCCGGGCGCGTCGTCGACGCCGGTTCTCCCGACGTCGACTCGCGAATCGTGTACGAGCCGGTCGGCGTCTGCGGGCTCATCACGCCGTGGAACTACCCGCTGTTGCAGGCGGCGTGGAAGGTGGCGCCGGCGCTGGCCGCGGGCAACACCTTCGTCCTCAAACCGGCGGAGCTGACGCCGCATACGGCGATCCTGCTGCTGTCGGTGCTGCACGATCTCGGCGTGCCGCCGGGCGTGGCGAACCTCGTCCTCGGTGCGGGCGCGACCGCCGGTGCGCCGTTGTCGGCGCATCCGGATGTCGATCTCGTTTCGTTCACCGGCGGCCTGGTCACCGGCAGGGTCATCGCCCGCGAGGCGGCGGCGACGGTGAAGAAGGTGGCCCTCGAACTCGGCGGGAAGAATCCGAATGTCGTCTTCGCCGACGCCTGCGATACTCCCGAGCGGCTGGCCGCCGCCGTCGACAACGCCTTGAACGCGGCGTTCCTGCACTCCGGCCAGGTGTGTTCGGCCGGGGCGCGGCTCGTCGTCGAGGCGTCGGCACACGATCGTTTCGTCGACGAGCTGGTGCGCCGGGCCGAGGGGATCCGGCTCGGGCTGCCCTTCGCCGAGGGCACCGAGACCGGGCCGCTCATCTCCGCCGCGCACCGGGACAAGGTGCACGCCTACGTCGAGCGGGCCCGCGCCGACGGGGCCGTCATCCGCACCGGCGGCGCGTTCGCGACCGGCGACCACGGCTCGGGCAGCCTCGACGACGGCTACTTCTATCTGCCGACCGTCATCGACCACGCCACCCGCGATATGGCGTGCGTGCACGACGAGGCGTTCGGGCCGACCGTCACCGTCGAGACGTTCACCACCGAGGACGAGGCGGTGACCATCGCCAACGACACCGAGTACGGGCTGGCCGGCGCGGTGTGGTCGTCCGATGCCGCGCGCGCCCGCCGTATCGCCGCGCGGCTGCGGCACGGCACGGTGTGGGTCAACGACTTCGGCCCCTACCTGCCGCAGGCCGAGTGGGGCGGCTACGGCCACTCCGGCGTCGGCCGCGAACTGGGTCCGTCGGGTCTGCACGAATACCGCGAGGCCAAACACGTCTACGAGAATCTCCGGCCGGGCGTCACCGGCTGGTTCGCCGAGCGAGGGGAGTGACAGTGACCGAGTACGACTACGTGATCGTCGGCGGCGGATCCGCGGGCGCGGCCGTCGCCTCCCGGCTGTCGGAGGATCCGTCGGTGACCGTCTGCCTGCTTGAGGCCGGGCCGACCGATGTCGGCGACGAGGCCGTCCTGCGGCTGGACCGCTGGATGGAGCTGCTCGAGTCGGGCTACGACTGGGACTACCCGATCGAGCCGCAGGAGAACGGCAATTCGTTCATGCGCCATGCCCGCGCGAAGGTGCTCGGCGGCTGCTCGTCGCACAACAGCTGCATCGCGTTCTGGGCGCCGCGCGAGGATCTCGATTCCTGGGAGCGTGACCACGGCTGTGCCGGATGGGGTTCGGATTCGATGTACCGGCTGTATCCGCGGATCGAGACCAACGACGGCCCCGGCGACCACCACGGCCACAACGGCCCCGTCCACATCATGACGGTGCCGCCGGAGGATCCGTGCGGGGTCGCCGTGCTCGACGCCTGCGAGGCCGTCGGGATTCCGCGCGTCGAATTCAACTCGGGGAGCACGGTTGTCAACGGCGCCAACTTCTTCCAGATCAATCGCCGCGCCGACGGCACGCGCGCGTCCTCGTCGGTGAGTTACCTGCATCCGCATCTGGACCGGCCCAACCTCACCCTCCGGACAGGATCGTGGGCCAAGCGGATCGTCGTGGAAGGCGGGCGAGCGGTCGGGGTCGACATCACCGACAACGCGTTCGGACGCGCCACCCGGATCTCGGCGGGACGCGAGGTCATCGTCTCCGCCGGCGCGATCGACTCGCCGAAGTTGCTCATGCTGTCGGGCATCGGACCGGCGGATCACCTGCGCGAGAACGGAATCGACGTGCTGGCCGACTCGCCGGGCGTCGGCGCTCACCTCCAGGACCACCCCGAGGGTGTCATCGGATTCGAGACGACGCGGCGAATGGTACGTAGCTCGACCCAGTGGTGGGAGATCGGAATCTTCACCCCGACCGTCGACGGGCTCGACCGGCCGGACCTGATGATGCACTACGGCAGCGTGCCGTTCGATATGCACACCCTGCGCCAGGGGTATCCGACGGCCTCCGAAACCTTCTGTCTCACACCGAATGTCACCCACGCCCGCTCGCGCGGCACCGTCCGGCTGCGCTCCCGCGACTTCCGCGACAAGCCGCGCGTCGACCCGCGCTACTTCACCGATCCCGAGGGCCACGACCTGCGCGTGATGATCGCCGGTCTCCGCAAGGCCCGCGAGATCGCCGCTGCCGCACCGCTTTCCGACTGGATCGCCCGCGAACTGTACCCCGGCCCGGACACGCGCTCCGACGCCGAACTGGCCGACTACATCCGCCGCACCCACAACACCGTCTACCACCCGGTGGGCACTGTCCGGATGGGCGCCGCCGACGATCCGATGAGCCCCCTCGATCCGGAACTGCGGGTCAAGGGCATCGACGGCCTGCGCGTCGCCGACGCCTCGATCTTCCCCGAGCACACCACGGTGAACCCGAACATCACCGTGATGCTCGTCGGCGAACGCTGCGCGGAACTCGTGACCGAGGCCCGGTAGCGCCGGGCCGGCTACGACGGCTGCCGGGTCGGCATGATCGTGATCTGCTGCAGGTTCACGTGTGCGGGCCGGGACGCCAGGAAGTCGACGGCCTCGGCGACATCCTCCGGGTCGAGCCAGGTCATCTCCTGTTTCGAACCCTCGAGCCAGTCCTGGGCGCCGGCGTCGGTGACGTGGCTCTGCAACTCCGTGCCGACGATGCCCGGCTCGATGGCGGAGACGCGGACGTCCTTGGCGCCGAGTTCCGCGCGCAGGGTGCGCGACAGGTGCGTCACGTAGGCCTTGGTGCCCGAGTACACCGCGAAATTCGGGAACAGGTTCTGCGCGGCGATCGAGGACGTGTTGACCAGGTCGGCCACGCCCTTGTCCGCGGCCGCGGCGATCAGCTGCGGCACGAACGCGCCGATGGCGTTCATCAGGCCCGTCACGTTCAGATCGATCTGCCGCTGCCACTGCTCGACGGGCAGTTCCTCGACGGGCGCGGGCAGCATGACACCCGCGTTGTTGAACAGCAGATCGACGGTGCCGAGTTCGGTGGCCACCCGCTCGGCCGCGGTGCGCAGGGCCTGCGCGTCGGTGACATCGACGGTCAGGGCCAGCGCCGTCCCGCCCGCCTGTTCGATCTCCTCGACCAGGAGTTCGAGCCGCTCGGCCCGGCGCGCGACGAGGGCCACCGCCGCACCGGACGCGGCCAGCCGCTTGGCGGTCGCGGCGCCGATGCCGCTGGAGGCGCCGGTCACCACGGCGACGCGGCCGGCGAGGGAGGTGGTGTTGTGCGTGGTCATGGGTGTGATCTCTCCTGTGTGTCGTCCGCGGCGGTAAGTGCCGCGTATCCGATACAACAGCGGGATCGGGGCCCTCGAACGGCCTGAATGCGTCCTGCTCGACCTAGGTCCGGCGAACCTGGGTCCAGCAGACCGACCTTCGCCGCGATGCGAGGCGGCCGCGGGCGTCAAACTGGATCCATGGAGCACAATGCCGAGCTGAAGGAGTTCTTGCGCACCCGCCGCGCGCGCCTGAACGTCGATGACCTGCGGATCGGTGGAACCGGCGGCGTACGCCGGGTGCCGGGGCTGCGCCGCGAAGAGGTTGCTCAGCTCGCCGGGGTCAGCGTGGACTATTACAGCCGCCTCGAACAGGGACGCACGCTGAACGTCTCCGACGAGGTCCTCGATGCCGTGGCTCGTGCCCTGCGCCTGGACGAGGTCGAGCGTTCCTATCTGTTCCAGATCGCGCGGGCGAATCCGCGGCGTGCCCGGCGGCGCGCTCCGGCGCGCGTGCAGCGGGTCCGCCCCGGGGTGCGCCGCATTCTCGAGACGCTCGACGACGTGACGCCCGCCTTCGTCTTCGGCCGTCGCATGGACATCCTCGCCGCCAACCGTCTGGCCCGGGCGCTGATCACCGACTTCGAGGCGCTCCCGCCCCGGGACCGGAACCTGGTGCGCTACACCTTCCTCGACGAGTCCGCCCGCGAGCTGTACCTCGATTGGGAGGAGGTCGCCCGGGACAATGTCGGGGTGCTGCGCCTGGACGCCGGTCGTCATCCAGACGACCCGCTGCTGGCCGAACTCGTCGGCGAACTCGCCGTCAAGAGCCCGGAGTTCCGGCGCTGGTGGGCCGACCACAACGTCCGCGAACGCAGTCACGGCAGCAAGCGCTACCACCACCCTCTCGTCGGCGATCTCACCATCGACTACGAAAGCGTCTCGCTACCAGGCGATCCCGATCAGACGCTGTGCATCTACACCGCGGAGGCGGGCTCGGCGTCGGAGAACGCCCTGCGGCTGCTCGCCGCGTGGACCGGGCCGGAGACCACGCCCGCGCGGGCCGACGCCGAACACACCCGGAAATGACCACCGCCACCTCTCCGGCGCGGCAGCCGTCGGAGAGGTGGCGGTGGATTCCGGAATCAGTTGGCGGGCGCGGGGGTGTTGAGCCGCTGGAAGAACCCGACCACGCTCGCGATCCCGACCGGGACGCCGACGAGGAGCGAGCCGCCCGCCGCGCCGATCGCGACACCGACACTCGCGCCGGCGATACAGCCGCCGGGCGCGCCCGCGAAGAAGATCGGGGCGGTGAGCGCCCCCACGGTGATAGCGCCGAGAATGCATCCACCGACCAGGCCGACGAGGCCGCCGAGCAGCGTGCCGACACCCGTCGCGAGACCGAACTGGGTGCCCGCGGCGGACAGCGCGGAGTCGAAATCGGCCTGGGCGTCGACGAATTGCAGCGGCATATCCACCGGATGCGCGTCGGCGGCGTCGGTGCTCGGCGTGAGCGTCGCGGTGTTTCCGTCGATCGTGGCCGCGACGGGATACTCGAGGCCGTCCATCCGATACGCCAGCGGTAGTCCGCCGATCACCGTGCCGGCGGGATCCAGCACCACGAACTGGTTGTCGCGCGCCGCGAGGGAGCCGCCATCGGTGGTGAGGACGATCGACTTCCCGACAACGTCGGCGTTCCAATGGATAACGGGCGCGGAGCCGCCCTGCTCGGTGGCGGCCGGCGCGGCGCTCACCGTTCCGGCGGATGCGGCCAGACCCGCGACGAGCAGAACGGACGTGGCGGCGAATTTCCGAATCTTCATGTGACTCCGTACTTTCTCCCGTACCTGCGCTACCGGTGCCGGTGCGCACAGCCCGAAAACGGGCCTTCTGGGAGGGTCGGGCCGTGCTGTTACCTGGGTGACGCGTTTGTGTGAACAGCCCGAAAACTAGGCATTCTCCAGCAAATCCGGCGCCGGCCGGTTCACCCGGGTGTACTCGGCGGTCGTATCGCGCACCGGCACCGATGAATTCCGTGAGCGTCCGCCGTCGATACCTCTGAACACACCGGCAGCGGTGGGTCGAGGAAGATCGGACGATCCGGAAGAGATCCGGGTGAGCGAGAGGCGCGGGCAGTGAGCGGTATCAGGGTTTTGGTAGCGGGGGCGAGCGTCGCGGGGCCCGCGCTGGCCCACTGGCTGCACCGATGGGGAGCCGAGGTGACCGTGGTGGAGCGGGCCCCCGAACTGCGTCCCGGCGGGCAGGCGGTGGACGCGCGCGGGGTGGCCAAGGAGGTCATCGCGCGCATGGGCCTGGACGCGGCGGTGCGCGCGGCGTGCACCGATACCGCCGGCGCGTACACCGTGGACGCGGACGGGAAGGTGCTGGAGACCTTCCGCGCCGAGGACGACGGTGGCGACGGGTTCATCGCGGATATCGAGATCCTGCGCGGAGATCTCGCGCGAGTCCTGTACGACGACACCCGCGCCGACGTCGAGTACCTCTTCGGCGACCGCATCGCCGAACTCACCCAGGACGCGGACGGCGTCGACGTGGTCTTCGCGGGCGGCGACCGGCGGCGCTTCGACCTCGTGATCGGGGCCGACGGGCTGCATTCGGCGCTGCGCGCGATGGTCTTCGGGCCGCACGAGCGGTTCCTCCACCACCTCGGCCAGGTGCTGGCCTTCTACAGCGTGCCCAACGAGTTCGGGCTGGACCGCTGGCTGTTCGAGCACCAAGATCACGAGTCCGGGCGCTCGGTCCTGCTGCGACCCATCCAGGACGCGACCCGGGCGATGGCCATGTTCTACTTCGCCTCGGCCGATTTCGACGTCGACTACCGCGACATCGAGGCCCAGAAAGTCCTGCTGCGCGAGCGGATCACGGGCCTGGGCTGGTCGACCCCGGACATCCTCGCGCACCTGGACGACACCCCGGACTTCTACCTCGACCAGGTCGCCCAGGTGGTGATGGACAGCTGGTCGGACGGACGGGTCGGGCTGCTCGGGGACGCGGCGTTCAGTTCGTCGCCGATGTCCGGACAGGGCACCGGGCTGGCCCTGGTCGGCGCCTACGTGCTGGCCGGCGAACTGGCCGCCGCCGGTTGGGACCCCGCCATCGGTTTCGCCCGCTACGAGACGCGGATGCGCCCGTACGTCGAGGCCAACCAAGAAATCGGTCGCCTGAACGCCCGCACCCGTGCCGTCCCCGGCACGGACCCCGAGCCGATGCCCGATTTCGCGAGCGAATGGTTCGCGGAACTGCTCGGCCGCGCGATCAACGGCGTCGACCTGCCCGACTACACCGGGATGCCCGACTCCGGCAAAACCCCGGTGGCGGTGGCCGAGTAGTCAGGCGGCTTGCGGGGCGTCGGCGAGGACCTGTTCGCGCAGGGTGTCGAGGGTGCGTTTGATGATGCGGTGGATCTGCATCTGGGAGACGCCGAACTCCTTGCCGATGTCGGCTTGGCTGCGGCCGGCGAAGAATCGTTCGATGAGGATGGTGCGCTCGCGGTCGGGGAGCGCAGCGAGGAGGGGCCGTATCGAGATCGCGTCCTCCAGCAGTGCGTAACACGGTTCCACCTCGCCGAGGGAGTCGGCGAGCGGGGTGCGCTGCTCGCCGGATTCGGCGGGCGAATCGAGTGATTCGGTGCGGAAGCTGTCGGCGGCGACCAGCGCCTGGGTGATGTCCTCGCGGTCGACGTCGAGCGCGTCGGCCAGATCCCGCGCGGTGGGCATCCGGCCGAGCCGCTGGGCGAGGTCGGGGGTGACGGCGGTGATGCGCAACCGCAGGTCCTTGAGTGCGCGCGGGACGCGCAGGGCCCAGCCCTGGTCGCGGAAGTGGCGGCGGACCTCGCCCATCACGGTGGGCACGGCGAAGCCCACGAAGGTCGCGCCGTGGCGATGGTCGAACCGGTTGACCGCGCCGACCAGGCCCATCCGGGCGACCTGCAGCAGATCGTCGTAATCCATGCCGCGGCCGGAGAATCGGCGCGCGATGTGTTCGGCCAGCGGCAGGCCGCGCATGATGATGTCCTCGCGCAGCTGCCGGTATCGCGGGTCGGCCGTATCCAGTTCGGCGAGTTCGGCGAACAGGGGCTCGAGGCCGTCGTAGGAGTCGTGGCCGCGGCGGGAACGCTGTGCCGTCGAGGGTGGGGTGCCGGTGGTCATGGCCGAACCTTCGCTCCCTGTGAGATCGGATGTCGGTCGCATGCGTGTCACTTACCCGGTCCCGGGAGCGGCAAAAGGCGCCCACTGTCCGAAAAGCGAACGGTACGAGCCGATCAGCGAAACTCCGGACGGCGGCGCCACACCCTCGACTCGGCCGGGTCAGCGGGTTGTGTAGCCGCCGTTGGCGAAGATGGTCTGGCCGGTGATCCAACCACCGTCGGTGACCAGGAATTCCACCAGGGGAGCGATGTCCTCGATCCGCGTCAGGCGGCCGCCCATGGCCTGGGACTTGTGGAACTCGACTCGCTCCGGGGTCTCCTGCGGGTAGAAGAACGGGGTGTCCATCGGGCCGGGCGCGACATTGTTGACCGAGATGCCGCGTGCGGCGAACTCTTTCGCCGCCGCCCGGGTGAAGTGCTCGACCGGCGCCTTGGCGCCGGCGTAGGTGGAGTAGCCGTCGGTGAACGCCGCCAGCAGCGCGGTCACCACGGTGACGATCCTGCCGCCGTCGTTCAGCCGCTTACCGGCCTCCTGCAGGAAGAAGTAGGCGGCTTTGGAATTGATGTCGAACATCGAATCGTATTCGGCCTCTGAGGTTTCCACGATCGGCTTGCGCAGCACCTTGCCCACGGTGTTGATCGCGATATCGACCGAGCCGAACGCCTCGACCGCGGCGTCGAACAGCTGCCGAACGTTCGCCGGAACGGTCAGGTCGGCCTGGAATGTGGTGGCCTTGCCGCCCGCGGCCTCGATGGCGGCCACGGTCTTGTCGGCGTCGGCCTCGGTGCTCGCGCTGTTGTAGTGCACCAGCACGTTCGCGCCCCGCTCGGCCAGCGAGGTGCTGATCAGGCCACCGAGGTTCTTCGCACCTGCGGCCACGACCGCCGACTTGCCCGCCAACACGTTGTTCATATGAGAGTCCCTCTCGTCGGATCGGAGATCTTCCGAGTCCGACGCTAGGAGTGGTACTCACAAATGTGAAACAGAACTTTATGGGGTTTCCACCATTATTGGTTGTTTGCCGAGGGTGTGCGCGGATTGTCGCCCGTGGTGAGCAGGTCTCGGATGGTCGATCTGGTGTGGGGGAGCCATACCGCCTGCACCGGCGCCAGTGGCGGGTCCTCGATATCGATGACCGTCACCGCCCCGCCGAGTGCGGCGCCGGGTGGCGCGGTGACGAAGGCGACCGCGTCGGGGTAGTCGAGGACGGCGGTGGCCGGTGTCGTGCCCTGAATCCGATTCACCACCAGGGCCGGTTCGAAACCCGCACGGCGGCAGGTGCTCAGGATGAAGTCGGTGTAGAACGACGTTCCCGGCGGGGCCCAGACGACGAACCGCTCGTCGCGCAATTCGCGGAGGGCGACGGTGCGGTGGCCGGCGAGGCGATGGCCGTGCGCCACGGCGACACGCAGCGGGTGGTAGGCGATCACCGCCGCGGCCAGTGTGGCCGGAACGGTGGTTCCGCGCCGCAGGGCCAGGTCGACGGTGCCGCACACGACGGCCGATTCGAGGTCGGACGGGAATATCTGTACGGCCGTGACCGAGACGTCGGGCATCCCGCGGCGCACGGGTTCGAGCAGGCCGTGCACTTCCTCGGCCGTGACGGCCGGGGTGTGGGCGACGACGAACGGACGCCGTTGCGCGGCAGCGGCATCGCGCACCTGGCGGGCGAGCGTCTGCCCCGCCGCCAGCAGCACCGACGCCCCGTCTCGCAGGGCTTCCCCCGCCGGGGTGAGGCGCACCTGCCGCCCGGTGCGGTCGAACAGGCTGACACCCAGCTGCGCCTCCAGTTTGGCCACCGAGCTACTGAGCGCCTGCTGGCTCAGGTGCAACCGCTCGGCGGCCCGGCTGAACCCGGAATGCTCCGCCACACAGAGAAATTGCTGCAGCCGCCGCGAATCCAGCGGCTCCTCGGCGGGCGAGAGGGGCGAATGGAACATGCGCGGCATGCTACCCACAACCGAACCTTGTAGGTAGCTAGTTATTTACTGTTTCCGAAGTGCGGACGGGGAGATTACCGTCGATATCCGGCGTGGGCGGCAGTGTGCCGCGACACCACCGTCCACGCCACCCGAAGGCACGCCGCGAATCGGCGAACGCGCCTTCCGCGCCGAACGCCTGCGCGGCCTGTGGGGATCGTAGGAGGCGTGCCGGGTGTCCTCGGCGAACGGAATCGACGGGTCGGCTTCCCGAGCCTGAGGCATGTACCGGAGGGCGTCGGTGATGATGGTGTGCAGCCCGGTCACATCTACCATGTAACTGCTGCGATGAGCTGTTCGTCGTCGGAGCGTTGGAGGACACGGGAGGTGGGGGTTGCCGGTAGAACCTGTGCCGCAGCGGCGGCGGCCGTCGCAGGAGCGGGCGAAGGCGACTCGTGCGCACATTCTCGACACTGCCGCGCGGGTGTTCGCGCAGCGTGGTGTGCTGAATACCTCGACCAACCGGATCGCCGCCGAGGCGGGAGTCAGTATCGGCACGGTGTACCGGTATTTCGAGGACCGCTCGGTCATGGTCGACGAGCTACTCGAGCGGCTGCTCGGCAACGCGGAGGCTCGTTTCACCGAACGGGTTTACGGTGTCGCCGACAAACCGGTCATCGAGACGCTCACCGGCATTCTGGGCGCCATCACCGACGAACTCGCCGAGAACGCGGCACTCGTGCGGGAGCTGGTGGCCGCGGTCCACTACCACGACACCATCATTCCCGCGTTCGAACCGCGCCTGCGGATACTGGTCAAGGTCCTGATCATCCAGACCCTCGGCCCCGGCGACGACCGTCACTACGAGCTGATGGCGTTCGTCATCGTCAACACCAGTTTCGCCGCGGTCATGCGCGCCGCGCTCGCCGAGACCGAGCAGCAGCGCCACGAGATCATCGCCATGACGGCCCGGCTGATCGCGCCCCTGCTCGAATCCGAAATCGCCGCGGCGCGCCCGGGACCGACCGCGGTGCTCACACCCCGGGGCCGCCGTCGCGGCGTGACCCGCAGGTCGCCGCGGTGACCGGCCCGCTTTCGCCCCCGAAGCGGAACTGCCCCTGACATTCGTCAGCGTGTGCCGACCCAGGACGGCGCTCACCTCGAGCGGGTGATGAGTTTCCGCGCCGAGTGCGACAGGGTCGGTGCACGGAAGGAGCCGGATATGCCAACCTCCCCGGACAACCATCCGATGCGGCAAGGCCCGGCGGCGGGCGCCATCCGGCCTGCTACTCGGCGCTCGCGGACCTGATCTCGGCGGCCCGACTGTGACGCCCGACCGTCGGCACCCGCGTCCGAGCGGCTCCGGGCCGCCTGTGCTGCGCCTGGCCCGGCGGCTGCGGCCGAGGGAGCGTCCGCGCCGGTCGGACGTGATCGCGGGCCTGCCCGGCGCGGTCGGCAGCGTGCCCGACGGCATGGCCGCGGGGGTGCTGGCCGGGGTCAGCCCGGTGCACGGGCTGTACGCGAGCATGGCCGGGCCGCTGTTCGGCGGGTTCACCACCAGCACCCGGCTGATGCTGGTGACCACGACCAATGCCTCGGCGCTGGCGACCGGATCGGCGCTGACGGCGGTCTCCCCGGACGATCGGGCCGCGGCGGTGACGCTGCTGACGCTGCTCGCGGGCGCGGTGATGATCGTCGCCGCGGTGTTGCGGCTGGGCCGGTACACCCGGTTCGTCTCGCATTCGGTGATGACCGGATTCCTGCTCGGGATCGCGGCGAACATCGTATTCGGGCAGTTGGGTGATTTCGCCGGCGCCGAGCAGCACGGTGCGACGGCGGTGCTGAAGGCCGTGCGCGTGCTGACCCGTCCGGGGGACATCGATATGCCGTCGCTGGTGGTGGGCGCGGTCGCGGTGGCGTTGATGGTGGGCCTGGAACGCACCCGGCTGCGGTTGTTCGCCTCGGTCGCCGCGCTGGTGGCGCCGACCGTTCTCGTGGCGGCGCTGGGCTGGGATTCGGTGGCCAGGGTGTCCGATGTCGGCGAGATTCCGGCCGGAATCCCCGTGCCGGGTTTGCCGGATCCGACGGTGCTGTCGCCGTCGCTGGTCACCGGTGCCTTGGCGGTGGCGGTGATCGTGCTGGTACAGGGCGCGGGCGTGGCCGAGTCGGTGCCGAATCCGGACGGCACGCGGTCGGCGGCGAACCGCGACTTCGCCGCCCAGGGCATCGGCAATATCGGCTCGGCGCTGTTCCGGGGCATGCCGGTGGGCGGGGCGATGGGGGAGACCGCCCTGAACAAGGCCGCCGGGGCCCGGACCCGGTGGGCGGCACTCTGTTCGGGGCTGTGGATGCTCGCGATCCTGGCCGCGTTCGCGGGGCTGGTGGGGAAGGTGCCGATGCCGACGCTGGCCGCGGTGCTGATCGTGGCCGCCGTCGGCTCGGTCGATCGGGATCGGATCACCGCGATCTGGAGCAGCGGCATGATCTCGCGGATCGCGCTGGTGGTGACGTTTCTGGCGACATTGCTGCTGCCCGTGACCGTCGCGGTGGGCGCGGGTGTGGTGCTGTCCCTGCTGATGCAGCTCAATCGCGAGGCGGTCGATCTGAAGGTGGTGCGGCTGCGGGTCGACGGCGACCGCCTGGTGGAGGACGAGGCGCCGAAACGGTTGTCCGACAACGAGATCGTCATCCTCGACGTGTACGGCAGCCTGTTCTACGCGGGCGCGCGCACGCTGCAGGCGCGGCTGCCGGATCCGGGGACGGCACGGTCGCCGGTGGTGATCCTGCGGCTGCGCGGGCGGACCACGTTGAACGCCACCTTCTTCGCGGTCGTCGGCGACTACGCGCGACCCGTCGAGCAGGCCGGCGGGCGACTGTATCTCAGCGGCGTGGACCGGCGGATCTACGAGTCGTGGACCGATCGGCTCCTGGCCGGGCACGGGGTCCGGCTGGAGTTCTTCCCCGCGACCCCGACCCTCGGCGAATCCACGCTGGCCGCTTACGCCCAGGCCAGGGTCCGGTTGTCGGGCCCCGCGGAGGCGTGATCGCCGATCTCACCCTGCCGGGGTGAATACACCGGCGCCGTCCCGGCGGAGACTTTCACGACCATATGGCCGCCGGCGGTCGCGGTGGCGGTTCCGCTCGGAAGGGTGCTGATGAACGGTATTGTCGTCGCGCTGGTCGGAGCGCTGATGTGCTTCTACGGGATCCGGTCGGTGCACCTCGGGATTCTGGCGATCGGGTTCGGTGTCGGCTGGCTGGTCGCGGATCTGTTCAATCCGTCGTTCTCGGTGCTGGTGCTGTTCGGCTTGGTCGGCGCCGTGTCGTCGTGGGTGGTGACGGCGCTGGTGTTCAAGTTCGCGGCGTATGTGATCGGTGGTCTGACCGGTTCCATGGCGGGCGCCAAACTGGCCGCGGTGTTGCAGCCGGGAGACAAGAACTGGGCGTTGAGCATGATCGTGATCCTGGCGGTGTGCGTGGCGGGCGCGTTTCTGGCCGACAGGTTCCGCGCGCGTGCGCTGTTGTGGCTCACCTCGATCGGCGGCGCGAGCATGGTCCTGAGCGGCTTAGGCCGGATGAACGACCACCTGGCGTTCCTGCGATCGCCGGAGGCAGGCTGGCAGGAATTCCTGGCGGCCGTCGCGTGGATCGCGTTGTCGGTCGCGGGCTGGATCGTGCAGCGCCACCTGTTCGCCGAGAAGCTCGGCATCAGCCACCTCGCGGTCGGCGACGGCAAAGAAGGCGGCGCGGCCGCCACCGGAACTTGACGCGGTCAGCGGCGAGAGCGCCGGGTCAGAAGTCCCGCGAGCCACCCGACGAGTCATCACCGTGACCCACGTCACTGGCTAAGCCTGTCAGGGATTCGGGGGCTGTCTCGTTCAGGGGGCACGCGAACCAGACAGGAGCGAACCATGAAGCACCGCATCGTCGTTCTCGGGGCCGGATACGCAGGAGCTTTCTCCGCCGGGTACCTGGCCCGCCGGCTCCACCCCGACGACTTCGAGATCACCGTCGTCAACGCCGAATCCGATTTCGTCGAGCGCATGCGCTTGCATCAGCTTGCCGCGGGGCACGACCTTCGTCACCGGCCGCTGGCAGAGGTGTTCGCGGGCACCGGAATACGGCTGCGGGTGGCGCGGGTGACCGAGGTGGACGTCGAGCGCCGGACCGTCACGGTCGCCGACGGTGGGAGCGTCGACCGGCTCGAATACGACACCCTGCTCTACGCGCTCGGCAGCACCGCCGCCGACCACGGCGTTCCGGGTGTCACCGAGCACGCTTTCCCCGTGGCGGCGCGACCGTCCGCACTGCGCCTGCGCGCGCGCCTCGATGAGCTGGGCGAGAGCGGGGCGGTGCTGGTGGTGGGCGGCAACCTGACCGCGATCGAGGCCGCCACCGAGATCGCCGAAGCCCGCCCGGGACTACGGGTCAGCCTCGCCACCAGCGGTGAACTGGGCGGCTGGCTGGGCCCGAAGGCCCGTCGGCACCTGCGGCGTGCCTTCGACCGACTCGATATCGCCGTCCACGAGCACACCGGCATCGAGCGCGTCGAGGCGGCGGAGGCGATCGCTGCCGACGGCACCGCCTTCGTCTCCGACGCGACCGTGTGGGCGGCCGGCTTCGCCGCGTCTCCGATCGCCGCCGCGAGTGGCCTCCGGGTGGGACCCGACGGCCGGATCGAGACCGACCGGCAGATGCGGTCGCTCTCGCACCCGGATGTCTACGTCGCCGGTGACAGTGTTTTCGTCGTCGGTGACAACGGTCGGCCGTTGCCGATGTCCTGTGCCTCCGCGGGGTTCACCGGCCGCCAGGCGACGGCTGCGATCATCGGGGACCTGACCGGGCGCAAGGTCGAGGCTACCGCGCTGTCCTATGTCGGCAACCACATCAGCCTCGGACGGAGAGACGGGCTCTTCCAGCTGGTCGACGGCGACGCGTGCGCGAAACCCGGGGCCCTGCGCGGCCGGCCCGCGGCGCGGGTCAAGTCGGCGATCGTGGCGACCAGCGGCTGGGCCATCAGCCATCCGACCTTCGGAAAGCTGGACCGCAAGTACCGCGCGGCGACAACCGCGGCGCGCTCGACCGAATTGGTCGCCGGATAAGGTCCGCGCATGGACACTGCCACCGTGGCGCGTTTCGAGGCCAGCCGGAATCGGCTGGCCGCGATCGCCTACCGCCTACTCGGCTCGGCCGCCGACGCCGAGGACACGGTGCAGGACGCGTTCCTGCGGTGGCAGGCCGCCGACCGGGAATACGTCGAGGTGCCCGAGGCCTGGCTGACCAAGATCGTCACCAATCTGGCGCTCGACCGGCTCCGTTCGGCAACGGCGCGGCGCGAACGGGCGGCCGGGGCCTGGATGCCCGAACCACTCCTCGACGGCGACCCGATGCTGGGGCCCGCCGATACCGTCGAACAGCGCGAATCGGTGACGCTGGCGGTGCTGACCCTCATGGAGCGCCTGTCGCCGATCGAACGGGCCGTTTATGTTCTGCGCGAAGCGTTTTCGTACAGCCACGCCGAGATCGCCGACATCCTGGACATCACCGAGTCCGCGAGCCAGCAACACGCCCACCGAGCCCGGCGCCGGATTACCGTCGGCCGCAACGCGATCGACATCGACCGTGCCTCCGCGCGCCGGATCGTCGACGCCTTCATCGCCGCCGCAGCCTCCGGCCGGACCGAACGATTGGTGGCGCTGCTGACCGACGACGCGACCGCTGTCTCCGACGGCCTCGGCGGGTTGGCCGAGAAGCTGATCCGGTACTCGACCCCGCAACGGATCGCGAGCGTGGTGCGGGCCGGGTTCGCACCGTCTCCGGCCAAGCGGCGGCTCGTCGGTGGCTCGCCGTCGATCCATGCCGTCGTGGTCAACGGCTGTCCGGCCGTACTCGCCGCGCTCGACGACCGGGTCGTCGGCGTCGCGGTCCTGGAGATCCGCGACGGCAAGATCGCGGGCATGCGCAGCATCGCCGCCCCCCGCCGACTGGGCCGCGTCACCGAGCAGTGGCGCCGGCACGAGCACGATGCCCCGCTGATCGAATCCTGGTGACCGGCATTCGCGGTGAGCTGCGTCACAACGTGTCATGAATGACGTGGCTGCGGTGTCTTGTGCACGAACCCTCTGAACGAAGGAGAGACACCATGAACAGCACTATCGACGTGGTCGTGATCGGCGGCGGGTATGCCGGAGTGATGGCGGCCAACCGGCTGACGCGGCGCGGCGACGTGGCGGTCACCGTGATCAATCCGCGTCCGGTCTTCGTCCCGCGGTTGCGGCTGCATCAGCTGGTGGGTGGCACCCATGACGCGGTCGTCGACTTCCGGGACGTGCTGGCCGAGGGCGTCGAGTTGGTTGTCGACAGCGTGATGGCGATCGATCCGGCCGCGCGGACGGTGACACTGGCGGAGGGCGGCAGTATCGGCTATGACTACCTGGTCTACGCCGCAGGCAGCGGCGTCCCGGGCCCGCGAGTGCCGGGGATGGCCGAATTCGCCTATCCGGTGGCGACATTGGAGGCGGCTCAGCGCCTGCGGTCGGTGTTGTTCGATACGCCTCCGGCAGCGGCGGTCACCGTGATCGGGGGTGGCCCGACCGGTATCGAGACCGCGGCGGAGCTGGCCGAGCAGGGACGTGAGGTGACCTTGGTGTGTGGCGGTCCGCTGGGCCCCTATCTGCACCCGAAAGCTCGGCGCACCGCCCGTAAGTACCTCACTCGGCTCGGGGTCGCCGTCGTGGAGGAGCCGGACGCGCCGGTCGTGGCGGTGACGAGAGACGCGGTGGAACTCGGCGACGGCCGCACGCTGGCGAGCCAGGTCACCATCTGGGCCGCGGGCTTCGGTGTGCCGGATCTGGCCGTTCGCAGCGGACTGTCCACGGACGCCGCGGGGCGGCTGCTCACCGACGAAACATTGACCAGCATCGATGACGAGCGGATTGTCGCGGCGGGAGATTCGTCGGCGCCGTCGGATCTGCCGTTCCGGATGAGCGCCTACACCGCGTACTGCTTGGGCGCCCACGCCGCCGACACGGTGCTGGATCGGATCGCGGGTGAGCGGCCGACGCCGATCGACCTGGCCTTCCCGGCCATGTGCCTCAGCTTCGGCCGGGACGCCGGGATCTACCAGCTCGGCCACAAGGACGAGACCGCGATGCGGCTGTATTTCAGCGGGCTCGCGGGCAAGAAGCTGAAGGAATTCGCCTGCGAGGCGGGTATCAAGCACCTGGCGACCGAGGCGCGCAAGCCCGGCTCGCACCACTGGTTCTCCGACGGCAAGCATCGGCCCGCGCTGCTGCGGGCACGGAACGAGAACGCGGCGGCACGAGTCGGGTAGCGGCATCCTGGCCGACTTCGCCTAGTGTCTGCCGGCCTGACGGCCCGGCCTCAGTTCAGGTGCCTGGCGAAGAATCGGCTCGCTTCCTCCCCGGCGAACCGCGGGACGCCGGTGTGCCCGCCCATATTGGCGTACAACGTCTTCTCCTTGGAGCCGAAGGCGTCGTACAGGTCCAGGGCCTGCTGCCGGTCGTTTCCCTCGTCGTCCCACTGCAACAGGACCAGCAGCGGAATGGTGACCTGCCGGGCCTCCTCGAGTATGGCGCGAGGCACGAAACTCCCGGCGAACAGAACGGCGGCCGCGATGCGCGGCTCGACGACCGCCAGCCGGGCGCCGATGGAGATCACCCCGCCCGAGTAGCCGACCGGGCCGCCGATCTCGGGCAGCGCGAGCAGGGCGTCCAGGGTCGCCTGCCATTCCGGGACCGCCTTGTCGACGAGCGGGAGGATGAGCCGGTCGACGATCTCGTCATCGACCGGCCCGCCGGCCGCCAGCGCCCGGTGCAGGTCGGCGAGGGCCTCATCGGCGGCGGCCGAACGCGGCCGGTCACCGCTCCAGGGCAGCTCGATGGCGGCCACGGCGTAGCCCTCCGCTACGGAATGCCGGGCTCGGGCCAGCAGGCGCGGATACGACTTGCGCAGCCCGAGAGGGGGAGGGCTGATCAGGACCAGCGGTGCCGGTTCGGATGCGGATCCGGGCGTCCACAGGATGCCGGGAATCTCGCCGAGGGTGAATTCGCGTTCGAGGACGCCGTCGTCGAAGCGCTGTTCGGAAATGAATTGCACGGTCGTGCCTTTCGGGAGTGCTGTTGGACGGCGCTCCCGGACGACCTAGCGCCCGACCGTGACCCCTGAGGGGAGCACCCATGTCGATACTGCGTTCACGGGTACCACCTCCTCGTTCTCCGGCACGGCCTCCGAAAAGATAGCAACGGCCGCAGTCGCGCGCCACCCGTTTTTTCGGTGGCCTCCGTGGACAGACCGACGCCTACGAATTCCGCACGGCCCGACGCTCGGACAGGCGCGCGACGTAGACGAGTGCCCCGAGCGCGAGGACCGCGGCGCCGGTGATGACGGAGGCGCGGGGGAGGGCGAAGGCCAGGGCGAGGCAACCGAGTGCCCCGGCAACGGGAATGACGCGCCGGCCGGGAGCGAGGGTCCAGGTGGAGGCGTTGGCGATGGCGTAGTAGGCCAGGACGCCGAACGAGGAGAACCCGATGGCGCCGCGCAGGTCGGCGGTGGCCGCGAGCGCGGCGACGATCACACCGACCGCGAGTTCGGCGCGGTGGGGCACGCCGAAGCGTGGGTGGATCGCGGCCAGGGCGTGAGGCAGATGCCGGTCGCGGGCCATGGCGAGGGTCGTGCGCGAAACGCCGAGGACGAGTGCGAGCAGTGCTCCGAGAGCGGCGAGTGCGGCCGCGGCGCGCACGACCGGTGCCAGGCCGGGAAATCCGGCGGTGCGGACCAGGTCGGCCAATGGTGCTGTGGCACGGGCGAGTTCGTGCGGACCGAGGACGGTGAGTGCCGCGACCGCGACGAGGGTGTAGACGATCAGGGTGATGCCCAGGGCGAGCGGGACGGCGCGGGGGATGGTGCGCGCGGGGTCGCGGACCTCTTCACCGAGGGTGGCGATCCGGGCGTATCCGGCGAAGGCGAAGAACAACAGCGCGGCGGCTTGCAGCACGCCGTGCGGCGTGATGTCCGAGCCGACGGCCAGGCGTGCCGGGTCGGCGGTGTGTGCGCCGAACGCGGTGGCGACGACCGCGATGAGGACGGCGAGTACCACCGCGACGATGATCCGGGTCACCAGTGCTGATTTGTGCACACCGAAGTAGTCGACCGCGGTCACCGCCACGACGGCGGCGACGGCGACGGCGTGCGTGTGCGCGGGCCACAGGTAGGAGCCGACCGTCAGCGCCATGGCCGCGCAAGAAGCGGTTTTGCCGACCACGAAGGACCATCCGGCGAGGTATCCCCAGAACTCGCCGAGGCGTTCGCGCCCGTAGACGTAGGCGCCGCCGGACGCCGGATATCGGGCGGCGAGCCGTGCGGAGGAGGTGGCGTTGCAGTAGGCGACGACTCCCGCCACCGCCACACCGATCAGCAATCCCGACCCCGCGGCGGCCGCGGCGGGCGCGAGGGCGGCGAAGATTCCGGCGCCGATCATCGAGCCGAGCCCGATCACCACCGCGTCGAATACGCCGAGCCGACGTCGCAGCGCGGGGGCGGATTCGGGCATGAGTGTGCTCCTGAGAGGCGATCGAGGTATATACATCAAACCATTTTGATGTAATCTCGGGAAGGTGGGAACGACAGATCCGGTCCCGTTGCTGATGCGGATGGCGTCGCATCCGCTGCGGTGGGCGTTGATGACCGAGCTGGCCGCGAGCGATCGCCGCGTGCGGGAGCTGGTGGCTGCGGTGGGGGAACCGCAGAACCTGGTGTCGTATCACCTGCGGTTGCTGCGTTCGGCGGGGCTGGTCGGCGCGCGCCGCAGCAGTTTCGACGGCCGCGACAGCTATTACCACCTCGACCTCTCCCGGTGCGCGGCCGCGTTCGGAGAGGCGGCCTCCGCCTTGCATCCGGCGTTGGCTCCCGGTCCGCGCGAATGGCCCGCGAGGTGTTCGGTGCTGTTCCTGTGCACCGGTAACAGTGCCCGCTCGCCGATGGCGGAGGCACTGTTGCGGCACCGCGTGACCGATATCCGGGTCGCGAGCGCGGGCAGCCATCCCAAACCGCGGATTCATCCGAACGCGGTCCGAGTGCTGCGCGAGGACTACGGCATCGACCTGGGCGCGCAACGACCGCGGCCGCTGGACGCCGTCGCCGACCGGCGCTTCGACTGCGTGATCACGTTGTGCGACAAGGTTCGTGAGGTGCCGCGCGACCACGGCCGCGCCGTCGCGACACATTGGAGCCTGCCCGATCCGGCCGCCACCGGCGACACCGACCGCGCCACATATGCGCGATTCCGCAGTCTCGCAACCGAACTCGACACCCGTCTCGGGTTCCCGCCCTTTCCCTCGGTCAGTAACAAGGAGATCCGGCCATGACCACGACCGCACCGTCCGAACTCGCCCGCATCCGCTACCTCGTCGACGACGTGGCCGCGGCGGTCGAGTTCTACACCGCCCATCTCGGATTCGCCGTCGACTTCGACGCCTCCCCGGCCTTCGCCGCGGTGGTGCGCGGCCCGCTACAGCTGCTGCTGGCCGGGCCCGGGAGTTCCGCGGCGCGGCCGATGCCCGACGGCGCCGTCCCCGGACCCGGGGGCTGGAATCGGCTGCAACTGGTCGTCGACGACCTCGCCGCCGACGTCGCGCGGCTGCGCGCGGCCGGCGTCGCCTTCCGCAACGACATCCTCAACGGCCCTGGCGGACAACAGATCCTGCTCGCCGATCCGTCCGGAAACTTCGTCGAACTGTTCCAGCCCGCCCCTCGTCCGCCGGCACGGTGAAGGTGACGCCGTCGGGCGGAATGTGCCCGGCGGCGTTGTTGTGCCGGCCCTGTCAGCGGTCTTCGGGTGGGATGCGCAGGTGGCCGGTGAGCAGGAGGTGGTCGAAGGCACCGACGGTCTCCCGGGGCGGGGCCGGGACGGACGGCAGATCGCGGAGCACCTGCGCGGCGATGGCGCGCAGTTTGGTGTTGGTCTCCTGCGAGCGCCAGACCAGCACCTTGAACGCCTGCTCGGCGGTGATGCCGTACATGCGCATCAACACGCCCTTGGCCTGCTCGATCACCGCGCGGTTGGCGATCACATCGGGCAGCACCGTCGCGACGACGGCTTGCTCGGCGGCGTCGAGGGTATCGGTGAGGTCGACGTAGTAGCCGCTGGTGCCGATCGCGGCGCCGTCCTCGTCGAGGATCCGGTCGGCGACCACCATCACCGTGTGCTCGCAGCCCGCGGTGTCCAGGAACCGGTGCTTGCTCGAGAACGGTTCACCCTCGGCCACCGAACGCGTGATCAGCTCGGCGACGTGATCACGATCGTCGGGATGCTTGTGCGAGAGCACGAGTTCGGTGGTCGGCTCGACCTGCCCCGGGGTGTACCCGTGCATCCGGTACACCTCGGCCGACCACTCCCACCGCTGCGTGCCGAACCAGAACCTGAAACTACCCACCGCAGCGGGCGCGTCCCCCGATCCCGCCGTCGGTACGGGCGAACAATCAGCCGGACCTGGCCCGGCAGCAGATTTCACGGACCTATTATTGCCCGACCAGGACAGAAGCAATCAATCTCGGCCGTGCCGGCCTGATCACGATGCGGTGCGGCACGCAAACCCGGCGGATCTGCCGGGTATCTGTGCGCGAGGGGGGACTTGAACCCCCACGTCCGAGGACACTGGAACCTAAATCCAGCGCGTCTGCCAATTCCGCCACTCGCGCGTGCTGGTACGACCGTCCAAACTCTACCGGGCTTGACCGACATCATGAAGTTCCCCGTGGGCGTTTCGTACCCACGAGTAACCCCACCTGCAATTATAACAATTAGATAACGGGCAATGTGAGGAACCCTCAACTTTCCTACAGGGGTGTAACCGGCCGGACCAGCGGCTTCAAACATGAGGGAGAGTCATGTTTCGGATTGTTCTTGTACGTCAGTACCGAAATACTCGGCGGTAGTCGTAGGGGGCGGCCGACAAACGTGAGGCTTTCCTCATGATTTGTGCGATCCTCGGGTTTCATCAGGTCCTCAGGGGCGAGGGACACCTGCGCATGGACAGCGGCCCCCACGAGGGACCGGCCGCCACGAGTAAGGAAGTCGAACGTCTTGACGATCAACGAGAGCACCGAGACCGGATCGAGCGCCAAGATTGTTGGGGGAGCTTCGGATTCGGCGATCAAGTCGTCACTGCTCGACCGGCTGCTGGCCGGGGAGACGTATGCACTGGCCTTCGGTGGGCAGGGCGCGCAATGGCTGGGTGAGCTGGAGGAGATCGGACGCGACAGCGCGCTGGAGCCGGAGCTGACCGCTCTGGTGAACGAGGCCGCGGACACGCTGGAACCGGTGGCGGCGCAGCTGCTGGTCGTGCGGCCGATGGGCTTCGACCCGATCGGCTGGATGCTGGAGGACGACCTTGCCGACCCGGACCAGGACGAGGTCTCGGCCGCGCCGCCGGAGCAGGTGCTGCGCTCGGCCGCGATCTCCATGCCCGGCGTCTTCCTCGCGCAGGCGGCGGCGCTGCGGGCGCTGCGCTTGCAGGGGCTGGACCCGGCCGAGCACGCGCCCGTCGCGGTCGTCGGCCACTCGCAGGGCCTGCTGGCCGCGCAGGCGGCCGAGGCGCACGGCGCCCGCGACGCCGAACTGCTCGCGCTGGCCCAATTGATCGGCGCCGCGGCCACTCTGGTGGCGCGCCGCCGCGGGCTGATCCCGGTGGGCGAGAAGTCGCCGATGGTGGCGGTGTCCAACGTCGACCCGGAGCAGTTGCGGGCCGTGGTGGCCGAGGTCGCGCAGGGCGTCGACCCGAATGTGGCCGCGGCGGTGTCGATTCGCAACGGCCGCCGCCGGGTCGTGCTGTCCGGCACGGTGTCCCAGCTGGACCGGGTGCGCCGGCGCTGCGCGGAGATCCACGACGAGCAGACCCGCGACCGCGAGGCGAAGAAGCGCGGCGGCGCGGTGTTCGCCCCCGTCTTCGAGGACATCCAGGTCGAGGTGGCCTTCCACCACCCGGCGCTGGCCGACACCGTGGACCTGGTGACCACGTGGGCCGAGCAGTGCGGCATCGATACCGCCGTGGCCGCGCGCCTGACCCGCGAGATCCTGGTCGACCCGGTCGACTGGGTGCACATCGTCGAGGAGGTCGTGGACGCCGGTGCGCACTGGATCCTCGACCTGGGCCCCGGCGACCTGCTGACCCGCCTCACCCAGGGCTCGCTGAAGGGCACCGGCGTGGGCGCCGTTCCGGCCGCCACCCGCCCCGGCCAGCGCAGCCTGTTCACTCCCGGCGCCGCACCCGAGGTCGCGCCGGCGTGGTCGTCGTTCGCGCCCCAGCCGGTGCGCCTGCCCAATGGCCGGGTCGGCGTCGAGACCGCGTTCACCCGCCTCACCGGCCGCTCGCCGATCCTGCTGGCGGGTATGACCCCCACCACGGTCGACGCCAAAATCGTTGCGGCCGCGGCGAATGCGGGCCACTGGGCCGAACTCGCCGGCGGCGGCCAGGTGACCGAGCAGATCTTCGCCGATCGCGTCGCCGAGCTGAAGACGCTGCTGCACCCGGGCCGCACCGTGCAGTTCAACTCGCTGTTCCTCGACCCGTACCTGTGGAAGCTGCAGCTGGGCGGCAAGCGGCTGGTGCAGCGGGCCCGCTCGGCCGGAGCCCCGTTCGACGGCGTGATCGTCACCGCGGGCATCCCGGAACTCGACGAGGCCGTGGCGCTGATCGAGGAGCTGAGCGAGGTCGGCATCACCCATGTCGCGTTCAAGCCCGGCACCGTCGCGCAGATCCGCGCCGTGCTGCGCATCGCCGACGCGGTGCCGGACTACCAGGTCATCATGCACATCGAGGGCGGCCGCGCCGGTGGCCACCACTCCTGGGAGGACCTCGACGACCTGCTGCTCGAGACCTACGCCGAACTGCGCAACCGCGCCAACGTGGTGGTCTGCGTCGGCGGCGGCATCGGCACGCCCGAGCGCTCCACCGAGTACCTGACCGGCGAATGGTCGGCGGCGCACGGCTATCCGTCGATGCCGCTGGACGGCGTGCTGGTCGGCACCGCCGCGATGGCGACCCTCGAGGCCACCACCGCGCCCGAGGTGAAGCAGCTGCTGGTCGACACCCCCGGCACCCCCGACTGGGTCGGCGCGGGCACCGCGACCGGCGGAATGGCCTCCGGCCGTAGCCAATTGGGCGCCGACATCCACGAGATCGACAACTCGGCCTCGCGCACGGGCCGCCTGCTGGACGAGGTCGCCGGCGACGCCGACGCCGTGGCCGAGCGCCGCGAGGAGATCATCGCGGCCCTCGACAGCACCGCCAAGCCGTATTTCGGCGACGTCGCCACCATGACCTACCTGGAGTGGCTGGAGCGCTACGTCGAACTCGCGGTCGGCCTCGACCGCCGCAAGGACTTCGACTGCGGCAGCGACCTCGGCGACGCCATCACCGACGCCACCCGCTCGGTGTGGCTCGACATCACCTGGCGCGACCGGTTCGCGGAGATGATGCGCCGCACCGAATCCCGGCTCAACCCGGCCGACCGCGGCGAGATCGCGACCCTGTTCGCCGAGGACGCCGTCTTCGAGCAGCCGGTGCGGGCGATCTGCACGCTGAAGGAGCAGTACCCGGCCGCCGCCGAGACCGTGCTGCACCCGGCCGACGTGCCGTTCTTCGTCTCGCTGTGCAAGACCCCCGGCAAGCCGGTGAACTTCGTGCCGGTCGTCGATCAGGACGTGCGGCGCTGGTGGCGGTCGGATTCGCTGTGGCAGGCCCACGATCCGCGCTACTCCGCCGACCAGGTGTGCGTCATTCCGGGCACCGTCGCCGTCGCCGGCATCACCCGCGTGGACGAGCCGGTCGGCGAACTGCTCGACCGGTTCGAGCAGAACACCGCCTTCGCGCTGATGCGTGACGGCGTGACCCCGAAGGCGGTCCAGGGCCGCCGCCGCGTCGAGGTGGCCGCGGGCGCGATCGATGTCGTGCTGGCCGCGCCGGACGTGCAGTGGGCCGGGCGCACCACGATCAACCCGATCCACCGGCTCGGCGACCTCGGCGAGTGGACCATGAACGGCAAGGGTTCGGTGCACCCGCCGACCGGCGCCACGCTGAGTGCCACCGACGGACCCGACGCCGACACCGCCTACGTCGAACTGTCGGTGCCGCTGCTGGGCCGCGAGACTGTGCGCATCCGCATGACCGTGCCGCAGTCGGTCTACAACGGCGGCGCCCCGGTGATCACCGAGGACGACGCCGAAGCCGCCATGTCGGCGCTGCTGGCCGTCGCCGCCGGGAAGTCGCTGCCGGAGGTCAAGTCCGCCGGCGACGCCCATGTCGCGCACGTGAACCTGGCCTGGACCCCGGATATGATCGCCGACCACGCCGGAGTCACCGGATCCGGACTCCCGGCCACGCTGAGCACCATCGGCCGCTCGGTGCCGGACGTGCTCGTAGGCGCCTGCTGGCCGGCTGTCTTCGCGGTCCTGGGCGCCACCCGGGCGGCCGACGGCGGCAGTGTCATCGAGGGCATGCTCGACCTGGTCCACCTGGACCACCGCATCCGGCTCACCGGCGAATTGCCCGACAGCGCGGCGGTTCTCACCGTGCGCGCCGAATCGGGCCCGGTTCTCGACACCGACCTGGGCCGCGTCGTCGAGGTGAGCGTCACCGTCGGCGTCATGCGCGACCACGGACTCGACACCCCGACCGTGGCGACGCTGGTGGAGCGCTTCGCCATTCGCGGCCGCACCGGCGAGGGCGAGCTGACCGATCCGCCGCGGGCCGCGGGCGCCGTCTCCGAGAACGCCACCGACACCCCCCGGCGTCGCCGCCGCGACCTCACCATGGTCGCCCCGCGCGCCATGGCCGCGTTCGCCGCGGTCTCCGGCGATCACAACCCGATCCACACCAGCGACAACGCCGCCCGGCTCGCCGGACTCGGCAGCCCGATCGTGCACGGCATGTGGCTCTCGGCCGCCGCGCAGCACGCGGTGTCGGCGGTGGACCCCGAATCCCCGGTTCCCGCACGGTCTCTGACCGCGTGGACCACCCGCTTCCTCGGCATGGTGCGCCCGGGCGCGCAGATCGACGTGCGCGTCGAGCGCGTCGCCGTCGACCAGGGCAGCGAGATCGTCGAGGTGTCCTGCCGCGCGGCCGGTGACCTGGTGATGACCGCGACCGGCCGGGTGGCCGCGCCGCGCACCGTGTACGCCTTCCCCGGCCAGGGCATCCAGTCCAAGGGGATGGGCCTGGACGCCCGGTCCCGGTCGAAGGCGGCCAAGGAGGTCTGGGACCGCGCGGACAAGCACACCCGCGAGACCCTGGGCTTCTCCATCCTCGCCGTGGTCCGGGACAACCCGACCTACCTCAAGGCGCGCGGCGTGGAATACCGTCACCCGCAGGGTGTTCTGCACCTGACCCAGTTCACCCAGGTCGCCATGGCGACCCTGGGCGTCGCCCAGGTGGCCGAACTGCGGGAGGCCGGGGCGTTCGTCGAGGGCGCGATGCTGGCCGGGCATTCGGTCGGCGAGTACAACGCGCTGGCCGCGGTCGCCGGAGTGCTGCCGCTCGAGGCGGTGCTGGAGGTGGTGTTCCAGCGCGGTTCGGCGATGCACGAGCTGGTGCCGCGGGATGCCAAGGGCCGCAGCGACTACCGGATGGCCGCCATCCGTCCGTCGCAGATCGGGCTGCCCGACGCCGAGGTCATCGACTTCGTCGCGGAGGTCGGAGCGCGTGCCGGAGAATTCCTGGAGGTCGTCAACCTGAACCTGCGCGGCTCGCAGTACGCGATCGCCGGCACGGTCAAGGGCCTGGAGGAGCTGGAGGCCGAAATCGAGCGCCGCCGTGCGGAATTCGGCGGTAAGCGGGCCTTCGTGCTGGTGCCCGGCATCGACGTGCCGTTCCACTCCACCGTGCTGCGCAAGGGCGTGCCGGAGTTCCGGCACAAGCTCGAGGATCTGCTGCCGGAGAACCTGCATCCGGAAATCCTTGCCGGACGCTACATTCCGAACCTGGTGCCGCGGCCGTTCTCGCTGGAGCGCGACTTCATCGCCGAGATCGCCGATCTGGTGCCGTCGGAGCCGCTGGCGCGGGTGCTGGAGAACTGGGACGACTGGTCGGCGCGTCCGACCGAGCTGTGCCGGGTCGTCCTGATCGAACTGCTGGCCTGGCAGTTCGCCAGCCCGGTGCGCTGGATCGAGACCCAGGACCTGCTGTTCGGCGATCCGGCCGAGGGCGGGCTCGCGGTCGAGCGGTTCGTCGAGATCGGCCTGGCCGCCACCCCGACCGTCGCGAACCTGGCGACCAACACGCTCAAGCTGCCGCAGTTCGCCACCGCCAAGGTCGAGGTGCTCAATATCGAGCGCGAGGCCGGCGTGGTGTACTCCACCGATACTGATCCGGCGCCGGAGGAGGAGCCGGAAGAGGTTGTGGCAGAAGCGGCTCCGGCCGCCGCGGCCGCTGCCCCCGCGGCCGCTGCCCCGGCTCCGGCCCCGGCCTCCGGTGGTCCCCGCCCCGACGACATCCCCTTCACCGCCGCCGACGCCACCCGGGTGCTCATCGCCCTGTGGACCAAGCTGCGGCTGGACCAGATCGGCCCGGTGGACACCATCGAGGGCCTGTGCGACGGGGTCTCCTCGCGGCGTAACCAACTCCTGGTCGACCTCGGCTCGGAGCTGTCGCTGGGCGCCATCGACGGCGCCGCCGACGCCGATATGGGCGCGCTCTCGGCGACCGTCGAGCGGCTGGCCCGCACCTACAAGCCGTTCGGCTCGGTGCTGTCGGACGCGGTCGGCGACCACCTGCGCAAGGTGTTCGGGCCCTCGGGCAAGCGCCCGGCGGCGATCACCGACCGCGTCAAGAAGGTCTGGGAGCTCGGCGACGGCTGGGCGCACCACGTGACGGCCGAGGTGTCCCTCGGCACCCGCGAGGGCGCCAGCGTGCGCGGTGGCGACCTCGGCGGCCTGGTATCCGGCGCGCTCGGCGACGGCGCCGCGGTGGACGCCGCGATCGATGCCGCCGTGCAGTCGGTGGCGGCCCGGCGCGGAGTCAGCGTCTCGCTGCCCGCCGCCGGTGGTGGCGGTGGCGCCACCGTCGACGCCGCCGCACTGGGCGAATTCACCGAGCAGATCACCGGCCGCGACGGCGTGCTGGCCACCGCGGCCCGGGTCGTGCTGGAGCAGCTGGGCCTCGACGAGAAGGTCTCCGCCCCCGAGACGACCGAGGACTCCCTGGTGGACCTGGTGTCGGCCGAACTCGGTTCGGACTGGCCGCGTCTGGTCGCCCCGGCGTTCGACGGCCGCAAGGCGGTGCTGATCGACGACCGCTGGGCCACCGCCCGCGAGGATCTGGCGCGCCTGTGGCTCGCCGGTGACACCGGGCTGGACGAACTGCCGGTCGAGGGCTACATCGGCGCCGGGGAAGCCGTTGCGGCGCAGGCGAACTGGTGGCGGCAGCGCGCGATGGCCGAAGCCCGCTCGGTGCTCGCCGGTGTCTACCAGCGGATCGCCGAGGCGGCGCTGGACAGCGAGCAGGCCGGGGCCTGGTCCTCGGATGTCGCCGTGATCACCGGCGCCAGTAAGGGTTCCATCGCGTCGGCGGCCGCCGGGCGGCTGCTCGGCGGCGGCGCGACGGTGGTCGTCACGACCTCGAAGCTCGACGACACCCGCCTGGCGTTCTACAAGCAGCTCTACCGCGACAACGCCCGCCACGGCGCGGCGCTGTGGGTGGTGCCCGCCAATATGGCCTCCTACCAGGACGTCGACGCCCTGATCGACTGGGTGGGCAACGAGCAGACCGACAACGCCGGCGGCGCGAAGGTGCTCGTCAAGCCCGCGCTGACCCCGACGCTGCTGATGCCGTTCGCGGCCCCGCGCGTCGCGGGCGATCTGGCCGACGCCGGCGCCCGCGCCGAGATGGAGATGCGGGTCCTGCTGTGGTCGGTGGAACGGCTCATCGGCGGGCTGTCGGGTATCGGCGCCGACCACGACGTGGACGCGAAACTCCATGTGGTGCTGCCGGGTTCGCCCAACCGCGGCATCTTCGGCGGTGACGGCGCCTACGGCGAGTCCAAGGCCGCGCTGGACGCGGTCGTCGCCAAGTGGCGCGTGGAGAAGTCGTGGTCGCAGCGGGTCACCCTGGTGCACGCGCTGATCGGCTGGGTGCGCGGCACCGGGCTGATGGGCCACAACGACCCGCTGGTCGCGGCGGTCGAGAAGGCCGGTGTCCAGACCTGGTCCACCGGCGAGATCGCCGACGAACTGCTCAAGTGGTGCACCAGCCGGGCCCGTCTCGCGACCGCGACCGGTCCGGAGGAGATCGACCTGACCGGCGGCCTGGCCCGGGCCAAGCTGGACCTGCCCGCGCTGGCCAAGGAGGCCGAGCAGGCCGAGGCCGTCGCCGACGACGCCGAGCCCGCCGGGCGGACCATCGCGGCGCTGCCCGCCCCGCCGACGCAGACCTCGGCGCTGCCGGTGCCCGAATGGGGTTCGGTGACAGCCGATCTCGCCGATATGGTCGTGATCGTGGGCGCCGGTGAGCTCGGCCCGTACGGTTCGGCGCGCACCCGCTTCGAGATGGAGGTCTCCGACGAGCTGTCGGCGGCCGGCGTGCTCGAGCTGGCGTGGACCACGGGCCTGGTCACCTGGGAGAACGAGCCCAAGCCGGGCTGGTACGACACCGAATCCGGTGAGTACGTGGACGAGTCGGAGGTGGCCGACCGCTACCACGACACGGTGGTCGAGCGCTGCGGCGTGCGCCGCTACGGCGACGACGGCGCCATGGTCGACAACACCTCGCCGCTGCTCACGTCGGTGTTCCTGGACAAGGACCTGTCGTTCGTGGTGACCAGCGAGGCCGAGGCGCGGGCGTTCTACGCCGCCGACCCCGACCACACGGTCATCACGCCGGTCCCCGAGTCGGGCGACTGGCAGGTAACTCGCCAGGCGGGCACCGAGATCCGGGTGCCGCGTAAGGCGTCGCTGTCGCGGACCGTCGGCGGCCAGATCCCGTCGGGCTGGGATCCCACCAAGTGGGGCATCTCGGCGGATATGGCGGGTTCGATCGACCGGGTCGCGCTGTGGAACATCGTCTGCACCGTGGACGCGTTCCTGTCCTCGGGCTTCAGCCCCGCCGAGCTGATGAGCTGGGTGCACCCCTCGCTGGTGGCCAACACCCAGGGCACCGGCATGGGCGGCATGTCCTCGATGCGCTCGCTGTACATCGACAACCTGCTGGGCGAGCCGCGGGCCAACGACATCCTGCAGGAGGCGCTGCCGAATGTGGCGCTGGCGCACGTGGTCCAGTCCTACGTGGGCAGCTACGGCGGGATGATCCACCCGGTCGCGGCGTGCGCCACGGCGGCGGTGTCGGTCGAGGAGGGCGTCGACAAGATCCGTCTCGGCAAGGCCGAGGTCGTGGTCGCCGGCGGATACGACGATCTCGGTATCGAGGGCATCGTCGGCTTCGGTGACATGTCGGCCACCGCGGATTCGGCGGCGATGAGCGCCAAGGGCATCAGCGACCGCTACTTCTCCCGGGCCAACGACCGCCGGCGCGGCGGATTCGTCGAATCCCAGGGCGGCGGAACGGTTCTGCTGGCTCGCGGCGATATCGCGGTGGAGATGGGCCTGCCGGTGCTGGGCGTGGTCGCCTACGCGCAGTCCTTCGCCGACGGCGTGCACACCTCGATTCCGGCTCCGGGCCTGGGCGCGCTGGGCGCCGGGCGCGGTGGCGCGGAGTCGAAGCTGGCGGCCGAACTGCGCAAGCTGGGCGTGACTCCGGACGACGTGGCGGTGGTGTCCAAGCACGACACCTCCACGGCCGCAAACGATCCCAACGAGTCGGAGCTGCACGAGCGGCTCGCGGGCGCGCTGGGCCGCACCGACGGCGCCCCGCTGTTCGTGGTGTCGCAGAAGTCGCTCACCGGGCACGCCAAGGGCGGCGCGGCGGCCTTCCAGCTGATCGGCCTGTGCCAGGTGCTGGAGCAGGGCGTGATCCCGCCGAACCGCAGCCTGGACTGTGTGGACGAGAAGATGCGGGAGTACCCGCACCTGGTGTGGGCGCGCGAACCGCTGCGGTTCGGAGATCGGTTCGCGCTCAAGGCCGGTCTGGTCACCTCGCTCGGCTTCGGCCACGTGTCCGGCCTGCTGGCGATCGTGCACCCGCAGGCCTTCGTCCAGGCCATCGACCCGCAGCGGCGCGAGGAGTACCTGCGCCGGGCCGAGGAGCGGCAGCTGAACGGCCGCCAGCGGTTCACCGAGGCCATGTGCGGCGGCGCCCCGCTGTACGAGCGCCCGGCCGACCGCCGCCTGGGTGCGGACGGCACCCCCGCGCCGCAGATCCGCCAGCTGGAAGCCGACATGCTTCTGTCGGAGCGGGCACGGCTGGCGGCCGACGGTACCTACGTCGCCGACGGCGGTCCCGCCTGCCGGTAACGTAATCCGATGAAAACCGCTGCCGCGCAAGGAAGTATGCGCGGCAGCGGTTTCGTCGTATGGCGCTTGCCCAGCGCATTGTCCCGTTGTCCCCGGAAATCGGGCATCGCGCTGGTATGTTCCGTGCGAATCGACGAGTGAGGAGTTGCGACACTGTGACCATCTTGGGGATCGGGCTGGACCTGGTGACCATTTCCGACTTCGCCGAGCAGCTGAAGCAGGCCGGGACCACCATGCTCCGGGAGAGCTTCACCGCGGGGGAGCGGCGCTACTGCGAGAGCAAGGGCACCGACCCGTCGCGCAGCTACGCGGCGCGCTGGGCGGCCAAGGAGGCCGTGCTCAAGGCGTGGGCCTCCTCGCGCTTCGCCCGCAGCCCGCAGATCGGCGACAACCCCTACCCGCTCATCGAGGTCGTCAACGACGCCTGGGGCCGCCCCAGCATCAAACTCCACGGCCTCGCCGCCGAATTCCTCCCCCGAGTCCGGGTCCACCTGTCGTTGACTCACGATGGGGACACGGCGGCGGCGATGGTGGTGCTGGAGGATCCGGGCGAGTTAGCCGACCTCATCGAGTCCTGACAGCGCTGGGGATTCCGGCCAAAAGCGTGCCGGAAACGAGAACCTTTGTTGCCCCGGCATGCTTTTGGCCGGGGCCTACTCCTCCCCCTGCCCCCCACTACGCGAATCCTTCTCCGCCACCAGGAGATACGCCACCATCAGCCGCTTCAGCTCGGCGACGGCGGCCTCGTGGCTGAGGCCGTCCTGGACCGAGAAGTTCATCATCGAATAGACCACGTGCACCAGGACCTGCGCCATCATCGAGCGGCGGGCGCGGGGCGTGCGGGGCATCAGGGGGCGCAGCATCTGCTGTACCACCTCGGCGAACTCCTTCTCGTGGATGGCGCCGGTGGCCCGCGTGGACGGGGTGGACTGCATCGCCAGCCACACCTCGCGCCGCGACGGATCGGTCATCCACAGATCGGCGAGATGATCGACGAGCTTGTTCATGTGCCGCAGCCAGTCCATCGACGGGATCTCGCCGTGGAAGTCGGCCAGCTCGCGCGAGACCGCCACCAGATCCTGCCGGTTGAGTTCGCACACGATGACGTACTTGTTCGCGAAGAACTGATACAGCGTGCCGATCGGCACCTCGGCCCGGGCGGCCACTTCCTCGCAGGTGAACGATTCGAAACCGACCTCGACCAGAAGTTCCCGGGATGCCTGCAACAGGGCGTCGAACTTGCGTTTACTGCGTTCCTGGGTGGGACGGCGCCGCGGCATGAGCTCTTGCGGGTCGTCCTGTAATTCCAATGCGGGGTCCGCACGTCGGTTCGACCTCGCTGCCGTGCGCGCTTCCACCACCTACCCAGGCTAACGGTACCGACACGCTGATGACACGCGGCGCCGCCGTCGGGTTCGGGTTTGCCTCCGGTTCATAACCCATCCGGTGCTCGGTGTGGTGACGAACACATAACCGAGTATGCGTCCCCTTATATGTCGGAAGGCTGACCAGTGGTGGCTCGATTAGTGGTGACATTCGGCGTGTCCACAGAGCGCGGCGCCGTGCGGGCGGTGGCTCTCCTCGGCGGGGCGGGCCACCTGCCCGAGCGCATCCTGCACCAGCGGACCCAGCGGATCCCCGGTGACGACCCGCGGGGCCTGGCCCGAGCGGTGGAAACCGTGCTGGACGACCTCGAGGCCGAGATCGGCGCCGACTACGAGATCGCCGGGGCCGCGGTCACCTATCGCGATTCCGGCGAGCGCCGCGCCGTCGTCACCGGCCTCGCGTCGACGTCGTGGCGCACGGCCTCGCTGGTCTCGGCCAAATCCGCGCACCTGGCGCTGGCCCGCGCGATGAGCTGGGTCGACGGGTTCGAGCACCTGGTGATCTGCGAGGTCGTGCCCGGCTATCAGGGTTTCTCGCTGATCTCCCCGGACCGTGTCCGGGTGGTCGCGGGTCTCACCACGGCCGGAACGGTGACTCCGGAGACGATGCGCCCGGCGGTCACCGCCGCGTGGGACCAGTTCGAGGCGGCCGGCGTCAGCCCCGACGCGGTGGTGCTGATCGGTTCCGCGGCGGGCGACCCGGCGGTCACCGCGGCGCTCGGCAAGGGATTCGGGGCCTCGGTCGTCCCGTGCAAGGTCGCGGTGGCGGGCTCGGCCCTGGGCGCGGCACTGGTGGCGCAGCCCGAGGAGGCGAGCGTGGTCGCGACGGGCGGGCGTTCCCGGCGGTCGCACGCCACCACGGCGGTATTCGCGGCGGCGAGCGTGCTGGCGGGCGGTTTGGTGGTCGGCGGCGTCTATCAGGCGTCCGGCAAGTCGCGGACGGAATCCGCGCCGACGCTGACCGATGCCCGCATCGCGGCCCAGACCCACAGGGCCTTCCCGGCGGCCGTCGCGGCGCCGGGCCGCCAGTCCGCGGAACAGCACGGCACGGAACCCGGCGCGTCGGATCAGGCGGCGCCCGCGGAGGAGGCGTCCACCGATGTGGTCACCCTCGACCCCTCCGCCGTGAGCTGGGGGCCGCAGTGGTCGGGAATCCGCGGATTCGATTCCGACGCCGAGGATTCCGGGCATCCGCAGCAGTTGGTGAAGCAGACCGACGCGGAGGTGGCACCGGCGGCTCCGAGTTCGGTGGTCCCGGCCCCGACCGTGCCCGTCGGGTCGCCCGACAGTTCGTTGCTGTTCCCGGGCGAGCCGGTGCCCCCGGCGGTCGGTACCGCCGAATTCGGCCAGTGGTGGGAGAACCACTGGCGGATGATGGTCCAGTGGGCGGCGCTGATGGTGCCGCGCGTCTGACCGTGAGCATGCCGACGGCCCGGGACATCGCGTCCCGGGCCGTTCTCGTCTCTCCTACACCGACAGGTCGCGCCGCAGCTTGGCCACGTGGCCGGTCGCCCGGACGTTGTACTGGGCCAGCTCGATCTTGCCCTGCTCGTCCACCAGGAAGGTGGAGCGGATCACGCCGGTGATCTTCTTGCCGTACATGGTCTTCTCGCCGTAGGCGCCCCACTCGCCGAGCACCTCGCGGTCGGGATCCGACAGCAGCGGGAAGGTGAGCTTCTCGTTGTCGCGGAACTTGGCCAGCTTCGCGGGCTTGTCGGGGGAGATGCCGACGACGTCGATGCCGGCGCCGTCGAGTTCGGCCAGGCTGTCGCGGAAGTCGCAGGCCTGTTTGGTGCACCCCGGCGTGCTGGCGGCGGGGTAGAAGTAGACGATCACCTTCCGGCCGCGGTAGTCGGCGAGGGATACGTCCTTGCCGTCGGCATCGGGGAGGGTGAACACCGGCGCGGTGTCGCCGGGACTGAGTCGGTTCTCGGTCATAGCCAGCCACGGTAACCGACGCCTGTGACAACGGCGGCGGTATCCCGGCGACCGATAGACTCGTCCCCTAGCGACGCACGCCGACCGACGAACAGAACTTCAGGAGACAAACGTGGCGAAGGAAACCGAGAGCATCGAGCGGGAGATCGAAGCCGCGCGCAACCGGCTCGCGAACACACTCGACGAGCTCGCGGTGCGGGCGGATCCGCAGCGGATCGCCGACAACACCAAGCAGGCGGTGGTCGCGAAGGTCAGCGAGCCGAAGGTGAAGTACAGCTTGATCGGCGCGGGCGTGCTGGTCTTCTTGCTGCTGCTGCTCCGGATCTTCCGCCGCTGAGCCCGAATACACGACACCCGGTGTGGCGCGATGCCACACCGGGTGTCGGTGTTCTCGGGACCGATCAGACGGTCGGGCAGGCCATTCCGGTGCCGTCGGGGTCCAGGTGGGGCGAGTAGCCCGGCTCGCCGCGGAACAGCGGCGCACGACCCGCGGCGCGGGCCTCGTCGCAGTTCTTGAAGGTGCCGCCCGCCGAACCGGTCTGGGCCAGGCCCGCCGATCCGGTGGCGCCGATGGCGTCGTCGATACCCGACGAGCCGGTTCCGGCCGAGCCGGAGGGGACGAAACCGTCTGCGGAGGCCGGAGCAGAGAGAGTGATCGGAGCCGCGAGGGTGATCAGTCCCGCGCTGGCGGTCACTACTAGCCTGCGAACGTTCATGTATTCCTCGATGTCTAAGGGGTTGACTACGACGGGCCGGCCGCACTCCCCGCGGTAGCAGAGCCGGGAACCGCCGAGTCTACTGTTCTGATGGCCCGGGCTCTTGTCAAACGGGAGGCCGAGAGCCGCTTGTGAAATCTACTCACCGAGCCTCTTGCCCACCAAATGCTCGGCGGGGATCCGGCCCATCCGCCCGGCCTCGAAATCCTCGATGGCCTCGATGATTTCGCTCTTCGAGTTCATCACGAACGGCCCGTACTGGATGACCGGCTCGCGGATCGGCTCGCCGCCCAGCAGCAGTACTTCCAGGTCGCCGGACGGGGTGTCCTGGCGGTTGTCGGCGGTCACGGTGATGGCGTCGCCGGGACCGAACACCGCGAGCTGCCCTTCGGCCAGCGGGCGGCCCTCCGCGCCCGCGCTGCCGCTGCCGGCCAGCACGTAGGCCATCGACGAGAACTGTTGCGGCCAGCCTGTTTCCAGGCGTCCGCCGGGGCTGATCGAGGCGTGGGCGTAGGAGATCGGGGTGTACGTGGATCCGGGGCCCTCGAAGCCGCCGACCTCGCCGGCGATGATGCGCACCAGCGCGCCGCCGTCGTGAGAACTCACCAGCGTCAGCTCGCTCGCGCGCAGGTCCTGGTAGCGCGGGGGCGCCATCTTCAGCGCGCGCGGCAGGTTCACCCACAGCTGGACGCCGTGGAAGACGCCGCCGGAGATCACCAGCTCCTCGGCGGGCAGCTCGTCGTGCAGGATGCCGGACCCGGCCGTCATCCACTGGGTGTCGCCCTCGCCGATGGTGCCGCCGCCGTCGTTGGAGTCGTGGTGCACCATCGTGCCGTCGAGCATGTAGGTGACGGTCTCGAAGCCGCGGTGGGGGTGCCAGGGCGCGCCCTTGGCCTCGTACGGCTCGTAGGCGACCGGGCCCATCTGATCGAGCAGGATGAACGGGTCGGCGGTGCGCAGCTCCGGGCTCGGGAACGGTCGCCGCACCTCGAAGCCCGCGCCCTCGCGCTGGCGGTGTGCGGTGGTGACGCTCCGGACCGCGCGCTGCCGCAGGGTCTCGTCGGGCCGCGGCAGCCGCGGGAGTACGAGGATGTTGTCGACGGTGACGGCGGGCATGGGGACCTCCTCGGCGGGTTGGTGTCCATGTCAACCAAACTCTGACTAGGATCATTCCCATGGTGCGATGGCTGGGCGACGAGGAACAGCAGACCTGGTCGGCGTTTATCCGGATGCGGCAGCGCCTGGACGCGGCGATGGCCGCCGGACTGGCGCGCGACGGCCTGTCGATGCCCGACTACGAGATCCTGGTGGCCCTGTCCGCGGCGCAGGACGGCTGCCTGCGGGCCCGGGACCTGGCCGCCGAGATCTGCTGGGACAAGAGCCGCCTGTCGAAGCATCTGGCGCGCATGGACAAACGCGGCCTGGTCACCCGGGAACCCGCCGCCGACGACGCCCGCGGAATCCTGGTCCGCCTGAGCGGGCCGGGCCGCCGAGCCTTGGAGAAGGCGGCCCCGAACCACGTCGAGCTGGTCCGGCACTTATTTATCGATGGCATGACTGAAGTTGAGGCGAAGGCAGTGCGATCCCTGGCCGACAGGGTGGCGGCCACGGCCGAGCGCACTACGACCCTCGGGGACATCTGAATCACATCGCCGCCCTCTCCGGCACCGCCTCCTCCTTTTTCCGCGCCGGAAAACGAGGACTATTCCCCCGTCCCCTCCTCGAACTGCGCCCGCTTCCAATCGCCGAACGGCTCGTCCCTCTCCCGCACGGCCTCGCGGAAACCGGCAGTGGCGGAACGCAACTGGAAGGCGTAGCCCTCGCGCGTATGCCGCGAGATCCCGTCGAACACCGTGCTGACCATCCCCGAATTCACCACCCCCTGCGCCAGCAGCGCGCTGTTGAGGGCCAGCTTCGCCATGATCAGCTGATTGACCGGCATCTGCGAGATCCGGTGCAGGAGCTGCTCGGTGCGCTCGTCGAGGTCCTCGGCGGGGCAGGACTCCACGGCCAGGCCCCATTCCGCGGCCTGCTTCCCGGTCAGGCAGTCGCCGGTGAACAGCAGCCGCTTGGCGCGCTGATCGCCCAGCCGGTGCGCCCACATGCCGGCCGCCGGAATGCCCCACACCCGCGTGGGCGGATATCCGATCTTGGTGTCGTCCGCGCAGATGATCTGATCGGCGAACAGCGCGATATCGGTCCCGCCCGCGACCGCGAAGCCGTGCAGCTTGGCCACGGTGGGCTTGTTCGCGTGCAGCAGGCTGGAGAAGCCGCGGTTGAACCGGCTCATCATCTGGTAGTCGACCATGGGATCCCAGGTGCCCCACGGATTGTGGTTGCGCGCCTGGACCTCCGGATCCAGCACGGTCCCCGCCGTGGGCTGCGCCGAGGCCGTGGGGGAGAGGCCGCCCTCGGCGAAGATCGACAGGTCGTAACCGCCGCAGAAGCCCTTGCCGCGCCCGGACACCACCATGACGTGCACGCGCGGGTCCAGATCCGCGCGCTCGACCGCGTGCGCGAGTTCGATCGGGGTGTCGGCCGTGATCGCGTTGCCGCGGTCGGGACGGTCGAAGGTGATCCGCGCGATGCGACCGGTCACCTCGTAGGTCAGCGTGCGGTAGGCGATGTCGGTGTCCGGTGCGGGCAGATTCGCGTACGGCGAGTCGGTGCCGGCGGTCGCGTCCTCACGCCAGGCCGCCGGGCGGGTGCCGGAGTGGTGCTCGTAGTCGGGGGTCACATCAAGAAGTGAAACCCCGTTCATTTCTTGCTGTCAAGGGTGCGCGGGCGGCATCCACGGTGTGACCGGTGGTTTCACCCACAGGATCTTCTCGTCGAGGTGAGCGCGCCGCGCCTCCGGATGGTCCGGATGCCGCGCCGCCCAGGCGTCCTTCTCGTCGAGCAGACGAGCGACCATCGCCCAGGTCTCGTCGGTGCTGGGCGGATTGGTGTCGGCGGCGCGGGCGAGCTTGCGGCGGCCTGCCGCGGTCAGGGCGAGCAGGTCCGCGCCGCTGATCCCGCGCTGCCAGATATAGGCCGCCAAGCGCCGCGCCTTGTCGGCGCGGCCCTTCGAGGCATGGTCGGTGTGTGCGTAATCGGTCATGGCGGACTCGTATCGGAGGGTGGGGTCGAGCCTAGTCCGTGGCGGTCCTTCCATTTTCCGGCACGGGTCCTTCCCATTTTCCGGCATGGTCCCTCCCATTTTCCGGCATGGTCCCTCCTATTTTCCGGCATGCTTTTGGCCGGAATCAGGCGACCCCACCACGAACGAAAGTGCTTATCTCGTCGCAGATCTCGTCGAGGGTCAGGGTCGCGGCCGGATCCCGGTCGCCGCGGGCCAGCTCCTGTGCCAGCGAGTTCACCGCGCCGATCACCGCGATCGAGAACAATCGGTAGTCCCGCGCGCGGGCGTCGCCGTGGGATACCGCGCGCTCGGCCTCGCGCTGCAACAGCGTGCCCATGCGCGCCCGCCACTCGCCGCGCCACTCCTCGACGGTGCTGCTGACCCCGACCACCTCGACGTAGCAGACCCGCGCGGATTGCGGTGTGCGGCAGGTGATCTGCAGATAGGCGCGGAACCCGCGGGCGATGCGCTCGGCCAGCGGGAGATCGGCCGTCTCGCCGAGTCCGGCGAGCGCCGCGGCGGCCGCGCGGCCGGTGATGTCGTCGGCCAGGGCGATGAGCAGATTCTCCTGGCTGCCCATCTCCTCGTAGAAACTGCGCGTGGAAATGCTTGCCGCGGAACATAACTGCTCGATACTGGTGGCCGAAAATCCCTGAGTGCCGTACAGCTCGAGTGCCGCCTCGAGCAACCGTGCTCGCCGCTGTCCGGCCCGTTCCTCGGCGGTGCGACCGCCGTAGTGACGCCTGGCTCGGGCGCCGTCCTTCGTAGCCACTGGCTCGAGATTACTCGAGCCTCGAAGAGCAGGTCAAACTGTGATGCGAGGCCTGTTTGGTAAGGTCAGAGAGTCGTACGGCAAGATCTGATCCAAGGGGGGTAGGGCAGTGTCGTCTTCTTATATGGGAATTCCGAACTTCGGCACCGTCGCCTCGCAGATCGGGCATTCCTTGACGAGCTGGATGGCCGGCGAGGAGATCCCCGACGCGACCAGCCCGGCGACGGTGCAGGACAGGTACAACCGGCAGCGCGACTCCGTCCGCGGCGACGCCGGCCGGATCGGCTACGACGGCGCCTTCCGGCCGCAGTCCGTGCATACCACCGACAATTTCGAACAGCACGATCTGGCCGCGCTGCGCACGAAGGTCGACAAGATCGACCTGAAGGCGGTCGGCGACCTGATCGAGGCGTGGCGCAAGATCGGCGTCAACGAGACGACCTCGCTGCAGACGTTCCAGCAGGCCATGGCGAAGGCCACCGACGAGGGCATCTGGCGCGGCGAGTCGCGCACGGCCGCCGCGCAGGCGGTCACCGATTACACGACGCAGGCCTCCCAGGTCGCCAAGGCCGCCGCGCTGACGAGTAACAAGCTCTCCGAACTGCGCACGGGCCTCGAGCCCACGAAAGACCTTGTGCCGCACGTGCCCGAGCACCGGACGGGCATCGACAACTTCCGGCACTGGATGGCCGGGCGTCATTGGAAGAACGACGACTCCGCCTACTACAACGCCTACACCGAGGCGAAACGTGTGCTGAAGACGGTCTACGCCCCGGTCGTGCACGAGAGCGATACGAACGTTCCGGTGATCCCCAAGCCGAACGAGCAGAAGCCCCCCGTCCCTGGCGGCGACCAGCCGCCACCGCCAGGAAGCCGGGCGGCGACGAGCCGGGCGGCCCGAACGGGTCCGGTGGTCCCAACACCTCCGGCGGCGATCAGACGCCGAAGCCCGGTGACGAGAATTCCGGCACCCAGAACCCGAATTCCGATAATTCGCAGTCGAATTCGCCGGATTCGAGCCAGCAGCAGGGGAGCGGGAATTCCGGGGATCAGACGCGCACCGATCCGTCGTCCGCGACGACGCCGTCCGGTCTCGATCCGAATGCCGCCGGGTCGTCCGTGCCGCGCGGTGTCGGTGGCTCCGGAGTCGGTGGCGGGTCCGGCGGAATCGGCGGTGGCACAGGGGGCGCGGGTTCGGGCGTGCCCGGCGGCGTGGGCAGTAGTGCGCCCTTCGCCGCCCAGCCGGGAGCCGGGGCCGGTGTCGGGGCGCGCGTGGGCACGGCCGCGGGCCGCGCCGGGACCGCGGGCATGCCCGGCATGGGCGCGGGCGCCGCGGGCCGCGGCAAGGGCGAGGAGGAGGAAGAGCGCACCAAGGGCATTCCCGACTACCTCATCACCCAGGAACACGGCGACGAGCTGACCGGCCTGCCCACGCTGCCCAAGACCGTGCCTCCGGTGCTGGGCGAATGAGCGGAGGCAGACGGTGGCGGTTCCGCGCCGTCGAGTTCCGGGTGCTGTGGGACTCCACCGGACGAGACGTGCTGCCGTACCCCCTGGTGCACCGCTTCGTCACCGAGAGCACCTGGGAAGAGGTGGTCCGCACTCGAAGCGATACGGCTCGCGTCGTGCTGTCCCAGCTGAACGAGGACCTGGAGAGCGCCGTCACGACGCTGCTCGCGCCGGAGGCCCGCGTCGAGGTGGCCGGATTCCACGGTCGTAACCACGAACGCAGGATCCGGGTCCACGGGGCCGTGCGTGACCGCTTCGGGGCCGTCGCGGTCCAAGAACCCGGCTCCGACGACACGGTCGGCGGCGACGTTCATCTGCTGCTCGTCCCGGCGGACCGTGTCGCGGCCGCCGTGGTCGCCGCGCTCCCCAAATGCGCTGCCGGACAAGGGAAGCCCCTGTCCATTCCGGTCGAAGACCTGAACCGCCCCGACCCGCACATCCGTGATCCCTGGGTGATCGGCCCGAAGGAGCAGTACTCCCGGTTCTTCGACCGCCCGACCACCGCCACCGTCCACATCGCCGTCTACCCCTGGGGAAGCCCCGACAACCGTCATATCCAGGGCCGCAAGGACTTCCAGGTCATCGATTTCGCCGACGACGGCCGCTACGCCACCTTCGGCGACCGCACCGTCACCGCCAAACCCACCGACTCCACCCGTATGACCGCCCAACTCCGCCAGCTGCTCACCCGCACCCTCACCGAGGTCCGCGAGGGCCTCCATCCCCACCCGTAGCGGCGCGCCCGCCGCTTGCGCGTCCTGACCCGTCCCGGCCGCCTACTCCTGCTGAGCATGCACCCCTGCTTCTACGCCGCCCGCGTCGCCCGCACCCCCGCGGGCGACGCCTCCTTCTCCGTCGACGCCTACTTCGGCACTCGAACTGTGGAGCAGCGATTCAACGTCGCGGGCACCCTCTCTCCGGCACCCTCGATCCAAACCTTCCACTCCCTCGAAACCCACGTAGCCATGATCACCTCGGCGGGCTTCACCCTCACCACCCTCCGCGAACCTCACCCCACTCCCGAGCAGTTCTGCGAAAACCCCTGGTGGACAGAGAATTTCACCCGACCCCTATTCCTCCTCCTCGAATGCGGGCTCCCCGGCGGGTAACCCGTCCGGTGACGACGACGCCGGATGCGCTGTCAGTGACTCGGTTTGGTGATCGCGTCCTTGACGCGGTCGAGAACCGCGGCGAACGGGCCCGCGAACATGTTCGCCGCCACGGACTCGACGCCCGGGTGCGGGCGAGTAGGGGCAGTCTTCTCGGCGAATTCGACGACGGCGCGCATGCGCTCGAGGTCGTCCTGCGGGAGCTGCGTGCGCAGCTGCTCGAACTCCTCGTTCTCCTCGTGGCCGGCGTGGTTGAGCACGGCGTCACGCAGGGCGGCCAGTTTCACCCCGAACTCGGGGGAGGACACGTCCATATCGTCGAGTTCGGACAAGGCCTTCTTGGCCTTGTTCTCCTCTTGTAGCCGGGCGTCCACGATGGCCTCGCCGTTGTCGATCTCGCGGCGGGCCCGCGGATGAACGATCTCCTCCTCGGCGGTCTCGTGGACCGCCAGTAGCCGGCGCAGCTCGTAGAACTTCTGCTCCCGCTCCTCCGGCGTTGCCGCCTCGGCGGTTTCGGCGAACAGGTGACGAATCCGGTTGTGCTGGTCCAGCAGAAAGCCGACGACGTCCGCGGTGCTGTCGATGCGTTGTGCTGCCATGGTTGATATCTCCTGGTCGGCAGGGATGGCCGGGCTGATGGCCATCATCGACGCCGTACCCGGCGCCCCCGGCCACAAACGACGGCGACCGAGATCCTTTCGGTGCCCCCCTAGGCGTGACGGGTGAGATTGCGGCGGGCTGGGGCGGGAAGGCCGCGGGTATGGCGATCATCATCGGCACGTCGGGATGGCAGTACGCGGACTGGCGCGGGGTGTTCTATCCGAAGGGCGTCGCGCAGCGGCGGTGGCTGGAGCATTATGCGGGCGCGTTCGCCACGGTGGAGTTGAACGCCGCCTTCTACCGCCCGATGGCGCGCACGACCTTCGAGGGCTGGCGCACCCGCACCCCGGACGACTTCGTCATGGCGGTGAAGGCGAGCCGCGTGCTCACCCATCATCGGCGGCTGCTCGACCCCGAGATACCGCTCGAGCGCATGCTCGACGCGGCGCGCGGACTCGGAAACAAGCTGGGCCCGTTGCTGATTCAGCTCCCGCCCAACCTGTCCGCCGCACCGGACCGTCTGTCGGCCGTGCTGCGGCTGATCCCGGCGGATGTGCGCGTGGTGGTGGAGCCGCGCCACGAGAGCTGGTGGACCGGCGACGTGCGCGCCGTGCTGGCGGAGCGTGGCGCGGCGCTGTGCTGGGCGGACCGGCTGGACCGGCCCGTCACTCCGCTGTGGCGCACGGCGGAGTGGGGCTACCTGCGCTTCCACGAGGGCACCGGCACGCCGTGGCCGTGCTACGACGAGGACGTTCTCGCCGACTGGGTGCGCCGCCTCGGCGAAACCTGGGACGTGAGCCGCGACGTGTACGTCTACTTCAACAACGACCCCGGCGGCGCGGCCGTCCACAACGCCATCCGCTTCGCCGCCCTCGCTCGTGCCGCCGGTTGGCCCGTCACCCGTACACCCGCACCGTTGCCCCCGGTCGACGACCCACCCGAGGTCTCCCGGGAATGGAACACACCCTGGTAACCCTGGATTGTCCGAGCCGGGCTGCCGGTCATGAGGGATCGCGCTGGTCGCGGAGTTGGTCGCGTTCGGCCGTGAGCGCGGCGTTCCTGTCGCGTAGTGCGGTGTTGGTGTCCTCGAGGTCGAGGATGCGCGCGATCGCGGCGAGGTTGATCCCCTGCCCGGTGAGGGCGGCGATACGCGCGAGCCGCGCCAGGTCGTCGTCGCTGTAGCGGCGGGTTCCCCCGGCACTGCGGGCCGGGGTGACCAGCCCGTGGTCCTCGTACAGGCGCAGCGAGTGCGCTCCCATCCCGGCCAGCTCCGCGGCCACCGAGATCCCGTACACCGCCTGCGCAGGGCCGGGCCGATGACCGGGCGAGTTGTCGTCTCGATCAGGCAGCATCTGCGTTCCTCTCTCGTGATGCCAGATTACCTCAGCACACTGCTTGCACTCTCCTCAGTCGAGTGCTAAAACAGATCTAAGTCAGATGACAGAGGTTATCTGAGTTCCGATCGAATGAGAATGGAGTGAGTGGAGGTGGCGACCATGTTGATGCGCACCGATCCGTTCCGGGACCTGGATCGCTTGACGCAGCAGGTGTTCGGCACGCCGGCGCGCCCGGTGGCGATGCCGATGGACGCCTGGCGCGAGGGCGACAATTTCTTCGTCGAACTCGACCTGCCCGGCATCGACCCGGAGTCCCTCGACCTGGACATCGAACGCAACGTCGTGACCGTGCGTGCCGCCCGCCCGAAGCTGGACTCCGAGCGGACGATGATCGCGGCCGAACGCCCCCGCGGGGTCTTCAGCCGTCAGCTGTTCCTGGGGGAGAACCTCGACACCGACGCCATCCGCGCCGACTACCGCGACGGCGTCCTGCGCCTGGTCATCCCGGTCGCGGAAAAGGCCAAGCCCCGCAAGATCGAGATCAGCCGCCACGACAACCAGCACGCGATCAGCGCCTGACCCGGCGCGGCCGCGGCGGTACGCCGGCGGCAGAGCGAGGTGATGCCTATAGCAGACACCGAGTTCAGACGTCCGAGTTCAGACTCTTCCTATCCGCGGGTGAGCCCGGTCGGCACGAATGCTTCCGGGCTCACCCGGCCCCTTCGCCCGATGACGTTCGAGGACCATCGTGATCACACCATCACCCACCCCCCTGAACCACACCTCGGCCGTGGACCACATACCAACTCCCGCAACCGATTCCGCGGACACACAAGCAGTACGCTGGCCCGACCCCAGCCCCCTGGACCACTGGTGGACCGAGGTCATGGACGGCGCCCTGACCCCCACCCGGCCCGCCTGACCGCGATGACCACCCTGCTGATCCTGATCGCCGGTGTCCCCGCCATCGCCGCCTTCGCCGGATGGGCCTGCGTAGCAGCCACCTACTGGTACGAAACCCGCCACCACTTCCGCCACCCGCCGGCCCGGACCTCCCCGCCTGCTCCAAAACGCACTGTTCGGATGCGCCCTCAGCTGAACCCACCCGACGAGCCGCATTCGACGAAACAACACCGCGAGCCCGCAGCATACGCGGGCCCCGTTGCGCGATAGCACATCTCGCCCCGCCACGCCTGGCCCGAATCATTCACGACACTCCGTGAAGCATCGGAGAATCCGGCAGTGGCCGGTAGAATTGAGAAAGCCCCGGCAACATATTCGCCAGGGCCTCAGTGAGGGTGCGCCATCAGGGACTCGAACCCCGAACCCGCTGATTTAGAGTCTCGAGTCTCTGACCTGCGCACTCTGCGAAACAACGTACAGCGTACATCACGCCGCTATCCGGACCGCAGTCGGCGGCCCCTGCTCGTGTCCGTGCCGACCGGGGCGACGGCATGACGGCCGCGACGCCGCCCGAGGCAAGGCCGGCGGTCGATCCGGCACCGGTCGACGAAGCCAACCTCGTTGTCGTCTCCGACCCGATCTCGACCGGCAAGATCACCGCCCGCCGGCGCACGGCCAGCGGGGAGATCGTGGTCCAGTTCGGTTCCCCCGGGAACATGCTCCGGCTCCGCGATGGCGGCGCGCGGCGCCTGGTCGCGGAGCTGCTGGCGGTGCTGATGCCGGATCCGCCGGCGGCCGGGGTCGCGTGCACCGTGGCGCAGGCCCGCGACGCGCTCGCCTCGTTCCCCGGCGACCTGCCGCTGATCGTGGCCGTCGCCGAAGACGACCAGTTCGCCGACACCTACGCCGTCACCGGCCTGCCCTACTACACACCGACCGGATGGGGTGACGGCAACGACCTGGTCCCGGACATGCGGTACGTGGCCATGGACGCCGCCGCGCATTTCCAGGCGTTCCGCGACACCGTGGAAATCACCCCGATCACCTCCGACGACAGGCCGGGCGAATGACCACGACCAAGCGCACCTGCCGCAGCACCGACACCGACGAGCGCGGCCTGCGGTGGGATTGCGACCGCCGCACCAAGCACACCGGAAATCACCAGACGCACTACCCGGGTTCTCGGGTCGTGCTCCGGTCGTGGCATCGCAATGGAGCGGCGCGGTGACCGCCGCGCCGCCGGCGCAGGCTGCGTTCGACTGGTTCAGCTTCTTCCGCAGCGTCTCCGACGCGGCAGGGACCTACATGAACGGTCTCGCGCCGCAGCTGCCGCCGCTGTCGTGGACCTGCGGGCCCGACCGCTCGCGCGAGCACCAGGGCTCGCTGGCGGTCGTCGCCTACGTCTCTCCGGTCGAGCACGCCGACCCGGCGACGGTCGCCGTGCAGTGGCGCGACGCGCTCGGCCTCGATCAGACCGACCACACCGACCACCGCAGGTGGTATTTCGGGCGGATCGATCCATTCCTGCTCGTGCAGGTCTGGCACCGACCGTTGGAGGAGTCGTGAACCACATTCCCGGGCCGCTGCCGCTGCCGAAACAGGCCGCCCTGTTCCTCAACGCCCGCGGTCGCGTCGCCGACGCGCGGCGGGAACTCGGCGACGCGGTCGACTGGCTGCACGAAAGCTGGGATCCCGGCGAGGGCCGGCTGCCCGCGGTCGCCGCCGCGGCCCGGTCGGCGGCGCAGCGGAAGATCGCCGCCGCGAAAGCCTTGCTCGACGAGGCGGCCGGCGAACTCGACGCGGCCAACGACCACTACCGCGCGCAACGCCGCGCCCGCGACGCGCAACGCGTGCCGCCGGACCGCGTCTGCGACCGCGACGCGACGCACTGCGTCGAGGGCTACAGCCCGCGAGACGGCAGCCTGTACGGCTCCCTGGACCTCATGGTGTTCGCGTGCGACGAGCATCACGACATCGCACGCACGCAGTGGCTGACCGGTCTCACCGCGCACAGCCAGCCGGTATCACCGGACCTGCCCCCGAGAACCTGCGGCGTAACGACCGACTGGCGGGCCGTGCGCGCCGAACGACAGGAGGCCCAGCCGTGACCACTCGCGCCGAGCACATCGCCTGGTGCAAGGCCCGCGCCCTGGCCGAACTCGACGACGACAGCGACGGCCAGGCCGTCGCCCGTGCGATGGCGTCGATGAGCAGCGACCTGCGCAAGCACCCCGACACCGCCGCCGAGGCCGAGCACGGCATCACCGGCAGCATGCCCGTCGCCGTCGCGCTGGCGCACCTCGAGGCGATAGCCGGTGTCGGGATGCGCACCGTCGCCGAGGCCCGCAGGTGGATCGAGGGCTTCGCGTGAGGGCGGCCGTTGTCGAGCCGTCGATCACGTGCCCGCGGTGCGGAATGGCCATCAATTTCACGATCTGATGCCGTCAATTTCCCGTTAAGGTCGGACTCTTACAGTGTAATACTCGCCGCGTTACCTGATATTCCATCTGGAAACACGCCGTTGTGTTTCGCGACCGGTCGGTATCCATCCCCATTTGAATGGAAAACAATGGCGAAATTTCCGAATTCAACCAATCGCCGGTTGTCGCATCAACTAGAACCGGTACCCATGAGCCGTAGAGGTAGCCATATGTTGGCCGTACCCGCGCAATGGGTCGGCCCGATCTATCAGTTCGAGGAAATCCTGCGGGCGGCGGGGAGGCCGAAAACCACCCGTTACCTCCGCATTTACCACTTGCGGAGATTCGCCGTCGATCATCCGAGGACTGATCCCTTCGAGATTACCAAGGCCCACCTAAGAACGTGGATGGCACAGCATGACTGGGCACCGTCGACGCGGGCGTCGTACCGGTCCAGCTTGTGTGTCTTCTATGCGTGGGCGCACGCCGATGGCCACATGCCGACCAATCCGGCCTACGAATTGCCGACGATCACCCCGCCGCCGGCGGTGCCGCGTCCGGCGCCCGATGCCGTGGTCGACGACGCGCTGCGAAACGTCGCTCTTCGCACGCGCGTCATGGTCACGGTGCTGGCGTTCACCGGTCTACGGCGGCATGAGGCGGCCAAGCTCCACACCCGCGACCTGGAATGGCTGGGGGACGGGTGGGTGATCCGGGTGGACGGCAAGGGCCGGCGGAAGCGGATCATCCCGGTCGACGACGAGTTCGCCGCGGTGCTGCGCGCGCTGCCACCCGGGTACGTGTTCCCCGGGCAGATCGACGGGCACCTGAGCGCGGCGCATTTCGGCAAGGTCGTCAGCGCGGCCCTGGAGGGCAGCTGGACGGCGCACAACCTTCGGCACCGGTTTGCGTCCTCGGCCTACGCCGTCGAGAAGGACATCCGCGCGGTGCAGGAGCTGCTCGGCCACGCCCACGTGACCACGACGCAGATCTACACCTGGGTCCCATCCGAGAGCATGCGGCGCGCGGCCGCCGGCTCGCGCCGCGGACTCGACGCCGCGTGACCCGATAGGAGGAGAACCGTCCCGGGCTACTCCTAATAGCCCGGGGCGGTCCCCCTGTCAGGCTTCGGCGCGCACGGCAGTACCGCGGCCCCTCTTCCCGACCGGGATCCTCGGCGGGCGTACCCGCGAGGAGAGCCAACAGTGTTGCATACGAACACAGTTCGCGGCTGAGTTGGAAAGGGTCCTATCCACACTGGACGCGGCGGAATTCTGGCCGCCGATAAGGAAAGGTTATCGGCGGTCAGAAACGGACCGGAATCCGGAAATGCCTAATCATATTGTGTCGCAACATAATTCATGGGAGGAATCTGTGGACTGGGTGATCCTGGTCGCGGTCGGTGGGCACGTCGTCGGCGCCGCGGTGTTCTTCGCCCGCGAGGTGCGATATCTGAGGCTCCCCCCGCCTCATCCGATGCTGGGCACCGGCAGGCCCGGCGGACTGCTGCGCATGTCGCTGCTGTTCTTCACCGCCGCCGAGGCGGCAGTGTGGGAACTCGCCGTCATCGTGAGAGGGGCGAGGCGGGGGATAGATGCTGTCTCGCAAAGGATCTCGCGGGACGAATGACCTACTACCGCGGGCCCGCAAAAGTATGTCAAGCCTAACTTTTGCGGGCCCGCGGTGTGTCGGTCACACGGTGACGTGCAACTGTGTCGCGAGCGCTCGCGCGTCGCGGGCGATCAGGCGGCCACCGTGGGTGACGAGTTCACCCGCGAGCGCCCGCGATATCGGATGACACTGCATGGATTCCTCGGAAATGCTGGTCGCCTTGTTCAGCGCGCCGAGGGTGCTCACCCAATCCTTTTGCTCGCCATAGGCTCTCGCCAGCTCCAGCCACAGCCGCGCTTGCCGGTCGATGCTCGGCACCGTGTCCGGATCCACGATCGACGCGGCCGCGACTGCACCGCCCGAACGTCGCAGCTCGACTTGCACCGATACCGCGGTGAGTTCGCTGTTGGGCAGGCCGAACAGCGTCCAGGGATGAACGGATGCGGCCGGCATCGCTCGCGCCAATCCCATCGCGGAATCGAGCGACCGCAGCGCGTCACCTTCCCGGCCGAGGCGGCCGGCGGTAATCGCGCTGTGGAGATGGCACGACCCCCACAGCGCCTGGGCGGCGATGTCGCCGTCGAGGCGGGGCTCCAGCAGCCGTACGGCGTCCTGCGCCAGCTGGTAGGCGTCCTCCTCGCGGCCGGTGCTGCGCCAGACGTTGCCGAGTACCCACGCCGCGGCCGCGAGGATGACTGGGTCGTCGGCGATCTCGGCGGCCGCCATCGCGCGATCGGCCGCCAGCCACAGCAGGGGAGCATCGGCCACCCACGCGAGCACCTGCTCGGAAAGGACATACGCGCCGGTGAGCGCGGCGGCCGCGGTGCGCCGTTCCTGCCCCTCGAGGGTGCGCAGCGCGCGGCGGCCGTCCCGGATCAGGCCCGGCAGCATGGCGCCGGCATCGGCGCGGGGGCTGCTCGACTCGTGCCACAACCGCCA
>NZ_BAGL01000027.1 GCF_000308875.1 Nocardia transvalensis NBRC 15921
TACTTCCCGAAGGCCCCCAGCGAAAGCTGGGGGCCTTCGCTGTATATCGGGGCGGCATCTCGGCCATATCCGGACATAATTCATCCCATGACGTGTAGGCCGCCGCGAAGTGGGCAAACAACCTTCTACACGTGGCCGGCGCTCCGGATTCACAGGCACTTCACAAGCAATGGCAACCTGCTCGGAAGTACTTCGCTGGATGATGGACGGGTAGGTCCGGCACACAGCGCGGAAGGAACGATGCATGGTCGGCCAGGCAACGGCCGGGGTCACCCCCACACTCGGCGTCACACGCACCGGGTGGCGGCGGTTCTTCCTGCCGGTCACCTACGGCTACGCCGCCCTCCTCATCACCGTGGCAGCCCTACTGGCGGCCCTGGGGGACAGTGCGCAGAGCCAGGTGATCCTGCACGCCAGCACCAACCTGAGCAATCTGCTGCGCGGCCACTACGCCACGCTGGTCTCCAGTGCCCTCGTCGTCGGTGACGGCGCCGCCGCGGCCCTGATCATCCCCCTCCTGATCTGCCTCCTCGCCCTGGCCGAACTGCGGTTCGGCGCGCTCACCACGATCCGCATCTTCGTCGCCGGCCATATCGGCGCCACGCTGCTGGTCGCCGCGGGGCTGTGGGTGGCCGTCACGGCCGACTGGGTGCCCGTGAGCATCACGACGGCCGAAGACGTGGGCATCAGCTACGGCGCCATGGCCATGATCGGCGCGTTCGTGGTGCTGCTGCCGCGGCGCTGGCGAGCGACCTGGTCCATCAGCTGGCTGGCGGTCGCGGTGTCCGGCGTCGCCATGGGACGGACGTTCACCAACGTCGGACATCTGGTGGCCCTGAGTATCGGCCTGGCCGTCGGCTTCTGGCTGCTGCGCACCCACCGGCTGCGCCTCCCGCGCCTGACGCGGTTCGAATGTGCCCTGCTGGCCATCGCCTCGGCGCTCGGCTATCTCATGCTTGTGGGCTGAATAACGCTGCCCGCCGGCGTTCCCCTAAAGTGCCTGGGGTGCGCCTCGTCATTGCTCGCTGCCAGGTCGACTATGTGGGTCGGCTCACTGCTCACCTCCCGATGGCTCGACGGCTGCTCATGATGAAGGCCGACGGCTCGGTGCTGGTGCATTCCGACGGCGGCTCGTACAAGCCGCTGAACTGGATGAGCCCGCCCTGCTGGCTCGAGGAGCGCGACATCGAGACCGAGGCCGCCAAGCTCTGGGTGGTGACCAACAAGGCGGGCGAGGAACTGCGCATCACCGTCGAGGACATCGAGCACGACACCGAGCACGAACTCGGAGTCGACCCCGGCCTGGTGAAGGACGGCGTCGAGGCCCATCTGCAGGAGCTGCTGGCCGAGCACATCGAGACCCTGGGCGCGGGCTACTCCCTCATCCGGCGCGAGTACATGACCGCGATCGGCCCGGTGGACATCCTGTGCCGCGATGCCGACGGCGCCACGGTCGCGGTGGAGATCAAGCGCCGCGGCGAGATCGACGGCGTCGAACAGCTGACTCGCTACCTCGAACTGCTCAACCGGGATCCGCTGCTGGCCCCGGTCACCGGCGTCTTCGCCGCCCAGCAGATCAAGCCGCAGGCCAAGACGCTCGCCACCGACCGCGGAATCCGTTGCCTGACACTCGATTACAACGCTCTCCGCGGCACCGACAGCGCCGAGTTCCGGTTGTTCTAGGCTCGAAGGCATGCCCCGCCGGAAACCGCGACCCAAGCAGTCGCCGGCGCGGTTCCAGCGGGAGCCGCGTCCGGTCGGCGACGTCTTCGGGCGGACCGAGGCGGGGCCGGGCGGCGGGGACTCCTACACCGTCCGCACCGTCCCCGGTTCTCGCGCGGTGAAGACCTACCGCTGCCCGGGGTGCGATCACGAGATTCCGCCCGGCACAGCGCATATCGTCGCGTGGCGCGAGTACGGCGGCGAGGACGACCGACGACACTGGCATACCGGATGCTGGCGCGGGCGGCATACTCGCACAATCACGCGGCGCTGGTCCTAGAAATTTGTACGAGTTTCCGCGTGCGCGGACGGAAATTCGCCGGCATATATTTCTCAGCAGCTGGAATACGCCTTGCGCTCCTGTCCGATTTTGACTTTGATCAACGAACCCTGCGCTCGATCGATCGGAGTTGAAAAACGTGGCATCAGGTTTAGTACGGTCGCTGGCCGTCGTGGCGGCGGGGGTGATCGGCCTGTTGCCGATGGCCGTTCCCGCGCTGGCCGACGAGGGCGGAGGCGGCGTGCAGTACGCGCCGACGATGGTGATCCTCGACGCGTCCGGTTCGATGGAGCGCCCCGATTCCGGCGGCACGATGATGGATTCGGCGAAGCGCGCGACGCGCTCCTTCGTCTCCGCGGCGCCGGACGCCGCGAAGGTCGGCCTGATGACCTACGGCACCAGCACCGGCAACGCCCCCGAGGAGAAGGCCGCGGGATGTCGTGACGTGAGCCTGCTCAGGCGTCCCGACACCCTCGACAAGGGTGCGCTCACCGCCGCCGTCGACGGGATCACGGCACGGGGTTGGACGCCGATGGGCGTCGCGTTGAAGCAGGCAGCCGAGGCCCTGCCCACCTCCGGGCCGCGTTCCATCGTGCTGGTCTCCGACGGCGACGACACCTGCGCGCCGCCGGATCCGTGCGATGTCGCCCGCGAGCTGAAGAAGCAGGGCGTCGACCTGATCGTGCACTCGATCGGCTTCGCGGTCGAGGCCAACGCCCGGGCCCAGCTGACCTGTATGGCCCAGGCGACCGGCGGAACCTACACGGACGCTCCGGACGGGCGGTCGCTCGAGCAAATCCTGCCGCGCGTGAGCGGCGCGGCCCTGCGGAACTATCAAACCGCCGGAAAGCCTATTACCGGAACGGATAAGTATCGCACCGCGCCGAAGGCGACTCCGGGCCAATATCTCGACACCATCGGTCAGAAGGAAACCCGGTATTACGCCGTCGATGTTCCGGACGGGGCGACCGCCTATTTCAGCGGCACCATGTCCTTTCCTCGCAAAAGTGGTATTTCCGTCACGGACGATCTGAATACCTTGACATTGCGGGTGTACGGAACGGACGGCCGCGACTGCAATGTCTTCGAACACGAAATGGTGACCAAATCCAGTGACGGCGTCGCGCTGACGGTGGCCAAGGCATGGGACGGCGCCACGAAGAAGAAGGACGGCAAGACCGCCGCCGACAGTTGCAAGGGCGGCGGCCCGTACTACTTCGCGCTGGAGTGGGACCACGTCTCGACGGGAGTGCCGGAGCGGCTGCCGATCGAGTTGCTGGTGGGCCTCGAGCCGGCCGTCACCGATCCCGGTCCGGCCGCGGTGCTGCCCGTGACCGCCTTCACCCCGCCGACCGGGCCGGATGTCCCGACCGCCGGTGGTGGTTCGTTCAACGTCGCCACCGAACTGCCGGGCAGCGGGAGCTACACCGATACCTTGCAGCGCGGTGAGTTCGTGTTCTACCGCGTGCGGCTGAAGTGGGGACAGGGCCTGTCGTACCGGGTGCACTTCGAATCGAACGGGCACACCGGCATCGACAATATGTCGAATGTCCAGACGGTCTTCTACACGCCGCTCCGCGAGCGGATCGATTCGGATTTCGCGTCCTACACCGGCTCCGAGAACGTCCTGCCGAATCAGTTCAAGTCGCTGGCCACCGTGCCGATCCGGTACGGCAATCGCAATGCCGACGCCTACGAGCTGCGCAGGCAGAGCGTCGAGGGGTGGTACTACATCGCGGTGAAGGCCGGCGCCACCTCGTCCGAGGGCCCCAACGTGCCGGTTCCGGTGCGGGTGGAGGTCACCGTCGCCGGACAGCCGGAGGCGGGGCCGAAGTATGTCTCGGCGGAGGACGGCGGCATCTTCGGTGAGCAGCGGGCCGGTGGTACCGGCGGCGGCACGGGCGAGACGGGTGGGTCGGTCGAGCCCGCCGTCGCGGCCGAGGCGTCCGGCTCGTCGAAGGGATGGATCGTGGCCGCCGCCGGAGCGGGCGTGGTCGTGGTCCTGCTCGCCCTCGTGGGTGGATTCGTCCTGGGCAGGCGGCGGCGCGGATGACCGTGCGCCGGTAGACATAAGGAAGGCCGCCCCCGCACTGCGGGGGCGGCCTTCGGACGGAATTTTTTGTGTCGCCCGGCGGGTTCGGCGCTAGCTCGAGAGGTCTGCGTTCTCGCGCTCATCGTCGTCGACGAGCTCGTCTTCCTCGGACTTCAGTTCGGGGATGGCCTTCTGGCGGCCGGAGTTCGACTGCTTGCCGGACAGCGAGCGCTGTTCCGGGGCGCCGTCGAGGAGCTCGCTCTCGCGGTTGACCGCGGCGAGCATGGCCGGCACGGAATCGAGCTGACCGCGAATTCCCAAGAGCTGGGCCAGGACTCGGCCTCGCAGGACGCGCATTTCCTCGGCCAGTTCCTTGGCGTGCGCGATCTTGCGATCGGCCTGCTGGGTGGCGGAGGTGACCAGACGGTTGGCCTCGTCGGTCGCGTCCTTGACGCGCTGGGCGGCCTCGCTGCGGCTGCTGGCCTCGAGCTCCTCCATGGCGCGGGTGAGCTTGGTGCGCCGCTCCGCCATGGTGACCTCGAAGTCCTGCTGGGCGGCCTTGCGCTTGGCCTCGGCTTCCTTGGTGATCCGGTCGGACTCCGCGTTGGCGCCCTCGAGGATCTTCTTGGACTCCGAGCGCGCGTTGGCGAGGGTCTGCTCGAACTCGACCTCGAGCGCCTCGCGCTTCTCCTTGGTCTCGGCGAGCAGCGACTCGTACTTGCCGCGCATCTCCGTCGCCTGCTGCTCGGCGATCGAGATCATCTCGGCGGCCTCGGCCTGGGCCTGGGCGCGGACCTCGGAGGCCTCGTCGGAGGCCAGGCGGAGCATGCGCGAGATACGATCGCTCATGCCTTCCGCGGTGGTCGGCGGCACCGACAGCCGGTCGACTTCCTTACGCAGCTCATCGATTTCGTCGCGCGCATCCTCGAGCTGCGCGGCGAGATTTCGGGCTTGGGCTGCGGCGGCATCGCGATCTGTTGCGGTAACCCTTAGTTCTGCATCAAATCGGTCGAAGTAATTGCGCACCTCATCGCGGTCGTAGCCCTTACGGACCACGGTAAACGGCAACGCGACGAAGCGATTGCGATCGGGCTCAGTGGACGACATGCCCCACAAACTACAGCCTGTCGACCGGCCATGGTGACCCGACCGCGAATGTCGTTACGACAAGTTTCCGTAGCCGGATTCCGGTACTAGTGAGTAGGATTCGGCGCAGGCTCCACCAGCTCGATGAGCACACCGCCAGCATCCTTCGGGTGTACGAAGTTTATCCGGGAATCGGCCGTTCCGCGACGAGGCGCGTCGTACAGCAATCGCAGACCTTGTGCACGCAGGAAGGTAGCTACAGCCTCGACATCGGTGACGCGATACGCCAGTTGCTGGAGCCCGGGACCGTTGCGATCGATGAACTTGGCGATCGTGGAGGACTCGTCGACGGGTGCCAGCAACTGCAGAGCAGTCGAGTCGTCGCCGGCGCCGGGCAGCGAGAGCATCGCTTCGTGCACGCCTTGGGACTCGTTGACCTCGCGGTGGGTTTCGACCATCCCGAGGTGCTGGGAGTACCACGCGACGGCGGTATCGAGGTCGGGAACGGCGACGCCGACATGATCGACGGCTATCACGTAGTCGGCGGGGATGAATTCGGGCGTTTCGGAGGTACTCACCCTTCGAACGGTAGCGCGGACCTGCATGGTGGCGCCGGGACACCACCGGTTACCGTGGAGTACGGCGTACCCACTCCACGAAGCGAGGCACATCGTGACCACCACCTCCGTCATCGTCTCCGGCGCGCGTACCCCGGTCGGCCGTCTGCTGGGTGGACTGAAGGACTTCACCGGATCGGATCTGGGCGGGTTCGCGATCAAGGCCGCGCTGGAGAAGGGCGGCGTCCGCGGTGACCAGGTCGATTACGTGATCATGGGTCAGGTGCTGACCGCCGGCGCGGGCCAGATTCCCGCGCGGCAGGCGGCTGTCGCCGGTGGCATCCCGATGGATGTCCCCGCGCTAACGCTGAACAAGGTGTGCCTGTCCGGTATCAACGCAATCGCGCTGGCGGATCAGCTGATTCGCGCCGGGGAGTACGAGATCGTGGTGGCCGGCGGGCAGGAGTCGATGACCCAGGCGCCGCATCTGCTGGAGAAGAGCCGCGAGGGCTTCAAGTACGGCGACGTGACGCTGCGCGACCACATGGCCTTCGACGGGCTGCACGACATCTTCACCGATCAGGCGATGGGCGCGCTGACCGAGACGCGGAACGACGCGGGTGGGAGCAGGGTGGGATCGGACACAGACCACATCACCCGCGAGGAGCAGGACGCCTTCGCCGCCGCCTCGCATCAGCGCGCCGCCGCGGCGTGGAAGAACGGCCTGTTCGCCGACGAGGTGGTGCCGGTGGAGGTGCCGCAGCGCAAGGGCGATCCGGTCGTGGTCGCGCAGGACGAGGGCATTCGCGCCGACACCACGGTCGATTCGCTGGGCAAGCTGCGCCCGGCCTTCCGCAAGGACGGCACCATCACCGCCGGATCGGCCTCGCAGATCTCCGACGGCGCCGCCGCGGTGGTCGTGATGAGCAAGACCAAGGCGCAGGAGTTGGGGCTGAGCTGGATCGCCGAGATCGGCGCCGCGGGCGTGGTGGCCGGCCCGGACTCCACGCTGCAGGACCAGCCGGCCAACGCGATCGCCAAAGCCTGTGCGAAGGAAGGCATTTCGCCCGCCGATCTGGATCTGGTGGAGATCAACGAGGCGTTCGCCGCGGTCGGCATCGCCTCCACCCGCAAGCTCGGCATCGACCCGGAGAAGGTCAACGTCAACGGCGGCGCCATCGCCATCGGCCACCCGCTGGGCATGTCCGGCGCCCGCATCCTCCTGCACCTGGTGCTGGAGTTGAAGCGGCGTGGTGGGGGTGTGGGTGCTGCTGCGCTGTGTGGTGGTGGCGGTCAGGGTGATGCGCTGATCGTTCGGGTTTCCTGAGATCCACTGTGTTGTAACCCACACCAACTACCCGGTGTCGTAGGCGTATACCCGTTGGGCACAATGGTGGCCATGGGCGAATTCTTCGATGTGAGCACCGTGGGTAAGCGCGTGCGGTTGTTCGGACTGCTCGAGGCCCCGTCGTGGGCACTGTTGCTGACGGGGTCGGTGCTCAAGCGGCTGCCGGAGCCGATCACCTGGCCGGTGATGGTGTTCGGCATGCTGCACGGCATCATCTTCCTGCTGTTCGCGGTGAATCTGGTGCTCGCGTCGCGGGAGTACGAATGGCCCGGAAAGACCCTGCTGCTCGGTCTGTTGTCGTCGATCGTGCCGTTCACCTCGGTCTGGTTCGAGCGCTGGGCGATTCGGTCGGGGCAGTTGGGCGATCTGGGTACGGCCGCGGCACCCGAGGTCGCTCGTTCGTGACAAACTGGAAACCGTGACTCGACCTGCCTCACGTCGTCCCTCGCCCGCTGTCGCCGCCGCCATGTCCGGCGCGGTGGATCTCTCCAGCCTGAAACAGCCGGCCGCCACGGATACGCCGACCGATCACGCAGTCACCGAGGCCGATTTCGAGACTCGGGTACTGCGCCGGTCGATGCAGGTACCGGTGGTCATCGTCCTCTACTCGCAGCGCAGTCCGGGCAGCGTGGAGCTGGTGAAGCTCTTCGAGCGCCTGGTCGCCGAGGACGATGGCGCCTGGGACCTGGCCACCGTCGAAGCCGAGCCCAATATGCGCATCGCGCAGGCGCTCGGGGTGCAGGGCATCCCGACCGTCATCGCGGTGGCCGGGGGCCAGCCGCTGGCCGACTTCCAGGGCGGCCAGCCCGAACCCCAGGTGAAGCAGTGGCTCGCGGCCGTCGTCGACGCGGTGCGCGGCAAGCTCTCCGGCGAGGAGGGCGCGCCCGGCGAGGAACTCCCGGCCGAACCGGAGGACCCGCGCTTCACCGCCGCCGAGGACGCGCTCGACCAGGGCGATATCGCCGGGGCCGAGGCCGCGTACGAGAAGATCCTGGCCGAGGAGCCGGGTAATACGGAGGCCAAGGCGGCCCTGCGCAATGTGCGCTTCTTCGGCCGGGCGCAGAACCTGCCCGCCGACGCGATCGCCACCGCCGACGCCGCTCCGGACGATATCGACGCCGCCTTTGCCGCAGCCGATATGGAACTGTTCAACCAGCAGCCGGAGGCTGCCTTCGGCCGCCTCATCGACCTGATCAAGCGCACCGCGGGCGACGACCGCAACCGCGTCCGCACCCGCCTGGTGGAACTGTTCGAACTGTTCGACACGGCCGACCCGGCGGTGGTCGCGGCCCGGCGCAAGCTGGCCACCGCGCTGTACTGAGAAGCACGCTGTCAGGGCCGGGGGGAGAGGCGAGCACATGCTCATCGCACGGAATGCCGTCCGGATCGCGGTCGGCGCGGTTGCCGCGGCGGCGGTGATGCTGCCGGCCGGCAGCGCCGTCGCGCAGGACGACGCGCCCACCCGCCTGGTCTTCACTCGCGAGGACCCCGACCAGCCGACCCGCACGGCCACCCTGACCTGCGACCCGGTCGGCGGTTCCCACCCCACGGCGGCCCCCGCTTGCGGCTACCTGGCCCTACCGGACGCCCTCGCCCTCCCCGAGGAGAACCCGGGCGTCCGGTGCTTCCGCTACCACCCCGTCACGTACCGGGCCGAGGGCACCCTGCGCGGCCGACCGGTGACCGTGGAACACACCTACGGCTGCCTGATCCCGGAACTGGCCGCCCCCTGGGACTTCTGAGGGGCTCACCCCATGCCCACTCGTTTCCCGGCACGCTTTTGGCCGGGATCTGTCGAGCCCGCTGCGGCTGTGGATTCCGGCCAAAAGCATGCCGGAAAATGGGGAGTGTGCGTGGTCGGGAGTGAAGGCATGCGCGTTCATGGTCGGGAGTGGGGCCTGATCAAGCGCTTTCGAGGCCGGGTGAGCGGTCCACGATGACAAAAGAGGCCCTTGTTTCCGCAGGGGCGCCGGGGGTGGAGACGTAGGGGACCGCGCGGAAGTCGGCGTGGATGGCGTCGGGGGTGATGCGGGTGCGGACGTAGCCTCGGCGGTTGTTGTGGAATTTGATGTGGGGGTTGTCGGCGAGGACGGCCGGGGTGGCCTTGGTGGATTCGGAGCCGTCGCCGCCGCTGGTGATCGAGGTGGCGACCAGTTCGGTGCCCACGGTCGGGGCGGCCGGATCATCCCAGCGCTGTTTGATGTCGGTGGCCCACGCCGAATGGACGTCGCCGGTGAGCACCACCGGATTGCGTACGCGTGCCCGGACCCAGCCGTCGACGACGCGGTCCCGGTTGGCGGCGTACCCGTCCCAGGCGTCCGTATTGTTCTTGCGGCCGTGCCCGGTGCCGAGTTCGGAGAAGAAGACCTGCTGGCCCAGGATGTCCCAGCGGGCGCGCGAATCGCGGAATCCGTCCAGCAGCCAGCGCTCCTGATCGCCGCCCGTAATGGTCCGGGTGGGAGTCAGCCGGTCCGGGCAGTCTTTCGTGCCGCCGCCGCAGGCCTGCGCATCGCGGTACTGCCGGGTGTCGAGCATATGGAAGGTGGCCAGGTCACCCCAGCTGAGACGACGGAACAGCTGCAGGTCGCCGCCGCGCGGTAGTTGGGCGCGGCGCAGCGGCATGTTCTCGTAGTACGCACGGAACGCGGCCGCGCGGCGGGCGGGGAAGTTCGGCTGCGGTTTCTGCGGCTTCTCGTACGCGTAGCCCGCCCAGTTGTTGTCGACCTCGTGGTCGTCGAGCACCGGCACCCACGGGGCGACGGCATGCGCGGCCTGCAGATCCGGATCGGTCTTATACTGCGCGTAGCGCTGCCGGTAATTGGCCAGCGTCTCGGCCTCGGGCCCGACGTGGGCGCGCACGTTCCCGCCGTCGAGCGGATAGCCGCCGGGCCCGTATTCGTAGATGTAGTCGCCCAGGTGCAGGATCAGGTCGGGATGGTCCTCCGCGAGCCTGCGGTAGGCGGTGAAGTACCCGTGCTCGTATTGGGCGCAGGAGACGAAACACATGGTGAGAGCGTCGATTCCGGCCCCGGCGGCCGGGGCGGTGCGGGTGCGGCCGACCGGCGAGAGGTGCTCGCCGGCGCGGAACCGGTAGAAGTACTCGGCCCCCGGCCGCAGCCCGTCGGCCTCGATATGCACGCTGTGCCCGAATTCCGGTGCCGCGTCGGCGGTTCCGCGCCGGACGATATCGCCGAACCGCTCGTCGGCGGCGATCTCCCAGCCGACCCCGACCACCCGATCCGGCATGCCGCCCAGCCCGTCGTCGGCCAGCGGATCCGGCGCCAGCCGGGTCCACAGCACCACCCCGGTCGCGGCGGGTTCGCCGGAGGCCACGCCCAGCGTGAACGGATAGCGCAGGCGCGGTGCGGGTTCGGACGGGCCGCCGCAGGCCGCGGCTCCGGCCAGCGCGGCGCCGATCAGGACGCTGCGACGGCTGACACGGCCCGGCATGACACCTCCGGCGGATCGGGTGGGGACGAACTCACGCCAGGGTACGGTTCAGCAGCGCCACGAGTTCCCGCCAGTGGCGCTCGGACGCCTCCTCGTCGTAGGCGGCGGTGTCGGTCTGGGTGTAGCCGTGGTGGGCGCCGGGATAGACCTCGCAGCGGTGGCGGACGCCCGCGTCGGTCAGGGCCTTCTCGAACAGGTCGATCTGCTCCTGGGGGAGCGAGGGGTCCTGGTCCGCGTGGCCGAAATACAGTTCGGCCGTGATGGTTCCGACGGCGAGGTGCGGGCTGTCGGGGGTGTCGGTGGCCAGCTGGGCGCCGTGGAAACCGGCGGCCGCGGCCACCCGGTCCGGATAGATCGCGGCGGTGGCCAGCGACAGCCGGGCGCCCATGCAGTAGCCGGTGACGCCCACCGGGCTGGGAGTGGTCCGGTCGGAGCCGGCCAGATAGTCCAGATACGCGTGGGCGTCGGCGGCCAGGACATCGGGGGTCATGCCCTGGAGCAGCGGGCGCACCTGCTGGAAGATCTCCGGCCGCTGTTCCAGATCGATGAAGTCCGGCAGATCGATCACCGGCGCCCGGCCGTGCCGGTAGTAGACGTTCGGGAGCAAGACCGTGTATCCGTGGCCGGCCAGCCGATCGGCCATCGCCCGCAGGCTCGGGCGGACCCCGAATCCGTCCTGGTAGAACAGGACGCCGGGATGCCGTTCGCCGTCGTCCGGCGCGGTGAGATAGGCGTCCGCGATGCCGTCGGGTGTCGGGACGTCCACTGTCTGGCCCTGCACTGTCGTCATGGAGATGCCTCCTGAAGCGTCGATGACTACGGATCCCGGATTCACGATAGGCCCGGCGGCCGGTATTCATGATCGCGCGGCGAATACCGGTACGGTTGGTCCCGTGACGGGTCGCATCGCCATCGACGACACCGCCCCGGCCATTCCCGGCGGCCGCCCGGCCAAAGCCGTGGTGGGCGAGGTTTTCCCGGTGCGGGCCGTGGTGTGGCGCGAGGGACACGACGCCGTGGGCGCGACGCTCGCCGTGCGGGCGCCCGGTTCCGCGCGCGCCCGGCGGATCCGGATGGCGCCGGACTACGAACCCGACGTGTTCAACGCGGTGTTCACCCCGAGTGAGCCGGGGCTGTGGACCTACCGCATCGAGGGCTGGGGCGATCCGATCGCCACCTGGCGGGCGGCGGTGGAGGCGAAACTGGCGGTCGGCCAGAGCGCCGCGGACCTCGCCAACGACCTCGAGATCGGCGCGCGGCTGCTGGACCGGGCGGCGCAGCAGGTGCCGAAGCGGCAGTGGGAGCGGCTGCGGGCGGCGGCGGCCGCGCTGCGCGGCGACGGGCAGCTGCCCGCCAGGGTGGCCCCCGCCTTCAGTGCGGAGGTCGGCGAGATCCTGCGCGAGACGCCGCTCCGCGACCTCGTCACCCGCGGCCCGCAGCACAGCGTGCTGGTGGAGCGCCGCCGTGCGCTCTACGGCTCGTGGTACGAGTTCTTCCCCCGCTCCACCGGCGGCTGGGACGCCGAGGGCAATCCGGTGCACGGCACCTTCGACACCGCGACGAAGGAGCTGTCGCGCATCGCCGCCATGGGTTTCGACGTGGTGTACCTGCCGCCGGTGCACCCGATCGGGAAGGTGAACCGCAAGGGCCCCAACAACTCCCTGACCGCGGAGCCCGGCGATGTGGGGTCGCCGTGGGCGATCGGCTCCGACGAGGGCGGTCACGACGCCGTCCACCCGCTGCTCGGCACCGAAGACGACTTCGTCCGATTCGTCGGCGCGGCAAGGCAACTCGGTATGGAGGTGGCGCTGGACCTGGCGTTGCAGTGCGCCCCGGACCATCCGTGGGTGCGCGAGCATCCGGAGTGGTTCACGACCCTGCCCGACGGGACCATCGCCTTCGCCGAGAACCCGCCCAAGAAGTACCAGGACATCTATCCGCTGGCCTTCGACAACGATCCCGACGGCCTGTACGCCGAGGTGCTGCGGGTGGTGCGGCACTGGATCGCGTTGGGCGTCACCATATTCCGCGTCGACAACCCGCACACCAAACCCGCCGACTTCTGGGAGTGGCTGATCGCCCAGGTGCGCCGCACCGATCCGGACGTCGTCTTCCTGTCCGAGGCGTTCACCCGCCCGGCCCGGCTGTACGGGCTGGCGCGGCGCGGATTCGGCCAGTCCTATACGTATTTCACCTGGCGCACGGGTAAGCACGAACTCGCCGAATTCGGCCGGGAGCTGGCGGACAAGGCGGACGAGGCGCGGCCCAACCTGTTCGTCAATACGCCCGACATCCTGCACGAGAGCCTGCAGCACGGCGGGCCGGGCATGTTCGCGATCCGCGCGGTGCTCGCGGCGACGCTGGCGCCGGCGTGGGGCGTGTACTCCGGATTCGAGCTGTTCGAACATCAGGCGGTGCGGCCGGGCAGCGAGGAGTACCTGGACTCGGAGAAGTATCAGCTGCGCCCGCGCCCGTTCGCCGCGGCCGCCGCGCGCGGCGAGTCGCTGGAACCGTGGCTGACCCGGCTCAACGAGATCCGCCGCGCGCATCCCGCGCTGCAGCAGTTGCGCTGCATCGCGTTTCACCACGTCGACAACGATGCGCTGCTGGCCTATTCGAAGGTCGATCCCACCACCGGCGACGCGGTGCTGATCGTGGTGAACCTCGACCCGTACGGGCCGGAGGACGGCATGATCTCGCTCGACCTGCCCGCGATCGGCCGGGAGTGGCACGACCACCCGGTGGTGGTCGACGAGGTGAGCGGCGAGGAATACCACTGGGGCCAAACGAATTACGTGCGCCTGGATCCGGTGCGCGCGGCCGCCCACATCCTGGCACTGCCGCCGGTGTCCGCGGCGGCGCGCACGGAACTGGCGTACCGGAGGTCGTTCCGGTGAGGGCGTGCCGATGAACCGGCGCGATCTGATGCTGCTCGCGGCGGGCACCCACCGCGATCCGCACACCGTGCTCGGCGCGCACCCCGACCCCGACGGCACCGTGATCAGAGTCCTTCGCCCGCTGGCGAATTCGGTCTCCGCGCGGATCGGCGGCGAGGACCACCCGCTGACGCGGATGGAGCACGGCGTCTTCGAGGGCGTCGTCCCGTTCCCGGATCTCTGGGACTACCGCCTGCTGGTGTCCTATCCCGGCAGCCGGACCGTGCTCGACGCCGACGGCTACCGGTTCCTGCCGACGCTCGGCGAACTCGACCTCCACCTGATCGGCGAGGGACGGCACGAGCGGCTGTGGGAGGTGCTGGGCGCGCATCCGCGCCGGTACACCACGCTCGATGGCGAGGTGTCGGGGACGTCGTTCGCGGTGTGGGCGCCCAATGCCCGCGGGGTCGCGGTGCTGGGCGATTTCGACGGGTGGACCGGAAATACCGCGCCCATGCGGACATTGGGCGAATCCGGGGTGTGGGAGCTGTTCGTCCCGGGCCTCGAGCCGGGCGCGAAGTACAAGTTCCGTGTGCACGGCGCGGACGGTCGCACCGTCGACCACGCCGACCCGTTCGCCTTCGCCACCGAGGTGCCGCCCGCGACCGCCTCGGTGATCACCCGCAGTACCTACGAGTGGCACGACCGGGACTGGATCGCCGCCCGCGCGAGTACCGATCCGGTCCGGTCGCCGATGAGCATCTACGAGGTGCATCTGGGCTCCTGGCGGCTCGGGCTCGACTATCGCGACGCGGCCGAGCAACTGGCCGAATACGTACTGGAGCAGGGCTATACGCATGTCGAGCTGCTGCCCGTCGCCGAACATCCCTTCGGCGGTTCCTGGGGATATCAGGTCACGTCCTACTACGCGCCGACGGCCCGGTTCGGCACGCCGGACGATTTCCGCGCCTTCGTCGACCGGCTGCACGGGGCGGGGATCGGCGTCCTCCTCGACTGGGTGCCGGCGCACTTCCCCCGCGACGAATGGGCGCTCGCGCGCTTCGACGGCACCCCGCTCTACGAGCATCCCGATCCCCGCCGTGGCGAGCAATTGGACTGGGGCACCTACGTTTTCGACTTCGGCCGGTCCGAGGTGCGCAACTTCCTGGTGGCGAACGCGCGGTACTGGATCGAGGAATTCCACATCGACGGCCTGCGCGTGGACGCGGTCGCCTCGATGCTGTACCTGGACTATTCGCGGCCCGAGGGCGGCTGGGAGCCGAATATCCACGGCGGCCGCGAGAATCTGGAGGCCGTCGCGTTCCTGCGGGAGATGAACGCCATGGTGCACCGCGACCATCCGGGTGTGGTCACCATCGCCGAGGAGTCCACCACCTGGCCGGGCGTCACGCGACCGGCCGACGTCGGCGGCCTCGGCTTCACCATGAAGTGGAATATGGGCTGGATGCACGACACCCTCGGGTATCTCGCCCACGATCAGATCCATCGCAGCTGGCACCACAACGAGATCACCTTCTCGACCGTCTACGCGTGGAGCGAGAACTACGTGCTGCCGATCAGCCACGACGAAGTGGTGCACGGCAAGGGCACGCTGTGGACCCGGATGCCCGGCGACGACTGGGTGAAGGCGTGCGGGGTGCGCGCGCTGCTGGCCTACATGTGGGCGCATCCGGGTAAGCAGCTGCTGTTCATGGGGCAGGACTTCGGCCAGTTCCGGGAGTGGTCGCACGATCGCGGACTGGACTGGCGCGAACTGGAGAATCCGCTGCACGCCGGGATCCGGCGCCTGGTGCGCGACCTCAACGCGGCCTATCGCGCCAATCCCGCGCTGTGGACGCAGGACTCCTCGCCCGGCGGCTACGCCTGGATCGATGCCGACGACCACGCCGGCAATGTCCTCGCCTTCCTGCGCTACGGGGCCGACGGCTCGATCGTCGCCTGCGTCTACAACTTCTCCGGCGCCCAGCACCGCGACTACCGCATCGGACTGCCGAACGACGGGTACTGGCGCGAGATCCTCAACACCGACGCCGCCGACTACGCGGGCAGCGGGGTGGGCAACCTCGGCGGAGTTCGGGCGGTGGCGGAGCCCTGGCACGGACGTCCGTACTCCGCGGCCGTCACCCTCGCCCCGAACAGCGCGGTCTGGCTGACGCCGCAATGACCGCAGGTCACGGGCGGGCTGCCGTGTAAGGTCTAGCAGGGTGAAGGCATTGCGTCGGTTCACGGTCCGTGCCCATCTGCCTCAGCGGCTGGCCGCGCTCGCCGAGTTGGCCACGAATCTGCGGTGGTCGTGGCACATGCCGACACAGGATCTGTTCGCCGGTCTGGATCCGGCGCTCTGGCTCGAGGTCGGGCGCGATCCGGTGCGAATGCTCGGCGAGGTGCCCGCCGAGCGGCTCGACGAGCTGGCCGCCGACGAGGCGTACGTCCGCGCGGTGGACGAGGCCGCGGCGGATCTCGAGGACTACCTGACCCGGCCCCGCTGGTTCCACCGGCAGGAGAACGGCGAGCACGCCGACCGGCTGCCCCGGTCGATCGCGTACTTCTCCATGGAGTTCGGCGTGACCGAGGTGCTGCCGAACTATTCGGGCGGGCTGGGCATTCTGGCCGGTGACCACCTCAAGGCCGCCTCCGATCTGGGACTGCCGCTCATCGGCGTCGGGCTGCTGTACCGCTCCGGATACTTCCGGCAGTCGCTGACCGCCGACGGGTGGCAGGCCGAGCGCTATCCGGACCTGGACCCGCAGGGGTTGCCCCTGCGGGCGCTCACCGACGGGGCGGGTGCTGCGGGCACGGGGTCGCCTGTCCTGGTTCACGTGCCCATGCCCGAGGGGCGGGTGCTGCGGGCGCGGGTGTGGATCGCGCAGGTGGGCCGGATTCCGTTGCTGCTGCTGGATTCCGATATCGCCGACAACGATCCGGAACTGCGGGCGGTGACCGATCGGCTCTACGGCGGCGATCAGGACCATCGCATCAAGCAGGAGATCCTGGCGGGTATCGGCGGGGTGCGGGCGGTGCGCGCCTACACCCGCGCGCACGGCCTGCCCGATCCGGATGTGTTCCATATGAACGAGGGTCACGCCGGCTTCCTCGGCATCGAGCGGATTCGCGAATTCATGGCCGCCGGAATGGATTTCGACGCCGCCCTGGCCGCGGTCCGCGCCGGAACCGTCTTCACCACGCATACGCCGGTCCCGGCGGGTATCGATCGGTTCGCGGGTGCGCTGGTGCGCCGGTATTTCGGCGGCGCGCACGGCGAGCGCGAATCTCCGCTGCTGCCGGGTGTTTCCGTGGATCGGATCGTGGCGCTGGGGCGCGAAGCGGATCCGTCGGTGTTCAATATGGCCCACCTCGGGCTGCGCCTGGCGCAGCGCGCGAACGGGGTGTCGCAATTGCACGGCGAGGTCAGCCGGGCGATGTTCGCGCCGCTGTGGCCGGGTTTCGATGCCGCCGAGGTGCCGATCGGCGCGGTCACCAACGGCGTGCACGCCCCGACGTGGGCGGCGCGTGAATGGATCGACAAGGCCCGCGAACTCGTCGGCCCGGAACTGGTGGAGGAGGCGCGCGGCTGGGAGCGGCTGCGCGACGTCGATCTGAGCGAACTCTGGTCGACCCGGAACGCGTTGCGCGCCACGCTGGTTGCCGAGGTGCGCCGCCGGGTGCGGGCGTCGTGGCTGGAGCGCGGCGCCGCGCCCGCCGAATTGGCCTGGGTGGACGAGGTTTTCGATCCGAACGTGCTGACGGTCGGCTTCGCGCGCCGGGTGCCGACCTACAAGCGGCTGACGCTGATGTTGCGCGATCCGGACCGGCTGCGGGCCCTGCTGCTCGATCCGGAGCGTCCGGTGCAGCTGGTGGTGGCCGGGAAGAGCCATCCGGCCGACGACGGCGGCAAGGCGCTGATCCAGCAGGTGGTGCGCTTCGCCGACGATCCGGCCGTCCGGCATCGCATCGTCTTCCTGCCCGACTACGACATGTCGATGGCCCGGTACCTGTACTGGGGATGCGATGTGTGGCTGAACAATCCGCTGCGCCCGCTCGAGGCGTGCGGCACCTCGGGGATGAAGGCCGCGCTCAACGGATCGCTGAATCTGTCGATTCGCGACGGCTGGTGGGACGAGATGTACGACGGCGAGAACGGCTGGGCCATCCCCACCGCCGACGGCGTCCGCGACGACCACCGCCGCGACGATCTGGAGGCCGCCGCCCTCTACGAGATGTTGCAGCGCTCGGTGCTGCCGCGCTTCTACGACCGCGACCACGACGGCTTGCCGGTGCGCTGGATGGAGATGGTGCGCCACACCTTGCAGACGCTCGGCCCGAAGGTGCTGGCCTCCCGCATGGTGCGTGACTACGCCGTCGGGTACTACATGCCCGCCGCCGTCGCGTATTCCGCTGTGGCACAGGACGATTTCGCCGGGGCGCGGGAACTCGCCGAGTACCGGCGGCGGATCGAGGGGGCGTGGCCCCGGGTGCGGGTGGTCCAGGTCGACAGTTCCGGCCTGCCCGACATCCCGGTGATCGGCGCGACGCTGAACCTGCGCGCCCGTATCGATCTCGCGGGCCTCTCGCCCTCGGACGTCTCGGTCCAGGCGCTGCTGGGCCGGGTATCCCAGGACGACGATCTGTCCGACGTCACGACGGTCGATATGACCCACGCCGGAACGGATTCCGGGGTGGAGGTATTCACGGTGGAGACGCAGGTTCCGCTGTCGGGGGCGGTGGGGTACACGGTGCGTGTGCTGCCACACCACCGGCTCATGTCCACGGATGCCGAATGGGGTCTGGTGGCCACGCCCAGCCCCTGATCGTTTTCCGGCATGCTTTCGGCCGGAATCTCCTGGCGATCGGCAAGTGATCGTTAAGGGCGGTCTTGCATGCTTTTCTCATGCAGGACAGGCAGGATGCGCTCCCCGTGGTCATCGATGCCGTACCGCCGGCCGCGGCGATGCTCGAGGTGCATGTCGCCGCGCCGGTGAGCGGACATCCGCTGGCTCTGATGGCGATGACACCGGAGATCATCGTCGACGGGGTGATCGTTGCGCGGGGGTGGGGGCTGTGGGTGGTGCCGGTGCCGCCCGGGCGTCATCACGTCGTCGTGCACATCAATCGGTTCGGCGTGTATCAGTACCACGCGCAGTTGCCCGTCGAGGCAGGCCCGGGGGCCAGAGTCCCTGTGTACTACAAACTTCCGGTGTCGAATTTCGGGCGGGCGGCCATCGGGACCACGCCGCAGCGCTCGTCCGGCGGCGGCGCGCTCGTCTTCATCCTGCTGCTGCCGCTGTTGCTGGTGCTCGGCATGGTGGCGTTCTTCATGATCATGCTGATCGCCGTGGTCTGATCAGCTCGACTGCACCAGTGTGCGTTTGAGGATCTTGCCGGTGGGGTTGCGGGGGAGGGCGTCGAGGAAGTGCACGTCGCGGGGAACGGAGAAGCGGCCCAGGCGATTGCGGATATAGGTGCGGATCATGTCCGGATCCAGACCGGAATCCGGGCGTTTGACGACGAAAGCCGCCAGGCGCTGGCCGAATTCGCGATCGGGCACGCCGACCACCGCCACCTCGCTCACCTGCGGCAGATGCGACAGCGCCTCCTCGACCGGCCGGGGGAAGACGTTCTCGCCGCCGGAGATGATCATCTCGTCGTCGCGGCCGGCGACGAACAGCCGCCCGGAGGCATCGAGGTAGCCGACGTCGCCGGTATCGAGCATGCCGTCCGCCTCGCCCGGCGGCGCGGCATCGGTGTAGCCGTCGAAGAGCATGTGGTTGCCGACGAAGATGCGCCCGGTCGCCCCCACCGGCACCGGCCGCGAATCGGGGCCCAGCACAGCCACTTTCGTGCCCAGCGGCGGGCGGCCCGCGGTCGTCGGCGAGATGCGCAGGTCGGCCGGGTCGGCGATGGTGGCCCAGGAGACCTCGGTCGACCCGTAGACGTTGTAGAGGACGTCACCGAACAACTCGGTGAACCGCAGCACCGCCGCACCCGCCAGCGGCGCACCGCAACTGGCGACCACGCGCAGGCTGGAGGTGTCGTAGCGGGCCCGCACCTCGGCGGGCAGATCCAGGATGCGGTTCACCATGATCGGCACCACGATGAGCGACGTGACCTGCTGCTCGTCGATGATCCGCAGGCAGTCCTCGGCGTCGAACCGCTCCGTGAGCACCACCGTGGCGCGGATGGGGGTGCTGATCTGCAGGGCCGCCAGCCCCCAGGTGTGGAACAGCGGCGCCGGGATCAGCATGGTCTCGTTCATGCGCAACGGAATTCGCGACAGCAGCGCCGCGACGGTGCCGAAGCCCTTGGGGTGCGGGCGGCGGGCGCCCTTCGGCGTGCCGCTGGTGCCCGAGGTGAGCACGATCAGGGTGCCCGTACGCGGCGGCTTGCCGAAACCCCTTCCGCCCACATCGATCAGGTCGTCGACGGTGGCGCGTCCCGGTTCGGCGAGGTAGTCCGAGGCTGCGTAACGCGGCAGATCCGGGGGCAGGTAGCGGATGAGGTCTTCCAGTTCCGGATCGGCGAATACGGCCGCGAGTTCATGCTTTTCGGCGATCTCGGCGATCCGCCCGGCCGCGAGCCCGGTATTGAGCAGCACCACGTCCACACCGAGTTTGCCTGCGGCGACCATGATCTCGACCATCTCGATGTGATTGCGCGAGAGCAGGCCGATCGCATCGCCGGCGCGGATGTCGAGATCGGCCAGCGCCCCCGCCAGCGCATGCGTCCGCTGATGGATCTCGGCGAAGGTGCGCCCGCCGCGATCGTCGATCAGGGCCGTGCGGTGCGGGTCGTAGGCGGCCGCGGCGGCGTAGCCACCGGCCAGCGTGAAACCCCATTTCGCCAGGCGGCCGAGCTGTTTCACGCCCTTGTCGAACCTGTAGCTGCGCACGACGCCGGTCGCCAGCATCTGCCGTGCGACATCGACCTGCAAACGTCGCGGGGAATCCTCGCCGTTGATCACCATCGACGTGGGCGCGCCGGTCGCGAGATCGGCCAGCCGGTCGAGGGCGGCCACCGTCCAGTCGATCACGTCCTCGTTCGACAGCGCCGGGATCAGCGGATGTGCCCGCGCCGGTGCGAAATACGTGACATTGACCCGAGTCCGCTCGGCGTCGCCGCGCAGCCGGACCGACGCGAAACTGCCCTGCCCGGGACACTGCAACTCCAGCAGCTCGCCCGGCCTGCCGGGCACCAGGCGCACGTCGACGGTGTGGATATCGCCGGCGCCGCCGCCCAGCCGCATGCGCACCAGCGGTGGCCCGCCGTCGGCGCCGAGGTGCTCGCACGCGCCGATGCCGGGGAACACCCGCGGGTAGGTGTCGGGATCCACGAGGAGATCCCAGAGCGCTTTGCGGGCGACCGTCAGCTCGGTGGCCGCCTCGACGACATCGGTAACCAACTGCTTGCACTTCTCGTTCGGCCGCCTCGACAGCTCGGTTCGGCGGATAACGTATTTGTAACGGCAGCCACACGGCAGGTCAAGAAGCATCAGATTGCAGGCGAATTTTGCGTTAAATTGCCCAATGGTTGCGTGTAACTTGCCGTAACGGTTTCCGCATGGCGGTGCGGATTGCTTCCTGTTTGCTCGCGTGGGAATGGCGCGGGGTGAGTGGCGGAAGCTACGGTTCCCAGGGCATTTGTTCCTCCGGGTGAGGTGGAGACATCAGGATGAGTACCGACGTGCAGCCGCGACCACGGGGTCGCCTCGACTCCTACTTCGGAGTCAGCGAACTCGGGTCGACGTACCGGCGCGAGATCATGGCCGGCACCGTGACCTTCCTCGCGATGTCGTACGTGCTCGCCGTGAATCCCTCGGTTCTGGGCGACAAGGGTCAGCTCGGCGCGCTGGGCATTCCCACGCAGGCGGTCTTCACCGCCACGGCCGTCGCCGCCGTCTTCGGCACGCTGGTCATGGGGCTGTGGGCGCGGTATCCGGTCGCGCTCGCGCCGGGGATGGGCCTCAACGCGTTCTTCGCCTACTCGGTGGTGCTCGGGATGGGCATCCCGTGGCAGCAGGCGCTGTCGGGGACGTTCCTGTCGGGCGTGATCTTCTTCGCGCTGGCCGTGACGAAGGTCCGCGAGAAGATCATCGACGCCATCCCGATGCAGATGAAGCTGGCCGTCGGCGCGGGGATCGGCATGTTCGTGGCGTTCCTCGGGCTGAAGAACGCCGGTGTCGTGGTCGCCAGCGACGCCACGCTCGTGCACCTCGGCGACTTCACCAAGGGCAGCACCCTGCTGGCGCTGTTCGGGCTGCTGGTGACGGTGGTCTTCATGGTGCTCCGCTGGCACGGCGCGGTGCTGTACGGCATCGTCGCGACCGCGGTCGTCGGCATCGTGAGCGGGCTGGTGCATCTGCCGGACGCCGTGGTCGCCATGCCGCACGGGCTGAATCAGACCTTCGGGCAGGCGATCATCCATCTGCCGGACGCGTTCACCGGGCAGATGGTGATCGTCGTGCTCACCATGCTGTTCGTCGACTTCTTCGACGCCTCGGGGACGCTGATCGGGATCGCCAACCAGGCCGGGTTGCTGGGCCCGGACGGCAAGCTTCCGCGGGCCGCCCAGGCGCTGGCCGCGGATTCGGTCGGCACCACCGCGGGCGCCATCATCGGCACCTCCACGACCACCGCGTACGTCGAATCGACGGCCGGTGTCAGCGCGGGCGGGCGCACCGGGCTGACCGCGGTGTCCACGGCCGTCTGGTTCCTGATCGCGATGTTCTTCTTCCCGCTGTTCGCGGTCGTCGCCGACGCGCCCGCGGTGACCGCGCCAGCGCTCGTCGTGGTCGGCGTGCTCATGGCGCGGGCCCTCGGCGAGATCGAGTGGGACAAGCTCGAATACGCGATCCCGGCCTTCCTGACCGTGATCATGATGCCGCTGACCTATTCGATCGCCAACGGCATCGCCATGGGCCTGCTGTTCTATCCGATCGTCATGGTCGCCCGCCGGCGCGGGCGCGAGGTGCACTGGGTGATGTGGGTGCTCATGGCGGTATTCCTGGGCTACTTCTTCTTCCTCGCGGAATAACCGTTGAACCGGTTAGGGTTGTCTCCCGTGGTCGAAGCGGACCATGGTCCGATTTGCTTGCGACAACTAATTAGTCCTGGACATGGAGACTCTCATGACCGCACACACCACTGCCGCCCGCGACCTGGAACAGGGCGCGGGCAGCGTCAGCGCTTCCGATATCGGTCTGTTGATCCTGCGCGTCGTCTTCGGCGGCCTGCTGTTCGCGCACGGGACCCAGAAACTGTTCGGCTGGTTCGACGGCATGGGCTGGGACGCGACCACCTCGAGCTTCGACCAGATCGGGTACAACCCCGGCAAGGTCTTCGGCACGCTGGCCGGGCTCTGTGAAGCGACGGGCGGCGCGCTGCTGTTCCTGGGCCTGCTGACCCCGCTCGCCGCGGCCATCGCCCTCGGAACCATGATCAACGCGATCAACGCGACGTGGAGCAGCGGATTGTTCGGCAGCCAGCAAGGGCCGGGTTACGAGATCGCTCTGCTGTTCGCCGTGGTCGCGGCGGCGCTGGCATTCACCGGTCCGGGCCGGTACTCGCTCGACTACGGGCGGCCGTGGGAGCGGCGCGGAGTCACCTGGGGAGTGGCCGCGGTGGTCCTGGCGGTCGTCGCCGCGGTGATCACGCTGATACTCAAATGGGTGCTGTGAGCGAGTGATTCACCGCCCGCGGATCGTGTGCGGGCTCGAGTTCCTGTGCCTTCGCATCGCGTGCGGGGCTGAAAGTTTGGTGCCCCCGCACCGCGTGCAGGGCTTGGCGCGGGGGCGTCAGATGCTTCCGATGTGGGAATTGGGGTACATCGGCGCATCGCCGACCAATTTACTTCCGCTTAGAAGTTTGTCCAGGCGTGTGTGACCTTCTTCGCATAACGATTAGGTTTAGCCGCCGGTCGGCGCGGGTGCCGTGCCGGTGAGGCGGTGCAGGGCCTTGGTCACGACCTCCGGATCGGAGGTCTCCCAGTAGGGCGGGAGCGAGGCGCGCAGGTAGGCGCCGTAGCGCGCGGTGACCAGGCGCGGGTCCAGGATCGCGACCACACCGCGGTCCTCGGTGCTGCGCAGCAGCCGGCCGGTGCCCTGGGCCAGCAGCAGCGCCGCGTGATTGGCGGCGATGGCCATGAAACCGTTGCCGCCCCGCGACTCCACCGCTCGCTGCCGGGCGACCAGCAGCGGATCGTCCGGGCGCGGGAACGGGATGCGATCGAGGATCACCAGGCTCAGCGACGGGCCGGGCACGTCGACGCCCTGCCACAGCGACAGCGTGCCGAACAGCGAGGTCTCCTGGTCCTCGGCGAAGCGGCGGACCAGGGCCCCGGTCGCGTCGTCGCCCTGGCACAGCACCGGGGTGTCCAGGCGTTCGCGCAGGATCTCGGTGGCGGCCTTGGCCGCGCGCATCGAGGAGAACAGGCCCAGGGTGCGCCCACCCGCGGCGCGGATGAGCCGCTCGATCTCGTCGAGGTAGGCCGTGACCAGCCCGTCGCGACCCGGTGGCGGCAGATGCCGGGCGACGTAGAGGATGCCCGACTTGGCGTGGTCGAACGGGGAGCCGACATCGAGCGAATTCCAGCGCACCGCAGCGGTATCCGAGGGCGCCTCGGCCCCGTTGGCCAGCGCGGCGTCGACCTTGGCGCCCGACTGTGGCGGCAGGCCCCAGGTGACGGCGAGCCCGTCGAACGAGCCGCCCACCTGGAGCGTGGCCGAGGCCAGGATGACCGTGGCCGTGCCGAACAGGCGGCTGCGCAGCAACCCGCCCACCGACAGCGGCGCCATGTGCAGGCTGCGGCGGGCGACGCCGCGCACCTCGTCGGCGGACAGCCAGATGACGTCGCGCCGGGCCGCCGGATCGGACTCCTCGAAGGTGGTCAGCGCGCGCACGGCCGAATCGTGGATCTCCTCGACCGCGGCCACGGCCTGATTGCGTAACGCGGCCCCCTCCGGATCGCCTTGCGGTGCGGAGGAACCCGGCGGTGCGAGCGCGGTGCGACAGTTCCACGCGGAGTCGCGAATCAGCGCCAGCACGCCCGAGACGCCCCCGGGCAGTTCGTCCCAGCGGCCCGGCGGCAGCTCCTCGAGCAGGTCGTGCCAGGCCTCGGCGGCGCCCTCCAGCCGGTCGACCTCCTTCTCGTCGACGAGTTTGGCGCAGCGCTTGGCGGCGGCGGAGATGGCGGCGGTGGACAGTTCGGCGGTGGCCACGCCGGTGACGCGGTCGACCAGCTCGTGCGCCTCGTCGATGACGACCACGTCGTGTTCGGGCAGGACCTGGATGCCGCTGATGGCATCGATGGCCAGCAGGGCGTGGTTGGTCACCACCACGTCGGCCTGGCCGGATTCGCTGCGCGCCCGCTCGGCGAAGCAGTCGGTGCCGAAGGGGCAGCGGGACTTGCCCAGGCACTCTCGTGCCGAGACGCTGACCTGCCGCCACGCCCGATCGGTGACGCCCGGGGTGAGTTCGTCGCGGTCGCCGGTCTCGGTGTCGGAGGCCCACTCGTTGAGCCGCTGCACCTCGCGGCCCAGGCGGGAGACGGCGAACGCGTCGAACAGCTCGGCATCGGCCGGCTCGTCCGGGATCACGCTGTTGATCTTGTTGAGGCACAGATAGTTGTTGCGGCCCTTGAGGATCGCGAACTTCGCCTGGCGGCCCAGCGGCTTCTGCAATGCCTCGGACAACCGCGGCAGATCACGATCCACGAGCTGGCGCTGCAACGCGATGGTCGCCGTCGACACCACCACGGTGCGGCCGGTCTGGATGGCGTGGCGCAGGCTGGGCACGAGGTAGGCCAGCGACTTGCCGGTGCCGGTGCCGGCCTGGACCGCGAGGTGCTCCTTGGTGTCGATGGAGTGCGCGACCGCGGCCGCCATGGTCTGCTGGCCCTTGCGCGCCGTACCGCCGAGCGCATCGACGGCGGTCGCGAGCAAGGTCGGGACGGGCGGCAGTTCGGGCACCCAGGCAGATTACTGCGCCGGTCCGACAGAGACACAGGCGCTCGCCGGGGCGAGGGTACGGTGTCGGCATCGAACCCGGCGAAAGGGAGTATCCGATGCGGCCGTCGCGCACCGAGTGGATCGCCGGGGGAGCGTATGTCGAGGTGGACGGTCACCGGCTGTTCCACCGGCAGGACGGGCCGGAGGACGGCCGCCCGGTGACGCTGCTGCACGGCTATCCGACCTCCTCGCACGATTGGGCGCCGGTCCTGCCCGCCCTGGTCGAATCGGGTTGCCGGGTAACGACTCTCGACTTCCTCGGATTCGGCGCCAGCGCCAAGCCGCGCGGGCACGACTACCGGCTCACCGAACAGGCCACCCTGGTCGAACAGGTGTGGAGTCATCTGGGAATCGGTGAAACCGCCCTTGTCGCACACGATTACGGGGTCAGCGTCGCGCAGGAGCTGCTGGCCCGCGATCCGGACCGCATCACGCGGATGGCCTGGCTGAACGGCGGCCTCTACGTGGATCTGTACCGTCCCATGGCGATTCAGCGGCTCCTGCACACTCAGCTGGGCAGGTTGCTCGGGCCGTTGATGTCCGAGACGACCTATCGGGCCTCGCTGCGCCGCGTCCTCGGCCGCCCGATCGCCGACGCGGATCTGCACGAGATGTGGCTGGCCACCTCGAGCGGCGGGGGTAAGCACGCGCAGTGGTACCTCAATCGCTATCACGACGAACGCCGCACCCACGCCGACCGCTGGCAGCGCTCGCTCGAGTCCTATCCCGGCCCGGCGTTGTTCGTCTGGGGTCCGGCCGATCCGATCAGCGGCGGGCATCTGCTGCCGCGGCTGCGTGAACGGTTCCCGGAGGCGACGTTCGTCGTCCTCGACGAGGATCCGGCGACCGGCCACTACCCCCAGGTCGAGAATCCGGAGCCGGTCGCGGCGGCGCTGTCGGAGTTCCTGGCCTCGTAGGCCGCGGGCCTAGCTGGAGCTGGGCAATCGCCCTGTTCAGGGCCGATTTCCAGAAAGACTTGGAACGGAATGATCTGTTCTGTTAGGCTGATGTCAGAACAGAACGAAGCACTCCGTTCTGGATAGTGAGGAGAAACCCATGACCGCCGACATCCGCCCCTTCCGCATCGAGGTCCCGCAGGCCGAGCTGGACGATCTGGCCTACCGCCTGGCGCACGCCCGGTTCGCCGACGAACTCCCCGCCGAGCGGTTCGCGGGCAAGGTCGACCTCGGGATCCCGGTGCCTCCGGGCTGGGAGTACGGCGTGCCGGGCTCGTTCGTGCGGCCCTTGGTGGAGCAGTGGCGCGACGAATTCGATTGGCGCGCAGTCGAGGAGAAGCTGAACGCCCACCCGCACTTCATCACCGAGATCGACGGGCAGACCATCCATTTCGTGCACGTGCGGTCGGCGAATCCGGAAGCCACCCCCCTGCTGCTGGCGCACGGCTGGCCGAGTTCGTTCGTCGAGTTCCTGGGTCTGATCGACCGGCTCACAGACGAGTTCCACCTGGTCATCCCGTCCTACCCCGGCTTCGCGTTCTCCGGCCCGACCGGCGACGTCGGCTGGGCGCGGGAGCGGATGGCGGCGGCCTACGTCGAGCTGATGCGGCGCCTGGGTTACGAACGCTACGGCGTGCACGGTAACGACGGCGGCGCGATCGTCGTGCCGGAGATGGGCCGGCTGGCGCCGGAGAACGTGATCGGCGTGCACGTCAACCAGATCTTCTCGTTCCCCAAGGGCGAGCCGGGCGAGCTGGACGGCCTGAGCGAACAGGAACTGATGGGCGTGCAGTTCGGCCAGAAGTTCCTGGAGCACTCCATCCACGACTCCGCGCAGCGGGCGCAGCCGCAGACCCTGGCGCACGGCCTCGCGGACTCACCGGTCGGCCAGCTCGCCTGGAGCGGTCAGCTGCTGGGCACCCTGGATCCCGACGACATCCTCACCAATGTCGCGATCTACTGGTTCACCAACACCTCGGCCTCCTCGGCCCGCTTCTACTTCGAGGACGGCCACGGCGAACACGCCCCGGAACCGACCACGGTCCCGATGGGCCTGTCATCCTTCGGCTACGACTTCCGGGCGCCGCGCAAATTCGCCGAGCGCGACCACTCGAACATCGTGCAGTGGAACGAATACGCCGAGGGCGGCCACTGGGCGGCCTACGAGGTCCCCGAAATCCTCGCCGAGGATATCCGCGGCTTCTTCGCCAAGCTGGTGTAGGCGCGGGATCGCCTCGGGCCCCGGTCGATTCGTCGGCCGGGGCCCGAGGCGTCAGCTCTCCAGTTCCCCGGCGAGTTCCACGCCCGCGCCGCGCAGCTGGGCGAGGGCCTTGGTGGTGGTCTCGGGGGCGACGGCGGCGGTGAGGCCCAGCAGGACGCGGGTGTCGAAGCCCGCGGCCTTGGCGTCGAGGGCGGTGGCGCGCACGCAGTGGTCGGTGGCGATGCCGCAGACGTCGACCGCGTCGATCCCGTTGGCGCGCAACCAGTCCGCGAGGGCGGTGCCGTCGTCGGCAGCGCCCTCGAAACCCGAATAGGCGGCCGTGTATTCGCCCTTGGAGAAGATCCGCTCGATCCGCGCGAGGTCGAGGTTCGGATGGAACTCCGCGCCCGGCGTGCCGACCCGGCAGTGCGGCGGCCAGCTGTCGACGAAGTCGGGGCGGTCGGAGAAGTGCGCGCCCGGATCGATGTGATGGTCGCGGGTCGCCACGATCGCGGCGTAATCGGAGACGCCCAGGTAGTCGCTGATCCGCTCGGCCACCGCGGCGCCGCCCGCGACGCCCAGCGATCCGCCCTCGCAGAAATCGTTCTGCACGTCGACGACGATGAGTGCTCTGGTCATATCGCGCACCTCGGCTTCCGGCTCGCCCTCATTGTAGGAACGTGGTGGGAATCGCGGGCTCCCCGTCCGACAGTTTCAACCCCTCCCAGGGCAGGCTCACCCGCCCCCGCGAGACCAGCTCCCGGCCGTCCTGGAGACTCGGCTGCCCGTCCACGACCGCACCCTTCCGTACCAGCGGAACCAGCAGGTCGCGCACGTCGTGGCCCTCGGAGACCGGGCGATCGGCGCCGGCCGGATACACGATCTCCTCCACGATCGTCCCGGTCGATCGGGAGACCCGCACCGCCGACTTCGCGCCGCCGCGCGACTGTTTGTGACTGCTGCGCTTGGCCACCGGCACCCCCTCCACCTCGACCAGCTTGTAGACCATGCCGGCCGTGGGCGCGCCGGACCCGGTCACCAGCGAGGTCCCGACGCCGTACGCGTCCACCGGCTCGGCGCGCAGCCCGGCGATCGAATACTCGTCCAGATCCCCCGACACCACGATCCGGGTCCGCGTCGCCCCGAGCCCGTCCAGCTGGTCGCGCACCTGCCGCGCCAGCACCCCGAGATCACCGGAATCGATTCGTACACCGCCCAGTTCGGGCCCGGCCACCTCGACCGCCGTGGCCACGCCCTGGGTGATGTCGAAGGTGTCCACCAGCAGCGTCGTCCCGACGCCCAGCGCCGCGATCTGGCTGCGGAACGCCGCCGCCTCGTGCTGGCCGTCCGGTCCGCTGTGCAGCAGGGTGAACGCGTGCGCGCTGGTGCCCGCGCCGGGAACGCCGTAGCGCCGCACCGCCTCCAGATTGGAGGTGGCGTCGAAGCCGGCGAGGTAGGCGGCGCGGGCACTGGCCGGGGCGGCCAGTTCGTGGGTGCGCCGCGATCCCATCTCGATCATCCGGCGTCCGGCCGCGGCACTCACCATGCGCGCCGCCGCCCCGGCGATCGCGCTGTCGTGGTTGAGGATCGACAGGATCAGGGTCTCCAGGACCACGCATTCGGCGAAGCTGCCCCGCACCGACAGGATCGGCGACCCGGGGAAGTACAGCTCGCCCTCGCGATAGCCGTCGATATCGCCGGAGAACCGGTAGTCGCGCAGCCAGTTCAGGGTGCGGTCGTCCAGGAATCCCGCGGCGATCTCGAGTTCGGCCGCGCCGAAACGGAATTCGGTGAGCGCCTGGAGCAGCCGGCCGGTCCCCGCCACCACGCCGTAGCGGCGGCCGTGCGGCAACCTTCGGGCGAATACCTCGAAGGCGCAGTGCCGCCCGGCCGAGTCATCGGCCAGCGCGGCGGCGAGCATGGTGAGTTCGTACTGGTCGGTCAGCAGCGCCGTACTGGGTGGCGGAGGTGTGGTGTCCACGCCGTCACTGTAGACAGCGAGGCAGCCGGATACCCGCTCCGGACGTCGCCGTGGCGCGGGAGGAAACGGCTACCTGCGGGTGTTGTGGATCCGGGGTCGAGTCGTACCCTGAAGGTTATGGGTCTGTGCATGAAGGACGCTGTCCGGGTCACCGCCGGTCCGGGCGGTGGGAACGCGACACTGTCGGCGCCACAGGCTACTCCGGAGGCGGTCGAGTCCACCGAGATCCTCGAGGCCGAGGATCGGCCGTGGGTCACGGTGGTCTGGGACGACCCGGTCAATCTGATGCACTACGTGACCTACATCTTCCAGAAGCTGTTCGGCTACAGCAAAGCCAAGGCAACCGAACTGATGCTGAAGGTGCACAACGAAGGCAAGGCGGTGGTTTCGTCCGGATCGCGCGACAAGATGGAGCACGACGTGCAGCGTCTACACGCGGCCGGACTCTGGGCCACCATGCAGCGTGACGACTGACCGGGACGACTACCGTAGCCCCGTGCGCAAGTGGAGCAGGAAGAACTCGCTGAGCGGGCTCAAGCTGCGGTCGGAGATGGACGCCCGCGAGGCGGAGGTCCTGCGCTCGCTGGTGGGCGCGGTGACCGGGCTGTTGAGCGACCGGGCAGAGTCGGCGCCCGAGGACGATCTGGCCGAGCTCACCGGGCTACGCACCGGCAACACCACCCCGCCGGACGATCCGCGGCTGGCCCGGCTGCTGCCGGACTTCCACCGGCCCGAACCCGGATCGCCCGATGCCGACCGCGCCGACCTCAACAGCGCGCTGCGCGGCCTGCACGAACCGGAGATCATCGAGGCCAAGGTGGCCGCGGGCACGGTGGTATTGCAGACCCTCCCCGCGCAGGGCGGCAAGATCGCGCTCACGCCCGAACAGGCCGACGCCTGGCTGACCGCCCTCAACGACGTCCGCCTGGCCCTGGGGACGGCCCTCGGCATCGAGGACGACACGCCCGACCAGCTCGATCCGGACGATCCGCGCGCCCCGCACCTGGACGTCTACCACTGGCTGACCTGGATGCAGGACTCCCTGCTCCAGGCCCTCATGCCCTGAACGATTTCGAATCTCACTGCGAAGAACTCTTGACAGCGAGCGTGACTAGCACATTTCCCGGATCGGCGCGGGAATTCGGGGGCTGGCGCTCCGACGCCGGGGAATAGGCGCATATCCTGGGCCGTTGACGACAGCGATTCGACCGAGGTCGAGTGCGCGGACGTGAACGGAAGGGATTGTCGACTGTGCTGGTGATCAGGGCCGACCTCGTGGACGCGATGGTGGCGCACGCGCGTGCCGATCACCCCGACGAGGCCTGTGGCATCATCGCCGGGCCCGAGGGCTCCGACCGTCCCGAGCGGTTCGTGGAGATGGTCAACGCCGAGCGTTCGCCGACGTTCTACCGCTTCGATTCGGGTGAGCAGCTGCGGGTATGGCGCGAGATGGACGACCGCGACGAGGAGCCCGTTGTCGTGTACCACTCGCACACCGCGACCGAGGCGTACCCGAGCCGCACCGATATCTCCTACGCCTCCGAGCCGAACGCCCACTACGTGCTGATCTCCACCCGGGACCCGCAAGACCACGAGCTGCGCAGCTACCGGATAGTCGACGGTGTGGTCACCGAGGAATCGGTGCGGATCGTGCCCGAATATTCCACCGCCGGGGCCTGAGGCCCCGGGCCGGAAATGCCGTCCCGACCAGGAAACAAGGAGTACCCATGTCGGTAACCGTGTCCATCCCGACCATCATGCGCACCCTCACCGGGGGCGAGAAGCGGGTGCAGGCCACCGGCGCCACCCTCGCCGCCGTGATCGACGACCTCGAGGGCAACTACTCGGGCCTTAAGGAGCGGCTGCTCTCCGACGGCAAGCTCAACCGCTACGTCAACATCTACGTCGACGACGAGGACGTGCGTTTCACCGGCGGCCTCGAGGCCGAGGTCCCCGAGGGCGGCTCCGTGACCATCCTTCCCGCCGTCGCGGGCGGCTCGGCCTAGTTCCCGTGGCACGCTACGAATCGCTGATCGAGACCCTCGGCAATACGCCGCTGGTGGGTCTGCGCCGGTTGTCGCCGCAATGGGACGGCGACGACCACGTGCGGCTTTGGGCCAAACTCGAGGACCGCAATCCGACCGGATCGATCAAGGACCGACCGGCGCTGCGCATGATCGAGCGGGCCGAGGCCGACGGCACACTGCGCCCCGGCTGCACGATCCTGGAACCGACCAGCGGGAACACCGGTATCTCGCTGGCCATGGCGGCCCGGTTGAAGGGGTATCGCCTGGTCTGCGTCATGCCGGAGAACACCTCGGTGGAGCGGCGGCAGCTGCTGACCATGTTCGGCGCGGAGATCATCGACTCGCCGGCGGCGGGCGGTTCCAATCAGGCCGTGGCACAGGCGAAGAAGATCGCGGCCGAGAATCCCGACTGGGTGATGCTGTACCAGTACGGCAACCCGGCCAACGCGCTGGCGCACTACGAGGGCACCGGCCCGGAGATCCTGGCGGACCTGCCGGAGATCACCCATTTCGTCGCCGGGCTCGGCACCACCGGAACCCTGATGGGCACCGGCCGGTTCCTGCGGGAGAAGCTGCCGGAGATCGACATCGTCGCCGCCGAGCCGCGCTACGGCGAACTCGTCTACGGCCTGCGCAATCTCGACGAGGGATTCGTGCCCGAGCTGTACGACGAGTCGGTCCTCACCTCGCGATTCTCCGTCGGCCCCTACGACGCGGTCCGCCGCACCCGGGAGCTGGTCGGCGAGGAGGGCATCTTCGCGGGCATCTCCACCGGCGCCATCCTGCACGCGGCACTGGGCGTCGGCGCCAAGGCCCTGAAAGCGGGCCGCCGGGCGGATATCGCCTTCGTCGTCGCCGACGGCGGCTGGAAGTACCTGTCCACCGGGGCATACGAGGGCACGCTGGACGAGGCGGAGGAAAAATTGGACGGGCAACTCTGGGCATAGTCCCGGCGCGCGTCCACGTGTCGAGCCCCGCACCTGATTTTCCGGCGCGCTTTTGGCCGGAATCTCATCGCGAGATCCCGGCCAAAAGCGCGCCGGGAAAAGAGGTGGTGCCGTAGTCATCGGTAGGCTCGAAGGTGCGGAGCCGGTTGGATCCCCGGTCCTCCGCAGGAGGTGAAGACCGGTGACCGCAGGCATGGGCTCGTCGTTCGATCCCGACCGGATCGCGGCATTGCGCGGGCAGCGGGGGAAATCCCTGACCCCGCAGGGCGCCTCCTCGAATGCGCTGAAGCTGTTGTGGCAGCGGGCCATCGCACTGACCCTCGGTTTCGTGGCGTTGCTGTACGGCATCGAGGGCGTCGACACCGCCACCGGCGGCAGCCTCGAACGGGAGGGCGTGCGCCCGCGCACCACGGAGGGTTTGTCCGGCATCCTGTTCGCCCCGGTACTGCACGCCGACTGGGCGCACCTGATCGGCAACACCCTGCCGGTGATCGTGCTCGGCCTGCTGACCCTGCTGACCGGGATCGGGCGCGGGCTGGCCGCGACCGCGATCATCTGGGTGGTGGCCGGGGTGGGCACCTGGTTGACCGGGGCGAGCGGGTCGGTGCATGTCGGCGCGTCGGTGCTCATATTCGGCTGGCTCACCTACCTCATCTCGCGCGGGATCTTCGCCCGGAACCTCTGGCAGATCCTGATCGGCGTGGTCGTCGGGTTGCTGTACGGCTCGATCCTGTTCGGAGTCCTGCCGGGGCAGCCCGGAATCTCTTGGCAAGGACATCTTTTCGGGGCGGTGGGTGGACTGGTTGCCGGTTGGGTACTCTCCCGGAATGCTGGACATCGAAGTCGCGGGGGAAGTGACGGCCGCCTCGCGTCCTCGGGGTGATTGCGGAGCCCGGCCGCGGAGTTGGGGGATCCCCTCGTGACCGAAAACGCAGCGTGGCAGCATGGGGGAATGCGCCTCACCGTCCTCGGGTGTTCGGGTAGTGTGTCCGGCCCGGATTCCCCAGCGTCGGGCTATCTGCTCACAGGTCCGGACATGACGCCGACGGTTATCGATTTCGGTCCCGGCATCCTGGGCGCCCTCCAGCGGTACCTGGACCCGGGCGAGGTCGACATCTTCCTCACCCACCTGCACGCCGACCACTGCCTGGACATGCCCGGCCTGCTGGTCTGGCGGCGCTACCACCCGAATCCCCCCAGCGGGCGGGCGATCGTCTACGGGCCCACCGACACCTCGCTGCGCATCGGCAACGCCTCCGCCGAGATCGGCGGCGAATGCGACGACTGGTCCGACGTGATCGATATGCGGCCGTGGTCGGAGGGCGAGCGGATCAGCTTCGGCCCCGGCCACACCGTGCTGGCGCGCCGCATGTACCACCCGCCGGAGTCCTACGGCCTGCGGCTGACCACGGCGTCCGGCCGCACCCTGGTCTACACCGGCGATACGGCGCTGTGCCCGGCCGTCTTCGAACTCGCGGAGGGCGCCGACGTCCTGCTGTCGGAGGCGTCCTGGACGCACGACCCGGCCAATCGCCCACCGGGCATTCATCTCTCGGGCACCGAGGCCGGGCAGATCGCCGCCCGGGCCGGCGTCGGCGAACTGCTGCTGACCCACATCCCGCCGTGGACTTCTCGCGAGGATGTGATCGCGGAGGCCAAGGCGGAGTTCAGCGGGCCGGTGCACGCGGTGTCCCCGGGCGAGGTCATCGACATCTGAGGTGGTGCCCGCCGCGGCGAGGCGTGCCACTAGGCTGCCTCCTGTGTCTAGACGAGCCGATGGCAGGGCGGACGACGAACTCCGCGAGGTAAGGATCACCCGTGGATTCACGGCGCACCCGGCGGGATCGGTGCTCGTGGAATTCGGGCAGACGCGGGTGATGTGCACCGCGAGCGTCACCGACGGCGTGCCGCCGTGGCGCCGCGACTCCGGATTGGGCTGGCTCACAGCCGAATACGCGATGCTGCCGGCCGCCACCCACACCCGCAGCGGACGCGAGTCGGTGAAGGGCAAGGTCGGCGGCCGCACCCAGGAGATCAGCCGGTTGATCGGCCGCTCGCTGCGCGCCTGCATCGACCTCGCGGCGATCGGCGAGAACACCATCGCCGTCGACTGCGATGTACTACAGGCCGACGGCGGCACCCGCACCGCGGCGATCACAGGCGCGTACGTCGCGCTGTCGGACGCCATCACATGGCTGGGCGCGGCCGGAAAACTGGCCGACCCGCAGCCGATCTCGTGCATGATCGCCGCGGTCAGCGTGGGCGTGGTCGACGGCCGGGTGCGGCTGGACCTGCCCTACGAGGAGGATTCGCGCGCCGAGGTCGATATGAACGTCGTCGCCACCGACACCGGCACCCTGGTCGAGATCCAGGGCACCGGCGAGGGCGCCACCTTCCCGCGCTCCACCCTGGACAAGCTGCTCGATTCCGCGCTGGCCGGCTGCGAGCAGCTGTTCGCGGTGCAGAAGGAGGCGCTGGCGCAGCCGTACCCGGGCGTGCTGCCGGAACCGGAGAAGAAGAAGTGAGTGCGCGCCGCGTGCTCGTCGCCAGCCGCAATGCCAAGAAACTCGACGAGCTGCGGCGCATCCTCGCCGAGGCCGGTATCGAGGGCCTGGAGATCGTGGGCCTGAACGAGGTGCCGCCCTACGACGAGGCCCCCGAGACCGGCGCGACCTTCGAGGAGAACGCGTTGGCCAAGGCCCGCGACGGCGCGGCCGCGACCGGATTGGCCTGTGTCGCCGACGATTCCGGCCTTGCCGTGGACGCCCTCAACGGCATGCCCGGCGTCCTGTCGGCCCGCTGGTCCGGCCGCCACGGCGCGGATACGGCGAACAACGACCTGCTCCTCGCCCAGCTCACCGACGTCCCCGACGACCGCCGCGGCGCCCGCTTCGTCTCCGCCTGCGCCCTGGTGGCCGACGGCACCGAGGTCGTCGAGGTCGGCGAATGGCCGGGCTCCATCCTGCGAAAGCCGGTCGGCGACAACGGTTTCGGTTACGACCCGCTGTTCCTCCCCGAGGGCGAGACCCGCACCTCAGCCCAGCTCACCCCGGCGGAGAAGGACGCCGCATCCCATCGTGGGCGGGCCTTGCGGGCGCTTCTCCCCGCCTTGGCGGATTTGGCTCGCTAGTTTCCGGCCCAAAGCACGCCGGAAACAATAGGGAAGGCGAAAGGTGAAGGCGTCAGCGCGCGCCTATCTTGTTTCCGGCATGCTTTTGGCCGGAAACCACCCGCCTCAGAGGTTGTAGGCCGCGCGGACCTGGCGGGTGCGGTAGTGCTCGCAGACGAAGGACAGGAACGGGATGGTGCCGGCGAGGGCGGTGATCACCGTGGTGCCGGGCTTCCAGCGGGTCTTGATGGCCAGGTCGATGGTGAACACCAGGTAGAGCATGTAGAAGATGCCGTGGATCTGGCCGATGTAGAACAGCCAGTGCGGCGCGGTGCTGCTGTCCTCGAGCAGGAGGTACTTGTAGATCATCTCGCCGCACAGCAGGAGCAGCCAGACACCGGTGATGTAGGACAGCACCCGGTAGCGCGTGAGTGCCGAGCGGATACGGCCGGTATTCGCGGCGGTCGGCGCGGCCGCGGGGGCGGCGGCAGGGGTGGCTTCGGTGGAGTTGTCGGCGGCGCTCAACCGGCGCTCCTCTCGGATGGGGCGATGGATGCTCGCGGGTCTCGTGCGTTCAGCTCGGCGAGGTACCGGTTGTACTCGGCCAGAACGGGGTCGTCGTCGTGCGCGGCTTTCGGGCGTTCGGGCAGTAGGCCCGCCGGAATCTCCCGCGGCGCAACGGACTTCGCGCTCCGTGGAGTTTCGGCGGGCGTGGCCTGTGTCTCGTCCTCCCGCGTCTCCCGCTCCAGGCGGACGAACCGGAAGTACGCGAACACCACGAACGCCGCGAACAACGGCCACTGCAGCGCGTAGCCGAGATTCTGCGCGGTGCCGCTCGACGATTCGAACCGGCCCCACTGCCACCAGCCGAGCCCCAGGCAGGCGAGCGCGGCGACGATCACCAGGATGATCAGAGCCGGGCGGCGGTGTGGGGCGGACACGCCTACCACGGTACCCGTCTACTACACAGTACGTAGTGGCAGGTACCCGGAATTTCCCCGGCTCAGAACTTGTAGGTGACCCCGGTCAGCCGCTCCGATTCCTCCCACAGCCGCCGCCACAGGTCGCGGTCCTGCGACAGCTTGGTCGACGGCGAAGGCTTCACCGGACCCTGCGCCCCGAACAGCCGGGTGGGACCCCAGTAGGTATTCGGGTCGGCGTCGCGCACGGTGGCGGCGAACAGGCTGGATTCGGCGGCCTTGGCGGGGGAGTGGCCGACCATCGCGATGAAGGGCTTGGCGACCTTGTCGATAGGGGTCTCGGTCTGGGTGAACAGGTCCGTCGCCGAGACGCCGGGGTGCACGCCGTAGGAGCGCTTCGCGGAGCCGGACTCCGTCAGCCGCCGCTGCAGCTCGCGGGCGAACATCAGATTCGACAGCTTGGCCTGCGCGTAGGCCAGATTGCGCTGGTACTTGCGGTGCTCGTAGTTCAGGTCGTCGATCCACAGCTTGGGGGTCTGCTTGTGCGCGATACTCGACAGCGACACCACCCGGTCGCCGATCCGGTCCAGCAGCAGGCCCGTCAGCGCGAAATGGCCGAGATGGTTGACGCCCCACTGGGTTTCGAAGCCGTCCTTGGTGCGCGAGAACGGGATGTTCATCAGGCCCGCGTTGTTGATCAGCACGTCGAACTCACCGGACTGCTCGGCGAAGGCGCGCACGGAGGCGAGGTCGGCCAGGTCCAGCGCGGCCACCCGGACGTCGCCGTCGATGCGGTCCGCGATCTCCTGGGCCTTCGCGGTGTTGCGGCAGGCCATGATCACCGTGGCGCCCTTGCCGGCGAGCACTCGGCTGGTGTGCTTGCCGATACCGCCGTTGGCTCCGGTGATGACGACTGTGCGCCCGCTCTGGTCCGGGATTTCGCTGGGATTCCACGCCATTGTCGCGACCTCACTGACTACCGTGTACGAGAAGCGTCGGTGCATTCTCTCTCACGACGACCTTACTCCAGAGTAAGTTCCGGCAAAAGCAACTCCGGCGGTGTGTGCCGGAAATGGCCGGTCGCTGCCGCGTGGCAAATTCTCTGCGTGCGGATCGAGCTGGCACGCTGCCGTGTCTGCGGGACGAATAGTGGACACCAGCACATACTGAGCTAATGACCGCCGCCACCGCAGTCACCGAATCTCCCGCACCCGTGAGCCACGCCCGGGCGAATGTGGTCTTCGCCACTGTCGTCCTCGGCATGCTCATGGCCGCCCTCGACCAGACCATCGTCTCCACCGCGCTGCCGACGATCGTCGCCGATCTGGGCGGCGCCGGGCATATGGCCTGGGTGGTCACCTCCTATCTGCTGGCGGAGGCGGTGGCGACCGCGCTGGCGGGCAAGTTCGGCGATATGTTCGGCCGCAAGCTGGTGTTCCAGCTCAGCGGTCTGATCTTCATCATCGGGTCGATGGTGGCCGGCCTGGCGCACGGGATGACGCTGCTGGTGGTGGCGCGCGCGATACAGGGCGTCGGTGCGGGCGGGCTGATGGTGACCGCGATGGCGCTGATCGCCGATGTCATCCCGCTGCGGGAGCGCGGGAAGTATCAGGGCGCGCTGGGCGCGGTCTTCGGCGTCACGACGGTGATCGGCCCGACGCTGGGCGGGCTGTTCACCGACCACGCCAGCTGGCGGTGGTGCTTCTACGTGAACGTGCCGATCGCGATCCTGATGATCGCCGTTGCGGCACGGGCGATTCCGTCGGTTCGCGCCGCCGCCCGGCCGGTGATCGACTATGCCGGAATCGCTCTCGTGGCCGTCGGCGTGAGTTGCCTCATCCTGGCGCTGGAATGGGGCGGCCAGGAGTATCCGTGGGGGTCGGCGACCATCATCGGCCTCTTCGTCGCGGCGGTGATCCTGTTGACGGCTTTCGTGTTCGCGGAGTTGCGGGCGAAGGAGCCGATGCTGCCGATGCACCTGTTCCGCAGCAATGTGTTCACCGTCTGCTCGATCCTCAGCTTCATCGTCGGCTTCGCCATGCTCGGCGCGATGACCTATCTGCCCGCGTATCTGCAATATGTGAACGGGGTGTCGGCGACCGCGTCCGGGCTGCGCACGCTGCCGCTGGTGGTCGGCCTGTTCACCACCTCGATCATCTCCGGTCAGGTGGTCGGGCGGACCGGGCAGTACAAGTACTTCCCGGTGGCGGGCACGGCGGTGATGGCGCTGGGCCTGTTCCTGATGTCGACGATGGGCCGGGAGACCGGGTTCTGGCTGGAATCGCTGTACATGCTGATCCTGGGTCTGGGTATCGGCCTGGCCATGCAGGTGCTCACCATCGTCGTGCAGAACACCGTGCCGTACTCCGATCTCGGCACGGCCACCTCCGGCGTGACGTTCTTCCGTACGGTCGGAAGTACCTTCGGCACAGCGATTTTCGGCACGCTCTACAGCAGCCGGATCGGCACGGAGCTGAGCGCGGCGCTGGCGGGGGACCCGGGCGTCCCGCCGGCCGCCGCGGGCAATCCACAACTGCTGAAACAGCTTCCGGAACAGCAGCGCATCCCCATTATCGACGCCTACGCCCACACCATCGAGTACGTCTTCCGCTGGGTGGTGCCGGTGGCGCTGCTCGGTTTCGCGGTGGCGTGGTTCCTCAAGCAGGTTCCGCTGCGCGACAGCGCCCGGGCGGAGGCCACCGATGTGGGCGCCGGATTCTCGATGCCCGATTCGGTGGATCGCGTAGTCCTGCTGGAACATTCGCTGGCCAGCGTGATGCGTCGGCTGCGCGACGACGAACTGCCCGACCCGCGCATCCTCGCTGCGGCGGACAGCACGCTGACCCGCGACCAGGCCTGGGCCATCGGGCAGGTGGAGATGCTGAACCGGGTGCGGGGCACCGCGACGCTGGACGCGATCGCCCGCGCGCACTGGATGCCGCCGGAGGTCCTGGAGCCGGTGTACGACACCGCCGTCCGCAACGGCTACGTCGAATTCGACGGCACGCTACTGAATCTCACCGACTCCGGGCAGGCCGAGTACGACCGGATCTTCGCCGCCTGGCGGCAGTGGCTCTGCGGCCACCTCGACGACTGGGACTGTGCGGAGCCCGAGGACCGCGAGCTATTGGATCGGGCTTTGGACAATATCGCCGCGAAACTCCTGGACGAGGCGGATCGTCCGGACGCGTTGCCGGCTGCGGCGAGGTGATCCCGCCCGCCGCGGCAGGCCGCGGCGGGCGGGAAAGGGTGTGGCCCGGCGGGAAAGGGTGTGGCCCGGCGGGAAAGGGTGTGGCCCGGCGGGAAAGGGTGTGGCCCGGCGGGAAAGGGTGTGGCCCGGCGGGAAAGGGTGTGGCCCGGCGGGAAAGGGGTGTGGGCCCGGCGGGGAAGGGTGCGGGGCCTCTTCCCGGAAGGCGGGGCCGCCGGGAGGGTGTGGGTGGTCCCGCCGGAAGGGTGTTGTGGGCCCGGCGGGACCGTATTTCCCTCAGCCCTGGGCGAGTTCGGCTTCTATGTCGACAGGGGCCTCCCAGTCGATGGTGTAGCTCTGCTCGCGGAGCATGGTTTCCTCCATCTTCATCAGTTTGGTGGCGAGGGGCATCATGATCGGCATCATGCGGCGCATGATCGGGCCCATGGTCTTGCTGTGGCTGATCTTCGCGCCGCGGGCGGCGATCTTCTCCACCCGGGGGCGGCGGATTCGCTCGTAGGTGGCGAATGCCGTTGCGGGGTCGTCGAAGTCGCGCAGGCAGCGGGCCAGCTGCACGGCGCTCTCGATGGCCAGCGATGCGCCCTGACCGGTGCTGTTCGAGGGGGCGTGCACCGCGTCGCCGACCAGCACCATGCGCCCGCGGGACCAGGTCGGCACCGGCGGCATGATGTGCAGCGCACCGGCACTCACCAACTGCTCCGGTGTGGTGTTGCGGGCCAGTTCGGCGCCGGGAACGTCGTCGGCGTAGGTCTCGCGCAGGATCCGCAGCCACTGCTCGGCAGGGACCTGCCGAGCCTCGGTCAGGGACATGTACTGCTTGTGCGGCAGGTTCACACCCCAGGCGACGCCGCCGTCGGGCATCGACCAGTACAGGTAGTACGCGTTCTTGCCGTAGGCGAAAACCATTGTCTCCGGCGGTATCTCGAACGAGCACCGAGTGTAGGCGCCGAAGCCGAGCATGCCGAGGTATTCGGCCGCGGGCGCCGACGGATCGATGAGGCCGCGGACCCGGGACTTGATGCCGTCGGCGCCGATCAGCACGTCGGCGGTCGCGCTGGAGCCGTCGGCGAATCGGGCGGTGACGCCGTCGCCGTGCTCGTCGACGCCGGTCAGCCGCTTGCCGTATTCGAACGGCACGCCCTGGGCGACGGCGGTGTCGTGCAGCACCTCGTGCAGCGCGCTGCGGTCCACGACATGCAGCGGTTCCACGCCCTCGGGCGAGGGCGCCTCGATCTGCTTGTGCCCCAGCGACATTACGGAACGGGTGATCGGCAGCGCGACCTTCCGCACCGCGTCCCCGGCGTCGATGACATCCAGGGCGGCCAGGCCGTTGGGGGCGAAGCCGAGCGCGCTGCCGATATTGAAGGCGGGCCCCGGATACGCCTCGTAGACGCGGGCCTCGATACCGGCCTTGCGCAGGGCGGTGGCGGCCACCGGGCCGGCGATGCCGCCCCCGATGACCAGAGCGGTCCTGATGGACATGGGTGTACTCCCTCGTGGGTTCGGAATGCCCGAACCGACCCACGCGCCGGGAGCCCAGTTATCCTGAAGTTGCCACACTTGGGCCGGGTTCGCCTGCGCGAATGCGGTTCGAGACGGTGATGGATCGGGCTCGGCGGGGTGTTGCCGCACCTTGCCGGGCCCGGTTGTCTGCCTGAGGTCAGGCCTCCTCGAAGCCGGTGAATCCCCCCTTCTCGACCATATCGGCGACCTCGCCGGGGTCGATGCCCGCGGCGTGCATGTATCGCCAGAAGTCCACGCCCGGGAAGTCTCCCGCGGCCAGTTCCGCACGCAAGTTGTCGACCCACGCGACCTCGGCCTCGAGCATCGCGATCTGGAACTCGACCTCGATGAGGAACAGCCGGGGGACTGCGCGCAGCTGTGCGGCCAGTTCCTCGCGTTCGGTGGCGATGACCTGTCGCAGCGTGGTGGCCCGATCGCCCAGCAGCGTGATCACCTCGTCGGGCGGCAGCAGGGCGACGATGGACAGTCCGGCGACGAATCTGTGGTGCTCGTATTCGGGCAGGGAGACCAGCTCGCGGGTCCAGTCCTCGAGTTCGGCGCGGCCGGGGTCGGTGATGCGGTAGATGACCCGCTCGGGCCGGGCGCCGTCGCGCTCGCTGCCGACGACCTCGAGGAAGCCGTGCTTCTCCAGGTTCTGCACCACGGTGTAGAGCGAGCCCCACTTGATATCCATATCGCGCTCTTTACCGCGCTCCTTCAGGACGGCCGCGATCTCATAGCGGTGCATGGGCCGCTCGAGCAGTGCCGCCAGCACCGCGAGGGCCAGCAGATTGCCGACCTTCCGCTTCTTCGCCATCGCACCTCCTTACTCGTCTACGAATATACGTCTACGAGTATTCGTGGGCAAGTATGGCGGCGCGGGTGGCGCTCAGCCGCGCAGGCGGGCGTTCAGGCCCGGGCCCGCCAGCGCCTCGAGCTGGCGGAATGCGGTCTCCGGGGTAATCGGGTCGCGGGGATCGATCACCGCGGCGATCGGTGCCAGCAGTCCCCAGGATAGAAATTCGACGGTGGCGTTGAGTTCGCCGTCCGGCATATCGAGGCGGCCGCGGAGGTGTTCGGCCAGCAGGTTCGCGATCATGCGCTGGGTGGCGCGCAGCGGGACACCCCCGGCCTTCGGGCCGATCAGCGCGCGATACAGATCCGGGTGCTCGGCGGCGAGCCGGAGCACCGTGCGCGCCGGCTCCAGCGGCGGGGCGCACGGTGGCACCGTCTCGGCGACCGCCCGGCTCAGATACTCCGAACTGCTCAGGACCAGCAGGTCGTCCTTGTTGCGGAAGTGGGCGTAGAAGGTCGAGCGGCCGACATCGGCGCGATCGAGGACGTCCTGCACGGTGACCCGGGCGTAGCCGCGTTCGAGCATGAGTCCGATCAGCGCCTCGTGCAGGGTCCGGCGGGTCTTGCGGACCCGGCGGTCGGTGGGTTCGGCCATCGCTGCCTCCTGCCGTTCCGGACAGAATCCGAACAACCGTTCCGAATCGAACGGAGTGGCGCACTTCGGTTCTGGCCGGAATGCGATGCCCCTTCGATGATGAACATATGTCCCGAAACATACAACTGTTCCCCGTAATCGTCCCCGACGAGGCCGGTCTGCTGATCACGAGTCCCCGCCGATACAACGTCCTGACCGCTGCGCTGCTGGGCGGGCGGCATCGTCGGCTGGTGGCCGAACTCACCACCGCAAGCGGGGCGGGGAAGGGGAGTCGTGTCATCGATATCGGTTCCGGACCAGGGAAATTGGCCGCAGCACTCGCGGTGGCGGTCGGTCCTGGGGGTGCGGTGCTGGGCATTGATCCGTCCGGCCCGATGGTCGAGTACGCCACGGCGCGAACCCGGGGTCCGAATGTTCGGTTCGAAGTCGGTACAGCACAGTCTATTCCGGTCGGAGATTCCGAATTCGACGTTCTCACATGCACATTCGTCATGCACCACGTGGCCGCGGAGGCGCGCGACCGCGCCCTCGCGGAGATGTACCGGGTGCTGCGGCCCGGCGGGACTCTGCTGCTCGCCGACGCGCACCCGGACGGGCCGATGCGCGCCGTGGTCGGGCTCATGGGAAGGTTCTCGCGTCGCGGTTCCCGGGGTGATCGGGCGGATGCCGAGGCGCCGCGCGATCCGTTCGCCGAGGTGGATGTGCGCCGGTATGCCGATTCATTGGTCGCCGCGGGCTTCGAGCAACCGGTCTTCCGCGTGAGCAGGTACGCGACGGGGATCCTGACGGCACGGAAGCCGGGGCCCATACACTCGAATGCGTGAGCGACCGGACCGGCGAGGGCGCCCTCGACCTTGTGCAGCTGCGGACGTTCCTGGCGGTGTACCGGGCCGGGTCGGTCACGGCGGCGGCGCGGCAGGTGCGGCTGTCGCAGCCGACCGTGACGACCCAGCTCCAGATGTTGGAAAGACGTTTGGACACGCAGCTTTTCGAGCGGCTGCCGCGCGGGGTCGCCCCGACCGCGGCCGCCGACGAGCTGGCGGCGCGGCTGTCGGGCCCGATGGACGCGCTGGAAGCCATCGTCGGCGGGGGAGCCGAGGAGCCCGTCGCACAACCGCCCGTGCGGTTGGCCGGTCCCGCGGAAATGCTTGCCGCCCTGGCTCTTCCGGCACTGTCGGAACTGATCGCGCAGGGAGTACGACTGACCGCGATCGCGGGACGGGCCGAGGACCTGGTGGCCGGACTGCGCGCCGGGCAGTACGACCTGGTGCTGGCCCCGGTGCGCCCGCGCGGCCGTACGGTGCGCGCCGAACCGCTGATGGACGAGGAATTCGTGCTGGTCGCCGCGCCCGCCGTGGCCGCGCGGGCCGATCCCGAACGGCTGCGCACCGCCGGTCCCGGTGCGCTCGACGGGCTGCCGCTGATCGGCTGCGCCGCCGAGCCCGCCCACACACGCACCTACTGGCGGCACGTCTTCGGCCACCGGCCCGAGGCCGAACCCGATGTGGTGGTGGCCGATCCGCGCGCCGTGGCCGCCCTGGTCGAGGCGGGTGGCGGCATCGGCGTCGTCTCCCGCTATCTCATTGCTGCCCAACTGGATTCGGGCTCGCTGGTACCGCTGATGCGCCCCGACGAGCCGCCCGTCAACACCGTATTCCTCGCCCGCCGGATCGGTTCGCCCGCGCTGCCGCACGTGGACCTCGTGCACCGCGCGCTGCTCGACGCGGGTCGCGACTGGTAGTGGGCCCCGTCAGCCGAGTTCGGTCGGCAGCGTTCCCTTCGCTGGTGCTCGCGAAGGGCCTCGAGTGCGGCGGGCGCAGGCCCGTCAGTGGGGTGCGCGGGCGCGCAGGATGGCCGCGGTGGATTCGTCGGCGGGCAGGAACGCTTCCAGCTGTAGCTCCGCCAGGGAGACGTCCGTGGCGGTGGCGAACGAGGTGAGGGTGGTGATCAGGCGTAGCTCGCCGTCTTCGCTGCTCAGGCGGAGCGGGACCGCGAAGCCGAGGTAGCCGGGGCCGGGGGTGACGGGCGGGAGATAGCTCTCCAGTTCGCGGATCAGCTCGTCGAGGTCCGGATCGGGGCTGGCCGCGGCCCGGACGCGCAGGCCCTCGGTGACGTGGCGGCCCCATTCCGGCAGATTCCGGACGCGCGGGGCCAGGCCGTCGGGGTGCAGGGCGAGGCGGCGCACGTTGATCGGCGGCCGCAGCAGGTCGGGCGCGCATCCGTCGAGGAAGACATCGAAGGCGGTATTGGATTCGATCAGGAGGCTGTGCCGGTCCACGATCAGGGCGGGATAAGGCATGTGCCCGTCGAGGATTCCGCGCAGCGCCTCCCGTACCGGCTCCAGATGCGGTGCGTCCAAGGAAGATTCACCGAACGCGGGCGCGTACCCGGCCGACATCAGCAGCGTGTTGCGCTCGCGCAGCGACAGTCCCAGCGATTCGGCCAGCCGCACCACGATCTCCCGCCCCGGACGCGACCGCCCCTGCTCGAGAAAGCTCAGATGGCGCTGGGTGGTATCGGCGCGCAGGGCCAGATCCAGCTGGCTCCAGCGCCGCAGCCCGCGCCACCGGCGCAACTCCCGGGCGAACGGCCCCGGATCGGCAATAGCGGTCGTCATGAACCCATCCTCACCGTCGGGTGGGAGACGCGCCATTCCCTGCGGGGTATCGTCCACCGTGCTTGCCTCGCGCATCTCGGCGTTCCCACGGCAATTGCCCGGCGGCATCCTCACCCCAGGGCTCTCCTCGGGATTCGCCCGGTGGACCGATCGTCGGCGCGCCTCGTTCTTCCCCGGAATCCACCTGGCCTTGGACGCGCAACCGCCCCGGGGTCCGGCGTGCCGGCGCGGGAGCCCGGGGCGGTGCATGTCACGAGCGCGTCGGCCGCTGGTGCGGCGCGTGTTGTCCCCAGGCGCCGTGCGGCTCACCCGGGGTGATGAGGGAAACCCGGGGTGCCGTGCACGGTCGGCCGGTCGCGTCGTGACCTTCGGCGGGCCGCTGAGGGAACGGCGCGCCGAGGTACACGCTACTATCTACGTACGTAGACAGTAGATCACTTTCGGGAAATCGGTCAAGGGAAATTTCCCCCCGACGCCACAGTCTTACTGTCTATGTACGTAGATAGTATGTCCAGGTGCCCTCCGGAACCAGGAGCGGCCGCACGATGAGGAGGTACGGTGCGTACGCGCGGATTCGGGGAACTCGAGTCGGTGGTCATGGACCGGCTCTGGAATCGGAACGGCGTCCCGACCACCGTCCGGGAGCTGTACGACGAACTGGCCGGTGAGCGCGAGATCGCTTACACCACGGTCATGTCCACCATGGACAATCTGCATCGCAAGGGCTGGCTGCAGCGGCGGCGCGAGGGCAAGGCATTCCTGTACTGGCCCACGCTGACCCGCGAACAGCACAGCGCCCGGCTCATGCGGGAGGCGCTCGACGACGGCGGGCGGGCGGATCTGGTGCTGGCTCACTTCGTGGAGCAGATCGGCCCCGAGGAATCCGAGAGACTGCGCGCGGCACTGCGGAGATTGTCGGAGGGCTCGTGAGTGTCGCGATCGGCCTGTTCGTCTATGCCACCGTCGTCGCGATGGTGGCGCCGCGGATACTGCCGCGGCTCACGCGCCACGGGGTCGTTCCGCACCTGGGCGTGCTGGCCTGGCTGACCCTGACCCTGAGCGTCTTCGTGTCCTGGAGCGTCGGGCTCGCCGTGGCGCTGGCCGACCTCACGCACTCCTGGTTCCGGCCGGACGGTCCGGTGCTGTCGGGTCTGCACGAGGCCGAGGAGATCGCGATCGGCCACGCGGGTATCGCCGCCCAGCTCGGCCTGATGGCGATGACCGGCGCGCTGACCGTCCTGGCCGTCGTGCTCGGCATCCGCTGGGCGCGCTCGCACCGGCGGATGCGGCTGCGGGCACACGAACACGCGGAGGCGCTGCGGCTGACCGGCCGGCGTGTCCACCGGCACGCCGTGGCGGACATCGTGGTGCTCGATACCGCGGAGCGCGCGGCGTACTGCGTGGCCGGCGCGCCGAATGTCGTGGTGGTGACGAGCGCGGCCATGGCGGCCCTCGGCGAACGGGAGCTGGCGGCGGTCCTCGCGCACGAGCACGCGCATCTGATGTACCGGCATCCGCTGGTACTGACGGTCATGCGCGGCCTGGCGACGACCTTCCCGCGACTACGGCTGTGCACGGTCGGCGCTCGCGAGGTGCCACGGCTGCTGGAGATGTGCGCCGACGACGCCGCCGTGCGCGGGCACGGCCGTGCCCCGCTGCTGTCCGGGCTGCTCACGCTGTCGGGCGCGGCGCCCTCGGGCGTCCTCGCCGCCAGCGGCGCCGATGTCCTGGCCCGCGCCGAACGCCTGGCCGCCCCGCGCGCCGGCCGCCACTTCCAGGCCCGCGCGGGCCTGCTCACCGGCATCGCCCTGGGTGTCAGCGGGCCGCTGCTGATCGCCGCGACCGCCGCCTCGGGAATTCTGATCTGCCTGCTCTAGGGTGGCGGGCGTGCGAGTTTTCTTGGCGGGTGCGAGTGGAGTACTGGGCGTCCGGCTGACGCCGCTGCTGGTCGCGGTCGGGTGCGAGGTCGCGGGCATGACCCGGAGTCCCGAGAAGGCCGCGGCGCTGGCCGAACTCGGGGCCGAACCGGTCGTCTGCGACGTGTACGACGCGCCCGCGCTGGAACAGGCGGTGCGTGCGTTCGCGCCCGATATGGTGCTGCACCAGCTCACGGACCTGCCCGACAACCCCGCCGACCTGCCCGCCGGCCGCGCGACGAATGCGCGCATGCGCCGCGAGGGCACCGCCAACCTCCTCGCCGCGGCGCGGGCGGCCGGCGTCACCCGCGTGCTCGCGCAGAGCGTGGCGTGGGAAATGACCGGTGACGGCAAGGCCGCGGCGGAATTCCTGGAGAAGTCGGTCCTCGAGATGGGCGGCGTCGTGCTGCGCTACGGCCAGTTCTACGGTCCGGGCACCTACTACCCGAATCCCGACGACTACCCGGACCCGCCGCGCATCCACATCGCGGAGGCGGCCGCGCGCACCGTGATGGCCCTCGACCTCGCCTCCGGGATCTACTCCGTCACCGACACCGGACAGACGGATTTCGAACCCGTGCAGTGAGTTTCGGCCGCGTGCTACGGTCGGCCCATGGCGAACCGGCGCGATATCCAGCACCGCGTGGTGACGACGTTCCAGCGCAATCTCGGTAACCCGATCCTGCGCCGACTGAGCCCGCAGACCCTGCTGGAGACCACCGGCCGGGTGAGCGGGCAGCCCCGCGTCACCCCGATCGGCGGGCGCCGCACCGGTACCGAGTTCTGGTTCGTCTCGGAATTCGGCGAGCGGTCCCAGTACGTGCGCAATATCCAGGCCGACAATCGCGTGCGGTTGCGGCTGCGCGGTCACTGGCACACCGGCACCGCACACCTGGTGCCCGACGACGACGCGCGGGCGCGGCTCAAGCAGCTGCCCTGGGCGAACAGCGCGGTCGTCGGCACTGTCGGCACCGATCTGCTGTCGGTGCGTATCGATCTGGACTGAGCGCGGCTTCCGCGCGTCACCACCCGCCGGGAGCGTCGCATTCGGTAACGTTCCTGGTGACCGGGCTTTTCGGGTCAGCGTTTTCCACGCTGGTGCAACGAAAGGGTTCCGAGCATGGTGTCACCGGACCGTCCGCCGAACAGTGGCGGCAACACCCCGCGCACCGTGGCCATCGCCGCCGTCGCCGTGGCAATCATCGCGGTGGCCGCCCTCGTCGGGGTGCTGCTGAACCGGTCGGACAAGAGTGCCGACGCCGACAACACGGCCGCGACCACCCCTCTCGCGCCGACGACGTCGCGCCCGGCGCACCGCGTGGGCGACGACTGTTCGCACGACGGGATCGCCGCGCAGTGGGGTCTCTCCATGAAAAACGACTGGTCCTGCGTTCCGCAGGGCCCGGCCGGCGTGGTCGGCCGACTCCTGCCGCCTCCGCCCCCACCGGGTGCGCCCCCGCCGCCCGCGCCCGCTGTGCCCGAAGCGCCCCCGCCCCCCGCACCTGCGCCGGAGTACGTCCCCGCTCCCGAATACACCCCCGAGTACGTCCCCGCGCCTGCCCCCGCCCCCGAACCCGAGCCTGAACCAGAGCCCGAGCCGGCCCCCGCCCCCGCTCCCGTACCTCCACCCGCGCCCCCGCCCATGCCGATCCTCCCCGGCCTCCCACCCCTGCCTGGGATCGGGTGACCGGGATCTGGTCGCGCTCCCACCACTGCCTGGGATCGGGTGACCGGGATCCGGTCGCGCTCCCACCATTGCCCGGGATCGGGTAATCGGGATGTCGTCGGGCTCGCCTAGGGTGCAGGGGTGCCTCGCGACTTAGCCGATCTGCCGTACGCCCGTTTTCTCGAGATCTTCGACGCCGAGCCGGAGTCCGACACCGAATACGAGAGCGTGCACATCGATGCCACGACCTTCGACGAGGTCGACGCCCGCGGTATCCGGCTCACCGAATCCGCGCTCACCGCGGCGGCGTTCACCGGCGGCACCCTGCGGTACTCCCGCTTCGACGACGTCTGGTTGCGCAACGTCCGGCTGATCGGCACCAACCTCGGCCAATCCGGTTGGCTGAACGCCGAATTCGTCGACTGCGCCCTGTCGGGTGCGGAGGCGGTGGGCTCGCAACTGCGCCGCATCCGGTTCGAGGGCTGCAAATTCGAGTCGGTGAATCTCCGCAACGCGGCGCTGCAGGACGTCACCTTCGTGGATTGTGTGTTGCGCGACACCGACTTCGGCGAGGCCACGCTGACCCGGGTGAGCTTCCCGGGCTGCCGCCTCGACGAGGTCGCGCTGCACGGGGCCACGCTGCACGACGTCGACCTGCGCGGCGCGGTCTCCCTCGACATCACCGCCGGAATCGACGCGCTGAAGGGCGCGACCGTCAGCACCGTGCAACTGTTCGACCTCGCCCCGGCGTTCGCGCGGGCGGCGGGAATCATCGTGCGCGACAACTGAAGTCGCGTCAGGCGTGCGCCGTCTTGCCGCCGTCGATGACCAGTTGCGCCCCGGTGAGATAGCCGTGCTCGGGCGCGGCCAGCGTGAGGGCGAACGCCGCGATCTCCTCCGGTGTGGCGAGCCGCCCCAGGCCCGGCACATTCGAGGAGGCCCACTGCCGCATCGCCACGTGATAGGCGTCGTCGGGCAGGGCACCGATCGGGCTGGCATTGCGGACCAGTTCGGTATCGGTGGTGCCCGGAACCAGTGCGTTGACCCGGATCCCGTCGGCGGCGTAGTCGAGCGCGGCTCCCTGGACCAGGCCGACGAGCCCGCGCTTGCTCGCGGTGTAGGCGGCGCGACCGGCATCGGTGGCGAGGGCGTTCGACGAGGACGTCACCACGATGGCGCCGCCACCGGACCGGATCATCTGCGGCACTTCGTATTTCATGGCCAGAAAGGTGCCGCGCAGATTGGTGCGCAGCACCCGGTCGAACTCGTCGGCGCTGTACTCGTGCAGTTTCTTCTGGATGGTGATCCCCGCATTGTTGAAGGCGACATGCAGCCCGCCGTACTTCGCCACGGCGGCGTCGACGAACGCGCGGACGTCCTGCTCGACCAGCACATCGGCGCGGATATAGGTGGCCTCACCGCCCGCCTCGCGGATCTCGCGTTCCACCGCCCGCCCGCGATCGACGCGCCTGCCGCAGAACGCCACCCGCCCGCCCTCGGCCGCGAACATTCGCGCCGCCGCCGCGCCGATGCCGGAGGTGGCTCCGGTGATCACTACGACCTTGTCCTGAAATCGGCGCTGGGCAGGCTGGTACCGCGGCGCGTTCGAATCCGCGCCCAATGCCACCCCGCCTGCCAGTCCCGCGGCGCCCGCTACCACTCCCGAGGCGGCGATGGCGCCGAGTAATCTGCGCCGGCTCGGCGGGGTGGGGCGATCGGCGGCTGTCGTGTCCTCATCGGTCATATCCCCACCCTGTCGCACGGCGGACTCCCGCGAATCGGCCCGCGGGCCGTCCCGGCGGCCTCCGGTACGAGCCGTCTCCTCCCCAGGTAGGAGACGTCCGCCGCCACCGGACGGCATGATGTGGGAATGAGGGAGCCCGCGGACACGAGCGTGCCCGGTGTCCGCCGCGATGCGGGGCGGGTCGACGGCGATTCCGGCGGTGTGACGCGCGGAATCGAGTGGGTGCTGTCCGCGCGGTCGGTGCCGGTGCGGCTCGTGGTGCTGCCCGCGCTGGCCGTGGGATGTCTGCTGTGGTTGACCGGCTCCGCCTCAGCGGTCGATTGGGTGATCGGGATGGGGGCCATTCTCGCGTCCGTGGCCGGGGTGCGCTGGCCCATGGCAGCGTCGCTGCTGACCACCGGGCTGCTGGTGTGCGGATTCGAATTCGGCGATACGGGTCCGGTGGTCGCCAAGGTGGCGGCGGGCGTGGCTCTGACCGAACTCGCCGCGCGGCAAGGCAATTGGCGGCAGTGGGTGGGAGCAGCCGCGCTGGCGGGGGCGTATCTGCTGCATCAGACGGGTGGCGCGGGCGCGGTCGGGTACCGGGCCGTGGTGATGGCGGGGCTGCCGCTGCTGATCGGCGGGCTGCTGCGCGGCGCGCTCGACAATGCCGTCCGGGCGCGGCGTGCGACGGCCGAGATCGCCCGGCAGCGCACGGCGGAGATCGCCGCGGCGCGGGCGGCCGAGCGCACTGCCATCGCGCGGGAACTGCACGACCTGATCGCCCACCACGTCTCCTCGACGGTTCTGCGGGTGGGCGTGGCGCGGCACGCGCTGCCGGACGCGCCGCCCGCCGTGCGCGAGGTGCTCGACGATATCCACGCCAGCGGCAAGGACACCCTGACGGACCTGCGCAAACTGGTGACCGTCCTGCGCGATCCCGGTGCGGGCGAATCGTTCGTCGCGGCCGCCGACCTGCCCGCCGCGCTCGAGGCCGTGGTGACACGCACTCGGCGGCTGGGGCCGTCGGTACAGGCCGAGATCGGTGACGTCGGCGCGGTGGACGCACTGTCGGCGCTCACGCTGCTGCGGCTGACCCAGGAGGGCCTCGCCAATGTCGTCGAACACGGCGGTCGAGGCGCGGCGGCGCGGCTGGTGATCGGGGTCGAGGGCGGCGTGGACTTCCTGTTGACCAATACGATCGCGGTGAGCGAGACCGACTGCGCCGCAACCGGTATCGGTCTGATCGGACTGTCGGAACGGGTCGAACTGCTCGGCGGTGCGCTGACCGCCGGACCCACACCGGCGGGCTGGCGGCTCGCGGCGCATCTGCCGGGGCGGGCGTCGTGACGATACGGGTGCTGCTGGTCGACGATCAGCAGTTGGTGCGCGCCGGGCTGCGGATGCTGTGCGAGAACGCGGACGATCTCGAGGTGGTGGGGGAGGCCGCCACCGGGACCGAGGCGGTCCGGCTCGCCGCGCACACCCGCCCGGATGTCGTGCTGATGGATCTGCGCATGCCCGGAATGGACGGGATTCGCGCCACCGCAACCATTCTCGCCGACCGGCCCGCCACCCGCGTGCTGGCGTTGACCACCTTCGACGACGATGACCACCTGTACCCGGCGCTGGCCGCCGGCGCCTGCGGATTCCTGGTCAAGGACGCCTCACCGACCGAACTGCTCGACGGCATCCGGCGCGCGGCGTCCGGGCAGCGCCCGTTCTCCCCGGGGGTCCTGGGCCGCGTGGTCGACTCGGCGGTCAATGCCCACGGCACTGGTGAAAACCGCTCGACCACAACGCTGTCCGGATTGACGGCCCGGGAAACCGAAGTACTGGACCTGGTTTCGCAGGGCCTGACCAACGCCGAGATCGCCGACCGCCTCCACGTCGGCATCACCACCGTGAAAACCCACATCGCCAGCCTGATGGCGAAAACCGGTGCCGCCAACAGAGTCCGGCTCGCTGTCCTCGGCTTGGGGCAGCGGTAGATCACGCCGGTGTCAGTTCCGGTTCGGGGGTTCGGTGGAATCCGGGGAGCCAGCGGTCGACCAGCGGGATCATGAGGTGGATCAGGGGGCCGATACCCACGGCGTAGACCAGCGTGCCGATGCCGACGCTGCCGCCCAGTAGCCAGCCCGTCACCAGGACCGTCGCCTCGATGCCGGTGCGAATCGCCCACACCGGCCGTCCGGTGCGCGCGACCAGGCCGGTCATCAGGCCGTCCCGCGGGCCCGGACCCATTCCCGCGCCGATGTAGAGCACGGTCGCCGTGGCGTTCAGCAGGACGGCCGCCACCATCGCGCCCGCCCGCACCGGCAGCGCGTGCAGTTCGGGCAGCAGCCACAGCCCGGCATCGACGGAGATCGCGACCACCACGACATTGCTCACCGTCCCCAGTCCGGGCCGCTGCCGCAAGGGAATCCAGGCCAGCAGCACCGCCACACCCGTCACCGCCGTCACCGCGCCGAAGCTCACCGGCACGTGCCCCGCCACGCCCTGATGAAACACATCCCAGGGATCGAGCCCGAGCGCCGCCCGGATCATCACCGCCATCGAGAACCCGTACAACCACAGTCCGGCATAGAGAGCACACAGGCGACGGAGCAACATTCGGCCAGCATGCCCGCCAACTGGACCCCGAAAACAGAGCCAGTGCAGGATTGCTGGCCTTTAATGAGGTGGCCGGAGGGCGGCCGCGGTGCTAACCTCCGGGCATCCGAAAGGCAACCCATGTCTCGCCGACTCACCGCATTCACTCCGTCCGGTGATCTCCACCTCGGCAATTACTTCGGTGCCATCGCACCGCTGGTCGAGCGGCAGATCCCGGGGGAGACGATCACCTTCGTCTCCGACCTGCACGCCCTGACCCTCGACCACGACCCAGCCGAAGTCCGCAGGCGCACTCTGGAATTCGCGACAGTGCTGCTGGCCGCCGGCGTCGATCCGGACCGCACCGTCTTCCTGGTGCAGTCCCACGTCCCCGAGCACACCGAGTTGCACTATCTACTCGAATGCGTCACCGGATACGGCCAGGCGCACCGCATGATCCAGTTCAAGGAGAAATCCCGCGGTCGCCGCCAGGTCCGGATGTCATTGCTGACCTATCCGATCCTCATGGCCGCCGACATTCTGCTCTACGACGCCGAAGAGATCCCGGTCGGGGAGGACCAGCGCCAGCACGTGGAACTAGCCCGCGACCTGGCCGAACGCTTCAACGCCACCTACGCTCCCGTCCTCACCGTTCCCCGCGCCGTGAACCCATCGGTGGCGGCCCGCATCATGGATCTGACCGACCCGACCCGGAAGATGAGCAAATCCCTGTCGCCGGCGGGCACCCTCCGCCTCCTGGATCCCCCGGATGTGCTGCGCCGCAAGGTAATGCGCGCCGTCACCGACAACGACACCGAAATCACCCACGACCCACACCGCAAGCCGGGCATCGCCAACCTCCTGACAATCCTCTCCGCCTGCACCGGCGCCACCCCCGACGGCCTGTCCCACGAATTCACCACCTACGGCGACGTGAAGCGCACGGTAGCCGACGCCGTGATCGCCACAACCGACCCGATCCGCCACCACTACACCGAACTAGCCCGAGACCCCACCACCATCCGCGCCACCCTGCACCACGGCGCCACCACAGCCCGCCCCCAAGCCCGAGCAAAAGTCGACAGCGTGAAAAATGCCCTCGGCCTACTCCCAGCCCCCTGAAACCCGAAGGGACACCGACGCATACGGCCGACGTAGGTGCTCAGTTGCCGAGGGGGATGACCTTGGCGGTGGCGGTGGCTGTGCCGGTCAGCTCGCCGTCGGGGTTGCGTAGTTCGGCTGCGAGGAAGGCTATGTCGGCGTCTCGGCGGATTACGCGGCCGGTGGCGCGGAGGCGGCCGGTTCGGGCTGGGCGGAGGAAGGTTACTTGGAGGTCGAGGGTGGATTGGAATTCGTCCGGGGCCAGGGTGGCGAGGAGGGCCGGGCCTACCGTGTCGTAGAGCATGGCGGCGACGAAGGCGCCCAGGACCTCGCCCATCGGGTTGGTGAAGGCATCGGTTGCGGTGAAGGCGAGTTCTATTGTGCCGCTGTCGGTATCGGCGTCGACGAATTCGAAGCCGAGGGTCTGCGCGGCGCGCGGCATCGGTGCACGGCCCTCGACACTGTCCCAGAAGAGGCCTCGTCGTTCGCTCATGTGATCACCCTGGCAGGTTCGGCGGACGGGGGACAGCCACAGGATTCGGGGCTCAATGCCCGGAAACTCCCGGAATCTGGCCGATGGCGTAGGTGATGCCCATGGCCAGTGCGCCACCGATGAGGACGCGTCGGGCGGCGCGGCGGGGGTTGCTGCGGCCGAGGCGGGCGCTGATCGATCCGGTGATCGTCAGTGCGATCAGGACGGCCACGAAGGTGACGGGGACGCGCCAGGTGGCGGGCGGCAGCAGGATGGCCAGCAGCGGCAGCAGGGCGCCGCAGGTGAAGGCCACCGCCGAGGAGAACGCGGCCTGCCACGGGTTGGTCAGATCGTTCGGGTTCAGTCCCAGCTCGACCTCGGCGTGCGCGGCGAACGCGTCGTGCGCCGTGAGTTCCTCGGCGACCTGGCGCGCGGTCTCCGGCGACAGGCCCTTGCACTCGTAGATCCCGGCGAGTTCGGCCAGCTCCGCGTCGGGATCCTCGGCGAGTTCCCGCTTCTCCCGCGACAGCAGCGCCTTCTCGCTGTCGCGCTGAGTGCTCACCGAGACGTACTCGCCGACCGCCATCGACAGCGCGCCCGCGACGAGCCCGGCGACGCCCGCGGTGAGAATCGGCGTCCTGCTGGTCGCCGCCGACGCCACGCCGACCACGAGTCCCGCGGTCGACACGATGCCGTCGTTGGCGCCCAGCACCCCGGCTCGCAGCCAGTTCAGCCGCGAGCCGAGACTCGGGTCGTGCGGTTCGTGCGGATGGGTCGATGAGTCCACGACCAGCAGACTAAGCCCCCACCGCCGCGGCCCCGGGGATCCGGCGCCGGTCAGTCTCCCTGTGCCGCCAGGGTGTCCGCGGCCCGCGACAGCAGCCCGCGGAAATGCGGGCAGGTCCGGAGATCGGCGGCCGTGCAGTCCAGCGCGTGCCCTACCGCCGCCAGCGCCGCCTGCGCCTGGGCGATCTGCTCCCGCAGCCTGGCCTGATGGGCCCGCAGCAGCCGGCGGCGCGACTCGCGGTCCGGTGCGGCGGTGAACAGTTCCCGGATCTCCTCCAGCGACAGGCCGACGCCCTTCGCGACCAGGATCAGCGTCACGGTCTCGGCGTCGTCCGCGCGATAGCGGCGGCGGCCGCCCGGATCGCGCACCGGGGTCAGCAGACCCACATCCTCCCAGTGCCGCAGCACATGGGTGGCCAGGCCGAAGCGGGCGGCGAGGTCGCCGATCGACAGATCCGCCATGGCACGGACCCTATGCCCCCACCGTGATCCGCGCGAACAGGCCGAGCGGGCCCCACGCCGTCCGCACCGGATCCGCGCCGAACGCCGCCCGCAACGCCGCCTGTGCGCGATCGGTCCGGACGAAGCGGTAGTCGTAGATTACGACCCGGCCGCCGGGCGCGAGCACTCGGGCCAATTCACCTGCGGCACTGTCGATATCGGGCCACTCGTGCAGGCTGATCGTGGATATCAGATAGTCGAAGCTGTCGTCCGGATAGGGCAGGGCCGCGACATCACCCACCGACAGCTCGACCGGCGCACCGGCGAGATGCCCGGCGGCCAGCTCGATCATCGGCGGCGCCAGATCGACACCGGCCAGCCGCAGATCGGGCCGCCGGGCGGCGAGGCGTGCCAGCAGATGACCGGGCCCCGTGCCGATATCGAGCACCCGGGCGCGCGGGCCGGGGTCGGTGTCGGCGGCGATCCGGTCGTAGATCCGGCCGAACAGGCGCCCGGCCCGCCGGTCGTACCGGCGGCTGTTGTCCGCGTCCAGGAATGTGTTCACGCTCATCAGCGTGCAAGTTCAGGTCGACCTGAAGTCAATGGCGCCCGTAGTCGATGGCGGTAGCATGCTCGGGGTGAACCCCGTTGTCTCCCGCGTGATGTCCACCCTCGCCGGCCAGCTCGGAAATCCGCACGGCGTCCTGGGCAAGGGCGTGGCCGCCATGCTGAATCGCTCCAACCGGTTCATGATCGAGGCCGCCGCCGAGGCCGCGGGGGCCGCCCCGGGCGACGCGGCCGCCGATATCGGATTCGGTGGCGGCGTGGGCCTGTCGCTGCTGCTGGATCGGGTCGGCGCGAACGGCACCGTGCACGGCGTGGAGATCTCGCCCGACATGCTGATGCGGGCCAGGTCCCGCTTCGTCTCCGATATCGGCACCGGGCGGCTGCGGCTGCTCTCGGGCTCCCTGACCGAGCTGCCGCTGAAGGATGCCGGTGTGGACGCGGCGATCACCGTGAACACCGTCTACTTCGTACCCGACCTCGACCACGCCTGCGCCGAACTCGCCCGGGTACTGCGCCCGGGCGGCCGTGTGGTGGTGGGGATCGGTGAACCGGAGGCGATGGCCCGCATGCCCTTCACCTCCCACGGTTTCCTCCTGCGCCCGGTCACCGAGGTCGTCGCGGCGCTGGAGCAGGCGGGTCTCACCGTCGAGGATCGCTTCATCGATCGCAAACCCATCCCGGCCCACCTGCTCGTGGCCCGCGCGTCCTGACGGTTCGCGCGTGGATATGACTGCGAGCGTGGAGCTTCCGGAGGAATGGGAGCAGCGCGTCCGAGAGGCGCTGGCGGGGTCGGACCTGCCGAGCGGCGAGTTGCGGATGCTCGGGGCGGGGATGGACAGCATCGCGCTGCTGCTCGAGCGGGACGAGGGCGCGTATGTGCTGCGGCTACCGCAGAATTCGCACGGGGCCGAGGGGATCGCTCGCGAGGCCCGGTTGCTGCCGGAGCTGGCCGACCGGATGCCGGTGCCGATTCCACGGTTCTCGTTCACAGCGCCGAATCCGTTGGGGCCGGGGGAGTTCTGCGCGTATCCGATGGTGCCGGGCGACTCGCTCTCGGAGGAACAGTGGCACGAGTGCGGCCTGCTGAACCTGCCGGAGACGGCCCGGCTCGTCGCGGAGGCGATCGAGGCGGTGCACGCCTTCCCGGTCGCGCGGGCCCGCGACCTCGGCGTCGAAACCTGGGACCTGCGAGCCGATTTCGATGCTGACCTGAAAACCGTTCGTGCTCAGGTGATTCCGTTGCTGTCCGGGAACCACGCGGCGCTGCTGCTGGGCGCGTGGCACGGCTATCTCGACGACGACGAGAACTTCGCGTATCCGCCGACGCTCACCCACGCCGATGTGAGCCTGGACCATCTCCTGGTCTCCGGCACCGCGATCACCGGCCTGATCGACTTCGGGGACGTGGAGATCGGCGACCCCGACTACGACCTGTGCTACCTGTACCCGGAGGCCGGACGAGATTTCGTCGCTCGCGTACAGCGGTGCCGCGGAAGGGAACTCGGCTCCCGCACGGAAGCGAAGCTGCGCTTCTGGGCCTGCGCGGACCCCGCGCTGGATGTGGTGCACGCGCTGGAGAACGGCCTGAGCGAATTCCGGGCGGAACGTCTCCGGGTCCTGACCGACGCCCTCGACCGATTCCAGTCCGCGTAGCCGATCAGGCCGCCTTCTCCAGTTCCCGCACCACGTCCACGCTGAGGAATTCGGGCGCTCTGATCACGAAGCGCAGCATGAACCGGATGAACGGCGGCATATCGCTCGCTGTCTCGTCCCGGTACACCCGCGGATTGCCGACCGCGTAACGGCGCCTTCGGCTTTCGATCTCGCATCCGCCGGCGGCGAGGACGTTGCGCACCCAATCCGACCGAGACCCGTAGGTCAGCGCGACCACATAGCCGCCCCGCCGCCGGAATGCCCACAGCGGCGTCCGGAATGTCTTGCCGGACTTGCGTCCCCGGTGGACGACGACCGCCCAGCCGGGCGCCCAGGGGGCGATGAACGCGGTGAGCCTGTTCAGCCCGACCTTGTTGGCGCGGGCGAGCCATCGTGGAGCCGGCATCTAAAACTCCTCAAGTGTTGAATTCTTGTGCCCAGGCTAGCTCCGTGCCGCGACGGAAGTCAACGTCTGTAGAATTCCCGGAACCATGCCACCGATAGGACGAAGACCAGGGAAGACCGATACGCGCCAGGCGCTGCTCGACAGCGCGCGGCGCAAATTCGCCGAGGCCGGCTACGACAAGACCTCGGTGCGCGACATCGCCGCCGACGCCGGTGTCGATGCCGCCCTCATCAGGCATTATTTCGGCGGCAAGGCCGAATTGTTCCGCGCCACCATGGGATGGCCGTTCGACCCCGCGGATATCGCGGCCCGCGTCGTGAACGGCGGCCGCGACGGCCTCGGCGGTCGCCTGACCCGCGTCTTCTTCGAGGCGTGGGATACCCCGGAGTCCCAGGCCCCGCTGCTGGCGATCCTGCGCGGCGCCGCGACGCACGAGGATTCCGCGACCCTGGTCCGCCAGTTCATCCAGAAGCAGCTGTACCCCCAGATGGCCGCGGCCCTCTCGGGCCCGGACGCCGAACTACGCGTCGACCTCGCAATGGGCCAACTCCTGGGCATCGCCTACCTGCGCTACATCATTCGCGTGGAGCCCGTGGCGTCAGAATCGGTGGACGAACTCGTGGCCCGCCTCGCCCCGGTAGTCGACAGGCACCTGACCCCGAATACATGACCGCCATCCAGACGGCGGTGACGGACCTCGACCGATGATCCGGATCAGGTCAGGTCGTATCGCATGAACACGTCGGCCCGGTCGTAGGGCATCGGGCCGATCCGGTCGCTGGGGACGTGCACGAAGCCGACCGATTCGTAGAGGTGGACCGCGTCGGTGAGTTTGGTGCTCGATCCCAGGAACAGCGTGGTGGCGCCGAGTTTCCGGGCGTGGTCGACGGCCGCGTTCAGGATCAGGCGGCCGAGTCCCCGTCCGCGCAGGTCACGCGCCACGGCCATCTTCGACAGCTCGTAGACGCCCTCGCCCTCCCGCACCAGCGCCACGCATCCGACGACGGTCTCGCCCTCGCGGGCGATCAGCACCGTGCCGCCCTTGGCGACGATCGCGCCCTCCGGATCGTCGAGGGTGACGGAATCGGCGGGTTCCAGCGAGAACAGCTCCAGGATCCAGTCCTCGTTGAGCTCCTTGAATGCCCGGGCGTCGGCCGGGCCGGACATCGGCTCGATGACGACGGCGGCGTTCCGGTCGGTGGCGAGAGATTCGGTCTGCTGTGTCACGCCGCCAGCATGCCCGCCCTCGAATCATCGCGTCCAATACTTGATAGGTCCGATTGATACGCTGAACTTATGAACGAGGCCGTCGAGCTGCGGCATCTGCGCTACTTCCAGGCGGTCGCCGAGGAATTGCACTTCGGCCGGGCCGCCGCCCGCCTGCACATCGCCCAGCCCGCGCTGACCCAGCAGATCCAGCGGCTCGAGACGCTGCTGGGGACGAGGCTGTTCGACCGCACGTCGCGCAGCGTCGCGCTCACCCCCGCCGGGGAGGTGCTGCGGGAACGCGCGGGGGCGATCATCGGGCACGCGGCCCGCGATCTCGACGAGGTCGCGCGCATCGGCGGCGGCAGTCAGGGCCGGCTCTATCTCGGCTTCGTCCCGTCGGTGCTGCCCTTGCAGCCGCTGCGCAGCGTCCGCCAGTTCCGTGACCGCTATCCGCTGGTCCAGATCGATCTCATCGAGGGCTACACCACGCACATGATGGCGCAGCTCGGCCACGGCGCCCTCGATATGGCGATCGTGCGCGACCCCGACGACCAGCCCGGAACCGTCGTCTACCCGCTGGCCACCGAACCCTTCACGGCGGTGCTGCCCGTCGACCATCCGCTCGCGGACCGCGCCGCGCTCACCGGCGCCGAACTCGCGGGCGATCCGCTGGTCTTCTTCCCCCGGGCTGCCGGTCCGCACGCCCACGCGAAGAATCTGCGGCCGCTGCTCGAGTCCGGGCACAGCCCGCGCATCGTGCAGGAGGGCAACAACTGGACCACCATCCTCTACCTGGTGGGCGAGGGGCTGGGCGTCACCATCGCCCCGCGCAGCGCGACCTTCACCGCCCCGAGCGCCGTCCGCATCGTGCCGCTCGCCGAGACCGAGGCCACCACGACGGTGTACGTGGCGCATCGCGCGGGCGACGACCGCGCCCTGGTCCGCAATTTCCTGGAGCTGCTGCCGTCGAGCGATCCCGAGGCCGGAAAATGACGTGCGCGGCTCCGTATCCTGGAGACATGAATCAGTGCAGGCGATTTCTCCACCCCCGGCCGCCGAGCCGCGGGTGTGCCTGCACGCGTTCGACCGTGTAGCTCCGTGGCCGCCGGCCGGGGGATCTCCCGAATCCGGCCCGCCACAAGGAGTTTCCCGTGTACCTCACCCCCGCTCAACTCGCCCGCGCGCTGAACGTTCGTGACCTGACCGATCCGGCGCAGGGCCCGCACGCCGCGCAACTACTGCTCGACGCCGTGGTCGGAGCGCTCGCCGCCGCATGGCCGTCGGCGACCGTGCGGATCGTCCGCACCCCGCCCGTCGTCGCCGTCACCGACAACTACGACCTGCTCGGTTACGACCCCGCCGATGTCACCCGCGACGCGCGCTACACCCGCTACCTCAGCCCCACCACCATGCTCCGCAGCCACACCTCCGCGGATATCCCGGCGACGCTTCGCGGTTATTCCGGTGCACGGGAACAGCTTTCGATCGACGACCTGATAGTCCTGCCCGGCCTCGCCTACCGCCGGGACGTGGTCGACCGCATCCATGTCGGCGAACCCCAGCAGGTCGACCTCTGGCGACTGCGTTCCGGCGCGGACACCGTCGGCCGGGACCTGCGGGACATGGTGGCGCACGTGGTCGAGGCGATCCTGCCGGGCGCCTCGTGGCGAATGGTCCCGGCACGCCACCCCTACACCCGCGACGGCGCTCAGGTCGACGTCCGGCACTCCGGCGACTGGCTCGAACTCGCCGAATGCGGCCTGATCGCCGACCACGTCCTGCGCGGCGCGGGCCTCGATCCGCACCGCTGGTCGGGCCTGGCGCTCGGGCTGGGCATGGACCGAGCGGTCATGCTGCGCAAGGGCATTCCCGACATCCGCTACCTGCGATCCGGCGATCCGCGCATCGCCGCCCAGATGGACGACCTCACCCCGTGGCGGCCGGTGTCGGCACTGCCGTCGATCCGCCGGGACCTGTCGGTGGTGATCGCCGACGACACCGACGACGAAACCCTCGGCGACACGGTCCGCGCCGCCTTGGGCGAGCGAACCGCCGATATCGAGTCGGTCCGCGTGACCGCCCGCACCCGCTACGCCGACCTCCCGGACCGTGCGCGCGAGCGCCTGGCCATGACGCCCGGACAGACCAATGCCCTTGTGCGCCTGGTGGTTCGGCCACTGACCCGCACCCTGACCGCCGCCGAGGCCAACGCCCTGCGCAACGACGTCTACCGTGCCATCCACATCGGGCCGGTCGCCGAGTTGGCGTGAGCGCCACGGGTGTCGTGCGGAAGATGCCTGCGATGGCGCACCGCGCGCGGCACACTTGTGGCTATGCTCCGCCTGCGCATCCTGACGCCAGCCGATTCCACCGACGCGGTCCTCGGCGTGCTCGACAGCGACGACAGTGTCAGCGGCCTGGTGGTGATGCGCGGTGCGGCCGTGCGCCCACCCGGTGACGTCGTCGTCGCCAATGTCGCCCGGGAGGCGGCCAACGATGTCATCGCCCGGCTGCGCGCGCTGGGCGTCCACCAGACCGGCAGTCTCGAGATCGAGGCCATACCGACCTGGCTGTCGCGGGGCGGGTTCGAGGCCGAGGTCCGCTGTCCGGGCGCCGCGTCCGATGCGGTGGTGTGGGCCGATGTCGCCCAGCGCTCCTACGAGGCGACGGAACTCAACTGGACGTATCTGAGTTTCATGACCCTGGCGACGGTGATCGCGAGCATCGCCATCGTCGTCGACTCGCAGATCCTGGTCATCGGCGCGATGGTGCTCGGCCCGGAGTTCGGCGCGATCGCGGCGCTCGGGGTGGCGCTGGTGCGACGCCGGTTCGTGCTCGGAATGCTGGCGATCCGGACGCTCGTGTTCGGGTTCGCCGCCGCCATCGTCGTGACGTTCGTCCTCGCCCTGATCGGCCGCGGACTCGGCTGGATCACGCTCGACGACGTGGCCGGTCCGCGACCCGGGACGGCCTTCATCTACACGCCGGACAAGTGGTCGTTCATCGTCGCGGTGGTGGCGGGTGCGGCGGGCGTGCTGTCACTGACCTCCGCCAAGGCCACCGGGCTGGCCGGGGTGTTCATCTCGGTGACCACCGTGCCCGCCGCCGGCAATATCGCGCTCGGCGCGGCCTTCGGCCTCGGGTCCGCGATCGGGGAGAGCGCGCTGCAACTACTGGTGAACGTGGCCGGGATGGCGGTCGCGGGCTGGGCGACCCTGGCGGTGCAGAACGCCGTGTGGTCGCGGATCTCGGTGCGCCGGGCCAGGATGATGCTGCATCCGCGCCGCATGCTCTGAGGAGCGAAGGCGGATGCGCTATCGGTTAACTGAGTGTGTGTCGCATGGCACATTGATGACGATTTTGCGCTAATAACACGTTCCAGAATTGATAGTCACATCGGAAAACAGCACCGCTAGCTGCTGGTGAAGTGTGGAAGTGGGTGGGCCTTTTCGAGGCGATGCTCACAGGGTGATCGACTTTACTGTAACTGGTTGTAACGATTAGCTTCGTGTTGGCAGTGTTGCCGATCACGAAGAGAGCGACTGTGAAACCCGAGACACACCAGCACCACCGGAACCGCCCATGGCGCCGGTGACTCGGGCTCCCTCGAGCGCGATGTCCGATCGACGGACCGCCGTCCGTATCGTCCGCAAGAACTTCTCCGACACCATCGTGTCGTCGCTGCGGACCTTCGGCCGGGCCGTGGACATCGCGCGGGAATCGGTGGCGGGCACGGCGACCGACGTCGTGCGCCGCGAATTCCAGTGGCGCGAAGCCGTTCTCCAGGCGTGGCGTTTGGTGACGGTCACCGCGATCCCCGCGGTGCTCATCGCGATCCCGTTCGGCGTGATCGTCTCGGTGCAGGTCGGCAATCTCATCCACACCCTCGGCGCGGATTCGCTGCTGGGCGCGACCGGCGGTCTGGGCGTGATCAAACAGGGCGCGCCGCTGGCCACCGGATTCCTGCTCGGCGGGGCGGGCGCGGCGGCGATCGCCGCGGATCTCGGGGCGCGGACCATTCGCGAGGAGATCGACGCGCTGAACACCATGGGCATCAGCCCTATTCACCGCCTGGTGATCCCGCGGCTGGCGGCGATGATCCTGGTCGCGCCGCTGCTGAACATCCTCATCATCTTCGTCGGCATCGTGGCCGGATACGCGGTCGCCGTCGGCGGCCAGAACGTGACGCCGGGCAGTTACTGGGCGACGTTCGGATCGTTCACCACGATCGCCGACGTGTGGGTGTCGCTGCTGAAGGCGGTCGTCTTCGGCTTCCTGGTCGTGGTCATAGCCTGCCAGCGCGGGCTCGAGGCCAAGGGCGGCCCGCGCGGCGTGGCCGACGCCGTGAACGCCGCGGTCGTGCTGTCGGTGGTGTCGATCGCGATCGTGAACCTCGGCGTCACCCAGGTGGTCGAGATGTTCCTGCCGACGAGGCTGGTCTGAGATGGCCGTCTCCACCTACATTCCGAAGGGGCTGGGCCGCTTCGCCCGCTTCTACCGCCGCCGCGGCCTGGTGCTCGCGCGCGTCGAGGGCATCGGCTTCGTGCTGGCGTTCATCTGGCAGGTGCTGTCGTCTATTCCGTTGACGCTCAAGCGATATCGCGACGAGACGTTGCGGCTGATCTCCGATATGACCTGGGGCCGCGGCTCGGTCATCGTCGGCGGCGGCACCGTGCCGATGATGATCGTGCTGGGCCTGGTGATGGGCGCCTCGGTGGCGGTCGAATCCTTCACCATCCTGAACATGCTCGGGATGGGACCGGTCTCCGGCATCGTGTCGGCCTACGCCACCACCCGTGAGCTGGCGCCGATCGTGGCCGCCATCGGCTTCGCCGCCCAGGCCGGCTGCCGGATGACCGCGGAGATCGGGTCCATGCGCATCTCCGAGGAGATCGACGCGATCGAGGCGCTGGGCCTGCGCTCGGTGCCGTTCGTGGTGACCACCCGCGTCATCTCCGGCGCGATCTCCATCGTGCCGACCTTCCTGATCGGGCTGATCCTGTCGTACCTGGCCTGCCGGGGCTTGATCACGCTGGTGCACGGCCAGTCCGCGGGCGTGTACGACCACTACTTCTTCCAGTTCGTGTCCGGATTCGACGTGATCGCCGCGGTGATCAAGGTGGCGATCTTCGCGACCGTCGTGATCCTCATCCACAGCTATTACGGATTCTTCGCCACCGGCGGGCCCGAGGGCGTGGGCATCGCCTCCGGGCGCGCGGTGCGGGCCTCCTCGGTGGCCATCGTGGCCATCGATATGGTCCTCACCCTCGCGCTGTGGGGATTCAACGCGACGATCAGTTTCACGGGGTAGGGATGCCGAAGTACGGAATGCCCGGGGTCGCCGTGGACAGGCGGCGGTCGCTGCTGGTCGGCGCGGTCGCGGTCGGCGTGATCGTGGCGGTGGTGGCGGCGGTGTCGCTGTACCGCGGCCTGCGCGGCGACGACGGGCTGTATATCGCGCTGCACACCGAGCAGATCGGCGACGGCGTGCTGGCCGGAACGCCGGTGCGGGTGGACGGCGTCCAGGTCGGCACGGTCACCGATATCGTGCCCGACGAGGACGGGACCCAGCGGATCTCGCTGCGGCTGGACCGATCTCAGCTGTTCGGCATCGACGACAGCCTGCAGGTGGACTACGCGCCCGCGAACCTGTTCGGCATCAGCGAGATCGAGTTGCGCCGCGGCACGGGCGGCACACCGCTGCGCGACGACGGCGTCATCGACTTGACCGGACGGCGGTCCGCCGCCATCTTCGACGCCACCATGGGCAGCCTGCTCCGCAGTCTCTCCCAGACCGGCGACGCGGTGCTCACACCCCAGATGGCCACCGTGATCTCCCAGGTTTCCAACGATGTGGACGCGTTCACGCCCTTGGCGCAGGCGCTGATCACCGTGGCGCAGACCATCACCGACAACCAGAAGATGCCCGCCTCCGAACTGGTGGGACGGCTCGGTCCCGCCTTCGACGGCGGCGGACAATTTGCCGGGGCCACCATCCAGGTGCTCGACCTCATCCGCGATCTCCCACGGCTGCAAGACAATCGAGCGCCCTACGACGCCGGAGTGCAGGTCCTGACCGATCAGCTGCTGCCCGGACTGGGAACGTTCGCGGGGGTCGCCGGAGACCAATTGTCCGGAACCACAACCATGTTGGCGCCGGTGCTGGCGCTGCTGGGGCAGATGGTGCCGCGTCCGCAGCAGTCCGGCGCGGACCTGGCCGAGCTGATGGCGCGGCTGCGCACGGCGATGCCCGATACCCCGAACGGTCCGGTCCTCAACACCGAGATCGATGTGCGCGGCGTGCCGGTGCTGGCGCCGCTGCTGGGAGGTCCGCGATGAAGGTCGGAGCGGCCGCCTGGCGGCTGGCGCTGTTCGCCGGTGTGATGATCGTCGTTCTCGCCGTGGTGTTCACGGCGATCAAGCGGCCCGTATCCGGCGACACCGAGCCGCACGACGCCCTGTTCACCGATGCCAACGGGCTCAAGGTGGGCGACGACGTGCGCATGTACGGCGTGCAGGTCGGCAAGATCGAGGGCGTCTCGCTCGACGGGGCGCGGGCGCGAATTCGCCTGTCGCTGAAGACGGATGCGCCGATCTACGACAATTCCAAACTCGCCATCCGCTACCAGAACCTCACCGGTCAGCGGTATATCGACCTCCAGCAGCAGCCGCAACCGGGGGCGCGGATACCCGCCGGGGCGACCGTCGGCACCGAGCACACTGTGCCGTCCTTCGACGTCACCAGCATGTTCAACGGCCTGAAACCGGTGCTGGACACCATCTCTCCGGAGGCGATCAACCAGTTCAGCGCCAGCATGGTGGCTTTGATCGAAGGGGACGGCAGCGGGGTCGGGCCGGCCCTGGACGCGATCGGCAAGTTCGCCTCCTACGTGGACGACCGCCAGCAGGTGATCGGCACCCTCATCCACAACATGTCCGATCTCTCGGACAAGGTCGGCGGCCGCGTGCACTACCTGGTGCCGCTGCTGGCCCGCCTCACCGACGTCTTCCAGGCGCTCCAGACCAATATCGGCGGCCTGGCCCAGTTCGCCATGGCCGCCCCATCGGTCCTGGGTCCCCTGGACAACCTGTTCGACGTCCTCGGCCTCCAGACCGGAACCGATGTGGATGCCTTGATCCGCAACCTCTTCCCGGACCCCCAGCAGGCTCTGGAGGTCCTCGACCGCCTCCCCGGCCTCCTCGCGAGCCTCGACGCCACCACCCCCAAGGGCGTCGCGGGCTGGAAACCCCAGTGCTCCAAGGGAACCGCGGACGTCCCCCAGGTCTTCGGGATACTGATCGCCGGACAGCAGGTGGCGGTATGCAACGGATGAAACCCCAAGCAGCCCTACGTCGCCTACTACCCCGAGACCGAACCGTGGTCGACGAAACCACCACCCACCGCCGCGAGATCCGCTACGGCATCATCGGTGTCGTCTTCGTGGCCGTCCTCGCCGTCGCGGCCGGGGTGCTGTACGTGGTGCCGTTCGGCAAGAAGACCTATACCGCCGAACTGTCCGAGGCGCAGTCGGTGAAGGCCGGTGACGACATCCGGGTGGCGGGCGTTCCGGTCGGCAGCGTGAAATCGCTGGAGCTGAAGCCGGATCGGGTGGTCATGCGGTTCACCGTGGACTCGGACGTCTTCGTCGGCGATCAGTCCTCGATGGACGTGCGCATGCTGACCATCGTCGGCGGCAACTACGTCGCACTGTTCCCGGCCGGCGGTAAACCGCTCGGGGACAAGGCCATTCCCATGGACCGGGTGCGCCTGCCCTACAGCCTGGTGCAGACCTTCCAGGACGCCGCGCGCCCGCTGCGGGAGATCGACGGAGATACGTTGCGGCGCAACCTCGCCGCGCTCGACACCTCCCTGGAGCAGGCGCCCGACGCGCTGCGGACCACCCTGGGCACGCTCAGCACCTATGTCGACGCGCTGAACCGCCAGCGCACCCAGGTGACCAACGCGGTGGCCGTCGCCGACGAGTACGTGACCATGTACGACGGCGCCAAGACCGACCTGGGCCGGTTGATGGACAGCGTGAACCTGATGGAGACCCTCGTCCTCGACAAGCGGGCCGAACTGCGCGAGGGGGTGCGGCTACTGCGCGTGGTCGTCGATCGCGTCGCGGGTCTCGCACCGACCTGGGATTCGGCGCTGAAACCGAAACTCCAGCAGCTCGTCGACGCCGTGCCGCAGCTCCAGAACCTCGGTGACCAGCTCGAACCCGTACTCGCGTCGGTGCAGAGCCTGCAAGAGAAATTGTCCGCGCTCACGGACGCCGGCGTGACGATCGACCAGTCGGGGCAGACGGTCACCGCGCCCGCGAACCAGCCTCGGCTGTGCGTACCGCTACCCGGGAAGGACTGCTGATGCTGCACCGTGTCCTCGGGTCGCGCTGGCTGATGTCGATCGGCGGGGCCGTGACGATCGTCGTCCTGACCGCCGTGGGCTACTTCGTCGTATTCGATCCGGCGAAGAAGACCGAGAGCTACTGCGCCGTCGTGCCCGACAGCATCGGGCTGTACACCGGCAATCAGGTGACCATGCGCGGCATTCCGGTCGGCGAGGTCACCTCGATCACGCCGCAGGGGAGTGCCGTGAAGGTCGAATTCGACGTGGAGGCCGACAAACCGGTCTACGCCGACGCCGGCGCCACCACGCTCGCCGACAGCATCGTCGCCTCGCGGCAGCTGGCGGTCGTCTCGGACGGGAAGAACACCGCGCGATGGAATCCCGGGCAGTGCCTCACCAAAACGCTCACGCCCAAGAGCATCAGCGAGACGCTCAACGCCCTGGCCGAGCTGTCCGCGGAAATCCAAGGGCCCGATCAGAATTCGCCCGACGCCCTGGAGCGCGGACTTTCCGCGCTGGACACGGCCACGAGCGGCACCGGACCGCAGATCAACGCCGTCGTGCAGAAGCTGAGCGCGGCGCTCGCCTCGCCGGACGCCGATATCGCGCACCTGGTCGGCATTTTCGACGCCTTCGCCTCGGTCTCGAAGAAGGTCGAACAGCATTGGGGCGACCTGAAGACCATGCTGACCCGCCTCGGCCCCGTCCTCAACCAGGCCACGAACGAGCTGATCGGCCCCGGCGCGCAGCTGTTCGACGGCCTGGCCCAGGTGGTCCCGATGCTCAACGACCTGACCACCCTCCTCGGCGACCCGATCATGAAGACCTTCGACGCCACCGTCCCACTGGTGAAATTCCTGCGCGCCCACGTGGGTTCGCTGGCCCAGGTCATCGGCATGACCCCCGTGATCGCCCAAGCCTTCCACGCCGTCTCGGGCGAGGGCATCTCCTACGCCCCACCCAAAGTCGCTGTGCCGCAGGAGAACGCGGATCAGGTGTGCGCGGCAGTCAATGCCTTCGCTCCGGGGAAATGCACCGCCGACGGAGGCATGGCCAAGGTCGATGCGGCCACCCTCGTCTTCGGATTGGCAGGTGCGCGATGAGAATCGGCCACTACAGAATCACCGCCCCCCGTTTTTCCGGCACGCTTTTGGCCGGAATCTCACGTGAGGATTCCGGCCAAAAACGTGCCGGAAAAACGGGGGAGCGTTCGGGGCGTAGGCGTCTTGTCGTAGGTCTCGCGGTGTCACTGGCGGCGGCCCTGCCCGTGGCCGGCTGCGCCTTCGACCCCTCGTCGGTCCCCGTGCCCGGCACGACGGTCTCCGGACCCACCTACCACCTGAAGATCGAGTTCGAGAATGTGCTGAACCTCCCCGCGCGGGCCAAGATCATGGCCAATGGGGCGCAGGTGGGGACGGTGTCCGGGGTGTCCGTGGTGAGTGCGGACCGGTCGGGTGGGCGTGGCGGCTATGTGGTGGTCGACGCGGACGTCTCGAAGTCGGTGAAGCTGCCCGCGACCACCGTGGCGGAACTGCGGCAGAACACGGTGCTCGGCGATATCCATGTCGCCCTGACCACGCCGCCGGACGGGTTCGGCACGCTGCTGGCGGAGGGCTCCACCATCCCGCTGGCGCAGACGAAGCCGCCGGTGCAGCTCGAGGACACCATGGCCGCCGTCGCCACCTTCACCCAGGGCGGCTCGGTGTCCAAGCTCCAGGACATCATCACCAAATTCAACCGGGTGCTGCCCGAGGATCCGGCCCGCACCGCGCAGATCTCGCGGACGATGGGTGCCGATGCCGTCGATCTGGCCGCCAACCTCGACAGCGTGGACGCGCTGCTGAACGGGCTCGGCACCAATGCCGAAGTCCTGCACGACATCCGGCCCGAACTCGACAACATCCTGAGCGAGAAGTCGGTCGAGGAGGTCAACGGCATCGTCGCCTCCGTCGTGGGCGTGACGAAGATCTTCGGCGTGCTGGGACCGGTCGGCACCTCGCTCACCTGGCTCGGCCCGGTCCTCCAGGGCGCGGACGGGGCCGCGCAGGCTTTCCTGCCGCTGCTGGCCACGTCGCGCCCGCTGGACCTGAGCAGCCCGTCGAATCTCCAGACGCTGGTATCGCTGCTGCGCGACAAGGTGATCCCGTTCGTGGAACACGGCCCCAAGGTGAGTATCACCGGCGTGAAAACCGATGCGGCGGCGAATGTTCCGGCCCAGGACCAGACGGATCGGATCGTCGAGACCCTGCGCATGATCGGAGCGGTGCGATGAAGGCGGGTGCACTGGCCTCGCTCGGCGGGATCGCCGCGATCACGGTGCTCGGCGCGAGCTATCTGACCTTCGGTGTGGTGCGGGCCGATCCGTTCGCCGATTACACCCGCGCCACGATGGTGCTGGCGAATTCCGGTGGGCTGGGCGTGGATTCGCCGGTGCTGCTGACCGGCATCGAGGTCGGCCGGGTCACCTCGGTGCGGAAGGCGGCGGGCGGCGTCGAGGTCGGGCTGCGGGTCGACGCCGACCGGCAGGTGCCGACCGACAGCGTCGTCACCATCGAGCACCTGTCCGCACTGGGCGAGCCCTACGTCGAATTCCGGCCGACCACCGGCGCGGGCCCCTACCTGCGCGACGGCCAGCGCCTGGAGAGCGCGAATGTTCGTACGCCGCTGTCGATTCCACAGGTCGCGCGGCTGGTCACCCGGACGATGAACCAGCTCGACCCCGCCGTCGTCGGGTCTCTGGTCGGCACCGCGACGACGGCCTTGGACGGCACCGACGCCGCGATCCCGAACCTGGCGCGCTCGGGTGATCTGCTGGCGGCGGCGATCATGAGCCGCAGCCCGCGTATCGCGGATCTGCTCAACAGCTTCCAGGCCGCGGCCTCCGATATCGACTGGGCGGGACCGGCGACCAGCGCCGCCGCCCCCGAATTCGTCCGGTTCACACAGACTTTGAACGATCTGGTCGCCGCGGTCGGCCGCCTCGTCGACACCCAGCCGGCCGAGGCGTTCACCGAGGGCAGCGGTCTGGTGCCGTTCCTGGCGAAACTCACCGACGCCCTGAAGGAACTCGGCCCCGAGCTGAAATCCCTGACCCCGGCGCTGCAACCGCTCGCCGACGCGGCGACCTCGGCGGCGCCGCGCATCGACATTTCCAGTCTCATCTCGCAGGCCCTCGCCGACGTCGACAGCGACGGCGCCGTGCGGGTGCGAGTGCACGTCAAATAGAAGGAGGACCGATGTCGAACGACAGTGGTACCGCACGCGATCCCCGCACCGTCTCTATCCGGCTGTCGACCGTGGCGGTGGCCGTCGCCGGCGTGGCGCTGATCGCGCTGACCGCCGTCTTCGGCTCGCTGTGGCTGTCGGCGCGCGGCACTCTGAACGACCGGGACGCGCAGGCCGCCGACGATCGGCACGCCGAGCAGATCGCCACCGATTACGCGGTCGGGGCGTCGAATATCAACTTCCAGGACGTCAACGGCTGGGTCGCGAAGCTGAAGGCCAACACCAGCCCGCAGCTGGCCACCAAATTCGATGCCACCGCACCGAAACTCCAGGAGATCCTGGTCCCGCTGAAGTGGACGTCCAGCGCGACGCCGATCACCGCCAAGGTGATGTCGAAGGACAACGGCCGCTACAAGGTGAACGTCTTCCTCAACGTCACCTCCACCAGCGCTCAGACGCCCGAGGGCGCGCAGACCACCGTCACCTACACCGTGGATATCGATCCGGACAACGGCTGGAAGGTCACCGACGTGGGCGGCATGGGCGGAGCGTTGCCGAAGCAGTAGCCGGGGAACCGGTACTCTCATAGGCATGACCGCCGCCTGGCTCCGATCCGCCGCACCGCTGGTGTACGCGCTGGTCGTGTCGGCGGTGGCGGCGCTCGTCATGCCCTTCGGCGAGCCGAATTCACTGATGGCCGTGGGTGCGGCCGCGGTGGTGGCGCTGGCCGTGGTGGCCGCGCACACCGCGCGGGTCACGCTGGTTCCGGTCGTCGCGCACGCCGGACCACCCGTCTCGGCGCAACGACGCCGGCGGGGATCGTTTCTGCGCCAGAGCAATCCGGACGCCGCGGGCCGAGTGCGACCCAGGGCACCGGGTCACGGGGGCTGACCGCGTCTCGGTACGCGGTCGGCACATCCGCTGACCTGTTTCCCTGACGCCCGTTCGCGGGCGCCTCACAGTGAGGTGTCGTCCCCATGCTCGATTTCGTGTATTACCCCGTGTCCGGAGTGCTGTGGTTGTGGCACACCGGATTCGCCGCCGTCCTGGGCGCGGGCGGCAGCCTGGCCTGGGTCGCGGCGATCGTCCTGCTCGTCGTCACCGTCCGGGCGCTGCTGGTGCGGCCGTTCCTGGCCCAGGTGAAGTTCTCCCGGACCATGGCGATCCTGCAACCGGAAGTGCGCAAGTTGCAGGCGAAGTACGCCGACGACCGCGAGAAGCTGGTCGCGGAGACCCGGAGACTCCAGGAGCAGCACAATTTCAGCCTCCTGCGCGGCTGCCTGCCGATGGCCGGGCAACTGCTGCTGTTCCTGGGTCTGTACCACGTCCTGCGCTCGTTCGACCGGACCGGACCCGTCTCGCACGTGCCCCTGGTCGGCAATTCCACCTCGATGACCGCCGCCGAGAACGCGTCCACCGCCAACTACCTGTTCTCACCCGACCAGGTCCAGTCGTTCCTGAACGCGAAACTGCTGGACGCCCCCCTGTCGGCAACCCTCGCCACCTCGGGCGGATCGATGACGGCCGTCCTGACCGTCGTAATCCCGCTGGTCCTCATAGCCGGCCTGGCCACCCATTTCACCGCCCGCTCCGCCATCACCCGCCAACTCGAGACCACCCCCCAAACCCGCATGATCAACTGGCTGAGCCTGTGGATCTTCCCCCTGGGCGCCGCCGTCGCGGGCGTCCTCATGCCGGTCGGCATCCTCGTCTACTTCGCAACCAGCAACACCTGGACCTTCGTGCAGCAACACCTCGTCCACAAACGCCTGGGCCCCATGCCCGTCCCCGGCCAGCCGGATGCGCAGGATTCGGCCAAGAGCACGCCGGAGTGACGGTGGCCCGGCGGCGTCGCGCCGTATACACACAAGCCTGGTTTGCCTCCTCGGGGAGGCATACCCTCGGCTTATGGAGCACGCTGGCGAACGCATCCGGTACTGGCGTCGGCGGCGCGGCGGAATCAGCCAGAAGATGCTGGCCGATCACGCGGGAGTCTCGCAGGGCTACATCTCCCTGATCGAGAGCGGGCAGCGCGCACTCGATCGCCGGGCGACACAGGTGGCGATTGCCCGAGCATTGAGCATCACCGTGTCGCAACTGCTCGGGCAGCCTGGTGACCCTACGGACCCGGCCAAGGCGGCCGCTACTGTCGTCGTACCCGACGTCAGGTCCGCGTGTTTGGAGATGTCCGTGGGCGAACGGCGCAAGCCCGAGCGATCTCGGGATGCCGTACGCGCGGCCGTCAGGCGCTCGACACTGATGCGCAACGACGCGAATTACGTAGGTCTCGCGCCCGGCATGGCTGATTTGTTGCGGGACGCTTTCTACTACCAGGGGCCGGAATTTGTGGAGGCCGCGTTCAACGCCCGCTTCCTCGTCAAAGGCGTTGGCTATCCCGATCTCGCGACTACTGTCGCCGGATTGGGAATGCAGGTAGCCCGTGATCTCGATACGCCCGAGTGGATCGGTTTGGCCGAGATTTCACGGCTGAATGCGATGCCGCCGGAGAACGCCGAACTTGCACGTCGACTCGCAATGCACACTGCGAGCGACATGCAGTCGGCACTCACCAGCGTCGATGCCCGCCAGGCATACGGAAACCTGCTGTGTCGTGGCGCATTCGCTTGCGCGGTATCCGGAGATGCGAGCGGGGTGGCCGACTTCTTGGACGAAGCGTCCTCGGAGGCGCGGTCTCTCGGTGATTCCGAAGACGGTGGGTTCGGGCTGCTCTGGTTCGGACCGACGAGCACGGCCATATGGCAGGTGTCGGTGGCGGCCGAACTCGGTGACAGCGATGAAGCGGTCAACGTGGCCCGAGGGATCGAAGGCCCTGTTCGGTCGCTTGCGCACAGTCTCGGCCTTGATTCCTTGACCGTATAACACCTTGTAATCCTTCTGTCCCCTTGCGCGAGCCATGCTGCTGGGCAGGCCCTGCCACCGGTTTGATGCGACGGACTGATCCCGTTCCCGGCACGTCGGCGGCGGTGCCCTTCCAACGACGGACGGGGTGCGATGGACAAGACGACCGGCAGGCTTCCGCAACGAATGGTGAACGTCGACTTCGGTGGGGCGATGCACCCGGCGATCACCTACACCGCACGGCCCGATGTGATTGTGAGATTGCTACGAGCACTACGGAATTGGAACCCGGACTACTGCGTTGAGGTCGAGTCGGTCGGAGTCGATGAGAACGTTCCGCCGTTGCCGTTGTGGCGCCTGCGGGCCTGGACGAATTGATGAGTGGCCCGGCGGCATGGTCGGTTCTCGTAGCGCTGATGATGATCGGTGGGGACGTGTTGTGCTTACTGCGTGCCGATAGTGATCGTGAGCAGGGGGAGAGTGACGCACTGGCGCAGATCCCGTGGCGATGCAACAGCACCGAGCTTGCGACCGGGAAGGTTGCTCGCGCAAGGCGATCGCGTGGCAGGTGCTCGTGGAGGCCCGGCACATCAAGCTGGACTCGGGTCGGAGCTACTAGGGTTCGACGCACATCGGAGGCGGACGTACATCTGGCCTGGGCCTGTCGATACGGAGGTTCCGGTTCGCCCTCGGGTGAGGGCGAACCAGAACCTGGGGCCCACGGCTCACATGTCCGCGGCGGCCCGGCTGTGCGCCTGCCGGAACGGGTCGTCACGGCGGGGGCCCCGGACGGGCGCCGCGCCCGGGTAGTCGGGGTGGGAGACCACCACCGTCGCGACGGTGAGGATCTGGTCCACGTCGACGCCGTCGGCGGCGAGCCGGGCGATGATGCCCAGTCGCCGCTCCTGACCGTCGGGACGGATCAGGATCTCGCGGCGGCCGCGTTCGGCGACGAACTGCCTGCGACGTGCGTCGTAGCGCAGCGGAACTCCGTCGCGCACGGCGCGGTAGGCCTCGACGTCGAGGTCACGATGCCGGTCGGCATCGATCATCAGGCCGTCGATGAGCCGTTCGGCCTGCCGGACCAGCAGGTGTTGCACTGCCGGCTCGGCGAACCGGAGCCGCAGGTCCACCCGCCGCCAGTGTTCCGCGACGGGCCGGCGCAGCAGCTCGCGATGCCGCGCGATCTCGGCTGCCAGCCGGTCGTCGGCACGGTCGGACGACGAGTAGAACTCGGCCATGGAAACGCCTTTCCCTCAGGGTGCGGATTACTCTGCGTTGCAACCTGATCGGCGTCCGACGAGAGCAAGTATGCCCGAGGGGTACGACAAGTTTCGGCCGGCGTCAGGACGCCTGCGCGGGTGACGTGCCGACGGTGGTCGATCCGGCCTTCAGGCCGTCGGCCAGGCGGACGGCCAGCGCCAGGATCATGAGCGTCGGGTTGACGTGGCCGGTGGTGGGGAAGACGGAACTGCCTGCCACGTACAGGTTCTCGACCTCGTGGACGCGGCAGGCGGGATCGACGACGCCGTGCCGGGGATCGGCGGACATGCGGGTCGTCCCGGTGGGGTGGGCCCAGTCGGTGAGCTGCGGGGGCGCCGAACTGCCGGGCCGGGCCCACTCGCACAGCGTCGGCGCGGCATAGCCGAGCCGGGCGAATTCGGCCGCGACCAGCCCGGCGGCCCGCCGCACCGTGCGGTCCTCGAGCTCGCTGGTCTTCCACTCGAGCCGGGCGACGGGCACTCCGAACCGGTCGCTGTGCTCGGCGAGGGTGACGCGGCTGGCCGGATCGGGCCGCTGCTCGACCATGCACCGCAGTTCCACCCGGTCCAGCCGGTGCGGCAGACCGGTGTGGTGGACCAGCCGCCGGTACGCCCCGGACAGCAGCAGTCCCGAACTGCCCAGCGCCCGCCGCGCGTCGTGCCGGTCGCCGCGCAGCCGCATCAGCCGCTTGACCGCGTCCCAGGGATCGTCGTCGGCGGGCACCTCCTGAATCCACAAGGCGCAGTTGAGTAATCGCTCGTCGCGCTGGATCCGGTCCGAGAGGGCCAGGCCGTGCAGGAACGTGTGGGTGCCGTGCGCGGACCGGACGACGTACTTGCCGTAGTGGTCGCGGACCGCCGGGGAGCCGGCCGGATCGAAGGTGCCGACCGCACCGGACCGATGGTCCATCAGATAGCGCCCGACCAGCCCGTTGCCGTTCCCCACGCCGTGCGGCACATCCCGCCGCGACGCCAGCAGCAGGCGCGCGTTCTCGATACCGCCCGCGGCCAGTACCACCCACCGCGCACGGACCGTGCGCCGCCGCGGATCGGCGCCGGCGACCTCGAGCGATTCCACGCGCGACCCCGACTCGTCGGTCCGGACCTGGGTGACGGTCGCGTTCACCACTACACGGACGTTCGGCGCCGGCGTCGCCGCGGCATGCGCCCCGAACCGCTTGGCGTCGAACGGATTCGCGGGATCCTTGCTGATCTGCCAGAAGTACGGCCGCAGGAGATCGGGATCCGCCGTCCGGGACGGTCGCGGGCGATGGGCGAGCCGCCAGAACGCGTCGTTGTTGAACCCGCCCCCGTAGCCGATGCCGATGTGCCGGGCCGCCCGATCGAGATACGGCCGCACGTCCGCGGCGCCGATCGGCCAGCCCGACTCGGGAACCCAAGGGCGGCAGGAGAAGTCGATCTCGTCGAAGTAGCCGCAGCGGCCGCTCCAGGTATCGGAACTGCCGCCCAGCACGCGGTTGCGCGCATCGCGATGCGGCATCGCGCGGGGAGCCCCCGCATTCTCGATATCGTTGAGACGGTCGGCATCCGGGCTCCGGGTACGGCCGCCGCTCTCCAGGACCAGAACCCGCCACGCGGTCCCGGCCAGCTCGGTGGCAATCGTCAATCCCGCGGGACCGGAACCCACGATGCAGATGTCGGCGTCGAGTTCGGTGTCGCGTACCTCGCGCAGGTCGTCGATGCGCATGCCGGGGCCCTTCCGCAGTGCGTAACCCCGACCAGTTGTCGGATCATCGTAACGGTGAATCAGCCTGGTGGGGGCCGATTTCGGGGCCTCGAAGCGGAGGTCAGCACCCGGAAAAGAATGCCCGGACGTAGCTCACCGACTGGCGGACGTACATCCACGCCCAGTACCGCAGCCCCGAATCGGCGGGGCTGGCGACCATGGTCAGCTCACCGTGGAAACACTTGCCCACGATGTAGCGGGCGCGCGAGACGTGCGGCGTATTGGTGATGACGATGAGGTGATGCCACCCGAACCGCTCTGCCCGCCGGGAGATCTCCCGCGCCTCGCCCTGCGTCGTCCACGGGTCGGGAACGAAACAGTCGACGTGGAACGGATAGCCGCCGTCGCAGTACCGGTCCATCAGCGAGTCGTCGGCGCCCGTGGACCGCGAGATCAGCAGTTCGGGCGCGAGCCCCCGGCGGGCCAGGTCGAGGCCGATGTCGAAGCGCTCGTAGGCGGTACCGCCTAGCACCACGATGGCGTCGGCGGGCCGCAGCGGATCGGTCTGGGGGTGGACATAGACCGGCAGGCCCGCCACCGCGAGCGCCGCGACCAGGGCTGTGAGAGCGATGAGCGTGACCAGGACCCGCCGGACTGCGCGCACACCACGACGATACCGATCTCCCCGCGGCGGGCACGGCGCTCAGGAGGCGGTGTCGGCGTTCTCCTCCTCGTGCCGGGGCGCGCCCCAGCCGACGTGTGCCTCCGCCCGCATGCGAGCCACCATGTGCGGGTAGTGCAGCTCGAATGCCGGTCGCTCGGAACGGATTCGGGGCAGCTCGAAGAAGTTGTGCCGCGGCGGCGGACAGGTCGTGGCCCATTCCAGCGAATTGCCGTGGCCCCACGGATCGTCGGCGGAGACCACCTCGCCGTAGCGGTAGCTCTTGAAGACGTTCCACACGAACGTCACCATCGAGAACCCCAGCACGAAGGACCCGATGGTGGAGATGGTGTTGAGCGTCGTGAATCCGTCGGACGGCAGGTAGTCGGCGTAGCGGCGCGGCATGCCCTCCGCGCCCAGCCAGTGCTGTACCAGGAATGTCAGATGGAATCCGCAGAACGTGGACCAGAAATGCAGCTTGCCCAGCCGCTCGTCGAGGAAGCGCCCGGTCATCTTCGGGAACCAGAAGTAGATACCGCCGAAGGTGGCGAACACGATGGTGCCGAACAGCACGTAGTGGAAGTGCGCGACCACGAAATAGCTGTCGGAGACGTGGAAGTCGAGCGGCGGGCTCGCGAGGATGACGCCCGACAGGCCGCCGAACAGGAACGTCACGATGAATCCGAGAGCCCACAGCATCGGCGTCTCGAAGGTCAACTGCCCCTTCCACATCGTGCCGATCCAGTTGAAGAACTTCACCCCGGTCGGCACCGCGATGAGGAAGGTCATCATCGAGAAGAACGGCAGCAGTACCGATCCCGTGACGAACATGTGGTGCGCCCACACCGCCACCGACAGCGCCGCGATCGCCAGCGTCGCGTAGACCAGTGTGGTGTAACCGAACAGCGGTTTGCGGCTGAACACCGGAACGATCTCGGTGATGATCCCGAAGAACGGCAGCGCCACGATATAGACCTCGGGATGGCCGAAGAACCAGAACAGATGCTGGAACAGGATGGCCCCGCCGTTGGACGGATCGTAGATGTGCCCGCCCAGATGCCGGTCCACCGCGAGCCCCATCAGCGCCGCGGTCAGGATCGGAAAGGCCAGCAGCACAAGCACACTCGTCACCAGGATGTTCCAGGTGAAGATCGGCATCCGGAACATGGTCATCCCCGGGCAGCGCAGGCAGACCACGGTGGTGATCATGTTGACCCCGCCCAGGATGGTGCCGACGCCGGACACCGCCACGCCCAGGATCCACAGGTCCGCGCCCACCCCCGGGGAATGGCTGCTGAGGCTCAGCGACGTGTAGGCGGTCCAGCCGAAATCGGCCGCGCCGCCGGGGGTGAGGAAGCCCGCGGTCGCGATCGTCGCCCCGAACAGATACAGCCAGTAGCTCAGCGCGTTCAGCCGCGGGAACGCCACGTCCGGCGCGCCGATCTGCAGCGGCAGAACGCAATTGGCGAATCCGAAGACGATCGGCGTCGCGTAGAACAGCAGCATGATCGTGCCGTGCATGGTGAACAGCTGATTGAACTGCTCGGGCGACAGGAACTGTAGGCCGGGTCTGGCCAGCTCGGATCGCATCAGCAGCGCCATCAGGCCGCCGATGAGGAAGAACGCCATCGACGTGACGATGTACATGACCCCGAGCAGCTTGGGGTCGGTGGTGGTCATCACGGTCCAGACGTAGGAACCCTTCGGGGCGACCCGCCGGGGATAAGGCCTGACGGCCTCGATCTCGGCGGCGCCACGGCGAGACGGTGCTGTGGTCACAGATCCTCCTCGAGCCCAACCGGTTCCGAGTGTGGCACCGCGGAAAGATCAATTGGTGCGAATGCGGGCACCCCTTGGTTGCCGGATAGTGACTGGTCAGGGCCGCGGAAGGCCCTTCCGGGTCTTGCGTCATGGAGTACGGTGGAAGCCGACTGTTTCGAAACGGACGTTGATGCGATAGCCATCGGTTCGCCGATCACCCGGTTTCAGCACGACCACGACGGTGTGGACATCGATACAGACGATGAGGTGTGGATATGACCGCAGCCTGGCCCGACTCATTCGGCTCGTTTGACGACATCTTCAACCGCTTCTTCGGCTCGTCGGGCCTGACCTCGCAGCCGCCCGTCCAGCGGATCGACCTGGGCCGCCTGCTCAGCGATAACGCCAAGGCCCTGGTCGGCGCCGCTCGCGACGCCGCGCGGGAATGGGGCAACGCCGAGATCACCCCCGAACATCTGCTCTACGCGGCGGCGGCGGTCGAGCCGTCGCGCGGCGTCATCACCGAACTCGGCCTCGATCCGGACCAGGTGGCCGCGCAGATGCGCGGCGCGGCCGGCAGCGGGCAGGCCTCGGCGACGACGGCGGGCGGCGGCATCGTGCTCAGTCCCGCGGCGAAGCTGGCGCTGCGCAATGCCCAGCGCGGCGCCGCCGAGGCCGGGTCCAGCTACATCGGCCCGGAACACATCCTGCTCGGCATCGCCTCCAACGGCGACAGCCCCGCGGCGCAGGCCCTGTCGGGCGCCAAGCTGCCGCAGGCCGAGGGTAAGAAGCCGCCCAGCGATACGCCGACCCTCGACGAATACGGGCGCGACCTCACCGCGGAGGCCCGGGCGGGCAAGGTGGATCCGGTCGTCGGCCGCGCCGAGGAGATCGAGCAGACCGTCGAGATCCTGTCGCGGCGGCGCAAGAACAATCCGGTGCTGATCGGCGACCCGGGCGTCGGCAAGACCGCGATCGTGGAGGGCCTGGCGCAGCGGATCGTCAACGGCGACGTGCCCACGACCCTCGCCGACCGCCGGGTCGTCGCGCTCGACGTGGGCTCGCTGGTGGCCGGCAGCAAGTACCGCGGCGAGTTCGAGGAGCGGCTCACCAAGATCCTCGACGAGGTGCGCGAGCATTCCGACGAGCTGATCCTGTTCATCGACGAGCTGCACACCATCGTCGGCGCGGGATCCGGCGGCGAGGGCTCGATGGACGCGGGCAACCTGCTCAAACCGGCCCTGGCCCGGGGCGAACTGCACGCCATCGGCGCGACCACGATCGACGAGTACCGCAAGTACATCGAGAAGGACGCCGCCCTCGAGCGGCGGTTCCAGCCGGTGCTGGTGACCGAGCCGTCGGTCGAGGACACCGTGGAGATCCTGCGCGGGCTCGCCGATGTCTACGAGGAGCATCACCAGGTCCGCTACGACGACGAGGCGCTGGTCGCCGCGGCCGAGCTGTCGGACCGCTACATCACCGACCGCTTCATGCCCGACAAGGCCATCGACCTGGTCGACCAGGCCGGCGCGCGCGTCCGGTTGCGTACCCGGATGCCCGGCCCGCAGCTGCGCGAGGCCGAGGAGGAGCTGGCGCGGCTGCGGCGCGAGAAGGACGCGGCCGTCGCCGCCGAGGACTACGCCAAGGCCGATTCGCTCAAGGAGCAGATCACCGCGGCCGAGGAACGCCTCGACCACCTCGAGCACGACGAGGACGACCTGCCGCACGTCACGATCGACGATATCGCCGCGGTGGTGTCCAAACAGACCGGCATCCCGGTGTCGGAGCTGACGGTGGAGGAGAAGCAGCGGCTGCTCCAGCTGGAGGACGTCCTGCACAAGCGGGTGATCGGGCAGGAGGAGGCGATCACCGCGGTCGCCGAGGCCGTGCGCCGCGCCCGCGCCGGAATGAAGGATCCGAACCGGCCGATCGGCTCGTTCCTGTTCCTCGGGCCCACCGGCGTCGGCAAGACCGAACTCGCGAAGGCCCTGGCGGAGGCCGTATTCGGCGACGAGGACCGGATGATCCGGTTCGACATGAGCGAATTCCAGGAGAAGCACACGGTGTCGCGGCTGGTCGGCGCGCCGCCCGGATACGTCGGCTACGACGACGCCGCCCAGCTCACCGACAAGGTGCGGCGGCAGCCGTATTCGGTGATCCTGTTCGACGAGGTCGAGAAGGCGCATCCGGACGTCTTCAACGTGCTGTTGCAACTGCTCGACGACGGCCGGGTGACCGACGCCAAGGGCCGCACCGTGGATTTCAAGAACACCATCGTCATCATGACCAGCAATATCGGCTCGGATCTCATCCTGAACGCGCCCGCGGGCGACGTGGACTCGATCACGCCGAAGCTGATGGAGCGGATGCGACAGCACTTCCGCCCCGAATTCCTCAACCGCATCGACGAGACCATCGTCTTCCACCGCCTGGACCGCGACCAGCTGCGCCACATCGTGGACCTGGTGCTCGACGGCCCGCGCCGCCGCCTGCGTGCCCAGGACATCGACCTGGATGTGACCGACGCGGCGCGAGACTGGCTGGCGGACAACGGCTATCAGCCCGAATTCGGCGCCCGCCCGCTGCGGCGCACCGTCCAACGGGAACTGGAGAACCGGATCTCCACGCTGGTGCTGTCGGGGGAGCTGAACGAGGGCGACACCGTGCGGGTCGACGCCGACGACGCGGGCCTGCTGGTGCGCGCGGTCGCGAAGAAGGACGGTAAGGAACGGTCGGTCGCCTCGGCCCGAGAGCCCGCGTCCACCGGAAGCTGAGACTCGTCCGGCGAAACCCGCGAACCGAAACAGGAACATGTTCTACAGTGTTCGCGGGCCGAGACGAGGAGGTGGCGGCGGATGGATCCGGTTGCACTGGAGGAGATTCGTGCGCTGAAGTACCGCTACCTGCGGTCCCTCGACCTCAAATTGTGGGACGAGTTCGCCGGGACGCTCGCCGAGGACGCCACGGGCGACTACGGCTCCCCGTCGGGTGGCCGGCCGCTGAAATTCACCAGCGGCGCCGAGATCGTCGACTACATGCGGTCGTCCCTGGACCGCAATATCGTCACCGTCCACGTCTGCACCCACCCCGTCATCGAGGTCGACGGCGACACCGCCACCGGCAGCTGGTGCCTGGAGGACACGGTCATCGTCCCCGAGTTCGACGTCCTGATCCGCGGCGCGGCCTACTACAACGACCGCTACCGCAAAGACAACGGCCGGTGGTACATCACCCACACGGGTTACGACCGCATCTACGAGTCCACCATGTCCCTCGCGGCCTTGCCTGACTTCAAACTCACCGCTAACCGCTGGGCTCCCGAGGAATCCTGATTACGAGAGCTGGTTCTCGTACCCCCGGAGCATCGGCAGATAGACCGCGTCCACGATCTCGACCAGCACCTCGTCCGGGACGCTGGCGACGCCGCGCGTGACGAACTCGTTGCGCAGCAGGTCGATCGGGACCGAGGCCACGCGGGGGTGGCGGGCCGTGGGCGGGACCTCGCCGCGGGCGACGGCGCGGTCGAGGATGGTGAGCCAGGGGCGTGCCCCGGCCTCGCCGGACTGGTCGCGGAGCTGACTCAGGAGTTCGGGCTCGTCGGCGGTGTGGGCGAGCAGTCCGCGCAGGATCTCCCCGAGCGGGGAGGCGAGGTGGGAGTTGGCGCGGCGCAGGAGGTCCAGGGCGTCGGCGCGCAGCGAGCCGGTATCGGGCAGGCGTAGCTCGGCGGAGGCGAGCTGGCGATAGGCCGCGACGCCCAGTGCGGCGCGATGCGGCCAGCGCCGGTAGAGGGCGTTCTTGTTGGTTCCGGCGCGCTTGGCGACGCTGTCCATCGTCATGCCGGCATAGCCGGATTCCAGGAGTTCGTCGACGGCGGCGCGCAGGATCGCCTGCTCGAGGGCCGCGCCGCGGCGCCGCGTCTGTCGGGTGGGCTCGCTCATATGGGTACAGATCGTACCTTGTCCGATGCTGCCAGTAAGGGCTATCGTGACTCGTAGGGTACTTAAAGTACCGTATTGAGGAGGAAGATCCATGCGAGGAACTGGCGTCTGCTACGACACCGGCTTCGTCAATCGAGGCAGCACCACGCACGAGCCGTTCGACCCCGGCGCGGTGCGGCGCGACATGTGCGCCATCCGTGACGAACTGCGCTGCACCGCCGTTCGCATCACCGGCGGCCGCGCCGAACGCCTGAAGCTCGCCGCGTCGCTGGCCGCCGACGCCGGGCTCGAGGTGTGGTTGTGCCCGTTCGTCAACGAGACGACCGCGGCGGAATTGCTCGATCTGCTGGCCGACTGCGCCGACCACGCCGAACGGCTGCGGGCCGGTGGTGCCGCCGTCGTGCTGGCCGTCGGCTCCGAGCTGAGCCTGTTCCTGCCCGGCTTCCTGCCGGGTGACACGTTCGAGGAGCGCGCCGCCGCCCTCGCCGATCCGGCGACACGAGGTGCGATGGCCCGAGTTCCCGCTCGTCTCAACGAGTTTCTCGCTCGGGCCGTCGCGATGGTGCGAGAACGGTTCGGCGGCAAGGTGACCTACGCCAGCCTGCCGTTCGAGGGCGTGGACTGGACCCTGTTCGACATCCTCGCCACCGACGCGGGCTACCGGTCGGCCGCGCAGGTGGACGGGTACCGCGACAGTATCCGGTCGTTCGTGGACCAGGGCGCGGCATCGGGAAAGCCGGTGGCGCTCACCGAATTCGGCTGCTGCGCCTACCGCGGCGCGGCCGACGCGGGCCCGCGCAGCGGAGAAATCGTGGACTGGGATCCGCGGACGGCACGACCGCGCGCATTGACCGGCGACTACGAACGCGACGAGCGTGAGCAGGCCGCCCACCTGACCGAACTGCTCGACATCTTCGACACCACCGGTGTCGATATCGCCTTCTGGTACTGCTTCGCCCGCTACGACCTGCCGCACCGCGACGGTGTGCGCGCTGATCTCGATCTGGCCAGCCCGGGGTTGGTGAAGGTCTTGGACAATGCGTCGGGCTGGGAGCGGAAGGAGGCATTCACCGCGCTGGCCGGCTACCGCCCTGCCGCGTGATCACCCGCGCCGCAGGGCCGTCGGCGTGGTGTTCCACCAGCGCTGCACCGCCCGCGTGAGCGTCGACTGTTCGGCGAGGCCCAGCAGGGAGGCGATCTGGCTCATGGGCAGATCGGTGGTGGTCAGGTAGCGGCGGGCCTCGGTGCGGCGGACGTCGTCGAGAATCGCGGCGAAGGAGGTGCCCTCGGCCGCGAGTCGACGCTGCAACGTCCGGGGGTGGAGGGTGAGAAGCCTTGCCACCGCGGCTATTTCGGGAGCGGCGGTGCCCAGCAGCTGCTGGACGGCGGCGCGGACCTTGGGTTCGAGCGCCACGCCCCCGTCCGCGGACTGCTCGGCCAGGAAGGCCAGCGCCAACCGGCGCAATGTCTCGTCGCTGCCGGCCACCGTGCGCGAGGCCAGACTGCTGGGCACCCGCAGTATCGCGGCCGGCCGCCCGAATCGTACCGGGGCGCCGAAGAATTCCTCGTATGCCGATGCGGATCCCGGTGGCCGGTAGGGCAGTTCGACCGAGCGCAGTCCGTACGGCCCGTCCACGAGTCGCCGCAGCGCTCGATGGAGGAAGCCGAGCCCGAGATCGGTGCCCTGGACGAGGATCGGCACCCCCGGCCGCACCCCGTAGTGCAGGGCGGTCACGCCGCGATCGCCGTACGGGTCGGGCTCGAGGGTCAGGCTCAGCGACCGGGCGTGCACGAACAGGTAGCGCGAGGTGCATTCCAGGGCGTCGGCCAGTGTGGGGGAGCTGCGAATGGCGAGCGCGAGCGGGCCCAGCATGCCGAGGTCCTGGCGGGTGGCGATGCGCAACCCGAGGTCCGGGCAGCGCAGCCGCTCGGCCGCGATCTCCAGCACCAGCGCCATGGCCTGGTCGGAGACCAGCAGGTCGTCGGCGTCCAGCGCGCCGATCGGCAGTCCGGCCGCGACGGCGAACTCCTCGGCATCGCCGCCCAGCTCGGCCACCGTGGCGCGGAAGCCCCGCAGGCCCGCGGACCGGATCACCGACATGTCGTCCAGAATCAAATACTTGTCGCGTAGAGTCAAGAGGCGCGGATCCCGTGCCAGCACACTGGAGGTATGACCGTGGCAGCAGAACATCTCGACGTCGTCGTCGTGGGTGCGGGCCTGTCGGGGATCGGTGCGGCCTATCGGCTGCAGACCGAACACCCGGGCCGCAGCTACGCCATTCTCGAGGCGCGCGAGGCATTGGGCGGAACCTGGGATCTGTTCCGCTACCCCGGGATCCGCTCGGATTCCGACATGTTCACCCTCGGCTACCCGTTCGAGCCCTGGCGCGACCCCAAGTCGATCGCTGACGGTCCGTCGATCCTGCGCTACATCACCGAGACCGCGCGGCAGTACGGCATCGACGAGCGAATTCGCTACGGCACCAAGGTGATCGGCGCCGAATGGTCCAGCGAGGACGCGCGCTGGACGCTCACCCTCGAACAGGGCGGCGAGCGCCGCACCCTCACCTGCGGATTCCTGTACTGCTGCGCCGGCTACTACAACTACGACGAGGGGCACACACCGGAATTCCCCGGGGCCGACTCGTTCGCCGGTCAGCTGGTGTACCCGCAGTTCTGGCCCGAGAATCTCGACTACGCCGGCAAGCGGGTGGTCGTGATCGGTAGTGGCGCGACGGCCGTGACGCTGGTGCCGGCCATGGCCGAGCAGGCCGAACTGGTCACCATGCTGCAACGCTCGCCGACCTGGATCTCACCGGTGCCGGGGCGTGACAAATACGCCGACCGGATCCGCGAGTTGCTGCCGCCCAAGCTGGCGCACCGGGTGATCCGGACCAAGAACATCCTGTTCAACGTGGGCTTCTATCAGTACTGCCGCCGCCGGCCCGAGGCCGCGCGCAAGCTGCTCACCGGGCTGTCGACGCGCATCCTGAAGGACGAGAAGCTGGTCGCCGAGCACTTCACGCCGTCCTACAACCCGTGGGACCAGCGGCTGTGCGCGGTGCCCGACGCCGACTTCTTCAAGGCGATGAAGAAGGGCGCCGCCGAGGTGGTCACCGACCACATCGACAGCTTCGTCCCCGAGGGGATCCGCCTGGCGTCCGGCCGCGTGCTGGAGGCCGACATCGTGGTCTCCGCGACCGGCCTGAAACTGCTCGCGTTCGGCGGCATCTCGCTGACCGTCGACGGCGCGCCGGTGGATCTGTCCGACCAGTTCGTCTGGCAGGGCGCCATGCTCACCGGCGTCCCGAACTTCGCGGTCTGCATCGGCTACACCAACGCCTCCTGGACCCTGCGCGCCGACCTCACCTCGCGCCTGGTCTGTAAAGTGCTGGCGCACATGGACCGTCGCGGCTACCGCGCCGTCGTCCCCCGCCCCGAGGGCCACCTCGACGAGCGCCCTCTCCTCGACCTGGCCTCCGGCTACATCCAGCGCTCCATCGGCGATTTCCCCCGCCAGGGCGACCGCCACCCCTGGCGAGTCCGCCAGAACTACCTCCTCGACTCCGCCACCACCATGCGCACGAACCTCGACAAGACCTTGAAGCCGGTCGACCGCACCCGCGCATTGCAAGAAGTCTGAGCGGGGCTCAGATGGTCAGGACGCCTACTCGGGTCGGGCGGAGGGTTTGGCCTTGCAGGGTGCCCTGGACGGCTTCTACGTAGGCGCGGGCGACGTCGTGGGCGGGGGTGCCGTCGGCGCCGTCTCGGCCCATGGATTCCAGGGTTTCGGTTATCCAGCCGGGGCTTACGGTGTTGATGCGGAGGCCTCGGGGGAGTTCGGTGGCGGCGGCGGTGACGAAGGCCTCGAGGCCGCCGTTGACCAGGGCACCGAAGGTCATGCCGGGCTCGGGGCGGTCGAAGACGCCCGAGGTGAGGGTGATGGAGCCGCCGTCGCGGAGGTGGCGCAGGGCGGTGCGGACCAGGTGGACCTGGCCGAACAGCTTGCCCTGGATGCCGTGGTAGAAGTCGTCGCCGGAGTCCAGCGGGGTGAGCTTTCCGCTGGCGGCGCAACAGATTACGGCGTCCACGTCCGGGACCGTCTCGAACAGGGCGTCGATCGAGGCGGTGTCGTCCATATCGACCCGCACCTCGCTGGTGCGGGACGCACGGACGATCTCGTGCTCGCGCTCCAGCTCCGCGGCGACCTGCGCGCCGATGGTCCCGGTGGCGCCGATAACGATGATCCGCATGAATCTCCTTGCTAGCGGTGTCGATCACAGGGAACCCTGCCGTATCACGGTGGTATTCCGCATCGTTCGTTCCCTCACAGCGAACAGCCGGTTCCCGGCGCGGTAGGTTCCGGATATGGACCGGGCCGCTGTGGAGAACTGGGTGGAAGCGTACGAACGGGCCTGGCGGTCCTGGGGAACCGCCCGCCTGCGGGAGTTGTTCGCCCCCGGCGCGGGATATCTGGTGACGCCGTGGGCGGAGCCGATCATCGGCCTCCCGGCGCTCGCGGAGTTCTGGGAAGCGGATCGCGACGGCCCGGACGAGGCGTTCACCATGCGCTCCGAGGTCGTGGCCGTGGACGGGAACACCGCCGTCGTCCGGGTGGAGGTCGAGTACACCCACGACGATCCGTCGCGGTGGCGCGACCTGTGGGTGCTGCGATTCGACGCCGAGGGCCGCTGCACCTGGTTCGAGGAGTGGCCGTTCGCCCCGCCCAACCCGGACCGACATGTCTGATTTCCGCCGGTATAGCTAGGGGAGTCGGGGCAGATTGGACCGTGGAACACGACGCGACAAGCGAAAGGATTCGCGATGACCGTGTACACGACCATCGACAGCCCGCTCGGTCAACTATTGCTGGTCGGGGAGCCGGCGGGCAATGAGGCGGGCACTGGGGTGGTCCTCACCTCACTCTCCGTGCGCGGCGGCAAAGGCCCCGTGGTGCGGGACGAGTGGACCGAGGACCCGCGGGCCTTCGCCGCGGTGATCGCCCAGCTGCGGGACTACTTCGTCGGCGGCCGGACCGAGTTCGAGATCGAATCCACCGGCGGCGGCAGCGAATTCCAGCGCCGGGTATGGGCGGCCCTGGAGGAGATCCCCTACGGCGCCACCGCCACCTACGGCGAGATCGCGGCCCGGATCGGGGCCTCGCGGGCGGCGGTGCGCGCGGTGGGCACGGCCATCGGGGCCAACCCGCTGCTGATCGTGCGGCCCTGCCACCGGGTGATCGGCGCGGACGGCTCGCTCACCGGATACGCCGGGGGAGTGGAAAGCAAGCAGCGGCTGCTCGAGCTCGAGCGGGCCCGCCGGGTGGCATGATGGCGACCGCAGTGCCGACCGCACCGGCCGCCCGTGTCGCGGAACAGGATTGGGCCGCGCTGGCGGGCGAACTCGACGAGCACGGGCACGCGCTGACCGGCCCGCTGCTCACCGATGCCGAATGCCGTTCGGTCGCGGCCCTGTACGACCGGGCCGAACGGTTCCGCAGCACGATCCACATGGCACGCCACCGGTTCGGCTCGGGCGAGTACCGCTACTTCACCCACGACCTGCCGGACCTGGTCCGCGAGCTGCGGGCGGCCTTCTATCCGAAACTGCTTCCGATAGCGCGTGATTGGGCGAGCAGGCTCGGCCGCCCGGGCTCGTGGCCGGCCGATCTCGACGACTGGATCGCCCAGTGTCACCAGGCGGGCCAGGCCAAGTCGGCGCAGATCCTGCTGCGGTACGGCCCGGGCGACTGGAACGCGCTGCATCGGGATCTGTTCGGCGACATGATATTTCCGCTCCAGGTCGTGATCGGCCTGGATGTGCCGGGTCACGATTACACCGGCGGCGAATTCCTGATGGTCGAGCAGCGTCCGCGCGCCCAGTCCCGCGGTGCGGCGGTGACGCTGCCGCAGGGCCACGGCCTCGTCTTCACCACCCGGGAGCGCCCGGTGCGCGGGGCGCGCGGCTGGTCGGCCGCGCCCATGCGGCACGGCGTGAGCGTTGTCCGGTCCGGACAGCGGCGCACGCTCGGCCTCGTCTTCCACGATGCGTAGCGCCCATGGGCTACACACTCCTCGGCGCGGACGGAAAGCCTTATCGCAGTGAGGTTCCCGGCGCGCTGGGCGGCCACCGTCGTCTGCGTGTCTACGGCCGCCTGAACTGCCCGGCCGCCCTCCGCGCCCTCGCGCGCGGAGGTTACGCCGCCCATCGCGTCTTCTTCGCCGACGAGTCCACCGCCGTCGCGGCGGGCTACCGCCCGTGCGCGGTGTGCCTGCGCGACCAGTACAGCGAGTGGAAGGAGGCGCGACGCCGGTCTCGCTGAGAAACGGCGTCCGGACGCCGTGTGATCGCCCGCGTCGTGCGTGGTGCGGCGTCCGTGGTCGCTGCCGGGCCGCACCGCGCCGTCACTTGGGCACCGCGACATCGTGTCCGGCCGCCCGGAGCGCGTCGGTCGCCTCCTCCTGCTTCGCCTCGGGGACCAGCACCAGGTCGGCGTGGAAGGTGGAGGCGACGAAGACCGGAATCGACGCGTCGGCCAGCGGAACGACCAGCGCGGCCAGCATGCCGGGCTGGTCCAGGCCGTGCGCGCTCGCGCCGGCGTAGAACCCGATCCACACCTCGCCCCGCTCCCACGGCGGCGCCTCGCGGACCATGGTCAGGCCCTCGGGGGCACGCACCAACGCGATCCATTCGTCATCCTCGGGAAATGTCGCGGCGGGCAGATGCTCCACCGCAAACCGCGAGGGAACCACGTGCAGACGCTGAGCCTTGGTCATCCGGCCATGGTATGCAGTGCCGCTCACCGTGCGGGCAGATCCTCAGCGGCGGGCGCGCGGGCGCCGCAGCACCGGGGCGGGGTGCGGCGCGAAGCGCCGGTGCAGGTACTGCAACGCCACCAGTAGGACGACGGCGACGCCCGCCGCCAGGTAGTCGCCGGTCACGACGCCGACCACCGCCAGGCTGCCGAAGATCGGTAGTTCCAGCAGTGAGCACCAGCCCAGCAGGCGCAGCCTGGTGGAGTGCGAATCCAGCCAGGCCAGACCGTCGTCGACGATGTCCTCGGCGGTCGAGTATTCGACCATTCCGTCGCCGACCTGGACGAACCTGTGCACGGCCTGGTCGCGGGTGATCCTGCCGAGCCATGCGTCGTCGATCAGCCGTTTACCTTCGACGGCGACTTCCGTGATGACCGCTTCCATGCTGCGGGTCCCTTTCGAGTCGGTCCCGCAGATTCTATGCGGCCACGCTGGCTAATGTGTCGCTAACTTGCCAATACCGTTAGGGCGCGGTCGATATCGTCGTCGGTGTTGTACAGGTGACAACTCAGCCGCAGCCGCCCGGCGCGCACCGAGCCCACGACGCCGGCCTCCCTCAGCCGCAGCAGCCGCTCCGGCGGGACCTCGATCGAGACGATCGCCGAATCCCCCTGCGGCAGGCCCAATCCGGCCCGCAGTCGATCGGCCAGCGCGAGATCGTGGCGATGGATCGCGTCGATTCCGATACCGGACACCAGTTCCAGCGCCAGCTGCTGGCCGGTCGAGGCCTCCCATACCGGCGACAGATCGAATCTGCTTGCGTCGCTTGCCAGTCGCAGCGGTCCGCCGTAGCAGGTCTCCCACGGGTTGTACCCGGCGTACCAGCCCGCCGCGAGCGGCCGCAGCAGCGCCAGCGCCTCGTCGGTGCCGGCGAGGAACGAGGTGCCCTTCGGCCCGAGCAGCCACTTGAAGCCGACGCTCACCACCCAGTCGGCGCCGAGGTCGCGCACCGGATACCACCCGGCCGCCTGACTGAGATCGAAAAGCACGCGCGCGCCGCAGGTCCGGGCCGCGGCGACCACGGCCGCCGTATCGGCCACCGCGCCGTCCGCCGACTGCACCACCGACACCGCGACCAGATCGTCGCCCGGACGCAGCGCCTCGGCGAGTCCGGTCAAGGGGGCGGTACGCACCCGCAGATCGGGACGGGCCAGAAAGGGCCAGAGCACGGAGGTGAATTCGCCCTCGGGCACCACGACCGACGCACCCGCCGGCAGCGTGGCCGCGATCAGCGACACCAGCTGCGACACCTGCGTACCGACCGCGACCTGGCCGGGCGCGTACCCGGTCAGCTCGCCGAAGTACGCCCGGCAGCGGTCCACGACCTCGTCGAGCGACGGGCTCTCGAACGTGCCGTTCGCGCGCTGGGCTCCGGCGGTCGCGACGGCTTCCGCGACGGAGGTGGGCAGCAGGCCGTAGTTGGCGGTGTTGAGGAAGGTGACCGTCGGGGCGAAGAGGTCCCGGACGGACGCCGGCAGCGGATGCGCCGCCGAGATAGGTGCGGTCATCGCCTCATCATGGGAACGGGACGGATGACGGGCAAGAACCACTCATCGTCTACTGGCCCGAAATCCGGAGGTTTCGATCGGTCCGGCGGCCGCCTCGTTGAATTGACTGGACCCCGCCGACGCCACCACCGCGCCCTCGTCGACGACCAGCCAGCGCCCGCACACGCAGCGCAGATAGTGCACGGATCCGTGTGAGGAGACGAGGGCCGGGGACGGCCAGGAGCAGGAGGGGCATCTCGCGTTCATACGTCTCAGCGTGATGTAATGACCTAGTGCAGTTCAACCCTTACGGCGGCGTGGCCGCGGAACTCGCGGCCGTACTCGTCAACGCCGAGCGTGGCGCCGATCTGGTCCGCCTGCTCGACGAATTCGGCTACCGCCCGATCACCGCGCTGAACGACCGGCAGGACGCCGCCCTGCGCCGCTGGATCCACCGGCTGGACGAGGTGTTCGCCGATCCGACGGTCGATCGGCTCAATGCCCTGCTGGCCGAAACCACAAGCCGCCCATACATTTCCACCCACGACGGCCGCGCGCCGCACCTGCACTACGCGTGGGAGGGCGACCCGATGGACGAGCGGGTGAAGGCCTATACGGCCGCCGGTCTGGCGACGCTGTTCTGCGAGGACCCCACTCGGATCGGCCGTTGCGCGCGGGAAGGCTGCCCGGCCGTCTTCATCGACACCTCACGCAACGGCCGTCGCCGCTTCTGCTCCACCCGCTGTTCCACCAGGGTGCACGTGGCCGAACACCGCAGGCGGACGGCCTGATTCGGGCATATCGGACGGAATAGGAACGCCCCGGTGTGTGTTCCTGCCCACAGGTGGTCGGCGGTGGCCGGGTTCCACTGCTGGGAGTGTCTTGCCGACCTGGTCGGATAGGGTTCCGGAGGCTCCGGCGAGGTGTAGGGGCGGTGCGGATAATCCGCTTGCGGAGGTACCACCTCCGGTATGTATAGTTGGCTTCAGCAACTAGTTGTAAGTGCTAAACAAATGTGTGCGGGGAAAAAGGAAGCCTGATCATGGTCGTCACAGCCTGTGATCCCGGTGCCACAGCAGCCGAGAACGATGTCGCCGACCAGCTCGGCGCGCAGTTGGTCCGGCTCATGCGAGCGGTCGGAAGAACGAAGTCGCAGCTGGCCAAGCACGGCCCGGACGGGCTGGAGCGGCTGGCCTACGCGGTGCTGTTCTGCCTGGTCCACGACGGCCCACAGCGAACCGGGAAGCTCGCCGAAATGCTACACGCCGAGACCTCCACCATCAGCCGGCAGACCAGGAGCCTGGTCGGGCACGGCCTGGTGGAACGCCGGGCCGACCCCGTGGACGGGCGGGCCTGCGTACTGGCGGCCACCTCCGAGGGTGAGCGCGTCTTCGAGGAGAACCGTCGCTTCCGCAACCACTGGCTGGCACAGGTGCTGGCCGACTGGCCCGAGCAGGACCGGGCGACGCTGACCGGACTGGTCGAGCGTCTCGTCACAGGTATCGAAAAGACCACAGCCACAGCCGATTCGAATAGGGCTTGATTGATGACAACTTCGACCACCCAGGCACCGGCGGCGCAGCCGGAACTGGACGCCGGTGCGCGGACGGCACTGTCGCACCGGCAGATCATGACGATTCTGTCGGGTCTGCTGCTGGGCATGTTCCTGGCCGCGCTCGACCAGAACATCGTGAGCGTGGCGATCGTGCGGATCGCCAACAGCCTCAACGGCTTCGACCAGCAGGCGTGGGCGACGACCGCCTACCTGATCACGGCGACCATCAGCACCCCGCTGTACGGCAAGCTGGCCGACATCTACGGCCGCAAGCCGTTCTATCTGATCGCGATCTTCCTGTTCGTGGTCGGCTCGGCGGCCTGTACGTTCGCCACCTCGATGTACATGCTCGCCGGTTTCCGCGCCTTCCAGGGCCTGGGCGCCGGTGGCCTGATGTCGTTGGCGCTCACCATCATCGGTGACATCGTGCCGCCGCGTGAGCGGGCGAAGTACCAGGGCTACTTCATGATGGTGTTCGGCACGTCGACCGTGCTGGGCCCGGTGCTGGGCGGCCTGTTCTCCGACTACGACACGCTGTGGGGCCTGGACGGCTGGCGCTGGGTGTTCCTGGTGAACGTGCCGGTCGGCGTCATCGCCCTCGCGGTCGTCGCCAAGGTGCTCAACGTGCCGCATCAGCGGCAGAAACTCCGCGTCGACTGGTTCGGCGCCGTGGCGCTGTCCATCTGTGTCGTGCCCCTGCTGATCGTGGCCGAACAGGGCCGCAGCTGGGGCTGGGATTCGAGTAAGGCGCTGATCTGCTACGGCATCGGCGCGGTCGGCCTGGTGCTGTTCATCGTCGTCGAGTACCTGATGAAGGACGCCGCGCTGATCCCGTTGCGGCTGTTCAAGAACTCCACCTTCTCGGTGACCATCGTCGGCGGGTTCATCGTGGGTATCGCGATGTTCGGCGCGATCTCGATGGTGCCGCTGTATTTCCAGGTGGTGCGCGGATATTCGCCGACCGAGGCCGGTCTGCTGATGCTGCCGCTGGTGGCGGGCATCATGGTCGGCTCGATGGTCGCCGGTCAGGTCACCAAGCTCACCGGGCGCTACAAGATCCTGCCCGTGATCGGCACGTTCATCATCACGGTCGGCGCGCTGCTCTACGCGCAGGTGCACTACGACAGCGTCCTGTGGCAGCCGCTGGTCTTCGGCGGCATCATCGGCCTGGGCCTGGGCTGCTGTATGCAGACACTGATCATCGCGGCGCAGAACGCCGGCCCGCGCACGGATATGGGTGTGTCGACGGCGTCGGCGACCTTCTTCCGGCAGATCGGCGGCACGCTGGGTGTGGCGGTGTTCCTGACCATCCTGTTCAACCTGCTGCCGCACAAGATCCTCGACGCGTTCGGCGGGCGGCTGCCGGCCGGATTCGACACCGACAAGCTCAGCCAGATGCAGTCCGACACCGCGAGTATCGCGGCGCTGCCCGACCAGGTGCGCGAACCGATCCTGGTGGGCTTCACCAACTCGATGCACGGCGTGTTCTTCGTCGCGGCGGGTGTGGCGTTGCTGGCCTGCGTCGTGCTGATGTTCATGAAGGAGATTCCGTTGCAGGATCCGTCCACGGCCCAGCCGAAGCCCGAACCCGAATCCGTGGATGCCCAGCCGAGCGCGGCGAGCATGTCCGTGCCGGTCGCGGCCGGGCAGTCCCGGGCCGAGGCCGAGTGGGCCGAAGATCAAGTGTGGGAGAACGCCGCGCAGGTGTTCTCCGAGCCGGAGCCGGTGCTCGCCGCGGCGGGCGGTCGCCACTCGGCCACCAACGGCCATGCGGCGCAACGGGTATCGGCGGTCGCGTCGGCCCAGCCGGTCGCCTCGACGGGTGGCCGCGCGATCGGCGGGCGCATCCGCCGCGAGGACGGCAGCCCGGTAGCGGGTGCGGCCCTGACGCTGATCGACCAACGCGGACACCAGGTTTCGCGCGCGACCGGCGACGGCGGCGGCTCGTACACGATCGAACCGCCCACCCCCGGCAGCTATGTGCTGATCGTGTCGGCGACCGGCCACCAGCCCACCGCCGTGAACGTCTCCGTCGGCGGCAGCGGGCAGCGGCTGGATCTGACCCTCCAGGGTTCCGGCGAGCTGTCGGGCATCGTCCGCACGAGCGGGCGCGGCGAACCGATCTCCGGTGCGACGGTCACGGTGACCGATCTGCGCGGTGAGGTGGTCGGCGCGGCCGTCACCGCCGGCGACGGCGCCTACCTGTGCCACGGCGTGGTGGCGGGGACCTACACCCTGGTGGCGGTCGCCGAGCACATGCGGCCCACCGCGACCACGCTGACGATCCCGGACAGCGGCAAGCTGCGGTTCGACGTCGACCTGTCGGCGATGGCGATGCTGTCCGGAGCGGTCCGCGCCGACGGCCGGCCGGTGCACGACGCCCAGATCACCGTGCTCGACGCGAGCGGTGCGACCGTCGGCACCGCCCGCACCGACGAGGACGGACGCTACGCGGTGACCGATCTGCCCGAGGGCGACTACACCGTCGTCGCCCGCGGCTATCCGCCGGTGACCGGCCGGGTGACCGTATCGGGCGGCGAACTCGACCACGACGTCCGGCTCGGCTACGACGTCGACGAGCACGTGGAGCTGTCATGAGTGGACTGACCGCGCAGATTCGCACTGTCGACGGCTGGCCCGTGGCGGGTGCGGTCCTGACCGTCACCAGCCTCGAGGGGCGTCAGCTGGCCCGGGCGGTGGCCGATGAGACGGGGGCGGCCGCCACCGACCCCCTGCCCGCCGGCATGCACACCGCGGTGGTCACCGCGCCCGGCCACAAGCCGGTCGCGCAGATCGCACGGGTGTCGTCGGCGGGCAGCGGGACGCTCGGCGACATCCGGCTGGATCCGGAGACGGATTCGGTGGAGACGCCGCCGGCCGGTCCCTGGACCATCGATCCGGTGCACTCGTCGGTCGTGGTCACCGCGCGCCACCTCGGCATCGCGAGTATCAAGGCCCGCTTCGCCGATGTCGGCGGGCGGCTGGACGTGGCCGAGAACTTCGAGCGCACAACGGGTTACGCCGAGATCAAGGCCGCCAGTATCGATACCGGCATCGGCATGCGCGACGACCATCTGCGCTCGGCGGAGTTCCTGGACGTCGAGGTGTACCCGGTGATCGGATTCCACAGCACCGGCCTGCGGCGCACCGGCGCCGACAGCTGGGTCATGACGGGCGAGCTGGACCTGCACGGTCAGCGCCGCCCGGTCGACCTGAACCTCACCTACGGCGGGTACGGGCCGGATCCGTGGGGCGGCGTCCGCGCCGCGTTCCACGCCGAAACCCTGTTGCGCCGTGACGATTTCGCCATCGACTACAACGCCGTGGTGCGGGCGGGCGTCGCGGCGGTCGGTACCACCGTGAAGATCGATCTCGATATGGAGCTGGTGCAGGGGGACCGCCTGCCGGAGATGTAGGTTCTGGGCCACCACGGCTCTCACCCGAGGCACGGTCTTCTCCGTTGCCCACGACGCGCGGCCGCGTCCCTCACCGAGGGGCGCGGCCGTTGTCGTATCCGCGCAGGTGGGGAGATCTACCTATTGAACGTGCCATTGTTTGTAGGTACATTGAACGACGATATATAGAAGCGCTGCGGGGAGGACTCACTATGGCGACGGATCCTCCGGCGGACTCGCTGGCCGCCGAGGACGCGGGGTACCACAAGGAATTGCGGCCGCGTCAGCTCCAGATGATCGCCATCGGCGGGGCCATCGGCACCGGGCTGTTCCTCGGCTCGGCCGGTCGGCTGCACACCGCCGGGCCGGGGTTGTTCCTGGTCTACGGCGTGTGCGGCGTCTTCGTCTTCTTCATCCTGCGGGCCCTCGGCGAGCTGGTGCTGCATCGTCCGTCGTCCGGGTCGTTCGTGTCCTACGCACGCGAGTTCTACGGGGAGAAGCTGGCATTCGGCGTCGGCTGGATGTACTTCTTCCACTGGTGCATGAGCGGGATCGTGGATATCACGGCGATCGCCACCTATGTGCACTACTGGGGTGCGTTCCACGCGATACCGCAGTGGACGATCGCGCTGATCGCCCTCGTGATCGTGGTGTCGATCAATCTGGTGTCGGTGAAGTGGTTCGGCGAGTTGGAGTTCTGGGCGGCCTTGATCAAGGTCGCGGCGCTGGTCACCTTCCTCGTCGTCGGCACGGTCTTCCTCGCGGGCCGGTTCACGCTGGACGGGCAGACGACCGGCCCGGGCGTGATCGGCGACCACGGCGGGCTGTTCCCGACCGGCCTGCTGCCGCTGGTGACCGTCACCACGGGCGTCGTATTCGCTTATTCCGCAGTGGAATTGGTCGGCACGGCGGCGGGGGAGACCGATGATCCGGCGAAGGTCATGCCGCGTGCGATCAACTCCGTCATCGCCCGGATCGCGGTGTTCTATGTGGGCTCGCTGGTGATTCTCGGACTGCTGCTGCCGTACACGGCATTCACACCGGGGGTCAGCCCGTTCGTCACCTTCTTCTCGAAACTCGGTGTCGGCGGGGCGGATTCGGTGATGAACCTGGTCGTCCTGACCGCCGCGTTCTCCAGTCTCAACGCCGGGCTGTATTCCACCGGCCGGATCCTGCGGTCGATGTCGATGAACGGCAGCGCACCGGCACTGGCCGCGCGCATGTCCGGGGGCGGCGTGCCCTACGTGGGCATTCTCGCGACCGGCGCGATCGCGCTGATCGGTGTCGGGTTGAACGCCGTGGTGCCGGACAAGGCGTACGAGATCGTGCTGAACATGTCGGCGATCGGCGTGCTGTCGGCGTGGGCGGCCATCGTGCTCTGCCAGCTACGCTTGTGGCAGCGGTGGCGGCAGGGCCTGCTCGAACGCCCGGCGTTCCGCCTGTTCGGCGCGCCGTACACGAGCATCGCCACGCTGATCTTCCTCGCCGTCGTCGTCGGGCTCATGGCGTTCAGCGACGACGAGGTGCAGCGGGGCGCGGTGATCGCCGCCGCGGTGATCATGATTCCGGTGCTGGTCGGCGGCTGGTTCGTGACGCGCGGGCGGGTCCTGCGGATCGCGGCGGAGCGGGCGGGTATCACGGGTCAGTATCCGGTGCTCGCCGAGCGGCCGCCGCGGGGCGACACCGGCGGTCGCGATCCATCCGGGAAGGAGTAGGGCAGTGGCCTCGAACATTCTCGACGAACTGACCGAAATCGTCGGTGCGGCACACGTTCTCACCGATCCCGGCATGACGGCGCACTACGTCACCGACTGGACCGGACGGTGGCACGGGACGACAACGGCTGTGGTCCGGCCCGCCGACACCCGCGAGGTGGCGCGGGTGATGCGGGTGTGCGGCCGGGCCGGGATCGCGGTGGTCCCGCAGGGCGGCAACACCGGGCTCGTGGGCGGCTCGATCCCGATGGACGGCGAGATCGTGCTGAGCCTGGCGCGCCTGGACACCGTCGACGGCGTGGACCCGATCGGCCACACCCTCGCCGCCGGGGCCGGCGTCACCGTGGCCCGCGCCCAGGCGGCCGCGCGGGAGGCGGGCCTCGCCTTCGGCATCGACCTGGCCTCGCGGGATTCGGCGACCCTCGGCGGGATCGTGGCGACGAACGCGGGCGGCGTGCGGATGATCAAATACGGCGATACCCGGGCCCAGCTGCTCGGCATCGAGGCCGTGCTGTCCGACGGCCGCGTGCTCACCCGCTGGAAGACCTTCCGCAAGGACAATGTCGGCTACCACCTGCCGAGTCTGCTGGCCGGATCGGAGGGGACGCTCGGCGTCGTCACCAAGGTCCTGATGAAACTGCATGTGCCGCCGTCGCAGACGCGGTGCGCCCTCGTCGGCATCCGGACGGTCGGCGCGGCGCCGGCGGTGGTCGACGCGCTGCGCCGCACGGGCCTGACCATCGAGGCCGCGGAGCTGATGACCGCGGCCGGGGTGGACCTGGTGCGCCGGCACCGCGCGCTGCGTCCGCCGCTGAATGCCGCCACGCCGTACTTCCTGCTGGTCGAGGTGTCCGGACCGCCGGATACGGAATCGCTGCTGCTCGCCACGCTGGACGCGGCGAGCGATCTCGTGGTGGACGCCACGGTCGAGCGCGGCGACCGACTGTGGAGCTACCGCGAGGGGCATACCGAGGCGATCAACGCCGTCTCGACGACGCCGCCGGTCAAGCTGGACATCACCACGCCCCTGGCCGGGGTCGAGACCTTCGTCGGCGCGCTCACCCGCACCGTCGAGGCGGAGTTTCCCGCCGCGCGGCTGATCTGCTTCGGCCATATCGCGGACGGCAATGTGCACGTCAACCTGCTGGATGTCGATCCCGGGCAGGTGCGGAAGATCACCGGCCGGGTCTTCGAACTGGTCGCGGAGCACGACGGGAGTATCAGCGCCGAACACGGCGTCGGCCGATCGAAGGCGTCGTGGATCCACCTGGCCCGGTCGGAGGTCGATATCGAGGTGATGAAGGCGATCCGCAACGGCGTCGACCCGTTGCTGATCTTGAATCCGCACATCCTGCCGGCGGTGCGGTAGCCGCTCCCACCAGTGGGAATGCGGCCGTGGCGGGTGCGAGCAACAATTGGGACAACCGGTGCCGGCACCCGGTTCAACCACCCTCGACAGCAACGTTGCGCGAGTGCACCAGTTCGTCGTGATGAGTGAGGAGGTGGGGCGGACATGATCGATTGGCCCGTCTTCGTAGTAATAGCCGCCGCCGTGGTCTCGGTGACCATGGTGATGGTGGGTGTCGCGCACCTGCGCACGACTCGCCGCCCGGTCGCGGTGCCGGCCAACGGAATTCGGTGTCCGGACGCCGAGCGGAACGATGCCGCGGGACGGCGTCCGGACGCCTGGCTCTCGGACTGGACGCACGCCGCGCCGCAGCGCGAGTTCACGGTCACCCAGGCACACGCCACCATGCAGCAGCACCGGACCTGCGGCATCGACAACTGCGCGCGCAAGGCCGCGGCCTTCGCGACGCTGGTGGAGCAGGGCCGGATGAAACCCGACTCCTCCCGGCGCGTGTGAGGATCAGACCACTGTGTAACGGGCGCAGGCGAATTCGCCGTTCTGCGCCAGTTCGGTGAGCTTCAGTTCGACGTGGCGGGGGAGCAGCGGCGCACCGGCGCCGATGGTGACCGGGGCGATGGAGACGCACACCTCGTTCAGCAGGCCGTGATCGGCGAACTGGCCCGCCAGGTCGCCGCCACCGACCACCCAGATGCGCTTGTCCCCGGCCGCCTCCGCCATCTCCTTGTACACGGCGGGCACCGGGTCCTGGGTGAAGCGGACGTCGGCGCCGTCGGTGCGGGGCGGGAAGGTGCGGTGGGTGAAGACCCAGGCCGGCACCTCGTAGGGCCAGGGCTCCTCGGGGTGATTGTCCAGCAGCCACCGGTAGGTATTGGCGCCTATGGCGATTGCCCCGATCTCCTTGATGAACCCGACGTACCCCATAGGGCCGTCGCCGTCGTTGTCGCGGGTCAGCAGCCAGTCCAGGGAATGGTCCGCGGTGGCGATGAAACCGTCGAGGGTGGTCGCGGTGTAGTAGGTCGTGAAGGTCAAGGGTCAGCCTCTCTGTCGTAGCCACATGATCGGGTCGCCGTGGTCTATTTCCGTTGTGCCGTCGGGGAATTCGGCGCGCAGCCAGTGCCGTATCAGCTGCCTGCGGTGCGCGGAGAAGGTCAGGACGTGGGCGACGACGCTGCCGAGGACGAAACTCTCCGGCGGTTCGCACAGCGCGTCGATCAAGGTGTCGCCCCAGCCGCCGCGCCGATCGATGGCGCGGATCGTGTCGAGCCAGCGCGGCGCCACGTCCTCCAGGCGGCGGGCGATCTCCGGCAGGTCGTCGGATCCGCGCTCCGGGGTGTCCGCGCCGTCGATCGACGCCAGCCAGATCTCCTTGGTCCAGACGAGGTGGTCCAGGGCCGTCGCGATCGAGTCGTCGGGGCCGTCCCAGTCGAGGACGGCGTGTGCGCCCCGGCCGCGCCGGTACTGCTCATCGCCGAGGCCCTCCGCCAGCCGTAACAGCGCGCGGGTGTCGTCGAGATCGTGATGGATCAGCAGTGAGGTCGGATCCATGTCGTGTCTGCCTTTCGGTTCGCTCTCCACCCACAGCGCCATCGGCGGATGGAAGTGGATGCCGTTCGCCGCCGGTAGCCAGTGCTGCCTCGCCGTGGTCGGCGTCGCGCTCGGCGGATGCCCGTACGCCCTGCTGAACGCCCGGCTGAACCCCTCCACCGAGTCGTATCCCGCCGCGAACGCCACCTCGGTCACGGACGACCCGGTGCTCAGCTCCCACGCCGCCCGCTCCAGCAGCACCCGCCGCCGCAGCGCGACCGGCGACTCCCCGGTCCCGCGCGAGAACTGCCGCGCGAAGTGATACGGCGAAACGAATGCCCCCTCCGCCATCGCCCCCAGCGTCGCATTCCCCTCGTCGAGCACCGCATCCAGCAGCTCCCGCACCCGATCCCGTCCGTTGGTCACGGGTATCAGTCTGGTACGCGCAGGTCGTCCGCCGCTTGACCGATCTTGCGCATTTGGCGACGTGTCGGGCCACGCCTCGTCTCCTCATTTTCCGGCACGCTTTTGGCCGGAATCCCTCTGCCCCTGACCACCCCGTCCATAGGGGTTACCCAACCCCCACCCACTCCACCCGGCACGAATCCACCCCCGGCCCTAGGCTCCCTCCCATGACGGCGGCCCGAACCCTGGCAATCGGCGCGGTATGCGCGGCACTCGGGCTGGGCGTGGCCCCGGCATCCCACGCCGAGGTCCCCACCACCGTCTGCGGTTCCCCACTGTCCGACTCCGAGATATCCACCATCGCCGACCTCTCCGACACCACCCACCTCTCCGGAAATCCCTTGCAGCGCTTGGAGACCGGCGTAGACGACCTGCACCGGATCACGGAAATCCTGGTGGCGCACCAGGATCGGCGCGGCCTGTTCGCCCTCGGTTTGGACATCGCCGAGCAACAGGCCGTCATGCCGCTACAGCGCGACCCGGCGGCCTTCGACTCCCCGGACTACGCCCACGCGATCAGCCTGGAGTTGCTCCGCCGCTACCTCGACAACCTGCACGCCGAATTCACCGGCGGCACGGTGGAACCGCACTGGGCCGAGTACTACGCCCTGGCCCGGCGATGCGAGGTATCGGGCGCGCAGGTCGCCATGGTCGGCTACAACGCGCACATCACGGTGGATCTGGCGTATTCGGTTGCGGCGGTGGGGACTCGGCCGTCGAATGCGGCGGACTACTTCATGATCGTGGACGCCATCGCCTCGTCCGGGCCCGCTCTCGTGGACCGGACCAAGGCGGCATACGGCGTCGACCTCGGCCCGCTGTGGCGGCTCTACTTCTTCGGCGAGGGGCTGGATCTGCTTGCGGGACAGGGAGTCGCGACGGGGGCGCTGCTGCGGCTCGCGGACGGGGGCTACAACGTGATCGTCTTCGGGAACGGTATGGCGCTGCAAGACCCCGCGCTCCACGACGCGACGGCCGCGGAGATCCGGCAGCTGTTCGACACCGCGAACGTGGCGTTCGAGGTGCTGGCGGCGCTGCGCGGGCTATGAGATCAAGGTTCCTACTTGAACGACACGCTGGGTCGTTGCAGCTGAGCCCAAGGACAGTAGGAGTCCACGGCTGCGGCGAGGAACGTGTACGGATAGTCGACCGACCCCCGCAAACTCTCGGCCAGCATGACCTGGTTGGACCCCGAGTTCCCGTTGGCCTCCAGCCACCCGCACTCCGCGTGGGCCAACTGGATCCCCGCGTCCTGGCGGACCGGATCGGCATCGTCGAGGTGACTCTGCCGTAAGAACTGACGATCGACGGGGTTGCGCTCGGGGGTGACCCCTCGGCTGGCAGACGTGGGATCCGGCGAGGCGCCCGCGAGCGCACCGCCGGCAAGACATATGACCGCGCCCGCGGCAACAGCTGCCGAGACACGAAAAACCCTGTTGTGCATGATATTCCGGTGTGTCCTGATCTACTATGCCGAGCCAGCACCCGAGCAGCACCGATCCTCCATCCTCGGCACCACCACCACCGGCCCCCGTTAAGTGGTCGATCCTATTGCCGAACAGCAGGCGCCAGCAACGCCTCCCACCACCCGACGCCTCCCACATCTACCATTCTCCACCCCCGTTAGCCATGCGGATGCGGGATCGGGAACCCGGTGACCTTGGGTCGCGGGGGTGGTGACGGCCGGCGCGAAACCGATGGCGTTGGACCCTTGCGGACGACCGCTACTGCCCGATCGCCACGCGGACACCCCCGGAGAACGCCGAATCGTGAAACTCGACGGCAGCCGGGACCGTCCCCGGAGGCACGTCGTAGGCGAGAACCACGGATATCTTGTTGCCGGGATTGACGTCCGTGACGAGCCCCTTGTTCAGGTTCAGCTCGGCCGCGCTGTCGTTCGTATAGACGCGGCCCTGAGCGTCGACCAGCTTCTGATTGTCCCTGAAGTAGGTCTGCGGCTTATCCCCGGTGTTGGAGACATCGACGTGCACGAGCACGTACTCACCCTGGGCGTCCTTCTTCAGGTACTCGTTGTCCCCGACGGACTCGACGGGCCCCTCCACTCCGGTGACGACGAACCCGAACTTTCCGTCCCGCACCTCCGACCCGGCGGGCTGCACACTGGTCCGTGCCGCCTCCTGCTTGGAGGCCTCGTGCACAGCCCCGCCGAACAGCGCGGCACATCCGCCGAACAACAGCACGAAGAATGCGAGAATTCCGCCGAGAACCCACGGCCACATCCGGCGCTTCTTCGTCGGTGGCTGTGGCGGATATCCGCCGTATGCCGGTGAGCCGTATTGTGCGGGTGGGACATTCCGAGGTGGCATGTTCGTCATCGAAACCACCCCTCCTTATTGTCGATCCGATGGTTGGGCTACGCCCTGTCACTCCCCGAATAGACAGGGCGAACATCCAGCAGATCGCCCATCCTGCGCCGGTGGTTACTCCCCGATTGCCGTGTCGGACGATATGGTGACCTTCGGGTCAAGAATCGGGGACTCACCCCCGTCTGCCCGTTGACCTTGGACCCTTGTCCCGCTCGATATCCGTGGTGGGCGGAGCGGGGTCGTTCGGTTCCGGGGTGGCCGGCGCGTCGGCGCTGCTGAACACCGGTTGGTTCGCTGTGGCGTCGCCAGGAGTGGGGGTGGTGGTGACGGATGCCTCGCTGTGACTGAACAGGCTAGGAGGCTGCGGATACTGCTCGTCCATGCCCGGATCATGCTCCGACGTGCGGGTAATAGCGAATCGACGCTGGAGTTCGGGGCCCGCACGAGTGGGTACTCACCGGTAGCTTCGCGGACGGCACTAGGGGGGTCGGTGTGGGCTCGGGCACGCTTTTGGGAGAAAGTTCCAGATTGTGGCATGATTGCAGGCGGGCACGGGTTGTTGAACAGATGAACTCCCGGCTCGCTACAGGAAGAAAAAATAAGTAATGACGCAAGGCACCGTGAAGTGGTTTAACGGCGAAAAGGGCTTCGGATTCATCGCGCAAGACGGTGGCGGCCCCGACGTGTTCGTCCACTACTCCGAGATTTCCGGCTCCGGCTTCAAGTCCCTCGACGAGGGTCAGCGCGTGGAGTTCGAGGTCGGTCAGGGCCAGAAGGGCCCCCAGGCCCAGCAGGTCCGCGCTATCTGATTCAGGTAGCCACAGTAGGAAACCCGCGCCATGGCGCGGGTTTCTTTGTTTCTACAGGTCCACGCCGGCGAGGAACGCGTCCCACTCACCGGGCGTGAAGACCAGGGCCGGGCCGTCAGGGTTCTTGGAGTCACGTACCCCCACCCGACCACCGTCGAGGAATGCAACCTCCACACACTGACCGTTGGATGCGCTGCGGCTGCTCTTGAACCAGCGTGCTGTGGACAGATCAACGGTCACCGTACTTCTCCTTCGCCACCTGCCGAAGCAGGTCTCGCGTGTACTTCTCGTCCAGCGCTGTTCGCCGAATATCGTCGGCCATCTCAGTGTATCGCTGGACCAGTTCCGGCTTGTCCATGTAGAGGTCGCTGCTCATGCCACCGTCGAGGTAGACCACCGGCGGCTCAACAGGGTTGCCCTTGCCGTCCGTGCCGAAGTCGAGGATCACGAACGAGCCGTGCAGGATTCCGCGAGTGAATCCCGCGGAGTGGGGATGGATCCGCAGACTGACATTGTCGCGCTTGCCGACCTCGGCGAGCTGGCCGAGTTGCGTGCGCATCACACGAGCGTCGCCGACCACACGATGCAAGGCGGACTCGTCGAGCAGAATCCCCAGATTCACCGGCCGAGCTTTGCGAGTGACGATCACCTGGCGGCGGAGGCGGATCTGCACACGACGTTCGATCTCCTCGTCGGTTCCGTCGTGCAGAAACGCGCCGATCAGCGCGCGAGCATAGTCGGCGGTTTGTAGCAAACCGGGCACCTGCACTTCATAGGACGTGAGGCATCGCGCCGATCGCTCCATGCCGACGTACATGTTGAACGCATCCGAGAACATCCCACCGAGCGCCGTGACCCCGTCTTCACCGTTGGCAGCGGCGGCTCGTGCGGCGAGGTCGACCGCCTGTGCTGTCTCCTCGGCGTCGACCTCGTAGACCATGCACAGCTCCCGCACGTCCTGCTTCCGCGGGTTGACCGTGCGCCCGGATTCCAAGCGCTGCAACGCGTTATAGCTGAGCTGCACCTCCTTGGCCGCCTCCTGGATGGTCAGACCTTGCCGCTCTCGTTTGTCGCGGAGAAACCGGCCGAGCTGACGTCGCAGCAGAGTGGGCGATACATCGTGGGGCATCTGCGTTCCTCCTCGACTGAACACGCTCGACAACGGGTTTTGCCCACGTTTCGCCGCAGATCCGCACATGGTCCTGGGCTTTTGGGCAAGTTGGTCTGAACATTCGTTTCGGCATAGTCCGGACAGCGCCGCAGTGATGTGCTGGCTGTGCGCCCGACAGGAATCGGCAAAATCCACCCCCGCAGCTCGGCTTCGTACCCCCGCCGATTTCACGTACCGAAACTACCTGCGGCACAGAATAAATGACCGCCGCGTCCGGGCGCACCCAGACACGCACACGACACGAGGTGGTTTTATGGCCGGAATTCAACAGTCCGATGTCGAGCGGCGAGTCGACATGCCGTTCACCTACTGCCGAATCGACCCCGGACCCGTCCCTAAGCGCTTCGGCCGGCTGCTGGTGCGGATCCACGCAGACTGTGATGAGATGCTGTGCCGCCCGAAACTCCGTGGAGTCCAGTCTGTTTCACCAGGTCCCGGACCGGACGCGCCCCTGATCTGCCGCGTCGCGGACGATCGCATCGTCGCCATCGTCTCCCGCTACGCCGATGCCGAGGCGGCGCTGAAGGCGGCGCAAGCGGCATTCTGCGATGGGTATCCCGAGGCGACCAAGGTAATGCTCACTGCGGCAAACGAATTCGCGTCGGCCCGGCACCAACGCGACTCGCAGTTCCTCCACTCTCTCCCTGGGGACGGCACCATCCCCGTCGCCACGATCACCAAGTTCGGTCTCTCGTATACGGAAGTCCATCGGCTGCTCGGCGGCCTCGGTCCGGCCAATGGGCGGTGGGTTGGAATGTGAGCGGGTCAGGCGACGGAGGCTGGGAGGGAGACTCCGGTGAGGCGTTCGGCTTCGGCCCACAGGCGGGTGTTCACGTCGCGGTTGCGGGCTCGGCGGGTGGGGCGGGCCGGGGCGGCGGGGCCGACCAGGTTGTATTTCGGGCCGTAGTAGGCGCCCTGGGTTGCTTCCGGGCTCGCGGCCGCGAACAGGAGGGGTTCGGCGCCTCGCTCGACGCCCTGTGAGGGCAGTAGCGGGAGTGTGGTCAGGCGGTTGAAGAGGGAGGGGCGGCCGCCGAGGCTGGCGCCGGCCGTCTGGAGGTTGGTGCGGGTGAAGCCGGGGTGTGCGCCGGTGGACAGGAGCGGCCAGTCGCGTTCCGTCGCGATCTCGGCCAGGCGCAGGGTCAGGATGAGGTCGGCCAATTTGGACTGGGCGTAGGCGGCCAGCGGGCCGTAGCCGTGCTCGAATTGCATGTCGTCGAAGCGGATTCGGCCGCCGTCGGCCACTCCGCTGCTCATCGTGGTCACTCGTGGCGCCGGGGCCTCGAGCAGGAGCGGCAGCAGGCGCAGCGTCAGGGCGAACGGGCCGAGGAAGTTGCTACCCATCTGCAACTCGAAGCCGTCGGATGTGGTGAGGCGCTGCGGCGGGGTCATCACGCCCGCGTTGTTGATCAGGACGTCGAGTGGACGGCCGTCGGCGATCAGGCCCGCCGCGAACTCCTCGACCGATGACAGATCGGCCAGGTCGATCCGGCGGACCTGGAGGGACGCGTCCGGGACGGCCGCCAGGATCTCGTCGCGTGCCGCTTCGCCCTTGGCGGGGGTGCGGACGGCCATGACCACGTCGGCGCCGGCCGCGGCGAGGCGCTTGGCCGCCTCCTTCCCCGTTCCGCTGTTCGCGCCGGTGATCACGATGTATTTCCCCTGCTGATCGGGCACCTGGTACATGGAAGCTCCTTAAAGACTGGTGGTCTGTTACACCGTCGACGCTAACAGACTGCTGGTCTCTTAACAAGAGACCGCTGGTCTGTAGAATGTGATCGTGATGAGCTCCTTCAAGCGCGCCCGCAACGACGAGCAGCGCACCGAGCGCCGGCGCAAGATCCTGGACACCGCAGCCGTCATGCTCACGGAGATGCCCGTCGCGAAGGTGAGCCTGAACGAACTCAGCCGCCGGGTCTGCCTGGCCAAATCGAATGTGCTGCGCTATTTCGAATCCCGCGAGGCGATCCTGCTCGAACTGCTCGACGCCGAGGAGCGGGCCTGGCTGGCCGAGTTGTCGCGCACCTTCGAGGAATTCGCGAAAACAGAGGGCGACCTGCGGCAGCGGGGGGATCGGATGGCGGCAGTGATCGCCGAATCCCTCGCCGAACGCCCTGTCCTGTGCGACCTACTCGGCGCGCAGTCCTCCGTCCTGGAACACAATGTGTCGGCGGAGGTCGCCGCGCGCTACAAGCGCGCCACCCTGCAGAACTACGTGGAATTGGCCGGCCTGATCCGAAACCAACTCCCCGAAATCGGCGAATTCGACGCCCTCCGGCTGTCCGGCAGCGTCGGCATGCTGGCGGGCGGCATCTGGTCACACACCAACCCGAGCCCCGCCATGCTCGCCGCCTACACCGCCGACCCCACCCTGGCGGCCCTGCGCCTGGAATTCGCCCCCACCGTCACCGAACTCTTCCGAGTCCTGATCACCGGAGTACTCACCCGCAACGAAAACCTCCCCGTCCCAGGGATTTCCGCGACGCCTGCCCACTGAGGCGGCTCACCCGAGGTGGTCGATGGTCCGCTTGCCGATCGCCGCGCTGAGCGCATCCAGTTCCGCCAGAACGTCGACGGCGGCCCAGATGCGGTTGCGTTTGTTGGCGGAGAGGACCTCGAGGATGCCCACTTCGGTCAGTCGGGCGAGAGCACGGTATGTGCTGCTCTCGGTGGCGCCTGTAATGCGTTGTGCGGTATCGGCATTGAAGATCGGGGTGTCGAGGAGGGCGGAAAGCAGGGTCTCGTCGGCGGACTTCGCTCGCGGGCGTGCGACCGACTTCCAGCGGGCCGGTAGTTCCGCTAGTGCTCGGGCGGAGTCCTGGGAGGCTTCGCTGGCATGGATGGTCGCGTGGGCGACGTATTCCACGAAAGAGTCGGCGTCGCCGTCGCGGTAGCTGTCCAGCTGGGTGAAGTATCGGCGGGTGTCGGCGAGCATGGCCGATGCCAATGGCACCGTGACGCGCTTTGTGAAACCCCTCCTGCGCAGTACGGCGCTGATCAGTGCGCGGCCGATGCGGCCGTTGCCGTCGGTGAAGGGGTGTATCGACTCGAACTGCGCGTGTGCGATCGCGGCCTGCGCCAGGATGGGCAGATCTGTGCGATTGGCGAAGGTCAGCAGGTCGTCCATCAGCTCGGGGACGAGGTCCGGGGGTGGCGGGACGAACATCGCGTCGATCGGTGTGTAGTCGCTGCCGCCGATCCAGTTCTGGGCGTCGCGGAACCGGCCCGAATCCCGGGCGGTGTAGTAGTCGGGGGCCATCAGGATCTCGTGTGCATCGAGTAGCGCTGAGACGGTGATCGGTCCTGAGCCCGCGGTGTCGACCATGGCGATCAGGGCCTTGACCGCGGCGTGCTGGGATTTGGCTTCAGCGCTCGCGTTGCCACCGGCGACCGCTTTGGCGAATGCTCGCCAGCCCGCGTCGACGTGCTCGATCTTGGACGAGGCGACGGATTCGCAGCACAGCAGGAAGTCGCGGAAAGGTACCAGATGCTCGCCGAAGCCCGCTTCGAGGCGAGCGACGGCGATTACGCCGTCCTCGTGGGCCAGGGCCGCTCCTCGGCCTCGTGCGGTGGCCAGGTCATGACGCCCTACTTCTCGCAGGCTATGCCGTTGTTGTCTCCGTCGAGCCCGGCTCGATAACCCGGCTGGCCCTTGTGGAGGGGGGTTGCGCCTGCGGCCTTGGCTTCCTTGCAGGACTTGTAATAGACGTTCGGGGCGGGCTTGGACGTGGTGGGGGCCGGTTTGGATGTCGGGGCGGGTGGTGGTGGCGGGGGTGCGGGAGGGGCTGTGGTGGGTTCGGGTGTTGGGGGCGGGGGTGGTGGTTCGGCGGCGGGGGCGTTGTTTTCGAGGGGTGCGGAGGCGTTGTTGGTCGGGGGATCGGTGAAGGTGGGGCGGGGGCGCTCGTGGATGGGGTGCTCTCGGGGAGTGCTTGGGGAGTGCTGGCGGTGCAGGCGGTGACGAGTCCTGCTCCGGTGGCGGCGACGGAGAGGGCTAGCAGGAGTAGGGGCCGGGTTGCCCTCGAAGGGAGATTCAGACGCACCCGGGTGTTGCTACAGCGCGGTGGGGACATTTGCAACACGGGCGTCGTGTACCAGCCGTTCCTCAGGCGGGGCTGTGCACGTCCTCGGCCGGTTCCGCGGAATACAACTCCTCGATCTCCCTCGCGTACTTCTCCGCGATCACCCGGCGCTTCAGCTTCATGGTCAGGGTGATCTCGTCGCCGCCGGGTTCCCAGGACACCGGCAGGATTCGGAAACGCTTGATCTGTTCCACCCGAGCCAGTTTCGCGTTTCCCGCGCCGATTCCGACCGCGATCTGTTTGACGACGGCATCGTCCACCGACAGCGCCGCCGAAGAAGAATCGGGCAGCTGATGTTGCGTCGCAAAGGATTTGGCGGCGTCGGGGTCGAGCGCCACGAGCGCCGTGTTGTACGGACGGCCGTCGCCCACCGCGACGACAGCCCCGATGAGCGCCGACTCCGGTTTGATCGCGTTCTCGATATGCGACGGCGACATATTCTTCCCCGCCGCGTTGATGATGAGTTCCTTCTTACGGTCCACCACCGTGAGGTAGCCGGCGTCGTCGACCGTGATCACGTCGCCGGTGTGCAGCCACCCGTCCGCGTCGACGGCTTCGGCGGTCTTCTCCGGTTCGCCGCGATAGCCCTTCATGACCAGCGGGCCGCGGATGAGGAGTTCGCCGTCGGCGGCGACCTGGGCGCGCATACCGGGCAGCAGCATGCCGACCGTGCCCAGTTTCGCGTCCCACGGGTGGCTGACGCTGGCGATGCAGGTCAGTTCGGACATGCCCCAGATCTCGGTGATGGGAATGCCGAGGCCCGCGAAGAAGACGAGGGTGTCGCGGGGAATCGGGGCCGCGCCGGAGAGGGCCCAGCGGACCTGGTCGAGCCCCAGCTTGCGGCGGAGGCCCGAGAGCACCAGTTCGTCGGCGCGGGCCCACTCGGCCTGGAGGTCGGCCGGAATCGGCTGATCGGAGATGCGGTGCTCCGCGTAGCGGGTGGCGACCGACAGCGCCCATTCGAGCGGCTTACGGACGGCCTCCGGTTCGCTCGCGACGGCGGAATCGATTGCCGCGCGCAGCTTTTCCCACACCCGCGGCACGGCGCCCCAGATCGTGGGGCGCAGGTCGGCGAGCGCCGGGCCGATGCGGCTCGGATCGTCGACGCAGGTGATCCGGGTACCGAAGACCTCCTGAAAGTACAGCGAGGTCAAGCGATCCGCGATATGCGCCGAGGGCATATAGGAGGTCATGGTGTCGCCGAATCGGATACCCAGCACCAGCTCGACGGAATAGCACTCGAAAAGCAGGTTGGCATGGGTGGTTTCGACACCCTTCGGCGCACCGGTCGTCCCCGAGGTGTAGATGAGCGTCGCCACGTCCTCGGCGCCCACGGCACGCCAGGCGGCCTCGAAGTCGAAATCGTCCGCGCCGGAAGCGATCAGGTCCGCGACCGGCAGCGTGCCCTCGGGCGCCTCGTCGACACAGACGATCCGGTCCAGCGCGGCACCGCTGGCACGCAACCGATCCACGTACCGCGGCTCGCACATCACCACCCGGGCACCGGAATTGGTGAGCACATGCGCGATCTGCTCCGGAGGCAGCGTGTTGTAGATCGAGAAGGACGCCGCGCCGAGATGCTGGGCGCCCACCTCCAGCGGATAGAACTCGGGACGATTGGCCATCATGAGCGCCACGGTGTCCCCGCGCCGCACGCCGAGCGCCGCCAGGCCCGCCGCGACATCGCGGACCTGCCGGGCGTATTCGCGCCACGTGAGCGTGGCGGCATCGCCGGGCGTGCGCAGGGCGACCGCGTCCGGCTGCCGCGCGGCATTGTATTGAAAAGCGGCGCACAGGGTATCGAACCTGATGTGCTCGAGCCGACTATCCACGCCTGCGCTCCTCCACCTTGCGGACCAATTCGTGTATGCGCGGATCGCGTGCCAGCCGGTTGTCGAGAACCACGTTGATGGCCCCGCGCAGCAGCGCGTACGCCTCCCACCCGCCGGGGGCGATGGTGCGCGCGGCCCGCCGCTCGATGCCGTCCGCGACGACCTCCGCCGCCTGTTTCGCGGTGATGCGCACATTCAGCGGCCAGGGCAGCAGGCCGGCGAGGGCCTGGCCCAGGTCGTCGCGATCGAGCGTGTCGTGCGTCATCTCGGTCTCGACCACGCCGAAATACGCGATACCGGCACTGGCGCCGACGGCGGCGAGTTCGACACGCAGCGCGCGCCCGAGCTGCTCCACCGCGGCCTTGCTGATCATGTACGGCGACCCGGCCATACCGGGCGCGAACGCGGCGCAGGAGGAGATCACCACGACGTGCCCCTCGGCGGCGACAACGTGATCCAGCGCCGGGTGCACGGTATTGAACACGCCGGTCAGGTTGATACCCAGCACACGGTCGAAGTCGCTGCCGTCCATCGTCCGCAACGTCGCGGGCGTCGGCACGACACCGGCATTGGCGACGACGACATCCAACCGCCCGAAATCCTCAGTGACGCTGCCGATCACCTCGCGCATCGCCTCGCGGTCGGCCACATCCGCCGCGAAGGCCGCCGCGCGGACCCCGAGCCGATCGGCGACCGCCGACGCGGCGTCCTTGTCGATATCGATGAGCGCGACCGACGCGCCCCGCCGGTACAGCATGATCGCGAGTTCGCGGCCGATGCCCTGGCCCGCGCCGGTGATGGCGACGACCTTGCCCTCCACCGAATACCGCGGTGCGGCAAACGAATCGAGTAGTCGCTCGGCCGTGGACCCGAACGGAATCGACGACAAGAGACCCTTCATCGCGCCACCTCGTACGACCTCGTATCGAACCGGCTCGTGCGCCGCCGGTATTCGAAACTCCAATTGGGATACAGCCCGGCGTTCAACCCGTCGGGCGTGGTGTAGTAGCTCGTGCACCCGCCGGTGAGCCAGATGCTGGATGAACTGCGCCGCGTCATCTCGTCCAGGAACTCCTCCTGTACGTACGGCCGCACCTCGACCCGGCGAGCGGCGCTGCGCCGCACCATCTTCAGCGCCTCGACGATGTAGGCGATCTGCGATTCGATCATGTAGATCGCCGACTGGTTCCCGGCCGCGCCGAACGGCCCGAGCGTCATGAAGAAATTGGGGAATCCCGACACCGCGACGCCCAGATAGCTCTGCGGCCGTTTGTGATACAGCTCGGCCACCGACATCCCGCCACTTCCGACGTAACGTTCGTAGGCAGTGGGTATGGGGGTGAATCCGGTGCCGAAGATGATCGTGTCGACGGGATGCTCGGTGCCGTCACGCAGCACGATCGATCGCGGCCGCACCTCGGCGATGCCCTGGGTGAGCACCTCGACATTGGGCTGATCCAGCGCCGGTAGGTAGGCGTCGGAGAAGATGGCCCGCTTGCAGCCGATCACGTAGTCCGGCGTCAGGGTCTTGCGCAGCGCCACATCGCGGACCTGGCGCAGCAACTGCAGCTTGCCCAGCGCCTCGTACGGATGCCGGAAACGCTGATCGACCAGCGAGATCAGGCCGAACGCCTCGATCGCGGCATACCACCCGCCGCGAACCGCCCGCTGCGCCAGCGGGATTCGCCGCAGCAGCGTGCGCTCCAGCGGCAGCGTCGGCCGGTCCATGCGTGGCACGATCCACGGCGCCGACCGCTGGAACAGCAGCAGCTTGTCCACATCCGGCTGGATCTCCGGCACGAACTGCACCGCGGAGGCCCCGGTCCCGATCACCGCGACCCGCTCGCCGGTGAGATCGTGCTCGTGGTCCCAGTGCAGCGAGTGAAAGGCCTTGCCCGCGAAGGATTCCAGGCCGGGCAGGTCGGGATACTTGGCCTCGGCGAAGATCCCGGTGGCCGAGATGAGGAAGTCGGCGGTCAGGGCCCCGCGCGTGGTCTCCACACACCAGACCGACCGCTCCTCGTCCCACCGCGCGTCCCGCAGCTCGGACCGGAACCGGATGTGCCGCAGCACATCGTGTTCCGTGGCGACGCCGCGAAGATACTCGAGGATCTCGCGCTGCCCGCCGTAGGTGCGCGACCAGTCCGGATTGGGGGCGAAGGAGTAGCTGTACAGCTGCGACGGCACATCGCAGGCACAGCCGGGATACGTATTCGCGCGCCAGGTTCCGCCGAGGTCGTCGGCGCGCTCCAGCACCACGAAATCCTCGAAACCCGCCTCGCGCAGTTTCACCGCCAGGCCGATGCCGCCGAATCCGGCGCCGACGACGGCGATATGGATGTGTTCGATCGGCATCAGCGCGACCTCCCGTGCAGAACGGCCACCAATACATCGACCACCGCGTCGATCCGGGCGCTGCGGCGGAAGGTGGTCAGCGGTAGCGGGGACGGGAACCGCTGCCGGGTAACGGCTTTGGCGTAGGCGAACTCCTTCAGCCCGTCGGGCCCGTGCACCCGGCCGAAGCCCGAACCGCCCACCCCGCCGAGCGGCAGGGTCGGAATGGTGGCATGGGCGACGAAGGCGTTGATCGATGTCCCGCCCGCCCGGATCCGCGCCGCGATCCGCTCACCGTGGCGGCGCGAGAACACCGTGCTGCCGAGCCCGTAGGATCCGGCGTTCACGAGTTCCACCGCCTCGTCCATATCGCGCACCGGGGTGACGGTCAGCGTGGGACCGAAGGTCTCCTCGGTCATGGCGGCGGCGTCCTCGGGAACGTCCGCGAGGATCGTCGGCTGCACGAATTGCCCGCGGATGGCGTCGATTCCGCCGAGCAGCGGCCGGGCGCCGAGCGCGATCGCGTCCTCGATGTGGCGGCGGATGACCTCCACCTGCTTGGGCATGGTGATCGGGCCGAGCTTCGCGTCCGCGGTTCCGGCCTCGATCGCGCGCGCCTGCGCGACCAGTGTGGCGACGAACGTGTCGTACACGGCCGCGTGCACGTAGACGCGCTCCACGGCGAGACAGGTCTGCCCGGCATTGGACAGCCCGCCCCAGGCCGCAGCGTCGGCGGCCGCGTCCAGATCCGCGTCGGCGTCCACGATCAGCGCGTCCTTACCGCCGCATTCCATCAGCAGCGGTGTCAGATTCTCGGCGCAGGCGGCCATCACCCGCTTACCCGTGGCCGTCGAACCGGTGAAGCCGATCTTGCCGACGGCGCTGCGGCACAGCGCGTTTCCGGTCTCGCCGAGGCCGGTGACGACCTGGAGGACCGGCAGCTCCGGGGTGACCCGGGCGAACGCGTCCACGAGCCACCTGCCGACCCCGGGGGTGTACTCGCTCGGCTTGAACACCACCGCATTTCCCGCGGCGAGCGCGAACGACACCGAGCCCAGCGGCGTGAAGATCGGATAGTTCCACGGGCCGATCACGCCCACCACGCCGTACGGCAGATACTCCACCGCCGCGGCGTGATTGGCGGTGAGCAGGCTCGGCCGCACCGACCGCCGCCCGAGTACCTTCGCGGCATTGCGGGACGCCCAGCGCAGATGCTCCAGGGCCATGGCGATCTCGAGTTTGGCGTCGGCGACCGGCTTACCCATCTCCCGATTGATCAGGTCGGCGAGTTCGGCTCGGCCCCGGGCGATCTCGCCGCGCCACGCGTCGAGCCGGCGGGCGCGCTCGTCGAAACCGAGTGCGGCCCACCATCGTCCGGCCGGATGCGCCGCGGCGACGGCCGCGTCCACCTCGGCCCGTTCCTGTATCGGGTAGGTCCCGACCACCTCGCCGGTCGCGGGATCGCGCACCTCGAATGTCGTCGCGCTGCCGCGCACTGTCGTCGACGCCGTCATCGGCGTACCTCCTGCGGGGATCGCGTCTCGATCACAGGTCGAGAACCACTTCGTCGTCGTCGGCGCGGGAGACGCATACGAGCATCCGGTCGCGCCGATCGGTGTCGGTGAGGGTGTGGTCGCGGTGGTCGACGGCGCCCGCGAGGACGCGCACCTTGCAGGTGCCGCAGTAGCCCTGCCGGCAGGAGTAGGCGACGTCCGGCACGGTCCGCTGGATGGCGGTGAGCGCCGTCTCGTCCGCGCCGACCCGGACGGTGGTTCCGGTGCGCGCCAGGGTGAGCACGAACTCCTTGCCGTCGACGACGGGCGGCGGCGAGAACCGCTCGGTGTGCAGCGAGCCGGTGGGATTCAATGTGAACATGGACCGCTGCGCGGCGGTCAGCATGGGCGGCGGACCGCAGACATACACGGCCGCACCAGGTTTCGCCGTGGCGATCAGTTCGGCCACATCCGGTGCGCCGTATTCGTCGTCGGGGCGGATGTCGGCGTCCGGCAGTTCGTCCAGGAACGGCATGGTCGCGCGCGAGCGTCCGGTGTAGACGAGCCGTCCCCGCGATCCGGCGGCCTTGACCATGGGCAGGATCGGCGTGATGCCGATCCCGCCGGCGAGGAACAGATACGACGGCGCGTCGACGAAGGTGAAGGCATTGCGCGGCCCGCGAATCCGGATCCGGTCGCCCGCCGACAGCTCCTCGTGCACCTCCCGGGAGCCGCTGCCGCCGGGGATCAGGCGCACCGCGATCCGGTACCGGAACCGGTCGTCCGGATCGCCGCACAGCGAGTACTGCCGCTGCCGCCCGGACGGCAGGAAGACGTCCAGATGCGCCCCGGGCCGCCAGGCGGGCAGGGGCCGCCCGGCCGGGTCGCGCAATGTCACGCTGACCACGTCGGGGGCCTGCCGCTCGACGGTATCGATCACCACGCCGAGATCGAAACCGTTGCGGCGCAACGGGTTGGGTCGTGACAGCAGGGGCGCGGCGGGTCCGCTGACGAACACCCGCTTGTACAGGTCCATGGCGCCGCCGAGCAGGCGCAGGCTCGGCGAGGGTTCGGCCACCATCGCGGTGTACATCAGTGGTCGGCCGCCCGGGCCGCGGGCGAATGCGCCAGATACCGCAGCGCCTTGTCCATCGAGCCCAGCTGCGAGGGATGGAATCCGGGCCGCAGGTAGCGGGGGAGTTCGGTGAGGAATACCGTCCAGCTGGGGATCACGCCGCGCCGGGTGGCGTCGAGGAATTGCAGCCCCCAGAAGCGGCCCTTGTCCGGCGAGGGATCCCGGCGATAGAGGTAGCCCGTGGAGACGATGAACAGCGGCAGCAGGGTCGCCGCGGCGAGGATCCCGGTCCGCGCCTTGCGCGCGTAACTGCCGTCGACGTGCATGAACGCGTCGTAGACGACGCTGCGGTGTTCCACCTCCTCGGCGCCGTGCCACCGGACCAGGTCCAGCATCGCCGGATGCATGCCCTTGGCCTCGAGAACGTCGGCGTTGAGCAGCCATTCGCCGAAGACGGCGGTGTAGTGCTCCATACCGGCGAACAGGCCCAGCCGCTCCTTCAGCCACTCCTGTTCCGCGCGGCCGGACAGGCCGCGCACACCCAGGATCCGATCGACCAGCCAGGCGATCTTCTCGATATAGGACTCGACGTCCAGGCCGATGGCCTGCAGATGTTTGCGCGCGGCCTCGTGGCTGCTGGCGTGCATGGTCTCCTGACCGACGAATCCGCGCACCGCCTCCCGCAGGCGCTCGTCGTCGATCTGCGGCAGTGCCTCGGCGAGGGCCTGCGCCATCGCCCGTTCGCCCTCCGGCAGGACCAGATGCATCACATTGACGATGTGGGTGGCCAGCACCTCACCCGGGATGTAATGCATCGGGACCGATTCGAAATCGAAGCGGACGTCCCGCGCGTGGATCGCATGTGCCTCGTCGCGATAGCGGTGCTCTGCCGCTGCGGGCTGCTCAACCATGGTCCGAACGTACATCGCAACAAATTCCATTGCAATGTTGCGACCACAAATAGCTCGGATTTGTTGCAGCAGGTGTCGATCCTGCTACCGTTGACATCGTGGTCACCGCATCGAAAACCCTGCTGAGCCGCGACGATGCGACGGAAGACATCGAGACGCGCATTCTGGACGCCGCGCTCGTCCAGTTCCAGAAGGTCGGCGTCAAGAAGACGACGATCGAGGATGTCGCGCGCCAGGCCGGGGTCGACCGCGTCACCGTGTACCGCCGGTTGGGGTCGCGCGACGACCTCGTCCAGGCCGTCATGAACCGCGAGGTGGCCACGGTTCTCGGCGAGATCGCGGAGATCCCCGACCGGCACGACGATATCGCCGATCTCGTCAGCGACATCTTCGTCACGGTCGTCACCCGCTGGCGCACCAATCCGCTCGTGGAGCGCATGCTGGCGGTCGAGCCGGAACGGGTCGTCATGAAACTCACCGCCGAGGTCGGGAGCACCTTCGCAATGTCGGTCTCGGCGACGGCCACGACGCTGCGCGCCGTCGTGGACAAGGGCCTGCTGGCCCCGGCGCCCGATCTGCTGACCCGTGCCGAGATCGTGTGCCGTGTCGTGCATTCGATGGTGCTCGCCCCCGAGGGCGCGGTGCGGCTGCGCACCGAGGCGGAGCTGTCGGATTTCGCGCGCACCTATCTGACGCCGATCGTCACAGGCTAGGGCGTTCCGCCGACCCGGGTGTGTAAACCCGTGCTCTGCAAGGCATTACCCACGGGCAGAAAAAACCCGGCCCGGGGAGGGGATCGCCGGGCCGGGAGATTCGGGGACTGTCCTGCGGCAGACCGCATCGGTCGGAACCCGGTGGCGCCGCGCCCGTCCGGGTACCGAGTCTGTGCGTGCGAGCCGGTCTCCTTCGGTCAGCGGCTGCCGGCGTGGATCCGGGCCAGGGCCTCGCGGACCTTCGACAAACGCTGGGGATCGGAGACGCGGAATTCGACGTGCACAGAGGCATTGGGTGCACCGATCATCGCCACGGAATCGCGGGTCGTGGCGTGAGTGGCGCGGGGTAGAGCTGTCATGCCTCCAGTGTGCACCTAACGGCTATTTCCTGGCAATGTGTTCTGCGGCGCTGTTGCGCTGTGAGACCATTTCGAAATGCTAGGAGGGGCAGTCTCTTACGCCGGTGCGCCCGCCGCAGACGCCCGCCCGGCCGCGTTCGCCAGCTAACTCGAGCGTGTAATTCGATCCTGAGCGGCCACTACGGAAATACCTTTGAGGGCCGGAAAAACGGCTCCCGAGCGGCGGAAATGCCACGGGCGCGGTAGAACCGGACGGGTGTACGGCGAACGATCCGAGGGGCGGCGCGAATCGGGAGCGGAGGCGGTGAGTCCGCTTGCGGGGGCGGTCGATTCCCGGTGGGGGGTGTGACGAGGATCCCGGCCAAAAGCATGCCGGGAAACGATGATGGGCGGCCGGGAACGGTTGGGGGTGGCTGTCAGTCAGCCCTTGGCGCTGACCAACTCTCGCTTGCGGGCCTCGCGGGCCAGTGCCCGGTCGCGCTGCTCCTCGAATTTCACGCAGTCCTGGCCCAGTTTCTCGAGGAACTCGCCGAGTTCGTTGCGGATGCGGTCGCCGCGCGCGGTGAAGTCGTTGCGGTCGAACACATTCCACTTCCGCAACACCGGCATCACCACTTCCTCCAGGTGCTGGCGCAGATCGTAGATGCCGTGCTTGGCCATCAGCACGCCGTTGCGGCGCCAGTCGGGCATGCCGGCGCCCGGCATCTGGAAGTACCGGACGATATCGCTGATCGCCTGGAGTGCCTGATCCGGCGCGAGATCCAGGGCGGCCCCGCACAGGTTGCGGTAGAAGATCATGTGCAGGTTCTCGTCGGCCGCGATGCGCTGGAGCATGCGGTCGGCGACGGGATCGTCGCAGACCTTGCCGGTATTGCGGTGTGACACGCGGGTCGCCAGCTCCTGGAAGGTCACATACGCCACCGAGTGCAGGAATCCGGTGTCGGCCAGGTCGGCGGCGCTGGCCCGGCCGCTCTCGCGGACCAGCTTCATCGCGCTGTAGCCGTTGGTCATATGCGCCATGCGCGCCCGCTCCAGCGCCACCGGATCCACGGCCCGGGTCACGACCAGATAGTCGCGAATCACGATGCCGTGCCGGTTCTCCTCGGCGGTCCAGCGGCCGACCCAGGTGCCCCAGGCGCCGTCCTGCGAGAAGTTCTCGGAGATTTCGCGGTGGTAGGAGGGCAGATTGTCCTCGGTGAGGAGATTGGTGATCATCGCCGCGCGCGCGACCTCGCCCAGCCGGGACTGGCCGGGCTCCCAGTCGAGTCCGCCCATCGCCGCGAAATTGCGTCCCTCGTCCCACGGTACGTAGTCGTGCGGGTGCCAGGTCTTGGCCATCGACAGGTGCCGGTCGACGTTCTGCTCGGCGATCGGCTCGAGTTCGAGCAGCAATTCCAGCTGGGTGAGGTTCCTGGCCACGGTGATGCCCTTCCTCGATGTGGATCGGCGGGTGAGACGTTGCGGAAAGAAACCGGTACAGTGCATTAGCGATCGGATTGCTGTGAATCCCGCAGCCGATCCGGTCGGGTTCGCCTCGATAATCTAGACCCGCTTCGGCTGGGCACTCGAGGCGGGAGGGTGCGTCGCATTAAAGAGGACCGAACTCCTGCTGAAGAGGCTTGGGTGACCTCGCCGGCGGTGTGGAACCGGTTGGCTTACAGACCGTTCGGCATCGTGATTTCGCTATCGCTTGTATTCGCCGCAGTGTTGCCCCCGCAGTGTCGCCACTGAAAGTGAGTCGAGTATGACGAGTTCCAGTCGCAGGTACCCCGACGTCGTCGTCACCAGCCTGGCCGCGACCACGTCGCTCGCCGGGGATGTGGATTCGACCTGGAAGGGGCTGCTCCACGGCGAGAGCGGAATCGACGTTCTCGAGGACACGTTCATCGACCAGTTCGAGCTGCCGGTGCGCATCGGCGGGCATCTGAAGGTCAAGCCCGCGGAGAACCTCTCCCGCGAGGAGACCCGCCGGCTGTCCTACGTCGAGCAGATGGCGCTGGTACTCGGCCGCGAGGCGTGGCGCAACGCCGGTAGCCCGGAGGTCGACCGCGAGCGGCTCGGGGTGTCCATCGGCACCGGACTCGGCGGCGCGGAGATGCTTCTCGACGTCAAGAAGAAGATGCACAACGCCGGATACCGGCGGGTGACGCCGCTCGCGATCCAGATGATCATGCCGAACGGGGCCGCCGCCGTGGTCGGGGTGGAACTGGGCGCGCAGGCAGGCATCACGACGCCGGTGTCGGCGTGTTCGTCGGGCTCCGAAGCGATCGCCAACGCCTGGAAGATGATCGTGATGGGCGACGCCGACATGGTGGTCACCGGCGGCGTCGAGGGTTCCATCCAGGCGGTGCCGATCGCGGCGTTCACCATGATGCGGGCGATGAGCACGCGCAACGACGAGCCCAAGCGCGCCTCCCGCCCGTTCGACGCCGACCGCGACGGCTTCGTCTTCGGCGAGGCCGGCGCGATGATGGTGATCGAGACCGAGGAGCACGCCCGGGCACGCGGCGCCACCATCCACGCGCGGCTGATGGGCGCCGGGGTCACCTCCGACGCCTTCCACCTGGTGGCGCCCGATCTGGAGGGCAAGGGCGCCGCGCGCGCCATCACCCGCGCCCTCGAGACGGCGGGCCTGGCGAAAAACGATGTGACGCATGTGAATGCCCACGCGACCGCCACGCCGATCGGCGATACGGCCGAGGCGAAAGCGATCAATTCGGCCATCGGCAACCACGCCTCGGTCTACGCTCCCAAATCCGCGCTCGGCCACTCGATCGGCGCGGTGGGCGCGCTGGAGGCCGTGCTCACGGTGATGTCGATCCGTGACGGCGTCGTACCGCCGACGCTCAATCTCGAGAAGCTCGACCCGGAGATCGACCTCGACGTCGTGAGCGGGCAGGCCCGGTCGGGAAGGATCGACTATGCGGTGAAGAATTCGTTCGGTTTCGGCGGCCACAACGTGTCTCTGGCATTCGGCCGATACTGAGCGAGCCTGGCCGAGGCGCCTGCTAGTGTTCGTGCTTCGGTGTCGATCTGTGTTCGGTGTCATCGCACGACCTCGGGTGCGTGCGTGAAAAAGGATAGGGAATGATCGGCGAGACCTTCGATGACTATCTGGACGAGCAAGGCAACATCAAGATCCTGGGCGACGCGACCCTGATCGATTTCGTCGACAAGCACAGCGCGGCGAACGGGGACGATCTCGCCTACCGCTACATCGACTATTCACGCGAACGCGACGGTGAGTATCACGAACTCACCTGGCGTCAGTTCGGTGTGCGATTGCGGGCGGTGGCGGCGCGACTACAGCAGGTGACGCGGCCGCGGGACCGGGTGGCGATTCTGGCGCCGCAGGGATTGGACTACGTGGTCGGCATGTTCGCCGCCGTCTACGCGGGCAATATCGCTGTGCCGCTGTTCGATCCGGACGAGCCCGGGCATACCGACCGCCTGCACGCGGTGCTCGGCGACTGCAAGCCGACGGCGATCCTCACGGCCAGTTCGGCCGCGGCCGGGGTGCGGGAGTTCTTCCGCGCGCTGCCCGCGGCGCAGCGGCCCCGGATCATCGCCGTGGACGCGATCCCCGACAGCGTCGGCGCGGGCTGGTCCGAGCCGGAGATCAATGTCGACAGCGTGGCCTACCTGCAGTACACCTCGGGTTCCACCCGGACCCCGGCCGGTGTCGAGATCACCCACCGCGCGGTGGGCACGAATCTGCTGCAGATGATCGATGCGCTGGGCATCGAGTGGGACACGCGCGGCGTCACATGGCTGCCGCTGTTCCACGATATGGGCCTGCTGTGCGTGATCCTGCCCGCGATCGGCGGCAAGTTCATCACCATCATGTCGCCCAGCGCCTTCGTGCGGCGGCCGTACCGGTGGATCAAGGAACTGGCCGCGCACTCCGACGGTGCCGGAACCTACGCCGCCGCACCGAATTTCGCGTTCGAGCACGCGGCGGTCCGGGGCCGGCCCAAGGCGGGCGAGGAACTGGACCTGTCGAATGTGATCGGTCTGATCAACGGCAGCGAGCCGGTGTCGGTGACGTCGATGCGGAAGTTCAACGACGCGTTCGCGCCGTACGGACTGCCGAAGACGGCGATCAAGCCGTGCTACGGCATGGCGGAGGCGACACTGTTCGTCTCGGCCACCAGGCGCGACGACGAGGCCAAGGTCGTGTACGTCGACCGCGGCGAGCTGAACGCCGGGCGCATGGTCGAGGTGGATCCGGATGCGGAGAACGCCGTGGCGCAGGTGTCGTGCGGATACGTCGCCCGCTCGCAGTGGGCGGTGATCGTCGACCCGGAGACCGGCGCCGAGCGGCCCGACGGCGAGGTCGGCGAGATCTGGCTGCACGGCGAGAATATGGGCATCGGGTACTGGGACCGACCGGAGGAGACCGCGGCCACGTTCCACAACCGCCTCGCCTCCCGTCAGCAGAGCAGCCACGCCGAGGGCACCGCGCCGGACGCCCCGTGGATGCGCACCGGTGATTTCGGCGTCTACCACGATCACGAGCTGTACATCACCGGCCGGGTCAAGGATCTGGTGATCGTCGACGGGCGCAATCACTACCCGCAGGATCTCGAGCTGTCGGCGCAGGAGTCGTCGACGGCGCTGCGGCCCGGATTCGTGGCGGCGTTCTCGGTCGGCGCCGACGAGTCGCCCGTCGCCGGATCCGGCAGCGAGCATCTGGTCATCGTGGCCGAAAGGGGCAGCGGCGCGGCGAAACTCGATACCGAGCCGATCGCCGAGACCGTACGCGCGGCCATCGCCACGCGGCACGGCGTGACGGTGCGGGATCTGCTGCTGGTGCCCGCGGGCTCGATCCCGCGCACCTCCAGCGGCAAGATCGCGCGGCGGGCCTGCCGGACGGCGTATCTGGAGGGCACGCTACGAGGCGGGTACCGGCAGCAGGCCTTTCCGGATTCGACCGACGAATAGCATTGTGCCCCAGCGGATTACCGGTATCGGATATCCGCTGGGGCGACATTCCCGCAACTGGCGGGTCGGCGACGGCCGGGTGGTAACGTGCCCGACCGTGACCCCGGGGACAAGTGAATTTCTGGACGCTCTGACCGATTTCGAAGGCGCCGTGGCGGGCAAGGATCTCGACGCCATGGCCGACGCCCACCAGCGGCTGGGCAACGCCTTCGCCGACGCCGCGCCGGGCGATATCGCGCAGGCCGGTCCGCGCCTGGCCGACGTACTCGACGAGGTGCCGATCGGCGGGCGGCCGCATATCGCGATCCTCATCGGCGCGTGCGTGGAGAGGGGTGCGGATGTGGCGGGCTGCTGGCAGCCGGTGCTCCGCAATCTCACCGAGAACCTCTGCTACGCCAAGATATTCGCGGAATCCTGGACCGCGGCGTCCGGCCGGGAACTGCCGGATCCGGAGGCCGAGATTCCCGACGGCCTGCTGGAACTCGATCCCGAGGTCGTGGTGGCCTGGTACGAGCGCGAGAACTGGATTCGGGCCGGGCTCGCGATGTTGCAGCAGCCGTACGCGCGGGCGGCACTGGGCGCCGAGCGCCGCGAATTCCTGATTGAGCAGAACGACGGGCTCGGCGAGGTGGCCGACCGGTGGGACAAGAGCCTCGGTTACCTGCTGCTGGTCCTGGACGACGAACCGCTCGTCGTGCTGCACCGCGACTCCGGAACCGGTTACCGGCTGCGGATGAACGGCATCGGTGACAACTTCCAGCTGGACACGTTGCTCGGCGACATCCTCGTCGGCGGCGGTCACCTTCCCGGTGAGCCGCCCTCCGCCGAGGCCGCCGCCTGCTGCCGGGACGCCGAGGGAATGGTCCCGTCCGCCGGGACCTTCCTGTTCCACGCGCCGGACGGGAGCCGCGTCTGGTACGAGGGCACGCCGTCGGACATTCCCGTGCTCGACGGGGCCCGCGTGCTGGTCCTCGACGAGCGGCCGTTCCCCCACCACTTCCCGGCCGGCCGGTTCTTCCCGGACCTGCCGGGCGATCTCACTCTGGAGGGTGTGCTCGGCGAGCAGGAGGCGGCCGACCTGCTCGCCAAGGTGGCTGCGCCACAGGACGCGTAGCGCCCCTGCCTTCCCGTCAGCCCTCGGGATAGAACAGGAACAGCGTGCAACCCGTCGTCGACTGCGGCACATGGGAGGAGCCGGCCGGTGCGTGGATGAACGACCCGGCCGGGTAGTCGCGGAAGCCGTCGTTGAACGTGCCCGAGACGACGAACACCTCCTCCGGTCCGGGCGAGTGCTCGTCGATGCCCTCCCACGACGTCTCCGGATCCATCTCCAGCACAGCGGCCTTCGCCCCGTTCTCCCCGGACCACAGCAGCCGCACCCGGATGCCCGGGAATATCTCGCGCACGGGCGTCTCGGCGACGGAGGTCCATTCGTATCCGGGGTGCTCGGTGATCGTCATGCCCGGCGCAACCTCCCGGGGCACTGGCTTTATTCCGGGATAGTGTGGTTCCCGGCCAAAAGCACGCCGGGAAATGGGTGGGTGGGGTCGCGGGATACGGCACTGTAGACCACCATGTTTCCGGCACGCTTTTGGCCGGAATCACGCGCGCCAGAGTTGGTCTCCCGCACGGGATACGACGATGTTGGGCACCACGGCGCGGGCGGAGAGGCGGGAGACTGCCAGGACGAGTTCGGCTATGTCGGCGGTGGGGAGCATGGCGTCGGGGGCGAGGTCGCCGTGTTTCCAGGCGCTCATGTCGGTGTCGACGTAGCCGGGGGAGAGGGCGGTGGCGCTGACGCCGCGGGCGGACTCCTCGAGGGAGACCGTCTCGCACAGGGAGATGAGTGCGGCCTTGGTCGCGCCGTACGCGGCCAGGCCCGGCTCTCCGGCGACGCCTGTAATCGACGCTATGGCAACGATTTTCGCGCCCCGGTGTGGATCCGCGGCGGCGCTCGCCCGCAGGAGCGGCAGCGCGGCCCGGATGAGCGTGAGCGGCGCGCGGAAGTTGACGTCGAGCATGCGCTCGCGCGCCCGGTCGGTCATCTCGGCGACGGGGCTCGCGGTCCCGGTGCCCGCGCTGAGCACCAGCAGATCCATGCCGCCGCAGCGGTCCGCGTGCGCGTCGACCAGCGCGGCGACCTGATCGGGATCGGCCATGTTCGCCACGACCGGGTGCACCTCGCCGCCGGTCTCGGACCGCAGCCGCTGCGCGGTTCGCTCCAGCGTGTCGGCGGTGCGCGCGGCGATGGTCACCGTGTGGCCCTCGGCCGCCAGCCGCCGGGCGATCTCCGCGCCGATACCGCGGGAACCGCCCGTGACCAGGGCGCTGCGCTTTCCGTCCATCCGCTCAGAGCCGTTCGATGACGGTGGCGTTGGCCAGGCCGCCGGCCTCGCACATGGTCATCAGGCCGTATCGGCCGCCGGTCTGCTCCAGATGGTTGACCAGCGTGGCGAGGATTCGGGTGCCCGACGCGCCGAGCGGGTGGCCCAGCGCGATGGCGCCGCCGCGCGGGTTCAGCCGCTCCGGATCCGCGCCGAGTTCGTGCGCCCACACCAGCGGCACCGGCGCGAAGGCCTCGTTCACCTCGTAGGCGTCGATATCGCCGATCGACAGGCCGCCGCGCGCCAGCGCCTTGCGGGTGGCGGGGACGACGGCGGTGAGCATCAGCAGCGGATCGTCACCGGTCACCGCGAACGAGTGGAACCGGGCCCGCGGCCGCAGCCCGAGCCGGTTCGCCGCCTGCTCGCTCATGATCAGCGCGGCCGAGGCGCCGTCGGTCAGCGGCGAGGAATTGCCGGGGGTGATGGACCATTCGATCTCGGGGAAGCGCGCGTGGACGGCGTCGTCGGCGAAGGCCGGCTTCAGCCCGGCCAGCTTCTCCACGGTGGTCGACGGACGGATCGTCTCGTCGGCGGTCAGCTCGCCCGCGGCCAGCAGTTCGTTCGCGAAACCACCGGACGCCGCGGTCTCGGCGGCCAGCCGGTGTGACCGGGCGGCGAAGGCGTCCAGCGTATTCCGGTCCAGCTTCCAGCGCGCCGAGATGATCTCCGCCGAAATACCCTGCTGGACAAGGCCGTCCGGATACCGGTGCGCGATCGGCCCCCGGTTGGCGTCCGCCCCTTGGCCGTTGGAGAACATCGGGGCCCGGCTCATGGACTCCACGCCGCAGGCGATCGCGATGTCGTAGGCGCCCGCGATGACGCCCTGGGCGGCGAAATGCGCGGCCTGCTGGCTGGATCCGCACTGCCGGTCGACCGTGGTCGCCGGGACCGCCTCCGGGAATCCGGCGGCCAGCACCGCGGTGCGGCCGATATTGAACGCCTGCTCGCCGCTCTGCGTGACACAGCCGGTGACGACGTCGTCGATCTGCGCCGGGTCCAGCCCGTTGCGGGACGCCAGCTCGGCCAGCACCCCGGCCAGCAGCGTCGCCGGATGCACCTGCGACAACCCGCCGCCGGCCTTGCCCTTGCCGGACGGGGTCCGGACCACGTCGACGATCACTGCCGAGGTCATAGCCACTCCGATCACTGATTCGAGATTCCGCTTTAAGTTAACACGGATTCTCTTCGTGTCGAAGGGCTGGGCCTTCGGGTGCAGGCGGAACGGCTCCGCAAGTGATCAGGTCGCCGGAACCGGTTCCGGCTGGACCCCGGCGTGGGACGGGCTGAAGTTCGCCCCGAATCCGTAGAGGATCGGCAGTACCACCGCCGCGATCGGACTGTAGAAATGCAGTTCCTCCGGGAACGAGCCCAGCGAGTACACCCAGATCAGGTACGCGCCGAGGCCGAACCCGATGGGTAACCACCGGTTTCGATAGACCGAGGCCGGATACTGCCGCAGCAGCAGGACGATCGTGCCCACCCCGAACGTCACGCAGATCACGAGCATCCACACGGTGCGTTCCATGGTGTGGGCCGTGGTCATCCCCGTGACCGCCGGCGACGCGGCCAGATACGCGCCGCTGGTCTCGATCGGAAAATATTTCGCGAGCCGCTCCTGATAGGAATCGGTCTCGTCGGGCTGTGCGACCTCCCCGCCGGTCCTGACGACCGGCCGCACTGCACGAGCCACTGCCATACCTCTTTCTCCCCTGAATCGGTCTGTCACTGGAATCGCTGTCCCCCATGGGGGTATTCGTTCCCGCGGCGGTAGTCATTATCGTCGGCACGTTCCGCCACGTCAGGTCGTGATCGAATTCCGCAGGTGGCGACACGCCGTCACGGCTGCGCCGATGTCCGCATCGTGTCCGTACCATCCGGTCCTCGGTCGGAGGGTTTATATGGCAGACTCGGCTCGGCAGATGCGGCCGCTCGACGACCGTGTGTGGAAGGTGATGCGGGAGTTGAGGTTGCGATGGAGTTGAGCGCCATCGAGCAGCGGGTATCCGATGACAGACGGACCGCCGCCTCGGAACGAACGTCGGAGGCCGACCTGCGCCTCGCCACCTCGCTGTGCGATCTGGCCCGGGCTTTTCTGGCCACGAAGGAAGAGAGCGCGGGTCGCGACCGCGCGCCGGCGGCGCTGGAGCCGGCCCAGGAGGCCGTACTGATCCGGCTGCGCTGGCTCACCAGCGGGCACGTTACCGCGCAGTTCGCCGGGCAGGTCCAGGAGGCGCTGCGGCTGTTCGAGCAGGCCGCGCGCACCATCGGGCACCGGGAGCTGGCGACCTCCACCATCCGGCAGGCCTGCGACGCGTATCACCAAGTGGCGCAACGCTATCCGGCGGCGGCCGGGGTCTGCGCCGACGGCCTGTCCAAATGCGGCGTATGGCTGTGCCGCTTGGATCCCGACACCGCGGTGCGCGCCAGTTCGGACGCGGTGCGCATCCGCGCCGGGCTGTTCTCGACCGATCCGGAGCAGTCCGGACGCTACCTGGCCAGCCTGAACATGTTGCTGCGCACGCTCATGATCGGCCGCCCGCGCAAGCAGGCGCTGGCCATGTACCGCGAGCGCTACTCCGCGTGGACCACGCAGGCGATGACCGCACGGCTGCGGGACACCCGCATCGAGGACGTCGATTTCACCAGCAAGACCCGCGCGGCGCTGGTCAAGCTGGAATGCCCCTCGCTGGAGCGGGCCAGTTACCTGACCCAGCAGCAGATCCTGTACCAGACCTCCGGCGACCTGACCACGATCGAGGAGATCAACTGGAAGCTGGGCCTGGTCGGGCTCAAGCCGCTGGCCGCGGGCGCGCTGGCCGATCCGCCGTCCAAGCCGGTCGAGATCGGCAGTTCCTTCGGCGCGCTGTGCGTGCGGTGCGCCGCGCCCGACGCGCTGGCCCAGGTGCGGGCGGCGGTGATCGCGGCCTACGAGGCCGACGGCGCCCGCCCGGCCGACAGCACGGCCTTCCAGGGGGTGCACGAAACCCATTGGCACATGCCCGATCCCGAACTCAACCTGGCCGAGCGCCTGGGTAACGACGTGGTGCTGGTGGAGCGGTCGGGCGGCAGCTGGATCTCGGTGATGAGCCTGTACTGGGAACTCACTCCGGTCGGGAGACATCCACTGGCGCAACACCTTTCGCAGCGCTGGCCGGTGATCGCGGTGAACACCACCGAGGACGTGTCCTACGAACTGTGCTGGTACGTCGACGGTGTCGCCACTCAGTACGCGGCGCTGGGCCGTCCCGCCGGGCAGCCGCCGCTGGAGGCCCCGCTGTCGCCGCTGGACTTCGCGACGCTGGCCGACTACGGGGCCGACTACGCCTCGGAGACCCAGGTGCGCTCCGCGTTCGGCAACACCGCGATGTTCGCCAAGCTCACCCACCTGCCTACCAGCGGCATCCGCCAGGCCGGACAGGCACGACCGCTGGTCGACTACGGCGACCATGCGCTGTTCTTCCAGGCGGCCCGCGACTGATCCGTCGGTCCCCCGGACTAGGCGTACCTCCGCATTCGCTCCGGCCGTGCGCGGATTGGGGACGGCTACGCCGACTGCGCCGACTAGGCGTACCTCCGCATTCGCTCCGGCCGTGCGCGGACTGGGGACGGCTACGCCGACTGCGCCGATTAGGCTCGACCGCATGCGGCTTCACGTGGGTTGTGCGCAGTGGACGCACGCGGCCTGGTCGGACCGGCAGCCGAATCCCAAGGAACGGCTGCGGGCGTACGCTGGCTGGTGCAACGCGGTGGAGGGCAACACCACCTTCTACGCGACGCCCGCGCCGAATACGGTGCGCGCCTGGGCCGCGCAGACCGAGCCGGATTTCCGGTTCGTGGTGAAGCTGCCGAAAACCGTGACCCACGAACGGCGGTTGTCCGGCGCCGACGAGCAGCTGCGCGAATTCCTCTCGGCCATCGAACCGCTCGGCCCGCGAGCGCACGCCCTGTGGGTGCAACTCCCGGCGTCGTTCGGGCCCGGCGAACTCGGCGCGCTGGCGAGCCTGCTGTGGCATCTCCCGGAGCAGTACCGCTGCGCCGTCGAGGTGCGTCATCGCGCCTTCTTCGAGGACGAGCGGGCCGCGGCGCGGCTGGAACACATCCTGGGCCGCCGCGACGCGGAGTGGCTGCCGTTCGACACCACCACGCTGTTCGCGGCCCGGCCGGAGAGTCCGGGGGAGCGCGAGGCGTGGTCGAAGAAGCCGCGCCTGCCGCGACGCACCCGGGCCCTCACCGAATACCCGATCGTCCGGTATCACGGCCGCGACGACAGTGCGGCCACCGTCGCGGGCTGGCTGCCCTGGCTGGAGATCGTCGCCGGGTGGTTGCGGGAGGGCCGCTCGCCGACCGTTTTCATCCATACGCCCGACAACGCCGAATCACTGGTGCTGGCCCGGCGTTTCCACGACGAGGTCCGGGCGCGGGTGCCGGACCTCGAACCACTGCCCGAACCAGCGCCGACCGGCCCGATGACCTTGTTCTGACCGACTGTATAGTTGGCTCGAGTAACTAGTTTTCCGTGCTCGACACGTCTGCTGGTGTGGGAGAAGGGGATCCCGGAGTCCGTCGCCGAGTCACCGCGCGCGGGCCGTCACCGGCAACGTCCTCTGTGTTGTGCTCCACCGGATCGACTGCAGTATCGAAACCTCATTTCCGATAGCCGAACCGAATTAGGGCTTGAACATGACGAATGCGGGCGCGTCTCTGTCGCACCGGCAGATTCTCACCATCATGTCCGGTCTGCTGCTCGGCCTGTTCCTGGCGGCGCTGGACCAGAACATCGTGACGGTGGCGATCGTGCGGATCGCCAACAGCCTGCACGGGTTCGACCAGCAGGCGTGGGCGACGACGGCGTACCTGATCACGGCGACCATCAGCACCCCGCTGTACGGCAAGCTGGCCGACATCTACGGGCGCAAGCCGTTCTATCTCGTCTCGATCGGGCTGTTCGTGATCGGGTCGGCGGCCTGCACGTTCGCGACGTCGATGTATCAGCTGGCCGGATTCCGCGCGTTCCAGGGCCTGGGCGCGGGCGGTCTGATGTCGTTGGCGTTCACCATCATCGGCGATATCGTGCCGCCGCGGCAGCAGGTGCGCTACCAGGGCTATTTCATGATGGTGTTCGGTACCTCGACCGTGCTGGGGCCGGTGCTGGGCGGGTTCTTCTCCGATTACGACCACCTGTGGGGCCTGGAGGGCTGGCGCTGGGTGTTCCTGGTGAACGTGCCGATCGGGGTGCTCGCGCTGCTGGTGGTGGCCAAGGTGCTCAACGTGCCGCACGAGCGGCAGCGCCATCGCGTGGACTGGCTCGGGGCGGTGGCATTGTCGATCTGCGTGGTGCCGCTGCTGATCGTGGCCGAGCAGGGGCGCGGCTGGGGCTGGCAGTCCGATCGGGCGCTGCTGTGCTACGGCCTCGGCGCGGCCGGGCTGGTGCTGTTCCTCCTCGTCGAATTCCTGATGAAGGACGCGGCGCTGATCCGTTGCGGCTGTTCCGGAGTTCGACGTTCTCGATCACGATTCTCGGCGGGTTCATCGTGGGTATCGCGATGTTCGGGGCGATCTCGATGGTGCCGCTGTATCTGCAGGTGGTGCGCGAGTATTCGCCGACCAAGTCCGGGTTGATGATGCTGCCGCTCGTGCTCGGCATCATGATCGGCTCGTCCGTCGCGGGCGCGGTGACCAAGGCCACCGGCCGCTACAAGATCCTGCCGGTGCTGGGCACCTTCGTCATCGCCGTCGGGGCCGTGCTGTTCGCGCAGGTGAAGTTCGACAGTCCGCTGTGGCAGCCGCTGGCCTACAGCGCGGTGATCGGCATCGGGCTCGGCGGGTGCATGCAGACGCTGATCATCGCGGCGCAGGCCGCCGGGCCGCGCACGGATATGGGCGTGTCGACGGCGGCGGCGACCTTCTTCCGGCAGATGGGCGGCACGCTCGGGGTCACGGTATTCCTGACCATCCTGTTCAACCTGCTGCCGCACAAGATCCTCGACGCGTTCGGCGGGCAGCTGCCGGCCGGGTTCGACGCGGGCGCGATGACCGAACTACAGAGCAATACGGCCGGTATCGGGGCCCTGCCCGCGGAGGTGAAGGAGCCGATCCTGATCGGCTTCACCGATTCGCTCGCCGGGGTCTTCTATGTCGGCGCGGCGGTGTCGCTGCTGGCCTGCGTGGTGCTCATGTTCATGAAGGAGATCCCGCTGCTGGATCCCGCGGACGAGGCGCCGAGCGAGCCGGACCGGGCGGAAGCGCAGCTGTGGGAGGGGTCCGCGCAGGCGCTCACCGAGCCGGAGCCGGTGCTCGCCGGTGCGCACGCGCGGGTGGAGTCGCACGGCGGGACGATGCTCGCCGAGCGCGACGGCGCGGCGCGATCGGCGACGGCGGTGCTGGTGTCGTCCGGATACGGTGCGGGCGAACCGCATTCGCTCGACGGGCGCATCCACCGCGAGGACGGGCACGCCGTCGCCGATGCCGCGCTGACGCTCATCGACCAACGCGGGCATCAGGTTTCGCGCGCCACGGGCGGTTCCGACGGGGCCTATCGCATCGAGGCGCCGAATGCGGGCGGGTACGTGCTGATCGTGTCGGCCAACGGATATCGGCCCGCCGCGGTCAATGTCACCGTCGGGGAATGGCCACAGGCGCTGGACATCACGCTGCACGGCACGGGCGAGGTATCCGGCGTGGTGCGCGCGTCCGGTCGCCGGGAACCGCTGCCGGGGGTGACGGTGACGCTGACCGATGCGCGGGGCGAGGTGGTCGGGTCCGCCGTCAGCGGCGGTGACGGCGCCTACGCCTGCCACGGGGTGGTGCCGGGCAACTACACCCTGGTCGCCGTCTCCGACCACATGCGCCCTGCCGCAACCACGTTGACCGTCCCCGACAGCGGCCTGCTGCGCCACGACATCGAACTCGGATCGACGGGTGTGCTGGCCGGCCTGGCCTGGGCCGACGGACACGCGGTCCCGGACGCGCAGGTACTCGTCCTCGACGCCCACGGCGACCCCATCGCCTCCGCCCGCACCGACGCCAACGGCCAGTACGTCCTCGCCGATCTGCCGGAGGGGGAGTACACCGTTGTGGCGCGGGGGTATCCGCCGTCGACGAGCCGTGTGGTCGTGAACGGCGGTGAACTCAACCATGATGTGCGGCTGGGGTACGAGGAACGTAACGATGTGAGGTGATCGTGGCGTCGGGTTGCGGAATCCCCTAACTCCCCTCGAACGCCTCCGCCACCACCGCACGCACCTGATCCATTGTCGCGGAACCGGTTTCGCGCCGGACCGAGGTCATATCCACCTCGGGGAGGCCGCAGGCTACGGCCCACTGCCAGGGCTCGAGGTCGCCGTCGACGTTCAGGGCGAAGCCGTGGCTGGTGACGCCGCGGCTCTGGCGCATGCCGATGGAGACGATCTTGCGGCCGGTGCCGGATGTCCAGACGCCGGTGAGCAATTCGGAGCCGGGCGGGGTGTCGCGGCGCTCCGCGGCGACGCCGAGCGTGGCGAGCGCGGCGACCAGGCGGTGCTCGACCTCGCGGATGTAGTCGACCACGCCTTCGCCGGACTGCAACCGCACGATCAGGTAGCCGACCAGCTGGCCGGGCCCGTGATAGGTGAGCTGGCCGCCGCGGGTCGTCTCGACCACCGGAATGTGGTGCGCCGGATCGGGCAGGTGCTCCAGCGGGGTGCGGCGGCCGATGGTGTAGACCTGTGGATGGCTGAGCAGCCACAGCGTGTCGGGTCGTTCGTCACGCTGCCGCTGCTCGACCATCTCGGCCATGCGCTCCATGGCCTTGTCGTAGTCGACGAGTTCGTCCCGCATCACCGTCAACGGCCTGGACCTCATGCTCCGACAATACCGATGTTCAGACCGTCAGTTGCAGGGCCAGGGCGGCCGCCGCGGGGAGCAGGTACAGCACCGGGAACGGCGTGGTCCTGTACGAGCGGGCGCGCAGCGTCGTGACGACCGCCCCGGCGAAGTACAGGATCAGGCCCACCGCCGCCGCGATGCCGACGACCGGCACGAACAGGCCCGCGATCAGGCCGAGCGCCCCCGCGCCCTTGGCCGCGCCGAGCGGATTCCACCACGACCGCGGCACGCCGTACTGCACCAGCGGCTCGACCACGAATGCCTTGCGGGCGAGCAGCGAATACGAGGAGAAGCCGATCCACAGGGCGGCCAGGACGGTGACGATGTAATAGGCGGCGGTCATCGGGATGCCTTCCTTCTCAACCGGTTTCGATATCCGGTTCGGAGTGTTCGAAGGGATGACGACACAGCCCGCGCGAGTGTGACATCGCCGCGCCGGGAGGTTCGCCGCGACGTGTCGGTGGGTCCGGGTACCGTCGGGTTCGAGACGACCCCCGGGGAAGGAGTTTCGATGGCGACGAGCGCAGAGGTGCTGATCGACGCGTACGAGCGGATCCAGCAGGTGGTACACGGGGCGGTGGACGGCCTGGACGAATCGGCGCTGACCTACCGCGTCGATCCGGCGGCGAATTCGATCGCCTGGCTCATCTGGCATCTGGCCCGCGTCCAGGACGACCACATCGCCGATGCGGCGGGCGTGGAGCAGGTGTGGACGGCCAAGGCATGGTACGACCGGTTCGGGCTGTCCAGCGGCGACCTCGGCATCGGCTACGGCGACAGCGCCGGCGAGGTGGCCCGCATCCAGGCTCCCGCCGAGGTGCTGACCGGATATTTCGACGCCGTCCACGAACAGACGCTGGGCTTTCTCCGCGGGCTCACCGACGCCGACCTGGACCGCGTCGTGGACACCCAGTGGGATCCGCCGGTCACGCTCGGCGTGCGGCTGGTCAGCGTGATCTCCGACGATTTACAGCACGCCGGTCAGGCCGCCTACGTGCGCGGGATCATCCTGCGGACGAGGTAGCCGCGGTTAGGTCGTCGTCGTGCTCCGAGGGCGCGTCGCCGCCCGAGGCGCGGCGGCGCCGGTTGTAGACCACACTGCTCAGGAAGGCCGCCACGATGATCGTCACGCCGATCAGGCCGGTGGCGATCTCGTTGAGGTGATGCCCGGTCGAGTACAGCAGCACGACGGCGAGGGCGCCGATGGCCCAGTGCGCGCCGTGCTCGAGGTACACGTACTCCGACAGCGTGCCCTGCCGGACCAGGTACACCGTGATCGAGCGGACGAACATGGAGCCGATCAGGCCGAGGCCCAGCGCGATGATGATCGGGTCGGCGGTGATGGCGAAGGCGCCGATGACGCCGTCGAAGGAGAACGACGCGTCCAGCACCTCCAGATAGAGGAAGCCGAAGAAGGCCGCCCGGCCGGTGGCGAGGACCAGGGGCCCGGGCCCGGATCGCTCCTCCTCGTGTTCGCCGTCCAGCGCCTCGCTCAGGCCGTTGACCAGGATGTAGGTGACCATGCCCAGCGCACCCGCGACCATGACGACGTCGGCCCGGTCGTCGGCGGTGATGAAGCCCGCGGCCGCCACGAGCGCCAGCAGCGAGATGACGGTGGGGAACATGGGGAACCGGCCCAGCCGCGCCAGCGGCCGTTCCACCCAGCTCAGCCAGGTGATCTCGCGGGAGCTGCAGATGAAGTCCAGGAACAGCATCAGCAGGAACATGCCGCCGAACGCGGCGATCTTCGGATTGGCCTCGTTGAGCAGCGTCTCGTAGCTCGGCCGGCCGTCGGCGAAGTACGCGGCGCCGTCCGGCGGGGGCTCGAGCGCCAGCTCGAACGCCTTCAGCGGATCGAGGTGGGCGCTGATCGCGACGATGACGAGCGGGAAGACCAGCCGCATCCCGAATACCGCGATGAGCACGCCGACGGTGAGGAACATGCGTTGCCAGAACGCGCTGAGCCGCTGCAACACGCTGGCGTTGACCACCGCGTTGTCGAACGACAGCGACACCTCGAGGACGCCGAGTATCGCCGCCAGGACCAGCGCCTCGGGCCCGCCGTAGATCAGCGCGGCCACCAGCGAAACCACGGTGACGATGAACGACAGGGCGAACACACGCACGAACATGCCGATGCCTTTCGCAGTAGCCCGACACCCGCGGGGGTCTTGGATCTCCACGAGTAGCGGCAGCCAGAGTGCCCGCAACCCTGACTCGATTGTTGCAGCCGAATGGAAGAAACGACAATCGGTACAGGTTGCAAACCCGGGCCAGCCTACCTGGAACCTGTATTCGCGATCAGTACCAGCCGTGGGACTGCCAGAACGCCCACGCGCCGTCCGGGCTGCCGTAGCGCTGATTCATGTAGTCGTATGTCCAGCGAATCTGCGTGACCGGATTGCAGCACCAGTCCGGACCGTGGGTGCCCATCTTGTACGCGGGCAGCGCCTGTCCCAGCCCGTAGGCGCCCGATTCCTTGTTGACCGCGAACACGTTCCAGCCGCTCTCGCGGGTGATGATGTTGTCGAAGGCCGGGAACTGATGCGGCGGGACGAGGAAGCGCGCCATGGTCTTCGGCGCGAACCCGAGGGCCGACATGACGACGCTCGAGCCCATTCCGGCCAGGTTGGGGATGACCGAGGATCCGGCCGGGGTGCGCCCCGCGCAGATGTCCGGGCCGGGCGAGCGGACCTCGGTGAGCAGATCGTCGGGAGATACCGGGATGTTGGGGTCCCCGATGGCCGCGCAGGCGGGCCCGCCGGGATCGGCGAGCAGGTCGTCGTCGGCGGCGGCAACGGCGGCGCACACCGTCAGCGCGGCGGCGAGCAACACCGCCGCGGCGGCCGTTCCGGCCCAGCGCATGGTGCGAGAACTCGGCTGCGGCATCGCGAGCACGCTCCTTTCGCGTCGGCCCGAAAAGCCGATTATGCGAATAAAAGCAAACCATTAGTTATCGATGCGCTTGGAGATGCTGCCCGGCGTGTCCGTGTGGCAAATCACAGACTGCACAGTCGGTTCAAAGATCGTCCATGCCCAGCAGGGCCCGCAGATGCCGCGGTGCGGGCGACCCGTGCGCGAGCATGGCGTCGTGCCAGCCCCGCACCGAGACCGCGGCGGGCCGCGCGTCGGCGATCGCGGACATCTCGGTGTAGCCGACGAAATAGGTCGACAGCTGGGTGGAGCTCAGTTGCGCGCGCCGCCATTTGCCGGCGGCCTCGCCCTCCTCCTGGAAGCCGCGGCGCACCATCAGGTCCATCGCCTCGGCCTCGCTCAGGCCGTCGCAGTGCACGCCCTGATCCAGGAGGGCGTTGATGGTGGTGCGCAGCAGCGACTTCAGCCGCTGCAGCCGCACCGGCACGCCGCCGAAGCCGCGCTCGGACATGAGCCGCTCGGCGTACACGGCCCAGCCCTCGATGAAGGTGCCGCTGGCGCAGACGGCGCGCGTGGCCGTCGAACCCCGGAACCGGCGGGCGTGCGCGAGTTGCACGAAGTGCCCGGGGACCGCCTCGTGGACGGTGAGATTGCGCAGCATGTGGTTGTTGTACTCGCGGTAGAACGACGCCACTCGCTCCTCCGGCCAGTCGCCCGGCGTCGGCGCGATGGCGAAAAACGTCGGCAGGTCGCCGGTTTCGAGCGGTCCGACGGGATCGCAGTAGGCGACGGCCACGCCGCGGGCGAATTCCGGCATCTCCTGGACGACCAGGGTGTCGTCGAGCTGGGTCACCAGATCGTGTGCGGTGACGAAGGATCGGGCCTCGGCCAGCGCGGTTTCGGCCACGCCGACGACGGTGCCGTCGTCCGGGCGTTCGGCCGCGAGGCGGGCCAGCGCGGTGCGCACGGTGTCGTCGTCGGGGCTCGTGACGCCGAGCAGTTCGCCCGCGGCGCAGCGGATCTCGTCGGTGATCAGATCGAGATGGCGGCGGGCGCGGTCGAACAGGTCGGCCGCGCCGAGTTCGGTGTCGAGGGTGTGCCACAGCTTGGCCTCCCACAACCGGCGGCCCAGGCGCGGATCGCGGGTGGACCGGTCGAGCCGGTCGGTGAGCCAGCCGGTGAACTCCTCCAGCGCCGCCACCGCGTCCGTGACCTCCGGCCCGATATCCGCGCCCGGCACCTGCGCGGCGAACGCGGGCGCCTGCTCGCGGACCAGGCCGGCGACGCCGTCGAACTGCCCGATCGCGGTCTCGACGTGCACCCGCGGGCACTCGCCCAGCACGGACCGCGCGGTGGCCAGCGCGTCGGGCAACGCCGAGAGCCGGGCGCGGAGCAGTTCCAGCCGCTCGCCGGCCGGGGCGAACGGCCGCGCCAGCAGGCCGTACAGCAGCGGTCCCGGGTTGTGCGACAACGGATTCCACTCGTGTTCGCGCAATTCGGTGAGCGCGAACAGCCGCCCGTCGACCTCCTGCTGCAACAGCGCGTGATCCACCCGATCCTCGGGCGGCAGGTCCGGTTCGTCCACCTCGGCCAGCGCGTGCGAGGCGTCGCGCAGCATCGCCGCCTGTTCCCGCACGGCCGCCGGTGACCAGTCCGGCAGCCGGTCGTCGGCGCGGTGGTCGCCGGCGAACGCCGCGGTGGCCGGATCGACGGCCAGCACCGCGTCCACGATCCGTTCCGCCCGCTGTACGAAGGACTCCGACATGGCGGCCACCGTACCTGCCGTAGCATGGCCCTCGCCCGGCCCGGTGGGGTCGGGTAGCGACGCTCAGAACCCGAAATGTGCGGTACCGATCCGAAATCCGTACGAGTGCGAGAAACTCGGTGTCGGAAGCCGAACCCGGATGCCAGGGAGTAGCGATGTCTCACTCTTCTGCCGCTTACCCCAGCGCCGTGCCGGTAGGGGTGGACACCACCCGCGCCAGTATCGCGCGTGTCTACGACGCGGCTCTCAACGGCAAGGACAACTTCGAGGTCGACCGGGACGTGCTCGCGCAGGTGCGCACGGTGGCCCCCCAGGTCAACGATTTGGCTTGGGCCAACAGGGATTTCCTCATCCGGTCCTGCCGCTTCCTGGCGCAGCAGGCGGGTATCGAACAGTATCTGGACCTGGGCTCGGGCCTGCCGACGGCGGAGAACACCCACCAGGTGGTGCAGCGCATCCGGCCCGCGGCGCGGGTGGTCTACGTCGACAACGATCCGATGGTGCTGGCGCACGCGCGGGCGCTGCTCGAGGAGAACCCGGACACCAGCATCGTCACCGCCGACATCTTCCGGCCGCTGGAGGTGCTCGGCAATCAGGCGGTGCGCAGCGAACTCGATTTCGACCGGCCGATCGGGCTGTTCCAGATCGGAACGCTGCACCACTATTTGGACGACGACGGCGCGGCCCTGATGCAGACCTATATCGATGCGCTGCCGTCCGGATCCTATGTCGCGATCGCCCACTTCTACGATCCGCAGACGCCGGAGTTCAGCGAGCTGGCGCAGCAGATGGAGGAGAAGTTCGTGCACAGCCCGATGCGCAGCGGGCGGTTCCGCACGCGCGCGGAGATCCAGTCGTTCTTCGGCGACCTGGAGATGGTCGAGCCGGGCCTGGTGCTGTGCGACGACTGGTGGCCGGACGGCCCGCGACTGTCGCCGCTGTCCCCGGTGCGCAACTGCATCGTGGGCGGGATCGGCCGCAAGAAGTAGGTCTCCGCCCCGGGACGGTACCCGCGGGGTGGTTGCCTATCGGTCCGAAACCCTCGACGCCGCATGGCAATTGCACGTCGACCGGGACACCGGCAGCCTCGAGGAGGGTAAGTACGCCGACCTCGTGATCCTCTCCGCCAACCCGCGCACCACCCCCGCGGACCGTCTGCGCGACATCACCGTGGACGCGACCTACCTCATGGGCTGCCAGACCCACGGAGAAACTCCGCAGTGACGAAACCTGTTCGGGTGGTGTGGATTACAGGAGGCGGATATTGCGTGCGGCCGTCTCCACCACCTCGTCGAAGTGGCCGTGGAGGGTCTGCTTGGCGAGACTGAGGGTGAAACCGGTCGCGGTCTCGGCCGGGACGTGGGCCGGGATCGCCAGGGCGTACTTGTCGACCAGGACGTCGAGGACGAACGGGCCGTCCTGGTGCGCCAGTGCGGTGCGGACGGCCGCGCGTAGCTCGCCGGGGTCCTCGACGCGAATTCCGGTGGCGCCCATGGCCTCGGCGACCTTGGCGAAGTCCGGGTTGCGGAAATCGGTGCCGTAGGGGACCAGCCCGGCCTCCTGCTGCTCGATATTGACGAAGTCGAGCATGCTGTTGTTCAGCACCACGTGCACGACCGGCGTCCGGCGCTGCACCTCGGTGAGCAGGTCGCCGAGGCCGAGCATGGTGAAACCGCCGTCGCCGCACAGCGCGATGGTCTGGCGTCCGGGGAAGGCCAGCTGGGCGCCGAAGGCGTTGGGAGAGGCGTTGGCCATCGACGCCCACGAGAACGAGCCGAACATGCGGCGATTCGGCCCGTAGGTGATGTAGCGGGCGGCCCAGATCACGGCCGTGCCGGTGTCGACGAAGAACAGCGCGTCGTCGGCGGCCTCCTGATCGAGGACGGTGGCGAGGTACTCCGGGCGGATCGGCGACAGGTCGGGGCCCTTGGTGACGTAGTGCTGCATCTGCTTGTGGAAGTGCTCGGTGTGTTCGACGCACTTCTTCAGGAAGCGGTCGTCGTCCTTCCGCGCGACCAGGGGCAGCAGCGCGTCCACCGTCGCGCCGACATCACCGACCGCGCCCAGTTCCAGCGGGACGCGGCGGCCCAGATGCCGTGCGGTGCGGTCGATCTGGATCACCTTGACCTCGGAGTGCGGCAGGAAGTTCGCGAACGGGAAGTCGGTGCCCAGCATCAGCAGGACATCGCACTTGTTGACCGCCTCCCAGCAGCCGCCGTACCCGATCAGGCCGGTCATGCCCACCGCGTTCGGGTTGTCGTACTCCAGCCACTGCTTGCCCTTCAGCGAATAGCCCACGGGGGCATGCAGTTTCGCCGCCAGTTCACGCACCTGCGGCCCCGCGTCCGCGCAGCCGTCACCGCCGAAGATGGCGACCTTCTCGGCGCCGTCGATCAGCCCGGCCATCGCGGTGAGATCCGCGGGGGCGACCGGGCCCATGCGCGTGGCCGGAACCGGGACGCGCAGAGCGACTTTCGGTGCGTCGCGGGTGGCCACGTCGCCGGGGAGCGAGACGACGGTCGGGCCGTGCTCGGCCAGCGCGATCGTCACCGCGCTCCCGACGACGTGCGACAGCTGCGCCGGATTGGAGATGCGGCCGATGTACAGCGCCGCGGTGTCGAAGAACTTGTACGGATTCAGTTCCTCGACCGTATTGCTGTCCAGCACAGCGGTTTCCGTATCCCCGGCGATCGCGATGATCGGGGCGCCCTCCTTGCGGGCGTCGAGCAGGCCGTTGATCAGGTGTGCGACGCCGGGTCCCGCGGTGCCGCAGACCGCCACCGGACGCCCCGTCAGGCACGCCTCGGCGACCGCGGCGAAGACGCCGTACTCCTCGTGCCGCACGTGTACGAAGTCGATGGACCCGTTGCGGTGCATCGCATCGATCACCGGGTTCAGCGCGTCACCGACGATGCCGTAGCACCGCCGCACCCCGGCCGAAACCAGCATCTCCCACATGCCGTCCGCGACGTTCTTCGCCATGGCTGCTCCCTCGTTTTCCTGGTGGATTACGTGGTGGTGCAGATATGCAGACCGCTCGGTCGGGATATTACCGGCCGGAAAACGGGTGGGTTAGGTGGGCTTTGCCGTGTCGGGAGTGTCGGCGGCTGACTCCTCGGACTTGTCAACCCCGGGCGTGCCGTTGTCGCCGTTCTCCACCGGCTCCGTGACCAGGCCGAACTCGCTCTCGTGCTGTTCGCGGCCGGCGAGGACGGCGTTCTCGATCAGCAGGGCGCCGTGCTGTTCGCGGAGGATGACCGGATCCGACCGGACATCTCGGTACAGCGCCACGCACATCAGGCCCATCACGACCGCGAACGGCAGGGATACGACGGTGGTCAGGGCCTGGAGGCCGTTCAGGGCGCCGTCCAGTTTGTCGGCGTCGGCGATGACCAGCATGATGGCGGCGACCGCGCCGGTGGCGGCGCCCCAGAAGGTCACCGTCACCTTGGACGGTTCCAGGCTGCCCCGTTCCGACAGCGTGCCCATCACGATGGACGCCGCGTCCGCGCCGGAGACGAAGAAGATGGCGACCAGCACCATGACCAGGGCCGCGGTGGCCGAGGCGATCGGATAGTGCTCGAGCAGGTGGAACAGCGCGAAGTTGGAGTCGACCGAGCCGTTCTCCTCGGTGAGGTCGTGGCTCTCGCGCTGCTGGAAGATGGCCGCGCCGCCGAAGATGACGAACCACACCAGGCTCACCAGGCTGGGCACCAGCAGGACGCCGGTCACGAACTGCCGGATGGTCCGGCCGCGGCTGATGCGCGCGATGAACATGCCGACGAACGGGGTCCACGAGATCCACCACGCCCAGTAGAAGATCGTCCACGACGACAGCCAGGCCTTCTCGTCGTCGCCGCCGAAGGCCGCGGTGCGCGAGGCCATCGCGGGCAGTTTGGCGACGAAATCGCCGAAGGTAGTGGGCAGCAGGTTGAGCATGAACAGCGTCGGGCCCAGCACGAACACGAACAGCGCGATGATCAGGGCCAGCACCATATTGATGTTCGACAGCCACTGGATGCCGCGATCGATGCCGGAGATCGCCGACGCGATGAACGCGATGGTCAGGGCCGTGATGATCAGGACCAGGCCGACCTTGCCGATCGAGTCGACCCAGTTGTTGAACTCCATGCCCGCGCCGATCTGCAACGCGCCCAGGCCCAGCGAGGCGGCCGAGCCGAACAGCGTCGCGAAGATCGCCATCATGTCGATGATGCGCCCGATCGGGCCCTTGGAGTGGCGGCCCAGGATCGGCCGGAACACCGCGGAGATGAGCTGCGAGCGGCCCTTGCGGAAGGTGCCGTAGGCGATGGCCAGGCCGGCGACGGCATAGATGGCCCACGGGTGCAGCGTCCAGTGGAACAGCGTCTGCGCCATCGCCGTCTCGGCCGCGTCGTCGGTCTGGGCCTGGGCGGTGCCCGGCGGCGGTTTCACGTAGTGCGTGAGCGGTTCCGCGACGCCCCAGAACATCAGGCCGATACCCATACCGGCGCTGAACATCATGGCGATCCAGGACACCGTCTTGAACTCGGGTTCCTCGTCGTCGTCGCCGAGCGGGATCTTCCCGTATTTACTGGCGGCCAGCCAGATCACGTAGACGACGAATGCCGACGCGATCAGGACGAATAGCCAGCCGGTATTGGTAATGACCCAGGATTGCGCATCCGATGCCGCGGACGCCAGGCCCGACTGGTCGAGGATGCCCCAGGCGACAAACGCCAACGAGCCGATTGCGGTAACGCCGAAAACCAACCGATCCAAGCCGCTTTCACGACGCGGCTTCCGGATGGGTTTCGCGGCGGTGCCTTCTGATCCGTCGGATTTGGGGTCGCTGTCTATCGACATCAGATCCGAGTCCTTTCAGAGCATGGGCGCACGCTTGCTCAGCCCCCATTACTGGTTTGAGCAACCGTACAGCGTCCGAGGCGGTGATGCAGGGGGTACCGCTACCTCCGCGGGGGGTACGAGTGGACTACGCTGGCCCGATTCGGCGGTGGCTAACCGTGCAGCCGGTGTGTCGGGCACGGTCGAATGCGTGTCCTACCAGTGCTGACCGCGCTGTGTACAACCATTTTCGAGTAGCAAGCTATCTTTCCGGAAACTTGTGATTTCGGGCGCGAACAGTGAGTTCGAGGGCCGCCGGAACAAGGTTTGGCGGCGTATGATTTCGGGTATAGAGATCGCGGAATTCTCGCGGGTTACGAATCCGGATTGCCGCCGTGTAACCGAATCCGATGACCGTGATCGGATCGTGCGCGACGATATGCCCGCCGGTGCCTCGTATTCCGGTCTCCGCTGTGCCATCATGATCAGGGGGTATCCCCCGTGGCACCGGAGCCGACGTCGGCCGGAACGTGTTGCGACAGTTGTAGAGTGGGTCGGATCGGCGCAGTCGGCTTGCCCGCAGGTCGAAAGGCGGGTCAACGGTGACCGCACATATCAGCGCAGGCCCGGTGGCCGCGATCGGCGAGGCGACGCCCGGCCGATTACTCGAAGCCCGGCCGATGCGGGCGTACCTCGTTCCGGGAGTGAAACTTCCGGCCCGCGCCTGGTGGATCCGCTACAGCTCGACCTCCGCGCACGGTGAGCCGACCGAGGTGACCGGAACGGTCCTGGTACCCGAGGCGCCCCACGAGGACGGCCCGCGCCCCCTGGTCGGTTACGCCGTCGGTACCCAGGGGCACGCGAACATCTCGGCGGCCTCCTGGCAGCTGCGGCGGGGCGTGGAATACGAATCGCTGTTCCTGGTCCGGGCGCTGCGCCGGGGCTGGGCGGTCGCCATCACCGACTATCCGGGGCTGGGTAACGCCGGCTCGCATCCGTACGTGATGGGCCGCGCGCTGGGCCCCGCGGTGCTCGACAGCATGCGGGCGGCCCGGCAGCTGAGCGAGGCGGGCCTGGAACCCGGCGGGCCGCTGGGCATCTTCGGCTACTCCGAGGGCGGCTGCGCCGCGGGCTGGGCCTTGCAGTTGCAGCCCGGATACGCGCCGGACCTGCCGCTGGACGGCGGCGCGGTCGGCTCCGCGCCGGCCGACCTCGAGGCCATGTTCGAACATCACGACGGCGGCCGGTACGCGTTCCTGCTGTTCTACGCGCTGCTCGGCATCGATGCCGCCTATCCGGAACTGAAGGTCCTGGGCCTGCTCAACCCGGTGGGCCGCGCGCTGGCGGAGGTGCTGCGCCGCACCCACATCCTGCCGGGCGCGGCGCTCGGCATCGGCAGCAGCATCGTGCTGCCGACCCACTCGGCCCGGTACGTGCGGCGCTCGCCGCTGGAGGTGCCGGAGGTGCTGGCGCGGATCCGGGAGGGTCGCCTGGGCGATATGGCCCCGGCCACGCCGGTCCTGCTCGCGGGCGGCACCAAGGAGCAGATCGTGCCGTTCGAGCAGATGACCGCGCTGTACCGGGACTGGCGCGCCCTCGGCGTCGACGCCACCTTCGTGACCATGCCGCGCGAGCACATCGGCGGCGCGTTCTCCTTCGCGCCCAAGGCCTTCGAGTTCCTCGCCGCGCGCTTCGCCGAGCGGGCCGTGGTCCAGGAGCGCACGGCCTGACCGTTCCTAGCGCGCGTCCCGCGCGGGCAGTCCGTGTTCCAGCAGATCGAAGACGGCGTCCAGGGCCGCGCGCGGATCCGGTTGGGACCCGGCGAATTCCGGGATCTCCAGGACGTAGCGGGCGGCGGCCAGGGCGGTGACATCGCCGGGCGGGCGGCCGAGTTCCGCGGCGATGGCGGCGGCCAGATCGGCCTCGCAGCGGATCCACAGCTTGCGCGAATAGTCCCGCAGGGCAGGCGTATTCATGATCAGCTCGGTGCGTGCGCGCAGATCGGGCGTCGGGTCGGTGACGAACGGGCCACGGCCCGACATGAATTCGCGCAGCGCCCCCATGACGGACTGCCCGGCGGGCCGGTCGCGGACGGCGGCGAGCAGGCTCTCGCGGCGCTCGACCCCGTCGTCGAACATCAGCGCCTCTTTGCCGTCGGGCACGTGTTTGAAGACCGTGGGCACCGAGACGTCCACGACATCGGCGATCTCCTTGACGCTCACCTGGTCGTAGCCCCGCTCCAGGAACAGCTGCCGCGCGGCCTCGGCCAGCGCGCGGCGGGTCTGCGCGTTCTTCCGCTCCCGGCGGCCCGCGGTCGGCGTGGTCATGGCCACACCCTAGCAGATTCCTTTAGTGGAATAATTTCTTAAGTCAGTTGTGTTTTTGAGTGAGTCATGGTTTTCTCGAAGGGTCGCACGACCCCGAACCATCGGAAGGAATGATCACGATGACCTCGACACACGACATCGACACACCCGTTCTCGTCGTCGGCGGGAGCCTCGTCGGCCTGTCGGCCGCGGTATTCCTGGCCTGGCGCGGCGTGCCCACCGTGGTGGTGGAGAAGCACGCCGGCAGCGCGGCGCATCCGCGGGCGATCGGCTACACCACGCGCACCCTGGAGTTGTTCCGCGCGGTCGGCCTGGACTCGGCCATTCCCGTGATTCCCGGCGACAGCAAGCCGCCGGGTCGCGCCCGGGTGGAGAGCCTGGCCGGACAGCGGATCACCGAATATCCGTGGACTCCGCCCACCGACCGGCCGAGGCTGGAGTACTCGCTGTCGAAGGCGATCGCGGTCGCGCAGGATCGGCTCGAGCCGCTACTGCGGGCGAAGGCGCTCGAACTCGGCGCGGACCTGCGGCCCGGGACGACGCTGCTGGGCCTGGCCCAGGACGTTGACGGCGTCACCGCCACCGTGCGCCGCGCCGACGGGCAGGAGTACCGCATCCGCGCGCGGTACGTGATCGCCGCCGACGGCGCCCGCAGCCCGATCCGGGAATCCCTGGGCATCGGCCGCGACGGAAGGGGCCTGCTGTCGGTGCAGCGCAGCGTGCTGTTCCGCGCCGATCTGGACGAGTATCTGCGGGACGGCATCGTGCAGTTCGAGATCGACCAGCCGGACCTGCAAGCCTTCCTGACCACCTACTCCGACGGGCGCTGGGTGCTGATGGCGCCCGGCGACTACGACCGCGAGGAGTCCGAATGGCGCGGCCTGATCGAGAAGGCGATCGGGCGCACGGATCTCGACATCGAGATCCTCACGACCGGCCGCTGGGAGCTGGCCGCGCTGATCGCGGACCGGTTCTCCGACGGCCGCGTGTTCCTGGCCGGGGACGCCGCGCACCAGCTGCCGCCCAACCGCGGCGGGTACGGCGCCAATACGGGTATCGAGGACGCGCACAATCTGGCGTGGAAGCTGGCGGAGGTGCTCGCGGGCCGTTCGGACCCGAGCCTGCTCGGCACCTACGACGCCGAGCGGCGGCCGATCGCGCTCCTGCGCCACGAGCAGATCTTCGCCCGCGCCGACTACAAGGCCCACCTCACCACCGACGCCCCCGCCGCCGAGGTCATCGACGACGACGCCATGGAACTCGGCCAGCTCTACCGCTCGGCCGCGGTCCTGGGCGCGGGCCCGGAACTGCCGCGCGCGCAACGGCCCGAGCAGTGGGCCGGGCAGCCCGGCACCCGTGCCCCGCACGTCCGGGTGCGCGCCGGTGATCGCGAGATCTCGACGCTGGATCTGTTCCAGCGCGGCTGGGTGCTGCTGTCGGAGGACGCGGACTGGTCCACGACCGCCGCGGCCGCCGCCGACAAGCTCGGTCTCGAGGTCACCTTCGTGCACATCGGCGTCGATGCCGAACCCGTTGACCCGCAAGCGTTCCGGGACTTCTACGGCATCGGCGCGAACGGTGCGACCCTGGTCCGCCCGGACGGATACATCGCCTGGCGCACCACCGACCGTCCCGCCGATGCCGCCGGAGTGTTCGTCGCGGCGCTGGCCGAGGTGTCCGCAGCCGTGTCGTAGTTCTGGTTCCGGCCAAGAACGTGCCGGAAAAATGTGGGGCTAGTAGTGGTAGAAGCCCTCGCCCGTGGCGACGCCGAGGTTGCCCTTGTCGATGTAGTTGTCCTTCAACCACTTCGCGAGTTGCTGCTCGTTCTCGCCGCCGTTGGCCAGGATGTTGTACGGGGTGGTGAGGCCGATGATGTCGAGGATCTGGAACGGGCCCATGGGGGCGCCGGTCGCGATGCGCCAGGTCTTGTCGACGGCCTCGGGTTCGGCGTAGCCGCCCGCGGCGAGCGCGATACCGGAGTTGAGGAACGGCACCAGCAGCGAGTTGAGGACGTAACCCGCCTTCTCCCTGTGCAATTCGATCGGCACCATGCCGATATCGGTGGCGAAGTCGACGACCGCGCGGTACACGGCGGGATCGGTGTCGGCGGTGCCCATGACCTCGGCGGTGTTGAACTGCCACACCCGATTCGCGAAGTGCAGCGCGAGGAATCGGTCCGGGCGGCCGGTGAAATCCTTCATATCGCTCGGTAGCAGGGTGGAGGAGTTGCTGGCGAAGATCGTCCGCTCGGGCGCGGCCTCGGCGAGCTTCTCGTACGTCTCACGCTTGATCGAGAGCACCTCGGGCACCGCCTCGATCACCAGGTCGGCATCCCGGACCGCCTGTGCCAGATCGGAACTCAGGGTGATCGCGGACTCGGTCCGCTCGGCCTTGCCGTCGCCCGCGCCCGCGACCTCCGCGCGGTAGGTCGCGGCGAGTGTGGTGAAGCGGTCCTTCGCACCGGCCAGGGCCTCGTCGCTGATGTCGTAGGCCGTGACGTCGAATCCGCTGAACGCGGTCTGGAACGCGATCTGGGAGCCCAGGACTCCGGTTCCCAGGACGGTAACCTTCCGGATGTCGATGGTCATCGAGCACTCCTCTCGGGGACGCTGTGGGTACCGAGCAACATCAACTGCGCACACTAGCCGGGGGACGGGCCCGCACCGCCGATACAGTGGCCGCATGGACATCTGTGTCTTTCTGTCGGCCGCCGACCTGGACGATCGCTACACCGCGCCGGCGCGGGAGTTCGCGGAGCTGATCGGCAAGGGCGGGCACACGCTGGTGTGGGGCGGTTCCAACGTCGGGCTGATGAAGGTGGTGGCCGACGGCGTGCAGGAGAACGGCGGGCGGCTGGTCGGGGTGTCGGTGGAATTCCTGGCCACCAAGGCCCGGCCGGATGCCGACGAGATGATCATCGCGGCGGATCTGGCGGAGCGGAAGGCGCAGCTGCTGGCCCGCGCCGACGGCGTCGTCGTCATGGTGGGCGGCACCGGCACCCTGGACGAGGCCACCGACATCCTCGAGCTGAAAAAGCACGGCCTGCACCGCAAACCGGTGGTGCTGCTGAACACCGAGGGCTTCTACGACGGGCTCCGGCAGCAGTTCGAGCGGATGGACGCGGAGGGTTTCCTGCCGATCCCGCTGGCCGATCTGGTCTACTTCGCCGCCGACGGCGCCGACGCCCTGGCCTATCTCGAGGACGCCGCCGGCTAGGCGTCACGCCGCCGCGACGGGCTCGCGGTCAGTCCGGCGCGTGCGACGCCAGACGTAGGCCAGGAAGATCACCAGGCCGATGAGCGGCAGCGAGCTCAGCGCCCAGCTGATCCCGAGCGGCGGCCCCGGCTGCTGGAGCACCGGGAGGTCGCGCAACTCGCCGACGCCGTGTCCCTGCGGCCCGTCGATCTCGAAGCGGTAGGTCCAATTCCCTTCCTGGTTCAGCGATCTCACGTCCAAGCCCCACACGTCGCGCTTGCGGGGGTGGCGGGACAGCGCCTCCGGGCGGTAGGCGCGGCCGTCGGGCTGCGTCTCGACCAGGGTGCCGGACTTGTCCTCGATGCCGCCGTCGGGGACGAAGGTGAAGTCCAGCGACTGCAGGGCGCGCAGCGGCCACGTGCTGAATCCGACGGTGATGCCGTACGGGCCCGCCTGCACGCGCTCGGTGTGCACGATGTCGACCGGTTCGTAGGCGGCCGCGGTCCCGGCCGGGATGGTGACCAGGCCGAGCACGGCGAGCAGCGTCGCGGCGGCCGACAGCAGGCGGGGGATCACGCGTGCGCTCCTTCCGGGGCGGCGAGGCGCAGCATGGCGCCGAACCGCCGGCCGAGGTATCCGCCGAGCGCACCGAGGACGGCCCCGGCGATCGCGGTGGCGACGACGACCACCGCCCCGGGCATCCGGGTGTCGTGGATCCACGCCGTCTGCACGGGTGCGCAGAGCGCGATGATCAGCCCGGCTAGCCCGCCGGCCAGGGTCGGCCGCGGCCATCCGGACGCGTTGCCGCGCAACGCGAGATCGACGACGACGCCCACCGGCACGAGACACAGCGGGACGAGGGCCGGGGTGGACGGGACGATCTGGATGTTCTCGCGCATCGGCAGCCCCACGGCATCGGCGTACGCCTGCGCCGCCCAGGGCGCGAACCACCAGAACACGCCTTGCAGCAGGGCCGCGCAGGCGGCCGTGACGGTCGCGCCCCAGCGGAGGAATCCGGCCCCCGCGAGCAGCAGCATCACCACGATGAGCGCGGTGACCGCCGTCGTCCACCGCACGGTGCCGGTGGACAGCTGCTTCACCGCCAGCGCGGTGATCACGCTCGACACGATCAGATGCCCGAGGCTCGCCAGGGTGCCGAGCCGGCCCCACAGGTGCTCGCGCGCGGCGGCGAACACGATCACCGTGCCCACCGAGGTAGCGGTGCTGGACAGGAACAGCCCGATGTGCGGCGGCGAATCGATGACCGCGTCGAAGCCGTAGAGGCTGTGCCACCACAGATCCCAGAGCCCGTACAGCAGGAACGAGGCCGCGCCGAGGCAGGTGACGAGATAGCCGAGCGGTGCGGTGAACGTCCGGCCGAACACGCCGATGCCCGGCCCGCCGAGTTCCGGATCGACCGCGCGGCCCGCGCGACCGGCCGAGGTCGTGGCGAGAATGACCGCGAGACCGGTGCATCCGGAGATGGCAGCACTGGCGTAGATGAACAGGTGCGGCAGGGTGAAGAACGTGTCCGGGCCGACGTCGGAGTGCCACTGGATATCCCAGGTGGCGCCGATCGCCCAGGTCATGGTGGCCGCGAACAGGATCGACGCGGGTAGCCAGGGCCGGATGCCGGTGGTTCGGGCGGCCGCCGGCGCCGTGACGCCCGCCGCGGAGACGGTCATATCCATGGGTCGTTACTCTCTGTGCGGTGTTCAGGTGGCCTGGACGGAGAAGGTGGCGGTGCCGGTCCCGGCCGGGCCGGACAGGTCGACGGTGATCTCCCACTGACCGGACATGGGCAGCTCGACGGTGGCGCGGTAGCGGCCCGGACCCATCGCCTCGGCCGGGGCGGGCGGGACGGCGTGACCCATCTGCGGCATCGCGGGCGCGACGGTCACCCGGGTCGGTTCCGCCGGTGCGCTCTGCCGGTCGGTGACATCCAGATCGACGGTGTTGGCTCCCGGACGCAGCGGCCCCGCCAGGCGGACGAGGTACGGCCCGGCGGGGATGCGCGCCTGTGCGTCGCCGCCGCTCTCGGGCCACCATGCCCACGCCGCGACCCCCGCGATCACCGCCGCGACCGCGACGACGACGAGAACGACACGGCGATTCATTGCGGCGCACCTGCTTTCACCTCGACCACGGTGGGCGCGGTCAGCACGGAGTATCCGCGTTCGGCCTGGGCCCACACCAGATAGCGGCCGGGCAGCGGGAAGGTATAGGTGAACGAGACGTCGGGCCCGTAGGCGGCGACCGTCTCGTCCGGCGGTTGCGCGCCCGGGCCCAGCATCGGCGCCATGGCGTGCGCGTGCGCCCAGATCGGCGCGGAGGCGGCGGCCGTCCCCGGCGATGTGCCCTCCGGCAGCGGCCCGACGGCGATGAGGTGGCCGTGCATGCCGAGCCACAGTTGCAGATCGGCCGGACCGCCGAACCGGGCGGTGAGGGTGGCCGGGACGCCCGCGACGAGATCGGTTGCGGTGAGCGTGTTTTCGGTGGACCGGGAGGTCGTGTCGGTAGGGCTCATCGCGGGGGCCTGCGCGAATGACGTACCCCGAGTGGGTGTTCCGGAGACGTGCATCGCCGAACGCAGCATCTGCACACCACCGCCCCGGCGGGACACCTCGGCCGCGACGGCGTAGTCGCCGGACTCGGGAAGCGCGAGCCGCACCTGGTAGACGCCGGGCGCTGTCCGGATCGGATGCCGGTGCCAGAACTGCCCGGACGGCCCGACGATCATGAGATGCACCAGTGCGTCGTCGGCGACGAGCAGATCGTCGACGGGACGGCCGGTCGCGCTGTCGGTCAGCGTCAGGGTCACGTCGGTGCCACCGGCCGCGGCCTGCGTGCGCACGGTCAGATTGGCCGGTGGCCGTGAGTAATTCGTCGTCAGGGGGAGATCGCGCTCGGGATAGGGATCCCCGGCGGTGCCGGACGTGGGATCGAGCAGGCTGCCCGCCGGACGCGGCGGCGGGGCCTGCGAAGACAGCGTCGCCCCGGTGACGCCCACCGTCAGCGCCGCCACCATCGCGCCCGCGGGCAGCAGCGTGATCCAGCCCCGCTTGGACACCAGCGCCGTGCCGACCGCCACCAGCAGCAGCCCGCCCGCGGCGAAGAATCCGCCGTACGCGGCCCGCTCCCACGGCGTGACGACCTGCGCCGCGACCACGAACGGGATGCGCGCGGTGCGCTCGCCGTCGGCCACGGTCAGCTCCCAGGGCCCGGAGTGGTCCACGCGCAGCGTCGCCGGATACGGCCCGGCGCGGTCGCCGAGATCGACGGTCGCGGACGACCCCGATCCCGCGCGATCGACGGGCATCGCGGTCAGCGCGAGAGTGCCCGGCGCGGAACCGGCATGGGTGACGACCTCGACCCGCAGCGGCCCCGGCACCGGTTCGGCCCGCCGCACGATCACCGTCAGCTCCCGATCGCCCAGCGATTGCGCCACAGCCAGATCCGCGCCCGACGCCACGCCGTCGGCCCGCGCCACCGCCCCTCCGGCCAGCCCGACCAGCAGACATACGCCCGCCCCGGCCAGCACACGACGTAACCCACTCATCTCAGTGAAGTCTGCGCATCCGCACCGCCACGGCGCCCCCGCGCCCCGCCGACACCCGGTGAACCCGCACGGTCGAGCGACGAACACGGACGAGGCGAGATGTCAACGGCGGCTGCACCACACCGATTATGCCGCGCCCTCACCCACCTTTCACTGGCCGATTCCCGCTACCCAAGGGAACGTGGGTGTGTCAGGGGCGGAGGAGGAGGCCGACGATGGAGCGGACGAAGGACTCGAGGCGCTCGCGCGGGTATTCGGCGGGGTCGGCCACGGCCAGTTGGCCGAGCATCTCGGCGATGGTCAGCAGGGCGTTGGCCAGGAGGGCCGAATCGATGTCCGCCCAGCGCGGGTCGAGAGCGGCGCCCATGTGGATCAGGGCCACGGCCTGGTCGAAGATGCCGGTGCGGGAACTGCGCAGGGCGGCGCGGTATTCGTCGGGCGCGCTGCCGGGAGTGGCGAGGATCAGGCGCCAGCGGGTCGGATTCGCCAGCACCACACCGACGAACGTCTCGACCGCCGCCGAGGCCGCGACCACGGGATCGGCGCCGGCCAGGTCGGCGGGGAGCGTCTCGGCGACCTGCTCGAGTCCCCGCTCGCGCTCGCGCTCGACGAGTGCCCGCACGAGATCGGCGCGCGTCTTGAACACCGTGTACAGCACGGGTTTTCCCACGCCCGCCTCCTGGGCGACCGCCTCCATGCTCAGCTCGTGCAGGTCGGTGCGGCCGAGGACAGCGAAGGCGGCGTCGAGTACCTGTTCGCGGCGCTGCTCCGGGGGCAGGCGGGGCGCGTAGCGGCGGCGGGGCCGATCGGTCGCCGCGCGCGATTTCGTCACTGCTGTTCCACCTCCATCCGGGGCCCATGGTGTCAGCTGCCCGGCCGGGCCGGTCAACGCGTCCCGATTCGAATATTACGCGTGCGTTGTATTCGAGCCCCGCAATTGCTACGGTGGCGTTGTATTCATTACGGGGGACAGCGCACGAAGGAGGAGCCGATGGGCTTCGATCCGACCACACTTCGCCGCGACGACTACGGGTTCTTCGGGCCCGGATCGCCGAGCTGGAAGGTCTGGACCGCGCCGACCGCTGTGATCGGCTTCCAGCGCGCGGTGGTGCTCGAGCATTTCGATCCGTTCCTGACCGCGGCGGTCGCCGACTCGCGCGGGATCTACACCGATCCGCGCAGCCGGCTCGACAACACCTTCGCCTACTTCCTGATCGTGGCGGTCGGCGACGGGCGGACCGCGATCCAGGCCGCGGAACATCTGATGCGGGTGCACGCCCCGATGACCGGTATCGAACCGATCAGCGGCAAGCGCTATGCCGCGAACAGCCCGGAGACCCAGCTGTGGATCCACCTCACCGGCTGGCATTCGGTGCTCAAGGCGTACGAGGAATTCGGGCCGGGCCTGAGCCCGGAGGAGGAGGCCCGCTTCTGGGAGGAGTGCGCGATCGCCGCCGAACTCCAGACCTGCCGCCCCGAGGACGTGCCGCGGACACGGGACGGGGTGCGCGAGTACTTCGAGCGCGTGCGCCCGCGGCTGTGCACCTCCGAGCGCGCCGAGGAGGGCATGCACCACCTGCTGTGGACCTCGCGGGCCAACGGCTCGGGGTGGTCGTACTACCTCGGCAGCCGGCTGCTGTCGCTGGCCTCGGTCGCGATCACGCCGCGCTGGATGCGCGCGCTGGGCAACTACGACCGGCCGGGCATCGTGGACCTCGCGATCAAGCTGCCCGCGCGGATCATCGTCTGGCTGGCAACCCTGTTCGGCTCCTTCGGCCTGATCAAGGGCGCACCCCTGATCGCCCCGATGGCCGGCCGGATCCTCGCCCAGCACCTGGCCATGGAAGAGCCCGCCGAACCCGTGACCATCACCCCCGCCGCGGCTCGCGCCCGATACGGCCTGCACGGTGCGCAGGCGAGTTAGCTGATTTCGCCCCGATTCGACAGGACGACACACCGTGCCCGGCACACGGCCGAACGATCGGCGATCGGTCCACTCGTGGCGTATTCTTCGCGCCGACCCCGGACCTTCTAGGAGACACGGCTGATGGCGGACCGTCACCTGATCGACGTCCATGTCCTACTCACCGACAAGGACGATCGGTTGTTGCTCACCCGACGGCGGGGGAGTGACGAGTTCGATGGGCGGTGGCACCTTCCGAGCGGCAAACTCGATGCGCTCGAGCCGATCTCTGTGGCCGCTGCTCGCGAGGCATATGAGGAGGTCGGCGTGTCGATCGACCCTGCTGACCTGCGCGTAGTCCACGTAACCCATGTTGCCGGGTCTGGTCCGGAGCCTCGACTCGGTGTTTTCCTGCATGCGAGCAGCTGGCGGGGTGAGCCGTCGAACCGGGAGCCGGAGAAGTGCTCGGCCGTGCGTTGGTTCTCGCTGGGCGAGTTGCCCGAGGACGTGATCGAGTACCCAGCCGTGGGCATCCGCGCGTTCCTCGAAGGTGAAGCGACGTCGTTCAGTGAGCACGGCTGGGAACCGGTACAGGCGGCCGTCTAGGTGTGCATGCGAGCGTATTGAGTGCGGCTGAGGTAGCTCAGTTTGTCGTGGACGTAACCGACGGGGGCGTCCGAAAGCTGTAGCCCGACAGAGAAGTTGAATTCGTCGCGGCCGTACATGCTCTCGTCGACGCCTCCTGAGGTCAGGTCTACCGGCGCGTAGTCGAGCAGCTGTTCAGCACTGTAACGGCCGGTGGCCATGAGGCGCGTCCATTCCGGTGTCCCGGGGTACGGGCGGAACTCGAAAACCGAGGCGCGGAAATGACCGGGCCGGTGATCGGCTGCGTCCCACAGGCGGTGGATCAGCGCCTCGGTGTCGTCCATCTGCTGTCGGGTCTCGCCGGGGAAACCGAGAATGAAATAGCCTTTGACGCTGATACCCCGGTCGAGCAGTCGCTCGACCACGCGCACGGCCATGTCTGGGGTGATCCGTTTATCGATGTAGTGCAGCATCTCCTCATTGCCGGATTCGACACCCAACGCCACCTCTCGTAACCCGTTGCTCGCCAGAGTGTTCAGTGTGGTGTCCGTCGCGCGATCGAGGACGTTGATGCGCCCGGTGGCGTCCCAGCGTGCCCATTCTCCGATTCGTTCTGCGGTGAACCCGGTCATCATCGTGTCGATCACTCGCCGTGCGCCCAGGAACAGGTCGTCGACGAAGCGGAAGGCGGTCACGCCCCGCCGGCCCCGCAACTCGAGCATTTCGGCGATGATGTTGTCCGGTCGGCGGGTTCGGATCGTGATGTCCGGGTTGGCGCTGACTGCGGCGCCGCAGAACGAGCAGTTGTAGGGGCAGCCCCGCGCCCCGACCATATTTGCTTCCCAGCGCCCGGACTCGAAATGCGGGTCTTGGCACAGGTATCGGCGGTCGACGAACGGTAGTTCGTCGACCGGCGGGGCAAGGTGGTGCGATGTGCCCGGCATTCCGCCGGTCACCGGCGTTTTCAGCAGCGGATCCAGCCACATCACGGCTGGGAGTCGGGAGCGATTGCGGTGGTCGGCGAGAAGTTCGACCACTCGTGTTTCCGCCTCACCGAGCACGAGTGCGGCACATCCGCGCATCCGAGGGTCGGCGAGGATCTGCGTCGGCATCGCCTTGGCTTGGTGTCCTCCCAGCATGAGGCGAACGTCCGGGGTGATGCCGGCGGCGATCGTCGCCGAAATCTCGTAGGTCGGTGCCAGCAGGTTCATGCCCGCCCACCGCGGCCTGGCTGCGTTCACGATGTCGATCGTCTGCTGGACGCCGAGGCCGTGAGCTTCGGCGTCGAGAACCCCGACGTTGTAGCCCTGTTGGGCTGCATAGGTGGCGATGTATGCCATGCCCAGTACCGGCAACGTGAAGTCGTTGACCCTGGGTCGGATCGAATAGTCACGCAGTGGTGCGTTGATCATCAGCAGGTCGAGCGGGTGGTGCGGGTCCGCTCCGGCGATCGGATCATGACGTGCGGGAGCGGTCGGCTGGTTTTCCATGGCGAATCCCCCATGCGAGAGTGAGAAGTGTCCACGCGGACAACTGGTTTCCGGCCACCTCTTCCCAGGCGGCCTTGAATGCGGGCGCGCCCTGCGGCCATTCCCGGTCGGGATTGAGCTGCCGCGCCGCCGGTTGGACGGCGATGTCCGAGTAGTCGTAGTGACTGAAATCGTTGGTGTAATCGGCAACTGTGGTGCGGGCGGTCCACGCACCGATCCGTGGTATCGACTGCAAAGCCGTCACGAGGTCGACCGCCGGGAGTGTCGCCCACTGGTCGCCGCGCTCCAGATAGGCGCCGGCCGCGGCCCGCAGCGCGGGCATCGGGAATTTAGCGCCGACGGTCTGGAATTCGTCGTCGGTCAAGGTGAGGATCCGCTCCGGGGTGGGGAACAGCCACGCAGTGAGTTCGTCCCGCGTCACAGCCTGCCCGTAGCAGGTACAGAACCGGACATAGCGGGTGCGAGCATGGTCGGCTCTGATCACCTGCCGCATGATCGCGGCCGACAATGCATCCCACAGCGATGGATTCGCCACGCGCGCAACGACCCCTGCGGCCTTCAGCGGTGCGATCAGGTCGTCGGGCCCGGACAAGGCACTCGGGTCCACTCGGTCGATGTGAGCGGAACCGCCGCCGAGATCGACCAGCGGATCACCGCTGTCAGCGCGGGTCGCCGTGACCAGCACGGCCGTATCCCGGTGGGCAACAGCCCGGTACGGCTCCCCGGTGACACTGGTCAGCCACCCCGGCTGGTCGGTCATGATCGTCATGCAGATCTCCCTTCGTCGAGCGAGGCGCGAACGCCGTCGGGCAGTAGTGGCGCGATCAGGTCGCTGATCATCCCCGCTGTCTGATACGGCCGCCGGTTGGTGCAGTCGATCACCTGTACCGGCCACCCCACCGCTTCCAGATCGGCGGCAACGACATCGAACAGCGCCGCCTCGCGAGTCGTGGAACCAGGGTCTCGTTCGAAGCGGTTGTGTGGCCCGCCCTCCCGACCTTCCAAACACTCCCTGATCCATGCCGGGTCTGCGCGCAGGATCACCGCCAGATCCGGAACCCGGATGCCGGTGTTCAACGCCCACACCGTCTCGGCCGGCACACCATCGAGTACTTGTAGCACCAGCGACGACGGCAGGTACCGATCGCACACTACGACCTTGCCGGCCTCGAGTTCGGGGACGATCTCGGTGTTCTGTTGCTGGTGCCGGTCACCGGCTACCAGACACGCCAGTGTCATTCCGTGATAACTATCGGCCTGTGCTCGAATGTGGGACCCGAGGACCGTCCGCGATGGCTGACATGTGTGGAGCACCGGCACATTCCGTTTCGAGAGGTAGTCGTGTACTTCCCGTGTGACCGTGGTTTTCCCAACCCCACCGGGGCCGTCGAGTGTGACAAGAATTCCTGTGCCCACGAGCTTCCTCCCTGAATTACGTTGCAGGGCATTGAATCTCCCTGCATCTTCCGTACTGTGTCGTTGCCGCTCAGCCGCCCCTCAGGCCCATGAATTCAAGGTTCCTCTCAATTGATGCGCCCGGAGTCGGGCTTCAGTCGCCCCGCGTCGCGGAGCGTCTGGTACGCGGCGCGTTTACGTGGGCAGTCCTCGCGACGGCAGGCTTTGTGCAGCTGCATCACTCGGTGCGCCTGCGGGATGGTGAACGGCCGCCCCGGCGGTGCGTGCGTCCACACCAAGATCCGGGTCGGTTCCTCGGCCGTCTCGGTGTCGTCCAGTTCCTCGCGCACGAACACCGCCACTACCGCGGTGAACACCACGACCAGCGCGACGAGCGTCCACCAGCCCGCTGCGGTGCTCATGACGCGTCCGGGTCGAGCACTACCCGGTAGCTGACGAACGGGCACTCACCAGGTACCAGTCCGTCATGCGCGGTGATCCGGCCGTGCTCGTCCAAGGGGACCAGCATTCCGGGTGGGCACATCCGTGAGGGGCACCCGACCTGCACCAGGTTGCCGCTGCCGTCCATGCCAGCTATCGCGCACGCTGACGCGTAGATCCATGGTCCGTCTGACACTTCGCCTCCCTGCACCGGTCGGTCGTAGGCACCCACCGTCGGGGAGCCGGTTCGGGGATGTTTCGGCTACGAACCCGACGGCGGGGCCACATCAACCATTTCCCAATTGGCCTGGTCAGACCAGGTACCGACGGTGTACCGAAGGGGTACTCTCGGTGCACTCAACCTGTTGATTAGGGGCTCAACGGATGAATGTGTGCTCGAAATGGACCGGCCGTGAGGCGCTGGCCTTGCGGGAGGCCACCCTGCTGGGCCAGGAAGCGTTTGCAGCCTGGGCTGGAGTCTCTGTCGAGGCTGTGAAGAAGTGGGAGCGTCGCAAGGAAACTATTCAGCTCACTCCGCGGTACGCCCAGCAGCTGGATCGGAAGCTGCAGCAAGCCGAAACCGGCGTCGTCGAGCGGTTCTGGTCGATACTGGGTGGTCCGGCTACCGTGGGCGTCGATGCCGCGCGCAAACTTGGTGCGCTGCTGGAATCGGGTATCGACGCTGACTACGTGTTGGTGCCGACCCGTACGGCGACGGGAGAGGTTGTTCTGGTGTCGGTGCCGCGCCGCAATTTCATTCTCGGTATCGGAGCCGGGGTCGCCGGTGCCGCGTTGTCCTCACCGCCGCTGGCCGCTATGTTCGCCGACACGAACATCGACCACGTACAGCACTTCCTCGATAAGCGGATGACGATCATCGAGTCCGACAACCTGTACGGCGCGAAGGAAACGCTGCCCGAGGTGCTGACGGCGATCGCGCGGATGCAGGCGTTGAGGCGCGCCAAAGTCGTTGATTCGCAGACGATTCTGCGACTGCTGGCCATGTACGCCGAGACAGCGGCCTGGCAGTTTCAGGACCAGCGCCTGTTCGATGAGGCGCAGCACTGGGCGGAGAAAGCCCTCACCTGGTCGCACCAACTCGGGGACAACTACTACGTGGGGTTGGCGCTCGTGCGCATGAGCCAGCTGGCGTGCGACATGGACGATTACGAAGGCGGCCGGGAGTTTGCCGAGGAAGCCAGACGTTCGGCGCCACCTGACTCGTTGTTCGCCGCGGCGGCTGTCACTTTCGGCGCTCACGCCCAAGCGCTGGCGGGCGAACCGGCCGGGAGTTCCCGCGCCTACGACCAATCGCGGGCGATGGTGGATCGCGCCGACACAGATCCCGAGTGGGGGTTCTTCCTGGACCAGTCCTACATCGACGCCCACGAGGCATACAGCTTGGCCGAGACAGGCAAATTCCGCTCTGCCGCGCTGCAGTTCGCGGACGCCACCGCGCGTATGCAGACAGGCTACCCACGAGACAAGGGCGTCTATCTGGCTCGGGCCGCAGTCGCACAGATGGCGGCCGGGGAAATCGAGCCGGCTGCTCAGCTCGGCCTCGAAGCGCTCCACATCGGGATCGGCACCGAGTCGGGCCGGATCATGTCGAAGGTGGTACAGCTGGGCGAAGGGATCGACTCTGCCAGCACGCAGCCCAACGTCGGCGAGTTCGTCACCGCGTACAAGGAGTGGAAGGACCCGAGTTGCCCCGACCCTACGTAGTCTCATCCGTTGCAGTCAGCATCGACGGCTATATCGATGACACGATTCCCGAGCGGCTTCACCTGTCGAACTCGGAGGATTTCGACCGCGTCGACCAGGTGCGAACCGAGTCGGACGCGATCCTCATCGGCGCGGAAACGCTACGGCGCGACAACCCGCGGCTGATTATCAAGAGCGACGATCGACGAGCGGCCCGCGTTGCGGCTGGCAAACCGGGACATCTGCAGAAGATCGTGGTCACTCGATCCGGTGACCTTGATGCCGCCGCCAACTTCTGGCATCACGGTGTCGACGAACAACGGCCGATCGTATACACCACCGAAGCCGGTGCGGAGAAACTGGGGGATCGCCTCGGAGAGCTTGCCACCGTGGTGTCGCTGGGCGAGGCAGTCGACTTCGCCGCGCTGCTCGATGACCTCGGAGACCGCGGAATCGGGCAGCTGATGATCGAAGGCGGTACCAGTATCCACACCGCGGTGCTCTCGGCCGGTCTCGTCGACGAACTTCACGTCGCTGTCGCACCCCTGCTGGTCGGGCAAGCCGATGCACCACGGTTCGTGAACCCGGCAGAGTTTCCGGGCGGCACACGGCGACGGATGCGGCTGGTGGACATCACGCAGGTAGGCGACGTCGCATTGCTTCGATACCACCCCAAGCAGGAATCCTCCGACGGTTAAGCTTCGGTGCGCGGTTTCGGCGGCAATGCCGGAGTTATCGGCGCCGTGCTCTCGGCGTAGCCGTGGGTTTTGCGCTGGTGTTGTCCGCGGGCGTCAACACGCAGCGTGGGCACAGCTGGCCGCCGGTAACTGGCCTTGTTGCCGCGAGGGCAACGAATTCGACCAGGCCGACCCAGCTTCTGTTGTTGATTCGTGCCCAGCCTCGCAGTAGGCCGGGCACGGTCCCGGTTAGGTTGAGCCCGCCGACCTTGATCCTCATGGTCCGCGGGGCTGCGCACGACCGGGCCATGTAGCCGCGCTTGTGCAGTCGAACAAGTCGTGCTGATCGATGTCGAATTACTGCCGATAGTGCCCCGGCGCGGGCGGTCGTACTGTGCAGGAAAGCGGTGTTTCGGCCGCGTGAATCATCCCGGTGACGCGGGATCGGTGGATGGGGAGTTGTTGTCGATGAGGACAGCGTTACGTCGTCGGGTGCTGCCGTTGGCGGCTGCGGGCGCGTTGTTGGCGAGTGCGCTCGGGAGCGGGAGCGCATTCGCCGATCCGGATTTCCCGCCCTCGTTCCCGCCCGATCAGAATCAGCTGCCGCAATTGCCGAGCGAGCCGGATATCTATGACGCGCTGCCCGTTCCGGCGCCCGACAACGATCCCTGGTACGCCGATCCGCCGAATCTCGCGGAGCTGAATCCCGGCGACATCATCCGCGACCGGGTGGTGCAGACCCGGCTGGTGGGCATTCCGGTTCCGGTGTTCACCAAGCAACTCCTGTTCCGCACCACCGATGTGCACGGTCGGCCCATCGCCACGGCCACCACCGTCATCGTGCCCGGTATCCCGTGGGTGGGCAGCGCGCGGCCGGTCGTCTCGTTCCAGGAGGCCATCGACTCCACCGATTCCTCCTGCAATCCCTCGCACACGCTGCAGGTCGGCACGTTCAAGGAGATCGCGCTGGCACAATTCTGGATCGCGCAGGGATTCGCGTTCAACGTGCCCGACTTCGACGGCAAGTTCAATACGTTCAACACCTACGACGAGGGCCAGATGGTTCTCGACAGCCTGCGCGCGATGAAGAACGACGCCGCGCTGGGCCTGCGCGATTCCGGTATCGCCATGTACGGCTTCTCCGGCGGCGGTTCGGCCACTGCGCGGGCCGCCGAATTGCGGCAGAGTTACGCGCCCGACGTGAATATCGTGGGCGCCGCATTCGGCGGCGTGCCACCGAGTCTCGGCGCCATCGCCGATTACGCCACGGTGCCCCGGCCCGGTATGACCGGGATGAGCAGCTTCACCATGTGGCTCGGCGCGGCCGCGCTGGCCCGGGAATTCCCGGACGAATTCGATCCGAGGCGGATGCTGAATGCCGAAGGGCAGCAGATCATCCGGGATCTGCGGAGCCGCTGCGTGTATTCCGCCGCGCTCACGGGAATGTACCGGCCGATCAGCGACTACTACGCGCCCGGCTCGCTCGGGCTGAACGATCCCGACGTGCAGCGGGTGTTGCGGAGCCAGAGTCTCGGCAAGCACGTGCCCGATATCCCGCTGCTGTGGTGGAACGGAGTGTGGGACGAGCTGATTCCGACCTCGATCGTGCTGCCCACCGTCAACGACTACTGGCAGCGGGGCGCGGACCTGCGCTACTACACCATGCCGGTGCCCGAGCACATCACCAACGCGGTCGCGGGCTGGCCGCCGGCCACGGCCTGGATCAGCGCGATCCTGCGCGGCCTGCCCCCGGGCCCGACGTTCAAGCTGGACTATCCCTCGCCGCTGCCCCCGGGATTTCCGGGCGCCTGAGGATCCGGAACCCCGACCCGCCGACGTCCGGATTGCCGTGAGCCTCAGAATCCCGAACCCCGACCCGCCGACGTCCGGATTTCCGGGAGCCTCAGAATCCCGAACCCCGACCCGCCGACGTCCGGATTTCCGGGAGCCTGACGGTCGGGGTCCGTAATGTCGGGGCCGTGGGTGACAATCGAGGTCTCGGGGAACATATCCGCGTCCCCGGCACGGAGTCACCGGAACGGGGGAGCAGCCCTATGTCCTTCGCACACCAGGATCGGCCGGTGCCGGTCGCCGAGAGCGAGCGCCGGAAGCCGCTCGACTACAGCAATTTCGGCGTCGTGCGGGGGCTGATCAGGACCCGCCTCTACTCGACCGAGTCCGTGGGAGTGGACGTGGTCCGGCGCGTGGTCGCGCCGGGCCTGGTCCAGCGGGTCGTGATCGATCGGGGAGACGCCGTCCTCGCGGTCACTTACGACCTGTTGCGGCACTGGTCGATCGACGAATTCCAGCTGTTCCTCCTGGCCGAGCGCAACGTGCGCGCGGAGGGCGGCGTCCTGCTCCACCGCGCCGACTTCGACCTCCCGCTCGCCGCGGGCCTGCCGCCGCTGACGCTGCTGGCCGGGCCGGAATACCTGACCGCCCATGCCCGCTGGCTCGGGGACTACCCCGTGACCGGCCCCGGCGGCGCACTGCTGATCATGCCGTCGAAGCAGATCATGTACGCCTATCCGATCACCGGTCCCGAGGCGTCCACGGCCGTGACGGTGCTCGCGCAGCTGGCGATCGTGTCGTATGCCGACGAGGCCTGGCCGATCAACCCCTGGGTGTACTGGTGGCGCAACGGGAATCTGGATCTCGCCGCCACCACCCGCCACGACGACGAACATCTCGAGGTCCGCCCCACCGGGCGTTTCCAGCGGTTCGTCGCGAGCCTCGACGGGCCGCCGACGCGCGCTTAGCGCGGGGAGATCCGGACCGGGAGTGCGGTGAGGCCGCGGATCAGAAGGCTCTTGCGCCAGGTCAACTCGAGATCCGGATCGGCCGCGAGGTCCGGGAACCGGTCCAGCAGCCGGGTGAGCGCGATGGTGGCCTCCATCCGGGCCAGGGCCGCGCCCACGCAGAAGTGGATGCCGTGCCCGAAGGCCAGATGCCGGTTGTCGGTGCGGGCGGTATCGATGCGGTCCGGGTCGGTGAAGCGCTCCGGATCGCGATTCGCGGCCGCCAGCGAGATCATGATGAATTCGCCGGCCTCGATGTCCTGGCCGCCCAGCGTGATCGGGGCGGTGGTGTAGCGGGCCGTGGCCAGGTGGACCGGGCCCTGGCAGCGCAGCAGTTCCTCGACGTAGCCGGGGATCTGCTCGGGATCCGCCCGCAGCCGCTGCCTGGTGGACGGATCGCGCAGCAGTTCGAGCACCGCGTTGCCGATCAGGTTGACCGTGGTCTCGTGCCCGGCCGCGAGCAGCAGCAGGATCAGCGAGATCAGTTCCTGCTGCTCGAGCCGGTCGTCGTCGTCCGAGGCGGCGATGAGTTCGGAGAGCAGGTCGGCGCCGGGGTTCGTGCGGCGCCGGGCGATGAGGTCCGTCAAATAGGTGAAGAAGGCCACGCCGGCGTTGGTGCGGTCACCGACCGGGGCCGAGTCGTCGACGATAACGGCTGTCCAGGAACGGAAGTCGTCCTTGTCGTCGTCGGGGACGCCGAGCAGTTCGCAGATCACCGCGATCGGTAGTGGGAACGCGAAGCTGTCCAGCAGGTCGACGCTGTCGCGGGTGGCCATGGCGTCGAGCAGGCCGTCGGCGAGGGCGGTGATCCGCGGGCCGAGGTCCCGGACGGCGCGCCCGGCGAACGCCGGGGCGATCAGGCGCCGCAGCCGGGTGTGCTGCGGCGGGTCGGCGAACAGCATGTTGTCGTTGATGACGCCGTTGAACTGGTCGGCGGCGCCGTGTTTGGCGAGGACGGCCTGGCCCTCGGGGGAGCCGATCTGCTTGCTGATAGTCGGCTCCACGAATGCCTGCCTGGCCACGTCGTGGTCGACGATCAGCCAGCCGACCACACCGTCGAGCCGGATGCGGTGGATGGGACCCTGCCGGCGCAGTGTCCGGTAGGTCGCGTGCGGGTCCTGATAGAACTCGTCGGTCAGCTCGAGGATCTCGGTGGCCGCAGTGTGCACTTGCCCTCAGTCCTTTCGGCGTTACGGAAAAACGGTCCGGCTAGCGCCGATGCAGTCTCCGCATCCGGTCGGCGAGGATATGCGCGCGCCCGCGGGAGATCGTGACGGTACGGCGGGCCGATACGGCCGGTGCCGCGCGGCGCCCGGCGATCGATCGGCCGGGCCTGCATCGGTGGAAAGGGTCGAGCGGCGGTGACCGTAACAATCTCGTGGCGCGGGCCCGAAATTCCGCGCGCGTGTCCGGCGGGCTCGGCGTGCCGCGAGAACGCGAGGGCGGGACCGTGACCCGGACGGCCTTCCCGCGCAAGGCGTTCAGCTCGAGGAGTGTCCGGCCCTACGCGGCGCCGGGCGACACCGCCTGGGCGTCGCGGAGTTCCTGCTCGATCGCCAGCGCGGCGTGACGCTGCCCGGACGCCCGTAACTGCGCGATCCGCTCGTAGACGGCCGTGATGCCGTATTCCCTTGTGACATCCAGAATTCCGACGCGGTGGACAAGGCGCGGAGGGGATGTCACGGTGGTGGTGACGGCCGTGGTGCGGATGGCATCGGTCACGAGGGTCCCCCTGTAAGACGCGGTCCCGATGTGTGCAATTCGAGTCTACCGTGCCGTTGCACGTGCAGCAGCACGTGCAACGCTCGTGGCGATACGGCCGAAGGTGTTGTGGCACACTCGATGACGCGCTACGGCGATTCGTTCAGGAGGAACCGTGATCGGGAGCAACGCAGCCAGGGCCGAATCCGCTGGTGGAGGCGGTCCGGACGCGGACCCGGCCCTACTGCGCCTGGTGCTCGGCGCGCGGTTGCGGCGTCTTCGCGAGGCCGCGGGCATCAGCGGGCAGGCCGCGGGCCAGGCGATTCGCGCCTCGCATTCCAAGATCAGCCGGCTGGAGGCGGGGCGAGTCGGGTTCCGGGCCATCGATATCGACGACCTGCTGACCCTGTACGGCGTGGACGATCCCGCCACCCGCGCCGAATTCCAGCAGCTGGCGGAGCAGGCGAACGCCACCGGCCGCTGGCAGGTCGACGGCGACTACGCCGGGCAGCGCCTGGACACCTACCTGGCGCTCGAGGACGCCGCCTCGGTGGTGCGCTCCTACGCCCCCGGCGTGATCCCCGAACTGTTGCAGACCGCCGCGTACGCGCACGCGGTCTCCGCGATCGCCCGGCCCGGATCCACCTCGGAGGTGCAGCGGCGCGTCGAACTGCTGATGCGGCGGCAGCGCCTGCTCCGGCGCGCGGACGCGCCGAAGGTGTGGCTGGTGATCGAGGAGGCGGTGCTGCGCCGCCCGCTCGGCGGCGTCGACATCTGGCGCGATCAGCTCGGCCATCTCGCCGCCGTCGCGGCCCGCGCCGAGGTCACCGTGCAGATCCTGCCCGACCACATCGGCGGCCCCGCCATCAGCTCCGTGCCGTTCACGCTGCTGCGCTTCGCCGAACCCGACCTGTCCGACATCGTCCACCTGCACCACGCCACCGGCGCCCAATTCCTCGACCGGCGTGGCGATCTGGACACCTACCACGCGATCTGGGACCGGCTGTGCGTGCACGCCGCGCCGCCGGAACGCAGCCTGGACCTGATCGCCTCCCTCGCCGCGGACCGCGCCGCGCGCTCGGAGACCCCGCACACCTGGGACCGCTGACCCGATCGTCATCGCCGGCTCGTGCGGCGGTAGCCGATCGCGGCGGGTGCGGCGCAGACGAGGATCGCGCCCGCGCACCACAGCACCGTCAGCGTGAGTGAATGGGCCAGCGGCCCGCCTAGCGACAGCGCGCGCATGGCGTCCACCGCGACCGACATCGGCTGGTTGCGCACCACCGGCTGCAACCACTGCGGATAGGCCGCCAGCGGGACGAATCCGGTGCCGAAGAACATCAGCAGCGAGGTCAGGATCGTCACCCCCTCCACCAGAGCCGATTTCGCGGTGAAGACGGCGATGGCGGTGACCATGGTCGCGAAGGCGAGCCCGAACAGCACCGGGATCAGGACGAATCCGGCGGCGGCCAGGACGCCCTGCTGGAAGCGGAAGCCCAGCAGGTAGCCGACCAGCACGACGACACATGTCCCCGCGAGGATCCGGCAGCCCTCCGCCAGCACTCGGGCCGCGAGCCCGGAGGCGCGGTGCACCGGCAGCACCCAGAACCGGGCGAGCAGGCCCGCGTCGCGTTCCCGGCCGAGCATCACCCCGCCCGCGACGGCCCCCGACAGCGCCCCGACGATCGCGACCATCGGCACCGACCCGTACAGCGCGCTGGTTCCGGAGAACCGCTGGATCTGCCCGCCGATCACGGTGTCGAGCATGAACAGCAGCAGGCAGGGGATGAGCAGCGTCTCCAGGAGCGTGACCGGGCTGCGCGTCCAGCGCAGCAGCAACCGCTGCGTTTGGATCACGGTGTGCCGCACCAGGGCCGGCAGCGTCCGCTCGTCGACGGCCGCGTCGTGCCGCGCGGGTATCCGTACCGTCATGCCCTGCTCCGTCCGACTCGGCCGGCGAAGACGATGCCCGCCAGCAGTAGTGCGCCCACCCACAGCAGCGCCGGGCCCACCGCGGACCACGTCACCGCGGCGGCCGCGCGGCTGTCGCCCGCGAGCGTCCGCAGCGCGATCGCGAACTGCGAGACCGGTTGATTGCGCACGAAAGGCTGTACCCAGTGCGGGAATTGCGAGGCCGGGGCGAGGCCCGTCGACAGCATGCCGAAGATGAGCGGCGGCAGTACGAGAGCCTGGGTGGTCGCCTCGGGACTCTTCGATACGGTGCCGATGACATCCGCCCCGAGCGTGAACGCGATGCCGATCGCGAGGCCCAGCAGGAGGAACCCGGCGGTGTGCGCGGCATCGAGATAGAAGCGGAAGCCGATGAGGTGTCCGCAGACCAGAGCCGCGGCGAGCGCGATGAGCAGCCGGAACATAGTGCTCGCCATGCGCGCCGCCACCGGCACCACCGGCGGGATGGGCATGGTGCCGAACCGGCGGTCGAGGCCGGACACCGCGTCGGTGGCGGCCCGGAAGGCGGCCCCGATGGCGCTGAACGCCGCCGCCTGCAGGATGACGATCGGCATCATGAACTGGGCGTAGCTGCTGAATCCGGTGCCGGAGAACGACATCACGCGATCCAGCGGCAGGTAGAAGCTGGCGGTGAACGCGGCGGGGGCGAGGACCGAACCCAGCACCTCCCCGGTCTTCACCGACGGGGAGATGAGCCGGGTGGTCAGCACCCACCACTGCTGCGTGGTCGCCGGCGCCGCGCGCAGGGCGGTCTGCCACGCGGTCACCGCTCGGCCCGCCCGTCGGCCAGGTGCCCGGTGAGCTTCAGGAAGACGTCGTCGAGCGACGGCCGCCGCAGCGCGATGTCGACCAGTTCCACGCCCGCGGTGTCCAGTCGGCGCAGCGCCTCGGCGAGGGTCTTGTGCCCGTCGGGCGCGGGAATCGCGATGCGGTCCGAATCACCCGACAGCACAGTGCGATTCGGCTCGGGAAGCAGGCTTCCCAGGGCGGCGGCGATGGCGGGCAGATCATTGAGGTCCAGTGGCACGACCTCGCAGTAGCTGCCGCCGGTGCGGGATTTCAGCTCGTCCGCGGTGCCCTCGGCGATGACGACGCCGTGGTCGATCACGATGATGCGGTCGCACAGCGCGTCCGCCTCCTCGAGGTACTGCGTGGTGAGCAGCGTCGTGATGCCCTCCTTCCGGAATCCGGAGACCAGATCCCAGACCCCTTGGCGGCTGCGCGGATCCAGCCCGGTCGTCGGCTCGTCCAGGAAGACCACGTCGGGCCGGACGACCAGCCCGCAGGCGATATCGATGCGCCGCCGCATGCCGCCGGAGTAGGTGCCCACCTTCCGGTCGGCGGCGCCCTCCAGATCGAATTCGGCGAGCAGTTCGGTGGCGCGGGCGCGGGCGGTGCGCTTGCGCAGGCCCATCAGCCGCCCGAACATCACCAGATTCTCGGCGCCGGTGAGCATGTCGTCGAGGGCGGCGAACTGCCCCGTGAGCATGATCGATCGGCGCACCGCGGCCGGATCGGCGACCACGTCGTGCCCGGCGACGAGCGCCCGGCCGCGGTCGGGCGGGATCAGGGTGGACAGGATGTTCACCGTGGTGGTCTTGCCGGCGCCGTTCGGGCCGAGTACGCCCAGCACCTCACCCGCCGCCGCCTCGAAATGGATTCCGCGCAGGGCGGATACGGGTCCGAAGGATTTCTCGATGCCCTCGACGAGGACTCCGCCAGGGTTGTTCACTGCCAGCCTTCCAGATTGTCGTCGAGGACCCGCGCGATGAGCGGCAGCGCGTGCGGCGCCGTCATCTCGTCGTGCGTGACCTCGAGCTCGTGGGTGGTGAGGTCGCCGGTGACGTAGGGCCGCCAGCCGGAGGAGCCGAAGATGTCGGAGGTCCCGACGGTGGCGGCGAAGTACAGGACGTCGCCGTGGAACACCGGCCGCCGGTATCCGGTGCGGGTGCGCGCGGAGGCGTTGTAGGAGTGCGCCATTCGCTCCAGCGTGTCCGCGTCGACGATCGAGACGCCGCCCATCCGCTCCCGGATCAGCGCCGCGGCCTCGTCGGCGGTGGCCGTCGCCGGAACGTCGTCGATGCCGAAGACCGCGCCGAAGGCGTTGACGAACGAGCCCGCGGTGAGCCGATCGATGCTGTCGCCGTCGATATCCGCGGTATCCGCGTCCAGCAGGGCGACCACTCCCACCCGTGCCCCCGACCGTTCGAGCCGGTCGGCGACGGCGTGCGCGATGAGGCCGCCGAACGACCAGCCGAGCAGGTGGTACGGGCCGTCGGGCTGGATGCGGCGGATCTCGCGCGCATAGCGTTCGGCGAATTCCTCGATGGACCGCATCGAGGGTTCGCCGCCGAGATCCGGCGCCTGGAGCCCGTAGATCGGGCGGCCCGGCCGCAGGAGTTCGGCGAATCCCAGGTAGGTCCAGGCGATTCCGGAGGAGGGATGGACGCAGAACAGGGCCGGTGCGCTGCCTTCGGTGCGGATCGGCAGGACGACGTCCAGTCCGAGACTCGACGGGGAGGCGGCCGGCGGCGCGGTGCGCGCCCGCTGCTCCGCGGCGACCTGCGCCGCCTCGGGCGAGTGCGCGAAACGCGATGCCTGGCACAGTGTTTCGTTCCACTGGTCACTCAGCGCGCCGACTTCCTTGTCGTCCAGCAGCGTGCCGGGGAATCGGATGCCGACGTGCAGCCGGTCGCCGAGGACCACGGCGTTGATATCGATCTCCGCCGTCACCGGCACCCGCGGGTCCTCGTCGGCGTCCAGCTCGCCGAGGTCGTCGGTGGGCAGCCAGCCGAGTCCCGCCAGGCCCGCCGGGATATCCGATTCGGCGTACCGGCCGAGGTAGTTGACCGCGATCCGGCCGGGCAGCCGCTCCGGAAGACGCTGTGCCGCTTCCGGATTCAGATAGCGGAGCAGACCGAATCCGATGCCCTTGTCCGGCACCTCCGCCAGCATGCGTCGCACCGTGCCGATCGCCGCGCCCATGGCCGGGCCCCCCGCGAGCGCCTCGTCGAGATCGATGCCGCTGAGATCGACCCGGACCGGATAGATGCTGGTGAACCAGCCGGCGGTGTGCGACAGGTCCGCGCCGGGCACGATCTCCTCCTGCCGGCCGTGGCCTTCCAGCCGCAGCAGGACGCTGCCCGGGTCCGTCGTCTCGCGGCGGCGCAGCACGGCCAGAGCGAGGGTGGCGAGCAGCGCGTCCTCCACGCCGCCGCCGAACAGGCTGGGCAGGGTGGTGAGCAGATCGTCCGTAACCTGCTGAGGCAGAGTGAATTCGACAGTGCGCAGCGTGCCCGTCCGGTCGACGGCCGGATCGAGTTCACGCTCGCCCAGCAGCGGGTCGGGCCCGTCGAGAACCGATTGCCAGTAGTCGAGTTCGGCGACCCTGCCCTCGCGGTGGGCCTCGTCGGCCAGCGCGTGCGCCCAGCGGCGCATCGAGGTGCCGGATCCGGTGAGTGCCGGTGCGGCGCCGGACGATACCTGTGCCCAGGCCGCCATGAGATCGGGTACCAGGATGCGCCAGGACACCCCGTCGACCGCCAGGTGGTGGGCGACGATGACGAGCCGCCCCGGCGTGCGGTGGCTGCCGGCGTCGCCGACCGGGTCGAGCCAGATCAGCTGCAACACGGTGCCGTTCGCGGGGTCCAGCCGGTTCATGGCGGAATCCACGGCGGTGCGGGCGAATTCGCGCACCTCCACGCTGTCGGTGGTCGCGGCGTACTCGATGTGGTGGACGAGCGCGTCGACGTCGACGGTGCCGGGTTCGGTGGTGCGCAGCGACCAGCCGCCGTCGCCGGTGCGCGACAGCCGCGCCCGCAGCATGTCGTGCCGGTCGACCACGGCCGATACCGTCGCCACCAGGTGGTCGCGCCGGATGCCGACCGGCAGGTCGAGCACCGCGGTCTGGGCGAACCGGTCGAAGTTGCCGCCGCGCTCGATCATGTACCGGACGATCGGGGTGAGGGGCATCTCGCCGACACCGCCGCCGGGCAGTTCCTCCAGCGTCACCACAGCGCCGGCCGTGTCCGCGAGTTCGGCCAGCGCCTCGACCGTGCGGTGTTCGAAGATCTGCATCGGCGTGAGCGAGATTCCGTGCGTCCGCGCCCGCGACACCAGCTGGATGGCGAGGATGCTGTCGCCGCCGAGCGCGAAGAACGAGTCGAGGGCGCCGACCCGTTCGCGGCCCAGCAGTTCGGCCACGAGCGCCGCCAGCGTCTCCTCGGTCGGGGTGCTCGGCGCGCGATACTCGGTCGCCACATCGTCGAATACGGGCTGCGGCAGCGCTTTACGGTCCAGTTTGCCGACCGCGGTGAGCGGAATCGCCTCGAGCGCCACGAACGCGTCCGGCACCATGTAACCGGGCAGTATCTCCGCCGCGTACGAGCGCACGGCCGCGATATCGAATCGGGTGGGGTCCGACTCCGCCACCAGGTAGGCGGCCAGCGCCGTGGTGCCCGCCGGGGTCGGAACCCCCACTGTGACGGCAAAATCCACTCCCGGAGCGCGGGTGAGGACCGCGTCGATCTCGCCCAGTTCGATGCGGCGGCCACGGATCTTCACCTGGAAGTCCGTGCGGCCCAGGTATTCCAGTTCCGGCGCGTCCAGGGAGCCGGTCCACCGCACCAGATCGCCGGTGCGGTAGAGCCGGTCGCCGGGTTCGCCGAACGGGTGGGCGACGAAGCGGGTCGCGGTGAGGTCGGGCCGGGCGTGGTAGCCGCGGGCCAGTGCCGCACCGGCCAGATACAGCTCGCCGGGTACGCCGAAGGGGACCGGATGCAGGCGCTCGTCGAGCACCAGCGTGGCCGCGCCGCGGATCGGCGCGCCGATCGTGACCGGAGCGCCCTCGCGCAGCGGCTCCGAACTCGTCGCCCAGATGGTGAATTCGGTCGGGCCGTACAGGTTCACCAGGGTGCGGCCGGGCACCCACCGCTGAACCAGCTCCGCGCTCACCGCCTCGCCGGCGACCGCGAGCACCCGCAGCCCGGTCACGGCGGCCGGATCGACCGTGGCCAGCGCGGACGGGGTGATCACCGCATGGGTGACACCCTCGGCCGTGATCAGGTCGGCGAGGGCGCTGCCGCCGAACGCCTCCGGCGGCGCGACGACGGCCGTCCCGCCGGAGCCGAACGCCATGACCGCCTCGAACACCGAGGCGTCGAAACTCGGCGAAGCGACCTGCAAAACGCGGGCCGTGTGATCCAGTCCCAGCACCTCGCGCTGCGCCGCCGCCAGATCGGCGATCCCGCGCTGGGTGACCGAGACGCCCTTGGGCGTTCCGGTCGACCCGGAGGTGTAGATCAGCCAGGCCGGCTGCTCGGAGCGCACCGCGGCCCGCGCCGTCCGCACCGGGGCCTCCCGCCACGCCCGCGCCGTCTCCGGTTGGTCGAGCACGAGCCAGCGCGTCCCACCCGGCAGCGGCGTCCGATGAGCGGTGACGGTGAGACCGGCGACGGCCCCGGAGTCGGCGAGCATGTGCTCGATCCGATCGATCGGATGCGCCGGGTCGATCGGCAGGAACGCCGCCCCGGCCTTCGCCGCCGCCCACATCCCGGTGAGCAGGTCCGCCCCGCGGGTGAGTGCCAGGGCGACAACGCTTTCCGGCCCGGCGCCGGCGTCGGCCAGCAGCGTGGCCAATCGCTCGGCGCGAGTGTCGAGTTCCCGATAGGTGAGCGTGACTCCGCCTGCGACCACGGCCGGGCGCTCCGGATACGCGGCCGCCGCCGCCTCGAACAGTTCGGCGAGTGTGATGCCGACCGCTCCTCCCGGCCGCCGACGGGAAACCAGTGCGGCCCTTTCGGATTCGTCGAGCAGGTCGATCTCCGCGATCGTCCGCTCGGGATTCGCGGTGACCGCCAGCAGGATTCGCTCCCACCGCCGGGCGAACGCCGCCGCCGTGGCCTCGTCGAACAGATCCGTGGCGAAGGTGAGGACCGCGTCGATCCCCGCGGGACCGGACGCCGACAGGCGCTCGCGCAGGTCGAGGGTGAGATCGAACGGCGAGGAATCGCGGTCGACCGGCTCGACCTCGACCCGCAGCCCCGGCAGTTCCAGCACCGGTTCCTCGAAGTTCTGCAGCGACAGCGACACCTGGAACAGCGGGTGGTGCGCGGTCGACCGCGCCGGATTCAGGCTCTGCACCAGCTGTTCGAACGGCACGTCGGCACGGCCGAACGCCTCCACGTCCGTCTCCCGGACCCGGGCTAGGAACCGGCGGAACTCCAGGTCCGGGTCGACCTCGGTCCGCAGCGCCAGGGTGTTGACGAACATGCCCACCAGCCCGTCGAGGGCCTGCTCCCCGCGTCCCGCGACGGCCGTGCCGATCACCACGTCATCGGTGCCGCCGAGGCGTGCCAGCAGGACCGCCAGCGCGGCGTGCACGACCATGAACAGGCTGACCCCGGATACGGCGGCCAATTCGGCGAGCCGCCTGTGCAATTCGGGGTCGATGGCGAACGGCATGGTGGCGCTGCGCATCGACTGCACGGCCGGGCGCGGTCGATCCGAGGGCAGCTCCAGGACATCGGGTACTCCCGCCAGCGCGTCCGTCCAGTATCGAATCTGCTTGGCCGCCAGCGATTCCGGATCCGATTCCGCGCCGAGCAACTCCCGGTGCCACAGCGCGAAATCGGCGTACTGCACCGGCAGTGCGGGCAGCCGCGTCTGTGCCGCATACGCCGTCATCAGATCCGTGGCCAGTGGGGCCATCGAGACCCCGTCGGCGCTGATGTGATGCACGACCAGCACCACGACATGGACCGGCACGGGGATCGAAGCGACCCGCAGGACGCCGATCCGCAGCGGCGGCTGCTCGGCGAGATCGAATCCGAGCGCGGCGAGCGCGGTGACCCGATCACGCAGTGCCGCACCGTCTTCGGTGTCGGCGACCGCGATATCGGGCACCGCGGAATCGGCGGAGAGCACCACCTGCCGCGGTCCCCGATCGTCGCCGGGATACACGGTGCGCAGGCTCTCGTGGCGCGCGACGACCTCCGCGACCGCATGACGCAGGGCGGCGATGTCCAGGTCTCCGGTGAGCCGCAACGCGACCGCGATGTTGTACGCGGGCGAGGCCGGATCCATCCGGTTGAGCACCCACATGCGCTGCTGCGCCGGCGACAGCGGCACCCGGTCGGGCCGGATCCGCGGCGCCAGGGCCGCCCGTTCGCCGTCGCCGGTGGCGGGGACGATCCGGGCGGACAGGCGCGCCACGGTGGGCGCGTCGAACAGGTCGCGCAGCGCGACCGTCGAACCGAGCGCCGCATTGACCCGTGCGACAACGCGGGTCGCGCTGAGCGAGTTGCCGCCCAGTTCGAAGAACGACCGGTCGACACTCACCCGCTCGCGCTCGAGCACCTCGGCGAACACCCCGGCGACCGCGCGTTCCACCGCCGTGCGCGGCGCCAGATACCGATCGTCCAGGGCGGAGAAGTCGGGCGCGGGCAGCGCGGCGCGATCCAGCTTGCCGACCGGAGTCAGCGGAACATCCTTCAGCACAACGATATACGCGGGCACCATGTACTCCGGCAACGCGGCCGCGACCCGCGTGCGCAACCCGTCGGGATCGACCGCGCGGCCCGTGGCGGGCACGATGTAGGACACCAGCACCGTGGTGCCGGCCGGGCCCGGAAGGCCCACGGTCACCGCGTAGTCCACGTCGGCGTCGAGCGCCAGCACCGCGTCGATCTCGCCGAGTTCGACCCGCAGTCCGCGGATCTTGACCTGGAAATCGCTGCGGCCCAGGTACTCCAGTTCGAGCGACCGGCCGTCGGTCTCCACCCAGCGCACCATGTCGCCGGTGCGATACATCCGGTCGCCCGGCGCGCCGTACGGGTCCGCGACGAATCGTGCCGCGGTGAGCGTGAATCGGTTGAAGTATCCCCGCGCGAGGGCAGGCCCGGCGAGGTACAGCTCGCCGGTGACACCCACCGGCACGGGCCGCAGCCAGGTGTCGAGCACCATGGCCGAAGCGCCGCGGATCGGGCCGCCGATGGTGATCCGCGCGCCGGGCCGCAGTTCGCCGGGCCCGGTCGCCCAGACGCTGAATTCGGTGGGGCCGTACAGGTTCACCATGCGCCGCCCGGCCGACCAGTCGGCCACCAGATCCGGCCCGACGGCCTCGCCGGCCACCGAGAGCGTGCGCAGCGCGGTGAGGCCGCGCGGGTCCATCGTCGCCAGCACCGACGGGGTGATGACGGCGTGCGTGACCTGTTCGGTGCGCAGCAGTTCCTCGAGGGCGTCGCCGCCGTACACCTCCGGCGGCGAGACCACCAGGTGCCCGCCCATGCCGTGCGCGTTCAGCAGTTCGTGCACCGAGGCGTCGAAACTCGGCGAGGCGACCTGCAGCACGGTGGACCGCTCGTCCAGCCCGAGTTCCTCCGCCTGAGTGGCGACGAGGTTGGCGAGACCGTGATGGCTGAGCAGGACCGCCTTGGGTTTGCCGGTGGAGCCGGAGGTGTAGATGAGGTACGCGGTCTGGTCGAGCGTGATCGGCCCGCCGCGTTCGGCATCGGTGACGGGCGCGTCGGAGACGGTCATCACGCGGCGGATGGTGTTCAGGTCGTCGAGCAGCAGCCAGTCGATGGTGCCCGGCAGGGTTTCGCCGGTGGCGCGCACGGTGATTCCGATCGGCGCCCGCGAATCGCCGAGGATGTGCTCGATCCGCTCGATGGGGTGGTTCGGATCCAGCGGCAGGAAGGCCGCGCCGGTCTTCGCCACCGCCCAGACGGCGACGACCGATTCCACCGACCGCGTCAGCGCGAGCACGACGAAGACCTCCCGCCCCACGCCGCGGCCCAGCAGGACCCGGGCGAACCGGTTCGACCAGGCGTCCAGTTCCCGGTAGGTCATGGTCAAGGTGCCGGAACTCAGGGCGATCGCGTCCGGCGCGATGCGGGCCCCGTGGGTCAGGATGTCCGGCAGCACCCGCGCCGGCGCTGGATCCGCGCCACGCACCGGCGTCAGCGCCCGGCGCTCGTCGCGGTCGCAGTGCTGGATTCGCGCGATCCGGTGCAGCGGATCGGCGGCGATCTGCCCGAGCAGCAGCACGAACCTGTCGAGCAGACGCTGTGCCGCTGCGGCGCCGAGATGGTCGGCGAGGTATTCGATGCTGATCCGCAGGCCGTCGCGCTGCGGGATCACCATGAGGTTCAGCGGATACGGCGTGGCGTCGGTGCCGGTGACGTCGAGGATCCGCATGCCGCCGATATCCGGCGCCCGCGACAGCGTGTCCCGGTCGAGCGGGTACGACTCGAAGACGGTGAGCGTGTCGAACAGTTCGGGCAGCCCGACCGCCTGATGGATGGCGGCCAGCCCGACATGCTGGTGATCCAGCAGCCGCGCCTGTTCGGCCTGGACGCGCGCGAGCAGGTCGGTGACCCGTTCGGCGGGATCGAGGCGCACCCGCACCGGCACGGTATTGATGAACAGGCCCACCATCTGCTCGATCCCGGGCAGCTGCGGCGGACGCCCGGAGACGGTGCCGCCGAACACGACATCGGTGCGCCCGGTCAGCATGGCCAGCACCAGCGCCCACGCGGCCTGCACCGCGGTATTGACCGTGGCGCCCGCGTCCCGTGCGGTGGCCTCCAGCCGGGCGAGGTCCTCGGCGGGGAAATCCACGGCGACGGTGCCGGATTCGGCCGACGCGATGCCCGCCAGGGTCGGCACCGCCCGGGTGGGGGTGTCGATACCGGACAGCGAGTCGGTCCAGGCCGCGAGGGACGCGGCATCGTCCTGCTCGGCGAGCCAGCCCAGGAATTCCCGGTAGGAGGGCGGCGCGGTCCGGTCGGGCGTTCCGCCGGTGACCAGGGCGACGTAGCCGGCGAGCAGTTCCTGGATCAGCAACGGCGTCGACCAGCCGTCCAGCACCAGGTGATGATTGGTGATGAGCAGCGTGTAGGACTCCGCCGCCGTCCGCACGAGCGCGAACCGCACCAGCGGCGCGCGCCCGAGATCGAACCGGGTGCGGGCGTCGACGGCGATCACTCGCTCCAGCTCCCGCGCGCTGTCGCCGGTCGTCGCGAGATCGAGGTACTGCCAGGCGATTTCGGCGGATTCGGAGACGAGCTGGTATGGCCCGTCGGCGGTTTCGGTGAAGGCCACCCGCAGGTTGTCGTGCCGGTCCACCACCGACTGGGCGGCCTGCCGCAGCCGCGCCGCGTCGACTCGTCCCGCCAGGCTCAGGCGGGTCTGCACGGTGTAGTCGTCCGCGGTGTCGGTGTCGTAGCGGGCATGGAACAGCAGGCCCTGCTGCAACGGCGACAGCGGCCACACATCGGACAGCGCCGGATGGTCGCGCTCCCAGTCGTCGATCCGCGCCTGCGACACCTCGACCAGGCCGAAGTCGGAGGGCGTATGCCCGCCCGCCGCCACGGATCCGGCATGTGCGACAAGCGATTTCAGCGCGGTGTTCCACAGTTCCGTGAGTTCGCGCACGTCGTTCCCGCCGAGGACGCCGGTGGCGTAAGCCCACGTCACCTCGAGTCCGTCGGCCCCCATCAGGGCATTGATATCGAGTACGGCCGCCAAGGGCGCGCGGTCGTCCCGGGTGGCGGCGAAGCGGCGGGGGAGCCAGGGGCCGCCGTCGGAGTCGGTCGCCGCTCGCCCGAGATAGTTGAAGCTGATCTGCGGTCTCGGATCGGCCGAAAGGGATTCGGCGGTACCAGGATCGAGGTATCGCAGCATCCCGTAGCCGACGCCCCGATCCGGAATCCGCCGCAACTGCTCCTTGACCGTCTTGATCGCCACACCCGCGGCCGCGCCGCCGTCGAAGGCATCGTCGAGATCGATCCCCGACAGGTCCAGGCCCACCGGATACGCGGCGGTGAACCAGCCCACGGTCCGGGCGACATCGGCTCCGGGCAGGATCGCCTCCTCGCGGCCGTGGCCCTCCAGCGTGAGCAAGGTCGTGTGCCGCCCGCGCCAGCGGCCGACGGCCAGGGCGAGTGCGGTGAGCAGGACATCGTCCGTGCCGCAATGGAATCGCGACGGCACGGCCGTCAGCACGCCCTCCGCGACCTCGGCGTCGACGGTGGTCCGCAGCTGCGCCTCGGTGGCCACGACATCCAGGGCCGGATCGAATCCCCGCACTCCCAGCGCGGGATCCGCGGTGGCCGAAATCTCCTGCCAGAGCGGCAGTTCCGGCTCCCGGTCCGAAGCCTGCTCGGCCTGGCCGTGCGCCCACCGCCGGAACGAGGTGCCGACGGGTTCGAGGTCGCCTCCGGAGTACGCGACGGCGAAGTCCGGCAGCAGGATTCGCCACGAGACTCCGTCGACCGCCAGGTGGTGCACAACCATCCACAGCAGGGGCTCGGCGTCCGGCGAGTCGATCACCACGAACCGGGCGACCACACCGGCGGCCGGATCGAGCTGATCGGCGGCGCGCTGAAGTTCGCGCTCGACCTCCTCGGGCCCGCCGGACACCACATCGACGAGGGCCGCGGCATCGATCGAACCCCGCTCGCCCACAACCCAATTCCAGTCGTCCCCGGCACGCCGCAGCGAACCGCGCAGCATGTCGTGGTGGTCGACCAGCGTCCGCACCGCGGACACGAGCCGGGCGCGGTCCCAGTCCCCGGGCAGCCCGATCAGCGCCGCCTGGGCGAAACGCCCCCACGCGCCGTCCTCGACCATCGCGTGCGCGATCGGCGTGAGCGGAACGGCCCCGACGCCGCCACCCGGCAGTTCGGCCACGGTGGTGGCGGCCTCGGTAGCGACGGCGGCGAGCCCGGCGACGGTCCGGCGCTCGAACACCTCCCGCGCCGTGAAGTTCAGCCCGGCCGCCTTCGCCCGCGACACCAGTTGGATGGCGATGATGCTGTCACCGCCCAGGGCGAAGAAGTCGTCGTCGGCCCCCACCGACTCCACGCCGAGCACATCGGTGAACACCGCCGCCACCGTCCGCTCGCGCGGCGTCTCCGGCGCGCGCCCGGTGCTCGACGCGGTGGCGAAGACCGGTGCGGGGAGCGCCCGCCGGTCCACCTTGCCGACCGGCGTGAGCGGGACGTGATCGAGCACCATCACGGCGGACGGCACCATGTACGCCGGAAGCCTCTCGCCCGCGGCGACTTTCAGGGCCTCCGGATCCAGGGTGGTCCCGGACGCGGGCAGGACATACGACACCAGCGCCGTAGCGCCCGAATCGGTTTCGGCCCCGAGGGTGAGCGCGAAGTCCACGCCGGGCAGCCCGTGCAGCACGGCGTCGATCTCACCGAGTTCGACGCGGAACCCGCGCACCTTCACCTGCGCGTCGCCGCGTCCGGCGTACTCCAGGCCCCAGCCGTCGCCGCCGCGACGCCAGCGCACCAGATCGCCGGTGCGATACATGCGCCGCCCGGACGCGTGCGGATCGGCCACGAAGCACGCGGCGGTGAGCCCGGTGCGCCCGTGGTACCCGCGGGCGAGGCAGTCGCCGCTCAGATACAGCTCGCCCGTGACACCGGGCGGGACGGGCCGCAGCCACGGATCGAGGACCAGCGCCGCCACCCCGCGCACCGGACCGCCGATCGTGACCGGATCCTCCGGTGCCAGCGGCGGGCTCAGCGTGACGGTCACCGTCGTCTCGGTCGGCCCGTACCCGTTGAGGACGGTGCGGCCGGACCACGCCGCCACCAGATCCGGCGGGCACGCGTCACCGCCCACTACGACCGTGCGCAGCGCGGGCAGTGTCGCCGGATCCAGCGAATCCACCACCGCCGGAGTGACATTCAGATGCGTGACGCCGTGATCCCGCAGCACCCGCGCCATCTCCTCGCCCGCGTACGCCTCGGGCGGCACCACCGCGACCGTCGCGCCGGCCGCGAACGCCACCAGCAGTTCCTCCACCGAGATGTCGAAACTCGGCGAGACGGCGTGCGCCACCACGGAATCGGTGTCCACGCCGAAGCCGGGACCGGAACTCGCCACCAGATTCGCCAGTCCCCGATGCGATACCAGCACACCCTTGGGCAGGCCGGTCGAGCCGGATGTGTAGATGGCATAGGCGGTCTGGTCCGGATGGATGTTCGCCAGGCGGTCCGCATCGGTGATCGGCGCGGCGTCGTAACCGGCGGCGCGACCGTTCTCGCCGTCCAGCACGAGCCAGCCGATCCGGTCCGGCAGCGAACCCCGCGCGGCGGCCACGGTCACGCCGGTGACCACGCCGCTGTCGGCGATCATGTACTCGATCCGGTCGGCCGGATACGTCGGATCGATCGGCACGAAGGCCGCACCCGTCTTGGCGACCGCCCACATCGCCACCACGGATTCCACCGACCGCGGAATCGATACGGCCACCGGATGTTCGGGCCCCGCACCGGCGGCGACGAGGAGCCGTGCCAGCCGGTTGGTCCGCTCGTCGAGTTCGCGATAGGTGAGGCGGGTGTCGCCGGCGCGCACGGCGATCGCGCCGGGCCGCAGTCCCGCGCCGTCCGCCAGAATGCCGGGCAGCGTCCGCACCGGCGTGCCCACCGGGCCCCGGGCCGGCGCCAGATCGGCTCGCTCGGCGTCCGACGTCGCGGGGATCGCGGCCACGGGCGTGTCCGGGCCCGCGGTGAGGAACCGGGACAGGTAGGCCAGGAAGCGCTCGTGCTGCGTGGCCAGCTCGGGCTCGCCGTAGAGATTCGGGTTTGCCTGGAAGTCGATATGCGTGCTCTCGCCGCCCACGCCCGGATAGACGTTGACGAACAGGTCGTCGATCAGCCCGGAGGTGAGCACGTGCAGCCGCCCGGTGACCGAGCCGAGCGCGATCCGGCTGTCCATCATCATCAGATTCACCGTCGGCCCGAACGAGGTGACCTCGTCCATCGCCCAGCCCAGATCGCGGACGATGTCCTCCTGCCGGTAACGCTGGCGCCGCAGCGCCCCGGTCAGCTCGCCCTGGGTGGCGCGGATCAGATCGCCGACCGTCTGCGCGGGATCCAGCCGCAGCCGCAGCGGAACGACATTGGCGACCATCCCGCCGGACCGCCGCAGCGTCGCGGTCGTGCGACCCGAGACCGGCAGGCCCAGCACCACATCGCCCGCACCGGTCATCGCGCCGAGATACGCGCCGAAGGCCGCCACGATGATCGGCGCCGCGCTCGACTGCTGCCGCTCCGCGACGGCGTCGAGCAAACCGGCCGTGGCGGTGGGCAGTGCGCCCGAGACCAGATTCGGCTGGGCGTCGACCGCGGCCTCCCGCCCGGCCAGCGTGACCGGGCGCGCCATCCCCGCCAGGTGCGTGCGCCAGTACTCGCGGTCGCTGTGCAGGCGGCTCGAATCACGGTATGCCACATCGTCTTCCACGATCCGGCGCAAGCTCTCGGCCCGCGGGGGCGGGACGTCCTCGCCGCGCAGGGTGTGGTCGTAGATCTCGGCGGTGCGCTGCATCATCGTCAGCGCGCCCACGCCGTCCAGCACGATGTGATGGATCCGGGAGTACCAGAACCAGCGGTCGTCGCCGACGCGCAGCATGGCCACCTCGACCAGCCGGTCGGTCACGAGATCCAGCGGCGCCGAGTACTCGGCGCGCATCCACGCGTGCGCGGCCGCCTCGGGATCGGCCTCGCCGCGCAGGTCGACGGTGTCGATGCGGTCGTCGAGAGCGGTGTCCACCACCTGATACGGCAGGCCGTCGGCCTCGAGCAGCCGCAGGTAGCCGGTGCCGAATTCGCGACCGGCCTGCCGCGCCGCGGCGGACAGCAGCGCGACGTCCACCGCGCCCTGGAATTCGACGTACTGCGCGATGGAGATCGGGGTGGCGCCGGCGAAGTGCTGGGCGAACCAGATGCCGCGCTGGGCCGCGGACAGCGGGAAGGCGTCGGCATGCGGGCGTGCGTCGGCGGGCGCCGTCACGGGGCGCTGAGACATAGAGGAGTCCTGGTCTGTTCGAGTGTCAAGCGGCCTGGTCGACGGGTGCGCGCAGCGGCGCGTCCGATCCGGTGAGGTACTCCAGCAGCGTCGACCGGTCGTCGAGCACCACCCAGCGGACCGCGTCGTCGAGACCGTGTAGCAGTTCCTCGGTGGTGACGCCGAGATCGGCTGCCGGAGAGTGGTTTTCGCCCCGCACCGGGACCGCTGTGGCACCGGCCTTGGCGATGGCCGCGCGGGTGACGGCCGCCTCCATCGGCGCCGTGACCGCGATGGCGATCCGGCTGCCGCGCCGCGCACCGCGCCGGACCAGGATCCGCGCCAACCGATTCGACCAGCGATCCAGATCGGCCCAGGTGAGCTCGCAGTCGTCGGCCGTGACGGCGACGGTGGTCGTTTCGAACTGCCGCATGATGTCCGTCCCCTCGATGTCGTGTTCATCGTTTCTGTTGATGAATTCACTGTCCCCGCTACGGATTCGGCGCGACAGCGACCTCAGTGCTAAGGGAGGACCAACCAAGGGGTAGGTATTTTCCACCCCTAGGTGGTGTGTCGCACTCGGCGCGGGATCGCCGGAACCGCTGGAGGATTGCTGGGCGGTAACCTAGAATTGCCGGCGACGCAGCGCCGCGACCAAAGCATTCCCCGGCGCTCACCGACCGATTCTCGACCAGCGGCCCAGCGCGCCGGCGAGGGATCGGAAGGGATGAGGTGGCCGACCACACAGGGGCCAGGACCGATGCCGCGACCTCCGTGCTCGTGCTGTCGGAGCACGCCGGTGACGGCTGGGAGCTGTCCGGCGCGGCGGGCGATCGCCGTCTGCTCAAGGACTTCGGGGCGGTGCGCGCACGCATCAGGACGACCACCCCCACCTCGTGCTCCTGGTGGGTGGGCAGGCCCGACGGCCGCCTGCTGCGCGAGGCCTCCGCGGCGTCGGTCGCGGAGGCGAAGGCCGCGGCGGAATCATGGGTGGCGGCCTATCTCGCCCGGGAGCGGTGACCACGCCTACTTCACCAGCGTGAACTGCATGACGTCGAGCAGTCCCCGGCGGAACCGGTCCGCGCATCCGGTGAGATAGCGCTGGTAACGGTCATAGGTCTCCTGGTCGGTGAGCCGCACGGCCTCGTCGCGACGATTCCGCAGCGCATCCGCCCACCGGTCGAGCGTGTACGCGTAATGCGGCTGCAGCGAATGGATCCGCGCCACCTCGAATCCGGCGGCCCGGGCCAGATTCGTGATCTCACCCGGGTTCGGGAGCTGTCCGCCGGGGAAGATGTAGCGCTTGACGAACACGTGGAAGCGGGCGTCCTCGCGGGTCACCTCGATACCCATGCGGCGCAGATCGGCGAGCGGATAGCCGATGATGCTGTGCAGCAACAGCCTTCCGTCGTCCGGCAGCAGCCGGTGGCAGCGCCGGAAGAACTCCTCGTAGCGGGTGCGCCGGAAGTGCTCGAAGGCGCCGATGCTGACGATGCGATCCACCGGCTCGTGATACTCCTCCCAACCTTGCAGCCGCACTTGGGCATTCGCGAGCCCGAGACGGTGGATCTCCGCGGTGACATGCTCGAACTGGTTGCGGCTCAATGTGAGTCCCGTGACGTGCGCCCCGTGCTGCTCGGCCGCACGCCGCATGGTCGCGCCCCATCCGCACCCGATATCGAGCAGCGTCGCCCCCGGTCGTAGGTCCAGTTTCCCTAGTGCCAGCTCGATTTTCGCCTGCTGTGCCTGCTCCAGAGTTAGACCCTCGCGCTCGAAATAAGCGCAGCTGTAGGTCATCGACGGATCCAGGAACAGCCGGTAGAAGTCGTCCGACACGTCGTAGTGCGATTGGACATCCTGATAGAACGGCGCGAGTTCGGCCACGATCATCACCCCTGTGCGCGTGCCTGCACCTGTAGCTACGGAGCCGGGCCGCCCGTGGTTCATCGGAGATGTGACCCTTGCCACGCTCGGTACACCGGCGTACCGTACTGCTGGTACATAGACGTACCAGCTTTGGGAGGGCTCTATGACCGCAGTGCGACTGCCCGATGGCCCGGACACGCCGCGCCTCGTGCAGAACGTGGAGATTCTGGCGGGGCGCACCCGCGCGTGGCGGCGGATGCACGCCCGGTACGGCTCGGCGTTCACGGTGCAGATGCCCCGGTTCGGCACGATGGTGGTGCTCTCGGATCCGGCGGAGGTCAAGGCGCTGTTCACCGCGGGCACCGAGGCGGTCGACACGGTGGACGTGAACCTCGGGCAGTTCCTGGGCCCGGGCTCGCTGTTCTCGCTGACCGGCGACGAGCATCGCAAACACCGCAAACTGCTGACGCCGCCCTTCCACGGCCGCCGCCTCTCGGTGTACGAGGATCTCATCGAGGAGGAGACGGTCCGGGAGACGGCGTCGTGGCCGTCGGGGCGCGAATTCGCGACGATGGATTCGATGATGCGGATCACCCTGAATGTGATCCTGCGAGCGGTCTTCGGCGCCGAGGGAGCGGAATTCGATCGGCTGCGCGCGCTGCTGCCGAAGCTGGTGCTGGTCGCGTCGGCGCTGGCCGCCGTGCCGGTGCCGCGAAATCTCCTGGGCCGCTTCGGTCCCTGGTCCCGATTCGCGGAATACCGCCGGCAGTACGACGAGGTCGTCGGTCGGCTGATCGACCGCGCGGCGGCCGACAAGGCGCTCGCGGACCGCGACGACGTGCTGTCGATGATGTTGCAGGCCCGCTACGACGACGGATCGGCCATGACCCGCCAGGAGATCGCCGACGAACTGCTTACCTTGCTCACGGCGGGGCACGAGACGACGGCGACCACCCTGGCGTGGACCGTCGAACGCCTGCGCCGCCACCCGGATGTGTTGCGGCGCTTGGTCGCCGAGGTCGACGAGGGCGGCTCGGCGCTGCGCGAGGCCACCCTGCTGGAGGTGCAGCGGGTCCGCCCGGTCATCGATTCGACCGTGCGCAAGGTGCGCGCCGACGCGCTGCGCCTGGGGCGCTGGACGCTGCCGGCGAACCAGAACGTTCTGGTCAGCATCCGGCTGCTGCACGACAACGAGGAGCTGTTCCCGAACGCGCGCGCGTTCGATCCGGACCGCTTCCTCGGCGTGCGGCCCGGCACGTTCACCTGGATTCCGTTCGGCGGCGGCGCCCGGCGCTGCATCGGCGCGGCATTCGCCACCATGGAGATGAACGTCGTGCTGCGCACGCTGCTGCGCGATTTCACCCTGGAGCCGACCGACGCCCCCGGCGAGCGCAACCATTTCCGCGGCGTCGCCCTGGCCCCCGGGCGCAAGGGCCGGGCCGTGGTCCACCGCCGCGCCGCACGGCCGGCCACCGGGGTCGCCGCGCCCGCCGCGGAGGCGAAACTAGGCTGAACGTCGTGACCCGCGCCGAGCCCGCCTCCAGTTCCGCCGCCGAGGCCGCGCCGGATTCGGGTTTCCGGCGCCGGCTGCTCGACGGTATGGCCGAGGCGATCCGCGAGCGCGGCTACCGCGACGCCACCGTGGCCGATGTGGTCCGGCACGCCCGCACCTCCCGCCGGACGTTCTACGAGCACTTCACCGGCAAACAGGACTGTTTCGTGGCGCTGCTCGCCGAACGCAACAGCGACACCATCCGGCAGATCTACGCCGCGGTCGACTCGACGGCGTCCTGGCGCACCCAGGTGCGCCAGGCGATCGAGGCGTGGATCGCCGCCTCGCAGCACGACACCAGCGTCACGCTCGCCTGGATCCGCGATATCCCGGGCCTCGGGGACGCCGCCCAGCGCCTGCACCGCGAGACCGCCGACGCGTTCGTCACCCTGATCCGGAACCTCACCGCCACACCGGAATTCCAGTCCGCCGAACTGCACCCGCCGTCCCGGCAGATGGCGACCATCCTCTACGGCGGCTACCGCGAACTCATCGCCTCCACGGTCGAGACCGGCGGTGACATCACCGACATAATCGATGTCGCCGTCGAGGCCGCGCTCGCCCTGATCGGTCCCCGCCGCGACCTCTGAACCACCGCGGGCCCGCGCGGGATACGGTTGATGGGTGACGAGCGTGGACAGGCAGTACGGCGGGCGTGCCGTCACCGAGCGCAAGGCCGAGCGCCGGCATCGGTTCATCGTCGCCGCGACGCGCGTCTTCGCCGAGCGCGGCTACGCGAACAGCTCGCTCGCCGACGTCTGCACCGCCGCGGGCCTGTCCAAGCGGCAGTTCTACGAGGAGTTCGAGACCCGGGAAGACGTGCTGGTCGCCGCCTACGACCGCGTCCAGGACGAGGCCGCGGCCGCGGTGACGCGGACGCTGGGCGCCCTCCCGCCCGGCGGCGATCCGCAGGCGGCGCTCACGGCCGTACTGTCCGCCTACCTCAACTCCATCGAATCCGACCCGTACCGCGCCAAACTCGCCTTCATCGAGGTGGTCGGCGTGAGCGACCGCATGGAACGCCACCGCCGGGAACGCCGCCACGTCTGGGCCATGGTCATCGAAATGGCCGTCGCCCCGGTCGGCGGCCAGGGCGCCCACATCCGAGGCGGAACAGCCCTCGCCACCAGCGCCGTCATCGGCGCGGTCAACGGCATGGCCCACGAGTGGCTCCTGATGGACCCCCGTCCCCCCGTCAGCGACCTGGTCGACGTGCTGGTCCCGGTCACGCTCTCCCTCATCGAGTAACGGCGGCCCGCTCCCACACCGCTGACAGCCGCACACCCCCGATCAGTAGGTTCGGCCCGCGTCCGGCTTGATGTGCCGGGCCTCCACCAGCACCCGATAGGCGACCGCCTTGCGGGGGCAGTCCTCGCGGTCGCACCCCCGGTGCCGCTGCATTTCCCGGTGCGCGCCCGTGACCGTCAGCGGGTAAGTCGGCGCCTCGTGCGTGTATCTCTCGGTCCACAGGGTCTGCGTGGGGACTTCTCCGTCGTCACTCTTGTGTTCGTGGTCGGGGCGAAGCAGCAGGTATACCGCGCCTCCGCAGATCATGACCAACATCGCCATCGCCGCCCAGGCCACCGTGACGCTCATCGGTTGGTCCATGCCCGCAGGCGCCACAGCGGCAGCGGTGGCACCTGCTCGTCGTCCTCGATCGCGACCGATTCGACTTCCGCACAGTAGTCAGGGTTCCAATCGCGCAGTGCTCGAAGGAGTCTCACGATGACGTCGGGCCGTGCGGTGTACACGATCGCCGGGTACCTCGCCCCACGGAAATCCACCTGTACCTGCCGTTGCGGAAGCCCGCTGTTCGCCTGGTCCATCACGTCCCCTCCCGTCGTTGGAAGCGTCCACCGCCCGGGGTGTCGGATAGGTGCGACAGCTGAAATCCGGCGGCGGGCCAGTTCGAACGCTAAGAGCCGAGCCGTATGAAGCACCAGAAAAGTGCCAGAAAGTGCCAACTGAAGTGGTCGAATCGCATAATGTGCAGGTAGTAAGCAGAGGGCTCACGGCACTACTCACACCATTGTCCGCACACATCGAAGGTCGCCATCATGGAAATCAGACTGCTCGGAGGCCCGACCGGCGAGGGCGGCTCGCCGCGTCTCTACGCGACCGACCGTAAAACCGACCTCGTTCAGGGATGGAAGACAGAGCAACCAGGCCAGGTGGAGATTCCGCATCGCCTGCTGCGCTGGATGGAACCTGGAACCTGCCTGACCGGGCTCATGGACACGGGCCACGGTACCTTCCTGCTGCGCGGTACGCCGGTGACGGACCGGGATGCGCTGGCGGTCATGGCTATTCCAGGTCACGAAACCGCCGTGGAGGTTCCGGTGAGTCAGGAGGTGTTCCCAGATGCACTTGATTTCCGGTAACGCCTCCTTCCCCGATCTTTTCGCCACGGTGCAGGCCCGTGCCTTCCACCTGGAAACCCGCGACGACTACCTGTCGGCGAGCGAGAACGAATCGCTGACGCGGTTCCGCGCCGACGAGTCGACGGATGTCGGCGGCGACTGGTTCGCCAACTGGTCCAACCTGATTCGTGAGACCACGGCACGGGGTATCGCAGTGCAGCGGGTCCGCATCGTGACCGAGCCGCACACTCTCTACACGCGGTACCTGCTGGCGCTGGCCAAGTACAACACCGCCGCGGGCGAAGACATCCGCTACCTGCCCCGGCGCAACGCAGATCCGGCCGACTCGCGGTCGGAAGACTTCTGGGTTCTCGATGACGATCGCGTGGCATTCAGCGTATTCGACGAGAACGAATACTGGATCGGAGCGGCACTGACCGACGACCCGACGATCGTTGCGTACGCCTGCTCGATCCGCGATCGGGTGTGGACAGTGGCGACGCGGTACGAGGAGTACGTGAGGACGTGACATCGGTCGACCGAGCCCGGCGAGCCCTCGGTGCCCGTCTGCGTGAACTACGCAGGGACGCAGGGCTCAACGGCCGGCAGTTCTCCACCGAGGCGGGCTGGCACTGGTCCAAGACCAGTCGAATCGAACGAGGTGAACGCCAGCCCTCCGAGGGAGATCTGGCCGTATGGTGCAGCCTCTGTAATGCCCAACTGGCGCTACCGGACCTGGTGGCCTCTCTGCGGAATGTGCGGGCGCAGTGGGCCGAATGGAAGCGGGTGGCCGCCGCCGGTCACGCCCGTCGTCAACGCCGCGGCGTGGAACTCGATTCGCGTGCCACCGCGGTGCGCGTCTACTCACCGGTGATCATATCGGGGCTGTTGCAGACCGAGGACTACGCTCGCGCTGTCCTGTCGACCTGTATCGAGTTTCTCGGCACCTACGACGATCTCGAGGACGCGGTCTCTGCGCGACTTGCCCGCCAGAAGGCGCTCCAAGACGGTCGGACTCACTTTCACATGCTCATCCACGAGCCGACGTTGTCCATGCGTGTCGGTGACGATCAGATCCGAGTCGGCCAGCTGCGGCACCTGCTCGACATCAGTTTCGGAAACCCCCGCCTCATTCTGGGGATCGTGCCCACCGACTACGAGTTTGTCTACACAACAACGAGTTTCGTCATTTACGACACACGGATGGCATTGGTCGAAACGCTAAGTGCGGAGCTGACCGTGAGCACGCCGTCCGAGCTTGCCTACTACGAGAAGGCGTGGGATCGACTCCGGCGGCAAGCGGTCTACGGCGACGGCGCACGTCACCTGATCACGCGTGCCCTCGACAGGAGTTGACCATGTGAATTCACGGTGGCTGTGCACTGTGTGGGCCTGCTCGACAACAGTGAAACCGGATGTTCTCGATAGGAGGTCCGGCCGCTCTATTGCGATCTGGGTCACTGCTGTGCCATAGTCCGATCCAATGTGGGACGGAGCAGTCTCACAAGGAAGGGGTCGAGTTGTCGACACTCAGCAGGGGTCGGGGGCGCCGGGGCGCGCTCGGGGCGGCCGTGGTCGCGGTGTTCGCGCTGATATTCACGTCGGGGGCAGCGGCATTCGCCGAGCCGGCTCCCGAACCCGTTCCGGTGCAGGCCGGTGCGCCGATTCCGCTGCCGCCGGAGTTCGACCGGGGGTTTTACTACCCGCCGGCCGCGGCCTTCGCGGACAAGGCCCCGGGGGAGATCATCGCCGCCCGGCAGATCTCGGTGGCGAACTTCGGCCTGATCCCGGTCAATGTCGACGCGTGGCTGCTGTCCTACCGGTCGACCGATACCCGCGGCGAGCCGATCCCGGCGGTGGCCACCGTGCTGAAGCCGCGCGGCAAGGCCCCCGACAAGCTGCTGTCGATGCAGATCGCCGAGGACTCGCTGGCCGGATACTGCTCGCCGTCGTACGCGATGCAGCAGTGGTCGGTCGCCCCGATCGCCGGGCAGATCGTCGCCCCCGCGGAGTTCGTCATCGCCCAGGGCGCGCTCCAACAGGGCTGGGGCGTGGTGATTCCCGACCACCAGGGCCCGAACAACGCCTACGCGGCGGGTCCGCTCGCCGGGCGGATCACCCTCGACGGCATCCGCGCGGCCCGCGATTTCGATCCGATGCGCATCACCCCCGACGCCCGGATCGGCCTGTACGGCTACTCCGGCGGGGCCATCGCGACCGGCCACGCGGCGGAGCTGCGGCAGAGCTACGCACCGGAACTGACTATCGTCGGCGCGGCCGAGGGCGGGGTGCCCGCCGATCTGGGCACGGTGCTGAACGTCGCCAACGGCCAAGCCACCGCGGGCCTGGTTCTCGGCGCGGTCATGGGTATCTCGCGGGAGTACCCGGATTTCGCGAAGTTCCTCAACGAGCGGATGGACCTCACCGGCCGGGTCGTCTCGACCGTCCAGAGCGGGCTGTGCGTGCAGTACCTGTCGTCGTTCCCGTTCCTGAATCTGAAGGGAATGCTCCAGACCCAGGGCGATCCGATGCGCGATCCGGCGGTCGCCGACGTGCTCGACAAGACGCGCATGGGCAAGGCGGTGCCCGATCTGCCGATGTACATCTGGCAGGGCAATCCCGACGAGGTCATCCCGGTCGGCCAGGTCGACGACCTGGTGAACACCTACTGCCAGGACCCGGCCGCCGATGTCCGGTACACCCGCGAGCATTTCGCCGAACACGTCGCCACGGAGGTCTCGGGTGTGGCCCCGGCGCTGCTGTGGATGAAGGACAGGCTCGACGGCGTTCCCGCGCAACGAGGCTGCTCGACCGCCGACGCGGGCTGGCTCGCCTTGGACCCCAACGGTTTCCAGCTGCTGGCACAGACCTTCGGCGAGACCTTCGCGTCGTTCTTCGGCAAGCCGATCGGCGTCGGTAAGTAACGCGTTTCGAGGTTGCGCTGCGGTTTACGGGTGTTTACCCCACACTGATCACTTATCGAACGCCGTGTGAGGGCGGCGTTCTCAGGTGGGAGTAGTCATGACCGAGACCCGATCACCGTCCGACGACGAACGCCGTCTCGCCGAACTCGGCTACAAACAGGAGCTGGCCCGCTCCTGGTCCGGATTCTCCAATTTCGCCATCAGTTTCACCATCGTCTCGATCCTCACCGGCGGGCTGGCCAGCTACGGCATCGGGCTGTCCAACGGCGGGCCGATCACCATGGCGTGGGGCTGGCCGCTGGTGTCGGTGATGGTGCTGTTCGTGGGGCTGGCGATGGCCGAGCTGGCCTCGGCCTATCCGACCTCCGGCGGCCTGTACTGGTGGGCGGCGGAGCTGGGCGGGCCGATCTGGGGCTGGTTCACCGGCTGGTTCAACCTGATCGGGCAGATCGCGGTGACGGCGTCGATCGATTACGGCGCCGCCATCTTCACCACCGCCGTGCTCAATGTCATCGGTCTGGACATCGGCACCGATCGCACCGCGATATTCCTGGTGTTCGCCGTGATCCTGGTGCTGCACGCGGTGCTGAACGTGATCGGCCCGCACCTGTCCGCGGTGATCAACAACGTGTCGGCGTGGTGGCACGTGGGCGGTGTGGCGATCTTCGTGCTGGTGCTGGGAATCGGTGCGCGGCACCATCAGAGCGTCGGGTTCGTCTTCACCGAGACCGTCGACAACAGCGCCATCGGGTTCGGCGGCGTCGCGTTCAGCTTCCTGCTCGGACTGCTGCACGCGCAGTACACCTTCACCGGGTACGACGCCTCGGCGCACATGTCCGAGGAGACCCACGACGCCTCCCGGATGGCGGCCAAGGGCATCATCAACACCATCGTCGTCTCGGCGATCGCCGGCTATCTGCTGATTCTGGCGGTGACCTTCGCGATTCCCGATCTGAACGCCGCGCTGGATCCGGAGCAGAACAGCGGCTATCCGGTGATCTACATCCTGGAGAATTCGCTGAATTCGTTCTGGTCGGGCCTGCTGCTGGTCATCGCCGCGGCCGCGCAGCTGTTCTGCGGCTACGCCTCGGTCACCTCGGCCTCCCGGATGCTGTTCGCCTTCGCCCGCGACGGCGCGGTGCCGGGATCGGCGCTGTGGTCGACTCTGTCGGCGCGCCGGGTGCCGGTCAACGCGGTGCTGTTCATCTCGGTATTCGCCTTCGTCCTGCTGATCCCGTCCATGCTGGTGCCCGCGGCGAACGCGCCGACCGCGTACGCCGCGGCCACCTCGGTGGCGACCATCGGCCTGTATATCGCCTACGGCATCCCGGTGCTGCTGCGGCAGCGGCACGGCAGCCGGTTCCGGACGGGCCCATGGACGCTCGGCGCCTGGTACCGCCCGATCGGCCTCGTCGCCCTGATCTGGATCGTCGTGATCAGCCTGCTGTTCATCCTCCCGATGGACGACCGGGGGTATCCATGGAACGACGAATTCACCTGGACCGCAGTGAATTATGCGCCTCTGACCCTAGTCGGCGTCGTAGGCGCGATCGCGATTTGGTGGTTCGCCTCGGCTCGGCGGTGGTTCACGGGACCCAAGCGCACGGTCGACTGATTCCGGCCGAAAGCGTGCCGGAAAAATGAGGTGGGCGAGGCGCGACTGCCCTACAGGGGAGTGACGTACGCCCCCGAAATTCCCCCGTCCACCAGGAACTGTGAGGCGGTGATGAACGAGGAGTCGTCGCTGGCGAGGAAGGCTACGGCGGCGGCGATCTCGTCGGCCTCGGCGAAGCGGCCGAGAGGGATGTGGACCAGGCGGCGGGCGGCGCGCTCGGGATCCTTGGCGAACAGTTCCTGGAGCAGGGGAGTGTTCACCGGTCCCGGGCAGAGGGCGTTGACGCGTATCCCCTGGCGGGCGAACTGCACGCCCAGTTCCCGGCTCATCGCCAGGACGCCGCCCTTGGAAGCGGTGTAGGAGATCTGGGAGGTGGCCGCGCCCATCACCGCGACGAACGAGGCCGTATTGATGACCGAGCCCTTGCCGCGCTCGACCATATGCCCGATGGCGTACTTGCTGCACAGGTACACCGAGGTCAGGTTCACCTCCTGCACGCGCCGCCACGCGTCGATCCCGGTGGTGAGGATCGAATCGTCGTCGGGCGGTGAGATTCCCGCGTTGTTGAAGGCGATATCCAGCCCGCCGAACGTGTCGACCGCCGTCTGGAACAGCCCCTCCACCTGCGCCTCGTCGGTCACATCGGCCTGCACGTACAGACCCCCGACCTCGGCCGCCGCGGCCTCCCCGGAGGCGGTATCGATATCCGCCACAACGACTTTCGCGCCCTCCTGCGCGAACCGCCGCACGGTGGCCAGCCCGATGCCGCTCCCGCCGCCGGTGACGACCGCTACCCGATCCTGTAAGCGCTGCAACGTATCTCCTTCGATGCTCGGAAAAGGGAAGTTAGGTGGCGATGAAGACGTTCTTGACTTCGGTGAAGGCGCGGGCCGCATCGGGGCCCAGTTCCCGCCCGAGCCCCGACTGTTTGTATCCGCCGAACGGGGTCCAGTACCGCACCGAGGAGTGCGAGTTCACCGACAGGTTTCCCGCCTCGACGCCCTGCGAGACGCGCAGGGCCCGGCCCACATCGGAGGTCCAGATGGATCCGGACAGGCCGTAGTCGGTGTCGTTGGCGATGCGAAGGGCGTCGGCCTCGTCGTCGAACGGCTGTACCGTCACGACCGGCCCGAACACCTCCTCGGTCAGCACGCGGTCCCCGGCCCCCGCCGGCAGCACGACCGTCGGCGGGAACCAGAAGCCCGGACCCTCCGGCCGGGACCCGGTGAAGGCCACCGTGGTCGACGAGTCCAGGAATCCGGCGACCCGCTCGCGATGCGCCGCCGAGATCAGCGGGCCCATCTCGGTCTCCGCCTCGGCCGGATCGCCGACCCGCACACCCTGCACAGCCGGTTCCAGCAGTTCGAGGAAACGGTCGAAGATACCGCGCTGCACCAGAATTCGGGACCGCGCGCAGCAGTCCTGCCCGGCGTTGTCGAAGACGCCGTAGGGCGCGGTGGCGGCGGCCCGCTCCACATCGGCGTCGGCGAAGACGATATTGGCGCTCTTACCGCCCAGCTCGAGCGTCACCCGCTTCACCTGCTCGGCGCACCCGGCCATGATCCGCTTGCCCACCTCGGTGGAACCGGTGAACACCACCTTCCGCACGGCGGGATGGGTGACGAACCGCGCGCCGACCACCGAGCCCTTGCCGGGGAGCACCTGAAAGACGTTCTCGGGCAACCCCGCTCGCTGTGCCAGCTCGCCGAGCCGGATCGCGGTCAGCGGGGTGAGTTCCGCGGGCTTGAGCACCACGGTGTTTCCGGCGGCGAGCGCCGGCCCGAAGCCCCAGGCTGCGATCGGCATGGGAAAGTTCCACGGCACGATGATCCCGACGACGCCGAGCGGCTCGTGGAACGTGACATTCACCCCGCCCGCGACGGGAATCTGGTTGCCCAGCAACCGTTCCGGCAGTCCCGCGCTGTAGTGCAGGACGTCGCGGACGTTACCGGCCTCCCAGCGGGCGTTGCCGATCGTGTGCCCGGAGTTGCTCACCTCCAGCCGCGCCAGATTCTCGAGGTCGGCGTCGACCTCCTCCGCGAACCGGCGCAGCAGCCGCGCCCGATCGCCCGGCGCGACGGCGCGCCAGGCGGGCAGCGCCCGCGCCGCCCGCTCGATGGCGGCATCCGTGGCTGCCTCGTCGGCCAGTTCGACCGTGGCCACGACCGCCTCGGTCGCGGGGTTGACGACCTGCGTCGATGTCACCGGATACGCTCCCTTCCCTACGTTGTCGCCTGCTCGACCAGGGCCCGCACGAGCCGGTGGTCGGCCGCGTTCTCCTCCGGATGCCACTGCACGCCGACCAGGAACGGGCCCGTCCCGGCCTCCGCCGCCTCGATGGTGCCGTCGGCCGCGTGCGCGGTGGCGACCAGGCTCGCGGCGAGCGTATCGATGGCCTGGTGGTGATGGCAGTGCGCCTTCACCTCCGGCCCCGCGATCGCCGCCACCCGGCTGCCCGCCAGCGTGCGGATCGTGGTGACGCCGAAGGCACCGGGGGAGGGCGAGTGATCGGTGTGCCCGAGGACATCCGGAAGGTGCTGCCGCAGCGTGCCGCCCAGCGCGACGTTCACCAGTTGCAGCCCGCGGCAGATCGCCAGCACCGGAAGTCCCGCGCCGCGCGCGTGCTCGAAGAGCGTGAACTCCCATTCGTCCCGGTCCGGGCGGGTGCCGCGGGTGGCCGGATGCGGTGTGGCGCCGTAGCGGGACGGCTCGAGGTCGGCGCCGCCGGTCAGCACCAGCCCGTCCAGCCGGTCCACGAGTTCCGGCGGCGCCGATCCGGTGGGCGGCAGCAGGACCGGGATGCCGCCGGCCCGGACGGTCATATCGACGTAGGTCCGATGCAGCACCGCGGCGTCGACGTCCCAGTGGCCGAAGCGGGTGCGCTCGGAGTAGGTGGGCAGGCCGATCAGCGGCCGCCGCTCAGAGTCGCTCGAAGCCACGGATTCGCTCCCAGTCGGTCACGGCGGCATCGTAGGCGTCGAGTTCGACCCGTGCCGCGTTGCGGTAGTGCCGCACCACCTCGGCCCCGAAGGCCGCCTCGGCGATCTCGCTGTCGCCGAACAGCCGGGCCGCGTCCCGCAGGGTGCGCGGCACCCGGGGGCTGTCGGACCGGTAGGCGTTGCCGCGGAATTCCGGTTCCAGGGGCAGGCCGTGCTCGATGCCGTGCAGTCCGGCGGCGATCACGGCCGCCACGGCGAGATAGGGATTCACGTCGCCGCCCGGCACCCGGTTCTCCACCCGCAGCGACGGCCCGTGGCCGACCACCCGCAGCGCGCACGTCCGGTTGTCCCGGCCCCAGGCCACGGCGGTGGGCGCGAAGCTGCCGTCCTGGAAACGCTTGTAGGAGTTGATATTCGGGGCCAGCAGATAGGTCAGCTCGGGCAGGCAGTGCAGCTGCCCGGCGACGAAGTGCCGGAACAGCGGCGACCAGCCGTCCGGATCGTCACCGGCGAAGGCCGGATCGCCCGCCTCGTCGCGCAGGCTGATATGGATGTGGCACGAATTGCCTTCACGCGCATCGTATTTCGCCATGAAGGTGATGCTGCGCCCGTCCTGGGCGGCGATCTCCTTGGCCCCGGTCTTGTAGATGCTGTGGTTGTCGCAGGTCACCAGCGCCTCGTCGTACCGGAACGCGATCTCGTGCTGACCGGGATTGCACTCGCCCTTGGCCGACTCGACATACATTCCGGCGCCGGACATCTCGGTGCGGATGCGGCGCAGCAGCGGTTCGACGCGGGAGGTCCCCAGGACCGAATAGTCGACGTTGTACTGGTTGGCGGGCGTCAGGTCGCGGTAACCGCCGCGGAACGCCGCCTCGTAGGTGTCGTCGAAAACCAGGAATTCCAGTTCCGTGCCGACGTAGGCGCGCAGCCCGCGCTCGGCCAGCCGGTCGAGCTGAGCGCGCAGCACCTGTCGCGGGGAGGCCGCGACCGGCGTGCCGTGCGGCTCCACCCGTTCGACATCGCACAACACCAGCGCGGTGCCGGGCTGCCACGGGACGCGCCGCAGCGTGGCGAGGTCCGGCCGCAGCACGAAGTCGCCGTATCCGGTGTCCCAGGAGGACATCTCGTAACCGTCGACCGTGGTCATCTCGACGTCGACCGCGAGTAGGTAGTTACACGCCTCGGTCGCCTCGCCGAGCACCACGTCCACGAAGTACCGCGCCGAACACCGCTTTCCCTGCAGCCGCCCCTGCATATCGGTCATCGCGACCACGACCGTGTCCAGTTCCCCCGCCTCCACCAGCCGCACCAGCTCGGCCACACTCAGCATCCCGGCACGCATCACGACCCCTTTCGCATCGAAGTGCCCACGCTATGCGACCACCGGGGGGCCGCGCGCGATTTACCCGCGCCCGCCGTCTTCTCCATACTGAGAACAGCGGCCGATTCCGGCCGTGGCATTCTCCCGGAGGAGGTGCGGTGATTTGCTCGGTCCAGGTGATCGGTTCGCGGGATTCGTGGTGAAACGGCTGCTCGGGCACGGTGGGAGCAGTGAGGTCTACCTGGCCGAGGATCCGGGACGAGCGCGGCTGGTGTCGCTCAAGATTCTGGGGCCGGAGGCCGGGCGGTCGCCGGAGGCGCGGGCGCGCTTCGTGCACGAGTTCGATCTGCTGTCCGCGCTGCGGCATCCGAATATCGTGCGGATGTACGCGCACGGGGAGACCGGCGGGCGGTTGTGGTCGGCGCACGAGTACGTGGCGGGCGCGACGGGGGTGAGTCTGGTGCCCACGCCGCATCAGCGACCCCACCTGCGCCGGGTGCTCGAGGTGCTGGCCGGTATCGCGGCCGGACTGGATTTCGCGCACGCCGCGGATGTGGTGCACCTCGATATCAAACCGGCGAACGTGCTGGTCGGGACGGATGAGCCCGCGACGGTGAAGATCTCGGACTTCGATCAGGGCCGCTGGCTGCACCGGTCCGAACCGCCCTTGGCCACCGACGGTTTCGTCGTCGTCTCGGTGCCGTACGCCGCGCCGGAACTGCTGCGTGCGGGCACGGTGTCGCCGGCGACGGACCAGTACGCGCTGGCCTGCTCGGCCGTCGAACTGCTCACCGGCAGCACGCCGTTCCCACGGCCGACGCTCATGGCGACCGCCGAGGCCCAGCTAGACGCCACGCCGCCGGCGCTGTCCGACCGCAGGCACTGGATTCCGCCGGAGGCCGACGCGATCCTGCGTCGCGCGCTCGCCAAGGACCCCGCCGACCGCTATCCGTCGTGCACCGAACCCGTCCACCTGCTCACCGAGGTCCTGCACGGGGTCGATCCGCGTCTGCTCGGTCCCTTGCTGAGCCGTCTCAACGCGGCCTTCGGCCGTCCCGCGCGGCGCCGCGCGGGACGGGTCTCCGGCGGCGTCAGGCCCTGACGAACCGCAGCAGTGCCGTGTTGACCTCCTCGGCGTGGGTCCACAGCAGGCCGTGCGGCGCGCCGTCGACCTCGACGTATTCGGCGTCCGGGACGAGCGCCGCGAACCGGCGGCCCGACGCGTCGATCGGCAGGATGTTGTCCTTGGTGCCGTGCAGGATCAGGGTCGGCAGCCCGGCGGCGCGCACCGCCTCGACATCCGGGCGGAAGTCCTCGATCCAGGACGGCACGACCGCGTAGGCGGCGACCGGCGCGCTGCCGGTGGCCGTATTCCAGCTCGCCCGCACGACCTCCTCGCTGATCCGGGTGCCGAGATTCTCGTCGAGGTTGTAGAAGTCCTTGTAGAACTGGGTGTACCAGGCGTAGCGGTCGGCCCGCGCGGCGGCGACGATGCCGTCGAACACCTTCTGCGGCACGCCTTCCGGATTGTCGTCGCGCTGCACCAGGAACGGTTCCAGCGACGCCAGGAACGCCAGCTTGGCGATCCGCGCGGGCCCGTAGTTCTTGACGTAGCGGGCCAGCTCGCCCGTGCCCATCGAGAAGCCGACCAGAATGACGTCGTTCAGGTCGAGCGTCGTCAGGACCGCGTTCAGATCGGCGGCGAAGGTGTCGTAGTCGTACCCCGCGCCGACCTTGGACGACCGGCCGAACCCGCGGCGGTCGTAGGTGATGACCCGGAAACCGGCGTCCAGCAGTTCCCGTGCCTGCAGTTCCCAGCTGTCGCCGTTCAGCGGGTAGCCGTGGATGAGCACGACCGGCTGCCCGGCACCGTGGTCCTCGTAATACAGCTCGATATCCGTGCTGTTCTCCGTGCCTACGGTGACGAATCCCATGACTGACTCCTCGCGACTCGTTCGAGTGGATGATCGGGAGAACGGTCGTTCTCCTCGATGACTGATACGCTAGAGAACGCGCGTTCTCAGCGCAAGTGCCTAGGAGGTATGGTGTGAGTCACGCAGCGCCGGCGGCGGCCGATGTGCGTGTACGGGTCATCGAGGCCGCGGACGCACTGTTCTACGAGCGGGGGATCCAGTCGGTGGGCATGGATGCCGTGCGGTCGGCCGCCGGTGTCTCGCTCAAGCGCATCTATTCACTGTTCGGCTCGAAGGACGATCTGGTCCTGGCGGTGCTGCGGCACCGGACCGAGGTCTGGGACCGGGGCCTGGCCTCGACCGCGCAGCCGGGGACGACCGCCCGCGAGCGGCTGCTCGCGATCTTCGACTTCCTCGACGCGTGGTTCCGCGCGCCGGACTTCCGGGGCTGTGCGTTCATCAACGCGTTCGGCGAATTGGGTTCCGCCTCCGTGGCATTGAACGAGGCGGTGCGGGCGCACAAGCAGGCGTTCGTCGACTATGTCGCCCGGCTCGTCGCCGAGGCGGGTGGCCCGCCGGAGCTGGCGCCGCAGATCGCGCTGCTCGCCGAGGGGGCGCAGACCACCGCCGCGATCGCGGGCACACCGGATCCGGCGCGGCAGGCACAGGCCGCGGCGCGGACCCTGCTGGACGCCGCCGCGGTGCGCTGATCAGCCCAGGACCAGCGGGAGTTTCTCCGCGAGGTCGCCCAGGTCTGCCCGTTCGGCCTCGGTCGGGGCGCGGCGGCCCGTGGCGATCAGCAGCGTGTCGCGGTCCGGCAGCGTCGCGGGGAAGGGTGCGCCGGCGATCCGCTCCAGCATCTCGCGGGTCCGGGCGAGGCCGTCGGCGGGCGGTTGCACCGCGTCCGGGAGGTTCGCCACCAGGTCCAGGTGGTGCAGGGTCCACTCCAGCACGTACGCGTCCAGGTAGTCCGCGACGGTGAGCACCTTGTTCTGGGTGCCGACCCGCAGGTACGGATCGGACAGCTCGGCCGCGCGCCCGGCGGCGGCGCCGACGTCGTCGAGGTGGAATTGCAGCAGTTCGGGCTCCTGGTAGGCGGCGGCGAGCCGGACGATCAGCGCGTCGAGCGGATCGTTGCCGCTGGGTAGCGTGGTGGCCACGTCCCAGTAGGTCACCGCATCGCACGTCGGCTCGGAATCCGACGGCGTGACGAGGGTGATCAGGACGTCCTGCGCATCGATGATCAAGTGGCACACCAGATCCCGCACGAGCCAGCCGCGGCAGCCCGTCGGCCGTCCGAAGTCCTCACCGGAGAGATCCTCGACCGCCGTGCGCAGCGCTGCCCAGGAGCGCGAGAAGAGATCCACGGCCGCAAGTTAGCAGCGTGCGGCCCGCGCCGCGACTGCTTTCGGCGCGGGCGGCACGTCGGGCGCGGGGGAGATCGGGTGCATCGCAGCGGCTTTCGGATCGTGGGCGCACGCTGTTGACGGGGATGGTAACGATCGTTACTCTCGTGGGGTAGGCAGAGATGAGGTGAGCTATGCCGGTCGGCTCCGGGTCGGCGATCGACCCCGACGCCACCCGTGCGCGGGTGCTGGACGCGGCGGCGCGGTTGTTCTACGAGCGCAGCCTCGCCGCGGTGGGGATGCGCGAGATCGCCGCGGCCTGTAATGCCTCGCAGCTGACCATCTACCGGTACTTCGACTCCAAGGAGGGCTTGGCCGCGGCCGTGGTGCGCGAGCGCAGCGACCGCACCCACGCCTGGCTGCTGGCGGGCCTGGCCGACGTCCCCGCGGGCCGCGATCGCGTGGTCGCCCTGTTCGACCTGCTGGCACTCTGGTTCTCCGACCAGGGATTTCACGGCTGCGCGGTGGTCAACTACGCCGCCGACAGCCGCGGCGGGCAGACCGTGCACGAGATCACCCGCCGGCATCTGGCGCGGTACCGGCGCCTGCTGGAACGACTGCTGACCGAGGCCGGCGTGACCGCGCCCGCGCCCCTGGCCCGGCAACTGCTGCTGCTGATCGAGGGGGCGACGGTCGTCACCCAGATCGACGGCGCCGGTGCGGCGGGCGCCGATGCCCGCGCGGCGGCCGAGACGCTGCTCGACGCGGCGCTGAATCATTGAGCGAGAAGGGAATCGCGACCATGGGACGCTACGCCCACCTGGCCTATACCGACTCCGTGCGCCTGGTGCAGGAGGAACAGGGCAGCGCCGCCGCGGTCGCGCGGGCGCTGCGGCAGGGTTCGGACCCGGAGACGCTGTCGGACGCCGACACGGCGTTCATCGAATCGCGGGACGGCTTCTACCTGGCCAGCGTGAGCGAGACCGGCTGGCCGTACGTGCAATTCCGCGGCGGCCCACCGGGTTTCGTGCACGTGCTGGACGAGCGCACCCTCGGATTCGCCGATGTGCGCGGCAACCGGCAGTACATCACCACGGGAAATGTGCGCGCCGACGGCCGGGTGGCGCTGTTCCTCATGGACTATCCGGAACGGGCGCGGCTCAAGATCTTCGGTCGGGCCGAAACTCTGTCGCTGACCGAGGATCCCGCGCTGACCGAGCGGCTGTGCGCGGTACGCACCGACGGGCGGCCGGAGCGGCTGATGATCATCCGGGTGGAGGGCACCAACTGGAACTGCCACCAGCACATCACCCCTCGCTACTCCGCGGTCGAGTTGGAAGTCGCCCTCGGGCCTCTCCGGGACCGGCTGACCGCGCTGGAGGAGGAGAACGCGCGCCTGCGCGCGCGGCTCACGGGTTGACAGCGCGCCGCGGGTGACGCATTCTGAACCTCGTTCAATTTGAACCGTGTTCAGAATGGTGGGTGCATGGCCACGAAGTGGGGCGACCGGGAAGCGCGCCGGGGCGATATCCTCGACGCCGGCCGCCGCCTGCTGGCCGATCGCGGCTACGCGGCGCTACAGATGCGCGACGTCGCCAAGGGTGCAGGGATCAGCCCCGGGACCGTGTACACGTACTTCACGACCAAGGAGGCGCTCTACGCGGCCTTGTACGCGGAGCGGCTCACGGAATTCGCGGCGAAGGTCGAACCGCTGTGCGCGGAATCGGCCGATCCCGAGGAACTGTTCGTCGCCATCTGTACCGAATACCTGCGGATGTACCAGGTGTACGGGCAGGAGCTCAACATCTGGGCGGTCCTGGCCGGTGAGGTCGACGTGGAACAGGACGTCGGCGGGCAGCTGGCGATCGCGGCCGGCCGTGTCTACGACCTCGTGCTGACCGCGGTCGATCGCCTGCGACTGACGGAACCCGGTGCCGCCGAGGTGGATTCGGACATGGTCGTGACCATGCTGTGGGCGGTCGTGACGGGTCTGGCCGATCACTTCACCAGTGTCCGGCACTACCTGCGCCGGCGCGGGTGGGACGAGACGGTGCGGTTCACCGCGCGCACGCTGATCGCCGGTCTGCGTCGCGAGCTCGAAGAGGAGTAGACGAATGGATGTCGTGCGGCCCGCCGCCCGTGTCACGCGGGTGGCCGTCGACCGGGTGGTGAATCCGCCGCGGTTGTCCGATCCGAAGGCATTGCGGCGCGCCGTATCCGGCAAGACCGTGCTGGTCACCGGCGCTTCGTACGGGCTGGGGGAGGCGACCGCGCGCACACTCGCCGCGGCGGGAGCGACCGTGCTGCTGGTGGCGCGCACCGCCGACAGGCTGGAAGAGCTTGCCGCGGAGCTGAATTCGCTCGGCGGCAGCGCCGTCGCGTATCCGGCCGACCTGACCGACGCGGCGGCGACGGAGGAACTGGCCGAAACTGTTACCGAGAGGTATGGCGCGCTGGATGTGATCGTCACCAACGCGGGCAAGTCCATGCGCCGCTCGCTGCATCTGCAATACGACCGGTTCCACGATTTCGAGCGCACCATCGGCGTCAACTACCTGGGCCCGATCCGCCTGCTCCTGGGCCTGCTTCCGCCGATGCGGGCGGCCGGGCGCGGGCATATCGTGAACATCTCGACCATCGGCGTCCGCATCGCTCCCGGCCCGCGCTGGGGCGCGTATCAGGCGTCGAAGGGCGCGTTCGATACGTGGTTGCGCAGCGTCAGCCCGGAGCTGCGCGCCGACGGGGTCACGGTGTCGACCGCCTACATGGCGCTGCTGTACACCCGGATGAGCGCGCCGACGCCGATCATGCGGATGCTGCCCGGCCTGCATCCCGGCGAGGCCGCCGATATCGTCGCCAAAGCCATTGTGCAGCGGCCACGTTCGCTGGCGCCGTGGTGGGCATTGCCCGCCGACGTGGTGTCCGCCGCCCTGCCCGGCCCGGTCGACGGCTTCATGCGGGTGTGGGCGCGCGTGACCCGCGATACCGACGCGGCGACGGCGGGAGGCGCGCGATGAAGACGCCTGTCATCCTGGAGACGGCCGTCGCGGTGGGCGCGGCGCTGACCGAATCGCGGCTGCTGCGGCCCGTCGGTCCGGGGCCGGCCGTCCGCATCGCTCGCGCCATCGTCGGTAACTCCGCCAATATGCCTTTGCTACTGGCGGTTTCGGCAGCACGCTGGCCCGACCGCACCGCCTTGGTGGATGACCTCGGCGAGCTGACGTACACAGAACTGGCAACCTACGCCGACGCGATAGCGGGCGGGCTGCACCACGAATTGGCCACAACCACAGGCGATTCGGTAGCCATAATGTGCCGCAACAGCCGCTACGCCGTAGCGGGCGTCTTCGGCGTCATGTCGACCGGCGCGGACGCTCTGCTTCTGAATACCGACTTCCACCCCGAGGTGCTCCAGAAGTCGCTGGCACGGCAGGAGATTCGCGCGATCCTCTGCGACGAGGAGTTCGCCTCGACCGTACGAGCGGCCGGCTACACCGGTCCGCTGGTCTACTGTTTCGACGAAGCCACCACGGCACCAGGTCTTGCGGCCCGGGGTGAGACCACGGCCGCACCAGCGTCCTCCACGCACACTGTCTCCGAATGGGTGCGCCGGGATTACGCACCGCTGGGCCGAATGCCCGTGGGACGCTTGGTGCTCCTGACATCGGGGACGACGGGAACGCCGAAGGGCGTGCCCCGCCGGCCGGAACTATCGATGGTCGGCGGCACCGCCGCGGCCATCATCCGCCGCACCCGCCTGCGCACCGGCGCGGTCATCGCGGCGGGGATCCCCATGTTCCACGGCTTCGGGCTGGGCATCGTCCTGCTCGGCATCGCGCTGGGCGGGAAGCTGGTGTTGCGCAGGCGTTTCGATGCCGAAGCCGCGTCGGCCGCCGTCGCCGCGCACCGGGTCGAGATGTTCGCCGGGGTGCCGGTCATGCTGCAGCGCCTCCTGGCCGTGCCCGGCGAGGTCCGCCGTGGCCACGACCTGTCCTCGCTGCGGGTGGTTCTGTCCGGCGCGGCTCCGCTGAGTCCTGCTCTCGCGCAACGCTTCACCGCTGAATTCGGCGAACTCCTCTACAACGGCTACGGCTCCTCCGAGGTCGGTATCGGTACCCTCGCCACCCCGGCGGACCTGCGCTCGGCTCCCGGAACGGTGGGCCGCCCGGTCACCGGTGTCGAGATACGCGTCCTCGACGACACCGGATCCGAACTGCCGCCCGGCCGGGTGGGCCGTATCTTCGTCGGCGGCGGACTGGGATTCACCGGCTATTCCGGCGGCGGCGACAAGACCCGGGTCGGCGGCCTGATCAGCAGCGGTGACCTCGGCCGTCTCGACATCCGCGGCCGCCTCTTCCTCGTCGGCCGCGAGGACGACATGATCGTCTCCGGCGGCGAGAACGTCTACCCCCAGTCCGTCGAGAACGTCCTGGCCGCCCACCCGTCCCTGGCCGACGCCGCCGTCATCGGCGTACCCGACGACGAGTTCGGCCAGCGCCTGGCCGCCTTCGCGGTCCCGGCCCGCAACCAGCAACCCACTGCTGAGGGCCTCCGGGAATACCTGCGAGACAAGGTCTCCCGACACGAACGCCCCCGAGACATCACCCTCGTCCCCGAAATCCCCCGCAACCCCACAGGCAAAATCGACCGCAAGGCCCTCCGCACCCTGACCCACCCCTCCGGCGCCGCCTGACACCCCTTACGACGTCACCTGTGCGCCGACCCCGGTCGTCGATGTGTGATCCACATCACATCATGTGAAACCATGTCGAGAGCTTCGCATGGGCTCCGACCACAGGGCACACGCACCCCGGCACGGGGGCACGCACAGGAGGAGAAGGTCATGGGGCAGGTTGTTTCGAATATGTCGATGTCGCTGGACGGGTTCATCGAGGATTCCGACGGGGGCGTGGACCAGCTGTTCGAGTGGTACACCGCCGGGCCCGTGGCCACCGAATCCGCCAACGAGGATCTGCCGTGGCAGCAGTCGGAGGAGGACACCGAGCACGTTCAGCGGTCGATCAATGCGGTGGGAGCCCTCATCGCGGGCCGGCGGCTGTTCGACACCGCGGGCGGGTGGAACGGCGCTCATCCCACCGGGCTGCCGGTTTTCGTTGTCACGCACCGTGTTCCGACGACGGAGGAGTGGGATCATCCCGACGCGCCGTTCACCTTCGTCACCGGCGGCGTCGCGGAGGCGATCGCCCGGGCGAAGGAGGCCGCCGGTGACAAGGACGTCGTGATCGCCAGCCCGAGCATCACCCAGCAGGCGCTCGACGCGGGACTGCTGGACGTCGTCACCGTCGACCTCGTGCCCTACCTGCTCGGTTCCGGCACACCGTATTTCGAGAAGCTGGCCTCGTCGCCCGTGCGCCTGGACAACCCGGTGATCCGGCCCGGCAACCGCGCCACCCACCTCAGCTATCGAGTCCTGCGCTGACGTCGGGCCCCGGGTCGTCCGGGAGGAAGATCGAGACGGCCTCGGCGTGGAAGGCGGCCCGCTGCTCGTCGGAGGCGTCGTCGTCGCCGTTGTGCTCGGCGAGGTGGAGCAGGCCGAGGTTGGTCGCGTAGACGATGCGCGCGCGGTGCTCGGCCTGCGCCGGCGGCACGCCGAGTTCGCGGTAGGTGCGGGCCAGCAGGTCCAGGCGTGTCCGGTCCACGCGTTGCACCGCCGAGCGGACCCGCTCGTCGCCTGCTTCGCCGATCAGGCTGAGCTGCACCGAGGGTGGTCCGCTCTCCCCGGCGGCCACCATCCCGTCGATCAGGCGGCGCAGGCGCGTGGCCGGATCGTCGATCTCCGAGAAGGGCGCCAGGGTTTCGTGGCCGTGGCGCACCCACTGATCGAGTGCGGCGGCGACGAGTTCGTCGCGGTTGCGGAAATGCGCGTAGAAGCTGCCCTTCGTGACGCCGAGCTGTTTGGCCAGCGGTTCCACCGCGACCGCGGCCAGACCGCCGGAGGCGATGGCCCGCAACGCCGCCCACACCCAGTCGTGCGCCGACAGTCGCGTCGACTCCTTCGCGCCCGGATCCGCAGCCATCCTCCGAGGATACGGCCCCGTATTGACAGACCCTCGAGCGGTAACATACGGTGCCGTATTGATACGGTAGCGTATGGATACGGAAGCGTATGTTAGAGGGGATCGACATGGAGAAGATCGCTGACGAGGTGTATCTGCTCGACGGCAGGCCGCGGTACGCCTACAACGTGTATGTGGTCGGGGACGTCCTGGTGGACGCGGGATCGCGACATGCCGCGCGCCGCATACTGCGGCAACTGGCCGGTCGGCGGATGCGCTCGCACGTGGTGACCCACGCGCATCCCGACCATCAGGGGTCCAGCCATGCCGTGTGCGAGCGGCTCGGGCTGTCGCTGGCCTGCGGTGCGGCCGATGCGGACGTGCTGGAGCAGGGCCGTCTCGCGGAGGCGGCGCCCGACCATCCGGTGGTCCGCTGGCAGCTGAAACATTGGGCGGGCCCGCCGCATCCGGTCGATCGGCGCCTGTCCGAGGGCGATGACGTGGCCGGCTTCGAGGTGCTGGAAACCCCCGGCCACACCCACGGTTCCCTCTCGCTGTGGCGCGAGTCCGACCGGCTGCTGATAGTCGGCGACGTTCTGAACCGCCGCCCGAAGATCATGGGCGGCGACGTGGCCGAGGCGCCACCGGCGTTCTGCCTCGACCCGGCCCGCAACCGGGCGTCGATCCGCCGCCTGGCCGCCCTGAACCCCAGGACCGTCTGCTTCGGCCACGGCCGCCCGCTGCACGGGTCCGGCCGCTTGGAGGAGTTCGCGAGCGCACTCTCCTGAGCCCCGGTCGTTCGCTCCGCCCCGGGTGATCAGGAATCGAGAAGCGGCGCGTGGGGCGAGGCGGGCATTCTCGTCGTAGTTCACCTCGTCAAGGAGATATGACCATGTGCCTGGGACTCGGTGCTGCCGCCGCGCAGCATGTGCGCGATCTCGCTCTGCTGCGTGCGGTGCGGGATCGGATCGATCGGGAGTACGCGCAGCCGCTGGATGTCGAGGCGCTGGCGCGCGGCGCGCACATGTCGGCGGGACATCTGAGCCGGCAGTTCCGTGCGGCCTACGGCGAGTCGCCGTACTCGTATCTGATGACGCGACGGATCGAACGGGCCATGGCACTGCTGCGGCGGGGAGATCTGAGCGTCACCGAAGTGTGCTTCGCGGTGGGCTGTTCGTCGCTGGGGGCGTTCAGCACCCGGTTCACCGAGCTGGTCGGGATGTCGCCGAGCATGTATCGGCGGGCGGCCGAAACCCTTGAAGTAACTAACGATTCTTGATCGGTAACGGAGGGGTCGGCGTGCCGCTCCGTCCTCGGCTCGCGAAGGGGCCCGGGTCCGTTGCCTACCGCGATCTCCGATCGAAACCTCCTGGAACAACCCTGCTTTGCTGTGTTTTCCTGCTGATATCCGCTCGCGTGCGGAACCTGTTCCACCGAAATCCCGAAAACGCCGCGGCGTCCCCAAGCGCTTGCTAAGTTAATGCTTATTCTTCACGAATACCCGCGAGCGTGCTCATCGACGCGCTCGAGCTCGACGAGGAGTGGCGGAGATGGATCGACTCAGCAGACGTAAGGCGATGGTGGCCGGTGGCGCGCTGGGCGCGGCCGGTGCGCTGGCGATGGTGACCCCGGCCCGGGCCGAGCCCTGGTCGTGGTCGCCGGAGGGATCGGTCGCGGGGTCCGGCGCCGGCGCCGACCCGCTGACGATATGGGACCCGGAGGCCGATCCGGTGGTCGCCGCGGTACTCGACCGGGGTGAGGCGCCGCAGGTCAACACCCTGCTGCGGACCTGGACCCGCAACGGCCAGCCGCTGCCGGACGGCCTGCCGCCGGATCTGCGGGACTTCATGGAGTACGCCCGCCGCATGCCGCAGTGGGTCGATCAGGGCAAGCTCGCCACCGCGGTCGAATTCAACAAGAAGCGCGGCCTGTACCTGGGCGTGCTGTACGGGCTGGCCAGCGGCATGATGAGCACGGTCATCCCCAAGGAGGCGCGGGCGGTCTACTACTCCAAGGGCGGCCAGGATCTGAAGGACCGCATCTCCAAGACCGCCAAACTCGGCTACGACATCGGCACCGCCAATGCCTACGGGCCCGACGGCGAGATGGTCGTGACGTGCGTGAAGACCCGGATCGTCCACGCGGCCGTGCGGCACCTGCTGCCGAATTCGCCGGGCTGGGCGCAGGTCGCCGAGGAGCGGATTCCCATCAGCCAGAACGACATCATGGTCACCTGGCACAGCCTGCCCACGACCGTCATGAAGCATCTGACCGCGTGGCGGGTGCCCATTCCGGCGCACGAGTCCGAGGCGTTCCTGTACTCCTGGCAGCTGGCCGGGCATCTGCTCGGCGTCCGCGACGAGTACATCCCGAATTCGTGGCCGGAGGCCAACTCTCAGGCTGCGCAGGTCCTCGACCCGATCCTGGCCGCGACGCCCGAGGGCGCCAAACTCGCCGACCGGCTGCTGAGCCTGGGCGCCAATCTCGACCTCGCCATCCTCAGCAAGGGGGTGCTCGGGGCGTTCACCCGCTTCCTGCTCGGTGACAAGATCGCCGACGAACTGGCCATCGCGCGGGAGCCGGTCTGGGATCCGCTGCTGCGGGTGAGCTGGGGCCCGTTCATCGCGGTGCGCGAGGGGCTGCTGCCCGTCGTGCCGCTGGCGCCGGACGCGTACTGGCTGTTCGACGAGTTCCTCCGCCAGTCGGCCCTGCTCTATCTGGCCCAGCTGCGGATGCCGATCAGTATCGAACTGCCGACGGCGAACCGGGACATGAGCCAGCCGCCGCGCTGATCACGGAATAGTCGGTCGGGGGACCCTCGTGTATCCGCACAGAATATGGAAGTTCGCCGCGGCCTGCGTGCTCGCGGCGGTGTTGCCGTCGACGGGTGCGCCCGTCGCGGCGAGCGCGCCGCGGGACTGCCCCGCACTGTCGGTCGTGGCGATTCCCGGGACCTGGGAGACATCCGCCGACGATCCTCGCGAGGGCGTGCTCGCGCTGAGCCTGAACGATCTGCCCGGCGACGTCCGGGTGGACTACGTCGGGTACGCCGCGACCGCATTCCCTTGGGAGGGCGAGGTTTACGGCCGTTCGAAGCAGGAGGCGGTGACCAAGGCGCGTGCCCTGGTCGCCGACGCGGCCCGCTCCTGCCCGGTGACCCGGATCGCGCTGCTGGGTTACAGCCAGGGCGCGGACGCGGCAGGTGACGTCGCGGCCGAGATCGGGAGCGGAACAGGCGTGGTGCCGGCGGATCGCGTGGCGCTGGTCGGGTTGGTCGCCGACCCGCGCCGCTCGCCCGCCGACACCCTCATAGGTCCGCCCGTCCTCGGTGCCGGGGCGGGCGGACCCCGCCCGGGTGGTTTCGGATGGCTCACCCCGCGGACCTATACCTTCTGCGCCGCAGGGGATCTGTACTGCGCGATGCCCGACGGCGACTTCGCCGGGCGGATCGCGGGTTTCGTGGTGGAGCTGTCGAATCCGGATCCGGGCAAGATCGACCGCTATCACCGGGAGGGAGCCGACCTGCTCGGCGACGCGATATCCGCGGGCGGTCTCGGCTTGCTGTCGGACCAACTCGGCGGCGCCGCCTACGAGGAACGCGCCCGCCAACTGGACGACTTCCTGAAATCCGGTGTGCACCAGAGCTATCCGGAATACGTCGTCGGCCCCGGCGCGATGACTCCGTTCACGTGGTTGCGGCGAAAGTTGCTCGAGGGGGCGGAGGAATGAGTGGCCGACTGCGCGCGGAGGCCGGGACCGATCGTGTGACTACTCGAGGCCGGGGAATGAGTGCCGCCGGATCAGCGCGGGCCGAACAGGGTGACCTCCATCAGCCGGCTCACCTGGTCCGGCGGGCAGATTCGCTGATCGTTGCCGAAGAGGCGGCCGAGGTCGACGACGAGGCCGAAGGCCGCGTGGACGACGATGCGGGCGTGCGCCTCCGGGAGGTCGGGGCGGACCTCCGCCAGCAGGTTCGCCCATTCGGCGACGATCAGCCGCTGGATGTTGCGGATCATGGTGTGCTGGTCGGCGGGTACGTGGCCGAATTCGGCGTAGTAGACGAAGGTCAGCTCGCGTTCGGCGAAGGATCCCGCGACGTAGAGGTCGATGAGTTTGGACAGGGCCTCCGCGGCCGTCCCCGACGAGGCCACCGCCGGGCCGATGGCCCCCGACATCCGGTCGGCCGCCCGCCGGAACGCGGCCGCCAGCAGTTCGCCCTTGCTGCGGTAGTACCGGTACACCGCCGAGGCGGCCGACAGATTCGCGGCCGATGCGATGTCCTCGACGCTCACATTCGGATAGCCGTGCTCGTGGAACAGTTCGACGGCCTTCTTCAGCAGCAGTTCGTGCTTGAACGACTGCGGGATCTCGACCGCCCGTGGCGGCCGCGGGGTCGTGCCGGAACTCGGCAGATCGGCGTGCACCAGCGACATGGCCGCCGACTTCAGCACGGCGGCAAGGGTTTTCACCGGCAGCGTGGCGTGATGGTCACCGACGCTGCTGATCACGCTGAACACCGCGACCGAGCGCACCACGCGCCCACGCGGCGACAGGTCCGGCCGGAACTCGCCGATCACGTCGCGCAGCGCGCTCAGGGCGGTGGTGAACTGCTCGTCGAGGGTCGCGTAGTCGGTCTCGTCGAGGTATCGCACCTCCCAGCGGACCAGGGCCACCGTGGCGCGGTTGGCGACGGTGCCCGCGACGATCGAGTCGATCACGTGGTCGAGCCGCTGTTCGGGGGTCCACGCGGCGGCGTGGTCGGGCAGCGACACCGCCGCCACCGTGGCGGCGCCCAGCCGCAGCAGCTCCTCGCGGAACAGGGCGTACTTGCTCGGGTAGTGCCGGTACAGGGCGGTCGAGGAGATGCCGATCTTGGCGGCGATATCGTCCATGCTGACGCCGTGGTAGCCGAGCGAGCCGAACGCGGCCGCGGAGACGGCGGCGATCTGCGCGCGACGGTTCTTCGGACGGCGGCGGACCACGCGGTCGGGCGTATCCGCCGCGCCGTTCTGTCCTCGACTCAAAGTTGTCGCCTGTTCTCTGTTGTCCCGGTGGGCGGGGAGATGTCGGCCCAGGGGTGGCCAGCGGGTTCACCCGGCACAATCGCTCATACGCCCGGGATTTGTTGACAACTATTATCGCCGTGATGGTAGCCGGTCCGGATGCGCGGGTCCGCCTCGCGTGTCACGGCTGGGGCGGAGCGCCCAGCGGCGTGTTGATCTTGTTCACCAGCCAGCGGTCGCCGTCCTTCTCCAGGCGCATGATCATCGACAGCTGACCCGGCTCGGGTTTGCCCTGGGTGCCGACGCTGGTGATCGACTGGCCGATCACCACGATCGCCTCGGCCGAGGTCCGGTCGCCGCCGCGGATCGCGCACTGCACATCGGTCGACTTCGACACGACCTGGCCCTTGGTGAAGACCTCGCCGAGGTCCTTGCTGCTGGACTCGAACTGCTTGCGCCAGTCGCCGGTGGCGCCGGCGAGAACGTTCGTGACGTACTGGTCGAGGTGATCGGCGTCGTAGGTCGATACGACCGGGCCGTAGGCGCAGGCGGCCCGCCGCGCGTCCTCGTGCGCGTCCAGGGTCGCCCGGTGGTCCCGGTCCTGGAGGTAGAAGAAGATGCTGGACCCGACGGCCGCGCCGAGCAGGACGGCTGCCGCTGCCCGCAGAGCAATCGCCGTGCGGCGGCCGCCGAACCGGGGGAGGCGTAGGGCGGAAAGGCGTGAGACCCGCTGTGCCCGTGCGCTTTCGGGCTGGGCGTCACCCTCGGGGTGGGCCTGTGCCTCGTCCGCGTCCTCGATGTCGCTGCTGCTCATAAGTTCTCGCTCCTGCCTAGTTTCCGGAGGTCGGTCGGGACAGTTCGTTACCGGAGACGCCCGGTGGCGGGCCGGATCCGTTGTCGGGCACCGCGGGACGCGGGGCGTTCGCCGCTCCGCGGACCTGCAGGGCGGGGTCGTTGGTGAGGCAGTAGTTGTACAGCCGCACGCGGGTGTCGGTGACGGGGCGCTGCGGCGCGACCGGGATGGTGTCGTATTCGCAGGTCGGCCGGGGCCAGAAGTCGACCAGGGTGTGATAGGCGCCGTCGTGCGCGGGTACGCCGAGCGCCTGAATGCCCTGGCGCAGAGCGGGGAACAGCGCCTCCACCGCAGGCTGGCGCAGCTTCGCGGCCTTGGTGATGGCGACGAAGTTGGTGACCAGATCGGTCAGCGGATCCTGGTTCTCGGCGATGACGCCGCCCAGCGTGCTCAGCTGCCCGGGACCCTGGTCGAGGAAGGCGCGGATCTCCTGATCGGCGGCGGTGGCCTGCTGGAACAGCGTGCTGCCCGCGGCGGTCAGGGTGCTCAGATCGGGCTGCGCGTGCGAGGTCGTCTCGGCGATGATCTCCAGGTTCTCGATCAGCTGCCGGGTCTGCGGCAGCAGATCGGTGAGCCCCGCCATGGCGCGGCTGATGCCGGACACCATGTTGCGCAACCGATCCGGGCCGCCCGCCAGCGCCTTGTCCAGCTCGTCGATGATGACAGTGAGCCGGTCGGGATTCATGCCGCCGATGAACCCGCTCAGATCGGTCAGCACGTTCTGCACCGGAATCGGGACGCTGGTGCGGGCGCGCTCGACCAGCCCGCCGTCGGACAGGTAGGGGCCGGTGTCCGTGTCGGGACGGAAGTCGAGGTACTGCTCACCGGCCGCCGACAGCCGGCCGACGTGCACAGCGCCGCCCACGGGAATCTTCGCGCTGTCCTCGATTTCGGCGACCGCCGCGATACCGTCGCCCGACACCCGCACATCGGAGACCCTGCCGACCCGGGTGCCGCGGAAGGTGACGTCGTTGCCCGGCAGGATGCCGCCGGAGGTCGACAATTCGACGGTGACCGTGAAGACATGCGGAATCGGGTTGAACCGCAACACATACTGCGCGAGATAGCCGGCGCCGACCACCAGCACGACCACCAGGCCGATATTGGCGAGGGCGACGCGGCGGCCGACCACCCAGTTCCAGAGCGGGATGTTCATCGGTCGCCTCCGTCTGCGGGCGTGCCCTGCGGTGTGCCCGGCACAGGCGGTGTGCTGCCCGGCACCGCCTGCGGGGGACTGATCACCCGGCCGAAGATCTTCTCGAAGACCTGGGCCAGGCTGCCGACGAAGTTCGGCACGTCGCCGAGTTCCCAGAGCCGGCTGCCCTTCGGGTCGGTGAGCGCGCCGACGCTCAGATAGGACACCGTCGCCGCGACCGCGAGGACCGGGCCGCGCAGGCTGTTCATCAGGCCGGGGTACATCTCGTGGAGGGTGTTCAGCGCCTGCGTGAAGTTGTCGCCCATATCGGTGAACCCGGACATCAGCTTCTGGATGCTGTCGAACAGGCTCAGGAACTGCGGGCTGGAGGTGTCGGTGAAGTCGCCCAGCGCGGCCATGGTCGTCGACACCTTGGTGGTGAGGTCCACGATGCGCTGATTGTTGTCGTTGACCAGGCCGAGCAGCTGCGGGAACGTATCGGCGGCGGCGCCGAGTTCGGCCTTGCGCCTGGCCAATTCGCCCGACAGCGTGTTCAGCCCCTGCAAGGTGGCGTCGATATCGCCGGTGCGCTGGTTGAGGGCGTCGATGACCTGGGTCAGCTCCCCGAGCAGGTGTGACAGCTGCGGACCGCGCCCGGCGAACATGGAGTTCATCTGCGTGGTGATCTGCGCGGCCTGGTTGATGCCGCCGCCGTTGATCAGCATCGACACCGACATCATCAGCTGTTCGACCGAGGCGGCGGTGCCGGTGTGGTCGGTGCCGATGATGTCGCCGGTTCGCAGCGGCGGCCCGGACTCCGGCACGGACGGCAGCGTGATCGCCACGAACATATCGCCGAGGGGCGTGCCCTGGCGCAGTTCGGCCGTGGTGCCGTGCGGCAGCGAAATGTCCTCGTGGATCAGCATTTCCACATCGGCGACGAAATTCGTGGTCTCGATCTTCGTGACGGTGCCGATATCGGTGCCGCCGATGCGGACGTGCGCGTTGTCGGGCAGGTTGAGCGCGTCGCGGAACGCCGCGTGGATGGTGTAACCGGGATCGTTCAGTCCCGGTTTGGGCAGCGGCAGATCGTTCACCGTGACGGCGCAGCCGCTTGCGCCGCCGACCGCCGCGGCGGTGAGCAGCGCGGCGAGTGTTCTGCGAGAGGGCATCATCATCGTCCTGCAATCCCCAGAAGTGCGGCGGTGAGCCCGAAGTCCGGGCCGAGGTCGGAGATCTTCCCGGTGCGGCAGCCGTCGGGCCGGTTCATCACGCGCTCGCAGAACGTCGACAGCGCCTCGCCGTCGAGCACCGACTTGTCCAGCAGGCCGTGCAGGCGCAGCGCCTGGTGTTCGTAGCTGGTGGCATTGGCCAGGTTCTGGAACAGCAGCGGGCCCACGTCGACGATCTCGGTCAGATTGCGTGCGTTGGCGCGCATCTGGTTGCTGATCTCGACGAACCGGGTCAGCGCGCCCGCAAGCTGGTCCTTGTTGTCGCCCACGACCGTCGCGGTGTTGGTGACGAAGTCGTTGAGCTGGGTGAGTACCGCCTGCAAGCCCGGGGCCTGCTGACCCATGAGGGTCACCAGTTCGGTGAGCCGGCCGCTGAAATCGCGGACGGTCTGGTCGTTCTGGGCGATCACCTGGGTGATGTCGTTCAGCTTGACGATGGTGTTGGAGATCTGGTCCTTGTTGGCGAAGGTGGTCTCGAAGGCGGACGACAGCGCGTCGAGGGTTTCGCGGAGCCGGTCGCCGTTACCGTCGAGCAGCGGGAACAGGACCCGGCTGGCCATCGGCCCGGTCTGGTTGTCGCCCTTCAGCGTCGCGCCGATCTGGTCGAAGGTCTCCAGGATCCGGTCAAGTTCGACCGGAGTCCTGGTGCGCGGCAACGGAATATGGGTGTTGTCGGTCATGGCGGGCCCGGTGCCGTCGTAGGCGGGCGCGAGTTCGATGTGCCGGTTGGTGATCAGCTGCGGATTCACCAGGGCCGCCATGGCGTCGGCCGGGACCTTGACGCCCTTGTCCAGCAGCATGACCACCTGCACATAGCTGCCCTTGGCCTCGATCGACTCGACCGTCCCCACCGGGACCCCGAGCACATCGACCTCGTTACCGGCGTACAGGCCCGCGACATTCTCGAAATCGGCGCTGATGCGCAGATGTTCGCCCAGATACTGATTCGCGGCCGTGCCGATCGAACCGGGCAGCAGCGAGCAGCTCGATCCCATCGCGGCGACCGCGCACAGCGCGGCCAGTGTGGCGAGCGTCCGGAATTTCCTCACTTGCACCCCTCGATGACATGCGCGAAACAGATCCAGTTGTCGGGGAAGACACCCCACGGCACGTAGACCTCGCCGTACGGTCCGTTGCCGAGCACGTTGTCGAACTGCCGCAGCGTCACCGGCATGATCTCGTAGAGCCGGTCGAGGTTCTCCTTGTTCTTCTCCAGGCCCTCGGACATGGTGTTCAGGCTCTGGATCGTGGGGCCCAGCTGCGCGTTGTTCTCCAACCCCATGTCCTGCAACAGTTTCGACAGCGCCGCGACATTGTCGAGCAACTGCCTCAGCAGGTCCTGCCGCTTCTGCACCGCGGTGCCGATGGCCTCGCCGCGGGTCAGCAACAGCAGCACGCTGTTCTGGTTGTCGGCCACCAGCTGCGACACCACATCCATGCTCTTCAGCAGGGTGTCGACCTCGCCGCGGCGGTCGTTGATCACCTTGGCCAGCGCGCCGACGGAGTCGAGGGCCTGGACCGCCAGCTGCGGCGAATCGCCCATCTGCCGGTTCAGGGTGTCCAGTGCGTCGCGCAGCTTCTGCGGATCGATGCTCTCGACCCGCTGGAACGACTGCTTGTACTGCGGGTCCTGGATCACCTTGCTCAGGTTGTACGGGACGTCGGTGCGGTCCAGCGGAATACGGTTGCCCGGCAATCCCTTTCCGTTGCCCGGGACGAGGTCGATGTGCATGCGGCCGAGGATGGTGGACATCTTGATGGCGGCGCGGGCGTCGGAGCCCAGCCGAATGTCCTTGCGTACCTTCAGGTCCAGGACCACCTTGTTGCCCTCGAGTCGCACGGCGCGCACCGCGCCGACCTCGATCCCGGACACGTCGACGGTGGCGCCGGCCCGCACGCCCGCGGCCTGCGCGAACTCCGCCTGAATCGTCTTGTCGCCCAGCCGCGCCTGGGTGAGCACGCTGGATCCGATGAGCAGAATCAGGACCGTCGCCGAGGCGAGCAGGCCCAGCCGCAGGTAGCGGTTGCGCAGGAAGCCGGGCAGTCGCGGCGTCATCGGCAGACCTCCGAATGTTCGGGGCCGCCGATCTGCGAGAACAGGCCCGGCGGCAGCAGTACACCCCACAGCGATACGTCGAGGCTGCAGAAGTAGGCGTTGCCGTAGGTGCCGTAACTCGAGAACTGGGCCACGCGGTTGAGGACGTCGGGCAGTTCGACCGCCGCCCTGTCCAGGGAAGCGCCGTTGAGCAGCAGCAGCGCGATGCCGGTGCTCGCCTTGTCCTGCGCACCGGCCACCCCCGGCTTCACCTGGCCGATCAGCCCGACCAGGGAGTCGGTGGAGGCCGCGACCTGATCGACCGACGACTTCAGTGCCTCACCCTGCGCGTACAGGCCCTCGACCAGCGAATGGGCCTGCGTGATCAGGGTTTCCAGCTCGTTGCTGCGATTCGCCATACCGGAGATCACGCTGCTGAGGTTGTGTACTACGTCGCCGAGGATCTGATCGCGCTGACCGAAGGTGGTGGCCAGCTGGGCGGCCTGGGTGATGAGGCTGCTCAGCGAGACCTGATTGCCCTGGAGGGCCTGCACCAGGGTCTCCGACAGCGAATTCACCTGGTCCGGTTGCAGGACGGAGAACAGTGGCTCGAAGCCGGACAGCAGCGCGGACACATCGAACGACGGCTCGGTGTGCTGTATCGGTATCTCGCCGCCCGCCCGCAGCCGCTCGCCCGGATCGGTGCCCGGGGCGAGGGCGATATAGCGCTGGCCGATCAGATTCTGGTAGCGCACCATGGCCTTGGTCGTGGTCGTCAGGTGCTGGCGATCCTCGATGCGGAAGTCGACCCGGGCCTTGTACTCGTCGGCGAAGTCGATCCTGTCGACGCGGCCCACCCGGACCCCGGCCATCCGCACGTCGTCGCCGACCCGCAGGCCCAGTACATCGGAGAAGACCGCCGAATAGTCCTGTGTCGCACCGGATACCGTCCGTTGCAGGGTCGAGTAGATGGTGTAGGTCAGCCCGATCGCGACGACGGCGAACAGGCTGAACCCGATCAATGCGCTACGGGATTTCACTGTGCCGCACCGCCTGCCGTATCACTCGTCACCGTCACGTGGCCGCCGGAGAGCACCGGGCCGAGCAGCATGAGCTGCGCCATATTCGGTTTCGCCCCCACGACCGCGGCCACTGCATCGGGCCCGCGCAGCTCGGCGGCCGCGCCTGGTGCGGCGGGTGTGCTGCGGTGGGACGCGGGTGCGGTGATTCCGGGAATCAGGGGCAGTCCGGGCAGGGACTGGGGCACGGGTGGTGCGGGTGCGGGCGGGGGACCGGCCGCATCGAGCCACTGGTACTGCTGCTGGGCCGGAAACTGCTGTGGCGGAGCCTGATCCGGCACCGTCGGCCCGCCGCAACGCGGGCCCGCCAAGTCGCCGTAGTGGGGACAGTCCTTCGCCGTGTACTGCTGGAACGGCGTGAAGGAGACGTCCATCGCCCACGCCATCTGGCGCTTCGGGCCCCAGCGGAAGATCGTCTTCAACCGGTGCAGGGCCGTGTTCAGGTTCGCGGCGGTGAACGGGATCGCGTCGGGATCCTTGGCCAGGCCGCCGAACAGGTCGTCCAGGCCGCCCACCAGGAACTTGCCGGAGTCGGGATTGCGGGCGAACAGCGCGTTGACCGAATCCACCGCACCGCCGGCATTCGTCAGCAGCGCGACGAGATTGTCCCGGCGCTCGGTGAGGGTGCGGGCCGTGGTCACCGAATCCGACAGCACTCCGACCAGTTCGGGTGCGGACCGGCTGAGCGCGGTCATGGCATTGCCGAGATTGCCCAGCAGCCCGCCGATTTCGGGGATGTCGTGGATCTGGGTGAGCCAGTTGTCCAGCCGCTCGATGGTGGAGCCGGGCGCTCGCGCCGACGGATCCAGCGCCGCCGACAGCGTGGCCAGCACCCGTCCGAGCTTCTCCGGCTGAATGTTGTCGAGCACGTTGCGTAATACGTTGAGCGTGGTCTGGAGCTGGATGGTCGCGGCGGAGGTGTCCTCGGCGATCGTGGCGCCCGAGGAGAGCGTCGCCGCGGCGGGACCGTTGTCGACCAGTTCGATCGCCGTCACGCCGAAGATGTTGTTCGGGATGACCCGCGCGGTGACGTTGGCCGGGATCGTATGCGCAACAGTCGGTTTCAGTGCGATGTCCGCGCGCTGCCGTTCACCCTCGGCCATCACCTGCACGGTGTCGACGGTGCCCACGACCATGCCCCGGAACTTCACGTCGGCGCGCGTGGGCAGTCCGTCGCCGGTACTGGTCAGCATCGCCGTCACCGGCACCTTCTCGGTGAAATGGCCCGTATAGCGCAGCATCAGCAGGTACAGCAGCGCGGCGAAGGCGAGCAGCATCGCGATACCCGCCAGGCCCAGCTGGCGGGCGGTGGCGCCCCTGCCACGAGGATCGAGAATCACGAGCGCCCCTATCCCGAGATCCGGAAGCCGGGGTCGATGCCCCAGATGGCCAGTGTGAGAAACAGATTCGCGAAGACCATGACGACGATGACCATCTTGATGGCCTTGCCGGCGGCCGCGCCGACACCCTCCGGCCCACCGGTCGCGATATAGCCGTAGTAGCACTGGATGAAGGTCGCGAGCAGGGTGAACACGACCACCTTGAACAGCGAGTAGAACACGTCCGGCCCGAGCAGGAACTGGAAGAAGTAGTGGTCGTAGGTGCCGGTCGTGGTGCCGCCGAGGAACAGGACGGAGATCTTGGTGGCCAGGTAGGCCGCGGCCAGGCCGACGCTGTAGAGCGGGACGATGGTGATCGTCGCGGCGATCATCCGGGTGCTGACCAGGTAGGGCAGTGGCCGGATCGCGATCGACTCCAGCGCGTCGATCTCCTCGGAGATCCGCATCGAGCCGAGCTGCGCGGTGAACCGGCAGCCGGCCTGGATGGCGAAGGCCAGCGTGGCCAGGATCGGGCCGAGTTCGCGCGTGGTGGCGAAGCCGGAGATCGCGCCGGTGAGCGGGCTCATGGTGAGCAGGTTCAGCGCGGTGAACGATTCCATCCCGACGATGATTCCGCCGAACGTGCACAGCACCAGGACGACGCCCACGGTGCCGCCGCCGACGATCAGCGAGCCGTTGCCCCAGCTGACATCGGCGATCAGCCGCGCGACCTCCTTGCGATAGTGCTTCAGGACGAAGGGAATCGCCGCGAGCGCCTGGAAGAAGGTGACGGCCTGGTGGCCGAGGCGCTGATTGGCATGGACCGGGACCAGGGCGGCATTCCCGACGGCGCGCAGCGGCCGGGCCGCGGGCGGGGTGTAGGAGCTGGCCACCTCACACCACCTTCGCCGGGAAGAAGGTATTGGCCAGCTGGGTCAGGATGATGTTGGTGGCGAACAGCATCAGCGCGGAGGTGACCACCGCGGAGTTGACCGAATTGGCCACCCCCGCCGGGCCGCCGTGCGTGTGCAGTCCGACGTCACAGGCGATGATCGCGGTGAGCACACCGAAGATCGCCGCCTTGAGCAGCGCGATGATCAGGTCGTTCGCCACCGCGAAGGAGGCGAAGGAGCCGATGAACGAGCCCGGCGTTCCCGATTGCGCGTAGACGTTGAACATGTACGCGGTCGCGAAGCCGACGAAGACGACGAATCCGCACAGCAGCACGCTCACCAGCACGGCCGCCGCCAGCCGCGGCGCGACCAGGCGCCGCACCGGGTCGACGCCCATCACCATCATGGCGTCGATCTCCTCGCGGATCGTGCGCGAGCCGAGGTCCGCCGTGATCGCCGAGCCGACGGCGCCCGCGATCATGAGCGCCGACACCAGGGGCGCGCCCTGCCGGATGATGCCGAGACCGGCGACCGCGCCGATGAAGGTCGTCGCGCCGACCTGATTCACGAGCGCGCCGACCTGGATGGACACCACGACCGCGATCGGGATGGCCACGAAAACCGTTGGCGCGGCGGACACATTGGCCATGAACGCGCACTGCTTGATGAACTCCTGGTACGGGAATCTGCCCCGCACCAGGGAGACGAACAGCTGCACGAAGGCGTCGCGGCCCAGCGCAACCTGCCGCCCCAGGGTCTCCAGGGACCGCTGCGGATGCCGCCGCCACAGCCCGCCGATCGCCTCGGTGACCTTGCCGAGTTCGCCTTCGTCGTGCACCTGCCACGGCTGCGCCGACCGGGTCGATTGCTCCACTCGCATATCAGTCCAGCCCCTCGAGATAGCGCTGCAGCAGGACCAGCAGCAGGCCGAGTACGGCGAAACCCGCGACCAGCACGCTGAGTACGGCGACCCAGAGCCCGTATCGGAGCACCGGATTGACCTTCGTCCGCCCACCGAGGATCTTGACCCCGATCACCAGGATGTCGATGAGCCACACCAGAGCCATCATGACTAGGTCATGCAGACGTTCGAGAAGGTCAGCACCGGCCAGCACACGATCGACCCGAGGAACGAGATCACGACGTCGATGCCGTGCAGATTCTTCAGGTGCGAGGTGTGCGTGAGGGTCCAGATCACCCCGACGACGGCGTAGGGAATGCCGATGATGATCAGCGTGCCCAGGAATTCGGACACCTTCATCTCGTAACTGAGGAGTCGGTCCAGCCGTTTGAGCATGTGGCGCAAGTCCTTTCACCTACCGGAAGGGCATCCGGCACGTGCGTCCGGCGAGCCGAGCCCACGCCGGCGTCGTTGCCTGATGACCACCGCCCCCACCGTTGATTCCCCGGGAGCCGCGACAGCGTATGTTACGCGTAATTCTTGATTTGTGAAGTCGTTCCGCGAGGAGGTCTGGTGCGGTAAACCGGTATGTGTCCTGGATTTGCCGCTGACACGGCGTGGCCGGAGCGGTCGTAAGTTACGGATAGTTCGCGCGTATGGCTTCCGCTGAAGCGAGAATTTCGAGTAACATAGCCGGTGCCCGGATCCGGCGCGGGGCCCGAGACGTATCGAGAAAGGACTCCTATGACCACGGCGACGCAGCCCAGGGAGCCGAACCACGAAGAGCCGCAGAGCGTTTCGTACGCAACCGGCGGCACGGCGCTCACGCTGGAGCAGACCCGCATCCACATTCCCGATACCTACCGGTCCCCGCGCCGCCGCCCGGCGCAACTGCCGGACTCGCTCGACTTCTGGATGTTCGCCGGCGCCGCGGCCAATGTCGCCATGCAGTTCGCCCATCCGGGCGTGGCCGCCGGCGTCATGGAGAGCACCGTGGAATCCGGTGCGCTGATGGTGCATCCGTGGAAGCGGCTGCGGACCACGGCGTCGTATCTGGCGGTGGCCATCCTCGGCACGCCGGAGGAGAAGAAGGAGTTCCGCGAGGCCGTCAACGTGGCGCATCGCCAGGTCCGGTCCCGGCCGGAGTCGAAGGTGAAGTACAACGCCTTCGACCGGAATCTGCAGCTGTACGTGGCGGCCTGCATCTACATCGGCTTCGAGGACTCGCACCAGCTCATCCACGGGAAGATGTCCGAGGAGGAGCGCGAGGCGTTCTACCAGGGGGCCGATACGTTCGGCACCACGTTGCAGGTACATCCGGACATGTGGCCGAAGACCCGGGCCGATTTCGACGAGTACTGGGTGGCGGCATGCCGGGAGGTCATCGTCGACGACGACTTCCGCGCCTACGTCGGCGACCTGCTGCACCTGCGGATGATCGCCTGGTACTTCCGGGTGGCCTTCGGCGGCCTGCTGCGATTCCTGACCGCCGGATTCCTGCCGCCGCACTTCCGCGCGCAGATGGGCGTGGAGTGGAGCGCCGCCGATCAGCGCCGTTTCGAGAATCTCTTCCTGTTCGTGGGATTCGTCAACCGCTTCATCCCCAAGTTCATCCGCTTCGCCGGGACCAAGGCCATGATGCGCGACGTGCAGCGCCGGATCCGCAAGCAGAAGGCGCTCGTGTGAAGGGGCCACCGGCGGAGTTGCTAGTCTACAACTTGTGTCTAAGACGTATTCATCTGCTGAGCGGGCCTATCGCGAGGTCAAGGAACGCATACTCGGCGGGGCGCTGCCGGGCGGCGAGCTGATCAGCGAGGGGGAGATCGCCGGGGGTCTCGGGATGTCCCGCACGCCCGTGCGGGAGGCGTTCCTGCGGCTCGAGGCCGAGGGGTGGATGAAGCTGTATCCCAAGCGGGGCGCGCTGGTGGTTCCGGTGCCCGCCGGTGAGGCCGAGCACGTCGTGCACGCGCGGTATGTGGTGGAGACGGCCGCCGCGCGCGCCGTGCCCGCCGCCGATCGTGACCGGGTGGCCGCGACCCTGCGCGCGGTGATCGAGCGGCAGCGCGAACTGGCCGAGGCGGGTGATCTCGAGGAGTTCGCCGCGCTGGACACCGAATTCCACCGCGGCGCCGTGGTCGCGGCGGGCAATCCGCTGCTCACCGGGTTCTACGATTCGCTGCGGGAGCGCCAGCGCCGGATGAACAGCGTTGTGGTGCATCGACATTCGAGTAATGCGGCGCAGATCGTCGAACAGCACGGCCGGCTGGCCGACCGGATCGCGGCCGGTGACGCCGACGGGTTCGCCGCCCTGCTGCGGGAGCACCTGTCCACCGCGCACCAGGTGGAGGCGGCCGGATGGTGACGGCGGCGGTCGACACGAGAGCGACCCGGCCGGCGGCCTCCACCCGCACCTGGTGGGGCGTGGCCGCCGCGATGTTCGCGATCGCCTGGGGCGGAAACGAATTCACGCCGCTGCTGGTGATGTACAAGGACCACGGGCTGTCGGTCACCACCGTGGATCTGCTGCTGTTCGATTACGTGCTGGGTATTGTCCCGGCCCTGCTGATCGGCGGCCCACTGTCCGACCGGTTCGGGCGACGCCGGTTGATGCGTCCCGCCCCGCTCGTCGCGGCGGCCGGATCGCTGCTGCTGGCGTTCGGCGCCGAGTCGGTGGCCCTGCTGTCGGCGGGCCGCGTGCTGTGCGGGGTGGCGCTGGGCCTGGCGATGGCGGTGGGCGGCAGCTGGGTGAAGGAGCTGTCGCAGCCGCCGTACGCGCCGGAGGCGGTCGCGGGGACCGGGGCGCGCCGCTCGGCCATGAGCCTGACCGCGGGCTTCGCGCTGGGCGCGGGCGTCGCCGGAGTGCTGGCGCAGTGGGCTCCGCTGCCGTCCACGCTCGCCTACCTGATCAATGTCGTGCTGTGCGTGGGTGCGGCGGCCTGGGTGCTGCGCGTGCCGGAAACGGTTGCCCCGCAGCGGAATCCGGGACGGCTAGTCGACGATCTGCGGATCCCGATGGCGGGGCACCGCCGGTTCCGCGGCGTGGTGCTGCCGGTCGCGCTGTGGGTGTTCGCCTCGGTCGGGACGGCCTACGCGGTGCTGCCGACGCTGCTGGCGGCGCAGGCGCGCGGCGTGGCGATCGCGTTCTCGGCCCTGCTCACCGTGCTCACGCTGGGATGCGGATTCGCCATCCAGTCGGTCGCCCGGCGCATCGATCGGCCCGGTACGGCGCGGATCGCGGTGCTGGCGCTGATCCTGGTGTCGGCGGGCATGGTGCTCGCGGCTTGCGCCGCGGCCACGCCGGCGCTGTGGCTCGCGCTGATCGCGGCGGCCGTGCTCGGCGCCGGGAACGGTATCGGCCTGGTGGCCGGGCTACAGGAGATCGAGCGCCTCGCCGGGCCCGACGATCTGGCCGGGCTGACGGCGGTCTTCTACTCGGTGAGCTATCTCGGCTTCGGACTGCCCGCGCTGCTGGCCTTCCTGCATCAGTCGACCGGGGCGGGATATCCGGTGATGCTCGTGGCCGGTGCGCTCGTCGCGATCGCGTGCCTGACGGTCGTGGTGCGGCACCGCCGGCTGCGTGTCGCGTGAAAGTGGTTGTCACACCAGGTTTTTGCCCTGCGCGCGGCGCTGACGCATGTCGTACAGGTAGGTTTCGAACGGGTGCAGCCGCCAGCGCAGGGGCAGGACCGCGGTGACGCGGCCGATGGCGCGCATGGTCAGCTCGAACGCCCGCTGCCTGCGTGCGTCCCACGGCAGGCCCAGCTCGTCCCGGAACCGCTGGGGGAGAAAGCCGGTCGTGAAGAACCGGTTCACCCGCCGGAAGGCGATCCGCTCGAACGGGCGGTACGGCCCGAGATCGACCACCTGGTCGAGCAGGTAGCGCCGGACCTCGTCGTCGATCGCGATCTCGCGCACCTTCTCGTCCCAGTAGGCGGCGAACGCGGCCCGATCGGGCGGCCACAGCTCCGGGCGCATCTGCAGCGTGGTCCCGAACCGGGCGGCGTCGCGATACAACTCGTCGGCGAGATCGTCGTCCACGCCGCCGTACAGGAGTTCCAGGGAATCGGCGGTGCCGCGATAGAGGCAGGCCGCCACCCACAGCTGCAGGTGCGGGTCGAAGGCGTTGTACTTCACCGGGCTGTCCGGGGTGGACCGGACGTGGCGATGCGAGGTGTCGACCGCCGCCCGGAACGCGTCGCGATCGTCGTCGGTGCCGAGCATCGCCACCGCCAGGTAGGTGAGGGTGGTGCGGCCGCGTTTGCGCGGATGCAGATCGAAGCGGCCGCGCTCGACGGTGCTCTCCACGACGCCCCGGCCGACCGGGGCGATGCTCAGCTGCATGATCACATTGGCCGGTCCGCCCAGCAGGGCCGCGGGCCCGGACATGTAGCGCCGGCGGCGATCCGGACCGGACGACGCGGCGTCGTCGGGCGGCAGGGTACGGGCGCTGTGGTCCATGACTACTCCGCGAGTCGATGAGAAGGTTCTAATCCCATCATGTCAGGCGTTGATGGGTGGCGCAATGTCGTCCGGACGCTGCTAAGTTAATGTATATTCTAGTCTGATTGTACGACAGATCTGCTCGCTTATCTGGCAAATCTGCTGTAATGCAGGACTATTGACTCGATGATGAGTTCTCTACAGAGGTGGTATGTGAGGAAACGATCTCACTCACTCGTGACGGCCTTCCGCTCGGTGTCCGACTCGTTCTCGGCCGCCGCCGTCCTGCGCAGGCGCGGCATGGTGGATCCGTTGCGTCCCGTCGACACCGTGCGCACGATGCGGGACGCGGGCGTGTACGGGCCGTTCGTCACGGTATTGCGGCACGCCCGGCGGCAGCGGGGACCGGCGGCCGCGATCGTCGACGCGCGCGGGGCGCTGAGCTTCGATCAGCTCGACGCGCGGTCGAACGCGCTCGCGCGGGGTCTCGCGGCGGCCGGAATCGGGCCGGGCACCGTCATCGCCGCGCTGTGCCGCGACCATCGCGGGATGGTGCTGACACTGCTGGCGGCGGGCAAGCTCGGCGCGCGCGTCGTGCTGATGAACACCGGATTCGCCGGGCCGCAGCTGGCCGCCGTCGCCGAGCGCGAGCGGGTCGGCGCGATCCTGCTGGACGAGGAGTTCCTCGGGCTGCTCGACGGTGTCCCGGCGGCGGTGCCGCGAATCCTCACCTGGGTGGACGATCCGAATACGCGCGCCGCCCTGCCACCCTCGATCGACACCTTCATCGCCGCGCATTCCGCCGCCGCGGTGTCCCCGCCGCGGCGTCCGGGCGGCACCGTCATCCTCACCAGCGGGACCACGGGCATGCCGAAAGGCGCTCCGCGGGACAAGGTGTCGCCGCTGCAGTCGGCGCAGTTCCTGGACCGGATCCCGCTGCCGCGGGACGCCACGATGATCATGGCGGCACCGATCTTCCACGGGACGGGCCTGTCGCAGTTCACGCTCGGGTGGGCGCTGGGGAATACGGTCGTGTTCCAGCAGCGCAAGTTCGATCCCCGGCGGGTACTGGCCGATATCGCGAAATACCGTGCGGCGTCGCTGGTTCTGGTGCCGACGATGCTGCAGCGGATCGTCGATCTCGGGGACGAGGTACTGGCCGGATACGACACGTCGTCGCTGCGGGTGATCTTCGCCGCGGGGTCCTCGGTGTCGCCGGATCTCGGCCGCCGGACCGCGGAGGCGTTCGGTGACGTGCTCTACAACCTGTACGCCTCGACCGAGGTCGCGGTGGCCGCGGTCGCGACGCCCGAGGATATGCGCGAGGCGCCCGGCACGGTGGGGCGGCCGCCGGTCGGCTGCCGGGTCGCCGTCTACGACGACAGGCGCAGGCGGATCACCGAACCCGGGCGGATCGGCACGATCTTCGTCTCCAGCGGGCTCAGCTTCACCGGGTACACCGACGGGGGCAACAAGGAGATCGTGGACGGCCTGCTGTGCAGCGGCGATGTCGGCCATTTCGATTCCGCGGGAAGGCTTTTCATCGACGGCCGCGACGACGACATGATCGTGTCCGGCGGCGAGAACGTCTATCCGCTCGAGGTGGAGAACCTGCTGGTCGAACGCTCCGACGTGATCGATGCCGCCGTGGTCGGCGTCGACGATCACGACTTCGGTAAACGGTTGCGCGCCTTCGTCGTTCCGGCCGACGGGGCCGCCCGCGACCCGCAGGAGATCAAGGATTACGTCAAGGCGCGGCTCGCCCGGCACAAGGTGCCGCGCGATGTCGTCTTCGTCGGCGAACTGCCGCGCAACGCGACCGGCAAACTGCTGCGCCGGCGACTCGTGTGAGCCCAGGAGGAACTGTCATGCACCTGTTCGATCCCAGGACCGAGACCTTCGCCGAATTCGATCCGCACACCCGCGCCCTGCTGCGCTCGGTGGTCGACTTCTTCGAATCGAAGGGAAAGCAGGCCGTGTGCCGGGACGCGCACGCGGGCGTCTGGTACGAGGACTGGATGGAGTTCCTGGCGCGGACGCGGATCCTCGCCTACTTCGCGACGCCCGCCAAACACGCCCAGGGTGATCCCGAAAAGCGCTGGGACACAGCGTTCATCTCGCGGTTCAACGAGATCACCGGCTTCTACGGCGCGCAGTACTGGTACGCCTGGGGCGTGTCGACGCTCGGGCTGTCCATCGTCTGGCAGAGTGACAACGCCGCCGCGCACCGCCGTGCCGCCGAGGAACTCGAGCGCGGCGGCATCATCGGATTCGGCCTGTCGGAGAAGGACCACGGCGCCGATATCTACTCCACCGATATGCTGCTCACCCCCGACGGCGCCGGGGGATTCACCGCGACCGGCGGCAAGTACTACATCGGGAACGGCAATGTCGCCCGGATCGTCCCGATCATCGGGCGGCGCACCGACCTCGAGGGACCCGATGCCTACGTATGGTTCGTGGCCGACAGTCAGCACCCGAACTACGTGCTGCGCAAGAACGTCGTTCACGGCCAGAACTACGTCAGCGCCTTCGATCTCGACGCCTACCCGGTCGCGGCCGGCGATATCCTGCACACCGGGCCGAAGGCGTTCGACGCCGCCATGGCCGCGGTGAACTGCGGCAAGTTCAATATCGGCATGGTCGCCCTCGGGATCGCCGAGCACTGTTTTCACGAGACGATCAACCAGGCGGCGGGCAAGATCCTGTTCGGGCATCCGGTGGCCGCGTTCGGGCAGGTGCGCCGGATCCTCACCGACACCTACGCGCGCCTGATCGCGATGAAGCTCTATCACGAGCGCGCCATCGACTACATGCGCTGCTCCTCGCCCGAGGACCGCCGGTTCGTCATGTTCAACTCGATCGGCAAGATGAAGGTCACCCGCGAGGCCGAGCGGGCCCTGGCCGAACTGCTGGATGTCATCTCCGCCAAGGGTTTCGAGAAGGACAGCTACTTCTCCGTCGCCCGCGCCATGATCTCTTCGATGCCGCGGCTGGAGGGCACCGCGCACGTGAATATGGCGCTCACGCTGAAGTTCATGCCCAACTTCCTGTTCAATCCCGTTGCGCTGCCGGAGGTTCCGGTGCGCCGCGATCCCGGCGACGACGAGACGCTGTTCCGGCAGCCGCGCGCGTCGGGGCTCAGCAAGGTGCGGTTCCGGGATTGGCGGCCGGCGTTCGCCGCGCGGCGGCACCTGCCGAATGTGGCGCTGTTCGAGCAACTCGCCGAGCGTTTCGCCGGGCTGCCGGTGGAGGCACCGCCGACGGATGCGCAGGGGGAGGACCTGGACTTCCAGCTGGCGCTGGGCGAGCTGTTCACGCTGCTGCCCTATGCTCAGCTCGTCCTCGAACAGGCGGAGATCGCCGGTGCCGCCGACGATCTGGTCGATACCATCTTCGAGCTGTTCGTGCGGGACTTCTCCGCCTACGCCCTCGACCTGCATTCGAAGGCGTCCTCCACTGCGGCACAACAGGAATGGGCGTTGAGCGTCCTGCGGAAGCCGGTCACCGACGAGGCCCGTTCCACGCGCGTCTACGACGAGATCCTGGGCCTCGCGGGAAGTTACGAGATGAGTCCCTAACGTGCGGGTACTGATACGTTCCGCGTGGGTGGCTGATCGTCCCCCGCGTCTCTCGTGCCCCCCGCATCATTCTTTTCCCCCGCGAAGGCGGGGGCCTCGATCACCCTGGGCAGCAACAGCGGCGTAACCAGCAGCGCCACCCCGGCCACGGCGAGGGCCGTGCGCGGCCCCGTAACCTGTGCCAGCAGCCCCCACGCCATCGTGATTACGGCGGTGCTGATGCTGCCGGTGATCGACCAGGCGGTGAGCACCCGGGCGAGGCGCGCCGGATCGGTGGTGTTCAGCCGGTAGGTGGCGAAGACCGGGTTGTAGATGCTCGCGGAGACGATCAGCACGAGTTCGGTCGCCATCACGACCGCCAGCCCCACCGGACCCGGGCACACGAACGCCAGCCCGATCGACCAGCAGGCGCGCAGCGTGCCGAACATCCGCAGCACCGAGCGCTCGCCCCGGCGGGACACGATGCGGCGGGCGATCCGGGATCCGATCAGGCCGCCGATACACGGCACCGCGAATGCCAGCCCGTACTGCCAGACCGCGAAACCCAAGTGGGACAGCATGAATACCGAGAGGATCGGCTCCGTGGCCATGATCAATCCGTTGACCAGCAGGGAGTTGACGAAGAACCGGCGCAGGGTGGGGTGGGCGAGGAGATAGCGCCACCCCTCGGCGATATCGCCCCAGCGGCGCGCGGGCGTCCGCTCCCCGCGCGGGGCCCGCTCGGGTTCGCGGATCGCGAGGATGCCGAGCGCCGAGAGCAGGTAGCTCACCGCGTCGGCGATCACGGTGGTCACCGGTCCCAGCAGTCCGATCGCGGCCCCGCCGACGGGTGGCCCGGCGATGGTGGCCGACCAGGTGGTGGATTCGAAGCGGCCGGTCGCGACCAGCAGATGATCCGCGGGGACAAGGGTTTTCAGGTACGCGCCGCTCGCGGCGGTGAACGCGATCTTCGCCGCCGCCGCGACGACCGAGACGAGCATGAGCTGCGCGAACGACAGGGCATCCAGCCAGTAGGCGAGCGGCACGGAGGCCAGGGCCGCGAACCGGATCAGATCCATGGCGATCATCACCGGCCGCTTGGCGCGGAACTCCATCCACGGGCCGAGCGGGACCGCCAGCAGCGCCCCGATCACGAGCCCGGACGACGACAGAGCCGCCACCTCCGCCGACCCCGCGCCCAGGACCGTGATGGCGACGACCGCGAACGCGCCGAATCCGATCCCCGTCCCGTAGGCGCTGATCGCGTAGGAGGCCCACAGCCATCCGAACGCCCGGCCCAGTCTCACCCGCCGCCACATACCCGGCACCCACTCCGCTTCCGTCTCGTGGACGACTCGGCGTCGCCCGCGACAGTGAAGCCGATCGGCGGGCGGTCGCGCCAACAACGGATCGGACGGCGCGCCACAACTCGTGGTTGTGGGGATCCCCGCCGTCAGTGGATCCCGGAAAGCTTGTCCGGGTTGGTGATCGAGTAGATGGCGGCGATCCGGTTACCGGCGTCGAGGTCGACCACGACCGCGCCGAACGGGACGCCACCGGAGAACACCAGCGCGCACGGGTCGTCGGCGACCCAGCGGTAGCGGACGTCCACGCCGCCCGCGGGCAGGGTGGCGGCGACGGTCATGAACACCCGGGCGACCTCGTCCCGGCCGTGCACCGGTCGCAACTCCACTGCGGGGCCGCGTCCGCCGCTGTCGGTCCACAGGGTGACCTCGGGCGCGAGGACGGCCAGCAGGGCCTGGAGGTCGCCGCCCAGGACCGCCGCGGCGAACCGCTCGGTGACCTCGGCGTGGACCTCCGGCTCGGTGGTCCGGCGGGGACGGCGGCCGTGCAGGTGGCGTCGCGCCCGGGTCGCGAGCTGGCGTACCGCGGCGGGGGAGCGGTCGAGGATGGTCGCGATCTCCGCGTGGTCGAAACCGAAGACGTCGTGCAGGACGAAGACCGCGCGTTCCAGCGGGGACAGGGTCTCCAGCACGACGAGCACGGCCGTCGAGAGCGTCTCCCGGCGCTCGGCCGATCCGGCGGCATCGTCCTCGGCGCGCACCAGCGGTTCGGGCAGCCAGGGCCCGATGTACGTCTCCTGCCGCCGGCTCAGCTCGACGCGGCGGGCCAGCGCCTGATTCGCGGCCGCCCGCACCAGGTAGGAGCGCGGGTTCCGCACCGGCGCGGCCTCGGGATCGCGATGCCGCGCGGCCCACGCCAGCCACACCTCCTGCAGCACGTCCTCGGTATCGATGACGCTGCCGAGCATGTTGTAGACCACCGAGAACAGCAGCTCGCGGTAGCTCAGGAAACGTTCGGTGACATCGTCGTCCGCCGTATTCGGTGGTCGGTAGGTCACGGGTCGGTCCTCTCCTCGTCCGTTGCTACCGCAGAGGTCCGCCGGGCCGAACGGGTGACACGATCGCGCCGATTGTGTCGTGACTCACATCACCTTTCAGGATGTCACTCGTCGGCGGCGAGCGCGCTCTGTGGGGGCGATCCGGGACGGCGGTTCCCGGCGACACATCGGAGAAAGACATGCGGACGAACGAACGCGCCCTGCTGGTCCGGCACGAGGAGGCGGAGCGGCTGGAGACCCTGGGCGTCACGCTGTACGCCGACCACGACATGACCGGCGGCGCACTCAGCGGCAACCGGGCGTACCTGCCGGCGGGCACCGACGGGCCCCCGCCGCACTACCACAGGACGTCGGCCGAACTGTTCTACCTGCTCGGCGGCGCGCTGCGGGTGCTGGCGGGCGAGGAGATCGTCGTCCTCGGCGAGGGCGATTTCCTCCTTATCCCGCCCTGCCTGCCGCACGCGTGGGCCGCGCCCGACGACGCCGCGGCCGACGTGCTGGTGCTCTTCACCCCCGGCATCGAGCGATTCGAGTACTTCCGGCTCGGCGACCGCATCCGCAAGGGCGAGGCGAGTCCGGCCGAGATCCTCGACACCCAGGAGCGATACGACAACCATTTCGTCGACAGCCCGATCTGGCGTCGCGACCGGCACGCCGACTCTCGCTCCCCGCTCGACCCGGACACCCACCGCGCGGAGTTCCTCGCCGCCGACGTCTTCCGAGCCACCGGCGAAAGTTTCGGCGGCGGAGAGTAATTCGCGCGGCTGTGATATTCCACCGGACGGGCTCCCTATTTCTGTGGACTGTTCCGAATTGTGTGTATCGAAGTCGCTGTGGACCTTCCCTGCGGGCTCGTCGGCGCGTCGTGAGGTGTCCAGAATGCGTGCTGGACCGGCGATTTCGGCCCTCGTGTCGCCATACCTTCGGTGCGGTTTCGGTGCTGATTCGAGCGCCGTAATTGGACGATGAGGTGCTGCAGGAGGCAGAGATGAAACGAACTACCGCGCGCCGCGGATGGCGCATCGCAGTAATGGCGGGCACGGCCGTCCTCGCCATGGGTTTGACACATTCCGGCGTCAATGCCGAACCCCAGGCCGCGCCGGCGCCCGCGCCGGTGACCGAACAGCAGCTGGCGGATTACATCCAGCAGGGCCTGAAAGATCCGGCGGCGCATCCCATCACGGACGACAGCGGCAGCGCGGGCAGCTCCGGGTCGGCGTGCACGTCGGGCAGCGGCGCGGGCTCCGGCAACGGGTCCGGCGACTGCTACGGCGGTTCCGGATCGAGTTCGGGCTCCTCGGGCGGGCACTCCTCCGACACCGTCGGATACGGCCCGCAGATGTCGGCGTTCCTGCCGGCGTTCGGGTACAGCCTGCTCAATCCGGACGTCGGCCCGCCCGGGACCAACGACTGGAACTGCAAGTCCGACCGCCCGCCGGTGGTGCTGGTGCACGGCACCTGGGTGAACGCGTACAACAGCTTCGCGTACATGAGCCAGCCGCTGAAGGATGCCGGGTTCTGCCTGTTCACCTTCAACTACGGCCGCTCCAACCTGCTGGAGGGCGGCGGCCTGGGCTCGGTGCTGCCGGGCGTCAGCGCCACCGGGTACGTGCAGGAGTCGGCCAAGCAGCTGTCCACGTTCGTGGACCGGGTGCTCACCTCCACGGGCGCGCCGAAGGTCGATCTGATCGGCTACTCGCTCGGCGGCGCGATGTCGAACTGGTACCTCAAGAAGGAGGGCGGCGCGGCCAAGGTCGGCAAGCTGGTCACCTACGGCGCCACCCACCACGGCACGTCGCTGGACGGGATCGGCGCGCTGGGCCGGGCCATCAACAACTTCGGCATCGACGTGCTCGGCCTGATCGAGATCTTCGTCGGGCACGCCGGTATCCAGCAGACGATCGGCTCGGACTTCATCAACGAGCTGAACGCCGGCGGTGATACCGCACCCGGTGTGGACTACACGGTCGTCGGCAGTCGCTACGACGAGGTGACCAACCCCTACGACCTGACCTTCCTGAAGGCCGGGCCGGGGGCGACGGTACACAACATCACCCTGCAGGACGGTTGCGAGCAGGATCTGTCGGACCACCTGACGATGATGTACTCGCCGCGGGCGCTGTCGATCGCGCTGAATGCCCTGGACCCGGGTGCGAACCCGAACCTCCAGTGCACCTTCAACCCCTGGGTGATCGGGGGCGGGGGCAAGCTCTGAGCCACGCCCCCCGAGAGATGAGGCCCGCCGGACCATTCGTCCGGCGGGCCTTCCGTCGTCACAGCGCCGTGTAGGCGTTGATGTCGAAGGTGCCGTTGCGGCGGCGGAACGAGGCGGCGGAGTCGGGCCACAGCAGCGTGACGCGGCCGGTCTGCTCGTCGCGGTACCAGCTGGTGCAGTTGCCCCGGGTCCAGACGGTGTCGCGGGCCATCTCGTCGACGTCGCGCATGGACGCCTGGACCGCCTCGGGGGTGACCTCGAGGACGCCGGCCGAGGTGGCGGCGAGGTGGTCGAGAGCGCTGAGGACGTAGTCGATCTGGGTTTCGATCACGTAGATCGCCGAGTTGTGGCCGAGGGCCGCGTTGGGCCCGTCCAGCACGTACATATTCGGGAAGCCGTCCACGGCCGTCGTGGCGTGCGCGACCATGCCGTTGCTCCAGCGCTCGGCCAGCGGCAGCGCGCCGCGGCCGTAGATGTGCTTGGCGATCGACGGGCGGGTCGCGTTGAAGCCGGTGGCGAAGACCAGCACCTCGACGCGGTCGGTGGCGCCGCCGGCGGCGAAGGTCGTCTCGCCCTCGACGCGGGTGAGAGCCGTCGGCTCCAAGCGGACGTGGTCCTGCTGGAGCGCGGCGTAGTAGTCGTCGGAGAACAGGATCCGCTTGCAGCCGATCTCGTAGTCGGGGGTGAGCCGCCGGCGTAACTCCGGATCGCGGACCTGCGACGCCAGATGGTCCAAAGCGCGCTGCTGGAGCAGATCGATCTCGGGGTGGCGGCGCTTGCGGGCGGCGATGCTGCGCTCGGCCTCGGCGAACAGTTCGTCGCGAAGGGCCGTGATGGCCTGCGGATTCGCGGCGAACCGGGATAACTCGTCGGAGGAGTAGAAACGGTCGCCGCGGGGGAGCACATAGGGCGCGGAGCGCTGGAAGACCACGACCTCGCTGGCCTCGCCGGCTAGTCGCGGCAGGATCTGGATTGCCGAGGCGCCGGTGCCGACCAGGCCCACGCGCTTGCCCACCAGGGAGACCTTCGGATTCCACCGGGCCGAATGCCAGTGGCGGCCACTGAAATTCGCCAGATTCTCGACGGCTGGAATCCTGGGCTCGGTGAGGCGTCCGGTGGCGATGACCAGGTTGGCGGCCGAGAACTCGCCGCGCGAGGTGCGAACGTGCCAGCGCCGGTCGGACTCCCGCCACTGCGCCCGCTCCAGCGCGCAGTTCTGGAGCAGATGCGGTTCCAGCCCCTCGTTCCGGACGCAGGAGCGCAGGTAGGCGTGGATCTCGGCGCCCTCGGCGAAGACCCGCGACCACCGCGGATTCGGCCGGAACGAGAACGAGTACAGGTGCGCGGGGATATCGCAGGCGACGCCGGGATAGCGGTTGTCGCGCCAGGTGCCGCCGACGTCGTCGGCCTGCTCGATGATCACGAACGATTCCTGCCCGCGGCGGGCGAGCTGGATGCCCATCCCGATACCCGCGAAGCCCGCGCCGACGATCAGGACATCGATCTCCGTCACGGCCGCGCGGTCAGGCATCGCCGTACCGGGTCGTGCGCTGACGCCGCGGACGGCCCAGGTTCCGGGTGACGCGGTCCACGTCGGCGAGGGTGAGGGTGCGCCCGGCCTCGGCGTGCGCATCCGGGGCGAGGCGGCCGTCGAGCAGCAGGCCGCCCAGGTCGTTCGCGCCGCCGTCGAGCAACGCCGCCGCCGCGTCCAGGCCGATCTTCGGCCACGCGGCCTGGATATTCGCGATGCGCCCGTGCAGCATCAGCCGCGCGACGGCGTGCATGGCGCGGGTCTGCCGCCAGGACGCGTCCGCCGGGGCGTAGGGCATCGCGATGAACTCCGTGAAGCCGCCGGTGCGGTCCTGGATCTCGGCGAGCAGGCGCAGATGGGCGACCTGCTGCGCGGGCGTCTCGACGTGCCCGTAGACGATCGTGGAGGTCGAGGTCAGGCCCGCTCGATGCGCGGTCTCGATCACCTCGACCCAGCTGCTCACCGGTAGATCCGGGCCGCCTTTCAGCCGGGCGCGGACCTCGTCGTCGAGGATGCGCGCACCCGTGCCGGGCACCGAGCCCAGCCCGGCCGCCGCGGCCGCCGCCAGGAATTCGTCCAGCGGCATACCGCGGCGCGCGGCGCCGTCGAGCAGTTCCTCGGGGCGCAGGGCGTGCAGGTGCAGCGGGGCCGCCTCGGTGATCGCGGCGATCAGGGCCAGATAGTCGTCGTCGGTGTCGGCGGGGAGCGGGCCCTGCATGCAGATCTCGGTCGCGCCCAGGTCGTGCGCCTCGGTGACCAGCGCCGCCAGCCGCTCCCGCGCCGCGCGGCCGCTACCGGCGACCACCGCGGTGTCGAGGTTCCGGTTCACGACGTAGGTCACCGGCTCGCCGACCGCCTGCCGCCGCAGCGAATCGGCCAGGCGGCACAGATTCTCCAGGTCGGGCCCGTCGGACCCCAGCAGCGCCGTATAGCCCTCGTCCGGCAGCGATGCCGGATTCCGCGCCGCCTCGGCCAGCCATTCCCGCACCCGGCCCGCATCGGGTATCTCGACCCCGGCCACCGAACCATCCACCCGGCCCACCATACCGTCGGGCGATCATGTCCCCAGGGAGAGCGAGAGCGGTGTCACCGCGACTCTCAGCGGACTGCCAGCCCCGGCCCAGCCGGTCTCGAGCCGGATACGGCAGCGTCTGCGGCCATGATGACGAAAGTTCTTGTGGCAGGTGTTCTTTGCGCGGGTATCGCGGCCGGGGCGGGAGGTGTCGCGGCGGCGGATCCGACCGTTCCGGCGCCGAACGCCGTCGGGCCGTTCACCACTCAGGGCGAGACGACGGGTAAAGCCGCCTGCGAGGCCGCCTCGGCCGCCTCCGGGACCTACAGCCCGTGCTTCCCGTACCCCGACGACGGCAGCGCGATCTACCCGGATCTGAAGTACTACTACAACCCGGCCTAGGGCCGGGTAAGTGTGGGCCGAGCCGGGTAATGAGTGTGGGCCGAGCCGGGTAACGAGTGTGGGTTACCTGATTGCCCGGTGGAGACATTCGCAGTAATGTCTGGACAGGTGTACGGACAATACTCCAGTCCTCGGGATCATGGGAGCGGCTGATGGACAGGGAAGACCTGCTGATCATCGATTTCGCCCTGCTGTGGCAGCCGTTCGGCGGCCCGCCGGCCGAGGAGATCCTCGTCACCTTCGGTATGAGCGAGCTGCGGTTCCGGAACCGGGTGGTCGAGATCCTCTCCGACCGCGGCACGGGCACCGACCGCCCGCTGCGGCAGCACGCCCGCGCCACCTTGCGGTCGTATCTGGATATCGGCAGGTCGGCCCTGCTCGCCCGGGCCGCGGCCCAGACGAGCGGAACCCTCAGCCGTCCCGGTCGGTGAACGAATCGTCGTGCTCGCGCAGGGCGTTCACGTAGGCGATCAGGACGCGGTGGGCCGCCTCGAGGTCGGCGTCGGGTAGGTCGGCCAGCGCCGAGCGCGTCCGGGCGCCGACGGGCGTGAAGAAGCCGGCGGCCACCGCCATGCCGTGCTCGCTGTAGCGGAGGAGGACGCGGCGGCGGTCGATATCGTCGGTCTCGCGGACGACGTGGCCGGATTCGATCATGCGCTCGACGAGGTAGGTGATCGCCGCGGGGGAGAGTCCGAGCAGCGTGCCGAGTTGCCCGGCGGTGAGGGGCCTGCCTTCCGCGTCGGCCGTCGCGATATGCGTCAGTGCCCGGAAATCGTTGGGGCGCAGACTGTTCGAATGCGCGAAGACGTGGGAGATCTGATCCGACGCCGCGGTGAGCGCCCGGATGTCGCGGGCGATCGCCGTCTCGAGCTCGTCTCGCCGGGACAGCGGCGTATCGGTCGAGCGCTCGGTCACGGTCGTCTCCCTTTCTCTCCGGTGCGCTCAGCGTAGTCGGCGGGCGATCGCGCCTTTGCGGATTATTTCAGTTTCTGAAATAGTTTCCACCGTGGACGCCTGGAATCGTTATGCGCGAGTCGTCGCCGGTCGCGCCGGCGCGCTCGTCCTGCTGGCCGTGCTGATCGTCGCCGGGGCGGTCCTCGGCTTCGCGGGCGGGAACGACTCGGGCGGTTCGGCTCCGAACTCGCTGCCGGACGACGCCGAATCCGCACAGGTGAAGGGCTTGCTGCCGGAGTTCCCGGGCGGGGAGTCGACCGCGGTGGTGCTGATCGCCACCCGCGTCGACGGCGCGGAACCGACCGCCGCCGATCGGTCGCAGGCCGAGGCGGCGCTCGCCCGGATGCGCGGCGGCGCACCGGGTCCCGGGGTCGTGGTGTCGCCGGACGGGCGCGCCGTCCTCGGGCAGGCGCCGGTGCCGTCGGATCTGAACGGCTTGGCGCTGACCGACCGCGTCGACGAGGTGCGCGCGGCGGCCCGCGACGGAGCACCGGCCGAACTGCGGCTGCGGGTCACCGGCGGCCCGGCGTTCGGCGCGGATATCGCCGACTCCTTCTCCGGCGCCGATGCGCTGCTGCTCGCGGTCACCGCCGTCGTGGTGATGGTGTTGCTGATCGCGACGTATCGATCGCCGGTGCTGTGGCTGGTTCCGCTGGCGGTCGTGGGGTTCGCCGATCGCGTCGCGGCGGCGGCCGGGAACGCGCTCGCCCAGGCGACCGGCCTGACCTTCGACGGCTCGACATCGGGAATCACGAGCGTGCTGGTCTTCGGCGCGGGGACGAACTACGCGCTGCTGCTGGTCTCGCGGTATCGCGACGAACTGCATCGGACCGAGGACCATCGCGAGGCGCTGCGGATCGCGGTCCGGCGGGCCGGGCCCGCGGTCCTCGCCAGCAATCTGACCGTCGTGCTGTCTCTGCTCACCCTGCTGCTGGCGCTACTGCCGAATACCCGCGGCCTGGGCGCGTTCGGAGCCCTGGGTTTGCTGATCGCGGCGGTCTTCGTGCTGGCCGCGTTGCCGCCCGCGCTGGCGCTCTGTGGCCGGAAGGTGTTCTGGCCCTTCATACCTCGCGTCGACGGGCGGGATACGGCGCAGACCGGGGCCTGGCATGCCGTCGCCGAGAAGGTCGTCCGGCGGCCCGTCGCGGTCGTCGCCGTCTCGCTGGTCGCCCTGGCCGCGTGCGCGAGCGCCCTGCCCTTCGCCGACGTCGGGCTCTCGCAGTCCGAGCAGTTCCGGGTGCGCGCGGAATCGATCGACGGACTGCACGATCTGAGCGAGCACTTCTCCTCGGGCACAAGCGATCCGGCGATCGTGCTGGCGCGTACCGAATCCGAGGGGCAGGTGCAGCCGGCTCTCGACGGCACGGACGGTGTCGCGCGCGCCACGCCCGTCGGCGCGTCCGAGAGCGGGTGGACCCGCTGGTCGGTGGTGCTCGACGCCTCCCCGGCCTCGGAGGCGGCCTTCGACACCGTGACGCGCCTGCGCGCCGCCCTGGCCACCGTGCCGAATTCCCATGGGCTGGTGGGTGGTTCGGATGCGATCGCGCTGGACACCCGGGACGCCGCGCGGCACGACCAGCGGACGATCATTCCGCTCATCCTGGCGGTGGTGCTGATCGTCCTCCTGGTGCTGCTGCGGGCGGTTCCGGCGGCGCTGCTGCTGGTCGGGGTGACCGTACTGAGCGCCCTGGCGGCGCTGGGCATCGGCAGCCTGCTCAGCACGCACCTGTTCGGATTCCCGGCGCTCGACACCAATGTGCCGCTGTTCGCGTTCCTGTTCCTGGTCGCGCTGGGCGTGGACTACACGATCTTTCTGGTCACCCGGGCCCGCGAGGAAACCCCCGGGCACGGGGTGACCGGCGGCATCGTGCGGGCGGTGGCCTCCACCGGCGGGGTCATCACCAGTGCGGGGATCGTGCTGGCCGCGGTGTTCGCGGTCCTCGGCGTGCTGCCGCTCATCACCCTGACCCAGCTCGGCATCGTGGTCGGCCTCGGAATCCTGCTGGATACGTTCGTCGTTCGCACCGTGATCATTCCCGCGCTGTTCGCCCTGATCGGTCCGCGGATCTGGTGGCCGGGCCGCCGGACGCGGTGAGTAGCGGCGCCGCGATCCCCGCGACGTGGCGGACGAAGGCGTCGCGATCGGTGCCGAGGCTGCCCTCCGTCCATTCGACGAACAGCGAGATCACCGCGCCGAAGAAGCCCGAGAACCGCATCCGGACCAGGGGGTCGTCGGGCGAGCCGAAATCGGTGCCGAGCCGCGCCGCGACCACGGACGGGATCGTCTCGCGCACGTAGTGCCGCAGCCGCGTATCCGCCACCGGTTCCACCAGCAGGATGCGGCAGATGCGGGGATCGGCCTCCATGAGCCGGGCGGCGGCGTCGATGACGCCGTGCAGATCGTTCGCGGCGGCGGTCGCCTCGTCCAGGCGTGCCAGTGCCGCGCGATAGACCGCGTGCAGCAGCGCGTCCGTATCCGGGAAGCTCTCGTAGAAGAACTTCTGGCTCAGTCCCGCCTCGCGGCACACCGCGCGCATGCCGAAAGCCTTGACGCCCTCCGTGCCGATCACCTGGACGCCGGCCTCGATCAGGCGACGGCGGCGATCGGCGGCGCGATCCGCGGCGGCCCGTCCGCCGTAGCTCCTTGACACGCCGGAATCGTATCAGGAAGCATCTGCTTCAGAAAGCAGGTGCTTCCCGATTGGAGACGGTCATGTTCAGCGAGGAACTGTTTCAGGAGTCGCTGCGGCGACCGCGGCTGGCGCAGCCGATTCCGCGCCTGCTGACCGGGCGGGCCGAACCGGTGACGGTCCTCGACGAGGCCGAGCTGACGGCGATGACGCGGCTGTGGTTCGACGAGTACGAAGCGAAGATCCGGTTCTACGCCGAGCACGGCCTGGATATCGCGTGGACCCTCGAGTGGGCGAAGAAGTACTGGTGGAGCTGGCAGACCCGGGATATGAGCCACAACCACGAGCTGTACACCGAGGATTTGCGGTACAAGGACGTCACCACGATGGGCGCGACCATGGTCGGCCTGGACGAGTTCGTGGCGTACAACTTCGCCTTCTTCGACGCCATCCCGGACTGGCGCTACGACCCGATTCCCGGGCAGGCCTATGTGGATGTGACGCCGGGCGGCGAGGTCCGGTTCGTGGTCCGCTACTACGGCAGCGGCCACGTCGTGGGCCCGCTGAAGCTCTACCCGTACGGCGGCGACTGCGTCGAGATCCCCGGCAACGGCGGTTTCGTCCAGTGCACCGCGGTCGACCGCTACCACTTCACGCCCGAGGGCCTGATGTCCGAGGGTGAGACGCTCTACGACCTGCTCGACGCCCTCCAAACCGCCGGCATCGCGCCGTCCGCCGGCTCCCGCTCGCTGCGGTACCTGCTGCGGGGCGCCGGATTGGCCACGCGCGCCGCGGGAATCCTGAGAAGGTGAACCGCTACGAGCACTCGGCCGATCCCCTCGTCCGGCTGGCCACCGGCGCGCTGCGTAATCGCCGCCTCATGCGTGCGCCCATCTGGCTCTACCGAGCCCGGCTGGGGTTCCTGTTCGGGTCGCGGTTGCTGTTGCTCGAACATGTCGGGCGGACGTCCGGCGCTCGGCGGTATGTCGTGCTCGAGGTGGTCGGCAGGCCCGAAAAGGGTTGCTATGTCGTGGTTTCCGGGTTCGGTGAGCGGTCGCAGTGGTTCCGGAATCTGCGGGCCCATCCTCGGGCCCGGGTGTGGTCCGGCGCCCGCGGGCCGGTGGAGGTCGACGCGCGGGTGCTCGATGCCGACGAGACGGCGGCCGCGCTGCACGCCTACGTCGCCGCGCACCCCCGGGCCTGGCAGACGATGAAGCCGGCGCTCGAGAACACCCTCGGCGCCCCGATCGACGACCGCGGCACCGGTCTGCCCATGGTCGAACTCCGCACGCGCGCCTGACCGGCCGAGCGCCGCCTGGCGGGAAGTGTCACAGGTCCCCGCTACGGTGACAGCGACCGATGTCTCCGCGGTGGCGTCGGCGCCCCCGGCCGGCTCGACGGAAGGTGGTTCGCATGCGCTGTCTCGTCTTCGGTGCCACCGGCTATATCGGTGGTCGCCTGGTTCCCGAGCTGCTGGCCGCCGGGCACGAGGTGCGGGTGCTGGTGCGCAGCCCCGGCAAGCTGGACGAGGTGCCGTGGCGCGACCGGGTGCAGATCGTGCGCGGCGATGTCACCGTCGGCGCGGATGTGCGCGCGGCGATGGCCGGGCAGCAGGTCGTGTACTACCTGGTGCACTCGCTGGTCCGGTCGGATTTCGACACGGTCGACCGCGCGGCCGCCGAACTGGTGGCGACGGCGGCCGCCGAGGCGGGTGCGGAACGCATCGTGTATCTGGGCGGGATCGTGCCGACGGGACAGCGGCTGTCCCGGCACCTCGCCTCCCGCGCGGAGGTGGGGCGCATCCTGTCGGCGGGCGCGGTCCCCACGGTGGTGTTCCAGGCGGCGGTGATCATCGGCTCGGGGTCGGCGAGTTTCGAGATGCTGCGCTATCTCACCGAGCGGCTGCCCGCCATGGTGACGCCGCGCTGGGTGCGCAATTCGATCCAGCCGATCGCCATCCGCGACGTGCTCTACTACCTGACCCGGGCCGCGCAGGCGCCCGGCCGGTTCGAGGGCGCCTTCGATATCGGCGGTCCGGACGTGCTGACGTATGTCGAGATGATGCGCGGCTACGCGGCTGTCGCCGAACTCCCGCGGCGGCTGATCGTGCCGGTTCCCGTGCTCACCCCGTGGCTGTCGGCGCAGTGGGTGAATCTCGTGACGCCCGTGCCGCGGTCGATCGCGGTGCCGCTGATGGAGTCCCTGGTGAACGACGTGGTCTGCGCGGATCACCGGATAGCGCATTACATTCCGGATCCGCCGGACGGGCCGACGCCGTACCGGCGGGCGGTGGAGCTGGCCCTGCGGCACATTCGCGATGTGGACGTCCCCACCCGCTGGTCGGACGCCGATCTGCCCGGCGCGCCGTCGGATTCGCTGCCGACCGATCCGGAATGGTCCGGCGGTTCGGTGTATCAGGATGTGCGCGAACGGCATACGTCCGCCGAACCCGCGACCGTGTGGGCGGTGCTCGAGGCCATCGGGGGTGAGCACGGGTGGTACTCCTTCCCGTTGGCGTGGTCGCTGCGCGGCTGGATCGACCGCTTCGCGGGCGGGGTCGGGCTGCGCCGGGGGCGGCGCGACCCGAACCGTCTCCGCGAGGGCGACGCCCTGGACTGGTGGCGGGTCGAACGGGTCGACCGCCCGCACCTGCTGCGGCTGCGCGCGGAGATGCGCCTGCCCGGCCGCGCCTGGCTCGAACTGTCCCTGGAACCCGAGGGCGCCGGGGCCCGATACCGCCAGCGCGCGATCTTCGAACCACACGGCCTGGCCGGGCATCTCTACTGGAAGTCGATCGCGCCGTTCCACGCGATCATCTTCGGCGGCATGGCCCGGAACATCACCGCGACAGTCGAATGACGTCGATGCGAGACGGCATCGCCGAATCGCCCACCCGCCCCGCTCGGGTCCGCGATCATCACCAGTGGCACGGTAGCCGTGCCGGATTCGCAGCCGACGGTGATGAGGTACCCGATGCAGTTGATGTCACCACTGGACTCGATGTTCCTGCTCCTGGAGTCGCGTGAGCATCCGATGCATGTCGGAGGTCTCTCGCTGTTCCGTCCGACCGGCGCGCAGGAGGACTCGGCGCGGCGCCTGTACCGGGATCTGATCTCCGGTGACGACGAACTCGCGCGGGTGTTCCGGCGACGACCGGCCCGCGGGTTCGCGAGCTTCTCGGCGGTGCGCTGGGATCACGACGACGACGTCGATATCGAGTACCACGTGCGGCTGCTGTCGCTGCCCGCGCCGGGACGCGTGCGCGAACTGCTGGAACTGGTCTCGATGCTGCACGGCTCCCTGCTCGATCGGCACCGGCCGCTGTGGGAGGTCTACGTCATCGACGGCCTGGCCGACGGGCGGATCGGCCTGTACACCAAGACGCATCACGCGCTGATGGACGGCGTGGCGACGGTGCGGACGTGGCAGCGCGCGCTGTCGCGGGATCCGGGGGACCGCTCCTGCGTCGCCCCGTGGCGTCGCCCGGCCCGCCGCGGTACGGCACCGTCGGCCGGATTGTCGCGGCTGCCGTCCGAGGCGGTGGACACGATCGGGCGGGTCGGCACCGCGATACCCGAAATGATCGGCGGCGCTTTCGATCTCGCGCGCTCCTTCCCGGAACCGCGACCGTTCCGCGCGCCGCACACCATGTTCAACGTCGCCATCACGGGCGCCCGGCGCTTCGCGGCGCAGTCCTGGCCGCTCCCGCGCCTGCGCGCGGTCGGCGAACGCACCGGGTCGACCCTGAACGACATCGTGCTGGCGATGTGCTCCGGCGCGCTGCGCCGCTATCTGCTCGCCGAGGACGCCCTGCCGCCCGAACCGCTGATCGCCATGGTCCCGGTATCGCTGCGCGCCGCCGACGAGGACGCCTCCGCCGACGGCAACGCGGTCGGCGCGGCGCTGTGCGACCTCGGCACCGAGTCGGACGACGCGGCCGAGCGGCTCGCCCGCATCCGCGCCTCGATGGCGCGGGCCAAGACCACCATGGCGAGGCTGACGCCCTTGCAGATCCTCGGCCTGTCGGCGATCAACGTCGCGGGCGTGGCCCTACCGGCCCTGCCGGCGCGGGTGCCCCGCATGAACCCGCCGTTCAATATCGTCATCTCCAACATTCCCGGGGCCGCGGAACCGCGGTACTGGAACGGCCTGCAACTCGATGCCGTCTACCCGGCGTCCATCCCCCTCGACGGTCAGGCCGTCAACATCACCACGATCAGTTCGGGCGCCGCCATGCATTTCGGCATCGTCGGATGCCGCCGCAGCGTGCCGCATCTGCAACGCCTGCTGACCGGACTCGAAGAGGCGCTGGCCGAACTCGAACGGTCGGTGGACGCCTAATGCTCGTCCGGGCTCGAGGTCAGTTCCGCCCAGACGGTCTTGCCGCCCGGGTGGCGGTCGATGCCCCACGCGGTGGACATCTGATCGACCAGGACCAGGCCGAGGCCGCCGGTGTCGTCCGGCGCCCGGAACCGCGGCGCCTCCGGGGAGGTGTCGCTGACCTCGACCCGCAGGCGTGGCCCGTGCGACAGGGTGACCGCGCAGGTCCGCGGCGGCAATCCGTGCCGGAGGGCGTTGGTCACCAGTTCGTCGGTGACCTGGACGGCGTCTTCGGCCGACAGGCCGGGCTCTACGTCGCTGTCGTGGAGCAGATGCTGCAGCGTGCTGCGTAACTGGGCGAGCGTGACCGCGTCGAGATCCACGCGGATGCGGTGTCCTCCCGTCTCCGTCCCGCCTTCCCGAGGATCGTGTCGTACCTCCACCTTTTTGAAATACCCGCGTTACGGGTGGCTATGCACGACGGTGCGCTTACAACGTAAACTTCCCCGCGGGCGGCACTTCGCCGTGTGACGGAAGGAGTGCGGGCCGATGTTTTCCCCTGACCGTGGCGTGGCCGCCGGCAGCGTGCTGGGCGAGCCGCGGGTGCTGCTGGTCGAGGACGATCCCGGGGATGCGCTGCTCGTGGAGGAACTGGCGACCGAGACGGTCCCGCCGCTGCGGCTGACCTGGGTGCGGTCGATGGGCGAGGCGGCCGAGCAACTCGCGCTCACGCTGCCCGATTGCGTCCTGCTGGATCTGAACCTGCCCGATTCGGTGGGGCTGCAGGCCCTGGCCGCCGTGCGGGAGAGCGCCGAGACGGTTCCGGTGGTCGTCCTCACCGGTATGGCCGACGAGCAGGCCGGGCTGGCGGCGGTCGCCGAGGGCGCGCAGGACTATCTGGTCAAGGGCCGGACCGAGGCCGAATTACTCGGCCGCGCGGTGCGTTACGCCATCCAGCGCAAACAGGCCGAGCGCGCGACCGCGGCCCTGCGCGTCGGCGAGATGCGCGCGCGGGAGAACGCCCGGCTCGAACGCGGCCTGCTGCCGACGCCCCTGCTGGCCGGGCGCGACGATATCGAGGTGGTGGCCCGCTACCGCAGCGGCCGGGCGAACGGGCTGCTGGGCGGCGACTTCTACGATGTGGTGCGGACCGGCGACGGCGCGGTGCACGCGCTGGTCGGCGATGTCTGCGGCCACGGCCCCGACGAGGCGGCGCTGGGCGTGGCGCTGCGAATCGCTTGGCGCGCACTGGTTCTGGCGGGTATCAGCGGGCCGCGGCTGCTGCGCCTGCTGGAGGACATGCTGATCGCCGAGCGTACGAGCGACGACATCTTCGCCACCATGACCACGATGACCCTCGCGCCCGACCGGCGCGGCGCGCGTCTCCTACGGGCCGGGCATCCCGGCATGCTGGTGCACCGCGGCGATGCGGTCGACTGGGTGGAGGTGCCCGGCGGCGCCGCGCTGGGCCTGCTGCCGGATCCGGTCGACCGGCCGGTGCACGAGATGACGCTCGCGCCCGGGACGGGCCTGATGCTGTTCACCGACGGCCTGTTCGAAGGCTATGCCGGGGTCGGTGACGATCGGCTGAACGAGGAAGGGCTACTGGCCCTCGCGCGCGCCGCCGCCGACCTGGGCCCGGCCGACTTCGTCGACGGCCTGATCGCCGGCGCCGAGGCGCTGGCCGAGGAGCGCGGCGGCCTGTCCGACGATGTCGCGGCGGTCTACCTGCGGTGGTCCGACCGCGAGACGGAGGGGCCGCGATGACCGCCCCGAAACCGTCGATGGTCGGCCGGCTCAGCGTGCAGCGCTGGTTCTACCTCGTCCTGGCCGCCATGGTGCTGCTGGTGGTCGTCGCCGCCGTCGTCGGCGCCGGACTGCTGCGGCAGACCGGAGACGCGACCGACCGCCTGCTCGACCGGCTGCAACCGGCCGTCGTCCAGGCGTATCGCCTGCAGGCCGCGGTGGTGGATCAGGAAACGGGCGCGCGGGGGTACGCGCTCACCGCGGATCGGCAGTTCCTGGAACCGTTTACGCAGGGACAGCGGGACGAGGCCGAGGCGGCGGCGCGCATGCGCGCGCTCATCGGCGACGATCCGCGGCTGAACGCCGAACTCGATGCCGTCGAGCAGCTGACGCAGCGGTGGCGCACCGGATTCGCCCAGCCGATGATCGATGCCACCGCCGCGAACGGCCGCCCGACGACCGATCCGGGCGCCGCCACCGCGGGCAAGGCCGTCTTCGACGAACTGCGCACCCGGCTGGAGCAACAGAACACCGCGCTGGGCGCGGCGGTGGCCGACGAGCGCGACCGGCTGGCGCATACGCGCGCGGTCCGCGACGGGGTGCTCGCCGGGATGGTGGTGGCCTTCCTGCTGACCGGTGTGGTGCTGGCCGTCCTGATCCGCCGGCTGGTGGCCCGGCCGCTGAGTGATCTCCAGTCGGCCTCCCTGCGCGTCGCGGGCGGCGACTTCGACCATCGCATCACCGCGCACGGGCCCGCGGACCTGGCCACCGTGGCCGAGGCCGTGGAGGCGATGCGGCGGCGCATCGTCGCCGAACTGGCCGCGTCCCGCCTGCAGCAGGACGAATTGTCCAGGCAGGCCACCGAACTCGACGAGCAGGCCGTCGAACTGCGCCGGTCGAACGCCGAATTGGAGCAGTTCGCCTACGTCGCCTCGCACGACCTCCAGGAACCGCTGCGCAAGGTGGCGTCGTTCTGCCAGCTGCTGGACAAGCGCTACGGCGACAAGTTCGACGAACGCGGCGCCCAGTACCTCGCCTACGCCGTGGACGGGGCCCGGCGGATGCAGGTGCTCATCAACGACCTGCTCACCTTCTCCCGGGTCGGGCGGCTCGGCGAGGACGCGGTCGACGTGGAACTGGACAGCGTCGTGGACCGGGCCGTGGACAACCTCTCCACCGCGATCGAGGAGTCCGGGGCGGTCGTCGAGCGGCCCGAGCGGCTGCCGGAGCTGCACGCCGCCCCGACCCTGATGGTCATGCTGTGGCAGAACCTGCTGGGCAACGCCGTCAAGTTCCGCCACCCCGACCGGCCGCCGGTCGTGCGGATCGAATGCGACCCCGACGCGGCCGACGACGGCACGCCCACGTGGCGAATCTGCGTGTCCGACAACGGCATCGGCATCCCGGAGGAGTTCGGCGAGAAGGTCTTCGTGATCTTCCAGCGGCTGCACGGCCGCGACGAATACGGCGGCACCGGCATCGGCCTCGCACTGTGCAAGAAGATCGTCGAGTACCACGGCGGCCGGATCTGGCTGGACGCCGACTACACCGAGGGCACCCGCGTGTGCTTCACGTTTCCCGCCCGGAACGACACGACCGAGGTCGCCCGGACCGCGACAGAAGGAGTATCGGCATGACCGTGGCAGGCCGGCCCATCGACGTCCTGCTGGTCGAGGACGATCCCGGAGACGAGCTGATGACCCGGGAAGCGTTCGCGGACAACAAGATCGGCAATACGCTGCACGTCGCCCGGGACGGGGAGGAGGCCCTCGACTTCCTCTACCGGCGCGGGAACCACGCCGACGCGCCGTCCCCGGACCTGATCCTGCTCGACCTCAACATCCCGAAGTACGACGGCCGCCACGTGCTGGCGACCATCAAATCCGATGCCGACCTCGCGCACATCCCGGTGGTCGTGCTGACCACGTCGGCCGCCGAGGAGGACATCCTGCGCAGTTATAAGCTGCACGCGAACGCCTACGTCACGAAGCCGGTCGACCTGGACCAGTTCATGGCCGCGATCAAGCAGATCGACGACTTCTTCGTCCAGGTGGTCCGCCTGCCGGGCCAGCCGACCATCCTCGGACCGGCATCATGATCGGAAACGGCCGGGCGGTGTCGTACTCTGGCTGAGGTCTCGCACTCCGGCCGAGGCCACGCGCCGGGCGTGTGCAGCGAAGGGGAAGGCCGGTGGACCGACAACATGACGATCGCACCGCGGAGTTCGCCGCCGCCGACCACGACGATTCCCGCGGGCCGCTGAATCGCCGCTCGATCCTCGAGGTGGCGATCGCCCTGGTCGATCGCGAGGGATTGCGGCGTCTGACGATGCGCCGGCTCGGCGCCGAATGCGGCGTCGAGGCGATGGCCCTGTACCGGTACGTGCACAGCCGCGAGGACCTGCTGAGCGGGATCGTCGACCACCTCGTCGAGCGGCTGCACACCGAACAGCTGGAGGCTCGCCGCGAAGAGGACGGCTGGCAGGACTTCCTGCTCCGCCTGGCGCACGGCGTCCGGCAGATCGCCCTCGACCATCCGGAGCTGTTCCCGCTGGTGGCCACGCGGCCGCCGGAGGCGCCGTGGGTCCGGCCGCCGCTGCGCAGCCTGCGGTGGATGGAGACCTTCCTGAGCACCCTGCTGTCCTACGGATTCGGCGACGACGCGGCGGTGGCCGCCTACCGGTCGTACACCACATTTCTGCTGGGGCAGCTGCTGCTGGACGTGTCGGCGCGGCGGCGTCCCACCCAGTCGCGGTCCGCGGAATCCGAGCGCGGGACCGTGCGCGATCTCTCCGATTTCCCGCATCTGCGGCGTTTGCAGCCCATGCTGGCTCAGGACCATTCCCAGGCCGAGTTCGAGGACGCCCTGGAGGCCCTCCTGGACCGGCTCGAGGGCCTGCTCACACACCCGTGATCGCAATGGCGGGACATCGGTGCACAGCGCGCACGGATACAACGTAAACTACACCTGTGACTGATAATGGCTCAGAGTCGAATCGTGCGTTTCCCGAAGCCGCGGGCGGTACACGCATCGACATTTCGGTCGACGCGCGGGACAAGGCGTCGGTTCTCCGCGTCAGCGGCGAGATCGACGTGCTGACCGCGCCGGTCCTGCGCGAGGCGATCGAAAAGGTGTGGTCCTCCGAGCCGGAACAGCCGGCCACCGTCGTCGACCTGACCGCGGTGACCTTTCTCGCATCGGCCGGCCTGGCCGTCCTCGCGGCGTGTGCCCGCTCGGCGCCCGACCGCGCGCGGCTGTGGGTCGTCTCCGGCAGTCCGGCCACCTCACGGCCGATCACGGTGACGGGCCTGGCCGAGTTGCTCAACATGTGCGCGACGGTCGACGAGGCCCTCGAAGCGATCTGACACGCACGACGATTCGAGCTATTTCTCGTCGTCCTGACAACCCTTCAGCCGCGCCTTCACTGCGGCCCCGCGTCGGAAAATATCGACAGTGCGGAAATACCCGCCCGGCGCGTTTCGAACAGAGCCGGTGATTATTCCTGCGTCGCCTGACGGCGGAGTTTGTCGAGGGTGCGTGACAGCAGCCGCGAGACCTGCATCTGCGAGCAGCCGAATTCGTCGGCGATCTGCTGTTGCGTCTTCGAATCAAAGTACCGCATGGTGAGCAGTTTCTGTTCGCGTTCGGACAGTGCGGCCAGCAGGGGCCGGACGGCGAGGAACTCGTCGACGGTCTCGAATCGCGGTTCCTCCGCCCCGAGGGTGTCGAGCAGCGCGGACCCGCCGGAGTCGCCGTCGGCGCCGTCGTTCGCGGCGTCGATCGAGCTGGCCTGATACCCGTTGCGGGCGATCAGAGCCTGCGTCACCTCGGAGAGATCGACGTCGAGTTCCTCGGCGAGTTCGCGGGCCTTGGGCACCCGGCCCAGCCGGTGGGTCAGGGCCTCGGTCGCCGGGCCGATTCTGAGCTGGATCTCCTTGAGCCGCCGCGGCACCCGCACCGACCAGGTGAAATCGCGGAAGTGCCGGCGCACCTCACCCATGATCGTGGGCACCGCGTAGCCGAGGAAGGTCGCACCGTATCCGGGATCGAAACGGTCGACCGCCGTGACCAGGCCGACCCTGGCTATCTGCAGCAGGTCGTCGAAGCTCTCGCCGCGACCGGAGAACTTGCGCGCGATATGTTCCGCGATCGGCAGGCAGCGGGAAATGATGGTCTCGCGCACGTGCGCTCGCTGTGGATCGTCGGGCGCGAGGGCATGCAGCCGCACGAACTCCGCTTCGATTCCGTCGTAACTCTCGCGCCGGCCACGCTTCGCCGGCGACGCGCCGGTGCGTTCATCGGCCATCGGTCGCCGCCGTGCCCCACTCGAATTCGACGATCGTGCGATGGCCGCCCAGCGCCGAGTCGAACGGTCCCACCGATGTCGACAGCGAATCGGTGAGCGTCGCGACGATATGCCAGCCCAGGCTCGCCCGGTCCGGCCCGGTGTCCGAGGCCGTCACCCCCGCGATGCGGACGCGCATACTTCCGTCGCCGTAGCCGAAGGCGCAGTCCAGTTCGGAGTCCGCGACGCCGTCCTGCACGATGGCCGTCGCGACCTCCTCCACCGCGAGGCGGATATCGACGACCCGATCGATGCCGAAGTCGGCGAACAGGGCGACCGTCTCGGCGACCGCCCGGAGCATGGCCAGTTCCTCGTACTCCGCCCGGACCTGGACGGCGATCGTCCTGGTTCCCACCTCTGGCCGGGAAGTCCTGTCGCTCACACTCATTCGCTACTCCTGTTTCTGTGCCGCCGGGTGAGCGTACCGGTCCCGTGGGTCAGAACCCGTTCACCTCCTCGATCCGCCGGCTGCGCGCCGACCTCTCCGCACGGTCTCGTCGGCGGCCCCGCAGGCCGCCCCTGAGGAACATTGACCGGCGCGAAGATCTCAAACAACACCGTTTACCCGTCGAGGAAACGGGACAGCTGCGCGGTGACGAACTCCGGATTCTCCTCGGCGAGCCAGTGGCCGGCATGCGGTACGTCGGCCGCCTGCACGATGTCGGGCAGGCGCGGGGCCACGGTGGCGCGGACCGCGTCGAGCTGGCCCTCGGCGGTCAGGAGCAGGGTCGGGATGTGCACCGGGGGCGCCGCCACCGTGTCCCGGACGTCCTTGTCGAGGGCGCGGTAAAGCTCGAAGCCGCCCGACAGGGCTCCGGGATTGCCGTAGGTGCGCGCATACTCGTCGACGTCGGCCGCGGTGAACGGGGAACGGTCGGAGGTACCGCCGAATGCGGTGCCGCCGTAGGAGACCTGGGGATAGAACAGGGCCAGGTACTCGCGGACGTCGTCGCCCACGACCGCCTCGGGGACCCGTCGCTGGGAGTGGAAGGCGATGTGCCAGCTCAGCGAGCGATAGGTGGCGGCATCGACGGCGGGTCCGGGCAGCGGCAGGTCGAGGTAGCCCAGACGCGTTGTGTCGCGCGGGAATTGACTCGCGTACTGGAACGCCACCGCGGCCCCGAAGTCGTGGCCCACCACGCGGGCGTCGCGCACGCCGAGGCGCTCGGCGATCAGGGTGTGGAGATAGCGCGCGAGCGTGGCCTTGTCGTAGCCGGTCGGTGCGCCGGTGCTGTCGCCCAGTCCGGGGAGGTCGACCGCGTAGACCGTGTGGTGTTCGGCGAGCGCCGGCATGATCGGCCACCATCCGTACCAGGTCTGCGGCCACCCGTGGATCAGCACGACGGGCGTGCCGCTGCCGCCGGTCACGTAATGCATGCGGACGCCGTCGACGTCGGCGAACTCGTGCCGAAAGGTGTTGCCGAACGTCGGATCTGCCCGCGTCGCGGCGGCGTAGGGTGCGACGTCGGCGTGCGTGGAGCAGGCCGGGAGTCCGGCCGCGAGCAGAACGGCGAACGCCGCCACTGCGCGCGCGGATCGGGGGAAGCGGCGCGATATCGGCCTGGCTGCGGTGACCATGAGTTCCTGTCCTGACGAGAATGATCCTGACGTCAGGGAGTCTCACCGCGCGCACCTCGACCTGGCACGCATTCTTGCCGTTCCAGCAAGATCACGACGTCATCGGATCCTTCATCAGCTGCGCCAGGCGATCCCAGGCGGGGGAGGAGGCGCCGGGCTGGGACCGTTCGGCGAGCCGCGCGATGGCCTGGGTGTGGACGGGGCGATCGGTGGATTCGCTGTGCGCGGCATACCAATTCCGGGTGCGTGCCGCGAGGCCGGGGAGGCGCGGGTCGTCGGGCGACCAGTCGTAGGCGGCGTCGTAGTCGAGGTAGAGGGCGCGGAATTCGGGATCGGTGAGGTGCTCGCGCTTCTCGGCGATCCACAGCTCGGCATCCTCGGGAGAGGCGGTCCACATGAGGATCCAGCCGTCGCGTTCCAGCCGGATCTGACGCTCGCCGACGCCGAGTTCGCGGAGGTCGTCGAGGAATTCGGCGACCTCCGCGGAGACGAACAGCCGGTCGCCGCCGCGCAATTCGGCGAGCTGGTCGCGGGTGACGCGGAGTTGCTCGATGCGCTCGTCCAGGTCGTGGCCGATCTCGGCGACGGCGGCCGCCAGACTGTCCGGATCCGCGTCGAGGAGATCCTTGATCCGGGCCAGGGGCACGCCCGCGGCGGCGAGGGTCCGGATCTTGACCAGGTCGATGGCGTCCTGCGCGGTGTAGCGGCGGTAGCCCGACGCGTCGCGCTCGGGCTCGGCGAGCAGACCGCGCTCGTGGTAGTGCCGGACCGCCTTGACGGTCACCCCGGCATAGTCCGCGAGCCGGCCGATCGTGAGCATGCGAGACATCTTTCCACCCGCCCGGCCGGCGCTCAGGCGCGCCGGGTCAGCCGCCCGCCGCCGTTGCGGAACCGCGCCAGGCCGTCGCGAACATCGTGGTAGGAGACCAGGAGCAGGCGCAGGTAGCCGTCGAACGTCTCCGGCGGATATCCGGCGGGAGCGAAGAGGCCGGGCCGGATCGGCACGTAGCGCTGTGGCGGGGCGGAGGTCGTCCCGCCCGCGAAGGCGGTGAAGATGCGCTCCTGCGTGGCGTCCGCCGGTTCGTAGGTGGTCCGCTCCTCGAGCTGACCGTCGACGAGGGTGACGTCGATGCGCAGCTGGTTCGAGCGGTAGGTGCCCACGTACGGAGTCAGGTCGACGTCCGGCTCCGATCCGGTGACGAGCGCGGGGAATTCGACGCCGAGATGGTCACGCAGCAGCCCTTGCAGGATCCGGTCGTGCAGCAGGATCGAGCCCGGGGTGTTGCCGAACGCCGTGAACACCAGATCGTGCTCCGGCACCACGCAGAGGATGGACACCCCGCCCGGCGACGCCCCCGACATGGCGAGAACCGTGGTGTCGCCGAAGGGATATCGCACCCACCCCAGACCCATCGGCGGGACGTTCGGGGTGGCCATATCGTGGGAGACCCGCTGCATGAGCGCGGTCGATTCCGGGGAGAGGACGCGTGCGCCGGACGGTGACACCCCGCCCGCGAGATGGGTGCGCCCGAAGGCGAGCAGGTCGGCGATGGTGCCGATCGGCGTGCCGCCGGCCGGTCCCCAGGTGTCGGGCAGCGTGAACATGCCGGTCGGCTCGGCGGCCATGGTCTCCGGATTCGGGAAGTGGCCGACGGCGGTGCCGCGCAGGATGGCCTGTGCGGCCGAGGTGCGGGAGTTCAGCATGCCGGCGGGCCCGTAGATATCGCGCTCGAGCAGTTCCGGGAAGGGCACGCCGGTGACGACCTCCAGCAGGCGGCCCGCCACGATCATGCCGCCGTTGGAGTAGCTGAGCTGTTCGCCGGGCTCGAACAGGGTCCCGCAGCCGGAGGCGAGGCCCGCGACGTACGTAGTCAGCGCGTCGCGGCCCGCGGCATCGGGGAAGTACAGGTCCGCGTCGATGCCGTTGGTGTGCGAGATCAGATGCCGGACAAGGATTTTGCCCGCCGCGCCCGGTTCGGCCAGGTCGAATTCGGGAAGGTACCGCACGACAGGCGCGTCGAGGTCCAGCATGCCCCGCTCGACCTGTTGCAGAACGAGTGTGGTGGTCATGACCTTGGTGACGGAGCCGAAGAGGAATCCGGTGTCCTCCCGCATCGGGGCGGCGGTGGCGGCGTTGGCGACGCCGTGAGCGAGGACGATCTGCTCGCCCGCGTGGTAGACGCCGACGAGGTAGCCGGGGGTGGCGTCGGCCTCGCAGTGCGTCGCGACCTGTTCGCGGATCCGATCGGCGGCTGTCTGGAGCGTGGTGCTGTTCATGCGAGTAATCGTCGAACCCTGCCCCAGGGGCAGGGTCAAGCGATGACAGGGATCTTTTCTACGACCTTATGATCCGCGAGATTCACCCTCCGTGTGCGGCGGGCGAACTGGTTCGCGAAGCCGGGCCAGAAGGCGAAGACGCGGCCCTTCGTGCCCATGAAGTAGCTGCGGCAGCCGCCCGTCGCCCATACCGACCGGCTCAGGTCCCGGTCGAGTTGCGCGTTGAACGCGGACTGGACCTCCGGCTTCACATCGATACTGCCGATACCGGCGGTGGTGACCCGGCGCAGCGCATCGATGACGTACGCGAGTTGCGCCTCGATCGTCACGACGGCCGAGGTGTACGGCACGGAATTGGGTCCGAGCAGCATGAACATATTCGGCAGACCGCTGACCATCGTGCCCAGATACGCCTCCGGGTCCCCCGCCCACAGGTCCGCCAGGGTCTTCCCGTCCCGCCCGATGATCCGTTCGCAGATGGGATGGTTGTTCACCCGGAATCCCGTGCCGTAGATGATCGTATCGACCCGGTGATGCGTACCGTCCGCGGTCACGATGCCCGTGGCATCGATCCGATCGATACCCGAGGTGATCACCTCCACATTCGGCGCGGCCAGCGCCGGGTAATAGGTGTCGGAGAAGGTCGGGCGCTTACAGCCGAACCGGTACGCCGGCGTCAGCGCCTCCCGCAGCCGCGGGTCGCCGATATGGCGCTGGATATTCTTGTGTGCCGTCTTCTCCAGTCCGGCAAGCAGTTTCGGATACCTGGTGAACAGCGGGACCAGCGCCTCGAACAACGTGGCGAAGGCGGCGCGCATGGCCTTCTGGGTGGCGGGGATCCGCCGCCACAGGCCGCGCACGAAGGCGTTGGTGGCCTTGTCCATCTGCGGCGCGACCCAGATCGGTGTGCGCTGAAAGACCGACAGCCGCTCTACCCGCGGCTGGATTCGCGGAATGAACTGCACGGCCGAGGCGCCGGTGCCGATCACCGCGACCCGGCGACCGGTCAGGTCGTGCTCGTGGTCCCAGTGCGCGGAATGGTAGGCGACTCCGGCGAATTCATCGATGCCGGGGAATTCCGGGATCGAGGGCGCGCTGAACGGACCGAAGCCGGCGATCAGGAATCGTGCGTGCACCACACCGGCATCCGTCCGCACGATCCACCGCTGCGCCTCCTCGTCCCACCGGCATTCCTCGGCCTCGCGACCGAAGCGGATATGGGGGAGCACCCCGTACCGTTCGGCGGACCGCCGCAGATAGGACTGGATCTCGGCCTGTAGCGGATACATCCGGCTCCACTCCGGATTCGGCAGGAACGAATACGAGTACAGCGGCGACGGAACATCGCACTGCGCACCGGGATACGTATTGACCTGCCACGTGCCGCCGACATCCGATTCCCGTTCCAGCACGACGAAATCGGTGAACCCGTTCTCCCGCAGCTTGATCGCCGCGCCGAGTCCGCTGAATCCGGCGCCGATCACGGCCACCGTCACCGTCTCGGATGTCGTCCGGGCGCTTCCGTTCGCACTGGTCATACAGCTGGTCCATCTTTCCCGCGAGGCATCGGATCACGAATGGCGGCAGGCGCGGTGTTGCACCGAATTTGCCGTCCACGCGGTCACTGTACGGGGTACCGAACATGCCCCGCAGCGCACCGAACGCCCGCGCTGTTCCCAGCCGTGAGGATGGCCGATACTTCGAGCAACCCGATCGGTGTGAATAGGGGTCGCGGATGGCGCTGTTCATGGGTTCGCAGTCGGCAGACGTCAGTGTTTCGCCATGAGCCCTGTGGATCACTACCATGTCGTCCCGGAGTTGACGCTGCCCGGCTATGCCTCGGGGAGCCTCCGCGCCATCGTCAACGCCACCCACACGGCGATCCAGGCCAATGTCGACAACCTCGGGGCGGGGACGCCCTCCAAAGCGCCGAAATTCGTGAAGGCGTTGCGGGACAACGGGATCATCGATGGTCAGAACAAGTCGGTCGCCGTCACCTCCCACGACGACGCGGCCGCCAAACTGCGTGGCATCGAGGACACGATGGAGCAGAACGACGAGGGCGTCGACGCCTCGTCCTACGGCGCCTACCTCGTGGCCGGTAACACGTACACCGATATCGAAGACGCGGTCACCCGGTTGCAGGGCACGATCGACGATGCCGCGAAGTCACCCGGGCCGAGTACCTATCCCGACGGCACACAGTACTGGCCGGAGTCGGTGGAGGGTCCGCTGCGAACCGCGTGCGCGACAGCCGCGACGACGGTCGAGGACCGGATGAGTACCGCCTCGTACGATATTCGACGGCACGCCAACCACATCGACCATTCGGCACCCGACAATCCGACCAGTGGCAACTTCGGCGGCACGACCACGCCCCTGACATCGGCGTGGTCCGGCCGCAGCTACGAGCCGCCCGCGGGTGCCGGAACCATCGAGATGATCAAGGGTTTCGCCGAGAAGGAGCTGGGCGTCACCGAAACCGGGAACAACCACGTGAACCGGCCCTACAACATCAACGACGCCTGGTGCGCGTCGTTCGCCACCTGGGTATGGGACCAGTCCGATATCCACGTCAAGTGGACCAACAAGAACTATGTGCCCAGCGTGTGGTCCGACGCCATTCGGAAAGGCTGGGCCGACAGCAATATGGGCGCGGCCCGCCCCGGCGACCTCGTGGTCTTCGGCGGCCAGCACCACATCGGCGTCGTAGTCGCCCGCAACGGCGACACCATCACAACGATCGAGGGAAACTCCGGCGACGCCGTGCGCAAGCACACCTACAACATCCGCGGCGGAAACTTCACCGGCGTAGTGCACCCTCCCTCCAGCGAGGTCCGGGAATCGGCCCTGGCCCGGTAGCCGCCGCTCGTGCGCCGCTCCCGATCGACCACGCTTGACTGTGCCGCGACGGCATGGTCTGGACTGGTGGTCCAGGCGGTCACGGACACGGGAGGGCGACGATGGGTACACCGGTTATCGACGTGGAGGAGTTCTTCGCCGATCCCGAATTCGCCGCGGCGACGATCGCGCCGGACGGGACGAGAATCGCCTACCTGGCGCCGGCGCACGGGCGGCGCAACGTGTGGGTGCGCGGACTGGACGAGGAGCACGCGGACGCGGTGTGCGTCACGCACGACGCCCGGCGCGGGATCACCACGTACTACTGGACCGACGACTCGCGGTGGCTGCTGTACCTCCAGGACATCGACGGCAACGAGGACTGGCACCTCTACCGCGTGGACCTCGACGCGCCCGGCGAGCCCGCGGTCGATCTGACCCCGATGGCCCCCGGCTCGCGCGTATTCGGCGCCGAACCGCTGCCGTCGTCTCCCAGTAGCGTGCTGGTCTGGATGAATCGGCGGCCGACGTTCATCGACGCGTTCCGGATCGATGTCGCCACCGGCGAGACCACGGTGCATCACGAACAGGCCCATCCGGGGGACTCGGTGCTATTGGACCGTGACGGCGAACCCGCGTTCGCGATCCGGATATCCGGGGACGGAACCCTGGAGTTCTCCGCGATCGATCCCGCGACCGGTGACCGGCGGCCGCTGCGCAGCATGGGCGGTGCGGAATATCCGGTGGGCGTGCAGCCGCAAGTGGTGACGCCCGACGGGACGGGCCTGCTGGTCGGCGCGTATCAGGACGCCGACGATCTGCGGCTGATCCGCATCGATCGCGAGACCGGCGCCGAGACCGTGGTCGCCGCGGTCGAGGGCCACAGCCTCGACATCATGGGGACGATGGCGCCGGATGTGTTGCCGCCCACCGTATTCACCAGCGGGCGGACCGGCGAGGTCGTCGCGGCCCGCTTCGTCGGCGACCGCCCCCGGATCGAGGTGCTGGACCCGGATTTCGCCGAGGTGTACGCCGGGTTGTCGACGCTGTCCGACGGCGTCCTGGGCACGTTGTCCTCCGACGAGTCGGGGCGATGGTGGATCGCGAGTTTCATCGACGACCGGAATCCGGGGGTGACCTGGCTCTACGACCACGTCAGCAAGGCGAGCCGCCTGCTGTTCCGGCCCTATCCGCGCCTGAGCGCCGCCGACCTCGCGCCGATGACGGCGGTCGGATTCCCGGCGCGCGACGGACTGCCGCTGCACGCCTTCCTCACGCTGCCGGTCGGTGTCGAACCCGAGAGGCTGCCGCTGGTGCTGATGGTGCACGGCGGGCCGTGGTCCCACGACACCTGGGAGTACAACCCGCAGGCGCAGTTCCTGGCCAACCGCGGCTACGCGGTGCTGCAGGTCAATTTCCGCGGCTCCACCGGGTACGGCAGGCGGCACACCACCGCCGCCATCGGCGAGTTCGCGGGCGCGATGCACGACGATCTGATCGACGCCGCCGACTGGGCGATCGGGAAGGGTTACGCCGACCCCGCCCGGATCGGCATCTTCGGCGGCTCCTACGGCGGGTACGCCGCACTCGTCGGAATCACCGTCACCCCGGACTATTTCGCGGCCGCGGTCGACTACGTGGGCATCTCCGACCTGGCGAGCTTCCTGCGCGCCC
>NZ_BAGL01000026.1 GCF_000308875.1 Nocardia transvalensis NBRC 15921
GTGTCCACGGTTTTTCCCGGCGTGTTTTTGGCCGGGATCCCCGCCAAGAGCGTGCGGGGACGACCGCTGGCGCGGTCGGTTTCATAGAGTTACGGCGGTTATAGCGGTGGGGAAACGCCCGGTCCCATTCCGAACCCGGAAGCTAAGCTCACCTGCGCCGATGGTACTGCACTCGACAGGGTGTGGGAGAGTAGGACACCGCCGGAACA
>NZ_BAGL01000025.1 GCF_000308875.1 Nocardia transvalensis NBRC 15921
TCGCAGAGACCAGAGAGAAGCGACTGTTTACTAAAAACACAGGTCCGTGCGAAGTCGTAAGACGAGGTATACGGACTGACGCCTGCCCGGTGCCGGAAGGTTAAGAGGACCGGTTAGCGCCCTTGGGCGCGAAGCTGAGAATTTAAGCCCCGGTAAACGGCGGTGGTAACTATAACCATCCTAAGGTAGCGAAATTCCTTGTCGGGTAAGTTCCGACCTGCACGAATGGCGTAACGACTTCTCTGCTGTCTCCACCACAGACTCGGCGAAATTGCATTACGAGTAAAGATGCTCGTTACGCGCGGCAGGACGAAAAGACCCCGGGACCTTCACTATAGCTTGGTATTGGTGTTCGGTACGGTTTGTGTAGGATAGGTGGGAGACTGTGAAAGCGGCACGCTAGTGTCGTGGGAGTCGTCGTTGAAATACCACTCTGGTCGTATTGGACTTCTAACCTCGGACCGTGATCCGGTTCAGGGACAGTGCCTGGTGGGTAGTTTAACTGGGGCGGTTGCCTCCTAAAGTGTAACGGAGGCGCCCAAAGGTTCCCTCGGCCTGGTTGGTAATCAGGTGTTGAGTGTAAGTGCACAAGGGAGCTTGACTGTGAGACAGACATGTCGAGCAGGGACGAAAGTCGGGACTAGTGATCCGGCACCGGCATGTGGAAGCGGTGTCGCTCAACGGATAAAAGGTACCCCGGGGATAACAGGCTGATCTTCCCCAAGAGTCCATATCGACGGGATGGTTTGGCACCTCGATGTCGGCTCGTCGCATCCTGGGGCTGGAGTAGGTCCCAAGGGTTGGGCTGTTCGCCCATTAAAGCGGCACGCGAGCTGGGTTTAGAACGTCGTGAGACAGTTCGGTCTCTATCCGCCGCGCGCGTTAGAAACTTGAGGAAGGCTGTCCCTAGTACGAGAGGACCGGGACGGACGAACCTCTGGTGTGCCAGTTGTTCCGCCAGGGGCATGGCTGGTTGGCTACGTTCGGAAGGGATAACCGCTGAAAGCATCTAAGCGGGAAGCCTGTTCCAAGATGAGGTTTCTCACCCCTTGAAGGGGGTAAGGTCCCCAACAGATCATTGGGTTGATAGGCCGGAGCTGGAAGCGCAGTAATGTGTGGAGGTGACCGGTACTAATAGGCCGAGGGCTTACCAACGAAGGTGTTACGCGTCCACTGTGCGGTATCTGAAACAACACACC
>NZ_BAGL01000024.1 GCF_000308875.1 Nocardia transvalensis NBRC 15921
CCCGAGTAGCAGCGGGCCCGTGAAATCTGCTGTGAATCTGCCGGGACCACCCGGTAAGCCTGAATACTCCCTGGTGACCGATAGCGGACTAGTACCGTGAGGGAAAGGTGAAAAGTACCCCGGGAGGGGAGTGAAATAGTACCTGAAACCGGACGCTTACAATCCGTCAGAGCGGGTTTTCCTGTGATGGCGTGCCTTTTGAAGAATGAGCCTGCGAGTCATCGGTGTGTGGCGAGGTTAACCCGTGTGGGGGAGCCGTAGCGAAAGCGAGTCCGAATAGGGCGATATAGTCGCATGTCATGGACCCGAAGCGGAGTGATCTACCCATGGCCAGGGTGAAGCGACGGTAAGACGTCGTGGAGGCCCGAACCCACTTAGGTTGAAAACTGAGGGGATGAGCTGTGGGTAGGGGTGAAAGGCCAATCAAACTCCGTGATAGCTGGTTCTCCCCGAAATGCATTTAGGTGCAGCGTCACGTGTTTCACGCCGGAGGTAGAGCTACTGGATGGCCTAGGGGGCCTACAAGCTTACCGAAGTCAGCCAAACTCCGAATGCCGGTGTGTGAGAGCGTGGCAGTGAGACTGCGGGGGATAAGCTTCGTAGTCGAGAGGGAAACAGCCCAGATCGCCGGCTAAGGCCCCTAAGCGTGTACTAAGTGGAAAAGGATGTGGGGTCGCTGAGACAACCAGGAGGTTGGCTTAGAAGCAGCCACCCTTGAAAGAGTGCGTAATAGCTCACTGGTCAAGTGATCCTGCGCCGACAATGTAGCGGGGCTCAAGTACACCGCCGAAGCCGCGGCA
>NZ_BAGL01000023.1 GCF_000308875.1 Nocardia transvalensis NBRC 15921
AGCACTCCACAAGAGCCAAGATGTTTTCGTCTACCGGACTCTCACCGTCTACGGTCGGCCGTCCCAGACCAATTCGACTAACAACTTGGTTTCTGACTCTCGCTCACTGCGGCAGCAGTAAGAAGGAATGT
>NZ_BAGL01000022.1 GCF_000308875.1 Nocardia transvalensis NBRC 15921
TATCTGTGACAACAGCCGTCATGTTTTCGCTTACCGGACTCTCACCGTCTACGGTTGGCCGTCCCAGACCAATTCAGCTAACACAACGGTTTCTGACTGTTGCTCCCCACGGCAGTAGGAAGAACACAAA
>NZ_BAGL01000021.1 GCF_000308875.1 Nocardia transvalensis NBRC 15921
GCTCGAATCGAACCTCGAAGCCAGCCACAGCACGCTGCGCGGTACTAACCGACAATCCGAGCGGATCGTTTTGATTTCCCAGAAAGAAACACTCGCGTGTTCTTTCAGGACCCAACAGTGTGTCGATATATCCCCGCGAGCCGGCCATGTGACCGGCTCGGATGCGGAGAGGTTGTCAGCGTTCCACCCATGAGCTTCCGCGGTCTCTCGAATGGAGACTCAAACGGTCTCTGCCACAACCACATCCACCTGTGCGGAG
>NZ_BAGL01000020.1 GCF_000308875.1 Nocardia transvalensis NBRC 15921
CCCCGAAGAGTCGGGAGCTGTTGTGGCAGAGACCGTTTCGGAAGCATTCGTCTTCCGGCGGAAGCTCATGGGTGGAACGCTGGCAGGTTTCATCGCATCATGGTTCCGGCCGAGTCCGGGATCGCGGTGGATATATCGACACACTGTTGGGTCCTGAAAGAACACGCGTTCTTTCTAGGAAATCAAAACGATCCGCCCGGATCTCCAGTGATACCGCGGGAATTGAGTTTTCCGTCTGGTCTTGGGTCAAGGTTTGGGT
>NZ_BAGL01000019.1 GCF_000308875.1 Nocardia transvalensis NBRC 15921
GCCTACACTCGCTCCAGACGTTAGTTTGTCCAAAGCACAGGAGGCCCAGTGCCCAGCCATGCCAGCGCGCAGATCACGAAGGTCCTGATTGCCAATCGGGGCGAGATCGCGGTGCGTGTGATCCGGGCCGCCAAGGATGCCGGTATCGCCAGCGTCGCGGTGTACGCGGAACCGGACGCTGATGCGCCGTTCGTGAAAATCGCCGACGAGGCGTTCGCGCTCGGTGGCCAGACGTCGGCGGAGTCGTACCTCGTGTTCGACAAGGTCCTCGACGCCGCTCGCAAGTCCGGCGCGGACGCCATCCACCCGGGCTACGGATTCCTGTCGGAGAACGCCGATTTCGCGCAGGCCGTACTCGACGCGGGGCTGATCTGGATCGGGCCGAGCCCGCAGTCCATCCGCGACCTCGGCGACAAGGTGACCGCCCGCCACATCGCGGAGCGCGCCCAGGCGCCGATGGCCGCCGGCACCAAGGACCCGGTCAAGGACGCGAACGAGGTCGTGGAGTTCGCGAAGACCTACGGCGTGCCCGTGGCGATCAAGGCCGCGTTCGGCGGCGGTGGCCGCGGTATGAAGGTCGCGCACACCATCGAGGAGATCCCCGAGCTGTTCGAGTCCGCGACCCGCGAGGCGACCGCGGCGTTCGGCCGGGGCGAATGCTTCGTGGAGCAGTACCTGGACAAGGCCCGCCACGTCGAGGCGCAGGTGCTGGCCGACCAGCACGGCAACGTCATCGTGGCCGGAACTCGTGACTGCTCGCTGCAGCGCCGCTTCCAGAAGCTGGTCGAGGAGGCCCCCGCGCCGTTCCTGTCGGACGAGACGCGGGCGAAGATCCACGAGTCGGCCAAGCGGATCTGCAAGGAGGCCGGCTACTACGGCGCCGGCACGGTCGAGTACCTGGTCCAGGGCGATACGGTCTCGTTCCTCGAGGTGAACACCCGCCTGCAGGTCGAGCACCCCGTGACCGAGGAGACCTCGGGCCTGGACCTGGTGCGCTGGCAGTTCCGCATCGCCAACGGCGAGGAACTGACCATCACCGAGGATCCGACCCCGCGCGGGCACGCGATCGAGTTCCGGATCAACGGCGAGGACGCGGGCCGCAACTTCCTGCCCGCTCCGGGTCCCGTGACCGTGTACAAGGAGCCGACCGGCCCCGGTGTCCGGATGGATTCCGGTGTCGTGGCCGGTTCCGTGATCGGCGGCCAGTTCGACTCCATGCTCGCCAAGCTGATCGTGGTCGGCGAGACCCGCACCCAGGCGCTGGAGCGGGCGCGGCGCGCGCTGGACGAGTACGAGATCGAGGGCCTGGCGACGGTGCTGCCGTTCCACCGGCACATCGTGTCGAACCCGGCCTTCGTCGGCGACGGCACCAAGTTCGACGTCTACACCAAGTGGATCGAGACCGACTGGGACAACCCGATCGAGCCCTACACCGGTGGGCAGCCGATCGAGGACGACGAGGCCGAGGCGCGCCAGAAGGTGGTCGTCGAGGTCGGCGGCCGCCGCCTGGAGGTCTCGCTGCCGGGTCAGTTCACCGTCGGTGCGGGCGCGGCGGTCGCCGCGGGCAACGGCGCCGGCGTCATCCGCAAGAAGCCCAAGGCGCGCAAGCGCGGTGGCGCCGGCGGCGGCGCGGCCTCGGGTGACGCGGTCACGGCCCCCATGCAGGGCACCGTGGTCAAGGTCGCCGTCGAGGAGGGCCAGTCCGTCGAGGCCGGCGACCTGATCGTGGTCCTCGAGGCCATGAAGATGGAGAACCCGGTCAACGCCCACAAGGCGGGCGTGGTCACGGGCCTGTCCATCGAGGCCGGCTCCGCCATCACCCAGGGCACCGTGCTTGCCGAGATCAAGTAGGTAGTAGCGCTTTCGCCGGGCCCGGCCACTCCATCGAGTGGGCCGGGCCCGGTGGTTTCCGGGGGTTCCCTCTCTTCGCGGCGTTCCGCTACTTCATTCCTCGGGGCGTTTCCTACTTCATTCCTCGGGCGTTCCCCACTTCATTCCTCGGGCGTTCCCCACTTCATTTCTCGGGGCGTCCCCTACTTCATTTCCCGGCATGCTTTTGGCCGGGATCTCCCGATGGATTCCGGCCGAAAGCGCGCCGGAATCAGGGTCTACTGCCCTCGTGGAGGAGGGAACGTGGGGAACGGGATCTGGAATGTGCTCGGGAAGACGGTGGGGAACGGCAGGGTGAATCCTGGTGGCGGCCAGGTGTTTCCGTTAGGCGTGGTGGTGGGCACCTGGGTGGTGCGCGGCTCGTTGGGGGCGGTGGTCGACGCGGCGGTGGCGGCGGGTCCCTGATTCGGCTGGCCCCCACCGCCCTGGAGCACCACGGCGGTGCACGCGGCCACGAGCGCGAATCCGAGCAGGGCTACCACTGCCAGCACAGCCACGATCTTGCCCACGGACCGTTGCTTTCGCGGCTGCTGCTGTGGCGGGGCCGGTGCCTGCCGAGGCGCTCCCACCCCGGTCGGCAACATCCGTGTCGGGTTGAGTGGCGGTCGCCCTGAACCGACCTCGGCATCCGGATGACCCGGCAGCATGCGTGTCGGGCGAGGCTGCTGCGTCGGTGTATACGCCTGTGCGCCAGGGTGTTCGGGAAGCGCCCGGGTCGGCCGGGGAGATATCTGTGCGGCAGCACTGTCGGGCAGCGCGCGGGTGGGCTGCGGGGAGCCCGATGTATTCGCCTGGGCGGCAGAGTTATCCGAGAGTACGCGGGTTGTCTGCTCCGAATCTGTTTTCGTCCAAGGCGATTCGCCCGGAGTCGACTGTTCGGGGAGTGGTGGGGTGCGAGGCACAGGGTGGGGCATGCCGACGGCGGCTCGGGCGGCCGCGGCGAGTTCGCCTGCGCTGGAATAGCGATCCTCGGGTTTCTTGGCCATGCCGCGGGCGATGACCGCGTCCAAGGCCGCCGGAATCGCGGAATTGCCGGACGACGGGCGCGGCGGGTCGGTGCTCAGGTGCGCGTGCAGGGCCTGGACCGGGTCGGTATCGCCGAACGGGCGCTGCGCGGTGAGACATTCGAACAGCACGCAGGCCAGCGAGTAGATGTCCGAGCGGGGCTCGGCGTCGCCGGTGAACCGCTCGGGAGCCATGTAGGCCAGCGTCCCGATGGTGAAACCCGTTGCGGTGATGGTGGTCTGGTTCGGCGACCGCGCGATCCCGAAATCGATGAGATACGCGAAACCACCGGAGTGCACGATGATATTGGCCGGTTTGACGTCGCGATGGACCAGCCCGGCGGCATGCGCGGCATCGAGGGCCTCGGCGATCTGCGAGACGATATCGACGGCCTCCGGCACCCCGATCGGCCCGGTGCGCAACCGCACCGACAGATCGGTGCCCGGCACGTACGCCATGTCCAGGAACAGCCGGCCGTCCTGCTCGCCGAAGTCGTGGATCGGCACGATGTGCGGATTCCGCAGGCTCGCGCCGACGCGCGCCTCCCGCTCGAAGCGCTGCCGGTAGCCCGGATCCTCGCCCGCGGTGATCGTGAGGATCTTCAACGCCACCTCGCGATCGGCGGCCGTATCGCGGGCCAGCCATACCTCGCCCACCGAGCCCCGCCCGATCAACCGATCGAGCCGATATCTGCCGAACTTCCGTGCCACTCTCAGGGCCTCCGTGTGACTGCGCGCGATGGGTTCCGAGTGGTTGTCGACCCTAATCGGGCAAAGCGGTCCGAGACCAGTGCGGGGGTCGGGCGACGCCGGTCGGCACGCGCTAATCTCGTGTCATGGCTGATTCTCCCGACATCCGCATCGGCACCGCGGAGCGCGAGCAGGCCATGCGACGACTGTCGGATCATTTCGCCGCCGGACGTCTGTCGGTGACCGAATTCGACGAGCGCAGTGCGGTCGTCGCGGCCGCGGTCACCCGCGGCGACCTGGTCCAGGTCTTCGCCGACTTGCCGGAATCGTCCGCCGCCGAGGAGAAGAAGCCGGAGCAGCCCCGCCCCGGCGGCCCGCCGGCATTCCGCGGTCCGGCCATGGGGCTCGTCGTCATCCTCGCGATCGTGCTGTTCTTCGTCACGAACACCTGGCTGTGGTTCCTGATGATCCCGGCGGCGGGCATCGTCTTCGGCGCCCTCGGGCAGGGACGCGAAGATCGCCGCCACGACGCCGAGGGGCGGCGGCAGATCGCCGAGGAGCACCGCCAGGAACTCGAGGAGCACCGCCAGGAGGCCCAGGCGCACCGCCTCGAGATCGAACAGCGCCGCCGGGAACTGAGGCACCAGTCCCGGGAACTCCGGCACCAGCGCCGCGATCGGCGGCGGGGTCGCTGATGGAGCCGATCGAGATCAACGCCGGCGGCTGGTACCTGCGCGCCCTGCGCGCCGACGACCGCATCGACGACCGCCCCGCGCTCGCCGACGGCGGCATCACCGATCCGGACTACGTGGCCCGCCGCGCCCGCGGCTGGGACGAGCAGACCTGCTACTCGTGGGCGGTGTGCGAGCCCACCACCGCCGAGATGGTGGCCGAGGTCGTCGTGACGCCGAATCCCGATGGCACCGCGGATGTTTCGGGCTGGTCCCGGGAGAATTACGAGGCCGCACTGGAATCCGGGGACCAAGCCGTGCGTCGCTTCGTCGCCGGCGCACTCGGGCTGCAGCCGGTCTGATCCTACCGTCTTGTGCGGCAGCGTCATTCGGTGCCGCGGGGGTGCCCGGCGAAAATCGCTGTCGCGGCGCGGGCGCTCTACGTTACGGTGGAGTTACCCCGAAATCGAGCGCAGGGGAGGCGCGTCATGTGGGAATGGAGCAGAACCGTCGCCGAAAGAGCCGCCGCCGCGGTGTGGACCAGGCAGGCCGGTGAACCGCAACCGACAGTGGTCGACCCGGAGGAGTGGAGGGACTCCGCAGACCACAACGACGACATGCCCGGCCCCGTGGCCATCGGGGAGTACTGCCTCATCGGGTGAGCGCGCCCGGCGGCCCCGCAGGCCGGCAGTAGTAGCCTGCGGGGTGTGCAGAGGCCACCGTTGGATGCCGACCTGTTGCGGCGCAGTATCGCCGAACACCCCGACCTGTCCCTGTTCTCCCACGTCGACGTGGTGGAATCGACCGGGTCCACGAACGCGGATCTGATCGCCCGGGCCGATGATCCCGGCTCGGACGGCCGGGTGCTGCTCGCGGAGTGTCAGGTCAGCGGGCGCGGACGGCACGAGCGCGTCTTCGTCAGCCCGTCACGGGCGCAGATCTCGCTGTCGATCCTGGTGCGCCCGCGCGGCGCCGACCCGGCGGTGCTGGGCTGGGTGCCGCTGCTGGCCGGGGTGGCCGCGGTGGACGCCGTGCGTGAGACGACCGGCCTGCGGGCAAACCTCAAGTGGCCCAACGATGTTCTCATCGACGGCCGTAAGGTCGCGGGCATCCTGGCCGAGGCCGCCTTCGGCAGCGGGACACCGGCCATCGTCGTCGGCACCGGGCTCAATGTCAGCCTGACCGAGGACGAACTGCCGGTGCCGCACGCCACCTCACTGGTCCTGGCCGGTGCCGAGGAGGTCGACCGGACCGCGCTGGCGCTGTCGATGCTGCGCGAATTCGCTCGCCAGTACACCGCCTGGCGCACCGCCAACTGGGATATCACCGGCCTGGCCGAGGAGTACCGCAAGCGGTGCGCCACGCTCGGCACCGAGGTCCGCGCCGAGCTACCCGGCGGCGAGGTGCTCACCGGCGTCGCCACCGATGTGGACGACCACGGCCGGCTCCTGATCGGCGGCCGCGCCGTGGCCGCGGGCGACGTCACGCACCTGCGCGCCGGATACTGAACCGGCGCACCGGGTCACACCACGGCCATATCGCGGGCCCGCTCCCGCGCCAGCAGACGGTCGCGCTGCTCCTCGAACTTGATCACGTCCCGCGCCAACTGCTCCAGGTGCGCGGCCAGCCGTTCGCGGTCCTGTTCGCCGCGCGGCCCGAAATCGTTGCGGTCGAAGATGTTCCAGTGTTTCAGCACAGGCTGCACCACCTCTTCGAGGTGCTGGCGCAGGTCGTAGATGCCGTGCTTGGCCATCAGCACGCCGTTGCGGCGGAAGTTGGGCATGCCGTGGCCGGGCATGGTGAAGTGCGTGAGCACCTTCGTGATCGCCGCCATCGCCTGGTCGGGCGCCAGGTCCAGGCCCGCGGCGCACATCGTCCGGTAGAAGATCATGTGCAGGTTCTCGTCGGCGGCGACGCGTTGCAGCATGCGGTCGGCGATCGGGTCGTCGCACACCTTGCCGGTATTACGGTGCGACACACGCGTTGCCAGCTCCTGGAAGGTGACATAGGCGACATTCTCGAGGAAGCCGCCCCAGTCGTCGGGGGAGTGCGCGCCGTTGGTCATGTGGATCATCCGGGCCTCTTCGAGGGCGACCGGATCCACGCCGCGAGTGACGACGAGATAGTCGCGAATCACGATGCCGTGCCGGTTCTCCTCGGCGGTCCAGCGGCCGACCCAGGTGCCCCAGGCGCCGTCCTGCGAGAAGTTCTCGGAGATCTCGCGGTGGTAGGAGGGGAGGTTGTCCTCGGTGAGCAGGTTCGTGACCATGGCGACCTTGGCGACCTCGGTCAGCCCGGACTGCGCCGGATGCCAGTCCTCGCCGCCCAGCGCGGCGAAGTTACGGCCGTTGTCCCAGGGCACGTAGTCGTGCGGGTGCCACTCCTTGGCCATCGCCAGGTGCCTGTTGAGATTCTGCTCTGCTACCGGCTCGAGCTCGGTCAGCAGTTCCAGCTGAGTCAGTTCCTTGGTCACGCACGCCTCCGCTATCGCAATCGACATGGAAAAGCCGGGCAGTACTTCGTGCAGGGAAGAGCCGTCGAGATGACGCGCGCCGATTGTGCAGCACAACGTCGTTCGCTGTCAGGGGATTCTCGCATCCGGACGCGGTAGGGTTCGCGTATGGGTTATCCGGAGGAGCTGCTGGCGCCGGAGGAGCGTCTGCTGCTGCATCGTCATCCGCATTGGAAGATGCTGTTCTGGCCGGCGGTCACATTGATCGTGGCGACCGCGCTCGCCGGATTCGCCGGGGGGTACGCGTCGCGCAATACCGAGGGCACCACCCGCAGCGCCGTACTCATCGCGGTCGTCGCGATCTGGGCCGTGCTGGTGGTGTGGCGCTGCGCCGGCCCCGTATTGCGCTGGAAGTCAACGCATTTCATCATCACCGACCGTCGCGTGCTGGTGCGCGAGGGCGTGCTCACCCACACGGGCATCGATATCCCGATGAACCGCATCGCGAATATCCAGTTCCGCCACGGCCTGTCCGACCGGCTGCTCGGCACGGGCACGCTGATCATCGACGCGGCCTCCGGCGATCCGCTGGAGTACGACGACATCCCGCAGGTGCAGAAGGTCCACGCCCTGCTGTACCACGAGGTCTTCGACAACCCGCAGAACCCGCCCTACGACCCCCGCTACGACCGCGGGCAGCAGGGGCGGCATTGATACCGGCCACCACGGTTTGCGGCGCGGCCCGATTTTCCGAGGTCGCTGCGCAAGCGACGCAGGAGCGAGCAGCGGCCTCGGAAAATCGGGCCTTCCGGGCGCCGCAAACCCGCGTTGTCGGAGACGACGCAATAAACCCTGCGTAATCTTGGGGCGTGACCGTCGTACTGCTGGCCGAAGACGATGAGGCCATCGCAGCCCCACTCTCGCGGGCATTGGGACGCGAGGGCTATTCGGTAACCGTCGAGAGTTTCGGGCCGGCGGTGTTGCAGCGGGCGCTCGAAGGCGGCCACGATCTGCTGATTCTCGATCTGGGCCTGCCCGGTATGGACGGCCTGGAGGTGTGCCGCCAGGTGCGGGCCCGCGGTGCGGATCTGGCCGTGCTCATGCTCACCGCGCGCACCGACGAGGTCGACTTCGTGGTCGGGCTGGACGCGGGAGCCGACGACTACGTGGGCAAACCCTTCCGGCTGGCCGAACTGCTGGCGCGGGTGCGGGCGCTGTTGCGGCGCAGCGGGATCGGCGACGAGGCGGTCGAGGTCGGCGGCATCCGGCTGGAGCCGCAGGCTAGGCGCGTCCTGGTCAACGGCCACGAGGTGAATCTGGCCAACAAGGAGTACGAACTGCTCAAGGTGCTCATCGACCGCGCCGGCCAGGTCGTGCCGCGCGAGACCATCCTGCGCGAGGTCTGGGGCGACGCCGACCTGCGCGGATCCAAGACGCTCGATATGCACATGTCCTGGCTGCGCCGCAAGATCGGTGACGAGGGCCCGGTGGCCGAGCGCCGGATCGTGACCGTCCGGGGCGTCGGCTTCCGGTTCAACACCGACTGAGGAGCACATGCGGCGCCGAATACTGCTGTCGATGCTGGCCGCCCTGACCCTCACCACGGTGGTGCTGGGCATCCCGCTGGGTTTCACGGCCTGGCAGTGGGTGGCCGACATCACGCGCGGTGACCTGCGCGCCCGGCTGGATCGGATGGCGGTGGAGATCGTCGCCCAAGAGCGTGACGACGGGCAGGTGCACGGGACGCTGGACCTGCGGTCGGTGCGGCCGCTGATCCCGCCGGGCGGGCGGCTGACCATCGTCTATCCCACGCCGGAGGATGCCGCGATGCGGATCGACGTGGGCGTGGCGCAGGTGGGTGATCCGGTGGTGGAGTCGCTGTCGATGGGCACCTCGGGATCGCTGCGGCTGGAGGTGCCGGCGCGGCCCATGCATTCCATGCAGCGGCAGGCGGTCGGGGCGGTGGCGCTGGTCGCGCTCGCATCGCTGGCCGCGGGGGCCGCGGTCGCGGTGGTGACCGCGCGCCGGGTCGCCGATCCGCTGCGCGATGTCGCCGCCCGCGCCGCGCGGATCGCGGTCGGCGACTTCCGGCTGGACGCGCGCCGCCACGGCATCACCGAACTGGATCGCGTCTCGGATGTGCTGGATTCGGCGGCCGTCGAGATCTCCGGCCGGTTGCAGCGCGAGCACGCGCTGGTGGCCGACGTCTCCCATCAGCTGCGCAGCCGCCTGACGGCCGTGCGGCTGCGCCTGGACGAGCTGTCGGCGCACACCGATCCGGATGTGGTGCACGAGTCGGAGGAGGCGATGGCGCAGGTCGACCGGCTGACCGCGGCCATCGACGATCTGGTGCGCGCGTCCCGGGACGAGGGCGCGACCGACCGCGATCCCGTGCCGGTGGTCGCGGAACTGCGTGGCGTGGTGACCGAGTGGCGGCACCCGTTCGCGGAGGCCGGGCGCAAACTGATCCTGTCCGGCGATCCGACGCTGACCGCTCCGGTCACCGGATCCCGGCTGCGCGAGGCGGTGGCGGTGCTGGTGGACAACGCCCTGATGCACGGCGGCGGCGACTGCACGGTCTCGGTCCGGACGGTCTACGGCGGCCCCGACCGCGAGCCGCTGGTAGCCGTGGAGATCGCCGACGAGGGCGACGGCGTCAGCGACGACCTCGCCCCGCACATCTTCGACCGCGGCTTCTCCGGCGCCGGCTCCACCGGCGTCGGCCTCGCCCTGGCCCGAGCCCTCATCGAAGCCGACGGCGGCCGCCTGGAACTACACCGCCGCCGCCCCGCCCTCTTCGCCGTGTTCCTGGGCAAACCCACAGCCGGACGAGCAGACAACGGCGGCACCATCAGCGAGCCCAGATGAGTAGTGGACCCTATAGGTCGCGGCCCGCCCCGAGTCTGGACTGACGGAGCGGGGGAGCGAAGCGGAGGAGCGGAGGAGGGAAGACTCGGGGCAAGAGGGCCGCGACATGCGGCGGCGGAGCCGACGCCGAATCAACTGTGCCCTAGCTGCTCTTCCTCTTCGTACAATTCCTCGAATTCCTCTACGAGGGTGTCGATTTCGTTGGGGAAGACCCAGCGGCGCATGGACCAGAAGCGGAATACCATCTGCAGGAGATTGCCGATGATGTAGGCGCTGAGGAAGTCGGTGATGTTCTCCGTCATCAGGCTGACGTTGGGCACCTGCAGGTTGAACACGTACCGCGAGGCCCACAGGGGCAGGAAACTGAGGACGACGCCGATGCCGCTGACTACGAAGAACAGCAGCGCCTCGTGATGCTTCTCGCGCCCGCCGCGGCCCTTGAACGACCATTCCCGATTGAGAATGTAGGACGCGATGACCGCGATCACACCCGAAATGATCTTCGCGGTGATCGGCTTGGGCGACAGTACGGTCAATTTCAGGATGTAGAAGATGCCGCTGTCGATGACGAACGTGGTGGCGCCCACAATCGCGAACTTGATCAGTTCGTGATGGCGTTGGACGAGATCCCGGACGGTTCGGGGTAGGGCGCTGACCACGTCGTCGACGATTGACACCACCCGAGTCTACGTGCCGCGATTTTCCGGTAACCAACCCGCACGCGATTACCGTGCACCCGCCATGACACCATTGAGGGCCGTGAACGAGCACAGCGAGCGAGCCGCCGATCCCGGTTCCCGTCCCTTCGACGCCTCCGTCATGCCGACCGTGACCATGATCGGCGGCGGTCAGCTGGCGCGCATGACCCATCAGGCCGCCATCGCGCTGGGCCAGCGGCTCCGCGTGCTCGCCGAGCGCCCCGACGATCCGGCCGCGCAGGTCACCCCCGAGGTCGTGATCGGCTCGCACACCGATCTGGCCGCGCTGCGCAAGGCCGCGGTGGGCTCGCACGCCCTGACCTTCGACCACGAGCACGTGCCGACCGAGCACCTGCTGGAGCTGGTCGCCGAGGGCGTGAACGTGCAACCGCCGCCGCAGGCGCTGGTCTTCGCCCAGGACAAGCTGGCCATGCGCCGCCGGCTCAGCGAACTCGGCGTCCCGGTCCCGGCCTTCGCCCCGGTCGAATCCGTCGCGGACGCGGTCGCGTTCGGCGACGCGCACGGCTGGCCCTGCGTGCTGAAGTCGGTGCGCGGCGGCTACGACGGTCGCGGGGTGTGGATGCCTGAATCGGCCGCCGAGGCGGAGTCGATCGTGAACGACCAGCTCGCCCACGGCGTCTCGCTGATGGCGGAGGCCAAGGTCGCGCTGCGGCGGGAGCTGTCGGCGATGGTGGCGCGCTCGACGTTCGGCCAGGCCGCGGTGTGGCCGGTGGTGGAGACCGTGCAGCGCGACGGCCAGTGCGCGGTGGTGATCGCCCCCGCCCCCGGGCTGCCGGAGCACGCCTCCGACGAGGCGTCCGCGCTGGCGCTGCGGCTGGCCGCCGAACTGGGCACCACCGGCGCCATGGCGGTGGAGCTGTTCGAGACCCACACCGGCGACCTGCTGGTGAACGAGCTGGCGATGCGCCCGCACAATTCCGGCCACTGGGGCATGGACGGCGCGGTGACCGGCCAGTTCGAACAGCATCTGCGCGCGGTCCTGGACTATCCGCTGGGCGATACCGCGCCGCTGGCCCCGGTCACCGTGATGGCCAATATCCTCGGCGCGCCCGAGGCCCCGGCGATGTCGATGGACGAGCGGCTGCACCATCTGTTCGCGCGCATGCCGGAGGCCAAGGTGCACCTGTACGGCAAGGGCGAGCGCCCGAACCGCAAGATCGGGCACGTCAACATTCTCGGCGACGACGTGGCCGAGGTGCGCGAGAAGGCCGAGCGCGCGGCACGCTGGATGTCGCACGCGGAATGGACCGACGGATGGGATCCGCATGGGGAATGAAACGGAAGCCGAAGCTGTGCCCGATGGTCGCTCCGCAGGCTCCGCTCCGCAGGTCGGCCTCATCATGGGCAGCGACTCCGACTGGCCGACCATGGAGGCGGCGGCGGAGGCGTTGGCGGAGTTCGGAATTCGCTTCGAGGTCGGGGTGGTCTCGGCGCACCGCACCCCGCAGCGCATGCTCGACTACGCGCGCGAGGCCGCCGGGCGCGGCATCCGGGTGATCATCGCGGGCGCGGGCGGCGCCGCCCACCTGCCCGGCATGGTGGCCTCGGCGACCCCGCTGCCGGTGATCGGCGTCCCGGTGCCGCTGAAGTACCTCGACGGCATGGATTCGCTGCTGTCCATCGTGCAGATGCCCGCCGGCGTCCCGGTGGCCACGGTCTCGGTCGGCGGCGCCCGCAACGCCGGGCTGCTGGCCGTGCGCATTCTCGGCGCCGCCGACCCCGAATTGCGTTCGCGCATGGAGCAATTCCAGGCCGGGCTGGAAAAGATGGTGCTGGAGAAGGACGACGCGCTGCGCACCCGGCTGCTGGGCTGAGCGGGCGGGCACGAGCCGATGAGCACCGCCGGGGACTCCGGGTTCAAGCTGGCCGTGGTCGGCCACGCGCTGCGGTTGTTCGCCGAGAAGGGTTACGAGGCAACGACGGTCGACGAGATCGCGGAGGCCGCCGGCATCTCGCGGCGCACCTTCTTCCGGCAGTTCCGGTCCAAGGAGGACGTCGTCTTCGCCGACCACGAGGCGCAATTGGCGCAGGCGCGGGCGTATCTGTCGGCGGCGCAGGACGATCCGTGGGATGCGGTGTGCGAGGCCGTGGTGGGCGTCTTCGAGCGATTCACCCAGACGCGGGAGCTGGCGGCGCGGCGGTACCGGGTCGTGCGTCAAGTCCCGGCGCTACGAGATCGGGAGATCGTCACGGTCTTCCGGTACGAGCGGCTGTTCACCGACTATTTGCGGCAGCGGCTACCGGAGGCGTCGGATCTGGCCCTGATCCAGTTCACCGCCGCGGTCACCGCGACGCACAACTACCTGTTGCGCCGCATGGTCCGCGCGACCCCGGCCTCGGGGACGGCGCCGGTGTCCGCGCCGGATGCGAGCGCCGCGGATCTGCGGTCGGCGCTGGCGGCCATCCCGCGCGGCGGGGCCACGGCGGCCGAGGCGGACATGGTGGTCGCGGTATTTCCGCGGGACATGCCGCCGCGACAGGTCGCCGACCTGGTAGCGCGTCGGCTCGGTAACCTCGATACGTAGAGATCATCGGTGCCGTGACACTCGGTGCCACGTGAAATTGGGAACATCCGCGCATGTGGCCGCGATGTTCGGTCCTATACTAGATCGTGAATGGCACTGAGTGCCGACATGCTGGAGATTCGCGGAATCAGGCGATCCACCCCCGACGACCAGGAGCGCACCCATGACGGGCAACCCCGACTTCGACCTGTTCAAACTCGACGACGTCCACCACGAGTTGCGCGAGGCCATCCGCGGCCTGGCCGAGAAGGAGATCGCCCCGCACGCCAAGGACGTCGACGAGCACGCCCGCTTCCCGCAGGAGGCACTGGATGCCCTCAACGCCGCCGGATTCAACGCGGTGCACGTCCCCGAGGCCTACGGCGGCCAGGGCGCGGATTCGGTCGCGACCTGCATCGTGATCGAGGAGGTCGCGCGGGTGTGCGGCTCGTCGTCGCTGATCCCGGCCGTGAACAAGCTCGGCACCATGGGCCTGATCCTGAAGGGCTCCGAGGAGCTCAAGACCAAGGTCCTCGCCGATATCGTCGACGGCAAGATGGCCTCGTATTGCCTGTCCGAGCGTGAGGCCGGATCGGATGCCGCCGGCATGCGCACCCGGGCCCGCCGCGACGGCGACGACTGGGTGATCAACGGCTCCAAGTGCTGGATCACCAACGGCGGCCAGTCCACCTGGTACACGGTCATGGCCGTGAGCGACCCGGACAAGGGCGCCAACGGCATCTCGGCGTTCATGGTGCACAAGGACGATCCGGGCTTCGTCGTCGGCCCGCTGGAGCACAAGCTGGGCATCAAGGGTTCCCCGACGGCCGAGCTGTACTTCGAGAACTGCCGCATCCCGGGTGACCGCCTCATCGGCGCCGAGGGCACCGGCTTCAAGACCGCCCTCGAGACCCTCGACCACACCCGCCCCACCATCGGCGCGCAGGCCGTGGGCATCGCGCAGGGCGCGCTGGACGCCGCGATCGCCTACACCAAGGAGCGCAAGCAGTTCGGCAAGGCCATCGCCGACTTCCAGAACACCCAGTTCATGCTGGCCGATATGGCGATGAAGGTGGAGGCCGCCCGCCTCATGGTCTACACCTCCGCCGCCCGCGCCGAGCGGGGCGAGAAGAACCTGGGCTTCATCTCCGCGGCGGCGAAGTGTTTCGCCTCCGACGTGGCGATGGAGGTCACCACCGACGCGGTGCAGCTGTTCGGCGGCGCCGGATACACCACGGACTTCCCGGTCGAGCGAATGATGCGCGACGCCAAGATCACCCAGATCTACGAGGGCACCAACCAGATCCAGCGCGTGGTCATGTCCCGCGCGATCCTGCGGTAGTCCGGTCGCGCGGGTCGGCTGCGCACAATCCTGTGGCAGTCCGGCCGCGCGCAATCCCCGCGAGCCGGCTGCGCGCAATCCTGCGGTAGTAGGCTCGCGCGCAATCCCGTGGTAAACCAACCGCCCATGATCCCGGCGTGCTTGTGGCCGGGATCTGTTCTTACATACGTACTTTCAGTCGCAATCGGGCGAATTGGGGCTATCTAACCGGCCGTGTACGGAGCACTATTGATGCATGGCCGGCGTCGAGATCAACGACAGATTCGTCCGGCGCACGTTGGACAACGGACGGATCGAAGAGGTGGCATGGCACGACCTCACGGAGGTGCGGATCATCACGACAGCGGACGGACCGTTCGCCGACGATGTCTTCTTCGTGTTGATAGGCGCCCAGGGAAATGGTTGCGTCGTGCCACATTCGGCGGCCGACTCGGCCTTTCTCGTGCGCCTGCAGCGGCTGCCGGGTTTCGACAACAGCAAGGTGATCGAGGCGATGGGTAGCGTCACGGACCGGCAGTTCCTGGTGTGGCGGCGCAAGAGCTCGAACGCGGGCACCTCGCCCACCAGGAATTAGCGCCGCTCAGGCGACCAGGTCGGCGTATTCGCGGTGCTCGCCGATGAACTTTTCCACATACCAGCAGGTCGGAATGATGGCGAAGCCCGCCTCGCGGGAATCCCGCAGCGCGTATTCGACGACCTGCGCGGCCACGCCCAAGCCGCGGAATTCCGGGAACGTCAGGGTGTGCTGGAGATCCCGGGCCTTCCGATCGCCGACGACCACTTCGCTGTAGTCGGCATAACCGGCGAGAGTGTCGTCGAGGTAGATCTCGTATCGGGTGTCGTCGACGTTGTGTTCGAGCCTGGTCGTCATGTGCGGTGAAACTCCTCGGTGGTATCCGTTTGTTCCTACAGCACCGCGCCGGGATTGAGAATGCCGTGCGGGTCGAGCGCGTCCTTGATGCGGCGGGTCAGGTCCATCACATCGGGGCCGAGCTGATCGGGCAGCCATGCCTTCTTCAGGCGGCCGACGCCGTGCTCGCCGGTGATGGTGCCCCCCAGGGCGATGGCCAGCTCCATGATCTCACCGAAGGCGAGGTGGGCGCGGGCGGTCTCGTCCGGGTCGTGCGGATCGTGCACGATCAGGGGGTGGGTGTTGCCGTCGCCGGCGTGTGCGATCACCGACACCAGGACGTCGCGGCGCGCGGCGATCTCGGCGATGCCGGCCACCAGCTCGCCCAGCCGCGGCAGCGGCACCCCGACGTCCTCGAGCAGCAGCGTGCCGCGGCGTTCCACCGCGGGGATGGCGAATCGCCGTGCGGCGGTGAACGCCTCGCCCTCCTCGGCGTCCTCGGTGCTGAAAACCTCCACCGCCCCGGCCTTCTCGCACGCGGCGACGATGACGGCGGCCTCCTCGGCCGCATGCTCGCCCGGTGCGTCCGAGCGGGCCACCAGCAGGGCGGCGGCGGAACGGTCCAGGCCCATGCGCAATTCGTCCTCGACGGCGTTGATCGCCACCGAGTCCATGAATTCCAGCATCGAAGGGCGCAGCCGGCCGGTGACGCCGAGGATCGCCTCGGTGGCGGCGGTGAGCGTGGAAAACGTTGCGACGACGGTACTCTGGGGCGGCTGCGCGGGCAGCAGGCGCAGGGTGAGTTCGGTGATGATGCCGAGGGTGCCCTCGCTGCCGACGAACAGCTTGGTCAGCGACAGTCCCGCGGAATCCTTCAGCCGCGGGCCGCCCAGGCGCACCGCGGTGCCGTCGGCCAGCACGACCTGCATCCCGAGCACGTAGTCGGTGGTGACGCCGTACTTCACGCAGCACAGGCCGCCGGCGTTGGTGGCGGCGTTGCCGCCGATCGAGCAGATCTCGAACGAGGACGGGTCCGGCGGGTACCACAGCCCGTGCTCGGCGACGGCCCGCTTGACCTCCGCGTTCAGCAGCCCCGGCTGCGCGATCGCCGTCCGGGTCACGGGGTCGACGCTGATCTCGCGCATGCGCTCGGTGCTCAGCAGCAGCGCGCCGTCCTGAGCCGTGGCGCCGCCCGACAACCCGGTCCCCGCCCCGCGCGGGACCACGGGCACGCGATTCTCGTTCGCCCACCGCACGGTCTCCGACACCTGCTCGGTGGTCGTGGGCCGCACCAGCGCCAGCGGCGTCCCCGCCTCCGGATCCAGCGCCCGATCCTGCCGATACCCGGCGAGTATGTCCGGATCGGTGATCACAGTGCCCTTGGGAAGCAGCGCGGCAAGGGTGTTCACATCCACACCTCCGAAACTACGTGCTCACGGGCTGAACGAGCGTCCCCGCCCTTGATTCCGGCACGCTTTTGGCCGGAATCCACCGGAAATCTCCCCCTTCCGCGGGAGTACACTGCCGCGGTGCCCGATGCCAAGCTAGAGATCCAGATGCTGCACGACCGGGTCATGGTGCACGTGGCCCAGGAGTCCGGGGAGCGGCGCAGCAGTGGAGGCATTCTGATTCCGGCCACCGCGCAGGTCGCCAAGCGCCTCGTCTGGGGCGAGGTATCCGGCGTCGGCTCGCACGTCCGCAGCGTCGCCGTCGGCGACCGCGTCCTGTTCGGCGCCGAGGACCAGTTCGAGGTCGAGCTCCAGGGCCAGACCTACCTGGTCCTCCGCGAACGCGACCTCCACGCCGTCGCCAGCGAGCGCCCCGAACACGGCACCGGCCTCTACCTCTAGCGCAGTACGGCACTCAGGCCGCCACGGCACTCACCTCACCACCCCATTGTCCCGGCACGCTTTTGGCCGGGACCTACCACCTGCGTGCAGTAGATTCCGGCCGAAAGCGCGCCGGAAAACGGAGTACCGGCGGGCTATGCGGGCTGACGGGGGAGGGTGAGGGCGGCGGCCAGGACCGTCGCCAGGACGGCGAGGCCGGCCAAGGCCGCGGCCTGCATGGCGAAGACGTAGTCGCCTGTGCCGTGGGCGGTTCCGAGGGCCGAGAAGTAGATGGTGCCCAGAACCGTTGCGCCGATGGCATTTCCGAACTGCTGTGAGGTGGTCAGCACCCCGGCGGCCATACCGGCCTGCTGCGGCGGGATGCCCGAGGAGAGGACCGCGCCGATCGCCGAGGGGATGGTCAGCCCGTTGCCGATGCCCACGATCATCATGCCGGGGATGAGCGCCCACACGCTGAGATCCGTTCCGGCCCAGGTCAACACGATCAGAATCAGACTGATCCCGACCAGGCTGGTGAGCGTGCCCGCCACCATGACCCGATTGCCGATCCGATTCGCGACCGGGCGGGCCAGGAAGAACGAGCTGCCCGCGAAGCACAGTCCCAGCGGCGCGAAGGCGAGCCCGGCATGCAGCGGCGTCAGCCCGAGCCCGTTCTGCAACAGCAGCGTCAGGCACAGCATGAATCCGGCGAAGAAGGTCAGGTAGCCGCCCGAGATCACCAGGCCGGACCGGAACACCCGCTCGCGCACCATGGCGAGATCGATCACCGGCTGCCCGCCGCGGCCCGGCAGCCGGCTCTCGTAGCGCAGCGTGAGCGCCATGACCGGGACCGCGGCCGCCATCGACAGCCACGTCCACAGCGGCCAGCCCACGGTGCGGCCCAGCGTGATCGGCACCAGCACCAGGGCCAGGGCACCCGAAATGCCCAGGGCGCCTATCGGATCCAGCCGGGGACGCTGGGTGCGCTCGTGCCCTGGCAGCCAGCGCACGGCCAGCGCCGCGGCGGCCAGCCCGACCGGCACATTGATGTAGAAGATCGTGCGCCAGCCCCAGCCGAACAGGTCGGCATCCAGCAGGATGCCGCCGAAGACCTGACCCGCGACCGCTCCGAGACCGACGGCGGCGCCGTAGGCGGCCATGGCCTTGGCGCGCTCGGCCACGGGGAACAGGGTGTTGATGAGGGCCAGCATCTGCGGCACCATCAGCGCGGCCGTCGCTCCTTGCAGGATGCGGAACGCCACCAGTGCCCAGGCATTGGGCGCCAGCCCGCACAGCAGTGAGGCGGCGGCGAAGGCGACCATGCCGATCACGAACAGCCGGCGGTGACCGTGCAGGTCACCGAGCCGGCCGCCGGTGATCAGCCCGGAGGCGAACGCGAAGCCGTAGCCGCCGACGATCAGCTCCAGCGCCGCTTCTCCGGCGTGCAGGTCGGTCTGTAGCGAGGAGGCCGCCACATTGACCACGAACCAGTCGAACATCGCCATGAAGATGGCGCTCAGCACCACGGGAAGGACCCGCCACCGCGCCGGGTACGGATCGGGTGCGGTGTGGACTGTCGCTGGGAGGGAAGGGGATTCGAGCATGGACACGTCGTGCTCCCGGAATCTGGGTGGGGCCGATAAGGCGCGACGTTGCGCCGTGGGGAGTGAGGCGCGTGCCTCACGAAAGCTGTAACTAACCGGTTGGTTGAAACTATTCCAGCGTCCCGCGGCCTCTGTCAACCAATTAGTTGGTTACCATCGACACCATGACTCCCCGAGATCCCGAGGCGACGAAGGCCCGCATCTTCGACGCGGCCACCAGCGAATTCGCCGCGTACGGGATCGCGGGCGCCCGGGTGGACCGGATCGCTCGCAACGCCAAGGCCAACAAGCAGCTGATCTACGCCTACTTCGGGGACAAGCAGGCCCTGTTCCAGCAGGTGCTGGAGAAGGCGATGGTCGACGTGGCCGCCGCGGTCACCACCGATATCAGCGATCTCGACAACTGGATCGACCAGCATCTCGACTATCACCGCGCGCATCCGGAGTTCCTGCGGTTGCAGATGTGGGAGGCGCTGGAGGTGGGCGCGAAGGACGCGGTCGCCGGTGAACAGCGGGCGGCGCGGTACGCGGACAAGAAGGACAAGGTCGCGGACGCGCAGCGCCGGGGGCTGATTCGCGACGACCTCCCCGCGGGGCAGGTGCTGACCCTGCTGATGGGCCTCATGAACTATTCGGAGGCGGTGCCGCAGGTCCGCCGATTCCTGGTCGGCGACGACTTCGATCCGGACGGGCTGCGGCCCGTCATCAAGGATGCCGCCCGGCGCGCGGTGGCTGCCCCGGACGAGAGCTGAGCTAGCCGGTCAGCACCTCGACGCGAGGCCCGTCGACTACCACCGCATCGTGGTCGGTGAGCGCCCAGTGCGCGACTCTTTCGGTCCGGTAGCGCTCGACCAGCCGGTTACTGGATCCGGTCGGGTCGGTATCGGGGGAGTTCACGTGCGGCACGATGCGATGATCGACCAGACCCAGTCCGTCCCACCGAGGTTCGATGCCGCAGGCGGTCCTGACCTCGGCGGGATCGTCGGCCTCCTCCAGCCCGTGCAGGTCGGGGGTGAGCAGGCACGCGCCCGCGCTGTATCCCGCGTACGCGAGGGCGTCCTCGGTCAGCAGCTGTGAAATGACCAGATCCGCTGCGCTGCGGGCGAATTGGGCGCGCAGGACGAAGGTGTTCCCGCCGCGCACCCACAGCAGAGGATAGCCGCGCAGGGTGCGCTCCAATTCCGCTGCGCGGCCGATGTATTCACGCAGATCGACCACGTCGGGCCGAAAGCCCAACCGGCGCAGCGGAACCACGTCGCTGGTCACCGCGCCCTGCCAGGCCGCGGGCCACGCGTCGCAGGCGTTCGGAATCACAGCCACCCGGCCGGGCGCGTCGATCAGCGCGGCGAGCCGGTCGTAGTGGGCGCCGAATCGGTAGCTGGACAGGAACAGTCGCATCAGATGGTGAAGGCGAGGTTGCGGACCAGTCGGTTCCCCAGCTCCGTATCGCCGGCGACGGTGACGTCCCCGGCGTGGGCGTCGGCGTCGACCCGGCCGCCGCGCAGCCGCGCGAACAGGCCAGACGGCATCTCGATCGTCACGGTCGCGGGCGCGTCCAGGGCGTCGACGAGTTCGGCGCGGCCGTCCACCACGATGTGCAGCCGCCGGCTCACGGGCCCGGTCAGCGAGAACGTGACGCGGGACCCGTCGGGCGCCTGGGCCTTCTTGACCACCGCACGGCCGATGGTGGGCGTGAGTTCCTCGAAGGCGATGGCCGCCCGCGGCCCGCCTTCGTCCACCGCGACGCCGAGCGCGTCGGCGATATCGAGTTCGTGCATCCAGCAGTCGAACAGGCGGACCTGCATGAACCGGGCGTAGGGCACCAGGCCGACAGGGGACTGGGTCGGCTCCAGCCAGGCCTCGTCGCTCATCCCGGCCAGCGCCTTGCGCCGCCGGTCGGTCACGTCCCGGAATTCCGCCAGTAACTGGGTTCCCGGCCGCGCGCGGCGCGCCTCGATCGCGCGTTCGTTGAGCGCGCCGATCTCGTTGCGCACGTGCGCGAATCCGCTGACGTCCGTGTCGAGGCTCGGCACCGGCACGCCCAGCAGCATGCATTCGGTGCCGATCACGTGCGCGATCACATCGAAGACGGTCCACCCCGGCAGCGCCGTCGGGGTGCGCCACCCCTGCTCGTCCAGTTCGGCGACCAGGCGTGCCAGTACGTCCCACTGGTCAGCCAGGGCCTGGGTGAGTTCGGCGCGGTCGATACTCATGGTCGGGTCCCCTTCTCCTCGGTGTCGAGCCGGTCCAGCCCGGCGCGGATCGCGGCCGCGGTGGCGTCGGGTTCGCGCGAGCGGCGCAGCACGAAACCCCGCGCGAAGGTGAACAGGTCGCCGTCGCGGCGCGGCACCACGTGCAGGTGGACGTGGTGCACCGTCTGGAAAGCCGACTTACCGTCGTTGAGCACCAGATTCGCGCCGTCCGCGGCCAGATCGCTGCGGCGCAGCCCCTTGGCGATGCGGTGGCCCAGAGTGAAGATCCGCGCCCCGAGCTCGTGGTCGAGATCGTCGAGGTTCGTGGCGTGCGCCCGCGGGACGACCAGGGTGTGACCCCGGGTGATCGGGCGGATATCGAGGAACGCACACAGGGTCTCGTCCTCGTAGACCTTGGTCGCGGGCGCGGCGCCGGAGACGATCCGGCAGAAGATGCAGCCACTCACCCGGCTGACATTACGGCGTACGACCGTGCGGGAACAGCCCCGCCGCGTCGACGGTAGCCCCTATATCCGGACAAGGGGGAGGAATTTCACTCAACAGTGTGACGTTGATCTCGGCTACGCTCACCGCGGGCCGGGTACAGTTGCGAAGATTCTCAGCAACCTACTGGAAAGTAAGTTGTGAATCGCTTGACCGGTCACAGCGGCCCACCACCGATGACGGGGGCCAGCTGCCACCACGAGTAAGGAAGTTGACCAGTGGAGACAACGCAAAGCGCAGACGCGGACGCGCCGCGCGGGACGTCTGTCGGAGTCGTGCGCGAATCGGGCGCCGACGAACGACGCGTCGCGTTGGTGCCGAAGATCATTCCAGCCCTGCAGAAGCTGGGCGTGCAGGTGATCGTCGAATCCGGGGCCGGCTCAGGCGCATTGATCCCCGACGAGGCGTATGTCGAGGCGGGCGCCACCCTCGGCGATCCGTGGTCGGCGGATGCGGTCGTGAAGGTCGCCCCGCCCAACGACGCCGAGATCGCGAAGCTGTCGAAGGGGCAGACGCTGATCGGCTTCCTCGCGCCGCGCAACGCCGACAACAAGATCGGCGCGCTGAAGGCCGCGGGCGTGCGAGCCTTCGCCGTGGAGGCGATTCCGCGCATCTCGCGCGCGCAGGTGATGGACGCGCTGTCCTCGCAGGCGAATGTGTCCGGCTACAAGGCGGTCCTGCTGGCGGCGTCGGAGTCGACGCGCTTCTTCCCGATGCTGACCACGGCCGCCGGCACGGTGAAGCCGGCGACGGTGCTGGTCCTCGGCGTCGGCGTGGCGGGCCTGCAGGCGCTGGCGACCGCGAAGCGACTGGGTGCCCGCACCACCGGCTACGACGTGCGGCCCGAGGTGGCCGATCAGGTGCGCTCGGTCGGTGCGCAGTGGCTGGACCTGGGTATCGACGCGGCCGGTGAGGGCGGCTACGCCCGCGAGCTCACCGACGACGAGAAGGCACAGCAGCAGCAGGCCCTCGAGGACGCCATCAAGGGCTTCGACGTGGTGATCACGACCGCCCTGGTGCCCGGCCGTCCCGCGCCGCGGCTGGTCACGGCCGCCGCGGTCGAGGGGATGAAGCCGGGCAGCGTGATCGTGGACCTCGCCGGGGAGACCGGCGGTAACTGCGAGCTGACCGAGCCGGGCAAGAACGTGGTGAAGCATCAGGTCACGATCGCGTCGCCGCTGAACCTGCCCGCGACCATGCCCGAGCACGCCTCGGAGCTGTACTCGAAGAACATCGCCGCCCTGCTGGAGCTGATGGTCGTCGACGGCGCGCTGGCGCCCGACTTCGACGATCAGGTGCTGGCCGATTCCTGCGTCACCCGCGACGCCGAGACGGAGAAGGAGCAGAGCTGATGTACACCGAACTGCTTGCCAATATCGCGATTCTGGTGCTGTCCGGGTTCGTCGGCTTCGCCGTCATCTCCAAGGTGCCCAATACGCTGCACACCCCGCTGATGTCGGGAACCAACGCCATCCACGGCATCGTCGTGCTGGGCGCGCTGGTGACGCTGGGGCGCATCGAGCACCCGTCGGTCGTCACGCAGATCATCCTGTTCGTCGCCGTGGTGTTCGGAACGCTGAACGTCATCGGCGGTTTCGTGGTGACCGACCGGATGCTGGGCATGTTCAAGGGTAAGAAGCCCGGTGCGGCTGAGAAGGCGGGGAAGTAACCGATGGATAATTTGGTCAACATCCTCTATATCGTCGCCTTCTCGCTGTTCATCTACGGCCTGATGGGCCTGACGGGCCCGAAGACGGCGGTGCGCGGCAACTGGATCGCCGCGGTCGGCATGGGTATCGCGGTGATCGCGACCTTCATCGCGGTGCGCGATACCACCAACTGGATCCTGATCATCGCCGGCCTGGTCGTCGGTGTGGCACTGGGCATTCCGCCCGCCCGGTTCACCAAGATGACCGCGATGCCGCAGCTGGTGGCCGCGTTCAACGGTGTCGGCGGCGGTACGGTCGCGTTGATCGCGTGGTCGGAATTCCTGAATACACAAGGGTTCTCGCGGATTCCCGAGGAGCCCACCGTGCACATCGTGATCGGCTCGCTGTTCGCGGCGATCATCGGTTCTATCTCGTTCTGGGGCTCGCTGATCGCGTTCGGCAAGCTGCAGGAGATCCTGCCGGGCAAGCCCATCGGCGTCGGAAAACTACAGCAGCCGTTGAACATTCTGCTGCTCGTCGGGGCCGTCGCGGCGGCCGTGGTCATCGGCGTCGGCGCCGCGGGTGACGGCGTGTCCGGCTGGTGGATGGCGCTGCTGCTGGTGCTGGCGGCGGTGCTCGGGCTGATGGTGGTGCTGCCGATCGGTGGCGCCGATATGCCGGTGGTCATCTCGCTGCTCAACGCGCTGACCGGATTGTCCGCCGCCGCAGCGGGTCTGGCGCTGAACAACACCGCCATGATCGTCGCGGGCATGATCGTCGGCGCCTCGGGTTCGATCCTGACCAACCTGATGGCCAAGGCCATGAACCGGTCCATCCCGGCGATCGTCGCGGGCGGATTCGGCGGCGGCGGAACGGCTCCCGGCGCCGGTGGCGACGGCGAGCAGAAGCAGGCCAAGGCCACCTCCGCCGCGGACGCCGCGATCCAGATGGCCTACGCCAACCAGGTCATCGTGGTGCCCGGCTACGGTATGGCCGTCGCCCAGGCGCAGCACGCGGTCAAGGAGATGGCGAATCTGCTGGAGGCCAAGGGCGTCGAGGTCAAGTACGCGATCCACCCGGTCGCCGGCCGGATGCCCGGGCATATGAACGTGCTGCTGGCCGAGGCCGAGGTGTCCTACGACGCGCTCAAGGAAATGGACGACATCAACGGCGAGTTCTCCCGCACCGATGTGGCGCTGGTGATCGGCGCCAACGACGTCACCAATCCGGCCGCCCGCGAGGACTCCTCCAGCCCGATCTACGGCATGCCGGTGCTGAACGTCGACCAGGCGCATTCGGTGATCGTGCTGAAGCGTTCGATGAACTCCGGCTTCGCGGGCATCGACAACCCGCTGTTCTACGCCGACCACACCTCGATGCTGTTCGGCGACGCCAAGAAGTCCGTCGGCGCCGTCACCGAGGAACTCAAGGCGCTGTAGTCGATCCGGTAGCGGCCCGTACCTCCGAAAGAGGTGCGGGCCGCGGCAATTGCCCGCCCGATTCGTACTACGCTGGACCGGGTACCGACATCCCGCGGCCGGGTCGGACTCGCCGCGAAAACCGGAAGGGGCGGGAATGACGCTGCGTGAGAAGGTCGGAATCCCCGTGGCGGATCCCTCGCCGATCTACGGCACGCCGCACGAGACGGCCGACGGGTCCACGGTCATCACCGTGTCGACGTCCGGTGGTCTGTTGCGGCCGGGCCCGCGACCGCTCGGGATCTTCGTTCTCCGGGGTGACGAGGTGACCTGGAAACCGGCCACCGACGACGGCCGGGTAGCCCTGATCGCGGTGGTGACCGGTCTCGTGGCGGCCACCTTCGCCACGCTGGCGATGGTGCGCCGGCCGCCGTGGCCGGATATGACGATCACTCAGACTCAGTAGTACCGGCGCTCCCGCTCCTCCACGGCGTCCTTCGCGTCCTTCAGCGAGACTCCGGGAAACGTCTCACGGTAGACCTTGATGGCCTGGATCTTTTTGCCCTGGGCCAGGAGGTCGTCTATTTGCGTCGCCGGGAAGCCCTCGGGCACCGGTCGCGCCTGTGAAATCGGGTGCGACGCAGGGATGTCGGCGATCTGAAGGTGCCGCATTATCGCGTCGAGTTTGCGTTCGACGCGATCGAGTTGCTGTTCCAGGCGGCGATTGGAGAACATGTCCGAACTGTAGCGGGGCATGTGATCCGGTGGTTCGATTCGCACGCCCCGCGCAGCTCAGGCGGTTTTCAGCGTCCCGCCGTCGATAACGTGATCGGCCCCGACGATATTGGCGGCCCGGGGCGACACCAGGAAGGCGACCAGCGCTGCGACCTCCTCGGGTTCCGAGATCCGCCCCGAGGCGATGCCGATCTGCTCGGCGATCCCCGCGAGCAGCGTCTCGTGCGAAATACCCTGTGCCTCGGCGACTTTGGCTCCGAAGCCCTTCGGATCGCGCCACAGCGGGGTCCCGACCACGCCCGGGGAGACCGTGTTGACCCGCACGCCGCGCGGCCCGAACTCCTCGCTGAGCCGCTTGCTCACCGAGGTCAGCGCGGCCTTGGCCTCGCTGTAGCCGACCGGCCCGACCGCGGGCAGGTGCGCGTTGATCGAGGACACGTTGACGATCGCGCCCCGTCGCTCCAGCAGGCTCGGCAGGGCGGCACGGGTCGTGCGGATCGCGCTGAACAGGTTGAGGTCGATCATGGTCTGCCACTGCTCGTCGGTGGAGTCGAGGAATCCGCCGAGGTCCAGGCTATTCGCGTCGCCGCCGCCGACATTGTTGATCAGAATATCGATGCCCCCGAGTTCGGCCAGCGCCGCGTCCACCACGGAGGTCGCCCCCTCTGCCGTGCCGAGATCGACGGATACAGCTGCGGCACTGGCTTTTTCGAGTTCCGGCGTGACGGTGCGCGCCGCGCCCACGACGCGCACCCCCTCGGCGGTGAGTTCCTCGGCGATCGCCAGGCCGATGCCGCGGCTGGCTCCGGTGACGAGGGCGGTCTTGCCGGTCAGTTCGAGATCCATGGAAATTACCTTTCTTGAACAACAGGTCAAAAACTTGGGTACAGATGTGGACGGAATGGGAAAACGTAAGGGTCAGAGGGTGGTCAGGGCCGTATCGATGATGCGGTACAGGGCGGGGGCGTCGTTGGTCTTGGCCATGACGCGCAGGCCCGCGATGGTGTTCATGAGGAACTCGGCCGCCTGCTGGGGATCGGTGGCGCGGTCCACATCGCCGTCGCGGCGGCCCTGATCGATGCGGGCGGCCATGGCGGCGACGGTGTGGTCCTGTGCGGACCGTATGGCGCGGGTGATCTCCGGATCCCGATCGGCGAACTCCGTCGCGGTATTCACCGCCAGGCAGCCGCGCCGAACCGGTTGGGCCGCATCGGTATCCACGAGGGAGCGCAGGAATGCGCGCAGCGCCTCGCGCGTGGTCCCCGGGCGGGACATGTATTCGCCGGCCACCTCCGCGCCGATGCGGTCGTACCGTTCCAGGACGCGGTCGAACAGCTCCCGCTTGCTCCCGAATGTGTTGTACAGGCTGCCCTTTCCGATTCCGGTGCACTCGGCGAGCTGTGCGGGGGAGGTGTTGGCGTAGCCGTACGTCCAGAAGGTGTCCATCGCCAGATCGAGTACCGTCTCCGGATCGAAGTTGCGCGGCCTGGCCATGACGGAGACGCTACGTGTTTTTGTCCTTGAGGTCAACAAAGAGGGTCGCGGCCGCCTTGTCCGGCGCGGCGATCTTGGCGAAAGCCGCGCACAGCACGACCAGTACCAGCGGAAATATCAGCGCGACGGTCAGCGAGGTGGGCTTGGACAGCCAGCCGATGACCGACGGCCCGGCCAGGAAACCGAGGTATCCGAGGCTGAATACCCGCGACATGTCGGTCGCCGCGGTCGCGGTGCCGAGATTGCCCGCGGCCGTGAAGATCTGCGGGACCCCGCCGGCCAGGCCGATGCCGAGCAGCGCCCATCCGGCCAGTGTCAGCGGCACCCACATCGAGGAGATGATCAGCACCAGCCCGGCCGCGGCGAGCACACAGCCCCAGCGCACCACCGCGACCGGGCCGAACCGGCCGCTGACGCGGTCCGCGCCGAACCGCCCCACGGTCATCGTCGTGGAGAAGGCGCCGAACGCCAGCGCGGCGGTGGCCTCGTCGGCGCCCAGATGCTCGCGTAGTTGCAACGCGCTCCAGTCGTTGGCGACGCCCTCGGTCATCAGCAGCGCGAACGCGACCGCCGCGAGCGCCAGGACCTTGCGCGATATCGCCCGGCGAGGACGGTCGGCTGGTGTATCGGCCGGATCGTTTGTGGCGGAGTCGGATCCGACCCTCGGCAGCAGGCGGGGCGCGCACGCCGCCACGAGTACGAGGCCGAACGCGCCCGCCGCGGCGAGCGTCGCCCGGATATCCCAATCCCCGCGCATCGCCGCCGCGCCCGCCAGTGACCCGACCAGGCCGCCGCAGGAGAACAGCGCGTGGAACGCGGACATGATCGGCCGCGGATATTCGCGCTCGACCTGGACGGCCTGGGCGTTCATCGAGACGTCGAGCGCCCCGTTGCCGAATCCGAACAGGGCCAGCGCGAGCCCCAGCTGCGCCGGCCCCGTCGCCAGGCCCGGACCGAGTACGGCCAGCGACACCCAGCACGCCGCCGCGGCCACCAGCGTCCGGCTGCCGAAGCGGTCGGCCAGCGGCCCGACGGCCTGCATGCCGACGATGCCGCTGCCGGCCATGAGCAGGATCAGCATGCCCAAGGTCGCGTTCGACGTGCCGGTGCGCTCGGTGATCGCCGGGATGTGCACCACCCACATGGCGGCCAGAAACCCGTTGAGGCCGAACACCGCGAAGACCGCGGCGCGCGCCATCCGGACCGGGGGAGCAAGCGTCGTTGCAGCCATTGATCCGACGGTACCGGCAACCATCGCCGGCAGCTCCCCGTTTCCCCCACCGCCCGCGGCCCCGTCGACGTGGCCGGCTGGGTGCCGAATAGTGCCCACCTTCAACCGGTTTCACTTCGATTCTAATGCGGGGCACCGACAAGTTCCGGCCCCGAGAATCAGGGTTGAGAAGGCTGGGGGCATCTGCAAGAGTTTGAGGGTGGATCCGCTGGAAAGCCTGCTCGAGGGGCCGCGGGCGCGTGGCGCCTTCGTCATGCGCTCATTGCTGGACCCACCGTGGTCCCTGCGCATCCGGGACGAATCGCCGCTGACGGTGGTGGCGGTGGTTCGCGGCAGCGGCTGGATCCTGCCCGACCCGCGCGGCGGGCGGCCCGACCCCCCTCGCGCCGGACTTCCGGGCACCGGTTCGGCCGTGCAGCTGCACGAGGGCGATGTGGCGATCATCCGCGGCCCCGACCACTACACGGTCGCCGACGATCCGGCCACCGAGCCGCAGGTGTACATCAATCCGGGTCAGGTCACCACGACGCCCGACGGCGAGGTGCTCTGCGAGGTGTGGAGCCTCGGCGTGCGCGGCTGGGGGCCCAATCCGGACGCCCCCACCATGCTCGTCACCGGGACCTACGAGCAGGAGAGCGCGGCCAGCCGCCGCCTGCTGCGGGCGCTGCCACCCCTGATCGTGCTGCCGGGCGCCGAACTCGACAGCCCGGTGCTCGATCTGCTGGTCGACGAGAGCGCCAAAGACCGCCCCGCGCAGGGCGCCATGCTGGACCGCCTGCTGGATCTGCTGCTCATCGCGACCCTGCGGGCCTGGTTCGCGCGCAACGACGCCCCCGCCTGGTACCACGCCTACGCGGATCCGCTGGTGGGCAAGGCCCTGCGCCTGCTGCAGAACAATCCGGCGCATCCGTGGACGGTGGCGGCGCTGGCCACCGAGGTCGGAGTGTCGCGGGCGGCGCTGGCCCGGCGCTTCACCGATCTGGTCGGCGAGCCGCCGATGTCCTTCCTCACCGACTGGCGCCTGGCCCTGGCCGCCGACCTCCTCCAGGACTCCGACGCCACCGTCGAATCCATCGCCCGCCGAGTCGGTTACGGCAGCGCCTTCGCCCTCAGCACAGCCTTCAAGCGCCATTACGGTGTGAGCCCGCGGGAGCACCGGCAGAGCGCCTGACGCACCGCCCCCCATCGTTCCGGCGCGCACTCCGTTGTTTCCGGCATGCTCGCGCACTCCCTTGTTTCCGGCATGCTTTTGGCCGGAAACCACCTCGCGAGCACCCGCAAAGCGCCCATACCGACCGCACTATTCTCCAGGGGTGACCACGCAGCAGGACTATCCGGTGCTCTGGCCGATGCCGACCCGGTGGGCGGACAACGACCACTACGGGCACGTCAACAACGTGACCTACTACTCGTACTTCGACACCGCGGTCAACGCCTGGCTGATGCACGCCACCGGCACCGATATTCGCGAACTGCCCGCCATCGGCGTGGTCGTGCAGACCTCCTGCCACTTCCGCGGCTCGCTCAGCTTCCCCGACCAGCTGCGCGTCGGCCTGCGCGTCTCCCGCCTCGGCCGCACCAGTATCACCTACGACCTCGCCATCTTCCGCGAGGACGGCGACGACCTGGAACTGGCCGCCACCGGCGAGTTCGTCCACGTCTACGTGGACAACGACACCCGCAAGCCGGTGGACATCCCTGCTGTCATTCGCACGGCGGCAGAGGCTCTGGTCCCCGCCGAAAACCTGCCGGGATAATCTCCGGCACGTGGGTAGCTCTTTTTCCCGGCACGCTTTTGGCCGGGATCACACCCTCCCCAGCAACGTGAGCGGGTCTTCGAGCAGCGAGGCCACCGTGGCCAGGAACCGCGCGCCCAGTTCGCCGTCGATCATGCGGTGGTCGAAACTGATGCCCAGCGTGGTGACCCAGCGGACCGCGAGTTCGTCGCGATAGACCCACGGCTGCTTGCGGATCGAGCCCAGGCACAGGATCGCACCCTCGCCCGGATTGACCAGCGGCACACCGGTATCGACACCGAAGACGCCGACATTGCTGATGGTGAACGTGCCGCCGCGCAGATCGGCGGGCGTCGCGCTGCCCGAGCGGGTGACGTCGGCCAGCCAGCCGATCTCCCGGCACAGCTCGCGCAGGCTCAGCGACTGGGCCTCCTTGACGCTCGGCACCAGCAGCCCGCGGTCGGTGGCGACGGCGATCCCCAGATTGACGTAGTGCTTGGTGACGATCTCCCGGCGCTCCTCGTCCCACGAGGAGTTGATGCCGGGGAACTCGGCCATCGCCGCCAGCGCGGCCTTCGCCACCAGCGCCAGCGGCGTGAGCGAGAGCCCGGAGAAGGAGTCGGTGCTGCGCAGATGGTCCAGCAGTTCCATCGAGGCCGTGAAGTCGGTGGTGGCGAAGGCGCTGGCCTGCGGGATGGTGCGGGCGCTGGCCACCATGGCGGCCGCGGTGCGCTTGCGGACCCCGCTGACCGGGGTGCGGGTCTCCCGCGTCGAGGGGACGGCGCGGATGATGCCGCCGTCGGGACGCATGGTCGGCACCGGCGGGGTGCTCGGGCGCGGCTCGTCGGAGTCGGCGGCCGCGTCCTGCCGGGCCCGGCCGGGCGGCTGCGAGACGGGCACCGCGTGGCGGACATCCTCCACGGTCACCGCGCCACCGGGCCCGGAACCGGCGACGAAGGAGATGTCGATACCCAGCTCGCGAGCCAGTTTCCGGGCGGCCGGGGTCGCCGGGGGACGGCCGGGAATATCCGGATACGTCGGCGTGGTCTCGGAATCCGGCTGTATCGCAACGGTATTCGTGGCGGGCCGCTTGCGCCGCGAGCCGATGTCGCTCTCCGGGCCGTAGCCCACCAGCACGGCCTGCCGCTCGGAGGTCTCCACGACCTCCGGCGGGGTGACCGCGAATTCGGTGGCGACCCGGATCAGCGGCGCGCCCACCGGCACGGTGTCGCCGGGCTGTGCCAGCAACTCCAGGACCTCGCCGGCGAACGGGCACGGTAGCGCCACCTGCGCCTTGGCGGTCTCGACCTCGGCGATGGTCTGGTTCAGCTCCACCCGATCGCCGACGGCCACCGCCCACGACACCAGTTCGGCATCGGTCAGACCCTCACCGAGATCGGGTAGCCGGAACTCCAGGACGTGGTTCTGATCAGCTGCAGCCGGGTCTTCCAACGGGCACCTTCTGTCTGAGCGGTCATGGTCAGGCGGCGAGCGTGCGGTCGACCGCGGCCAGGATGCGGTCGGGGTCGGGCAGGTGGTGCCGTTCGAGCTTAGCCGGGGGATAGGGGATGTCGAAGCCTCCGACGCGCAGGACCGGCGCCTCCATGTAGTAGAAACAGCGTTCGGTGACGCGGGCGGCGATCTCGGCGCCCAGACCGGCGAAGACCGGCGCCTCGTGCGTGACGATCAGCCGTCCGGTCCGGCGCACCGACGCCTCGACGGTGTCGAAATCGATCGGCGACAGGCTGCGCAGGTCGATCACCTCCAGCGAATGCCCCTCCTCCGCCGCGATTTCCGCTGCGGTCAGAGCCGTGCGCACCATCCCGCCGTAGGCCACCACCGTGGCATCGTCGCCCTCGCGCCGGATGCGGGCGCGGTCGAGCGGGAACGGATCGTCGTCGAGGGCGTCGAAGTCGACCTCGGCCTTGTCCCAGTAGCGCCGCTTGGGCTCGAAGAAGATGACCGGATCGTCCAGTGAGATCGCCTGGCGGATCATCAGATAGGCGTCGGCGGGATCGCTCGGCGCGACGACCCGCAGGCCCGCGGTATGCGCGAAGTACGCCTCCGGCGACTCGGAATGATGCTCCACCGAACCGATGCCGCCGCCGAACGGGATGCGAATCGTGATGGGCGCGAACACCTTTCCCTGCGTGCGATAGTGGATCTTGGCGACCTGCGAGACGATCTGGTCGAACGCCGGATAGACGAACCCGTCGAACTGGATCTCGCAGACGGGCCGGAGTCCGCGCAGTGCCATGCCGAAAGCCGTTCCGACGATGCCGGATTCGGCCAGCGGGGTGTCGATGACACGATTGTTGCCGAAGTCCTTCTGCAGGGTGTCGGTGACGCGGAAGACGCCGCCCAGCCGCCCGATGTCCTCGCCCATCAGGACGACCTTCGGATCGTCCTCGAGGGCCCGGCGCAGTCCGGTGTTGAGAGCGTTCGCGAAGGTGGTGTTCATGGCCGGGCTCCTTCCAGATACTCGGCGTACTCCCGCCGCTCCTCCTCGATCAGCGGATGCTGGGTGGTGTAGACGTGGTCGAACAGCTGCGCCGGATCCGGGTCGGGCATATCGATCGTCGCCGCGCGGACGATGCCGCCGACCTCGTCGGACCGCTCTCGTACCCGTTTCTCGAAATCGTTGTCCCACTGGTCTTCCCGCTCCAGCAGGCGCCGGATGCGGTCGATCGGGTCGCGGCGCTGCCACACCTCCGTCTCGGCGGCGGAGCGGTAGCGGGTGGGGTCGTCGGCGGTGGTGTGCGGGCCCATGCGATAGGTGATGGCCTCGATGAACGACGGCCCGCCGCCGGCGCGGGCCCGGGCCACCGCCTGACGCGTCACCGCCAGCACCGCCAGCACGTCGTTGCCGTCCACCTGGACGCCGGGAATGCCGTAGCCGTAGGCGCGCCGCGCGATCGGGGTCGGGCTCTGCACCTCGACCGGCGCGCTGATGGCCCACTGGTTGTTGGTACAGAAGAACACCACCGGCGCGCTCCACGACGCGGCGAAGCCGAGGGCCTCGGCCATATCGCCCTGGCTCGTCGCGCCGTCGCCGAAGTAGGTGAGCACCGCGATCTCGGTGCCCTCCAGATGCGCGGCGTAGGCGTAACCCGTGGCGTGCAGGCCCTGCGCGCCCACCACGATCGCGGGGTTGGTCATGTTGATATCGGCCGGATCCCAGCAGTGGTGCGCGGTCCCGCGCCACAGCCGGGTGATCAGGCCCGGGTCCACGCCGCGGCAGTAGGCGACGCCCGCCTCGCGGTAGCTGCAGAACACGTAGTCGTCGGAGTGCAGGGCGTGCGCCGAGCCGATCTGGGCGGCTTCCTGACCCAGCAGGGGAGGCCACAGTCCCAGCTGGCCCTGGCGCTGCAGCGCGGTCGCCTCGGTATCGATGCGGCGGGCGACCACCATGTCCTCGTAGAGCTGCCGCAGGTCGGCGGGCCCGATATCGGATATCGGGGCGGCATGCTCTCGATCGAGCACGCGGCGCCCGTCGGGCTGGACCAATTGCACCGGATAGGTCATCGGATCGGCCATCACCATCGCCTCCCGTCCGCCGCGGTGCCGGGGTCTCCGTACTTCGCGACGTAGAAGTGTGCTGTACCTCACAGCATCCACGATTGAGCGACCTGCGCAAGTACGGACACGCCAAATGCGCAAAATGCTCGAAACCCGGCCCCTGCACCCTGACAAGCTGCATCCACTGATCAGCTGCCCCACCCCGAGCCTCACCATTCGCACCCTCGCGGAGGCGCACATTCCCGGCACCCTCCCTCCACACTGGGCGAACTCATCCGTCCGCCCAGCTTTCCGGGCGCACTTGCCTGCGGGCGGCGTCCCCCTCCTCGTCCCGCCATGTCCTCCTTGTTTCCGGCGTGCCCTCCTTATTCGTTCCGGTGTGCTCTTCGTTGTTTCGGGCGTGCCCTCCCCGTTTCCGGCGTGCCCTTCGTTGTTTCCGGCATGCTTTTGGCCGGAAACTCACACCGTTGAGCTTCCTGCTCACGTCCTGACATACAGACTGGGCAGGTTGCTCGCACTGCTCGTGTGATGGCTGTCATACTGCCTGCATGTCGAGTGGAGAGCCTGTCGGAGCCGTGGTGGACGCAACGGATGCGCGACTGTTGCTGGAACTGGTGGCGAATCCCCGCGCCACCGGCGTGGAACTGGCCACCCGGCTAGGGCTGTCGCGTAATACCGTGCAGGCCAGGCTGGCTCGCTGGGAGGCGGGGGGCGTGCTGGCGAGCTTCGAGCGCCGCGTCGACCCGCGCGCCCTCGGCTACCCGCTGGCGGCATTCGTCGCGGTGGTGGTCGATCAGCACACGCTGGACTCGGTGGTCGACGAACTGGCCGAGGTCCCCGAGGTGACGGAGGTGTGCGGCATGACGGGCCCCACCGACCTCACGGTCCGCGTGGTCGCCCGCGACGCCGACGACCTCTACCGCATCGCCGGCCGCATCCTCAAGATCCCCGGCGTGGAACGCACCAACATGGCCCTGGTCATGCGCCAACTGGTAGGCCCCCGCACGGCCCCCCTCCTCCGCCGCATGTCCACCCCCAACGGCGCCCCCCGCCCCCTGGGCAACCCGGCCCCCACCCGCTAAGTCCAGGCCCCCTCGCCGCCCTAAGTTCACGCACCCCCTGTGCACTCTCGCACCCGTTCCAGCGTTATGGAACGGGTGCGAGGGTGTGCAAGGGGTGCGTGAAGCGCGGGTGCGTGGAGCGCGGGTGCGTGGAGCGCGGGTGCGTGGAGCGCGGGTGTGCCCCGCTTGCCTCTGAATTAGTTATCTGAATAATATTATTCAGATAACTAATTTGGGAGTGCTCATGGATTTCGAACTCGCCGATAGCCTCAACCAGGCCATTCGGCTGTTGAGCCTGCGTCATCGGGCCAGGGCTGCGGCTTTGCTGTCACCGCTGGGGCTGCATCCGGGTCAGGAAGCGCTACTGCTCGAACTTGCCCGGACCGGGCCGATGATCGGTGCGCAGCTCAGTGAGGCGCTCGGGTGTGAGCCGCCGAGTGTCACCGTGATGACGCGCAAACTCGAAGCCACCGGGCACATTCGCCGGACACCCGCGCCCACCGACAAGCGGGCCGGCATCTTCGAACTCACCGACAGCGGTAAGGCCCTTACGGACCAGGTGAAACAGCTCTGGTGCGGCCTGGCGGAGGAAACCGTGGCCGGGTTGCCCGCCGACACCGTGGCGGGGATACCCGCGCTCCTGGAGACCATGACCGCCAACGTCGACACCAGACAGCCTCGCCGCCAACACGATTCGTTCACCCGATCGCAGCAGGCCGTTGCGCCCGTCGAGCAGGCGGCAGCGAAGGCGCCCGAGCAGCATGAGCCGAGCGCTCTGGGCTGGGTCCGCGACCACGTCGACCAGATCGTGCGCACCGGCACGACCGACAGCGTCACGATGGGCGGCAGTCCGACCGTGCTGATGAGTTACCGAGGGGCCAAGACCGGCAAGGTTCGCAAAACACCCCTCATGCGCGTCGAACATGAGGGCTCCTTCGCCGCGGTCGCATCGAACGGTGCCCAGCCGACCAACCCGCAGTGGTACGCGAGCCTCGTCGCCACCCCGGTCATCGAACTTCAGGACGGGACGGTGACGCGGTCCTACCGTGCACGCGAGGTGTTCGGGGACGAGAAGGCCCGCTGGTGGCGTCGAGCCGTGGACGCGTTCCCGGACTTCGCCGACTACCAGCGGCAGACCGACCGCCAGATCCCGGTCTTCGTACTCGAGCCGATCCACGAGAACCAGCCCGCGAGCGGCACTTAGGCCGACAACCACGGGAATTCGGTCCAGTTTCGGGGGAGTGGCTCGTGACTGGACCGGGTGGGTTGGTGAGGATTGCGCGGTGACCGCGACCGCTGATGCCGAATCGAATGCCGCCGAGACCGAGGTGGGGGTGTGGCATCCGGTGGGGGCGGGGGTCGTGGCGACGCTGGTGGGGTTCACCAGTTCGTTCGCGGTGGTGCTGGCGGGGCTGCGGGCGATGGGGGCGACCCCCGCGCAGGCGGCGTCGGGTCTGCTGGCGCTGTGCGTCACCCAGGGCATCGGGATGGTGCTGCTCAGCAGGCGATACCGGATGCCGATCACGCTGGCCTGGTCGACGCCGGGCGCGGCCCTGCTGGCGAGCGCGGGTGCCGCGGCGGGTGGATGGCCCGCGGCTGTCGGGGCTTTCGCGGTGACCGGCGTGCTCATCGTCGTCACCGGATTCTGGGCGCGGCTGGGCCGCTTGATCGCGGCCATTCCGGTCGAGATCGCGCAGGCCATGCTGGCGGGAGTGCTGGTGCCGCTGTGCCTCGCGCCCGTGCACGCGCTGACGACCAGTCCGGCCGTGGTGATTCCGGTCCTGGTGGTGTGGCTGGTGCTGCAACGCTTCGCGGCGCGCTGGTCGGTGCCCGCGGCCTTCGCCACCGCCGCGATCGGGGCATGCGTCGATATCGCGGTCGAGCATCGCCGGGTGGATTTCGGCGCCATGGTCCCGCACGTGGAGTGGACCGTGCCGCACTGGAGTTGGCAGGCGATGATCGGCGTGGCGGTGCCGCTCTACATCGTCACCATGGCCGCGCAGAACATCCCCGGCACCGCGGTCATGAGTTCGTTCGGGTATCGCGTGCCGTGGCGGGCGGCGCTGAGCACGACCGGACTGGGCACTGTCGCGGGCGCCTGCGCGGGCGGGCACGCGATCAACCTCGCCGCGATCAGCGCCGCGCTGGCGGCCGCGCCCGCCGCGCACCCGGATCCGCACCGGCGCTGGATCGCGGCGTTCACGACCGGATGCAGCTACCTGGTGCTGGCGCCGGCGTCCGGCGCGCTGGTGGTCCTCGTCGCCGCGGCCCCGGAGGGCGTGCTGGAAACCGTTGCGGGACTTGCCCTCATCGCCACCCTGGCCGCGGCGCTGACCTCCGCCCTGAGCGTGGCCGAGCACCGGATCGCCGCGGCCGTCACCTTCCTGATCTCGGCCTCGGGCGTCGCCCTGCTGGGAATCGGGGGCGCGTTCTGGGCCTTGGCCGCCGGCCTTCTGGTGCGCTGGACGCTGCGCCCGCGCCCGCCGTCCTGATCACTGACCTCGATCCCCGACGGCGACGAGATCGGTTTCGGGCAGGCCCCGCGGTGACCGGCGAAGCACGCGCATCCGGCAGTGCGGCGGGCGATCTGTCGTAGGGTGGGTGTGTTCGCGTCCCGGGTACAGATCTGACAGAGGAGCTGGCTTGACCGCGGTATTGATTTCGGCCGACGACCTTCGGAAAGCGCTGTCCGACAGCGACTCCCGCGTGCACGTTCTGGATGTGCGCTGGGCGCTGGGCGACCCGGACGGGCCGCAGCACTACCTCGACGGCCACATACCCGGCGCCGTATTCGTCGATCTCGAGACCGAGCTGGCCGACCCGCCGTCGCCGGCGCACGGCCGTCATCCGCTGCCCGACCTCGCCCATCTGCAGAAGTGCGCGCGCAGCTGGGGTCTGCGGGAGGGGGAGCCGGTCGTGGTCTACGACGCCACCGGGGGCATGGCCGCCGCGCGCGCCTGGTGGCTGCTGCGCTGGGCCGGGGCGCCCGACGTGCGGATTCTCGACGGCGGCCTGCCCGCCTGGGAGCGCGCGGGCGGGGAGACCGCCACCGGCGGCGAGCCCGATCCGGTCCCCGGCGACGTGGTGTTCAGCCCCGGCAATATGCCCGTGATCGACGCCGACGGCGCCGCGAACTGGGCGGGCGTGCTGCTGGACGCCCGCGCCGGGGAGCGCTATCGCGGTGAGGTCGAACCGGTCGACCCCCGCGCCGGGCACATCCCGGGCGCGGTGAGCGCGCCGACGGCCGAGAACCTCACGGCCGACGGCACTTTCAAATCCGCCGAGGAGCTGCGGGCCCGGTTCGCGGACCTGGGCTCGGACGAGGTCGCGGTCTACTGCGGGTCGGGAGTCACGGCCGCGCACCAGGTCGCGGCACTGGCCGTGGCCGGTATCGAGGCCAGCCTCTATCCCGGCTCGTGGTCGCAGTGGTCCAACGATCCGAAGCGCCCGGTCGCCACCGACTGATCCGGTCACGGGCACCCCCTGGCCACCCGTTCCAGCGCGTCGCGGTCCGCGACGGTGACGGGCAGATCGTATTGCGTTGCGGCCGTGAGGTATTTCCCGGCGTAGAAGCAGCGGTAGGCGCGGGCAGGCGGGAGCCAGTCCGCGGGCGTGCGGTCGCCCTTGTCCTCGTTGGTCCGGCCGTCGACGGCCAGCAGGGTGAAGTCGATGTCGTTGGCGAATCGGATGCGCTGGGGCAGCGGCCATGCCGAGGCGCCCATATCCCAGGCGGCGGCCAGCGGGTAGACGTGATCGATCTGCACCTCGCGCGCCTGCGCCTTGTCGAAGTCGATGCGAGTACCGGTATAGGGGTCTTGCAGAACACCCGCGACCACCACGCAGTCCCGGCTACCCGGGCGGTAACGGACCTCGGTCAGCTGCCGGGCCAGCACGCTGTTCCGCGAATCGCAGCCGTCGTGCCCGCCGGGCCCGTCGTGGTCATCGGACCAGGCCGGACCGAACACGCAGCCCTCGCCCGACCGGCACCCACGCTGATATCCGCCCGGATGCGTCCTGCGCTCGACAACCCGTACGACGGACAGCAACCCGTCGAGCTGAGCGCGCGTAGGACTGCCCGGCGCGGGCGGCCCACCCGACAGTATCGAGCACCCCGCGATCATCACCACGACGGCCAGCACCGCCGCACCCCACCCTCCCCGTTTCACGATTCAGGTGTACACGGGGACACCGACAGGAACGCCGGCTCCCACCCCCGTCCGGGGCCGGTACCCCACCGCCGCAGCCCTACAACCAGGCCCTGGCCAGCAGATCCTCGGGGAGTTCGGCCGGCTGGGGCGGGAACCTGGTCGCCGCGATGGAGTCGATCCGCGACCCGTCGTGCCCGATCAGCCACGAACCGCCCCGCTCCTCGCATTCGGCGATCTTCGCGAACGTCGTGAGCAGGAACGTGACCGCGTCGCGCGGATCGACCGTCCGCGCGAGCCGCTGCGACTCCCCGGGCCGCGACAGATCCAGCCACACCCCGGCCTGCCCGTCCAACCGCATGCCGACGATCTTCCCGGCGTCGACAAAGGTGAACTTGCGCCGCTCCCACGGCGTAGTCGGCGTGAAACTCTGCTCGAGTACCTGGAGCAGAATAGTCATATTCACTGCCCTCCTCGTGCGCGCACAGCACACGGCCGACCTCACCCTCGGCTGTGACCAGCGGATATTCCAGTATGGTCCAATTCGCGGCCGATGGGTATAGGTATGGGTATAGGCGAGGCGGTCCACGTGGCCCCGACCATTGACAGACCCGTATGACGCGGGTCGGAGAAGGCGATGGGAAGGCGTCGGCGCGGCCTCCCGAAGCCCTGGTAGGGAGGACTGCCCTCGCAAGCGTGCGGCGTACAAGGTTCTCGTCAGAAATGGTCGTATCAAACCGGATTCGGGCCGCACTCGATGAGAACACGGGGGAGTAACGAATTCCGTGTGTCAGGGGTGTGGAACCACTGGGCTTCGAATTCTGCTGTGCCGCAATCGGATACTTCGTAACCTTTGTCTGTCAGGGTTGGGCGTGAGGGGATCGGCATGTCGCCCGGTATTCGAACAGTGTGGGTATTCGTTGTGTCGGCGATCGTTTCGTGCGTCATGCTGGCGGCGACGGTGGTGGCGGCACCGGCCGCGTCGGCACAGGCGTGGATCGATCACGTCGTCGCGCGTACGGATCGATGGCTCCAGGTTTTCGTGTGGTCGCCCGCGATGGATCGGGTCGTCCAGGTGGATGTGTTGTTGCCGAGGAATACGGCGGGGCCGCATCCCACGCTGTATCTGCTCGACGGGAATTCCGCGGACGAATCGGTGGGGCAGAGCACCTGGACGCTGAAGACCGACGCCGTGCGGTTCTTCGCCGACAAGCCGGTCACGGTCGTGCTGCCCGTGGGCGGTGGCGGCACCTTCTACACCGACTGGCTGCGCGACGATCCCGAACTGGGGCGCAATCAATGGGAGACCTTCCTCGCCGAGGAACTTCCCCCGCTGATCGACACGCGTTTCCACGGCAGCGGCGCGAACGCCGTGGCGGGCGTCTCCATGGGCGGGCAGGCGGCGATGGCCCTGACCTTCCGCAACCCGGCCCTTTATCGCGCGGCCGCCGCGTACAGCGGCTGCCTGTTCACCAGCACCCTCGGCCAGGGATACGTGCGCACGGCGGTCGTCCAGCGCGGCGGCGATCCGGACAATATGTGGGGCCGGGCGACCGATCCGCAGTGGCGTGCGCACGACGTCAGCCTCCACGTCGGTGACCTGCGAGGTAAGTCGCTCTTCGTCTCCGCGGGCAGCGGCATTCCGAGGCCCACCGATGCCGAGATCGACCGGCGATCGTCCTGGCCGGACACCTTGATCGAGTCCGTCGTCATCGAACGCGGCGCCTACGAGTGCACGGGGGTCCTGGACGCCCGCCTGCGCGCCCAGGGCGTCCCGGCCACCGTGACGTATTACACGTTCGGCGTCCACTCCTGGCCGTACTGGCAAGCGCCCCTGCACGATTCGTGGCCGGTGCTCGCCCGGGGCCTCGGCGTCGGCTGACGACAGTTCCGGAAACTGCCTCGTGCGCGCACTGAGCTGCCCCAGGGGCGGTGCGGGATGTCGGAGGGAGCTGATTTGATGGGTGGATGCTGCACGGGTTGTGGACGCCGGGATCCGGGTTGGTGCTGTGGCGCCATCCGGAGGACGCGCGCGACCTCGGTGCGCTGCCGGATTCGCTGGGGTCGCTGATCGCCGGGGCGCGGTTCCGGCACAGGGCGCAGGTGCTGGTGGCCGGGCCGGACGGGCCCGAGGTCGTCGAGGTCCCCGCCCACGCGCTGATCCCCGCGGCGGCCGCGGAGGTTCTGCTCCAAGAGCTGCCTGCCTCGTCCGCTGCCGCCGACCTGCGCTTCCTCGGACATGTGGCGCGGGGGATCGAGCGGTGGGTGCGGTCCGGGCGCGTAGTGCCCGAGATGCGGCGCGACGACGGCGACTGGTGGGTGCGGTGGCGGCTGGTCGGCGGTCAGCGGCAGCGGGCCTGGCTGGCCGAACTGACCGCCGCCGTGCCGCCCGCCCTGCGCGTGCCGGGGCGGCCCGCCGCGATACTCGAGGACCTGGTGGCCGAGCTGGCCGACCCGATCGCGCGCCTGCACCTCGACGCCGACGCGCGCGAGCAGGAGCATCCGCTGCCGGCCGCCCTGGTCGCGGGCGAGCCCCTGGAAACCGGATCGCACCGGGTGTCGGGGGCGCTCGAGGAATGGCGTACCAGCCTCACCGCCGGGGAACCGGAGCTGGTGCTCCGCCTGCTGGAACCCGACGACGATCCCGAGACGGGCGCGGAGGGTTTCGACGCGCTCTGGCGGCTCGAGGTGTGTCTGCGCGCGGAAGGCGAAGCACCGCAACCAGTTTCGATTCACGGTGACCCGGTGCAACTGAAGCTGGCGGCGGAGAAGGTGACCGGGGCGGTCCAGGCGTACCCGCGGCTGCGCGATCTGCCCCGCGAACCGGGCGGGATCGACTTCCTCCTGCCCACCCCGGTGGTCCAGGACCTGGTGGCCCACGGCGTGCACGTCCTGCGCGCGTCGGGTGTGCACCTGCTGCTGCCCCGGGCCTGGCGCGTGGTCGCGCCGAGTATGCGGCTCAGCGTGCAGAGCCCGGCCGCGACGGAAACGGCGGTCGGCCTGAGCGGCCTGGTGTCCTACCACTGGGAACTCGCCCTCGGCGACACCGTACTCACCCCGGCGGAGATGGCCCGGCTGGTACAGGCGAAATCGGATCTGGTGCGGCTGCGCGGCCAATGGGTGCAGGCCGACCACCGGGTACTGGCCGCCGCCGCGGCCTACCTGGACGGCCGCACCACGGAGACGACGGGTTCGCTGACCGACGTCCTCGGCCAGATCGCCACCTCCGAGGTCAAGAACGTGCCGATCGAGGAGGTCCGGGCCACCGGCTGGGCGGCCGGGCTGCTCGACTCCACCCGCCGCGCCGAACCCGTCGACCCGCCCGCGGGCCTGAAGGCCGAACTACGCCCGTACCAGCTGCGCGGATTGTCCTGGCTGGCCACCATGAACCGCTACGGCTGCGGCGGCATCCTCGCCGACGATATGGGCCTGGGTAAGACCGTGCAGGTGCTCGCTCTGCTGCTGCACGAAAAAGAGAGCGCGGCAAGGGATTCCGCCCCCGGCCCGACGCTGCTGGTGTGCCCCATGTCGGTCGTCGGCAACTGGCAGCGCGAGACCGAGCGTTTCGCCCCCGAACTCCGCGTCCTGGTCCACCACGGCGCCGGGCGGCGCACCGGCGCGGAATTCGATGCGGCCGTGTCGGATTCGGACCTGGTGATCACCACCTACGCGCTGCTGGCCCGCGATGTCGAGCAACTGCGGCGGCAGCGTTGGGAGCGCACCGTGCTGGACGAGGCGCAGCACATCAAGAACGCCAATACCCGCCAGTCCCGCGCGGCACGGCTGATCCCGGCGCGACAACGCCTGGCGCTCACCGGAACTCCGGTCGAGAACCGCCTGGAAGAGCTGCGCTCGATTCTCGACTTCGCGGCGCCGAATCTGCTGGGCAAGGCCTCGCAGTTCCACGCTCGCTTCGCCGTCCCGATCGAGCGCGAGCACGACGAGAACGCGATCACCCGGTTGCGCACCGTCACCGGGCCGTTCGTGCTGCGCCGCGTCAAGACCGATCCCGCCGTGATCTCCGACCTGCCCGACAAGATCGAGATGACGGTGCGGGCCAACCTGACCGTCGAACAGGCCGCGCTGTATCAGGCCGTGGTGGACGATATGGTGGCACAACTGAAGCACTCCAAGGAGATTCAGCGCAAAGGCGTGGTGCTCGCGGCGCTGACCCGGCTCAAGCAAGTGTGCAACCACCCCGCGCATTTCGCCAGCGACGGTTCCCCGGTGCTGCGGCGCGGGCAGCACCGCTCCGGCAAGCTCGCCCTCGTGGAGGACGTGCTCGAGTCGGTGCTGGCCGACGGCGAGAAGGCCCTGCTGTTCACCCAGTTCCGCGAGTTCGGGGAGCTGATCGAGCCGTACCTGACCGAGCGATTCGGCACCCGGATCCCGTTCCTGCACGGCGGCGTGCCGAAGAAACGCCGCGACGATATGGTCACCGGATTCCAGCAGGACGACGGCCCGCCGCTGATGCTGCTGTCGCTCAAGGCCGGCGGCACGGGCCTGAACCTCACGGCCGCCAATCATGTTGTGCACCTGGATCGCTGGTGGAATCCGGCGGTGGAGAACCAGGCCACCGACCGTGCCTTCCGGATCGGCCAGCGGCGCGACGTCCAGGTCCGCAAGCTGGTGTGCGTCGACACCATCGAGGAGCGCATCGACGACATGATCAGCGGCAAGCAGCAGCTGGCGAATATGACCGTCGGCGCGGGCGAGAACTGGATCACCGAATTCAGCGACGACGAGATCCAGCGGCTGTTCGCGCTCGGATCCGAGGCGGTGGGCGAATGAGTCCGTATCCCGATTACAGCAAGTACGGCAAGCGGCTGCCGGTGCGCGGCGGCGTCGAACCCCGCAACCGGCGTGGATCGTTCGCGCGCACCTGGTGGGGCCGCTCGTTCATCGACGCGGTCGAACAGGTCGCCGACGCGGGCAGGCTGGCGCGGGGCCGGTCGTACGCCCGCTCGGGCCAGGTCGTCACCTATCACGTGGAATTCGGCGCGGTGACCGCCGAGGTGCAGGGCAGTCAGCCGCGCCCCTTCACCGCCGTGCTCACCCTGCGGAAACTCCGCGACGAACGCCTCGACGAGCTGGTCGAGCTGGTGCGCGACACCCCCGGCATGCTGGCGCAGCTGGCCTCCGGCGCCGTGCCGCGGGAGCTGGGTCCCCTGCTGCTGCCCACCACGGCCTCGGAACTGGATTTCGGGTGCAGCTGCCCGGATTCCGGCTGGCCCTGTAAGCATGTGGCGGCCGTCTGCTACATCGTCGCCGAGCGGCTCGACGGCGAGCCGTCCGTCATGCTCACGCTGCGCGGACTCGACCTGGACACACTGATCAGCGGGGTCCAGAGCGACAGCGGCACAACGGTTTCCGACGACCTCTACGGCGAAAACGTCGCCCTGCCGCGCCTCCCCGAACCGGACTTCCGCCCCGCGCTGGACGATCTGGATCCGGTCCCGCTGCGTCAGGCGCTGCGGATGACGGCCGAGGACGAGCACACCGCCGAGACCGGCCTGCGGGAGTTGCGCGACCTCTACCGGGCGTTCGGCTCGTAGGGCGGACCGCCGGTCAGGACCGCCGCGAACTGACCGCCGAGAATAGGGTGGTGATCGTGGCAGGCAAGATCTCGTGGCTGGAATCCGGCCTGGTGATCCTCGGGGCATCCGGGCCCACGGCCCTGACCATCGATCGGCTGGTGGCGGAGACGGGCGTGAGTACCGGCTCCTTCTATCACCACTTCCGGGGCATGCAGGGCTACAAGGCGGCGCTGCTCGAGCATTTCGAGTCGGTGCACACCACGCACTACATCCAGGAGGTGGAGGCGACCGCCGGCCTGGACGCGCGGGGCCGCCTCGAACTCCTGGTGGATCTCGTCCTCGACAGCGACGAGCCCGCCAATATCGAACTCGCGATCAGCGCGTGGGCGCTGAGCGAACCGCTCGCGGCGGCCGCCAAGCAGCGGGTGGACAAGACCCGCGTCGACTTCCTGCACGGCCTGCTGTTGCAGGGCGGGTGCACCGAGGACGACGCCCGGGCCACGGCGGGGATTCTGTACCTGATGGTGCTGGGCGCGGCGAGTATGCGGCCCGCCATGCCGCCGGAAGAACTGCGGGCCCTGTGTGAGAGGGTGCTGCCGTGACCGGGGTGCGCGATGATCTGGATGCCGAGGTGCCGGTGAGACATCCGGTGCGCCGGGTGGTTTCGCTGGTCCCCTCGCTCACGGAGGCCATCGCGGCGACCTGTCCGGAGGTCCTGATCGCGGCGACCGACTGGTGTACGCATCCACGGGATCTCGCCGTGGAGCGGGTGCGTGGGACGAAGAATCCTAACGTGCGGCGGATCGCCGAACTGTCACCCGATCTGGTGGTGTGCAACCAGGAGGAGAATCGCCGCATCGATGTGGATCGGTTGCGGGAGGCGGGAATTCCGGTGTGGGTCACCCGGATTCGCACCGTGGACGAGGCGTTCGCTTCGATGGGGCGGTTGTTCGAGATCGCGCTGCGCGCCGGACGTCCCGGCTGGCTCGATCAGGCCGTGGCCGCGTGGGCGGACCCAGCTCCGGAGCCGTTGCGGGCCACGGTGATTCCGATCTGGCGCAAGCCGTGGATGGTGGTCGGGCGTGACACGTTCACCGGCGATCTGGCCCATCGCCTGGGGCTGCGGCTGGTGCATGCCGACGGCCCCGGCCGGTACCCGACCGTCCCCGACGACGAGCTGACCCGCGGCGTCGAGCTGGCTGTCCTCCCTGACGAGCCGTACGAGTTCACCGAAACCGATGGGCCCGAGGCATTTCCGGACATCCCGGTCGCGCTGGTCTCGGGCCGGAACCTAACCTGGTACGGCCCGTCGCTGGTCACCGCGCGGGCGGAGCTGACCGATCAGCTGGCGCGGGCGAAGCGGTAGTCGTCGAGATCGAAATGCCCTGCGCGCCAGGCGGCCTCGACGGTACTCATCGGCTTCAGTGGCACGTCGCCGTTCTTGTCGAAGTAGTAGCTGTTGGCCAGCGTGCAGCTGTCCTGCCAGAACACCTGCCCCTCACGGCGATTCAGCATCTCGCGGAAGTACCGGTCGTTGGCCTCGCGGGTCACCTCCACGCGCGTCGTCCCGAGCGAGCGGGAGCGGCGCAGTAGCCGCAGGATGTGATGGGTCTGCATCTCGATGAGCGTGAAGTACGACGAGCCGTTGTAGCCGTAGGGCCCGATGATGGAGAAGAAGTTCGGGAATCCCGGCACGCTCACGCCCTCGTACGCCTGTAAGCGGTTCTCGTTCCACCACTTCTCGAGATCCAGCCCGTCGAGGCCGCGCAGCCCGAAGGTGGGCATATTGCCCGCCTCCATCACCTTGAAGCCGGTGGCCAGGATCAGCACGTCCGCCGCGTGGTCGGCGCCGCTCGCGGTGCGGACGCCGGTCGGTGTGATCTCGGCGATCGGATCGGTCTCCAGCAGGACGTTGTCGCGATTGAACGTCGCCAGGTACTCGTTGGAGAATCCGGGGCGCTTGCAGCCCAGAGCGTAACGGGGCGTGAGCTTCTCGCGGATCGCCGGATCGTGCACCTGGTTGCGGAGATGCGCGAGCCCCGTGCGTTCACCAAGCTTCGCCAGCGGGAGTTTCGAGTAGTAGTGCGCCGACAGCGGGAAGGTCAGCTCGACGAAGGTCTGACTGGCGAGCCGCGACACGGCCTTCCCGCCGGGCAGGTAGCGCAGGGCCAGCCGGACGGGTGCCGGGAGGGTCGTATCCGGGCGCGGCAGGCACCAGATCGGCGTGCGCTGGAAGACCGTCAGGTGGTCGACATCCGGCGCGATGGTCGGGATGACCTGGATCGCGGAGGCTCCCGTGCCGATGATCGCGACGCGCTTACCGCTCAGATCCTGCGCGTGGTCCCAGCGGGAGGTGTGCATGGTCAGTCCGGCGAAGGTGTCGACGCCGGGAATGTCGGGCAGTTTGGGGCGGGTGAGTACGCCCGTCGCCGCGATGACGTACCGCGCGGTCAGCTCGTCGCCGTCGGTCGTGCGTAGCCGCCAGATGTCCTGTGCGGCATCGAATTCCGCGTCGGCGATGGTGGTGCTGAACCGGATGCGCGGGCGCAGCCCGTACTTGTCGGCGCAGCGTTCGGCGTAGGCCTTGAGTTCCCGGCCCGGCGCGTACACCCGCGACCAGTCCGAACTCTGCTCGAACGAGTACTGGTAGCTGAACGACGGGATGTCCACCGCGATACCGGGATAGGTGTTCCAGTGCCAGGTGCCGCCGACGCCGTCCGCTTCGTCGACGATCAGGAAGTCGTCGAATCCGGCCTCGCGCAACGTGATCGCCGCGCCGATCCCGGAGAATCCGGAACCGACGATGATCACCTCGTGGTCGAAGGCCGCTGCCTTGGGTTCGGTCATGTGTCGCTCCTCGAATTCCCTACCGCACCAGTCGTTCCAGCAGTCCGGCGGCGCGGGTGTAGGGGACGGGCAGCAGCCGCTTGGACTGCCAGATGAGCTTCGCCTCGACCTGCGGGACCACGTAGAGCTTTCCGTGGTCGACCGCGTCGAGGGTGGTGCGGGCGATCGATTCGGGGGAGCGGCCGGTCCAGCGCAACATGGCGTCGCCGAGCCGCGCGACCGCCGGGTCGTCGATCGGAACGTCTTGCAGGATATTGGTTCTCACCGCAGTCGGGCACAGCGCGGTGACGGTGACGCCGCTGCCCGCCAGCTCCGCGGCGAGGGTCTCCGACAGCGCCAGCACGCCCGCCTTGCTCACGTTGTAGGCCGCCATGCGCGGGGCCGATCCGAAGGCGGCGGCGGAGGCGGTGTTCACGATCGCGCCGCGGCCCGCCTCGCGCAGGCGCGGTGCGAAGACGTGGCAGCCGTGGATGACGCCCCACAGGTTGACGTCCAGCACCCGATGCCATTCCGACAGGTCCACCTGTCCGATGAGGGCCCCGCCCCGGCCGATCCCGGCATTGTTGATCACGACCTCGGCGGGGTTGCCGAACCACTGCTCGGCGGTGTCGGCCAGCGCCGTCACCTGCTCGGCCCGGCCGACATCGCACGCGACGTCCAGGGCCTTTCCGCCGGTGCCGCCGATGATCTCGACGGTCTCGCGGGCGCGGTCGGCATCGATGTCGGCGCAGACCACGCGCCCGCCGCGCCGGCCGAGTTCCACCGCGAACGCCCGCCCGATGCCGCTGCCGGCGCCGGTGACCACCGCATCCGCCCGCTGGGTGCGGCGGGGGCCGCCGAAGGGGTTGAGCCGCATGAGAACTCCCGAAGCCGTGTGGCGGCGGTCCAGGAGGCAAGTGGTGTCGCATGCCACCATTGGCCGCACCTGCCACCAATTAGGCGCGCGACGGGGCAGAATGTCAACCATGGAGGTGCATGCGCCGTCGGAGCCGGACCGGGCCGGAGGGTCGAGCCGGGCCGCCGCGCGCACCTGGGGCGGACGCACCCCCGAGCAGCGCCGCGCCGAACGCCGCGCCCGCCTGATCGAGGCGGCCCTCGGGATCTGGCTGGACAGCGGGTGGGCCGCGGTCACCATGCGCGGCGTCTGCGGCCGCGCGGCGCTCAACGACCGGTACTTCTACGAGCAGTTCGCCGATCGCGAGGAGCTGCTGGCCACCGTCTGGGACGAGGTCTGCCTCGAGGTGTTCGGCGAACTCTCCGCCGTCGTCGCCGAAAACCTCGGCCGCGCACCGCTGGACATCCTGCGCGCCGCGATTTCCCGTGCGGTGGAACTACAGTCGGGCGGCCACGCGCGAATCCTGCTGGCCGACCACGCGGGCAGCGCCGTCCTCGAGGACCGCCGCACCAAGATGCTCACCGACGCCACCGACCTCCTCATCGCCGCCGCCGGACCTTACCTGCGCCCGGACGTGGACGAGACCACCTTCCGAATGAGCACCCTCATGGGCATCGGCGGCTTCGTAGAACTCCTCGCGGCCTGGCGCACCGGCGCCATCGACGTCGACGCCGCCCGCATCATCGACCACACCAGCGCCCACGCCGCCCTCCTCTCGTCCCAGTACCTCCCCGAACTGCCGGTCTAGTACTCCGCGCCCAGCGTGCGGAGGGCTGCGGCGGTGAATTCGTCCAGGGGATAGAACAATTCGATGGCCAGTTCGGAGAGGGTGATGTCGGCGGGGGCGCCGAAGGTGGCCATGGTGCTGAACATGGAGAGTTCGCCCATGGGGGTGCGGATGCGGAGGGGGACCTGGAATGGGGTTGGTTGGGCCGCAGTGGGTTCCGGGTCTTCGGGGGGTTCGGGGTAGGCGAGGACTTCTTCGTACAGGTGGCGAAGGGTGGAGTCGCCGGTGGCGGTGGACTGGCGGATCAGTCTCTCCAGGAACAGTTCTCGTACCTGGCGGCCGTTGGCGAGATGGGCGGACAGGCCCTCCGGGTGCAGGACCAGGCGGTATACATTGGCCTCCGGCTCCAGCAGGTGCTTCGGGATGCCGTTCATCAGGACGCCCATGGCGCGGTTGCCGGTGACCAGATTCCAGTAGCGGTCGACGACGACCGCGGGGAACGGTTCGTGGGCGGCGAGCATCGTGTCCAGGGCGGTGCGGGCGGCGGCCAGTTCGGCGTCGTCCAGGCTGCTCTCGCGGTATTCCGGGGCGTATCCGGCGGCGACCAGGAGCGTATTGCGTTCGCGCAGTGGGACATCCAGCGTTTCGCACAGGCGTAGCACCATGGTGTGGCTGGGGCGCGAACGGCCGGTTTCCACGTAGGACAGGTGCCGCGCGGAGGTGTCGGCGGCCAGCGCCAGATCCAGCTGGCTCAGCCTGCGCCGCTGCCGCCACTCGCGCAGCAGCGCGCCCACCGGGGAGGCCGCCGTGGAGGTCATTGCCGCAGCATATCCGGGTGCGTACCGCCATGACCTCGGAGGTTATTGAGGACGCGGGCCCGCCCCGGCAACCTCGACGGTGCGGCTCGCTCGAGCCGCCGGAACGACAGGAGAGGGATTATGACGACGGCCACCGCCATCACCACCCGCGTCGACCTGCGCAATGCGCTGCGCGTGGACGGCTGGAGCACGGGCCTGTTCGGTGTCGTCATGCTGGCCGCCGCGCCGGTGCTGCGCGATCCGCTGGGGCTGCCGACGGCCTGGTCGATCCCGTTCGGGGTCGCGATGCTCGGCGGGGCGGCGGCATTGCTGCTGATCGCCGGCTACCCGGAGATTCCCGAGCGGCTCGCGGTAACCGTCGTCATCGCCAACGCGGTCTCCGCCGTGGCGATGCTGGTGCTGGCATTCACCGGCATGATCGGGCTGACCGGGTGGGGTATCGCGTTCATGGTCGTCGGGGCGGCGGTCGTCGCACTCTTCGCCGATGTCGAGTATTTCGGGCTGCGCCGCGAATTTCGGTGACGGTGTCCTGCCGAGGTATTCAGGCGAGAAGTTCGGCGTCGATGCCGTACACGCGCTGGGCGTTGCCGCGGAATATCTGCTCGAGTTCCGCGGCCCCGCCGCCGTGGTCGGCCAGGACGTCGACGATCACCCTGGCGCTGTTGCCGATACTCGTAATCGGTTTGTCCACAGGGTAATCGGAGCCCCAGATGAGGCGTTGCGCACCGAAGACGTCCAAGGCGTGATGCAGCATCGGCGCGGTCCGGTCCAGCAGCTCCGGCACCGGAGTCGGGTTGCCGCGCACGGGGACCGGATGCCCGAGGATCGGCATGGCCATCCCGCTGACCTTCGCGACCACATTGGGATGCGTTGCGAGGGTGGCGATCTCGTCGCGCCAGCGGACGAACAGCTCGCGCCGCCGCCCGGGATCCGCGCCGGTCCGCTTGCCGACCGGCCCGAAGATCCCGGCGGGCGTACCCAGATGGTTGAGCACGATGGTGACCTCCGGATAGCGCTGGGCCAGCGCCGTCACCTCCGGGATCTGGTGGGAGTACACCCAGGCCTCGAACGACAGCCCGCGCTCGGCGAGCACCGCGAAACCGTCGAGGAACGGCTTGGTGGTCAGCGCGCCCGGCTCCTTGCAGAACGATCGGACGCTCGGGTCGGGGTGGTGCGCCACCATCGTCCGGATGCCGCGGAACAGCGGCGATGCCGACTGGTGCGCGTCGATCAGCGCGGCGAAGCCGTCGTCGGCAGGATCGCCGCTGCCGATGATCGCGCCCAGTGCGGGCGTATCGACGCCGAACGGCAGGCTCGCGACCCAGCGGGTCTCGTCGGCCTTGGCGTCCGGCGCCCGCCCGGCCCACTCGACCTCCACGTGCACGATCGCCTCGACCGGGACCTCGCCCAGATCGGCCCGATAGTCGGCGGGCAGGTACGGGCGGACGTAGATGTCGGGATCGCCGACGAATTCGCGGTCGCGCCGCGGGGCCAGGCGGGCCGCGGCGTCGATGGACATCGGCAGGTAGCGGAACAGCCTGGCCAGCGTGCTGAAATCGCGTGGCGTCGTCAGCGGGTCCCATTGGTGGACGTGCGCGTCGACGACGCTGATACCCGCCAGATCCATATCTGCCCTTTCGCCTCGGCAACCCGTGCGACCAGGCGATTGTCACACGGGCCGGCCGTCGATCGGGGGAGATCGGCGGGTTTCACACGTTGCGGCGGTACTGACCACCCACGGTGAAGAAGGCGTCGGTGATCTGCTGCAGCGTGCACACCCGCGCGGCGTCCATCAGCACGTCGAAGACGTTGTCGTCACCGCGGGCGGCGGCCTCCAGCCGGGCCAGCGCGTCGTGCGCCGCGTCGCGGTGGTGGTCCTGGTACTCGCGGGTGCGCTTCAGCTGCGACTGCTTCTCCTCCTCGGTGCCGCGCGCCAGCTCGAGCACCGGATGCTCCTCGCCGTGCGGGTTGCGGAAGGTGTTGACGCCGATGATCGGCAGGCTGCCGTCGTGCTTGCGGTGCTCGTACAGCATCGACTCGTCCTGGATGCGACCGCGCTGATAGCCGGTCTCCATCGCGCCCAGTACGCCGCCGCGCTCACTGATCCGCTCGAATTCGGTCAGCACCGCCTCCTCGACCAGATCGGTGAGTTCGTCGATGATGAAGCTGCCCTGTAGCGGGTTCTCGTTCATCGCCAGGCCCCACTCCTTGTTGATGATCAACTGGATGGCCAGGGCGCGGCGCACCGACTCCTCCGTCGGGGTGGTGACGGCCTCGTCGTAGGCGTTGGTGTGCAGGCTGTTGCAGTTGTCGTAGAGGGCGATGAGGGCCTGCAGCGTGGTGCGAATGTCGTTGAAGCTCATCTCCTGTGCGTGCAGCGAACGCCCGGAGGTCTGAATGTGGTACTTCAACTTCTGCGACCGCTCGTTGGCGCCGTACTTGTCGCGCATGGTGATCGCCCAGATGCGCCGCGCCACCCGGCCGATGACCGAATACTCCGGATCCATGCCGTTGGAGAAGAAGAACGACAGGTTGGGCGCGAAGTCGTCGATATGCATCCCGCGCGCCAGATACGCCTCCACGTAGGTGAATCCGTTGGAGAGCGTGAAGGCCAGCTGACTGATCGGGTTCGCCCCGGCCTCGGCGATGTGATAGCCGGAGATCGACACCGAGTAGAAGTTCCGAACGCTGTTGCGCACGAACCATTCCTGGATGTCGGCCATCATGCGCAGGCTGAATTCGGTGGAGAAGATGCAGGTGTTCTGGCCCTGATCCTCCTTGAGGATGTCGGCCTGCACCGTGCCGCGCACGGTGGCCAATGCCTTCGCGCGGATCTCGGCAGCTTCCTCGGCGGTGGGCTCGCGGCCCTCGGATTCGGTGAAACCCTCTGTGGCGCGGTCGATCGCGGTGTTGAGGAAGAAGGCCAGGATGGTCGGCGCCGGGCCGTTGATGGTCATCGAGACCGATGTGGTGGGCGCGGTCAGGTCGAAGCCGTCGTACAGCGCCTTCATATCGTCGAGCGTGGCGATGGAGACCCCGGAGGTGCCGACCTTGCCGTAGATGTCGGGACGCTCGGCCGGGTCGTGGCCGTAGAGGGTCACCGAATCGAAGGCGGTGGACAGGCGTTTCGCGTCCGAATGCTCGGACAGCACCTTGAACCGCCGGTTGGTGCGGAACGGATCGCCCTCACCGGCGAACATGCGCGCCGGATCTTCGTTGTCCCGCTTGAACGCGAACACCCCGGCCGTGAACGGGAACCGCCCCGGCAGATTCTCCGACCGCAGGAACCGCAGCAGCTCACCGTGATCGGTGAAGCGGGGGAGGGCGACGCGCGGAATCGAGCTGCCCGACAGCGACGTCCGGCGCAGCGTGGTGCGCAGCTCGCGATCGCGAACCTTCACCACCTGCTCCTCGCCCTTGTACGACTCGGCGACGGCGGGCCAATCGCTCAGCAGGGCAGTGTTTTCGGGGGCCAGGTCGGTGCGGGCTTGGTCCAGCAAGGCGCCGACCGCAAGCTGTGCTTCCATGCTTCCGGCATGCTTTTGGCCGGAATCTCGCGAAGGTTCCCGGCCAAAAGCATGCCGGGAAAACGAAGTGGTGGTGGCCGTGGAGGAGGTGGCAGCGTCCGGCGAACCTCCGAGTTCGTCCAGGACCTGCTCCAACCGCTGAACCCGTTGTGCCGCAGCGACTTGCCGAACAGTATCAGCGTGATAATCCCGCACCGTCTCGGCGATCTCCGCCAGATACCGCACTCGCGACGGCGGGATGATCTGGGCGAAGCGGGTGGAGAACTTGGTGTTCACCCTCGGCAGCGCACCGGATTCCAGGGGCAGGCCCAGCTCGCCCAGCCGCGCGGCCAGGTGCTGGTACAGGGCGGTGACGCCGTCGTCGTTGAAGGTCGCGGCGCTGGTGCCGTAGACGGGCATGTCGTCGGGGGAGGCGCCGAACGCCTCGCGGTTGCGGACCAGCTGGCGCGAGACGTCGCGCAGCGCGTCCGCGGCGCCGCGGCGCTCGAACTTGTTGATCGCCACCACATCCGCGTAGTCGAGCATATCGATCTTCTCGAGCTGCGAGGCCGCGCCGAACTCGGGCGTCATCACGTACATCGAGAGATCGACGTGGTCGGTGATCGCCGCGTCGCCCTGCCCGATGCCCGGCGTCTCCAGGATGACCAGGTCGTATCCGGCGGCCTTGCAGGCCAGGATCATCGCCTCGACATTGGTCGGCAGCTCGCGCCCGCCGCGGGTGGCCAGCGAGCGGAAGTAGACGTGATCGCCGTCGAGGGCGTTCATCCGGATGCGGTCGCCCAGCAGCGCGCCGCCTCCGCGCCGGCGGGTCGGGTCGACCGCCAGGATCGCGATGCGCAGCTTGTCCTGCTGATCCGAACGCAGGCGTCGCACGAGTTCGTCCGTCAGCGAGGACTTTCCGGAGCCGCCGGTGCCGGTGATGCCGAGCACGGGGACCGTCTTGTTCTCGGCGGCCGCGGTGATCGCCGCCAGATCCGCGGCCGGCAGCGCGTCCTGCTCCAGGCAGGTGAGGGTGCGCGCCAGGGCGGGCCGCTCACCCGACAGCACGGCGTCGACCGGCGCCGGGGTCAGCGACAGATCCACGTCGCAGTCGCGGACCAGTTCGTTGATCATGCCCGGCAGCCCGAGCCGCTGGCCGTCCTCGGGGGAGAAGATCCGCACGCCGGACTCGGCCAGCCGCGCGATCTCCTCGGCGACGATCACCCCGCCGCCGCCCCCGAAGATGCGCACGTGCCCGGCGCCCGCCTCGCGTAGCGCGGTCGCCAGATATTCGAAGTACTCGACGTGCCCGCCCTGATAGGAACTGACCGCCACGCCCTGCGCGTCCTCGGTCAGGACCGCGTCGACCACCTCGTGCACGGCGCGGTTGTGTCCCAGGTGGATCACCTCGGCGCCCTGTGACTGCAGGATGCGCCGCATGATGTTGATGGCCGCGTCGTGCCCGTCGAACAGCGCGGCCGAGGTCACGAAGCGCACGGGGTGGACCGGTGTGTGCAGGTCGGGCATGGGATCCTCCGACGATTTGTATGGCGTCAGATACTAGGACGTCAAACTAATACTACGGTGAGGCCAGTCACAGCGCCAGGCGGGCCCGCTCTCCGGTTTCCGGACGTTTGCGGGCGTATTTCGGTTCAGCCTGACCGCAACCCGCGACATCCGCCGGGACTCGAGTTGCCATGGACGTGTTGCCGGGAAACCGCGCATTCATCTCGCACTATCGAAGGACGAAGTCATGGGACGGACCCTGTACCGGCTGGCCGCCGCGGTGGCTGTGCTCGGTGTCTCGGCGGTTGCGAACCCACCCGCGCACGCGGACCCGGCTCCGCTGAACGGGCTGTTCGCGCTGTCCTCCGGTGTCTGCTCGAACGGGGCCGTCACCGGCAGTTTCTTCCGGATGATCCTGCCGACCGGTGATGCGGGCGGGCCCTATCTCCAGAACAGCGATTCGGGATGCAGCGACCAGACGGTGACGCCGCTGGCGGCCGGTACGGACGGCGGGCTGATCGCGGGCGACTACCAGCCCCAACCCGACGCGGCCTTCGACGGGTCCGGCAACGCCCGGTCGGGGCGGGTGACCACGCCGGTCCGGTTCTACGGCGTCGACTTCGCCACGGCGACCAACCCCACCGATCCGCAAACCGGGGCGGGGACGGGGCTGCCGCAGATCCTCGCCGACGGCGGTCAGCTGTCCGGCGATCTCAGCAGTCTGGGGGTCACCTGGAACAACCAGGTGTTCAACCAGGGTGCGCCCAAACCCGGCGGCGGGCTGCCGGGGAAGACCAGCCCGGTCCGCGGAAGTATCGACGCCGCAGGCAATTTCGTGCTCGAGTGGACCAGCCAGATCGTCGGCGGGCCGTTCAACAACTTCACCGGGTTGTGGCATCTGGCGGGGCAGTACCGCGGGGGCGGACTCGCGCAGGGTGCGCCGGCGGCCCAGGTGGTCCCGGCCCAGCCCGCCGCAGCCCCGCCCGCACCCGGCGCACCGCTCGCGCCGGTCGCCTCGCCAGTGCCCGGTCGCGCCTGCGCCCGCTGCGCCACCTGCGCCCGGCGCGCCACCCGCACCGGCCGCACCCGGTGGGTCGCCCGCATCTGGTGCGTTGCCTGCGTCTGGTGCGCCCTCCGCGCCCGGTGTGCAGTCTGTGCCCGGTGCGTCGGCCGTGCCCGGTGCGGCGTCAGGGCTCACCGCGCCCCCCGCTCCCGGTGCGTCTCCTGCTTCCGGTGCGCCGGATGTGGCGGGCGGGAATGCTGCTGTCGCGCAAGGGCAACCCGCGTTGGCGGCGAGGACTGCCGAGCTTCCGGGGCGGCGGCGGGATCCGGTGTGGCTGGTGCCGTTGCTGGTGGTGCTCGCGGTGGTTGCCACCGGCGCCTTCTTCAGTGCTGATCGGCTGACCGGGCGGCGGCGCTCGTGACCTCGGCCTCGCGGAGTTCCGGGCTGCCCGCTTATGCGGACTTCGTGTCCAGTGTGGAGGTGGCGCGGGCGGCGCGGCCGCGATGGCCGTTCGTGATCCTGACGGCTGTCGGGGTTGCGCTGATCGTGGTCCCGATCGTGACCGGGATGTTTCCGCGAACGGTGAAGGGAGAGGCCATGATCGACGGCTTCGCGCCGTTCGTGTCCGAATCGGCGGTGGCCGGGTTCCGCTCCGATCTCGCCGTGCTCGGCGATGCCCGTACGACGGTGCTCGACCTGCGGGCGCGTGGTCAGGAGCCCGGCGGGTCCGAGCGCATCGACAAGTTCGTCGGCGACTATCCCGGCATCCGTTCCGATATCGCGGGGATGATCGACACGATCGACGAGCGCCGCGGGGATTACCAGCGCCTCGCGGGTCTACCGCCGTTCGGCACTCTGCCCTGGCTGCTGGCTCTGCCCGGTGTACTACTCACCGCCGCAGGCGTATTCGGCTTTCGACGGGCGGCCGACGGCGAGACGGCGCCGGTATCGCGGTCGGTGGCGGCGCTCGCGGGTGTGGTGCTCGTCGCCGTCCCCGTCGTGGGCGGGTTGTTCGGCGCCGCGAGTGCCGGTCAGCCGGTGATCGACGGATTCCGGCCGCTGCTCACCCAGACCGAGGTGCGAAAGGTCCAGGGCTACTTCGTCACCCTCGTGGCCGCCGACGGCGAGTTGAACAGCCGCTACCTGCCCGCCGTGCGCGCCGCGCATCCCGAGGCGGACCTGGCGGGCCTCACCACGCTCGAATCGCGCTGGCAGCCCATGACATCCCGGTTCGCCGCGCTGATCGGCGCCATGAACGACAACATCGAGAATTTCGACGCCGTGGCCGCGCTGAACGATTCGACGAAACCGCTGGGGTTCGGCGGGTTCCGGGCGCTGGGCTGGTTCTATCTCGTGCCCGGCGCGCTCGTCCTCGCGGTGCTGGCGGCCGGAATACGTAAGCGGGACAGCGCGACCGCGCCTGGAGGTACTCGGAAATGAAGGCACGCGCACTTCTCGGTGCGGCACTGATATCGGCCGTCGCGGTGCTGTCCGGATGCTCCGGCGACGACACACCGGCGTCGACAGGACCCGAACGCCTCGTCGGGCTGCTCCGGTTCACGCCGGGCGCGGTCAGCGGGGTCGGTGTGACCGGGACCTGGTTCCGCATGGTGCAGCCCGGTGGTACCGCTGAGAAGGGGCCGTATATGCCCAACGGCGATTCGCCCGCGCAGGGCGGTTCGACCACGCTGCTGGAACCCGGCAGCGCAGGCGGCCTGCGCACGGGCGGGTTCCAGAGCGAGCCGAATCCCGGTTTCGACCACGGCAATTCGCTGGCCGCGTCGATCACGAAGCCGACCAAGTTCTTCGCGGTCGAGTTCGGGACCTCCACCAATCCCGTCGATCCGCAGACGCAGCGCAGCGTCCCGCCGCCGACGGTCACGAACGACGGCGGAACGCTCACCGCGGATCTGTCGTCGTGGGCGGCCTCGTGGAACGACCAGGAATTCAACCAGGGCGCGCCGAAACCGCCGGAGAAACAGGGCGCTCAGGTCGCCGGGACCGAACAGGTGCAGAAGGTCTGGGACTGGGTGGCCCACCAATGGCTGAACCAGCCGAAAGGCGATGCGCCCCAAGGTCCTTCCGCCACGGGTACCTACGACTCGAAGACGCGGAAGTTCACCTTGCAGTGGACCAGCCTGATCGTCGGCGGCCCCTTCAACGGCTTCACCGGGGTCTGGCATCTCGAGGGCGTATTCGAGCCCGGCGACGCCGCTCCGGAGGCCGCACCCCAGTCCCCGCCCACGTCCACGAAATAAGCTCTACGACAAGGAGTTCGGGTCGATGACTTCCCCCACGACGCCGAAGCCGTGGCTCACCGCCGCCGTCCGGATCGCCGCCGCCGTGACGGCGCTGGGCAGCACGGTCGCGGCCACGGCGCTCACCATCCGCGACCACGACGAGCCGGTTGCCGCGGTGGTGTCGCAGGCTGGGCCTGCCGGTGCCGCGAAGCCCGCGCAGTCGGCCCTCGGAACCTCGGGCGAGCCAGGGGCACCGGGCACGTCAGCGGCGCCCGGAGTGCCGGGCGCGGCAGGAGCACCCGGTGCGCCGGGTGGATCCGCAACCTCCGCCGCGCCGGGTGGACTCGGGGCTCCGGGTGCGCCGGGGGCACCCGGAGCATCGAGTTCGCCGGGGGTACCGGGGCATCGGCTCCGCTGGGTGGGCCCGCGGCATCGGCTCCGCTGGGTGGGCCCGCGGCGTCGACCCCGCTGGGTGGACCCGCGGCGTCGACCCCGCTGGGTGGACCCGGAGCGTCGGCGGCCCCGGGCGGGCCCTCGGCGTCGGTGCCGCTCGGTGGGGCCACCGGTCCCGGCCCGGGTGCTTCCGTGCCGTTGAACGGGGGTGCGCAAAGTCCCGGCGTCGGCGATTCTGTGCCTCTGGCCGGGGCGCCCGGTGCCGGGAATCTGTTCGACGCCGCTCCGGCGAATACCCAGCCGCCCTGCCCGCTCGGGTGGCCCGCGCCGCGGCAGCAGGGTGGTCTGGCGTCGCTGATCGGGTTGGCGCCGCTGGCGGGGCCGTTCTCGTCGGAGGCCTTCGCGCTGGGGTCGGTGTATCAGCCGCTGCTGCAACTGGCCGGGCCCACGCTCGCGGAGATCGCGCCGGTGATCCGCGGGTACCAGCCGCTCATCGATCCGGTGATCGCGCAGGTTCAGGGCGTGGAAGCCGTTGTGCTGGAAGCGATCCTGCCCTACTACGGTCCTTATCGGGACCAGCTGATCGCTGCCGAGGGTGATCTCGCCAGGCAGCTCGCACCGGCCCTGAACCGGATCCACGACAGTGAGGCGGCCTCCTGCTTCGTGGCCTGGCAGGGACAGCTCATCGATCAGGCCAAGGGCGGTCCGATCCGGGTCGCCTCGCTCGCCCATCCCGGGACCATGGTCGAACTCGGCCCGGAGCGCTGACGAGGAACCATCGCGAAGTGGCGTAGAGCACACCTCGGGCAACCGTCTAGAAATACTTGGACGTCCAACTATAGGATGACCGCACATCCGGTGGTGCGTCGTCGTGCGCCACCACGTCGACTCCGAGGACGGCACTGGCATGGTTCGTGAACTGACACATTTCATCGGCGGGAAGCATGTGGCCGGGTCGTCCGGCACGTTCGGTGACGTCTACGACCCGAGCGTGGGGCAGGTGCAGGCGCGGGTGCCGCTGGCCGGCGTGGCCGAGGTCGAGGCGGCCGTGGCGAACGCGGCCGCCGCGCAGCCGGAGTGGGCGGCGTTCAACCCGCAGAAGCGGGCGCGGGTGCTGATGAAGTTCCTGACGCTGGTGCAGGACGAGATGGATTCGCTCGCGGCGCTGCTGTCGTCGGAGCACGGCAAGACCATCGCGGACGCCAAGGGCGATATCCAGCGCGGGCTCGAGGTCGTCGAATTCGCCACCGGCATACCGCATCTGCTCAAGGGTGAGTACACCGAGAGCGCGGGCACCGGCATCGACGTGTATTCGCTGCGCCAGCCGCTGGGCGTGGTCGCGGGCATCACGCCGTTCAACTTCCCGGCCATGATCCCGCTGTGGAAGGCCGGTCCGGCACTGGCGTGCGGAAACGCGTTCGTGCTCAAGCCTTCCGAGCGCGATCCGTCCGTGCCGCTGCGGCTGGCCGAGCTGTTCCTCGAGGCGGGGCTGCCCGCCGGGGTGTTCAACGTGGTCAACGGCGACAAGGTGGCCGTGGACGCGCTGCTGACCGATCCGCGCGTCCAGGCCGTGGGATTCGTGGGTTCGACGCCGATCGCGCAGTACATCTACGAGACCGCGACCGCGCACGGCAAGCGCGCCCAGTGCTTCGGCGGCGCCAAGAACCACGCGATCGTCATGCCGGACGCCGACCTCGACGACGTGGCGGACCAGCTGATCGGCGCCGGCTACGGTTCGGCGGGCGAGCGCTGCATGGCCGTGTCTGTTGCCGTGCCCGTCGGTGAGGAGACCGCGGAGCGCTTGCGCGCCAAGCTGATCGAGCGTGTGCGGAAGCTGAATGTCGGCCGCTCCGACGATCCGGGCGCCGATTTCGGCCCGCTGGTCGGCCGCGACGGCGTGGACCGGGTGAACGCCTATGTCCAGGTCGGTGTCGATGAGGGCGCCGAGCTGGTGATCGACGGGCGCGGCGTCACGGTCGACGGTGCGGCGGACGGATTCTTCGCCGGGGCAACGCTGTTCGACAACGTCACCCCCGAGATGCGCATCTACAAGGAAGAGATCTTCGGCCCGGTGCTGACCATCGTGCGCGCGAAGGACTACGAGGAGGCGCTGCGCCTGCCGAACGAGCACGAATACGGCAACGGCGTCGCCATTTTCACCCGCGACGGCGATACCGCCCGCGATTTCGCGGCGCGGGTGCAGGTCGGCATGGTCGGCGTGAACGTGCCGATTCCGGTGCCGATCGCCTACCACACCTTCGGCGGCTGGAAGCGTTCCGGCTTCGGCGATCTCAACCAGCACGGCCCCGACTCCATCCGCTTCTACACCAAGACCAAGACGGTGACGCAGCGCTGGCCGAAGGGACTCAAGGAGTCCAATGCCTTCGTCATCCCGACGATGGATTGAGCGTGTTCCAACTCGACGAGGACGAGAGGGCGATCACCGAGACCGCGCGTGGTTTCGCCGACGAACTGCTCGCGCCGCACGCCCTGGAATGGGATGAGCGCAAACACTTCCCGGTCGATGTGGTGCGCAAGGCGGGCTCGCTCGGCATGGGCGGCGTCTACGTCGGCGAGGACGTGGGCGGGTCCGGACTGCGCCGGTTGGACGCGGTCCGTGTCTTCGAGCAGCTGGCGACCGGATGTCCGGCGATCGCCGCGTACATCTCCATCCACAACATGGTGGCGTGGATGATCGACAGTTACGGCAATGAGGCGCAACGTCATCGGTGGCTGCCGGGCCTGACGGCGATGGACCAGCTCGGCAGCTACGCGCTGACCGAGCCCGGGGTCGGCTCGGACGCGGCGGCGTTGAGCACCAAGGCCGTTCGCGACGGTGACGACTATCTGCTCACCGGCGTCAAGCAATTCATCTCCGGCGCGGGCAGCACCGATGTGTATGTGGTGATGGCACGCACCGGAGATTCCGGCGCCGGTGGCATCTCCGCGTTCATCGTGCCGGCCGACACCCCCGGAATCTCGTTCGGCGCCAACGAGAAGAAGATGGGCTGGAACGCGCAGCCCACCCGGCAGGTCGTCTTCGACGAGGCACGGGTGCCCGCGGCGAATCTGCTCGGCGCGGAGGGCAACGGGTTCCGCATCGCCATGAACGGCCTCAACGGTGGGCGGCTCAATATCGCGGCGTGCTCGCTCGGCGGCGCGCAGGCGGCGCTGGACAGGACCGTCTCGTATCTCGCGCAGCGCGAGGCATTCGGCGCACGGCTGCTGGACAATCCGGCGCTGCAATTCGAGCTGGCCGATATGCGTACCGCGGTGGAGGCGTCCCGGACGCTGCTGTGGCGGGCCGCGGCCGCGCTCGACGCCGATGCCGGCGACAAGGTGGAACTCTGCGCGATGGCCAAGCGCTTCACCACCGACGCCGGCTTCGAAGTGGCCAACAAGGCCCTCCAATTGCACGGCGGCTACGGCTATCTCGCCGAATACGGCGTGGAGAAGATCGTCCGGGATCTGCGCGTGCACCAGATCCTCGAGGGCACCAACGAAATCATGCGGGTGGTCGTCGCCCGATCAGTGGTAGGAGCAACATGAGCGACGAGGTTCTCATCGACAAGCGCGACGGGCTCGGCCTGATCACGCTCAACCGGCCCAAGGCCATCAACGCACTGAATCATCCGATGGCACTGGCCGTTCTGGCCGCGCTGCGGCAGTGGGCCGAGGACGACGAGGTGCGCGCGGTCGTGGTGACCGGTGCGGGTGAGCGCGGGCTGTGCGCGGGCGGCGATATCGTCGCCATCTACGAGGACGCCAAGGACTCCGACGGCGGTGCGGGGTCGCCGTCGGGGAAGTTCTGGCGCGACGAGTACATCCTCAACGCCTACATCGGCCGCTACCCGAAGCCGTACGTGGTCGTCATGGACGGCATCGTGATGGGCGGCGGCGTGGGCCTGTCCGGGCACGGCAGTCACCGCATCGTCACCGAGCGCTCCAAGGTCGGCATGCCCGAGACCGGTATCGGTTTCGTCCCGGATGTCGGTGGTACACACCTGCTTTCGCGGACGCCGGGAGAGATCGGCACGCATGTCGCGCTCACCGCCGCGCGCATGGGGGTCGGTGACGCCATCGCCGCCGGATTCGCCGACTACTACGTCCCTTCCGATCGGATTCCGTCGCTGCTCGAGGCCCTGCGCACCGCCGAACCGGAGGTCGCGATCGCCAAATTCGCCCAGGCCGCGCCGCCGTCCGAGCTTGTCGCGCAACGGCAGTGGATCGATGCCTGCTACAGCGCCGATACCGTCGAGGAGATCGTGTCGCGGTTGCGGGCGCATCCGTCCGCGGCGGCGAATGCCGCGGCCTCTGACGTCATGGCGAAATCGCCGGTGGCACTGAAGGTGACATTGCGATCGCTGCGCAATGCCCGCACTCTTGCCACCCTGGAGGAGACGCTGAACGAGGAGTACCGCGTCTCGGTCGCCGCCCTGTCCAGCCACGATCTGGTCGAGGGTATCCGCGCGCAGGTGGTCGACAAGGACCGCGATCCGCAGTGGCAGCCCGCCACTCTCGACGACGTCACGGCCGAGCAGGTCGACTCCTACTTCACCGCACTGGGCGACGACGATCTGGATCTCGTTGCCCCGGAAGGACCTCCGTATGAGCGTCAGGGCCGGAGGCGGCAGCATGCGTAACCACGGAGGCCCCGCTCATACGGACGAAAGAGCACAGTTGGCTACGACTGTCGCATTCCTGGGCCTCGGGCATATGGGCGGGCCGATGGCCGCGAACCTGGTGCGGGCCGGATACCGTGTGCTGGCCTTCGATCCGGTCCCGGCCGCGCGGGAGCAGGCGCGTGCCGACGGGGCCACGGTGATCGATACCGCCGTGGCGGCCGTTGCCGAGGCCGAGGTGGTTGTCACCATGCTGCCCAATGGTCGCATCGTGCTCGACGTCTACCGCGAGATCCTCGACGCCGCCGCGCCGGGCACGCTGTTCGTCGACTGCTCCACGATCGATGTCGCCGATGCCAAACAGGCCGCGGAACAGGCTGTGGCCGCGGGACATCGGGCCCTGGACGCCCCGGTCTCCGGCGGCGTCTCGGGCGCGGCCGCGGGCACCCTGACCTTCATGGTCGGCGGTGCGGCCGAGGATTTCGCTGCCGCACTGCCGCTGCTCGAGGTGATGGGCGGCAAGGTCGTGCACTGCGGCGGAGCGGGCGTCGGGCAGGCCGCCAAGATCTGCAACAACATGATGCTGGGCATCTCCATGATCGGTCTGTCCGAGGCCATCGTGCTGGGCGAGAAACTGGGACTGAGTCACGACAGGTTCTTCGACGTCGTCTCCACGGCCTCGGGCCAGTGCTGGTCGCTGACCACCTACTGCCCGGTGCCCGGACCCGTGCCCACCAGCCCCGCCAACAACGACTACCAGCCCGGCTTCGCCACCGCGCTGATGACCAAAGATCTGGGCCTGGCCGCGAACGCGCTGCGCGACAACGGCGTCGACGGGCGGATCGGCCTGCTCGCCGCCGAACTGTACGAGCGGTTCAACCAGGACGCCGCGGAGAAGGACTTCTCCGCTATCGTCACCGATATCCGTACCCGATCCGGAGAGGAACAGCTGTGAGCGATTTGGAGACCATTCTGCTGGAGCGCAAGGGTCGCGTCGCCCTGATCACGCTGAACCGGCCGAAGGCGCTCAACGCGCTGAATTCGCAGGTGCTCACCGATATCACCGCGGCTCTGGACGAGCTCGAGGCCGACGAGAACGTCGGCGCGGTCGTGCTGACCGGGTCGGAGAAGGCGTTCGCGGCCGGTGCGGACATCAAGGAGATGCAGAGCAAGTCCTATATGGACATGTTCCTGGCCGACCATTTCGCCGGGTGGGATCGCCTCGCCGCCTTCCGTAAGCCGATCATCGCGGCGGTCGCCGGGTACGCCCTGGGCGGCGGCTGCGAACTGGCCATGATGTGCGACATCCTGCTGGCCGCCGATACGGCCAAGTTCGGTCAGCCCGAGATCAAGCTGGGCGTCATCCCCGGCATGGGCGGCTCGCAGCGCCTCACCCGCGCCGTCGGCAAGGCCAAGGCCATGGATCTGGTGCTGACCGGCCGCAACATGGGCGCCGAGGAGGCCGAGCGCGCGGGTCTGGTCGCCCGCATCGTCCCCGCGGCCGACCTGGTGGCGACCGCCCTCGAGGTGGCCGAGACCATCGCCTCCATGTCGCTGCCGTCGGTGATCATCGCGAAGGAGGCGGTCAACCGCTCCTACGAGACCACCCTCACCGAGGGCCTCCGCTTCGAACGCCGCGTCTTCCACTCCCTCTTCGCCACCGAGGACCAGAAAGAAGGCATGACCGCCTTCGTCGAGAAGCGCCCCGCGGACTTCACCAACCGCTGAGGCGAGATTACTTGGGGGGCACCGGATGTGCCGGTGTCCCCGCCACCTCGACCGGGGAGGGGGAGGTGCCGTGAGTGGTCGGCTGGGGGCCGTCGCGATCCGAGACGAGGAGGCCGGCGACGGTGCCGCCGAGTGCCGCGGTGACTGCCAGGGCCGCGACGATCTTGCGTTTGGAGACCGGGGTGGAACCCGTGGGGCGTAGGCCGGGTGCGGCGAAGCGGACGCCGCGCACCCGCCGGACCGAGGGCATCTGCGTCGCCATCAAGACCGCGCCGCGGGCCGAGACGAACTCCGGCTCCGGGTCGTAGATCACCGGCAGGTCCAGCATCTGCCCGAGCGAATCCCGGATGCCCGGATTACGGGTGCAGCCGCCCAGCAGCGCCAGCGCCTGGGCGGGGACGCCCGTCTCGTCCATCATCTGCCGCACGAACGACACCGAATGGTGCACACCGGCCGCCACGAGTTCGCCGAAATCGCTGCGCGTGAACACCATTCGCGAATCGGTGAGCGGATCGCTGGCCGTCAGCACGGGGGTGGCGGTCAGGGCCTCCTTGTACGCGCGACTGGTCGGCTTGTCGATCATGACTCCGCCGTGGGCCATCCGCCAGCGCAGCAGCGCGTCGTGGCCGTCGCCGCCGAGCACCGTGCTGCGTTTGGCCGCGAGCAGGCCGTCGGTGCGGCAGTCGACCTCCGTCACGGTCAGGCCCGAGGCGCCCAGATCGTAGAGGACCACCGCGCCCTCCTCCGGCAGCTGACCGCTGAACCGCAGGTAGCGCAGTTGTGCGACCGGCTCGTCGACGATGGTCAGGCGACTGCGGCCGGCCGTGGCGCGGATGGCGTCGGCGTGCACCGTGCTGCGCGAGGTGACGGCGATGCCGGTGATGAATTCGTCGCGGCGCTCCGCCGAGCGGCGCATCAGATCGATGGCCTGGAAGACCGGCTCCTCGACGCCGCCACCGGCGCGGCGGGGCACCGTGCAGCGATCGATCGGCGGCAGGTGCGGCTGGTCGGAGTGTGTGAGCATCGCGCGGGCGCCCCCAGCGCCTGCCGACACCCCCAGGACCAGCACCATGAGGTCCATGGTGAACCTTTTGCCCGCCGATGTGAAGCCGGGGGGCGGAATGTCGCTGGTGGGATGCTGAACGGTTATCGGGTCAGGCCCAGCGTGTCGGCGTGTCGCCCGTGTCGAAGTCGCCGGCCGAGCGCCGGAACTCCGCCAGCAACTCCAGCAGCAACCCCAGGCGATCGGGCGCCAGCCCGGGCCGGGCGAAGACCTTCTCGTTCAATTCCCGCGTCGCCTGGGCCACCAGCTCGCGTCCGGCATCGGTGATCTCGATCAAGGTTGCTCGCCGGTCGCTGGGATGCGGTACGCGGCGCACCAGCTCGGCCGCCTCCAGCCGGTCGACGGTGTTGGTGACACTGGTCGGGTGGACCTGTAATCGCGCGCTGGCCGTCGCCATCGGCAGCGCGCCCGTCTTGCTGAAACTCAACAGCATGAGCAACTCGTACCGGGAGAAGGTCAAACCCGACGGCTTCAGCGCCTCGTCCACCCGCGCCATCACGATCTGCTGCGCCCGTACCAGCGAGGTCACCGCCGCCATCCCGTCCGCGACGTCGTCCCAGCCGTGCGCGGTCCACTGACGGTGGGCCTCCTCGATGGGGTCCAGCGGTAGCGGGCGGGGAACAGCCATGCGGGTGAGTTTAAGGGGTTGTGTGGGGATTATGTCTGTGGCCGTGACGCCGCGGGCGGGAGGAACGGTTGCTGTGTGCCCCGTTCGGATCACGGTGAGGGCAACCGTGGGAGATCAATGCCCGGTCTACGAGTATGGGTTTTCGATGCGGGTGTGCCTGAGTGGTTAGGGGGCGGTCTGCAAAACCGTGCACGCGGGTTCGATTCCCGCCACCCGCTCTGTATTTTTGGCCTTCGCTTCGCTGCGGCGGGTTTTCGGTGCTTTGAGGTTCGGTTTTGAGGGGCCTTCGCTTGCTCCTTCGTCGCTTGCGCGAAGGCCCCTCAAAACCGAACCGCACCGAAAACCGTTGTGGTCGGGTTCTTGTTGTTGAGCTTTTTCACGACAAGCCCGACAGGTCGCGTAGTACTACATGGTTTCGGTCTGTTGTGGTGCCCAGGGTGTATTCCGGTTGCAGGCCCAGGTATTCGGCGCGGGTGCGGGTGCTCCAGCGGCGGGAGGGTTCTGTGCGGGTCTTGTAGAAGTTCGCCGTGTAGCCGCCCTCGTAGAGGCGGAGGAGGGTGTAGCCGCCGGGGTATTCCTTGACCGCGGCCACTTCCAGGAATTCCACGGAGAGCGGGATATCGGGGTGGCTGAGGCGATTTCGGTGGGTGTGGCCGCTGTGGTGCAGGAAGACGCCGGGGGCGGAGCGGTACAGCGTCTGTAGTTCGGTCGCGTCGGCGCGGTTCAGGACGAACGGCGGGCCCGCGATATTGGATACCGCCGAGTCGAGGGTGACGGGGTGGTGGCCGAAGACGAGCGTCGGCCGGTCGGGATCGGCGCGCAGCAGGTCGCGTACGTGGTCGAATTGGGCTCGGTCGATACTGCCGCCCGCGCCGTCGAGTTCGGTGGTGTCCAGGCCGAGCAGGCGCAGGCCGCCCACCTTCTCGTCGACGACTTCGCCTCGGGCACCGAAGGATTCGCCCCAGCAGTCGTGGTGGTCGGCGTCCACCGGCGGGCAGCCGGCGTAGTCGGCGCCGGTGTGCGGGCGGTCGTGGTTGCCGCGCACGGCGAACCAGTCCCGGCCGGCGACACCCCACTCGTCCAGCATCCGCCGCACGCCGCGGGCCTGATCGGGGGTCGCCTCCGAGGTGAGGTCACCGGCGAGGATCAGGCGGTCGGCGGCGCGGTCGGGGCGGCGCAGATCGTCGAGGACCGCCGCCAGCATCAACTCCGGATACGGCGCCAGGCCCGGCTCCTGCCGCACCCCGGGCGGCAGTCCCGCCGCGACCAGCCCGCTCACGTCCTCGCCGAAGTGCACGTCGTTGCACAGCGCGACCGTGCGCAGCAGGCGGCCGGGCGGCGGCGCCAATGTCGTGAATTCCCCGGTACATTCGGGCGCCTGCGGCATGCGGGTGACCAGATTGACTGCCGGCGTGGCGCGCACGCCGTCCGACCACGCCTCGAAGCGATACGCGCGGCCGGGCTCGAGCCCGGCGATCTCGGCGTAGTGGTAGGGCGTGCGCTGGGAGTCCTCGGAGAACCGCACGACCGGCGGGGCGGACGAATCCGCCGGAGCCAGGCGGACTTCGGTACCGGCCGCGGCCGGTACCGGCGCCCCGGCCGCGTCGAGTCCGAGCGTGGTCCACGTCAGCACGACCGAGGCGTCGGTGACCGTGACCACCTCGAGGTCCGTGGCGATCGTCGTATTCGGTTGCGCGCGAGCCGGTCCCACCGCCAGCAGCGGCGCCGCGGCCGCGAGTCCGAGCGCGTGCAGGACGCGTCGCCGGTTGGGTCCACAGCAGGTCATGGCGTAGCTCACTCTCGTACGAGTAGCGGGGTCACCGGTGGTCGGCCGCGCACACCTTCCAGTCGCCGCCCTCGCGGCGCACGTATTCCGGTGCGCTGTCGATGGTGTCGAGGTCGGGCATGAGCCCGCCGCTCGACGGCGCCAGGCTGCCGTGCACCTTGGCGGTCGCCTGGTCGCCGTCGATCACTATGGCGTCGATGGCGTCGATGCGCAGCGTCAGTGTCTCGCTCGCGATCGCCGCGCGTTGCTCCGCGGGCAGCGCGGCGTACTCGTCGCGGTCGGCGCGGCAGGATTTCGCCATGGCCGCGTCCACGCCGTCGGTGGCGATGGTGCCGTAGAAGTCGCGGATGGCGAGTTCGATCTTCTTCTCCTCCGAGGCGAACGGGCCCTTGCCGTTGCCGGTCAGCAGCGCGACGATGCCGGCCGCCCCGGCGGCCGCGAGGACCAGTACCAGCGGCACGACGATCAGCCCGGTCCGGCGCTTGCGCGGCGGCGGGGGAACCGGTGGCTGCTGCGGCGGATAATCGCCCACCGCCGGATACCCTTCCGGCGGGTAATAGCTGGGCGGCTGCGACTCCGGCTGATAGCCCTGGGGTTGCTGAGGATCGAACGGTGGCCCGCCGGGTGGGTAGGTCATCGTGCTCCCCTCGTCGGCTCGCCGGTTCTCTCGCACAGTACGGCAATTCGGTCATGCGGCCCGGGCCGAGGGCTCCGCGCCGCGCCGCCACCCGGTAGGTTGCTAACCACACTCCAGACCGGGTGATCCGGCTCGAAAGGACGGTCATGACGACGGCCCGACGGAAACTGCTCGCCGGTGCGTTCGCGGCGCTCACCGTGCTGGCGGCGACCACCGCATGCTCCGGTTCGCCGGACGGCGCCGACGAGATCCTCGTCTACAACGCCCAGCGCGAACCGCTGACCAAGGTGTGGGTGGACGCGTTCACCCGGGAGACCGGGATCAAGGTCACCCTCCGCAACGGCGGCGACGCCGATCTGGCCCGCCAGCTCGTCGCCGAGGGGGAGGGCTCCCCGGCCGACGTCTTCCTCACCGAGAACTCCCCGGCGATGGCCCAGGTCGAGCGGGCCGGACTGTTCGCCGACCTCGACGACGCGACCCTCGCGCAGGTGCCCGCCCAGTACCGGCCCCGATCGGGTAAGTGGACCGGAATCGGCGCTCGCTCAGCGGTTTTCGCCTACAACACGACCGCGCTGCCCGCGGACGGGCTGCCCGCCTCCCTGCTGGATCTGCGGCAACCGCAGTGGAAGGGCCGCTGGTCCGCCGACACCGTGGGGACGGATTTCCAGGTCATCGCGGCCGGACTGCTCGCCGCACAGGGCGAGGACGCGACCCGGGCGTGGCTGCGGGGCGTGAAGGAGACGGCCGTCTCCGCGCCGACCGACGCTCTCGCCCTGCGGACCGCGAGCACGGGCCGGGCCGAGGGCGCGCTCGTCTTCGGCGACTACTGGTACCGCGACCAGGCCGGGCCCAGGGTGGACAGCGCCGGTACCGCGCCCCACTACTTCCGCGACGGGGATCCCGGCGCCTTCGTCTCGATCGCGGGCGGCGGCGTGCTGCGGTCGAGCAAGAGGGCCGAGGCGGCACAGAAATTCGTCCGGTTCGTCACGAGCAACGCCGGTCAGACGGCGCTGCTGAACGGGTTCTCGAAGGACTATCCGGTCGCCTCCGGCGTCCTCGCCGACCCGGCCCTGCCCCCGCTGGACACCTTGCAGCCGCCGGCGATCGATCCGAGCGCGCTCGACGCCGAGAAGGTCACGCGGCTGATGACCGAGACGGGCCTGGTGTAGCGGTCATCGCAGCCGGTACAGGTACCGGCTGCTGGGGACGACGTCGAGATCGCGGTCGGCGCCGAACGCGCTGATACTGGCCATCATTCGGGTGAACCTGCGGTGCAGTTCGGCGTCGTCGCCGCCGCTGCCCCAGAACGCGTGCTGGTCGGTCATGGCCGCCGCCGGGAACAGCTCCTCGACCAGGCCGTCCACCCGAGGCCCCGAGGTGAGCGGCGTGACGACGGCATTCTGCACGTACCCGAAGGTGGCCTGGGTCTCGATCGCCACGGTCGTGTGGATGTCGTGCCAGTAGGTGCGCCATTGCTCGCGGGTGAGGTGCGAGGGCACGCGCAGCAGGGCGATATTCGCCAGCGCGTCGCAGCGGGCGCCGTTCTCGATCTCGGGCGGCGGCAGCGGAATTCGCTCGTCGACGATCCAGCCGTCGATCCGGTCGGCCGCCGCGGCCAGTACCCCGGTGACCGGATCGGCGTCGCCCTCGGTCCACACGCTGACGATCGCCGCGATCGGGCGCTCGTAGGTGGAGTGCCGCAGCCGGGCATCGGCCACGTCGTCGTCGCAGAGGTTGAGCTGCACCGCCTCGGCGCCCGCGGTGGCCAGGCGCGCGTGCAGCGCCGGATCCCGTAGGTCCTCCTCGAGACCCGAACCCCACAGGGCGTACATCAGTTTCGTCACGGCGGCTCCCCAATCGGCGGCAGACCCACGCTAGTAGCTGTTGCCGGGTCGTCGCTGGCATTCCGGACGCGGATCTCGATGTGTGAGATGGATCATCGATGCGCGGCGACGGCCGGATTTTCAGCGGTTGGCGAGTTCCGAGAGGCGGTAGGCGAGGGCCTTGCGCACGGCGGGGATTCGGGTGACGGCGCGGACTACGGCGTTGCGGACGAGGCGGGCCGGGCGGGCGCGCAGGGTGGCCATGCGGGTCATCCGGTCGGTGAAGGCGACGACGCCGAGAGCCACGGGGCGGCGGGTCTTCTCGTAGTCGTTCAGCAGCGATTCCGGGGCGCCGTCGAGCACGCGGATCAGGAGCGCGCCGAGCGCGGCGGCGTCCTGGATGCCGGTGTTCATGCCCTGCCCGCCGGCCGGGCTGTGCACGTGCGCGGCGTCCCCGGCCAGCAGGACGCGGCCGGCGCGGTAGTGGTCGGCGACGCGGTGGTGGACGCGGAATCGCGAGCTCCACACCACCTCCCGGACCACCGCGCCCGGCCGGCGGGCGTCCAGGATCGCCTGGACGTCGGCGTGGGTCGGGTGCTCGGGGGCCTCGGCGACCGTGGCGACGACCCGATAGCGGTCGCCCGGCAGCGGCGCCACGACGGTGACACCCTCAGGCGACAGGTTCAGCGATACCTCGTCGCGCCGGTCCGGCCAGGTCATCCGCACATCGGCCAGGACGAACGATTCGGGATAGGTGGCACCGGTGAATCCGATCCCGGCCTGCTCCCGCACCACGCTGTGCATACCGTCGGCGCCGATGACGTACTCGGCGCGGATCGAGCCGGAAACCCCTGCGGCATCGGTGAATTCGACCGTGACCCCGGCGCCGTCGTCGGTCAGCCCGGTGACCCGGTAGGGCCGGTGGACATCGCCGCCCGCCGTGCGCAGCCGGGCCAGCAGGACCGCCTCGGTGGTCTCCTGACCCACCATCAAGGTGTAGGGGTACGCGGTCGGCAGCCCGCCGAAACCCACGGTCGCGAGCCTGGCCGGGCCGTCCTGCAGCACGAACCGCGGCACCTCGATACCCAGATCGTGCAGTTCCCCGGCGATGCCGAAACCGTCGAGCACCTCCAGGGTCCGGGCGTGCACCACGGCGGCGCGGGAGGTGTTCGCGCCCTCGGCCTGCGCGTCCAGCAGGACGAAGTCGACACCGGCGTCGGCGAGTGCGATCGCGGCGGTGAGCCCGGCGGGACCAGCGCCGACGATGACGACCGAAGTGGTGGCGGGGATGGTCATGGCAACTCCTCCAACATGCCAACATTTGTTGGCCAACGACTGTTGACATCAACGGTAGAACCCACGGCACTGGCATGTCAACACTTGTTGGCCTACATTTGTTGGCATGACCGCCGAGACCCCCCAGCGACGCTCCGACGCCACCCGCGCCGCCATCCTCGCGGCCGCCCGCCGCCGCTTCGCCCAGGACGGCTTCCGCAAGGCCACCATTCGCGCGATCGCCGCGGACGCCGATATCGATCCGTCGATGGTGATGCGCTACTACGGCAACAAGGAGGGGCTGTTCGACGCGGCCCTGGACGTCGACCTGGCGCTGCCCGATCTCGCCGACGCGGATCCGGACCGCCTCGGGGAACTGCTGGCCCGGCGATTCGTCGAGCTGTGGGACGTCTCCCCGGGCAACGAGATCCTGCTGACCCTGCTGCGTTCCGCGGTGACCGACGAGACCGTCGTGCCCCGCGTCCAGCAGATCTTCGCCCAGCAGCTGAGCCCCGTGGTCCTGCGGCTGGGCGAGCCGGCCGACGCTCCCCGCCGGGCCGGGCTCATCGCGTCCCAGGTCCTGGGACTCGCGTTGTGCCGCTATGTCTTTCGTCTGCCGCCGGTGGTGGCGCTGACCCGGGAGCAGATCGTCGCCGATATCGGCCCCACTCTGCAGCGGTATCTGGTCTCGTCGGTCTGACCACCGATAGCCGATGGCTTTCGTAGAGGGTGAGATCACACCGACGATACGGAGAATGCACTCCGTTTCCTGTTAAGGTATTTAACCGGAGAATCGCTCCGCTTCAATTCGTGGTGAGGAACCCTTGGGCATGGCGCTCGTCAAAACACGCCCGCACTACAACGTCGTCTTCGCGGTGCTGCTGCTCGGAATCTCCGCGTACGCGCTGCTGCAGTCGATGGTCGTGCCGGTGCTGTCGCTGCTGATCCCGGCGCTGCATACCGACCAGAACACGGCGACCTGGCTGATGACCGGTTATCTGCTGTCCGCCTCGGTCGCGACGCCGATCCTCGGCCGGATCGGCGACAAGGTCGGCAAGGAGAGGATGCTCGTCGTCACGCTGGTCGCCCTGGCGGTCGGATCGCTGCTCGCCGCGCTGACCGACTCCATCGGGGTCATGATCGTCGCGCGTGTGATCCAGGGCCTCGGTGGCGGCGTGATCCCGCTGGCGTTCGGCATCATCCGCGACGAGTTCCCGGCGCGGAAGCTGCACGGCGCGGTGGGCATCGCCTCCTCGCTGATCGCCGTCGGATCCGGGGTGGGCCTGGTGCTGGCCGGTCCGATCGTCGATCACCTGAACTACCACTGGCTGTTCTGGGTGCCGATGATCATCACGACGATCGCGGCCGTGGCCGCGGTGCTGTTCGTGCCCGAATCCCCGGTGCGCAGTCCGGGCCGGATCAACTGGGGTGCGGCGCTGCTGCTGTCGGCCTGGCTGGTGGCGCTGTTGCTCGCGGTCAGCAAGGGTCCGGCGTGGGGCTGGGGTTCGGGGCTGACGCTCGGGCTGTTCGCGCTCGCGATCGTCACCCTCATCGCCTGGGTCGTGGTCGAGCTGAAGTCGCACACCCCGCTGATCGATATGCGGACGATGCGCATCCCCGCGGTGTGGACGACCAACCTGGTGGCCGTGCTGACCGGCGCCGCGATGTACGCGATGATGACCTTCCTGCCGCAGCTGCTGCAGACGAACAAGTCGGTCGCCGGGTACGGGCTGAGCGCGAGCATCACACAGTCCGGGCTGTACATGCTGCCGCTGTCGCTCGCCATGTTCGTCATCGGCCTGTCGATCGGGCCGCTGGCCGCGCGGATCAGCCCCAAGTACATCGTGCTGTTCGGCAGCCTCATCACCATTCCGGCCTTCGCGCTGCTCGCCCTCGGCCACAACCACAGCTGGGGCGTGTATCTCGCGGGCGCGCTGCTCGGTATCGGTATCGGCCTGGCGTTCTCCTCGATGCCGGCCATCATCGTCGCGGCCGTGCCGCCCGCCCAGACCGGCGCGGCCACCGGGATGAACGCCAACGTCCGCACGGTCGGCGGCGCGATCGGGAGCGCGATCTGCTCGGTCATCCTGACCTCGGGCGCGCATACCGCGCACGGGCTGCCCGCGGATTCCAGCTACAGCAATGTGTTCTGGTTCCTGGGTGGCGTCTCCGTGCTGGCGGCGGCCGCGGCCGTGATCGTCCCGGCCGTGCGGGCGCACGATCCGCAGGCGGAGGTCGCGTCCTCCGAGCCCGCGGCCCCGGCCGAGGTCGGTGATACGGCGTTCGAGGACGCGCTGGCAGGCGCCGGTGCGATGGCGGCGCCCCAGGCGGTCGTCGCGGAGGTGCCCTACGAGGGCCCGGTGATCGGCGGACGCGTCAGCCGCGAGAACGGACGGCCGGTGCCGGATGTGGCGCTGACGCTGATCGACCAACGGGGACATCAGGTTTCGCGGTCGGCGACCACCTCGGACGGCGACTATCGCATCGATGCGCCGGAGACCGGCAGCTACGTGCTGATCGCGTCCTCGGCGGGGCACAGTCCCGTCGCGGTGAACGTCGTCGCCGGATCGCGGCCGCAGCGGATGGATCTCACGCTGCCGAGTTCGGGTGTGCTGTCGGGTGCGGTACACCGCGCGGGCGACGGTGAGCCGATCGCGGGCGCCACGGTCACGCTGACCGATACGCGCGGCGAGGTCGTCGGCGCGGCCGTCACCGCGGGTGACGGGACCTACGTCTGCCGCGGCGTGCTGCCGGGGACGCACACCGTGGTCGTCGTCGCCGAGCGGATGCGGCCGAACGCCGCGACCCTGACCGTGCCGGAGAGCGGCGTGCTGCGCTACGACGCCGAGCTGGAGTCGATGGCCGTGCTCGGCGGCGCGGTGCGGGCCGGCGAACGGGTGGTGTCGAACGCGCAGGTGTCCGTGCTGGATCCGGGCGGCGATCTGGTCGCGACCGTGCACACCGACGACGACGGCCGCTATCAGGTCCCCGATCTGCCCGCCGGGCAGTATGTGGTCGTCGCCCGCGGGTATCCGTCGGTGACCACCAGTGTCCGGGTGTCCGATCAGGTGAGTACGCACGATGTGGAACTCGGCTACGACGACGCGATGCGGCTGCCCGTACGGTAGTCGGATATCCGGCGCGGGTGAGCCGCGCCGCCCCGGCAGTTGAGGAGTCGATCGCGCCATGACCGACCCGCACGAGTCCGCCGACAGCCGCCCGGTGCGCCGGGATGTCGTCCGCAACCGGCAGGCCCTGCTGGCGGCCGCCAAAGAGGTGTACGCCGAGCAGGGGCTGGGCGCCGGGGTCGAGGAGATCGCGCGCCGGGCGGGTCTGGGCATGGGCACCCTGTACCGGCATTTCCCGACGAAGAAGGATCTGCTGCTCACGTTGCGGCAGGAGATCCTCGCCGATATGTCCAGCCGCGTCGCCGCGACGGCCGCCGCCCAGCCACCGGGGCGTCGGTTGGAGGCATGCCTGTGGACCCTGTGCGCGGAGATGCGGTCACACCACTGTGATCGCGAATTGCTGTGGCAGGCTTTCCCTTTGGACGACGATCCCGGCAGGCCGCAGTTCTGGGCGTTGATCGGCTCGTCGCTGCGGGAGGCGCAGGAGGCCGGGCGTATTCGCGACGATCTGACCCTGACCGATGTCTTTCTCTGCGTGGTGTCCGTGCGCGGTCTGCTCGAGGACACCGCCGAGCGCGCGCCGGACGCGTGGAAGCGGCACCTGTCCCTGCAATTGGCCGGATTCCTGCCCGGCGCACCGGCTCTGGACTATCCGCCCGCCGACGAATCGCTCGTGGCGACCGGATTGCAGCGGCGGCCGGTCACGCCGAAGTCGTCCGCCCGCGCAGCCACTGCGCAATCGCCGCCAGCGCCGAAATCAACGACACCGCACCGGCCGTCCACGCCGAGGTCGTGAAACTCGCGGTGGCGTAGTCGACTTGCCGGACTCCCGGTGCGGGATAGTCCCCGTTTCCCATGGCCCACCGCATGATCAATCCTGCCTGTGTACCCAGGTCCCGGTACGAGGTGATTCCGACGGCCGCCCGGATCTCCTCCAGCTTGTTGTTCAGGTGGATGATGATGACCAGGACCAGTCCCGCCTGCGCCAGCGAGGCCCCCACCGCCAGCCTGGTCAATACCGTACTGCGCGCACGGATATTCGCCGCGACGGCGAACGCGGTGACCACCGCGACCGCACAGGCCAGTACGGCCCACGTCCCGTTGATCTGTGGCCGCGGGGGTGGCGATCCCGCCCACAGGTTCACCAAGGTGTGCGAAACCTTGTATCCGCCAAAGGCATCGGCCTTGATGGTCCCGTCTCGCCCGACACCGACCACCCAGCTGGTGAACATCAGATACAGGGTGACGATGCTCCCGGCGGCGGCAGCGAGGTAACCCCAATACCCGCCCAAGTCCCGCAGTCTGTGCGAAACCGCCACCTCACCACGCCGAAGCCGAGCGGTTCCACCAGTGGTATGAACGGCCTCGTCGACTCGAATCTTGTTCCCCTGCCACGGAGTTGGCTGCACAACCCCGAAGCCTATGAGCCCCGACGCAGGCAATCCGTCAAGGAAAGTGGGCCCGCCCGACAAAAGATCATCAAGATCCGGTAGATACTCGCCACGTGACCGGTCTACTTGTCGATCCCCGTTCGCTGCCCAGCGAGATCGTGCCGTACCTCGAAGCACTCGTCCGGCGCGCGAGAGACGTCTGCGGAGTTCATCTGATCAGCGTCTTCGCGAACGGGTCCGTCGCATTGGGTGACTACCGGCACGGGCGAAGCGATGTCGACCTGACTGTCGTCACCGATCCGGATCTCCCCGAAGCGGCGCTGCGTGAACTCGCCGAAGCGCTCGCCCATCCTGCCCTGCGCTGTCCCGCGGCCGGGCTCGAACTCGTGGTGTACGACTCCGGCTTCGCCGCTCGCGCTTCGGACCAAGCCGGGTACCGGCTGAATCTCAATACGGGCCCGCTGCTTCCGGCTCGGGCGGATCTCGATCCGAGCCGCTCGCCGTCGTTCTGGTTCGTCATCGACCGCGCCATCGCCTACCAGTCCGGACATCTGCTGTACGGCACCCCTGTCCGGCAAGTCCTCGCTCCGCCGACGAGGCAGGACGTAGTGGCGGCGATCCACGCCTCCGTTCTCGAACACGCTTACGGGGCAGGCCATCTCGCCGACAATCAGGTCCTCAACGGCTGCCGCTCCGTGATGTTCTGCCGCACGGGTAACTGGCTGGCCAAGCGCAACGCGGCACACGTCCTCGCGACGTCCGAGAAACGATTCAAGCCCCTGATCGAACATGCTCTTCAAAGCTTCGAACGCCCTAGAGGGGCCGCGCTCACCCTCCCCGCCGAGGACATCCGAACCTTCCTCACCTGGGTCCGCGAACGTGTCGAGGAAACAGTGCGATGATCGGTTCAGCGTGAGCTTGCCGACTGTTCGGCAGGCCCTCGGGGTGCTGCGTGCGGAAGGGCTGATCGAGTCGCGCCATGGCATCGGATCGTTTGTCAAGGAGACGGACAGATTGCAGCGGGCGGGGTGGCGACACTACGGCCGGGCACGGGCAGATCAGAAGCTGCTCACTCCGCACCTCCGGCATGAGATCGTGTTCGCTGGCGTAGAGCCGGTGCCTGATCGTGTGGCGGATTTGTTCCCTGCTGGCACAACTCAGGTCGTGACGCGACGTCGCCACCTGTACGACAAGGAGACCGGTAGGCCGGAGGAGATCGGCGCGAGCTACATCCCAATGGATTTGGCCGCCGGTACGTACCTGGAGGAACCAACTGTCGTCCCCCAGGCGCTCTTCCTCTGCATCGAGGATCTGTCAGGCAAGCGCTACGCACGTGCGCGAGACCGCCTCATCGCCCGTCTCGCGACGGCTGATGAGTCGATGATTCTGGAACTCGCGCCCGGATCTCCTGTGGTGCATGTGATTCACTGTGCGATGGCTGAAGATGAGACCGTACTTGAGGTCGCCGAATCGATTTGGCCAGCCGAACGGACGGTAATCGTGAACGAATACCCGATCACGACCGAGAGCTAGTGCCTACTCCTGCCCTGCTGCAGGCGGTTCGGTCGAACGTGTTTCCGGCCTTTGGCCGGAAGCCGGCAGACTGGCTTGATGTGCTTGGGCCTTTTGTTGGCTTCGTCTCGCCTTTTCTGTCAGTTTTTTAGCCTTCTTGATTAGGACTTCGAGTGCGACGTCACTGTTCTTGCAGCGGAAAGCCGGAAACATCCCTAGCTTGGCCCAGTACTGGCCTTGGGGATCTCGCCATGAGACTGCCTGTGTGCAGCATGCCGCAGGATCGTCGGGGTACTCCGCCCCGAGTGCTGGCGTCAGTTTTTCTGTAGTGTGACCATCGATTGCTTGGAAATATCGGTAAGTGATAAATTTCTGCCCTGCTGAAAACAGAAGCAGGTCGCCGTCAGGATTCATGCACCAAAAGTGCACATCATGAATGGCGGCCGATGAAGCATTGCGGATTCTTTCCTCCGTGGCAGCCTTTGTCTCAGGCTTGAGCCCGCTCAAAAGATGGATAGCTTGGGCTTGTTCATCGCCCATTGCGCGTGTATCCAGCCACCTACGTCGGGCGTCTCGAAAGACAACACCGAGACTGATCAAGACGGCGGCGGCTGTAAGGAGAGGGCCAGCGATCGGAGCCCAAGCCTTCATCCAGTCGGCGGGCTGCCACCACTCATGGGTAGAAGGTGTTACCTGGACAACGATCGGACACGTCACATCGAGAATCTTTCCACCTGTACTTGCGAACGGCGCGATATCCGACCGATCTTGCCCCCTCCTGCCAACCGCCGGTCGCCGATCGAATCGCCACTACCTGATCATCCCGCGCGGTGCCGGTCGTTTCTCGTCCTGGTGTCGTCTTTCCCCCCTCGTCAAGTCCCTTTCTATGTCCAGTAATCGTCGTCTTGTCCCCCGTCGTGTCTTGTCCCGCCCCTCGTTTCCTCTCCGCCAGCTACACGCACTCAACTGCCTTGCCTGCCCGCACAGGGTCACTCCAGTCGCCCGCAGGGTGGGTGGAGTGACCCTGTGCGGGCAGGCAAGGCACCCACGGCAAACCGGCTGGTGGGCGGGAAAACGGGGGCGCACAGGCCGATGTCAACTCATTGACATCGACAATGCTTCCCTCATGTATGACTCAAGGCGCTATCAATTGCCTCCAAGAGACGAGGATCATCCTGGTGGCCGGCCCACCTTACGAAGATGGTCGGATTCATTCCGGTCCAATGAGATATTGGCAGAGGATCCACATCCGAAAAATTGTTCATGACCACGATCACTGGTTGCTGTTGCTCGGCTGCCATACTAGCGAGTCGCCGCACTTCCTTGATGCTGACACCATGCCTGAAGTATTTAATTACAATGGCTACGGATTTTTCTTCGGTCTCAACAATGTAGTCGATGAAGCCGCCATCTATAGGCTCGGAAATAATGTATTCCGGTTTCCGGCGAATTATTGTTTGAAAGATTTCGTGCGCGTAAGTGCGAGCCCTTAACGTCGTCGATGTGTGTCGCGAGGGTTGTTGCTGTGTCGCGTCGACCTGCTTAATGGTAGCTTCGTCCACCTTTATATCTAGGTAGCGTTCTGTCAAGCGTAAGAACCCGGTCAGGGTTGTCTGATGGTAAGGTTGCTCCGTCTTCGTCGCCATCTCTGAACGTAGTTCAGGTCGAGGCCCTAGTATCTTATCGTCCGGCCCCTTTCGGTACCAGTCTTCCTTTTCGTCGTTGGTAACAAAAAGTAGTGGCCGGCTGCTGCTTTCTGCGAAATCCAGCAGTTCGCACCAAATGAGATAATCGCCTTCTGGCCTGATCTTCTTGTTCGCCCCTTCGGCATCCTTATACCCAGGTGGCGTACGCTTTGTGTAACGTTTCGAAGCCTCGGCTACTCGCTCTCTCAGTATTTCCTCACTCGGCTTCTTGCCGATTTTATCCGGTGTGTTGAAGAGTGCATCCAGAGCGGCGCGTACGGGATCTCCATCGCTAATGGTTTTGAAGTCGATGACGTGCTCTTTAGCGAGCTTGGAAAGCTCTTCGGAGAGTGAAGCTATGAGTTTTTCAAGTTTTTCTACTGGTATTCTTCGAACTCTCGGGTCGGATATCTGCTGCTCAAATTTCGCCTTGAGTTGACGGCCATGCTTCGCCGTTTCCTCCGCAAGCTCGGTATAAACTCGGCTCTGATCATGCGCATTGCTCAACCGATTGCGTTGGTATTCAAGGCCTACCTGGTACGGCAACCATAGTCGATCGCGAATAGAGGGCGCTGCCAAGGCAGACAACACCTGTTGGCGCTGTTGGTCGCCGAGACGATACAGATGGTGCAGCACATTGGCGTCAAGTGAGATCGACCCAGTCTCAACCACAGCGCGGAGGGTCTGCTCGTCTAGCTGATACCACTCTGGGAAGGCGTGTCTCATGTACTGGCCACTTGTACTGGGCTACAAGCCGCCAGCGCGAGCCGGTCCTTTGGCTTCTCCGGGGAGTTGTGCGACATACGTGCGATAGGCGTCGGCAAAACGCGGCGAATGACGGTCACTCAGGGGTACTCCATCCGAGCTGACTCTCCGTTGTACAAAGCCACCTACCAGCAGTTGGTAGGTGGCTTAGGGTGCCCTCGGCAGGATTCGAACCTGCGGCCTTCTGCTCCGGAGGCAGACGCTCTATCCCCTGAGCTACGAGGGCGGGGTGGACCCGCTCGTCACATCGTCCGATCGGGCTGGGAAAGCGTATCGCATCCGGGCTCGCGCGCCAAAAAGCAGGGGTGAGCGGGGTGTCAGCCGAGGGGAAGAGGGGCGGTGTTGCGGGCGGCGAGCATTTGGGTCATGAGCTGGATTTCGCCCTGTTGGGTTTTGCTCATGCTGGTGGCGAGGGAGCGGACGGCGTCTGTGTCGGCGTGCGCGTCGGCGTAGTCGATCATCGGGATTCCGCCCTGGTGGTGGCGGAGCATGAGCTGGAGGAACAGGGTGTCGAGGGCGGGGCCCGTCGCCTGGCGCAGCTGCTCCATGTCCTGCTGGGTCGCCATGCCGGGCATCGAGGAGACCGGGCCGGTCGAACCGTGCTGCATGCCGTGGTCGTGGCCCGCGGTGGATTCGGTCATCCAGGACATGTAGCCGTCGACGGCGACCGTCGGCTTTCCCCATAGTTGCAGCCAGCCCTGCATGCGGCCGGCCTGGTTGCCCTGGGTCGTGAGGATGTCGTAGGCCAGCCGTTTCACGTCGGGGTCGGTGCCGCCGGACAGCTCGAGCCCGGCCATCTGCACGGCCTGCCCGTGGTGCACCGACATGTCCTGGCAGAAACCGACGTCGACGGTATTGGCTGCGGCCTCGGTCTTGTCCTGCAACGGAATCCGGGCGATGAGGCCCAAGGCGAACCCGGCCAGCAGGATGCCCACCGCCGCCAGCACGACGAGTGCGGGGCGCTGGCGGCGGAGGGGGCTGTCGGTGGCGGGCATCAGCCTTGCCCCGGCGGAAGAGCGCCGCCGGGGAGTGATTGGGCTGGAGCGCCGGGGAGTGATTGGGCCGGAGCGCCGGGGAGGGATTGGCCTGCGCCGCCGGGCACGGCTGGGCCGAGACCGCCGGGGATCGACTGGCCCGGCAGGCCACCGGGAACCCCCGGCATTCCGGGCAGACCCGGGATACCGCCGGGCATACCGCCGCCCAGGCCACCCAGGCCGCCGCCCATCTCGCTGACGTCGGGGGTGAGGCCCTTGCCGTCGATCGGGACCGCGTCGGGGCCCGGGGGAGCGGGGTCGAAGGGCGGGGGGTTCTGGGTGTCGAAGGTCGGGTTCGCGCAGTCCGCGCCGACCTCGGGGTAGGTGTACTGGTTGAGATGCAGCGCGGTGATGAACTCGTTGACGCGCTTGTCGTCGGCGCTGTCGAGCTTGAGCTGGTGGCCCCACGCCTGTAGCGCGATCGGCGAATCCAGGCCCGGATAGGGCGACATCAGCATGGCGGGCTTGCCCTCGACCTTGCGCTTCAGCGTGTCGATCGACTCGGCGTCCACCCGGTCGGGGTTGTAGGCGATCCAGATGGCGCCGTGTTCGAGCGAGTGCACGGCGTTCTCGGTCCGGATCGCCTTCGGGTAGACCACGCCGGTGCAATTGGCCCAGGAGGCGTCGTGCGGGCCGCCCATCGGCGGGGCCTGCTCGTAGGCCACCCGCTGCGTGGGCCGCACGTGCAGGCCGGCGGGGTAGTCCTTCTTGACCACGCCCGAGATCTCGGTGGATGGATCCTTCTTCTCGGCGGTCGGCGTGAACTTCTCCGCGTCGGCCTTCTCCTGGTATTTGGGGACCAGGTAGATCGCGAGGGCTCCGATCAGCGCGACGATGACGGCGACGGCGCCGATGGTCAGCCACGGAATCTGCCGCTTGGCGGGTTGCTTTCCCCCGTGGCCGCCTGTGCGGGCGGACGAGGACTTCGCGGCCGCTCGAATCGCCTTGGCCGATTTCTCGCTGGTGTTCGGCATCGGTGTTGTGCTCTCTTCGATATGTCGGACCATCTCCGGTGCGGTACCCGCCAGGTGCCCGCTGGCGCCTCACACCTGCTCGGACCATAGGATAGAGACTCGTGACTCCAGCTGACCTTGCAGACCTCCTTCGCGCATCCGCGGCGAAGGTGCTCGTCGAACGTGGATCGGACCCCGCGATCCTGCCCGACGAGGTCAAGGTGGAGCGACCCCGCAATCCGGAACACGGTGACTATGCCACGAATGTGGCCATGCAGGTGGCCAAGAAGGCGGGGATGAATCCGCGCGAACTGGCGACGCTGCTGGCAGAGGCGCTGTCGGCCACCGACGGAATCGATGTCGCCGAGGTCGCGGGTCCCGGATTCCTGAACATCCGGCTCGCGGCGGCCGCGCAGGGCGCGATCGTCGAGCAGATCCTCGCCGCGGGCGAGCGGTACGGCACCGCCGAGGCCCTGTCCGGCCGGAAGATCAATCTGGAGTTCGTCTCCGCCAACCCGACCGGTCCGGTCCATCTGGGCGGTACCCGCTGGGCCGCGGTCGGCGACGCGCTGGGTCGCATCCTGGCCGCGCAGGGCGCCGACGTCACCCGCGAGTACTACTTCAACGACAACGGCGCGCAGATCGACCGGTTCGCCAATTCGCTGGTCGCCGCGGCCACCGGCGCGCCGACGCCCGAGGACGGCTACGCGGGCGACTACATCGGCGAGATCGCCGCGAGCATCGTCGCCGATCACCCCGACGCCCTCGGTCTGCCCGAGTCGCAGCGGCACGAGCTGTTCCGCCGCGAGGGCGTCGAGCTGATGTTCGCGCACATCAAGCAGACCCTGCACGACTTCGGCACCGATTTCGACGTCTACTTCAACGAGAGTTCGCTGTTCGCGTCCGGAGCGGTCGACCAGGCCGTCGAGGAGCTGAAGGCTTCCGGCAAGCTCTACGAGAAGGACGGCGCCTGGTGGATCGCCTCCACCGAATACGGCGACGACAAGGACCGCGTCGTCATCAAGAGCGACGGCAACGCCGCCTACATCGCCGGTGACATCGCCTACTTCCACAACAAGCGGGCGCGCGGCTTCGACCTGTGCATCTACATGCTCGGCGCCGACCACCACGGCTACATCGGCCGGCTGAAGGCCGCGGCCGCCGCGTTCGGCGACGATCCCGACACCGTCGAGGTGCTCATCGGCCAGATGGTGAATCTGGTGAAAGACGGTGTGGCCGTGCGGATGTCGAAGCGCGCCGGCACCGTCATCACGCTCGACGACCTGGTCGAGGCGATCGGCGTGGACGCCGCCCGGTACTCGCTGGTGCGGTCGTCGGTGAATTCGAGCATCGATATCGACCTGAGCCTGTGGACGACGCAGAGCAGCGAGAACCCGGTCTACTACGTGCAGTACGCGCACGCGCGCACCTGCCGCATCATCGAGAACTCCGCGGCGCTCGGATTCGATTCGGTCACACCGGATCTCGGCTCGATGACCTCGGACCGGGAGGGTGAGCTGATCCGCACCCTCGGCGAGTACCCGCGCGTCGTGGCCACGGCCGCCGAGATGCGCGAACCGCACCGGGTCGTGCGCTACCTGGACGAGCTGGCGGGGGTGTACCACCCCTTCCAGTCCGACGACGACATGCGCGTGCTGCCCAAGGGCGACGAGCCCGTCACGCCGCGCCACGCCGCCCGCCTGGAGTTGGTCAAGGCCACCCGTCAGGTGCTCGCCAACGGCCTGCGGTTGCTGGGCGTTTCGGCACCGGAGCGCATGTGAGCGCCCGGGTGTTCGCCTCCGCACCGACCCGCCGCGCGGCAAGGAAGGAACTATCGTGAGCGCGCATCCCGCCGGTCCCCGGCATGCCGAGATCCCGCACGCCCCGAATCTCCCGGAGCGGCCCGCGAAGCCGTCGGAGCTGATCGAACTGCCCGCGAACGTGTGGCCGCGCAATGCCTCGCGCGACGCCGACGGCGTGGTGCGGCTGGCGGGCGTGCCGGTCACGGAGCTGGCGGCCGAGTACGGCACGCCGCTGTTCGTGGTGGACGAGGCCGACTTCCGCTCCCGCTGCCGCGATATGGTGCGCGCCTTCGGTGACAACGCGCGAATCCACTACGCCTCCAAGGCATTCCTGTGCGGTGAGGTCGCGCGCTGGGTCCGCGACGAGGGGCTGTATCTCGACGTCTGCTCCGGCGGCGAGCTGGCGGTGGCGCTGCACGCCGGTTTCCCGGCCGGGCGAATCGCGTTGCACGGCAACAACAAATCCGTCGCCGAGCTGCGGGAGGCGGTGACCGCGGGCGTCGGTCACGTCGTCGTCGACTCGCTGGTCGAGATCGACCGGCTGGAGGACGTGGCGGGCCGCGCGGGCGTGGTGCAGGACGTGCTGGTGCGGGTCACCGTCGGCGTGGAAGCCCATACGCACGAATACATCTCGACCGCGCACGAGGATCAGAAGTTCGGTTTCTCCATCGCCGGCGGCGATGCCATGGAGGCGCTGACCCGCGTCTTCGAGGCGGACAATCTGCGCCTGGTCGGCCTGCACAGCCATATCGGCTCGCAGATCTTCGAGATCGACGGGTTCGAGATCTCCGCCCGGCGCATGCTGCGGCTGCTGCGCGACGCGATCGACAAGTACGGCGTCGAGCGCACCGAGCAGATCCACACGCTGGATCTCGGTGGCGGACTGGGTATTTCGTATCTGCCGAGCGATGATCCGCCGCCGCTGGACGACTTCGCCGACAAGGTGCGCGACCTGGTGGCCACCGAGGCCGCCCAGATCGGTCTGGCCACGCCGGAGATCGCCGTGGAGCCCGGCCGGGCCATCGCCGGTCCCGGCACCGTGACCCTCTACGAGGTCGGCACCACCAAGGACGTGACCCTGGACGCCGGCGCCCGCCGCCGCTACGTGAGCGTCGACGGCGGCATGAGCGACAACATCCGCCCCGCGCTGTATCAGGCCGACTACGACTGCCGGCTGGTCTCGCGGTCCAGCGAGGCCGCCCCGGTGGTCGCCCGCGTCGTCGGAAAGCATTGCGAGAGTGGCGATATCGTCATTCGCGACACCTGGATCCCCGCGGACGTCGGTCCGGGCGACCTGGTCGCCGTCGCGGCCACCGGCGCGTACTGCTACTCGATGTCCAGTCGCTACAACATGCTGACCCGCCCGGCCGTGGTCGCCGTGCGCGACGGGCAGGCGCGGCTGATTCTGCGCCGCGAGACGGTGGGTGATCTGTTGAGTTTGGAGGTGGAGGCATGAGCGAGGCGCTTGGTAGACCGCATTTCGGGACCGATCATCCGATCGGGGTCGCGGTCCTCGGGATGGGCAATGTCGGTACCGAGGTGGTGCGGATCCTCCGCGAGCATGCCGACGACCTGCGGTCGCGGGCGGGCGCCCCGGTGGTGCTGCGCGGTGTCGCGGTGCGCCGGCTGGGCGTCGACCGCGGTATCCCGGACGAGCTGCTGACCACCGACGCCGAGGCCCTGGTCGCCCGCGACGACGTGGACCTGGTGGTCGAGGTCATGGGCGGTATCGATCCGGCCCGCAAGCTGATCCTGGCCGCGCTCAACGGCGGCAAGTCGGTGATCACCGCCAACAAGGCGCTGCTGGCCGACTACACGGGCGAGCTGGCCGGCGCCGCCGAGCGCAGCCGCGCCGACCTGTACTTCGAGGCCGCGGTCGCGGGCGCGATCCCCGTGGTGCGCCCGCTGATCCAGTCGCTGTCCGGCGACCGGGTCAACCGCGTGGTCGGAATCGTCAACGGCACAACGAATTTCATCCTCTCGGCGATGGACGAGACCGGCGCCGACTACGACGAGACGCTGCAGGAGGCGACCCGCCTGGGGTACGCCGAGGCCGATCCGACCGCCGACGTGGAGGGCTACGACGCCGCCGCCAAGGCCGCCATCCTCGCCTCGCTGGCCTTCCACACCCGCGTCACCGCCGCCGACGTCTACCGCGAGGGCATCGCCCGCATCACCGGCGAGGACCTGGAGACCGCCGCGGCCGTCGGCTGCACGGTGAAGCTGCTGGCGATCTGCGAGCGCGTCCCCGGCGAACTGCCGCCCGAGGAGGGCGGCAAGGACCGCATCTCGGTGCGCGTCTACCCGGCCCTGATCCCGCGCAAGCATCCGCTGTCCTCGGTCACGGGCGCGTTCAACGCCGTGGTGGTCGAGGCCGAGAACGCCGGTCGCCTGATGTTCTACGGCCAGGGCGCCGGCGGCGCCCCGACCGCGTCCGCGGTGATGGGCGACCTGGTGATGGCGGCGCGCAACAAGTTCTTCGGCGGTCGCGCGCCGGGCGAATCGGTTTATGCTGAGCTGCCGATCGCGCCGATCGGTGACACACCCACCCGCTATCACGTGAACCTGAAGGTCGCCGATCGCACCGGGGTTCTGCAAGCGGTGGCCGGCGAATTCGCCGAGCACGGCGTCAGCATCTCGACGGTCCGCCAGGAGGGGCACGACGAAGGGGCCCGGCTCGTTGTGGTGACCCACCACGCGCCGGAGTCCGCGCTGGCCGATACGGTGGCAGCGCTCGCCGAAAGAGAGTCCGTCACGTCCGTGACCAGTGTCCTGAGATTGGAAGGCACCGAGGAATGAGTACAGGAGTGCAGCGCGCAGCTGTGCACACTCCGTGGCCGGGGCTGATCGCCGCGTATCGCGATCGGCTGGCGGTCGGCGCGGACTGGGAGCCGGTCACGCTGTTCGAGGGCGGGACCCCGCTGGTGCCCGCGCACCACTTGTCGCAGCTCACCGGCTGTGAGGTTTATCTCAAGGTCGAGGGCCTGAACCCGACGGGTTCGTTCAAGGACCGCGGGATGACCATGGCCATGACCGACGCCAAGGCGCGCGGTCAGCAGGCGGTGCTGTGCGCGTCGACGGGCAACACCTCGGCCTCGGCCGCCGCCTACGCCACCCGCGCGGGCATGGACTGCGCGGTGCTGATCCCGCAGGGCAAGATCGCGATGGGCAAGCTGGCGCAGGCGGTCATGCTGGGCGCGAAGATCATTCAGGTCGAGGGCAACTTCGACGACTGCCTGGAGCTGGCCCGCAAGGTGACCTCGGAGTTCCCGCAGGTCGGCCTGGTGAACTCGGTGAACCCGGCGCGCATCGAGGGTCAGAAGACCGCGGCGTTCGAGATCTGCGACGCCCTCGGCCGGGCCCCCGACGTGCACGCGCTCCCGGTGGGCAACGCGGGCAACATCACCGCGTACTGGAAGGGCTACAGCGAATACCACGCCGACGGCATCACGTCGGGCCGCCCGCGCATGCTCGGCGTGCAGGCGGCCGGCGCGGCCCCGCTGGTCGCGGGCGCCCCGGTGAAGAATCCGGAGACCATCGCCACCGCCATTCGGATCGGCGCCCCGGCGTCGTGGAACAGCGCGGTGCGGGCGAAGGAGGAGTCGGACGGCGCCTTCCGGGCCGCCACCGACGAGGCCATCCTGGCCGCGTACCGGCTGGTCGCGAGCACCGAGGGCGTCTTCGTCGAACCCGCCTCCGCCGCGAGCGTGGCCGGTCTGCTGGCCGCGCGCGAGGAGGGCTGGCTGGACGCCGGGCTGACCGTGGTGTGCACGGTGACCGGTAACGGGCTCAAGGATCCGGATACCGCGCTGTCGGGTATGCCGGAGGTCCAGGCGATTCCGGTCGATCCGGTCGCGGTGGCCCACGAGCTCGAGCTGGCCTGAGTTGAGTTCGCGCGAAGGCCAGGTGATGACGAGGGCCCTGCCGGCCGGTATCACGGTGACGGCACGGGTCCCCGCGTCGAGCGCGAATCTGGGCCCGGGTTTCGATTCGCTCGGTATCGCTCTGGGGCTTTATGACGAGATAGTCGTGCGTACGACCGATTCCGGGCTTACCATCCGGGTGGAGGGCGAGGGCGCCGACGACGTGCCTTGGGGCCCTTCACATCTCGTGGTGCGTGCGATCGAAAGGGGGCTGGAATCGGCGGGCGTCTGGGCCGACGGCCTGGATGTTGTGTGCCGCAACGTGATTCCGCATTCCAGAGGGTTGGGGTCCTCCGCGTCGGCGGTGGTGGGTGGTTTGGCCGCGGGGCGGGGCCTGGCGGCGGAGTTCGATCCGGAGCTGTCCTGCGACGATGCCGAATTGGTGCAGCTGGCTTCGGAATTCGAGGGGCATCCCGACAATGCCGCGGCGAGCGTGCTGGGCGGCATCGTGGTGTCCTGGACCGAGGCCGAGGACCCGGCGGTGGCGCAGGCCGCCAATGGCGTACTTGAGCACCAGCGGCGCAGATACCGTGCGGTGCGGCTGGATCCGCACCCCGCGCTGCGCGCGACGGTGCTCGTCCCCGAGGAGCGTTCCTCGACCGCGCACACGCGCGGCTTGCTCCCCGAGGTGGTGCCGCACGGCGACGCGGCGTTCAACGCGAGCCGGGCGGCGTTGGCGGTAGTCGCCTTGACGCAGCGTCCCGACCTGCTGATACCCGCGACGGCCGACCGGCTGCATCAGGGGTACCGCTCGTCCGCGCTGCCCCTGACGACGGCGTGGATCGATCGGCTGCGCGCGGCCGGAATCGCCGCCACGGTCTCGGGAGCGGGGCCGACCGTCCTGGCTCTCGGAACCGGAGATTTCCCTGCTGAACTGGCCGAACGTGCCGTGGCCGATGGTCTTCGGGTGGTCCGCCCGGCCATCTCCGACGGCGTGCGGGTGGATTGACGGCGCGCCTGCCTTGCTGAGGTGAACAGTGAGAGCTATCCTGAGCGAGTCCGTACATCGTGCGCGTCAGACGCCGGTGCTTCATCAGGGCAATCGCTCCAGCAGGCTCCTTGCTCAGGCTCGGGACCCGAGTCTCGGACGTTGGGGATAGCAACTGGAATGATCACTCCCACCTTTGTGAACCGGTGGCTGTGACCAGGTGGTTGATGGCCGCCGGTCCGGCGGGGCAGGCGATACGGCATCCGAGTTCGGCGCAATGACCGGACTTCGGGACGAAACCCTCGAATAAGCACACGGCACTCGAGGGAAGGAAAGGATCTCCGTGACAGATACGGACCTGCTCGCGACACCCGGGGTGGAAACCGATGTGCGCACCTCGGACCGCGAAAGTGACTCCGGACAGATTTCGAAGATGAGCGAACAAACTGACGTCGCACGATCGGGGCTGACTGGAATGTTGTTGCCGCAGTTGCGTGCGCTTGCCGGAGAGCTCGGTATCCGAGGCACATCCGGGATGCGTAAGGGCGATTTGATCGCCGCTATCAAGGAAAATCAGTCTTCCGCGCCGGCGAAGTCCGCTCGCGGCCGCGGCGAGACGAAGACCGCCGACGCCGCGGGCGAGGCGAAGACCGACGCGCCGTCGACCGGCGGAGCGTCCGGCGCGACGAAGGCCGAGTCGGCCGCCAAGGCCGATTCCGGCAAGAAGAGCGATTCCGCCCCCAAGTCCGAGCCCAAGGCCACCGCGCCGCGGGCCGAGCAGCAGACGCTCGATGGCGTCGGCGCCGACAAGCCCGCCGAGGCGCAGAACCCGGCGGAGCAGGGCGAGGACGGCGGCCGCGAGGGCGGCCAGCGTGGCCGGGGCCGGCAGCGCCGGGGCCGCGAGCAGCGCGCCGGCGGGGCCAACGCCGAGGGAGAAGCCAAGGCGGAGAACAAGTCCGAGGCCAAGGGCTCCGACAGCAAGGGCTCCGAGAACAAGAGCGAGAACAAGTCCGACGCGAAGAGCGAGGGCGGCGAGGCGAAGCCGGAGCAGGAGGGCGGCGATCGCCGTCGCGACCGCAACCAGCAGTCGGGCGGGCAGAACCAGAACGGCAACCGCGGCGATCGCGGCAACGACCGCAACAACCGCAACAACGACGACGACGACGAGTCGGGCCGCGGCCGGCGGGGCCGCCGGTTCCGCGAGCGGCGGCGCGGGCGTGACCGCGAGGGCAGCGGCGGTGGCGGCGGCGAGAGCCGTGACGTCGAGATCCGCGAGGACGACGTCCTGCAGCCGGTCGCCGGCATTCTCGACGTGCTCGACAACTACGCGTTCGTGCGCACCTCCGGCTACCTGGCCGGCCCGAACGACGTGTACGTGTCGATGAACCTGGTCCGCAAGAACGGCCTGCGCCGCGGTGACGCCATCACCGGCGCGGTGCGCGCGCCTCGCGAGGGCGATTCGAGCAACCAGCGGCAGAAGTTCGATCCGCTGGTGCGGCTCGACACCGTCAACGGCTCGGATATCGACAGCGCCAAGCGCCGCCCGGATTTCAGCAAGCTCACCCCGCTGTACCCCAATCAGCGGCTGCGGCTGGAAACCCAGCCCAACAAGCTGACCACGCGCGTGATCGACCTGATCATGCCGATCGGCAAGGGCCAGCGCGCGTTGATCGTGTCCCCGCCGAAGGCCGGTAAGACCACGATCATGCAGGACATCGCGAATGCGATCGCGGTCAACAACCCCGAGGTCTACCTCATGGTGGTGCTGGTCGACGAGCGCCCGGAAGAGGTCACCGATATGCAGCGCACCGTGCGCGGCGAGGTGATCGCCTCCACCTTCGACCGTCCGCCGGGGGACCACACCTCGGTCGCCGAACTCGCCATCGAGCGCGCCAAGCGCCTGGTGGAGATGGGGCAGGACGTGGTCGTACTGCTCGACTCGATCACGCGTCTGGGCCGTGCGTACAACAACTCCTCGCCGGCGTCGGGCCGCATCCTCTCCGGTGGTATCGACTCGACCGCGCTCTACCCGCCCAAGCGGTTTCTGGGCGCGGCGCGCAATATCGAGAACGGCGGCTCGCTGACGATCATCGCCACCGCCATGGTGGAGACCGGTTCGACCGGTGACACGGTGATCTTCGAGGAGTTCAAGGGCACCGGCAACGCCGAGCTGAAGCTGGATCGCAAGATCGCCGAGCGGCGCGTCTTCCCGGCGGTGGACGTCAACCCGTCCGGTACCCGTCGCGACGACCTGCTGATGAACCCGGACGAGGCCGCGGTCATCCACAAGCTGCGCCGGGTGCTGTCCGGTCTGGACTCGCACCAGGCGATCGATCTGCTGATCGATCGGCTGAAGAAGACCAAGAACAACCTCGAGTTCCTGATGACGGTCTCCAAGACCGCCCCGGGTCAGTTGGAGGACTGACCCTCGATCCCCGTATTTCCCGGCGCGCTTTCGGCCGGGATCTCGACGGGGGATTCCGGCCGAAAGCGTGCCGGAAGAATGGATGGGCTGACGGCGGCCTCGCTTCGGCGAGGCCGCCGTGGCGTTTTCGGGCCGAAGAAGTATCGCCCGATCAACCCCGCCCCGATGATCAGCACCACGATGATGAATCCGGTCGCCGTCGTGATGCCCCCTGTCGATACGACCGTGGCGGTGAATTCGAGTTGCGGCTGCCCGGCCGGGGACGAGGCCATCGGCGTGGCCTCGTCCCCGGGCGCCAGCAGCCAGCCGATTCCGGCTGTCAGCGCCAGCACGGCCAGGACCGCGCCGGCGGCGATATGAGCCGCGCGCGTACCCCCCGGCAGCGCGCGGCGTGTCCGGTATCTCACATTCGATGCCCCGGATGAGGGGGACCTCGACCCCGTCGCCCCCCGAGCGGCGTGGAGTTTCACTGCTGTCCTTTCACGCGATCGCACGGTTCTCACCTGGCGATACTCTATGAACAACGGTGTTCACATTCTTGAGTAGTGAGCTACTCGTCTTCAGCGTCGCCCGGATGCTGCCGATACGCGTGCCCGAAGTTTCAGGGGGAGAGGACCTGGGGGCAGGGCGGGAACAAAGCCGCCCCGGGGTGTGTTTTGAGTGCGTGTCAGCGGTTCTGGCATACTGGACCGCTGGTGCGTCTGCTGGTAGAAGGCAGACCATCCCGCCTAGTCGGTTCCGGTTCACGTCCTCGATCTGCGAGGGCGACCCGGCGACCACATCGAAAGGACACCCATGAGGGCAGGAATCCACCCGAACTACGTCGACACCACGGTCGTCTGTGGTTGCGGCAATACTTTCCAGACTCGCAGCACCAAGGAGTCGGGCCACATCAACGTCGAGGTCTGCTCGCAGTGCCACCCGTTCTACACGGGCAAGCAGAAGATCCTGGACACCGGCGGCCGCGTCGCCCGCTTCGAGGCCCGCTACGGCAAGCGCGCCAAGAAGGCCGACGCCAGCTAGCTGCCCCGCCGACGCCCGTCCTGCCCCGCAGGCCGGGCGTTGGTGTGTTTCGGGACCCCCTCGCTTCTCACCTCTGTTCAAGGAGCCTCCGCGATGGCCGACAACAAGACGGCCCCGTCCGCGATCGACGACATCCTGGCCGAGCACGCCGGGCTGGAGACGCAGCTCGCCGATCCGGCGCTGCACAACAACCCGGGCGAGGCCCGTCGCGTCGGCAAACGGTTCGCGGAACTCGCTCCGATCATGTCCACCTACAGCCGGTTGCAGAGCGCGCGCGACGACCTGTCCGCCGCTCGCGAACTGGCCGCCGACGATTCGTCGTTCGCCGCCGAGGTGCCCGGCCTGGAACAGCAGGTGCAGGAGCTGGAGGAGGCGCTGACCGACCTGCTCGCGCCGCGTGATCCGCACGACTCCGACGACGTGGTGCTCGAGGTGAAATCCGGTGAGGGCGGCGAGGAATCGGCCCTGTTCGCCTCCGACCTGGCCCGGATGTACATCCGCTACGCCGAGCGGCACGGCTGGAAGGTCGAGGTGCTCGACGCCAACATCTCCGATCTCGGCGGCTACAAGGAGGCGACGCTCTCCGTGAAGAGCCGCGAGCCCAGCCGCGACGGCGTGTGGTCGCGGCTGAAGTTCGAGGGCGGCGTGCACCGGGTGCAGCGCGTCCCGGTCACCGAATCGCAGGGCCGCATCCACACCTCGGCCGCCGGTGTCCTCATCTATCCCGAGCCGGACGAGGTCGAGCAGGTGCAGATCGACGAATCGGATCTGCGCGTGGACGTCTACCGGTCCTCCGGCAAGGGCGGCCAGGGCGTCAACACCACCGACTCCGCGGTCCGGATCACGCATCTGCCCACCGGGATCGTCGTGACCTGCCAGAACGAGCGGTCGCAGTTGCAGAACAAGATTCGCGCCATGCAGGTGCTGTCCGCGCGGTTGCAGGCGCTGGCCGAGGAGCAGGCCGATGCCGAGGCCGCCGCGGGCCGGGCCAGTCAGATCCGCACGGTCGACAGGTCCGAACGGATTCGCACCTACAACTTCCCGGAGAACCGGATCACCGACCACCGCATCGGTTTCAAGGCCCACAATTTGGATTCGGTGCTGGACGGCGATATGGACGCACTCCTCGACGCATTGGGCGAAGCGGACCGCGCGGCCCGTCTCGCCGCCGAGTGACCGGTCCCCGCGAGGGCGGTGAGTCGGGCAAGGTGGACGGTGTGAGTCGTGTGCCGTTGCGTCCCGTGCTGGTTGCCGCCGAAGAGACGCTGCGATCCGCGGGGGTACACAGCGCCCGGGTCGATGCCGAGTATCTGGCGGCGCACGTGCTGGAGGTGGAACGGTCGCGGCTGGTGCTGATCCCGATGGTGACGCCCGAACAGGTGGAGGAGTTCCGCAAGCTCGTGGCGCGGCGGGCGGAAAGGGTTCCGCTGCAACATCTCACGGGTTCCGCGGCGATGGGGGAGATCGATCTGGCGGTCGGGCCCGGGGTGTTCGTGCCGCGACCGGAGACCGAGCTGCTGTTCGCCTGGGCGCTGGCTCAGCTGGAGGCCGCGGGGCACGAGCACCCGCCGATCGTGGTCGACCTGTGTACCGGGTCGGGCGCGCTGGCGCTGGCGATCGCGCACGCCCGCCCCGACGCCGAGGTGCACGCGGTCGAACTCGATCGGGACGCGCTGCATTGGACCCGGCACAATGCCGCTGTGCGCGCGGCCGACGGCGATACCCCCATCGCGCTGCGCGCCGGTGATGTCACCGACGCGGCGATCCTGTCCGATCTGAACGGCCGCGTCGACGTGGTGGTCGCCAACCCGCCCTACATTCCCGCCTCGGCCCGGCTGGATCCCGAGGTCCACGACCACGATCCGCACCTCGCGCTGTTCGCCGGGGACGACGGCCTGGACGTCATCCGCCCGATGATCGGCACCATCGCCCGCCTGCTCCGCGCCGACGGGGTGGCGGCCGTCGAACACGACGACACCAACGGCTCCGCCACCGCGGCCCTCTTCACCGCCCACGGCGGTTTCACCGCGGTGGTCGAGCACCCGGACCTGGCGGGCAAACCCCGTTTCGTCGCCGTCCGCCGCGTGAGCGGGTCACACTCCTAGCCGTCGTGCCCGGTACGCACTCCCGCTGCGATGTCCGGCCCACGTGCAACCACCGGCGGCTGCCTCACCCACGCTGCCCGGCCCGCGCGCCCGGCTCCACGACTATCCGGCATGCGTCGGCGACTGCGGCGGTATCCCAGTAGAACGGGCGCACCTCCGCGATACGCCCCTCCGCGACGGTGATCGTCTGAAGGATCGGGACGACGAGTTCGAGGCCCGTCGCGCGGGCGCGGGCCCGCACCCGGGTATGGACGACCAGCGGGCTGACCTCGCTGAGATACGTCTGCTCGGCCAGGTCGAACCGCTCCCACACCCCGCTCATCGCCCGGAAGAACTGCTCCAGACCCGCATGACCACGCCAGATTCCGCCGTACGGCAGCGCGTCCGCCTGATACAGCACCACATCCGGCGCGAAGTACGGCGCGAGTGTGGCGAACGACGCCCGCCCCGGCCCACCCGCCGCGAGATACTCCGCCTCCGCCCGATACATCCCCTCGAGCACCGCCACAGCTGAAGTTGTCATGGCAACCACTCTCGCCGCGCCCCCGAACCACCGCTGGCGGAAATCTGCCTCCGCACTCCCACTCGCAAGCACCACCCTTCACGCAAAGGGTGGTGGCGGACGCGGCTGTAGGCGGGGGGAATCCATGCTGGCCGTGAGGGTTTGTGGGTGGAGTTACCCCGCCGGGGGACGTGGGGTGAGACACGTTCAATAGACTCTGCGCCGTGAGTACCGTCTACGACTGCTCCGATCCCGACTCTCGGGCCGCCGGGCTGACCGCCGCACGAACGACCCTGAAATCGGGGCGACTGGCCGTCATCCCGACCGATACCGTGTACGGCCTCGCCGCCGACGCGTTCGATTCGGCCGCCGTGGGCTCCCTGCTGTCCGCCAAGCGGCGCGGCCGGGATATGCCGGTGCCGGTCCTGGTCGGTTCCTGGAACACCATCGACGGTCTGGTGTTCTCGGTGCAGTCGCAGGCCCGCGATCTGATCCGGGCGTTCTGGCCGGGCGGGCTGAGCCTGGTCGTGCAGCAGGCGCCCTCGCTGGCCTGGGATCTCGGCGATGCGCGCGGGACGGTGATGCTGCGGATGCCGCTGCACCCGGTCGCGCTGGAATTGCTGCGCGAGGTGGGCCCGATGGCGGTGTCCAGCGCCAATGTCTCCGGGCAGCCGCCCGCCACCACCGCGGCCGAGGCGCGCGAGCAGCTGGGCGATCTGGTCGGGGTGTACCTGGACGGCGGCAAGGCCGAGCACAGCGTCCCGTCCACCATCATCGATCTCACCGCGGATACCCCGCGCATCCTGCGCGAAGGGGCCGTGTCCGCGGCGCAGGTGGCCGAGGTGCTGGGCCTCTCGCCGGATCAGCTGACGCCCGAAACCACGCGGTGACGGCCTGGTAGATGGGTTTCAGTCAGGGCGCGGTGGTACCGCTGCGCGAGCTGTTGCTGGTACTTCTCGTATCGGCGGTGGTGACGCTGCTGTCCACCGGTGGAATCCGGGTGCTCGCGATCGCCTTCGGCGCGGTCGCGGTGCCCCGTGAACGTGATGTGCACGTGAAGCCGACGCCGCGCATGGGCGGTGTCGGCATGTATGTCGGGGTGCTGGCGGCGGTGCTGTTCGCGCACCAATTGCCCGCGCTGCGAAGGGGTTTCGACTTCGTGCCGGATATCCCGGCGGTGCTGGTGGCCGGGACGCTGATCGTGCTGGTCGGCATCGTCGACGACCGATGGGGCCTGGACGCGCTCACCAAATTCGTCGGCCAGATCACCGCGGCCGGCGTGATGGCGGTGATCGGGCTGAGCTGGGTGGTGATCTACAACCCGTTCAACCAGACCACCGTCGTGCTGGACACGCTGACCGGCGGCCTGGCGACGGTCGTCATCACGGTCACCATGATCAACGCGATGAACTTCGTCGACGGGATGGACGGGCTGGCCGCCGGACTGGGCCTGATCTGCGCCGGGGCGGTGTTCGTCTTCTCGATCGGCCTGCTGTACGCGCAGGGCGGTGACGTCAGCACCTACCCGCCGGCGCTGCTCGCGGCCGCGCTCGCCGGCGCCTGCCTGGGATTCCTGCCACACAATTTCCAGCCGGCCCGCATCTTCATGGGCGACTCGGGCTCGATGCTGATCGGCTTGATGCTGGCGGCGATCTCCACGGGCGCGTCCGGGCGGATTCCGCTCACCGGATACGGCCCGCGCGACATCGTCGGCCTGTTGTCGCCGCTGTTGCTGGTGGGCGCGGTGATGTTCATTCCGGTCCTGGATCTGGTGCTCGCGATCGTGCGCCGGGTGCGCGCCGGTGTCAGCTTCTCCACTCCGGACAAGATGCATCTGCACCACCGGCTGCTGCAGATCGGGCATTCGCAGCGCCGGGTCGTGCTGACGATCTACCTGTGGGTCGGGGTGCTGGCCTTCGGCGCGGTGGGTACCTCGCTCATGGACCGCCGCGTGGTCGTGCTGCTGTTCGCGGCCGGGCTGGTGTTCGCGCTGGTGGTGACGGCGGTGCCGTCGCTGCGCGAGGCGGTCGGGCTGCGGCGGCGGGTACCGCGCGGCCCGGAGGCGAAGACCGAATAGGTAGAGTGACCCGCGTGAGCACGGCATCCGAGTACCATCCCGACGCCCCGCTGCGGGCGGCGCTGCGCTACGGCATCGCCGGCCTGATCGCGCTGGTGGTGCTCTCCGCCGTGGTGGGATCGATCGCCGCCGGGCTGCCGGGCCTGTGGGGCGCGCTGATCGGCTCGGCCATCGGCGGCTTCTTCATTCTCACCACCGCGGCGCTCGTGCTGTTCAGCGCGAAATTGGATTCCGGCGTGCAGGGCATGGTCATGCTCGCCAGCTGGGTGGGCAAACTGCTGATCGTGATGGTCGTCGTCGCGGTGCTCAAGCAGTTCGATTTCTATAGCCCGATGACATTGTTCCTGACCGTCGTGGGTGCGCTGCTGATCGTGCTGGGCGCCGAGACCTACGGCCTGCTGCGGCAACGAGTTCCGGTGGTCGAGACCCCGGGAGATCGTAAGAATCAAGATCATTCAAATGTTTGAGCGGACCCCCTACACGTTGTCGTAGATAGCTTGGTAAACTCTTTACCGTAGGCAGCCGAGCAAGGGGCGATCACTACGATCGGACCACTGCGGTTATGCTTACAGCCGTGCCGGACCTGAGGGGGTTCGGCTCTGCACCGTCGACGATGTCGCCGACGTACAGACGCCACGGCGGGTGACCCCGCGCAGCTGCTGACGAACTTCGAGCCGACCTGAGTCGACCACCAGATCGTCAATGTCCGATCGAACCGCGGGTGGAAATACGGCCCGCGGCCCGAACACGGGAGAGAACGCTGAGCGTCACCACTTTGGCGGGCGAGTTCCACGCGCCTTCGCTGTCAGATTTCTTCCCTCCAGCTGTGCTGTTCGAGGGGACGCCATTCGAGCTCGACCGTTTGATGCTCATCCGCATCGTGATGGCGGCGATCTTGATTGCGGTGATGTTGCTCGCATTCCGCAGTCCCAAGATCGTTCCCCGCGGTCTGCAGAACGTGGCCGAGTACGGCCTGCTCTTCGTCAAGGAGCAGATCTGCGACGAGGTGCTCGGTAAGGAAACCGGCAAGAAGTATTTCCCGCTGATCGCGACGATCTTCTTCACGGTGCTGTTCCTGAACTTCTCCAGCATCATCCCCTTCTTGAACATCTCGTCGAACGCGCGCATCGGCATGCCGCTGGTGCTGGCGGTCATCGCCTACGTCGCGTTCAACGCGATCGGCATCAAGAAGTACGGCTTCTGGAAGTACATGCGCTCGAGCATCGTGGTGCCGGACGTGCCCATCGCGATGCACGTGCTGCTGATTCCGATCGAGTTCATCTCGACCTTCATCCTGCGCCCGTTCACGCTCACGGTCCGACTCATGGCCAATATGCTGGCCGGACACGTCATGCTGGTGCTGTTCTTCTCCGCGACGCAGTTCTTCCTGTTCGACGGCGCCGCGTGGATGAAGGGCCTGTCGCCGTTCTCGCTGGCCGGTGGATTCGCGTTCACGCTGTTCGAGATGCTGGTGATCTTCCTGCAGGCCTACGTATTCGCGCTGCTGACCGCCGTGTACATCGGCCTGGCGCAGCACGCGGATTCGCACTGACCGCACAACCGCACATGGACTGACCCACCCCGTCGCCCGGCGGGTGGGCAACAGAAAGGGAAAGAAAATCTCATGAGCCTCTCCTACGTGGCCGCCGAACTCGCCCAGACCTCCGAGAGGGTGAAGGGCTACGGCGCTATCGGTTACGGTCTGGCCGCCATCGGCCCGGGCATCGGCGTGGGCATCGTCGTCGGTAAGGCGATCGAGGGCATCGCTCGCCAGCCCGAGCTGCAGGGCACCATCCGGACCAACATGTTCCTGGGTATCGCGTTCACCGAGGCGCTGGCCCTGATCGGTCTCGTCGCCGGCTTCATCTTCTGATTGCCATGAACGGGATCTATTTGCTCGCCGAGGAAGCAGAGGACAAAAACCCTCTGCTCCCCGAGCCGTACGACATCGTCTGGTCGGTCGTCGTCGTCGCCGTCATCGCGTTCGTGTTCTACAAGTACGTGATCCCGCGACTGTCGAAGGTGCTGGACGAGCGTTCGGAGAAGATCGAGGGCGGTATCGCGAAGGCCGAGGCCGCACAGGCCGAGGCGCAGGCGACGCTGGAGCAGTACCAGCAGCAGCTGGCCGAGGCCCGGCTCGAGGCCGCGCGCATCCGCGAAGAGGCGCGTACCCAGGGCACTCAGATCCTCGCTCAGCTGCGGTCGGAGGCCCAGGCCGAAGCGGACCGCATCGTGGCCGCGGGCCACGCCCAGCTGGAGGCGCAGCGCCAGCAGATCGCCACCGAGCTGCGGTCGGAACTGGGCCACACCGCCGTCGACCTGGCCGAGAAGATCATCGGGCAGTCGGTGTCGGACGAGGCCAAGCAGGCGGCGTCCATCGACCGGTTCCTCACCGAGCTGGACGAGAACGCCGGCATCGGGGTCGGAAGGTAACGAACCGAAAGTGGGAAGCATGTACGCAGCGAGCCGCGAGGCGAGTTCCCGTGCGCGGGAAGCTCTTTCGGCCGCTCTGACCGGCAGCGACTCGGTCGCTGCCACGACGGGCTCCGAACTGTTCGCCGTTGTCGCCGTACTCGACGACCAGCGGTCGCTGCGTGTGGCGCTCGCGGACAAGTCGGTCTCGAGTTCGGCGCGCGCCGAACTGGCCGAACGCGTTTTCGGCGGCAAGATCAGCGCGGCCACCACGGCCGTGCTGACCACGGCCGTCGCCCAGGACTGGTCCCGCACGCGGGATCTGGTCGACACCCTGGTGCTGCTCGGTCGGGAGTCGCTGCTGCGCGCGGCGGCCGACCGCGGTCGCATCGACGCCGTCGAGGACGAGCTGTTCCGGCTCGGCCGCATCGTCGAGGACAACCCGGATCTGGAGCAGGCGCTGGCCGACCGCGGCAAGACCGCCGCGGACAAGCACGCGCTGCTCCGGCGGCTGCTCACCGGCAAGGTCGAGGAGCTCACGCTGCAGCTGGCCGAGCAGGCGGTCGGCCGCTCGCACGGTGACGTCGGCGTCGTCTTCGACGAGCTGTCCGACCTGGCGGCGTCGCTGCGCAAGCAGATCGTCGCGCACGTGCGCGCCGCGACCGAACTGACACCGCAGCAGCGGGAGCATCTGGCTGCCTCGCTGCAGCGCATCTACGACAAGCCGGTCACGGTGCACGTCCAGATCGACCCGACCTTGCTGGCCGGCGTCGTCGTGCGCATCGGCGACGACGTGATCGACGGCAGTGCCGTCGGCCGACTGCAGCGCTTGCGCCAGTCCCTCGGGTAACCGACCCGAGACCGCAACCCTCCCGACATTCCAGACCACAGCGAGAGCAGGAAGAACATGGCGGAGCTGACGATCTCCTCCGATGAGATCCGTAGCGCGATCGAGAGCTACACCCAGAGCTACACCCCCGAGACCTCCATCGAGGAAATCGGTGTCGTGACCGACACCAGCGACGGTATCGCCCACATCAGTGGCCTGCCGTCGGCGATGGCCAACGAGCTGCTCGAATTCCCGGGCGGCGTGCTGGGCGTCGCGCTGAACCTCGAGGACACCGAGATCGGCGCGGTCATCCTGGGTGAATTCGACACCATCGAGGAGGGCCAGCAGGTCCGCCGCACCGGTGACGTGCTCTCGGTGCCGGTCGGCGACAAGTTCCTGGGCCGCGTCGTGAACCCGCTCGGCCAGCCGATCGACGGCCTGGGCGATATCGAGTCCGACGACCGCCGCGTCCTGGAGCTGCAGGCCGCGACCGTGCTGGAGCGCCAGCCGGTCGGCGAGCCGATGGCCACCGGCATCACCGCCATCGACGCCCTGACCGCGATCGGCCGGGGACAGCGCCAGCTGATCATCGGCGACCGCAAGACCGGTAAGACCGCGGTCTGCATCGACGCGATCCTGAACCAGAAGGCGAACTGGGAATCGGGCGATCCCACCAAGCAGATGCGCTGCATCTACGTCGCCATCGGCCAGAAGGGTTCGACCATCGCGGGCGTCAAGTCCGCCCTCGAGGCGCACGGCGCGATGGAGTACACCACCATCGTCGCCGCCCCGGCCTCGGATTCCGCGGGCTTCAAGTGGCTGGCGCCCTACACCGGTTCGGCCATCGGCCAGCACTGGATGTACCAGGGCAAGCACGTCCTGATCGTGTTCGACGACCTGTCCAAGCAGGCCGAGGCCTACCGCGCGATCTCGCTGCTGCTGCGCCGCCCGCCGGGCCGCGAGGCGTACCCGGGTGACGTCTTCTACCTGCACTCGCGTCTGCTGGAGCGTTGCGCGAAGCTGTCCGACGAGATGGGCGCGGGCTCGATGACCGGTCTGCCGATCATCGAGACCAAGGCCGGTGACGTCTCGGCGTTCATCCCGACCAACGTCATCTCCATCACCGACGGCCAGGTCTTCCTCGAGTCCGACCTGTTCAACAAGGGTGTGCGTCCGGCGATCAACGTCGGTACCTCCGTCTCCCGTGTCGGTGGCGCCGCGCAGACCAAGGGGATGAAGGGCGTGGCCGGTTCGCTGCGCCTGGAGCTGGCCCAGTTCCGCGAGCTGGAGGCGTTCTCCGCCTTCGCCTCCGACCTGGACGCCGCCTCGCTGGCGCAGCTGGAGCGCGGCGCCCGCTGGGTCGAGCTGCTGAAGCAGGACCAGTACGCCCCGGTCTCGGTCGAGGACCAGATCGTGTCGATCTACCTGGTCGACGCCGGCTACTACGACTCGGTGCCCGTCGCCGACGTCCGCCGCTTCAACGTCGAACTGCTGGAGGATCTGCACCGCAGCGCCGCCGACGCGTTCAAGGCGATCGAGGGCGGCAAGAAGCTCGAGGGCGAGGCCGCCGAGCAGTTCAAGGCCGCGACCGACAAGTTCAAGCAGGGCTTCCTGGCTTCGGACGGCAGCCGCGTGGTGAACGAGGCCGCGGCCGGCGAGCTGGACCACGAAGAGGTCGAGTCGCTGTCGGTCACCCGCAAGCACGTCGAGAAGTAAGAGCGGAACTCATGTGCGATTGCCGGATCGAAGAGCGAATGAAGGGAGTGACGAATGGCTAGCATCCGCGAACTGCGCTCCCGCATTCGCAGTGTGAGTTCGATCAAGAAGATCACCAAGGCCCAGGAGCTGATCGCGACCTCGCGCATCACCAAGGCCCAGGCCCGGGTGGCCGCCGCGAAGCCGTACGCGGAGGAGATCACGAAGGTGCTCGGCGAACTGGCCGGCGCCTCGACGAATCTCACGCACCCGCTGCTGACCGAGCGGTCCAACCCCAGTCGCGCCGCGGTGCTGGTCATCACCAGCGACCGCGGCATGGCCGGTGGCTACAACTCCAACGTGCTCAAGCGCGCCGAGGAGCTGATGACCACGCTGCACTCCGAGGGCAAGGAACCGGTCCTCTACGTGATGGGTGCGAAAGGGCTGACCTACTACACCTTCCGCGGTCGCCAGACCAACGGGGCGTGGGTCGGCTTCTCGCAGCAGCCGCACTACACCGACGCCTCCGCCGCGTGCAACCACCTCGTGCAGGCCTTCATGGCCGGCGCCGAGGGCGAGGTGCCGACGGTCGACGGCACCGGCACCATCGCGGGCGTGGACGAGATCCACATCGTCTACACGCGGTTCGTGTCGATGCTGTCGCAGGTGCCGGAGGTGCGCCGGCTGGCGCCGATCCAGGTGAGCTTCGTGGACGAGAACTACGAACTCGGTGAGGATTTCGTCTCGGACAGCCCCGACGCGAACGTCACCGCGCAGTACGAGTTCGAGCCCGACGCGGACACGTTGCTCGGCGCGCTGCTGCCGAAGTACGTGAACACCCGGATCTACTCGTCGCTGCTCGAGGCCGCGGCGTCGGAGTCGGCCGCGCGCCGCACCGCGATGAAGGCCGCCACGGACAACGCCACGGATCTGGTGAACAACCTGACCCGCCAGGCGAACTCGATCCGGCAGGCCAACATCACGCAGGAAATCAGTGAAATCGTCGGCGGCGCGAACGCGCTGGCAGCCACGGGCGACTGAGCCCGAGCCCACTCAGGAAGAGAACCAATGACCGCAGCAGTTACTGCAGAAAACACCAGTCGGGCGGGCGCTGGCACAGGCCGCGTTGCCCGCGTCATCGGCCCCGTCGTGGACGTCGAGTTCCCCCGCGGCGCCATCCCCGAGCTGTACAACGCCCTGCACGCCGAGGTCTCCCTGGCGTCCGTGGCCAAGACCCTGACCCTCGAGGTCGCGCAGCACCTGGGCGACAACATCGTGCGCACCATCTCGATGCAGCCGACCGACGGCCTGACCCGCGGCGCGCAGGTCACCGACACCGGCAAGCCGATCTCGGTGCCGGTCGGCGACGTCGTCAAGGGCCACGTGTTCAACGCGCTGGGCGACTGCCTGGACGCGCCGGGCACCGGCCGCGACGGCGAGCAGTGGGGCATCCACCGCGAGCCGCCGCCGTTCGACCAGCTCGAGGGCAAGACCGAGATCCTGGAGACCGGCGTCAAGGTCCTCGACCTGCTCACCCCGTACGTGAAGGGTGGCAAGATCGGCCTGTTCGGTGGCGCCGGTGTCGGCAAGACCGTGCTGATCCAGGAGATGATCACCCGTATCGCGCGCGAGTTCTCCGGCACCTCGGTGTTCGCGGGCGTCGGCGAGCGGACCCGTGAGGGCACCGACCTCCACCTGGAGATGGAGGAGATGGGCGTCCTCCAGGACACCGCCCTCGTCTTCGGCCAGATGGACGAGCCGCCGGGGACGCGTATGCGCGTGGCCCTGTCCGCACTGACCATGGCGGAGTACTTCCGCGATGTGCAGGGCCAGGACGTGCTGCTGTTCATCGACAACATCTTCCGTTTCACCCAGGCCGGTTCCGAGGTGTCGACGCTGCTGGGCCGCATGCCCTCCGCCGTCGGTTACCAGCCGACCCTGGCCGACGAGATGGGTCAGCTGCAGGAGCGGATCACCTCGACCCGCGGCCGTTCGATCACCTCGATGCAGGCGATCTACGTGCCCGCCGACGACTACACCGACCCGGCGCCGGCGACCACCTTCGCCCACCTGGACGCGACGACCGAGCTCTCCCGCCCGATCTCGCAGAAGGGCATCTACCCCGCCGTCGACCCGCTGACCTCGACGAGCCGGATCCTCGAAGCGTCCATCGTGGGCGACCGGCACTTCGCGGTGGCCAACGAGGTGAAGCGCATCCTGCAGAAGTACAAGGAACTGCAGGACATCATCGCCATCCTCGGCATGGACGAGCTCTCCGAGGAGGACAAGGTCCTCGTCGGCCGCGCCCGTCGTCTGGAGAAGTTCCTCGGCCAGAACTTCATCGTGGCCGAGAAGTTCACCGGTCAGCCGGGTTCGGTCGTGCCGCTGGAGCAAACCGTCGACGACTTCGACCGGGTCTGCAAGGGCGAATTCGACCACCTGCCGGAGCAGGCGTTCAACTCCTGCGGTGGCCTGGACGACGTCGAGGCGGCCGCGAAGAAGATCGCCGGGAAGTAGTCCACCATGGCGGATATGTCAGTTGATCTGGTCGCCATCGAACGGCGGCTGTGGTCGGGCCAGGCGAGTTTCGTCATCGCCGAGACCACCGAGGGTCAGATCGGTATTCTGCACGGCCACGAGCCGCTGCTCGGCCAGCTGGTCGAGGGCGGCACCGTGGTCATCGACAGCACCGAGGGCGAGCGCATCGTCGCCGCGGTGCACGGCGGCTTCTTCTCGGTGACCGCGACGTCGGTGCGTATTCTCGCCGAAACGGCGGAATTCGCGGGCGATGTCGACATCGATGCCGCGCGAGCGGTGCTGGCCGATCCGAATGCCTCCGAGCAAGCGCAGAGCATCGCGCGCGGGCAGGTCCGCGCGGTGGAGGCCGTCAAGGCCTGATTTCGCGCCGAATTTCCGACGAAGGCCCCCGGGGAATTGCCCCGGGGGCCTTCGCTGTTAACATCTAGCAACGGTCTGATCTGGACCGAACTCGCCGAATGCTCTTTCGGCTATTTCATGGCTTTCGGCTTCACCTGAAGTACCAAGCATTACCTCAGCACTTACTGGTTGGCGCAAGCGTGGTCGCCATCGGCAGTACAGGGCGGCCTCGCCACGATGAGCGAGGGGTGGATGAACACGTACCAGGGAATGGGTCCGCGGTGGCTCGTGCGTTTCGGCGTCGCCGCGGCAATTGTCATGACGGCGCTCGGGCTGTGGTCGCCCGGAGCGGCGCGGGCCGATACATTCGTGCCCCTGCCGGACGGGTATATCGAGGGCCCGGGCGTGAAAATCTCGAGTAAGCGTGAGCACGCGGTCATTTCGCCGTCGCTGGCATCCAATGGCGCCGGCCGCACCACGTGGGTCAGTGGCGACTTCACCGTGGATATCGAAACTCCGGAGGGCACGGTCGGGCCGAACAACGGCGCGACGAACGATCCGGGCACCAACAACTCGTCGACGCACGGTTCGTCGGGACTCACCGTCGGATATCTCGTCGGTTGCCAGGTCGCGCTGGGTACGTTCGGGCCGTCCCTGGGCGTGACGCTGTCGCAGACCCCGTCGGTGGCGGCCGGATTGTCGTTCCCGATCAGCCCCGGCGAGGTGAAATGGGTGCAGATCAACAACAAGGACATGACGAAATCCGGGCAGTACTACCTGAATTACCAGGACGTGCCGATGGATGTGCAGGGTTGTGCCGGATATGCGCAGGCCCGCAGTTTCGCCGTCGTCGAGGTCATCGGTCCCGATTATCACAAGGTCACCCTCTACGGACAGCCGTTCAGTATCGGCTGATGAAGGGAATGCGCATGATTCGCAGTAATGCAGTGCGGTGCGGCCGGGCGGCGGGTCTGATGGTCGCCGTGACCGTCGGGCTGGGATTGTGTTCGTCGGGCGCCGCGAATGCCGATACTTTCGTTCCGCTGAACGGCGGTTCGATCACTCGCACGCTGGGCGACGGGACCGTGGTCGAGCTGTCGATTCAGGGTGAATCGGCGCGGATCAGCGGCTCGATGGGCGCGACTCCGCTGCACCGTAATGTCTGGACGACCGGCCGTGTGGTCGCCGATGTTTCCGGGCCGGGCGCGTCCTCGGCGGGAATTCAGCTGAATCCGGGATATGTGGTCGGGTGCCAGGTGGATATCGCGTCACTCGGTACGGACGAATCGGATACAGCGGGTACACAGGCGGGCAGCAATGGCGGGTTGGCGCCGGCACCGTCGATCGGGGCTACCGAAACGCTCACCGTTGCCCCCGGACAGGCGGTCACCCGCTACCTCCTGGATATCGAGCAGCCGGACGACTACGGCAACGAGATTCACAAGAAGCATCCGACGGTGAAGGGTTCGCACGCGAGCGTCAGCTGGACCGACGAGACCTTCGCGGTCAACGGCTGCGGCGGGTACGCCCAGGCGCGGGCGTTCACGATGGCGGACGTGGCGACCGACGCCGGCGAGAGCATCATCACCGTGTGGGGCGAGCCGTTCAGTATGGGCTGACCCGACCCCGACGCGGGGCTCGGCGATCGGTTCCGCCGATTACGAGCCCCGCGTGCTCACTCCGATTACGCTGTGGGCCACACCCTTTCCGTGCCTCGGTCCGCACGGTGCCAGCTACTGCCCGATTCGTCCGATGACGGTGGTGTACCCGGCGCACCGCGAAACGGGACGGTTTGTAGACTCGCCCCAACGGTGGCGTTGCTCGGGATGGCACGGCGCCTGTAACAGCACAGGGGCAAAGGCGAAGGGACGGACTCGGATTGCGGACCGGGATGGTGTTTCTGATCATTCTGGTGCTGCTGCTCGTCGGCCTGGCGCTGGTGTCCGTCTACCGCTTCGTCATGTTGCGCCGCGGCGGGACGGCGGCCATCCTGCGGGTGCTTCCCGCCAAGGGCGGCCAGGGCTGGCGGCACGGCCTGATCCGCTACGACGAAGACCGCCTGGTCTTCTTCAAACTGACCAGCCTCAAACTGGGCGCCGACGCCACCATCCGCCGCCTGACCATCGAGGTGGTCGATCGCCGCGGCCCGGTCGGCGACGAATACGACATCATGACCGACGACATCATCGTGATCGCGGTCTCCGACAGCGACGGCAGCTACGAACTCGCCCTCGACCGCGGCGCCTTGGCCGCCTTCCTCTCCTGGGTGGAGTCCCGCCCCTCGGAACGCATCCGCCGCCGCAGGTGATTCGCCGCACCCGACGTTAGGGTGGATGTGTGAGCGTGCACCTGACTCGGATCTACACCCGTACCGGCGACGACGGCACCACCGGGCTGAGTGACTTCTCCCGGGTGTCCAAGACGGATCCGCGCCTGGTGGCCTATGCGGACTGCGACGAGACCAATGCCGCGATCGGTGTCGCGATCGCGCTGGGCGCACCGAGTCCTGAGATAGCGCAGGTGTTGCGGCAGGTGCAGAACGATCTGTTCGACGCCGGCGCCGATCTGTCCACGCCGGTGGTCGCCGAGCCGAAGTATCCGCCGCTGCGCATCACCCAGGACTACATCGATCGCCTCGAGGGGTGGTGTGACGAGTTCAATGCCGATCTGTCGCCGCTGAATTCGTTCATCCTGCCCGGCGGCACCCCGCTGGCCGCGCTCCTGCACACCGCGCGCACCGTAGCGCGACGTACCGAACGGTCTGCGTGGGCCGCCGTGGACGCGCATCCGGACGACACCTCGGTGCTGCCCGCGAAGTATCTGAATCGCCTGTCGGATTTGCTGTTCATCCTCGGCCGGGTCGCGAACCCGGACGGCGACGTCCTGTGGCGCCCGGGCGGCGGCAGTGCGGAATCGGACAAATCGGTCTAGCATATCCGACGGCCCGCGACCTCCGGGACCCTTCGCGCCGCCGGACGGGGTCACCGAGGCCGGATCACAATTACGCCAAACCTGTTCACAGGCAAGGGAATTGCGCTCGGTTGCGATCGCTCTGCCAGGGGCGACGAGGGTTGCGCGACCGTATCGTCTCGGCGACGCCCCTATGGACTGGCCACCATCGATCGCCCGGCCCACTAGGCTGACCCCCGTGAGTGAACGGTTTCTGGTAACCGGGGGCAGTCGGCTCGCCGGCGAGGTGGCGGTCGGTGGTGCCAAGAACAGCGTGCTCAAGCTGATGGCCGCCGCGCTGCTCGCGGAGGGCACGACGACGATCACGAACTGCCCCGACATCCTGGACGTGCCGCTGATGGCCGAGGTCCTGCGCGGACTCGGTTGCGACGTCGGGGTCGACGGCTCCGTGGTCACCATCACCACCCCCACGGAACCGAAGTACCACGCGGATTTCCCTGCGGTGACCCAGTTCCGGGCCTCGGTCTGCGTGCTCGGACCGCTGATGGCCCGGTGCAAGCGGGCGGTGGTGGCCCTGCCCGGCGGCGACGCGATCGGATCCCGCCCGCTCGATATGCACCAGACGGGTCTGCGACTGCTGGGCGCGACCAGCGAAATCGAGCACGGATGCCTGGTCGCCCGCGCCGACGAGTTGCAGGGCGCGCGCATCCGCCTGGACTTCCCGTCGGTCGGCGCCACCGAGAACATCCTGATGGCCGCGGTCCTTGCCGAGGGGGAGACGGTCATCGACAACGCCGCGCGCGAGCCGGAGATCGTCGACCTCTGCACGATGCTGACCCGGATGGGCGCGCGGATCAGCGGCGCCGGCACCTCGGTGCTGACCATCGACGGCGTCCGCAAGCTCTCGCCGGCCACCCACCGCGTGATCGGCGACCGCATCGTCGCCGCCACCTGGGGTATCGCCGCCGCCATGACGTTGGGCGACGTCCGGGTGACGGGGATCAATCCCAAGCATCTGTCGCTGGTCCTGGACAAGTTGCGCTCGGCCGGTGCGCGAATCTCGTTCGAACCGGACGGTTTCCGGGTGGTGCAGGCCGAGCGCCCGCGCGCGGTGAACTTCTCGACGCTGCCCTTCCCCGGATTCCCGACCGACCTGCAGCCGATGGCCATCGGACTGGCGGCGATCGCCGACGGCACCTCGATGATCACCGAAAACGTCTTCGAGGCGCGGTTCCGGTTCGTGGAGGAGATGATCCGCCTCGGCGCCGATGCCCGGACGGACGGTCATCACGCGGTGGTCCGCGGCATCCCGCGACTGTCGAGCGCGCCGGTGTGGTCGTCGGATATTCGCGCCGGCGCGGGCCTGGTGCTCGCGGGTCTGGTCGCCGACGGCGTGACCGAGGTGCACGACGTGTTCCACATCGACCGCGGATATCCGGAGTTCGTGGAGAACCTGACCGGGCTGGGCGCGGACGTGCAACGCGTCGCCTGATCGGGAAACCCCCTCTGAACAGGCGATTTGACATCGATTCCACCGACACGTAACTTATTCCGAGTCAGAGCGACACGGACACCGACCCGGACCGAAAGGCCCGGGACACGAGGTTGGACGATGAGCGCCTGACGATCACACTGGTTCGGCAGGGGATGCGGATTTGGTTTCGCGTTCCGGGTCGAGCTAAGCTGTTCAAGTTGCCCAGCCGATCGACCGGGGTCACTCCCGTGAGATTGTTGGTGCGTGTGTTCTTTGAGAACTCAATAGTGTGTCGATGAATGTCAGTGCCAATTATTTTTTGGTTCCGATCTTCACCCCCCGTGTGAGGGTCGGACATTTTAGTCAGCT
>NZ_BAGL01000018.1 GCF_000308875.1 Nocardia transvalensis NBRC 15921
CAGATGCGTACGGCTGGCATAGACGTGTTCGGCGATGAGGGTCGCGATGCGATCGGGCGCCTCCAGCATCGGGACGTGGCCGACGCCGTGCATCATGATGCGGTCGGCGGACTCGGGTAGCTCCCGCAGAAAACGCTTGGCGAAGGAGCGATTCGGGATCACCCGGTCGTATTCGCTCATCAGCAGGCGCACCGGGGTCCGCAGCGTGGACATGTCCTCCAGCGCGGGCATGCGCAGGCCACCGGCCAGCAACGGCAGCATGCCGGGACAGTTCAGCGCCGAGGTGATCGCCGCCTGGATCCCGCGGCGGGCGGCCGCGGCGGTGTCCTTGCTCAGCAGCAGGGCCACGGCGTGCCGGACGGGAGCGCTCATCCGGATCGGGTCGGGCAGCTGCTTGCCGATCTCCACCATCGGGACCAGCGACAGGAATTTGAGGCCTACCCGCAGCTGTAACAGCGAGGGCGTCTGCCAGCCCCCGGCCGGTGCGATCGCGGTGAGGGTGCGGGCCCGGCCGCGGCGCGCCAGCTCGAATCCGACCCACGCGCCGAGCGAGTTGCCCGCGATATGGCAGGTGCGCCAGCCCAGTTCGTCGAGCTGATCCTCGACGCGGTCGGCCAGCGTGTCGACATCGAGGTACCAGCCGTGCAGATCGGGGCCGCCCCAATGCCCGGTGAAGGCCGGAGCGAACACCTCGCAAGTCCCGGACAATCGGTCCGCCACCTGCTCCCAGCAGTGCGGCGACAGCATGAAACCGTGCAACAACAGGAGCGGATCGCCGGAACCCGTGTGCAGGGCTTTCATCGGTGTGAGCGGACGAGTGGACTGGGCGGTGCCGGACGTCATCGTCGTCACCCCTTCCTGGACCTCGATGTCCACCGGGAGGTGTTGATGACCAGCATTGTACGGTCGTCGGGTGGCATCCATCGTCTCAACGATCAACGTAAACGGGGTTCGCGCCGCGACGGGCAAGACGGGTAGGGGATGCTCGAGTGGCTGGCGGCCACCGAAGCGGACATCATCTGCCTCCAGGAGACCCGGGCAACCGACGAGCAGACGCACAAGGCGCTGGCGCCCGCGCTGGAGAACGGCTGGCATCTCGCGCTCGCCGAACCGGGACTGAAAGGGAGGGCGGGCGTCGGGATCCTGTCCCGCCGCGAGCCCCGCGCGGTGCGAATCGGCTTCGGCAGCGCGGAGTTCGACGGCAACGGCCGCTACGTCGAGGCCGAGTTCGACGACCTCACCGTCGCGAGCGTGTACGTCTACACCGGCGAGGCCGACACCCCGATGCAGGACGAGAAGTACCGGTTCCTCGGCGAACTCGGCAATCATCTGAAGGCGCAGACGGGCGACTTCGTGATCTGCGGCGACTGGAATATCGCGCACACCGAACTCGACATCAAGAACTGGAAGGGCAATGTGAAGAACTCCGGCTTCCTGCCCGGCGAGCGCGCCTGGGTCGACGAGATACTCGACGCCGGGTACGTCGACGTGGTGCGCACCCTGCATCCCGGCGTCGCGGGCCCGTACAGCTGGTGGTCCTACCGCGGCCGGGCGTTCGACAACGACGCCGGGTGGCGCATCGACTATCAGCTCGCGCGTGGCGACGTGGCCGAGCGCGCGAAACAGGCTGTGGTGGAACGCGCCCCGGAGTACGCGCTGCGCTGGTCGGATCACGCCCCGGTGACGGTGCAGTACCGATGAACCTCTCCGACAAGCGAATTCGCACCCTGTTGGTACTCGGCGGACTGATCGTCGCCGTGATCGTCGCGGGCGTGCTCGCGCTGCGCGGCGGGACGGATTCGTCCTCCACGCCGTCGAATTCGGCCGCCAGCGCCACGGCGAAGGCGAATACCAGCCGCGCGCCCGGTGTCCCCGACCGCGCGTACCAGACGTTGCGGGAGATCGATGCCGGTCGCTGGCCCGATTCGGCGAACGCCCCCGGCACGAAGGGCGGTGATCAGTGGATGAACCGTGACGGAACACTGTCGAAAACGGATTCCGCCGGCAAGCCGGTCACCTATAAGGAATGGGATGTGAATCCGAAGAAGCGCGGCCAGACCCGCGACGCCGAACGGATCGTCACCGGCAGCGACGGATCGGCCTATTACACCGGCGACCACTACAAGACCTTCACGAGGATGCGGTGATGACCACGTCGACGAGGTTGAAGCAGTTCCTGTCCGGCCCTGTGGAAGCGGCGTCGGGTGGCCCAGCGGGGCGAGGGAACGGCGGCGACGTCCCGGTCCTGGGCGCCCTTCCGGTCGACAACGCCGAATTCAGTGGCGTGCGTTATCAGGCGCCCGAGGGGTACGTCGTGCGCGAGCTGCGCGGCGATCGGATGCGCACGGTGGCCGGGCTCTACGACGAGTTCGCCGCGGCCTTCCAGTTCCCGTACTACTTCGGTGAGAACAAGGACGCCTTCGACGAATGCCTGCGCGACCTGGACGACTTCGTCGGCCGCGCACCGGGATACGTGGTGGCGATCCGCGACGCCGACCAGGTGCTCGCCGATCAGCCGGACCAGCGGGACTGGTTCACCGAGGCCATGCGGGACAACGCTCGCTACTGGTCCGTCCGCGACACCGTCTTCCGGGTCGTGCTGCAGGACAAGCCGGCGGGCGAGGCCGTGGCCCTCACGCTCTGAGCGGTCAGCCGAGGCGTTTCGCCAGGTCCTCGCCGAGCAGGACGAAGACGTCGGTGGTGTGGTCGATCAGCTCGTCCCGGGTCATCGGGAGATCGCCCTGCAGCCAGCTGCTCAGCGACTGGGCGAGCCCGCCGACCAGATAGGTGGCGCGGAATCCGATCGCCGGATCCAGATCGTCGGTGGTGAGGCCGTAGAAGTCGACGCCCCGCGCGGCAACGAGATTCGCGAACGAGCGAATGCTCTCCAGAGTGCGGGAGCGCAGCTCCGGGGTGGCGGTGCCGACGATCGAGACCACCCTGGCCTTGCGCGGATCGTCGGTGAGCACATGGATTCCGGCCGCGATCGCCGCGTGGGCCGTACCGCGGGTATCGCTGGGCGCGGTCTGCAACGCCGTCACGATGGCCGCCGCCAGTTCCTCCGCGATGCCGTCGAACAGCGCGGTGAGGACGGCGTCGCGGCCGTCGAACTGCTCGTAGTAGTACCGCTCGTTCAGTCCCGCCTGCGCGGACAGTCCGGCGACGGTGAGTTTGTCCAGGCCGTGCGTGCCGATGATCTCGAGCGCGGCGTCGAGCAGCGCGGCCCGCCGCTGGGCGCGGCGCTCGGCCGCCGAGACCCCGCCATATGTCCGCTGTGCTGCCACGCCCCGATTGTGGCACGCCCGGAGTACAACAATTCTGGTGCTTACTCTTGCCAGATGAGAAATTCTGGTGGATTCTATTGCCAGATGCTCTGCACGAGGAGGCGACGATGCCCGGCCCCGGCTACTTCTCCGACGATTCGATGATTCGCCGCGTCATGCGCAAACGGGCGGTCGGGTTGACCTACGGCCAGCGCGCGCTGGTGGTAGGCGCTGTCAATCCGCTGCTGTACGTCGGCACCGCGGAGAACACTGCGCATCGGACCACCCCCTATACCCGGCTGGCCCTCACCGGCCGGCTGTTCGAGGCGGTGTTCCTCGGTACCAAGGACGAGGCCGACCGGGCGCTGGCGTTCACGCACAAGAAGCATGTGCGCGTGCGGGGCGCGCTGCCGGAGGATGCCGGCCCGCGTCATCTCGCGGGCAGCGGCTATTCCGCCACGGACCCGCATCTGATGTTCATGACCATGGCCTTCACCTTCGACTCGGCCGAGGTGATGCACGACGTCCTGGTCCGCAGGCTCACCGACGCCGAGCGCGAGGATCTCTACCAGGACTATGTGCGCTGGGGCGAGCTGTTCGGCATGCCGCGCACCGCCGCTCCTGCCGACTACCCGGCCTTCCGCCGCTATTTCGACGGCTACCTGGCCTCCGGCGAGCTGTTCCTCACCGACGAGGCCCGCCTGGTCGGCTCGTATCTGGCGGGCAAACAGGTCCCGTACCCCATGCCCATGCCGCTGCACCAGGTCACTACGAGCGTCTTCCTCCTGATCCAGGGCAGCCTCCCGCCCCGAATCCGCGACATGTACGGAATCTGCTGGGGCACAAGGGAAGAACTGACGTACCGCACCCTCGCCCGCGGCGTCCGCACCGCCCACATCACCCTCCCCTTGGCCCCGCGCCCCCTGCACACCACCCTTGCAGGCCCCAGCGCCCCGGTCTACCGCCTGCTCTCCCGCCGCGAACACGAGCTGGTGAACTCGGGTCGGCCGAGCATGCCGGGCGTGGATCCCGGCCAAAAGCGTGCCGGGAAATGAGGTGGGGAGCGCCGGGAAATGAGGTGGGGAGTCCTACCCTGTCAATCCGCGCTGACCCCCGCCCCGCCATCCTCGACCCGCCCCGTCATCCGCCGCCGAAACCCCGAATCCTCCACGGCCGCGATTTCGATGTCGTACCAGCCGTTTTCGGTGGTCCAATCGACGGTGCGAAATGCCCCGGCAGGCAGGGCGACCCGCTGCTGAACCCCGCCGAACCGCCGGGAGGCGACGACCAGCGTGACGTCCCGCGTCCCCCGATTGGCAAGTGCCCCACGCAATCCCACCCCTGTCGGCACGGTGGCGACCTCGACCCCCGAGGCCGCTCCGTCCACACTGCCCCGCATCTCGTACCAGAACCGATTCGGCCCCTGAACCACCAGGTCGTAGGCGTCATCGATCTGGAAGACCTCGCTCGCCTCACCACGCACATCGCGATGCCGCGGATTCTCCTGTACCCCCGCGAACGGATAGATCGCGAAATGCGCCGAGGAGGCCCCCTCGTTGGTGAGCCGCACCGTCAGCGTCGTCCCGGACAGCGACCCGGAGACCGCCGGTTGATAGGGGAGCGGCCGCGCGGGCCGCGACCCGGACTCCTGTTCCGGCACCGCCTGTTTCCCCGGCGGCACAGGTTTCCACCGCGCGATCGGCTGCGGAACCGACTCGGGCCGGGTGAGTTTCGGCGGCGTGCCCGGGGCGGCGAAATCGAAGACCGAGCGCATATCCCCGCACACGGTCCGCCGCCACCCGCTGATATTGGGTTCGCGCACGCCCGTCCACTGCTCCAGGAAACGCAGGACCGAGGTGTGGTCGAACACCTCCGAGCTGACGAATCCGCCCACGGTCCACGGCGAGATGACCGTCATCGGGACCCGCGGGCCCAGGCCGATCGCCTTGCCGTCGTACCACTCGCCGGTCTCGCTCGGCGGCGGCACCGGTGACGGCACATGGTCGAAATAGCCGTCGTTCTCGTCGAAGTTGATGAATATCGCCGTCTTGGACCAGAGATCGAGATCCGAGGCGACGAGGTCGAGTAGCTCGTAGATCAGATTCGCGCTGCCGACGGGTGTGGAGACGGACGGATGCTCGCTGTACTTCGCGCTCGGCACCAGCCACGTGACCTTCGGCAGCCGCCCCGCCCGGATATCGCCGGCGACCCGCCGCAGCAGGGTGTCCGGTTCGCTGCGGTACATCGCCCGATCGAACAGGCGCCGCTCGCGCGCACTCAGTCCCGCCCGCGCGGCATCCAGCTGTGCGAGCAGCCGCCGCCGGTCGTCGGGCGATTTCCCCGCCAGCGACTCGTAGAACTTCTCGGTCGTCGGATAGTTCCCCTCCACCTGTGCCAGCAGCTTCGCCCCGATGCGTTTGAACGGCACGAAGTACTCCACCGGATTGTCGGTGAAGTTGTCCCACTCCTGATAGATCTGCCAGGAGACCCCGGCGGCCTCCAGCCGTTCGGGGTAGGTGGTCCAGTCGTAGCCGGGGTGGGCCGCGTCGTAGGCGTCGTTCTCGACCGCGCGCCTGCCGGTACCGGGCTCGTAACCGGTGGTCCCGGTGAAGAAGTAGTTGCGGTTCGGGTTCGTGCCGCCGAACAGCGAGCAGTGGTAGGCGTCGCAGAGGGTGAAGGTATCGGCCAGCTCGTATTGCAGGGGCAGGTCGCGGCGCTCGTAGTAGGTCATCGTCGCCGGGGTCTTGGCCGGGATCCAGCCGTCCCACCAGCCCTGCGCCCAGGCCGCGGCGCTGCCGCTCCACGCGTGGTCGAGGCTGTCCAGGTACTGGATATCGGTCTCGGGACGGCCCGCGCGGGCCGTCGCCTGCCGCAGGGAGAACGGCAGCACCGGCGGGAGTCCGGGCACGGGCTGCTCGAACACCGACGAGCCGCCGCGCAGCCGCAGCGGGGTGGAATCGGAGAATCCGCGCACGCCGCGCAGGGTCCCGTAATAGTGATCGAACGAGCGGTTCTCCTGCATGAGCAGGATCACGTGCTCGATCGCCCGCAGCCCGCCCGGCCGCATCGGCGCGGCCATGGCGTGGTGCAGCGAGGGAGGAAGTAGGGACAAACCCGCACCCAGCGTGACCGCCGAGCGGAGCACATTCCGCCGCGAGATGCCGGACATGACTGTAGTGAACCAGTGGAGCGCGGACGCCGGGTGATCACGACACGATCGGAACGTGAATTCGAATTTGCCGTTTCCGGGTGTGTGACCAGCGCCCATGCCCTTCCACCCTAGGGTGCCGACGGTGCCGCCGGGCGGTCCGCTCCGGCATGGAAAGATCGGGTGCATGTCGAGTCCCGCAGCATCCGGTGAGCGCAAGCAGCGTGTCCTGTCCGGCATCCAGCCGACCAGTGATTCCTTTCACCTCGGCAACTACCTTGGCGCGCTGCAGTATTGGGTGACGCTGCAGGACGACTACGACGCCCTCTACTTCATCCCCGACATGCACGCCATCACGGTCTCGCAGGACCCGAAACAGCTGCGCAACCGCACCAAGCGGGCCGCCGCGCAGCTGCTGGCGCTGGGGATCGACCCGAAGCGCTCGACCCTGTTCGTGCAGAGCCAGGTGCCCGAGCACGCCGAGCTGACCTGGGTGCTCAACTGCATCACCGGGTTCGGTGAGGCCAGCCGGATGACCCAGTTCAAGGACAAGTCGGCCAGGCAGGGCGCGGAGAACGCGACCGTCGGCCTGTTCACCTATCCGGTGCTGATGGCCGCCGACATCCTGCTGTACCGGGCGCATCAGGTCCCGGTCGGCGAGGACCAGCGCCAGCACCTGGAGCTGACCCGCAACCTGGCCCAGCGGTTCAACACCCGGTACAAGAAGACGTTCGTCGTCCCGGAGGCGCATATCGTCAGCGGCACCGCGAAGATCTACGACCTGCAGGATCCGACCTCGAAGATGAGCAAGTCGGCGGCCACCGACGCCGGCCTGCTGAACCTGCTCGACGACCCGAAGGTCTCGGCGAAGAAGATCCGTTCCGCGGTCACCGACACCGAACGCGAGATCCGCTACGACCCGGAGACCAAGCCGGGGGTAAGCAACCTGCTGGTAATCCTGTCGTCGCTCACCGGTACGCCCATCGTCACGCTGGAGAAGGATTACGCGGGCAAGGGCTACGGCGACCTGAAGGGCGATGTGGCCGACGCTCTGGTCGAATTCGTCACGCCGCTGCAGGCGAAGGTGCAAGAGTATCTGGATGACCAGGGCGAGCTCGACCGCATTCTCGGCGTCGGCGCCGAACGCGCTCGGGAAATCGCCGGCAACACCCTCGCTCAGGTATATGACAGGGTGGGTTTCCTGGCTCGGTGAGATTCGCCGCGCGGGGCTGTACTCGATCGCCGACAGGTTTCGGGAGGACGGGTGTTCGGCAACATCAAGGCGCGCATCGAAGGTGAGGTCCAGGCGCGGCCGTGGCTGGACCACGTCATCCGCGCCGGCGGGCGGTATCAGAAGCAACGCGGTGACTACTTCGCGGCGGGCATCACGTATTTCACCGTGCTGTCGCTGTTCCCGCTGGTCATGGTCGGATTCGCGGTCGCCGGATTCGTGCTGGCGAGCAATCCGGATCTGCTGGCCGAGATCCAGCAGACGGTCATCGAGAAGATTCCGGGATCGTTCGGGAGTCAGCTGACCGACCTGATCAATCAGGCGATCAACTCGCGCACCAGCGTCGGCGTGATCGGCCTGGTCGGCGCCCTCTACGCCGGGATGGGCTGGATGGCCAACCTGCGCGCCGCGCTCACCGAGCAGTGGGAACAGGAAGCGCCGGACGGCAATTGGGTCGGCACGAAGATCTCGGATCTGATCGCGCTGGCGGGATTGGGTGTGGCGATGCTGGTGTCGCTGGGCCTGTCGGCGCTGGCGGGCAGCGGTCTGGGGCGCACCCTGCTCGAGGCGATGCACCTCGACAACGCGCCCGGTGCGGGGGTGCTGCTGACCGTGGTGTCGCTGGTGCTGGCGATGCTGTCCACGTGGGCGCTGTTCGCGTGGATCATCGCCCGTCTGCCGCGCCAGCCGGTGACGCTGGTGAGCGCGGCGAAGGCCGCCCTGATCGCCGCGCTGGTCTTCGAGGTGTGGAAGCAGATCGCCAGTATCTATCTGAAATCCGTCCTGGGCAGCCCGGCGGGTGTGGCGTTCGGTCCGATCGTCGGCCTCATGGTCTTCGCCTACATCACCGCCCGCATCATCCTGTTCGCCACCGCCTGGGCCGCCACCGCCCGCGAGAACGAACCGGAGCCCGAGATCGCCCCGCCCCCGCCGGCGGTCATCTCGCCGCGGATGGTCGCGGGGATGACGGCCCGGACCGGTGCCGTGCTGTTCGGTGCGGGAGCGGTGGCCGGCGTGCTCGCGGGGTGGCGCGGGCGAAAGTAGCCGGGATCGGGAACCGGACGGGGATCCGCTGCGTCAGAACAACTGACGCATCCAGTCCGACCTCAGGGGAATCACGTGGATCCATCCGGCTACGACCAGCTGCGCGCACGCACCGGCGCGCTGCAGACGGAAGTCGACTCGATGCTCGACGCCTATCAGCGGCAGCTGGCCGATATCGACAGCGCCCGCGAGAATTTGGCCGCCACCACGGTCGAGGGCTGGTCGTCGGACAATTTGGTCCGCGTCACCAGTAACGCTGCCGGCGTGCCCGTCGGCGTCTACGTCGACCCGGCGGCCTTCAAACGCTCCACCCCGGAGAAGCTCGGCGCGGCGATCACCGAGGCGGCCCAGGTGGCGGCCCGCGCCGCGCAGGAGACGATCGGCGCCGCACTGGCTCCGGTCCTGGCCGCGGCCGACCGGTTCCAGCCGCCGCACAATCCGCTGGGCGACGATATCGAGTTCCGTCCGGTGGTCGGAATTCTGCCGCCCCTGCCCTCGCCGCAGGAGGTGCCGCCGCCCGCACCACCGGCGGACGAGCAGCCCCCGGCGGAGGACGAAGACGGCCCGCACTGGAAGGGCTGGTAATCCGATGGCCGACGACACTTTTCGTATCAATGTCGACCAGGTGCGTTCGCAGGCACCGAAATTCGAGGATCTGGCCACTCAGCTCGAGACTGGCCTGTCGTCGTTGCAGAGCACGCTCGCCGGCTACGGGGAGATGTGGGGGAACGACGAATTCGGCGCTCGATTCGCGCAGAACTACACGGGTAAGGCCGAGGAGGCGCTCACGCTGATCCAGGGCGCCGTCGCCATGTTCCGGCACCTGAACTCCGGTGTCGGCACGGCCGCGAATCTCGCCGAGGGTGTCGAGCAGAATTCAGCCGCCGCGATCCAGAAGACCGGCGACGCGATCGACCGGAAGGCCTGAGCGGCATGGGTTTGGAGATACCCGACGAGCTGAAACCGGTTGCCGCCCTGGTCGTCACCAAATGGCCGGAGGCGGACGAGACCGGCCTGCGCGGCGCCGCGGACCAGTGGGACCAGATCGCCGACCTGATCGATCAGCTCAACGACTACGGCGGCGACGTCGTCAAGGTGGTCCTCGCGAATACCCAAGGCGAGACACACGATTCGATCGACCAGTTCTGGAAGAAGGCCGGTGGCGACGAGGGCGCTCTCGGTGAGCTGTCCGAATTCTGCCGCGAACTCGCCTTCGCCCTGCGTGTCATGGCCATGCTGGTGCTGGCGGTGAAGGTGTTCATCATCGGCATGCTGGTCTATCTCGCTGTGCAACTCGCCATCAGCGCGGCGCTCGCCGTGGAAACATTGGGCGCCAGCGTCGCCGAGGGCGCCGCGGTACAGATGACAGTCCGCACGGCCATCACCCAGGCCCTGCAGAAGCTCCTACAGGAAATCGCCGTCAAGACCATCATCAAACGCGCGGCGGTCGGCGCCGGCATCGGCGCGGGGATAGGCGCCGGCAAGGAGTTCGGCTTCCAGAGCCTGGAGAAGTTTCTCGGCCTCCGCGACGGTTACGACTGGCAGGACGTGGCCTCCGAGGGGGTGCACGGCGGCATTCAGGGCGCCATCGCCGGCCCGATCAGCAATGCGCTGAAGGACAAGGGAATCAAGTTCTCGAACAACGGCGCCACCGACTGGTTCATCCGCAGCACCATCGGCAAGAAGATCGGCGACCCGATCGCCGACGCCGCCTGGGGCGACAACCAGGGCATCGGCGACCGAGTCAAGGACGACGCGGGAAAATACGTGCGCCAGCAGGCCGTCGAATTCCTGACCGAGCAGGGCTCCGGCACCGACACACCGGCCGTCGACACCGGTTCCGGCCAACGCCAGAACCACAATCCCGCCCCTCTCGCCCCGACCACCCCGGAAGAGGGGTACGAGCTGTACCCCGATTCCAGACCCGGCGGCGGCAACCAGTCCCAGCCACCCGTAACCGCGCCCGGCGGTGGGCTTTTGGACATCGGCCCCGACGACTTCCACACCGACGACGACGGAACCAAGCTCCGCATGGACTGAGCGGGTTCGTCGCTCGGTCCGCGGCACGCATCCATCGCCCAGAGGTTCCGTCCACCTGGATTCTGTTCATCTGCTGAACCTGTTGTGCACCAGTGTATTTCGAACACTTGTCCAGTGTGAAGACGTTGGTATCAGATGTGTGCGGGCCTGTTGCCGGAGGCGGGGTTGGGATAGAATTCGAACATGAGTTCGAGTGGGGGAATCGAAGGGCGGGCCGCCGGTCCGCTGTATTCCGCGGTCACCGATCTCCTCGAACTGCCCCTGACGCCACTGACCGATGACGAGGTCGTCGACGTGATGCGGGATGTCGAACGCTGTGTGCGGATGCTGGTGTCGGTCCGGCATCGGCTCCTGATCGAGGCCAGCGAACGTTCTCTCCCGGCACGGTTCGGATTGAAATCGTTGAAGAAGTTCCTGATGGAGACATTGCGGTTGGCGAGTGCGGACGCCGGGGCGCGAGTCCACCAAGCATCGTGGGTGGGCACCTTCCACGACATGACCGGCCAGCCGACCGATCCGCGCCTGCCCCACACGGCCGAAGCCTTGGCAGCAGGCGAGATATCGGCTGACCACGCCCGCGGTGTCGCGGCGGTGATGAACCGGGTACCGCGCGGTGTCTCGGAGGAGGACCGGGAGGCGGCGGAGCAGGTTCTGGCCGAGTTCGCGCGGTCGGGCAGCCCGGACGATGTCGGCAAGGTCGGCTACCAACTGCTCGCCCACCTGGACCCGGACGGCCGGTTGACCACCGACCACGACCGGGCCCGGATGCGGGGAGTCATCGTGGGCCGCCAGCGCCCCGATGGGATGTCACCCATCCGCGGCGAGATCACCCCCGTTCTGCGCGCCCTGCTGGATCCGCTACTGGCCGCCTACGCACGTCCCGGGGTGTGCAATCCGGAGGATCCGGATAGTCCGTCGGTGGATGTCGGCAACGCGGACCCGCGCACGCTGGCCGAAGCCGCCGGGCGCGACCGGCGCTCCACCGCGCAACGCAATCACGACGCGCTCACGGCACTGCTGTCGTCGGGGGTGATCACCGGCGAGCTGGGCTCGCATCGCGGAATGCCGGTGGCGACGGTCCTCACCATGAATGTCGAAGACGTGGAACATCTTTCCGGTGTGGCGACAACCGCCACCGGGGGCACGGTACCGATCGGCGACGCACTAGCACTCGCGGAGCGATCGCAGCCGTTTCTGGCGGTATTCGATCATTCGGGTCTCCCGCTGCACTTGGGCCGGATGAAACGCCTGGCATCCAGAGCACAGCGGGTGGCGTTGATCGCCGCCCTGCGCGGGTGCTCGCGGCCGGGCTGCGACGCCCCGGCCAGCCTGTGCGCGGTGCATCACGTGCTGGAGTACCGCAAAGGCGGCCGTACCGACCTCGACAATCTCACCCTCGCCTGCGACGCCTGCCACGCACTGATCCACGACGGACCGGGCGGCTGGAAAACCGTTGTCGAGGGGGACAATTCACCGTACGCGGGCCGGGTGGCCTGGATTGCGCCACCACACATCGACCCCCAGCAGATCCCACAGTTGAACCACCGCCACCACGCCGACGAACTATTCGCCGAAGTCCTCACCCGGATCCACACACGCAACCAACGCGAGCGCAGACGACGAAAACCTGTCGCGGCCTGAGGCCGTGGTTCAGGGTGTGAGATCGTGCCCCGGCACAGGCCAGGGGCACAACCTCACGTCGCAAGCTGAGCGGGCCGGCGGATATCGCGTCGCCGCACCGCGACAACTTGCTGGTACCCGTCGGATGAGTTTTCGAGGGCGAGGTTGATACCGCGCAGAAAGTACCAGACTAGGAGGTTTCCGAAGGTGGGCCGACCGCCGTCTTTCCCACGAATAACCGCCAGGCCGAAGAGGGCTTTCCCGACCGAGGCGCGGAGTACCCATTGCACGAGGGTGGTGTTGACGAACGATGCGACCAGATACGCCGCGACCGCCAGCGCGCCCGTGACGATTCCAGGCGTACCACTCGATCCCACCGCGAAGGCGATTCCGCCGTGCACGGCCACATCGACCACGACCGCGCCGATACTTCGCAGGAAGCGTGGGGAGGGGTAGCGAGGATCGTCCTCGTCGCCGTGATACTTCGACGGCCTGGGTGATCTACTCATGCTCCGAATCCTGTTGTGCCATGCGGGCTATCTCGCGGTGGATGGTCTGCTGGGAGCAGGGTTCTATGTGGAAGTCGTTGTGTTGTTCGCGGTAGATGTAGCGGCCGTCGCCTTCGACATCGATCCAGCTCAGGTACTGCGGCGGGTATGGGCGGGGGCTCTGCAGTCCGCACAATACCTCGATGTGGCCGGATCCGGAGCGTGGGGCGTGTAGTAGGCGGCGCATGCGATCGGTGACGGACTCCTTTGTGCCGGTCCAAGATTCGAGGCTGGTGCGGATCCGGTCCAGGCTCTCGACCATGGCCGGCCGGCTGCCCGCCGGTACATTGCCGAGGACGGCCGCGAACACCTTGTAGACGATGGCGGGTGACCCCACCTCGATCACGACGTTGCCGCCGAATTCGTCGGTCGGTCCGGGCCGCTGGACCATGGTGACGCCGACGGTGGTGTCGACGGCGCCGAACGCGCGCAGCGGACGCCGACGCTTGCCCGTGATCACCAGCGACACAGCCGGATTCGCCGCGACGCGCAGGACGGCCGACAAGTCGGGGTCGCCTCCCGGGGGCAGCCGCTCGCGTAGCTCCTGCGCCACCCTCGCGAAATCGTCCTGCCAGCGCACCGCCGAGATCAACTTCAGGGGGAACGGGTACCGGTCCTTACCGGTCTCGTTCCAGACATGCATGAACTCATCCGGCGTGAACTCCCACTTCACCCCCGGCGGCCCCTGCCGTCGTTCTGATCATATTGTGCCGCGGGAATATCCGCGCCGATCGCCTGCGGAACCGTAGGATCCCGCCGCCCCAGCAACTCCTCCTCGCGGTCCATGATCAGATAATCCGGAGTCTTGTGCTCGTTCTCGGACTCCTCATCCTTACGTCCACCAGCGCCGTGCCCCATTCCGGGCATCCCGCCCATCCCGGATGCACCGGCCTTCCCGGCCCCCATCCCGGAAGCCGCAGCCGTAGCATTGTTTCCAGCTCCCGGCACACCGGACGCGCCGCGCCCCGCGCCACCACTCGTCCCGCCGGCCCCACCGCCCGACAGTCCGGAACCACCGCCCCGGCCGCCACTACCGGCACCGCCGCCGAAACCAGCCGCGGACGTCGCACTCGGCCCGGCACCCGTCCCAGTCGTCCCCGCGCCCTGCTGCCCGGGAGCCGTGGACTGATTCCCTTGATTCCCTGCGGAATTCGAGGAATCCCCAGCGCTCGAGGTGCTGGTGGCATCGTTACCGGCCTGCTGCTCACCGTTGTCGGTCTTACCGTCGTTCCCCTCGGTCTTACCGTTCGTCCCGCCGGTACCACCATCGGTTCCACCGTTTCCGCCACCGGAGTTGGGGATCCCACCGTCGTGATCGTTGCCGTTGCCGTCGCCACCAGGTGCAGCGACTGGGACGAAGGTCGGAACACCTTTGCCCGCAGGGCCGTAAGTGGTGTCGTAGTTGGCCTGCATCGCGGCAATGGCATCCCGCCAGAGTTCATCTTCGGAACGTCCGGCTGCCACTGCTGCGGCCGGATTTCCGGCACCGAGTACATCAAGTACCGTGGGCACCTGCGTGCTGGCGGCACCATCCCCTGCCTTGGGCGGTGGCACGGTTCGCATGACCGCTTCGGCGCCGAAGGCGGCCGTTTCGATCCTGAGCCCCACGGCCTGGATCACCTCTTGCACATCGGTAGCCTGCTGAACGAACTTCTTAGCGGAATTGAGAGCGGCGTCGCCGAATTGGCCGTGAACACCGTCGGATAGTGCCTTCTGGATGGAAAGATTGAGGCCGAAGACCGCGCCCCCAAGACTTGCGGAGATCGTGTTCCATGCCTTTGCCGAGTCGTGCATGGCCCCCGGTTTCATATCCTGGGCATGGCTGTGGATGTCGTGATGTGACACGCCCGCCCACTCTTCGAGGCCCCGGATGTAATCGTCGTCAGTGCTATTGAATCCAAGCTGGTCCTGCATGTACTTCGAACCCTGCTTGGTCTTCGTCGCCTGCAGGAGTGCAGGGTCGATCCCCACGATCGTGGCCAGCGTGGCCTGCTGTGGATCGAGCGGAGGGTTGTCGCCGGTCATGTCAGTTGTCCTTGCCGATCGTCGGCTCGATGGCGGTGGCGATGTCGAGTAGACCGTCGCAAGGCTTCGCGTCCTGGGTTACGCCGTTCAAGGTCAACGTGGTCCCGATATCGGCGAATCCGACCTTGGTGCGAAGGTGAATGTCACAAGCGCGCGGGAGACCGGGGTCCCGAACCCACATCGCTTCTCGGCCGTTGATGGTAATGGGCTCGCTCCAGGAACCGTTCTTCCGAAGGTCTTCGTCCCAGGTTGCATTCCCGGAAAGGACTGTCAGGGTGCGAGGCTTTGAACTGAAATCACAGCTCAAGAAGGTAATCTCGGTTACGCGATCGCCAGAGCGTTTCCGGCTGGCGGGGTCGAAGCCGGCTTGCGAAATGACCCCGTCGGGTATCCATGTGCACGGGTCGAAAGCGACGTTTGGGCGTCCGTACTGTTTCTGAGGTGGCGGCTGCAGCGACGATGCGGTCAATGTCGGCTGCGGTGCGTTCGGCTGTTGGCTGGGGTGGAGCTCAGTGGTGGTCACGCTTACTGACGTGCTTCCGGGGTCCGGCGCATCACTGCCGGATGTGCACCCGGCCGCCAGTGTCGCGACAGTCATCACCGTCAGATAGAACACGCTCTGTCGCTCGCGTTTCACTTCGGAAGCCTCTCTCCCGCGACTTTGATGGCCGCATTGTTCATGGATTCCGCATCCTCGATGTGCCCGCCTGCTTGCAGGTATGCCGCCGCCATCTTGAGGGAAGCCTCCTCGAGACCGGTCAATGCCTCGATCATCTTCAGGCCCTTTTGCTCGAACCCCTGCTGCAGCGCAAGAGCGGAATCGAACGTGCCGAATCCGTCGAGTCGTTGCAGGTGGTAGGAGTCTGTGATCATCTTGTCCACCGACTCCGCGAACCGCTGATAGATCTCAGCGCACTTCTGCGCGGCCCCCGGCTCCATCTTGAAAGTCCCCGCCACGGCCTGTTGATACAGCCCCGTCGCTGTCGACTGCCCCACGTCCATCGACAGGCCCTCCCTTCGCGTCCGATCGCCTACCTTACTGGACGCATCGTCGGGGGATCTGGTTCCCTCGACTCGCGAATTTGGGGTACGGGCCTGACAGGAAACGGGACGCTTCCTGGTGTTATGTGGCGAATCGGTCGGATCGAGGGGCGGGTGGACGCCGGTCGTGTCAGGTGTCCGCACCGATGGTCGGCTCGATGGCGGGGCGATGGCGAGGAGGTCGTCGCACGGTGCCGGGCCGAGGTGAATCCGGCCTTCGTCGGCAGTGGGTTTCCTCCTGGATTGCCGTGCCACTCGAGCTGAAAGTGCAACTCTTCCTGGGGTTATGCGGTATTCGAATGAGAATTCGCTGTGGTGGGGGTCCTGGGGATTGGGCGGTGGTTCGCTGGCGGGGTCCTTGTACACGTGGAGGGAGGCGGGCATGTCGGAGAACGGGTCGACGCTGCCGCGGCGGCAGCTCGGGCGGTATCTGCGGAACGGGCGGGAGGAGTGTGGGCTGACGTTGCAGCAGGCGGCGGCGTTGATACAGCGCAGTGCGAGCACGTTGCAGCGGATCGAGCGGGGGATGGTTGTGCATGTGCGGGAGGTGGATATCGAGGCGTTGTGCAAGATCTACGGGTTCGATGATCGGCAGATGGCCGCGATGAAAGCTCTTGCGGTGCAAGGCAGCGAGCTGAGCTGGTGGTGTGAGTACGGCGACGTCATGCCCGAGAACTTCGATTTCTATGTGGGGCTCGAGGCTTCCGCGCATCGGCTGTTCACCTACGAGTCCGAACTCGTGCCGGGCTTGCTCCAGACCCCGGCATACGGAAGCGCGCTGATGCATGCGGCGCATCCCGAGGACACCGCCGAAGAGCATGGCCGTCGAGTGCAGTTGCGAATGCGTCGGCAGATGAGGATCACGCGGAAATACGAGCCCGCGACACTTGATGTCGTCCTGCGAGAATCGGCTATTCACGGCATGGTCGGAGGTCCGAGGGTCATGGCCGCGCAACTGAAACACTTGAGCGACATGGGTACTCGTCCGAATGTCAGTGTGCGGATTCTTCCGTTCTCCGCGGGCTTCCCGTTGGGAGACCCTGTCGAGTCTTTCGTGATCCTGGAGTTCGGCCCGGATCGCGCGGGACAACCGATCGAGCCGCCGGTCGTCTATGTGGAAGGTCTCCTCGGGGACTTGTATCTCGCAAAACCACGTGCTGTCGAGCGGTACCATCAAGCCTACGAGTGTCTACGGCGCAGCGCGTTGGACCCTACCGCCAGCCGAACGCTTCTCCGGCGGGCAGCGAAGGAGTATTGAGCGTGATGGTCGACCTATCTACCGCGAGATGGTTCAAGAGCAGCCGCAGTGGCGGGTCCAAGAATTGTGTCGAGGTTGCTTTTCTCTCCAATGAGCTTGTCGGCGTGCGTGATTCGAAGGCTCGAACCGGTCCCGCACTGGTATTCAGCACCGCCGAGTGGACCGCGTTCACCGCGGCCGCTCGGCGAGGTGCCTTCGATCGCTGAATCGCACTCGACGCGGAGGCGGTTTCCGTCCAGGGCCGATGCGAGTTCTGCCCGGACCGGACGCTGATCGGGGCTGATCCGGGCGGATTGCCGCTAGCGTTGCGCTGGTGTGGAGGAGAATCATCGGGGTGGTCGCGCTGGTGGGCGCGGGGGTTGCTGTCGTCTCGTGTTCGTCCGAGTCATCACCCGGGGATGCGGGTCCATCGAGTTCAGCTGCGCGGCAACCGTATCCGCAGTTTCTGGACAAGCAGACGCAAGCGGTGGTGGCTTATCGCGATACCCTCCGGGGCCTGGATCCGTGCGGGTACCTCGATGAGGCTGCGGTGAATCGGATCGGGACACCGGACTACGTCGGCGCCGACGGTGCGTTCAGCACCTGTTCGGTGATGTTCGGTGAGCCGGTGGGCGCCAAGGAGATCGTGAGCATCAGCGTGGCGATGTCCTCGCGCAGTACCGGGACATCGGGTAAGCCGGTGACGGTGGGCGACACGACGGTGCAGGTCACCGACTCGCGTGATTTCTGTAGCGCCTATCTCCCGGTAGACGACAAGATGAGTCTTCGGTTCCAGGTGACGACCAAGGGCGATCTCATGGACCGCGGCCCGAAGTTCGATCTGTGCCCGGAGACGGCGGCGATCACGGCGGCGGCCGCTTCACACCTGGGGGACCGTCCGTTGCGTGCGAACTCGACACGCGCGCATATGAATACGAAGCTGGCGCGGTTGGATCCCTGTGCGGTGCTGAGCGCCTTCGCTCAGGAGCATCCAGCCCCTTATGTGAATCCGTCGCCGAATCCGTGGGAGTGCATCGTCAACCTCGACTGGGGTGACAATTCGACCGGGCGGAATATCGAGTTCAGTTACGACTCCGACGCCAAACTCACGCGTAGTCCGGGGTCTCACGAGGTGGAGTCGCGAATAGACGGGCTTCCGACCCTGGAGGCTCCGGGCCGGCGCGGCAGCACGTACGCCGATGCGTGCCAGATCTATATCGGCACCGATCCGAACTGGGCTCCCGCCAAGGGCGTTCACGACCGCAGAACAGAAATGATCATGGTCAGTGTGCAGGGCGGTGGCTGCGATGCCGCCCGGACCGTAGCCACCGAGACCGTGCGCCTGTACAAGCAACTGCCGGAGTAACCTCCGCACCTTTCCCGCCGGACGGCACGGGCCGCCCGGCGGGCTGGGGGTGGGTCAGCGGTCCTTGTCGTGCCGCTGCTCGGGGTCTACGCCCTCGGTATCGATGCGTTCCTTGCGCAGGTTCTCGGAGACCGTGCGGTGGTCCTCGACCTCCTCGACGCCGAGGCGGACGCGCTCGACGGGCACGGATTCCTTGTGGACGTTCACCCGATCGGCGTGCAGGGTGACCTCCTGCTCCTGCTCACCCATCCGGGCCGAGCGCACCTCCGACGGGTCGGTGATGGGTTCGCGTTCGACGTACACCTCCTCGTGCGTGGTGGGCACATCGACCGTCTGTTCCTCGGTGACAACGTATTTGCGCAGCCGGGCCTTGCCGACCTCTTCCCGCTCGGTGCCGATCTCGAGCCGTTCCTCCGAGCGAACCATCTCGTCCCCGCCGTGCCCGTGGGTCATCGGCTCGTCGGGTCCGGGGCGGATCTGCTGGCGGCCGTAGGCGTTCCATCCGGCCTGGCGGGGGTCGATGCCGTAGTGCGCGAACAATTCCTGTTCGCCCGCGCGGCTGATGTGGCCGTCGTCGTCCAGGTAGGGCGCGGACTTCACGTGCTCCTTGTCCACCCGGACCTGCAATGTCCCGGCGTCCGCCTGATGCTGGGCGCCGGCCAGCGGGACCATGGAGTCGCCGCTGAACAGGCCGGTCGACACCGCGGCCCAGGTCGGTGTGCCGGTGTCGTTGTCGAGATAGATCTTCTTGACCTTGCCGATCTTCTCGCCGGCCGAGTCGTACATGGTGTTGCCGATGACGGAATCCAAGGTTGCGTTGGTCATGATTCCTCCTCACGCGCACCGTGTGATTCGGGTGTGGGTAGTGATCAGTTGCCGACGAGCACACGCGCGGTCCGGATGAGTAGCGATCGCGCCGTACTCCATCGACCAGTGGCTTCGGCGATCGCCGGATGGTTGTCCCCCAGATGCCGGTCGATCGTCAGCTACATCTTGGCAAGTACCCGGGAGTGGGGTGGTCAAACGGGGGTGCCGCGCCCGTTGTGTGGATCTCCCGGTCAGGGGGTGATGGCTCGCGAGAAAAATTTCGGGGGCGTGTCGATATGCCGTCTTCCCCGTTCGACCTATGCGTGAGAGGGTCCGACAGGGGCCCGAGAGCCGAGGAGACAACCGTGAAGTACATGCTGATCATGCGTGCCACTGACGAGGCGTGGGCGAAGATGGCCGATGTCGACTTCAACGAGGTGCTCGACACCATGGGCCGCTTCAACGACGAGCTGATCCGGGCGGGCGTGCTGCTCGCCGCGGAGGGTCTCGACGACGCGCAGAAGGGCGTGGTCGTCGACTACTCCTCCGAGACGCCGGTGGTCACCGACGGACCGTACGGCGAGACCAAGGAGCTGTTCGGCGGGTACTACATCCTCAATGTGGCGTCCCAGGAGGAGGCCGTCGAGTGGGCCAAGCGGATGCCGATGACCGGTCCGGGCATCAAGACGGAGATCCGGAGGGTCCCCAGCATCGACGAGTTCCCGCAGGACAATCAGTGGGTCAAGAAGGAGCGGGAGTGGCGCGAGGCCACCGGCCAGCTCTGAGCGGGCCGGTCGATCCCGCGAGCCGCGCGGATGTGGCCGCGGTCTGGCGGATCGAATCCGCGCGGATCGTCGGCGCGCTGGCGCGCTACACGGGTGATTTCGCGCTGGCCGAGGATCTCGCGCAGGAGGCCCTCGCCGAGGCACTCGTCACCTGGCCGCGCGACGGTGCGCCGCGCAATCCCGCGGGATGGCTGCTCACCGTCGCCCGGCGGCGCGCGATCGACGGGTTCCGCCGCCGCGCCGCCCTCGACGACAGGTATGCCGCCCTCGCTCGCGACTTGAGTGAGGGCGGCATCGTCGCTGGCGGCGCGGGCACGTCGAGGAGTAACGGGGTGGGCGCGGCGGCGAGTGAGGATGCGGGGACGTCGGCACATGGCGACACAGACATGCTGTGGGACCCGGACCTGATCGACGACGACGTCCTCGCCCTCATGTTCATCTCCTGCCACCCCGTGCTGTCGCGGGAGGCGAGGGTCGCGCTGACCCTGCGCGTGGTCGGGGGCCTGACCAGCGACGAGATCGCCAAGGCCTGCCTGGTGCCGACCGCGACCGCGCAGGCCAGGATTACTCGGGCCAAGAAGACCCTCGCCGCGGCCCGGGTGCCGTTCGAGGTGCCGCCGCCCGAGGAGCGGGCCGGGCGGCTCGTCTCGGTGCTCAGCGTGATCTACGTGATCTTCACCGAGGGGTCCTCGGCCAGTTCCGGCGACGCGCTGATCCGGGTCGATCTCGCCCGCGAGGCACAGCGTCTCGCGCGCGTGCTGTCCCGGCTGATGCCCCGGGAGCCCGAGGTGCACGGACTGCTGGCGCTGCTCGAACTCACCGCGGCCCGCTTCCCCGCGCGCACCGGTCCGGACGGCGAACCGATCCTGCTCGAGCAGCAGGACCGGCGTCGCTGGGACCGGGCCGCGATCGTCCGGGGACGGGCCGCCCTGGCGCGCGCGGCGCAGGTCGGCCGCGGGCTCGGAACCTACGGCCTCCAGGCGGCGATCGCCGAATGTCATTGTGTGGCACCGTCGGTCGAGGAGACCGACTGGGAACGCGTCGTGCTCCTGTACGAGGCGCTGGGCCGGCTCGCGCCGTCACCGGTGGTCGAACTCAACCGGGCGGTCGCGGTCGCCATGGCACAGGGTCCGGCCGCCGCGCTGTCGATCGTCGACGAACTGGCGGCGTCCGGAGCCTTGCCGACCTCGCACCTGCTGCCCACCGTGCGCGGGGAACTGCTGACCCGTTTGGGCCGCACCTCCGAGGCGCGCGCGGAACTGGAGCACGCCGCCCGGCTGTGCGCCAACGAGCGCGAGCGGTCGGTGCTCGAACGCAAGATCGGTGCCTTGGGCTGATACCCAAGGCACCGAACAACTCAGGGGAGCAATGCTTCCCGCACGGCTCAGCGACCGCTGTGGCTGTGCTGCCCGCCGCGCGATTTGGCCGCGGTGGGCTGGGCGGCGGCGCCCTTCCGGCCGGCCTCCGACGGATCGGCGCTGTGTGCCGAGCCGAAGCTGCCGGTACTGGCCAGGCCGCCCTTGCGTGCTTGCTTAGCGGTGTCCGGCCGATTACCGAACTGGCCGCGATTCTTGGGATTCGGCATGGTCGTCCCTCCTCTCCGATCCTCAGTAGGAGCCACGAGGGGCTCGTTACGCGTGTGCCCGGACATCGGGGAGTCAAACGGCGCGACGGAAATACATTTAGCGGCGGGAGCCGCCCGTCAGCTTCCAGGCCGCGACGGTGAGCACCAGCGCCGCCGCCAGCCCGCCGACGATCAGGATCGTCAGCAGATTCTCGTTGTGGTGCTCCTCCGTGGTGGCCGAGCCGGTGTCGCGCGGCGGCGGGGAGGCCACGGCCACATTGGTATTCGACGAGGTCGACGCCTCGTCCGGCAGGGTGCCGACGGAGGCGTCCGAAGCCAGCGCGAAGCCGTAGTCGAGCAGGCGCGCCGCCTGCTCGGGCGGGCGGATGGGCAGCACGTCGGCCTTCAGCAGGGTCACGACGAGCCGGTGCCCGTTGCGCTCGGCGGCGGTGACGAAGGTCTGGCGGGCGTCGTCGGTGTATCCCGTCTTGCCGCCGAGGGTGCCCTCGTAGTCGTAGAGCAGATGGTTGTCGTTGGCGATCGGGAAGCCGGGATGGTCCTGATCGCCGGGGATCTTCGGATCGGCCGGGAAGCCGGGGAAGTCGACCTGCTCGGTGTGAATCAGCTCGGCGAAGGTCGGAATCGACATCGCCTCGCGGAACAGCGCGGCCAGGTCGTAGGGCGACGTGCTCATGCCGGGACCGTCCAGGCCGGACGGGGTGGCGGCGCGAGTATCCAAGGCGTGCAACCGCTTTGCCAGGTCGTTCATCTTGGCGACGGTCGCCTTCTCGCCGCCGAGCTGTGCCGCGACGGCGTGCGCGGCGTCGTTGCCGGAACACATGATCAGCGCCTGCATCAGCTGCTTGTTGGTGTAGCGGCCGCCGGGGCCGATGCCCACGCGGGTGCCGTCGGCGTTGGCGTCCTCCTGGGTGCCCACCACCACCTTGTTCAGGTCCAGGCTGCGCAGGGCGACCGCGGCCAGCAGCACCTTGATGGTGGAGGCGGGCCGGTAGCGGCCGTGCGGATCCTTCGCGGCCAGCACCCGGCCGCTGTCGAGGTCGGCGACGAGCCAGCCGGTGGCCGAGATGTCGGCGGGCACCGGTGGCGCGCCGTCGGGCAGCACCAGCCCGCACCCGCCCAGTTTGTCGCCGCCGATCGGGGGCGACGGGACGGGGAGGGGCGCGGGGGCCTCCTCGCCCGGCTCGGGGACCTCGGAGGTGTCGATCGCCGGCGGCGTTGCCGTCTTGTTCGGGCAGCCGTCGGTATTGGGCGTGGTGAACGGCGCCGTGGTGGAGGCGGACGGAGCAGCCGCGGCGAGGGGCGCGACGGCGCCGGTCGCGGCGGTGGCGCCGATGAGCCCGGACGCCAGCGCGGCGGCCGCGAACGAAATGGGGCGGCGGAAGCGCCGGGACATGCACGTACTCATCGCCTGCGAGCTTATGCGGCGCCGCGTCGTAGCGCTCCCGGCCGTCCCCACTGGGACATCCAGGTATTGACATACCCTACAAACTGGAAGCTACTATCAAAATAGATAAACCTCCAAATGATTGGAACTGTCATGAAGACCTTGAAGTCGCGGGAGGGGATCGCGGCCGTGGGTACGGCGGGCGAGACCGGCGGCAAGGCGCGCTGGCTGGCGCTGGGCGCCCTGGCGGTCGCGATGCTGACCATCGGATTGGACACCACGGTGCTGGTGGTGGCGCTGCCCACGATGGCCGTCGATCTCAGCGCGAATACCGCTGCGCTGCAATGGTTCACAACCGCGTACACGCTGGCGCTGGCGGCTTTCATGCTGCCCGCGGGCGCGCTCGGCGACCGCTACGGCCGCAAGAAGTTCCTGCTCGTCGCGCTGGCGGTGTTCGGGGCGGCCTCGGTCTGGTGTGCGCTGGCGAGTTCGTCGGGTGAGCTGATCGCGGCCCGGGCGGTACTGGGCATCGCGGCCGCGACCATGATGCCGCTGTCGATGTCGGTGTTGCCGACGATGTTCCCCGAACCGGCGGAACGGCAACGGGCATTGACGATCTGGGTCACCTCGACCGCGATCGGACTGCCGCTGGGGCCGATCGTCGGTGGCTGGCTGCTGCAGCACTTCTGGTGGGGGTCGGTCTTCTTGCTGAACGTGCCGCTGGTGATCGTCGGGCTCGCCGCGGTGGCGGCGCTGGTTCCGGAATCCCGGAGCGACAACCGGTTCCCGATCGATCTGCCGGGCGTGGTGCTGTCGGCGGGCGGAATGCTCGGGCTCACCTACGGATTCATCCGCTTCGGTGCGCAGGGCTGGAGCGACGGCATCGGCTGGGCGACCGTGGCGGGCGGAGTGGTCGTCCTGGCGGCGTTCGTGCTGGCGCAGCGCCGGGCCGCGCATCCGCTGGTGGATCTGGCGCTGTTCCGTGCGAACGGGTTCCGCTGGGGCACAGGGTTTTCCATCCTGGTGCAGTTCGCGATGCTGGGCCTGTTCTTCACGGTCCCGCAGTACTTCCAGGAGGTTCTCGGCACCGACTCGCTGGGCAGCGGAGTGCGCCTGCTGCCGCTGATCGGCGGCCTCGTCGTCGGCACCCGCATCGCGGACAAGCTGCTGCCGAGGTTCGGGTTGCGGGCGGTGCTCACCACCGGCTTCGCCGTGCTGACCGCGGGGCTGGTGCTGGGCGCGCTGACCTCGGTGGACAGCGGATACGGCTACACCTCGGTCTGGATCACGCTGCTCGGTGTCGGTATGGGATTCGTCATGCCCTCGGCGATGGGTATGGCGATGGGCGAACTGACCCCCGAACGCGCCGGATCCGGGTCGGCGTTGCTGCAGGCCGTGCGGCAGGCCGGAGGCACCATCGGCGTCGCGGTCCTGGGGACAGTGCTGGCCACGCAGTACCGGTCCGAGCTGGGTGGTTACAACCACGAACCGGTGTCGGACGGGGTCAGCGCGGGCGTCGCGGTGGCGCGCACGATGGGCGATTCGGCGATGCTCGGACATGTGCAGTCGGCGTTCGTGAGTGGTATGAGCGCCATGCTGTGGGCGTGCGCCGGAATCTGTGTGATCGCGGCCGTCCTCGCGGCGATCTTCACCCGCGGCCGGGTACCGGACACTCCGGATGCCGCGGGTGCGGGACAATCTGTCCATGTCGGCTGAGTCGAAGGCACCGCCAGCGCGGGCTCATGGCGGGGCGTCGCCCCGCATGGGCCTGCGTGAGCGCAAGAAGGAGCGCACCCGCCACACCATCCGCACCGAGGCGTTCCGATTGTTCCGCGAGCAGGGCTACAACGAGACGACCGTGGAACAGATCGCGGAGGCCGCGGAGGTCTCGCCGAGCACGTTCTTCCGCTATTTCCCGTCCAAGGACGAACTGGTGCTGGCCGACGATCTGGATCCGCTGATGATCGAGGCGCTGGCGCGGCAGCCGGCGGACCTGACCATGCTGGAGGCGTTCCGCAACGCCACGCAGGATACGTTCTCGTCCATCGGCGAGGAGATGTTCGCGTTCGAGCGGCAGCGGGTGGCGCTGATCCGCTCGGTGCCGGAGCTGCGCGGCGCGCTCGCCAGGGAATTCGAGCGCAGCGTCCGGATGGTCGCGGATCTGACCGCCGAGCGGACCGGGCGCTCGCCCGACGATATCGAGGTGCGGGCCTTCGCCGGGGCCCTCATCGGCGCCGCGCAGGCGGCATTGCTCGACCGCGATCCGTTCGACAGCGAGACCGTCACGCGCGTCATGGACTTCCTCGCCGAGGGCATGCGGTTCCAGCCGGTCACCCGCGGTCGGCCGCGGCCCCGCTGAGGTGCGGCGCGACCGTCTCCTCGGTCGTCGACGCGAAGAACTCGCCCACCACGTCCTCGATCTCCGCGACCGATTCCGCGCAGTACAGCACCGGTTGATAATGGGTGATGTCGTAGGTGCGCGTGCCCATCTCCGCGATGTTCAGCGGCCGCAGCTGGGCGTGCCGGAACTCCTCGATCTCGCCGTACGACGACAGCAGTCCCGCTCCGTAGCAACGGATTTCGCCGCCCTCGCGGACCACGCCGAACTCCATCGAGAACCAGAACACATCGGCGAGGAACTTCAGCGCCGCGTCGGATTCCAGCCGGGCCACGGCGGCTCCGACCTCGGCGTAGATCGCGGCGAACCGCGGGCTGGCCAATTGGTTGGCGTGGCCGATGATTTCGTGGAGGGCGTCGGGTTCGGGGGTGTACAGCGGGGCCGAATGATGGCGAATGTACTGGGTGGAGTGGAAGATCCGGTCGGCGAAGGAGCCGAAGAATTCGCGCAGCGGCACCAGGCCGGCGGCCGGTACGTATCGGAAACCGCTGAGCGGCATCAGCTTTGCCGAGACCTCGTCCAACTGCGGGATGCGGTCGTCCGGTAGATCGAGGCGCTCGGCGGCGGCCAGGACCTCCGCCGAGGCGTAGGCGCGGTGTTTGCGCGCCAGCTCGGCGGAGGCGATCCGCCAGACCTCCTGCTCCTCGTCGGTGTAGTCGATACGCGGTGTCGATTCCCCCGATCGGTACGCCAGCGCCCGGGCGGCGATCGCATTTCGGCGGGCCCGGTAGTCCGGGTCGTTCACACCGGGATGCTCGTCGCTCAGGTGCACCGTGACGTCACCGTCTGCCCCGGTGGTTACCGGGGAGTACAGCTGAGCTTCGTTGAACATGCCTAAATGCAAGCACTGCTGAGCTGATCAGACAATGAACTGCCGGCTAGATGGGCAATGTGCCTAGTTCAGTGGCCGTGCAGCGAATGCACCACCGCGTGGCCCTTGCCGCGGCCGATCATCCACTTGTTGACCGGCGTGGTGATGACGAAGGCCACGGCCAGCGCGAAGATCAGCGAACCCCAGAACAGGCCGTCGGCCAGCCCGGCGTCCATCGCGCCCGGCACCGCCAGCACCACCGCGTTGTCGACGATCTCCATGACGATGATCGACACGGTGTCGGCGGCCAGCGCCAGCGATACCGCCGCGCCCAGCCCTAGGCCCGCGGCCAGCGCGCCCCGCATGGTCAGGCCGTAGCCGAAAACGAAGGCCAGCACGATCGCCAGCACCATGGTCGGCGCGTTGTGCCAGCCGAGCGCGGTGCCGATGACCAGGCCGAGGATCTCGCCGATGGCACAGCCGGTGAGGCAGTGCAGCGTGGCGCTCGCGGCCATCTTCCACGTCGCGGGGGCGTGGGTGGCCATGGTGTGTCCGCTGTGCGACTCCGTCTCGGGTCGATGCCCGCCGTGATCGTGGTGCTGATGCGATCCGGCGTGTTCCGTGTGATCGTCCTGCATGCCTCGAACAATACCCCTATGGGGTATATTGTCAACCCCATGGGGGTATGTGGCATGGCCTGTCGCGGACTTGCCGGATTTTTCCGTTTCGAAACCGATCTCTTCGCAATGATCTTGGTATCGTTGGCCCGCTAGATTTCAGATATGAGCTGTGCCACACAACTGTTTCGACGGTAAGGAGTGTGCAGGTCATGACAATCGCCAGCGGGGTACTGAGCCGCAAGCTGGATCGAATCTTCCGATTTCTCGACGCCGACGGGGACGGCGAACTTCGCCCCGAGGACGTGACCGTCCTGGCCGCTCGCCTCGCCGGCGCGTTCGACGCTCCTGGCGACAGACCCAAGATCGACGCGCTGGAACGGGCGCTCGCCGAGATCGTCCGGACCGATGTCATGCCGATGGACGCCGACGGCAACGGCGGCGTCGACATCCGCGAATTCGGGGCGGGCTTCCGCCACGCGATCGACAACGGCCCCGAGGCCATGCTGAGCCGGTTCGACGTCATGGTCGACGCGTGGATGAACCTGGCCGACTCCAACGGCGACGGCGTCATCGACCAGGCCGAATTCACGCGGATGTACACGATGACACTGGGCGTGCCCGCCGACGACCTCGCGATCGCCTTCGCCAAGCTCGACCGCGACGGCAACGGAACGCTGGACCGCGAGGAGATTCGCACGGCGACTCGCGAGTACTACACCAGCGACGACCCCGCGGCGCCGGGGAACTGGTTGTTCGGTCCCATGTGAGATGCGCCGGGTGTGGGCGGGGTGATTCCGCGCCCGCATCCGGTTCCACAATGTAAGGGGGCTGGTTGTGGTTGTGTCCAAATCGTCGGAGCGCATCGAGAGAGCCGACTCTTCAACTGTTGTACCCGCTGCGGATCCGCTGACGGATGTTGTTGCCGCGCAATCGGATCCGATGGTCGCGGAACCGGCGGGCCTGACCCAACGGCTCGAACGGCACCGAGCGCGGGTCGCGGCCGACTGGTGTGGTGCGGACCTGTTCCGGGACCGGCCGCCGATCGGCGCTGCTGATATCAACTTGATGAGCAACGATTACCTGGCCCTGGCCGGGCATCCCGCGGTGGTCGACGCGCAGGTGGCCGCGCTGCGCCGTGGCGGCGCCGGGGTGATGATGTCGGCGATATTCCAGACCGACCATGATCCCGACCGTGCGTTCGAGGCGCGGATGGCGTCGCTCTGGCAGACCGAGACCGCGATCCTGTGCCAGTCCGGCTGGGCGGCCAATATTGGCCTGCTTCAATGTATTTCGAGCAAAGACAGCCCCGTGTACATCGACAAGATGGCGCATGCCTCGCTGTGGACGGGCATCGTCGGCGCGCGGGCGCGGCCGGTGCCGTTCCCGCACAACGATGTGGATGCGCTGGCCGCGTCGATCCGGAAGTCCGGGCCCGGGGTGATCCTGGTGGACACCGTGTACAGCATGCTCGGCGATCGCTGTCCGCTGCGCGAGGTGGTGGAGATCGCCGAGCGCTACGGGTGCCAGGTGGTGGCCGACGAATCGCATGCGCTCGGTGTCTGCGGGCCGGGCGGCGCGGGCCTGGTCGCCGAATGCGGCCTCGGGTCGCGGGTGGCCTTTCGTACGGCCAGTCTGTCCAAGGCATTCTGCGGGCGCGCGGGGATCATCGGCTGTTCGCGCCGGCTCGCGGAGTTCTTTCCGGTGACCGCCTGGTCGGCGATCTTCTCCTCCAGCGTGCTGCCGTGCGACGTGGCCGGACTCGACGCCACGCTGAATCTCGTGCTCGCCGGTGATCGGCGTCGTGCGGCACTGGCGGTGGCGGCCCGGCGGCTCTGGGACGGGCTCACCGGACTGGGTTATCCGGTGGGTGACCTCGCGCCCAGTCACATCCTCGCCGTGCGCGCGGGCGCCGAACCCCGGCTGGTGGCGTTGCGCCGGGCCTTCGAATCGCGGGGCGTCTTCGGCGCGCCGTTCTGCCCGCCCGCCACGTCGGCCGAGCACACGGCATTGCGGCTGTCGCTGCACAGCGCGCTGAGCGAGGAGCACTGCGCGCGCATCCTGCGGGTAGCGGGCGAGGTCCGGGACGAGCTGAATTTCTCCTGACGGAACTACCGCCTGTCGAGATACGGTCGATCTGTTCGTCATCCTCTTCGACCGACCGTGAAACGGGTGAGTGGAGGACCTGTGCAATACATGCTGCTGATCTACGACTGCCGACGGCCCGAGCCGGACGATCCGGACTTCGCCGAGGCCCTGGCCAGGGTGAACGCCTTCGCCGACGAGTGCCGCCGGCGCGGCGTCTTCGTCTCCGGGCATCCGCTGCAGGACGAGCACGCCGCCACCACCGTCAAGGTGCGGGACGGTCGCACGATGATCACCGACGGGCCGTATGCCGAGACGCACGAGCATCTCGGCGGGGCCTACGTCCTGGACTGCCGCGATTTGGACGAGGCGCTGGAACTGGCGGCGCTGTGCCCGCTGGCCGAACTGGGCGGTATCGAGGTCCGGCCGGTCGCCCCGGTGCCGGGTCTGGACCATCGTCGCTCGGATTCGGCGGCCTCCGGAAGATGAGCGCCGCGCCCGTCCTGCAGCGGGTCTACGGCGAGCATCGGGCACGGATGCTCGCCGCGCTGGTCCACGCGCTCGGCGACTTCGAACTCGCCGAGGACGCGTTGCAGGAGGCGTGCGCGAAAGCCCTGCGCACCTGGGGAGATTCGGCCCCGGACGATCCGGTGGCCTGGCTGCTGACCACCGCCCGCAACAGCGCGATCGACCGGCTGCGGCGGGCCCGGCTCGGACGGGAGAAGCTCGCCCGGCTCGGTGCCGCGCCCGAGGTGACGACCATGACGGACGTCGGCGACGACAGCCTGCTCGAACTGGGTGACGAGCGGCTGAGCCTGATCTTCACCTGCTGCCATCCGGCCCTGGCCGAGGAGGCGCGGGTCGCGCTGACCCTCCAGGCCGTGGCCGGGCTGACGGCCGGGCAGATCGCCCGGATGTTCCTGGTGGGCGAATCGACCCTGGCCCAGCGGCTGGTGCGGGCGAAACGGAAGATCCGCGATGCCGGCATCAGCCTGGCGGTGCCCGCGGATCCGGTACTGCCCGAACGTCTTTCGGGTGTGCTGGCGGTGATCTACCTGATCTTCACCCAGGGCTACACCGCCGCCCCGGATCGCCCCGAGCACCGTGCGCTGCCCCGGGAGGCAATCAGGCTCGCCAAGCTGGTGGCCACGCTCATGCCCGACGAGCCCGAGGCGCTCGGAATGGTCTCGCTTCTGCTGCTGCAGGATTCGCGCACTGCCGCGCGGTACGACGAGGCCGGTGCTGTGGTGCTGCTGGCAGACCAGGACCGATCGCGCTGGGATCGCGCCGAAATCGCCGAGGCCGTACGTCTTTTGGGCCATGCGTTGCGCCGGGAAGAGCCGGGCCCGTATCAGGTGCAGGCCGCCATCGCCGCCCTGCACGCCCAGGCGGTCTCGGCCGAAGCGACCGACTGGCCCGCCATCGCGGCACTGTACGCCCGTCTGCTCGCCATGACACCGTCGCCAATCGTCGCTCTCAATCACGCTGTCGCCGTGGCCGAGTCGACGACTCCGGATGACGGGTTGGCGTTGATCGACGGGCTCGCGGGGCTCGACACCTATCACCTCCTGCACGCCACCCGAGCCGACCTGCTGCGTCGCCTCGGCCGCGAGGCGGAGGCGGCGCAGGCGTACCGGCGCGCACACGAACTCGCCGCCAATCCCGCCGACCGGCGCTTCCTCGCCGGGCGGTTACACGACCTCGACATCACGGAGTTCCGATGAGACTGTCCGTCCTCGACCACGGCCACCGTCGCCGCGCCAAGCTGTTCCTGGGATTCACCGCGGCGACCTCGCGGGTGGACAGCCCGGACATCGTGAAGATGCTGCTGTACCGGCCGGGCCTGCTCACCCGCCCGCTGCTGGACCTCACCGCCGACGCCATGCGCGGACCGTCGTACTGGACCGCGGGGGAGCGCGAATACCTCGCCATGAGCACCGCGCAGCTACACCGGTGCCCGTTCTGCGTCGACTCCCACGCCGAACTCACCCGCATCGCCGGTCAGGGGGAGATCGACCCGGACGACTCCGCGTCGGCCCGCCCCGAGCTGCGCGCAGTCCGCGAATTCCTCGACCTGATCAGCCGCACGCCGGACGAGGCGGACGCTACCGGAGTCGCCGAGGTGCCGGAACACGCGGTGCGGGAGGCGCTACGCGTGAATCTGGTGTGGAACATCGTCAACCGGCTGGCCAACGCCTTCGGCTTCGTCCTGCGAGAAGGCCAGCTGCACAGCGGAACTCGCGCCCTGCACCGCTTCGGCTATCGCTTCCCGCGCTTCCTGCTCGCAGACGGGCCCGCCGTCGATCACGGCGACGATGCGGCCAACCTCAGTTACTCGGTGCTGGAGGCCCCGGCGACCACCGACCCGGCTCTACGCGCCGCCGCCGCGACCGGCGATACTCTTCCCGAACCCGTGCAGGCCTATGCCGCATCCGTTCGCAACGCGTCCTACCGGATCACCGACGTCGACATCGAAAAGCTCACGGCTGCTGGGTATTCCGAAGACCAGATCTTCGAGATCACGGTTGCGGCGGCGGTCGGCGCAGCCCTGCGCAGCTATGACGCGGGCCTGAACGCATTGGAGCACAAAGCGACTCGCTGAGATGCGGCGTGGAGGTTCGGCTCTGTGCGCATCCCGAAAGCAAAGACCGCCCCCATCCGAAAAGACGGGGACGGCCCTTGGTCTCAAAGATTCACCGCGCGAAGAGCAGAGCGCGCTTGACTTCCTGGATGGCCTTGGTGACCTCGATGCCTCGGGGGCAGGCGTCGGTGCAGTTGAAGGTGGTGCGGCAGCGCCAGACGCCCTCGACGTCGTTGAGGATGTCCAGGCGGTCGCGGGCGGCCTCGTCGCGGCTGTCGAAGATGAAGCGGTGCGCGTTGACGATCGCGGCCGGGCCGAAGTAGCTGCCGTCGTTCCAGTACACCGGGCACGAGGTGGTGCAGCAGGCGCACAGGATGCACTTGGTGGTGTCGTCGAAGCGGGCGCGGTCGGTCTGGGACTGGATGCGCTCGCGGGTCGGCTCGTTGCCGTGGGTGATCAGGTACGGCTTCACCGCACGGAACGCGTCGAAGAACGGCTCCATGTTCACGACGAGGTCCTTCTCCACCGGCAGGCCGCGGATGGGCTCGACGGAGACGGTCAGCGCCTTGCCGCCCTTGGGCAGCATGTCGCGCATCAGCACCTTGCACGCCAGCCGGTTGACACCGTTGATGCGCATGGCGTCCGAACCGCAGACGCCGTGCGCGCACGAGCGCCGGAAGGTGAGCGTGCCGTCCAGATAGGACTTGATATAGATGAGCACGTTCAGGAAGCGGTCGGTCGGCAGGACCGGCACCTGGAACGAATCCCAATGCGCCCCTTTGTCGTCCTCCGGGTTGAACCGCGCCACCTTGACGGTGATCATGGTCGACCCGTCCGGAACGGGCGCCGGCTTCTGGTTGGCGGGAGCTTCGGCTACAGCGGTCATCAGTACTTACGCTCCATCGGCTCGTAGCGGGTCTGCACCACCGGCTTGAAGTCGAGGCGGATGTCGGCGATCAGCTTGGCGTGCTCGCCGGGCTCGACGTCCTTGTAGGCCATGGTGTGGCGCATGAAGTTGGTGTCGTCGCGATCCGGGTAGTCCTCGCGGGCGTGGCCGCCGCGCGACTCCTTGCGGTTGAGCGCGCCGACCACGGTGACCTCGGCCAGCTCCAGCAGGAAGCCCAATTCCACGGCCTCGAGCAGGTCGCTGTTGAAGCGGCGGCCCTTGTCCTGCACGGTGATGTGCTCGTAGCGCTCCTTGAGCGCGTGGATATCGGTGAGCGCCGTCTTGAGGGTCTCCTCGGTGCGGAACACCGCGGCATTGGCGTCCATGGTGACCTGCAGCTCGCTGCGGATGTCGGCGACGCGCTCGTTGCCGTGGTCCGACAGCAGCCGGGCCAGCCAGCCCTGCACGTACTCGGCGGGATCCTCCGGCATCTCGACGAATTCGGCGCGCGACGCGTACTCCGCCGCGGCGATGCCCGAGCGGCGGCCGAAGACGTTGATGTCCAGCAGCGAGTTGGTGCCCAGCCGGTTCGAGCCGTGCACCGAGACGCACGCGCACTCGCCCGCGGCGTACAGGCCCGGGACGACGTCGGTGTTGTTGCGCAGCACCTCGCCGCGGATGCGGGTCGGGATGCCGCCCATGACGTAGTGGCAGGTCGGCATGACCGGCACCGGCTCCTTCACCGGATCCACGCCCAGGTAGGTGCGGGAGAACTCGGTGATGTCGGGCAGCTTCTCCTCGAGCACGTCCTCGCCGAGGTGGGTCACGTCGATGAAGACGTAGTCCTTGTTCGGACCGCCGCCGCGGCCCTCTAGGACCTCCTTGACCATCGAGCGGGCCACGATGTCACGCGGCGCCAGGTCCTTGATGGTGGGGGCGTAGCGCTCCATGAACCGCTCGCCGTCGGAGTTGCGGAGGATGCCGCCCTCGCCGCGGACCGCCTCGGAGATGAGGATGCCCAGGCCGGCCAGGCCCGTCGGATGGAACTGGTGGAACTCCATGTCCTCCAGCGGAAGTCCCTTGCGGAACACGATCGCCATACCGTCGCCGGTCAGCGTGTGCGCGTTGGAGGTGGTCTTGTACATGCGACCCGAACCGCCGGTGGCGAAGATGATCGCCTTGGCGTGGAAGACGTGCAGTTCGCCGGTGGACAGCTCGTAGGCGACCACGCCGGTCGCGACCGGGCCGCGGTCGGTCTCGGTCATCACCAGGTCCAGCACGTAGAACTCGTTGTAGAACTCCACGTCGTGCTTGACGCAGTTCTGGTACAGCGTCTGCAGGATCATGTGGCCGGTGCGGTCGGCGGCGTAGCACGCGCGGCGGACCGGGGCCTTGCCGTGGTCACGGGTGTGGCCGCCGAAGCGGCGCTGGTCGATCTTGCCCTCGGGCGTCCGGTTGAAGGGCAGGCCCATCTTCTCCAGGTCGAGCACCGCGTCGATGGCCTCCTTGGCCATGATCTCCGCGGCGTCCTGGTCGACCAGGTAGTCGCCACCCTTCACGGTGTCGAAGGTGTGCCACTCCCAGTTGTCCTCTTCGACGTTCGCCAGCGCGGCGCACATGCCGCCCTGCGCCGCGCCGGTGTGGCTGCGGGTCGGGTACAGCTTGGTCAGCACGGCCGTGCGGGCCCGGGGCCCGGCCTCGATCGCCGCGCGCATCCCCGCACCACCGGCGCCGACGATCACGACGTCGTACCGGTGCTCCTGAATCGGTCGGGATTCACTCATGCCTGCACCTCGCTGCGCTCGGCTCCGGCATAAGCGAAGCACGCTGTGTCGATGATTCGTTCGCTGCGCTCACTCATCGTCGGGGCCTGTTCCTAACTGATGTTGGGGTCGAAGGTGAAGATGACGTAGCTGCCGACGCCCATGATCAGGATCATCGAGACCGCCAGCAGGGTCTTGAGCCAGAACCGGGTGGAGTCCTTGCGGGAGTAGTCGTCGATGACCGTCCGCAGGCCGTTGCCGCCGTGCAACTGGGCCAGCCACAGCATGGCCAGATCCCACAGCTGCCAGAACGGGTTCGCCCACTTGCCGGCGACGAACGCGAAGTTCAGCCGCTTCACGCCGCCGTCGACCATGAGCCCGATGAACAGGTGGCCGAAGACCAGCACGATCAGCAGCAGGCCGGAGAACCGCATGAACAGCCAGGCGTACTTCTCGAAGTTGTTGCCCGCGGTGCGCCGGGGCGCGCGGGGTGCGTCGAGGCTGGCGGGGATGTCGTAGGACTTGCCGAGGATGGGGGCGCTCATATCAGTGCTCCGTCAGCAGGTAGAAGAACTGGCGACCGATGCCGGCGGCACCGACCAGGATCCAGACCGCGAGGACGATCCAGAGCATCTGGCGCTGGTACTTGGGGCCCTTCGACCAGAAGTCGACGAGGATGATCCGGACGCCGTTGAGCGCGTGGAACAGCACGCAAACGACCAGGCCCATCTCCATGAAGGCCACGAGCGGGTTCTTGTACGTCTCGATGACCCGGTCGTAGGTGTCCGGGCTGACCCGCACGGTCGCGGTGTCGAGCACGTGCACGAACAGGAAGAAGAAGATCGTGACGCCGGTGATTCGATGCAACGCCCAGGACCACATGCCGGGGTCGCCGCGGTACAGCGTCTTCCGCTTCGGCTGTGCCGGAGCTTCGAGTGTGGCGGTCATTGAGTGCGATGCCTCCAACGTCGTTGATGGACACGCCGGCGAGCCGGCAAGTCAGTCCCGGTCGCGGTTTTCGGCGCGCGGGCATGGAACCGTTGGATCTGGAAAACACCAGCTCGCGTCCGGGGCCGACTCCCCGGCGGTGGAGGCCGGCCCGCCGCCGGGAACCTGAACCGATCTGTCTCGAACTCTAATCCCCGGCGATTCGCGGAACTAATTCGGCGTGCCGCGCGTTGAGCTGTAAATCAATGAGTTAGGTTTGCCTTGCCTGACGAATTGACCGGCCCGCGATGCCTTTTCTACGGTCGTGTTCGACACGTTCGAGCGGAGGTCCGTTATGCCCGAAACCGATTGGGACGCATTGCGCCACAGTGCATTTCAAGTTATGCAGAATGCGTATGCACCGTACTCCGGGTTCCCGGTCGGTGCGGCGGCTCTCACCGGCGACGGCCGAATGGTGAGCGGTTGCAATGTGGAAAATGTCTCATACGGCGTCGGCCTCTGCGCCGAAACTGTACTCGTGGGTAACTTGTTCGCGACCGGCGGCGGGCGATTGCTGGCGGTTGCGGTGTGTGATTCCCGCGGTGCGATTCTGATGCCGTGTGGCCGCTGCCGTCAGGTGCTCTACGAGCACGGAGGTGCGGAAATGCTGGTGGATCACCGCGACGGGCCAGTGCCGCTCGGGCGTTTGCTGCCCGATGCCTTCGGTCCCGATGATTTGGCGGCCGGGCAGCGTTCTGTGTGAATTTCGGCACCCCGGCGACGATTTGGCGCCATTCCCGGGAATGCCGCCCGCGTCGAATCGGCTGCGGCAATCGCGAACAGCCCTGGTGGGCACGTATTCACGCGCCGTCTGACAGGCTGTCGGGCATGGTGAGTGCGCATTCGGCGGTGTCGGTGATCACGTCCAAACGGGACGGGGGAGAACTCGACGACGGGCAGATCGACTGGGTGGTGGACGCTTTCACCCGGGGCGAGGTGGCCGACGAGCAGATGTCGGCGCTGGCGATGGCGATCCTGCTGCGCGGGATGACGCGCCGTGAGATCGCGCGGTGGACCCGGGCCATGATCGAGTCCGGCAAGCGCATGGACTTCACCGATCTGCCGCGGCCCACGGTCGACAAGCACTCCACCGGCGGTGTCGGGGACAAGATCACGCTGCCGCTGGCGCCGCTGGTCGCCGCCTGCGGGGCGGCCGTCCCGCAGCTGTCCGGGCGCGGGCTCGGGCACACGGGCGGCACGCTGGACAAACTGGAGTCGATTCCGGGCTGGCGTGCCGACATCACGGTGCCGCGCATGCGGGAGATGCTGGCGGACCCGAAGATCGGGGCCGTGATCTGTGCCGCGGGCGCGGATCTCGCCCCCGCCGACAAGCGGCTCTACGCGCTGCGCGACGTCACCGGCACGGTCGAATCCATTCCGCTGATCGCCAGTTCGATCATGAGCAAGAAGATCGCCGAGGGGACCGCGGCGCTGGTGCTCGATGTGAAGGTGGGCGGCGGCGCCTTCATGAAGGACATCGGCTCGGCGCGGGAGTTGGCCACGGCGATGGTCGAATTGGGGACCGACGCCGGGGTGCGCACGGTGGCGCTGCTGACCGCCATGGACACCCCGCTCGGCCGGACCGCCGGAAACGCCCTGGAGGTGGCCGAGTCTGTCGAGGTGCTGGCCGGCGGGGGACCGGCCGACGTCGTCGAACTCACCCTCGCCCTGGCCCGGGAGATGGTGGCGCAGGCCGGGATTCACGACGTGGATCCGGCCGAGGTCCTCGCCGACGGCCGCGCCATGGACCACTGGCGGGCGATGATCGCGGCCCAGGGCGGCGACCCCGACGCCCCGCTTCCGACGGCGAAGCACACCGAAACGCTGACCGCCGTGGACTCTGGGACTCTCACCCGGCTCGACGCTCTCCCCGTCGGTCTCGCCGCTTGGCGGCTCGGCGCGGGCCGCGCCCGCCAGGGCGACCCTGTCCAGTCCGGCGCGGGCATCGAAATCCACGCCAAACCCGGGGACCCCGTCACCGCGGGCCAACCCCTCCTCACCCTCCACACCGACACCCCCGACGCCATCCCCGTAGCCCTGGAAACCCTCCGCGACGCCTATGCCATCGGCCCCGGCTCGGCCGCCCCCACCCCCTTGGTCCTCGACCGCATCGCCCCCTGACCCCGGCCCACGTCGGCAACGCACCCCTTGTTCCCGGCACGCCAGCCCCTTGTTTCCTGCATGCCAGCCCCCTTGTCCCGGCACGCTTTTGGCCGGGAGCCACTGCGGTGGGTGGATTCCGGCCAAAAGCGTGCCGGAAACAAGGTCGGTGTGCGTGCGGGGAGCGAGAGTGGTGTGGGCGGGGCGATTCCCACGCACAGGAACCGGAGGACATGGTGCTGGGATGATGGGGCGCGTGTCTGAGCGCCTGAAGAGCGGAACTCATGGTTCCAGGGCTACCGCGATGGTGGCCCGGCGGTTCAGCGTGCTCGATGGGGTTCGGGTGGGGTTGTTGGTGGCGGGGGTTCTGTGTGTGGTGACGGGGTTGTTGCCGCGGGCGGAGGCGGCGGCGAATATGCGGCGGGTCGGGCCGCTGCTGTTGTTTCTGGGGAGTGTGATCGTGCTTGCCGAGTTGGCTCGGCAGGCGAAGGTGTTCGACGTGATCGCGTATCGGCTCGCGATCGTCGGGCGGGGGCACTATCCGGCGTTGTTCGTGTTGTGCGTGGCCTTCGCCTCCGCGACCACGATGCTGCTCAACCTCGATACCACCGCGGTGCTGCTCACGCCGGTGCTGCTGGCGCTGGCGGTGCCGGCGCGCATTCCGGCCCTGCCGCTGGCCATGACGACCCTCTGGCTGGCCAACACCGCGAGCCTGCTGCTGCCGGTCTCGAATCTGACGAATCTGCTGGCGGCGGAACGGGTCGGGCTGAGCGGGACCGAATTCGCCGCGACGATGTGGCTGCCACAGCTGGTCGCGGTCGTGGTGACGATGCTGTGGCTGTGGATGTGGTTCTGGCGGCGCGGGCAGCGGGGCGTCGATCGCTATCTGCCGCCGGAGCCGATCCGGATCGACGACCCACGCCGGCGCGTGCTGCTCTACCTCACCGGCGGCGCGTGCCTGCTGTTCATCGCCGCGATCCCGATCGTCGGTGACCTGATCGGGATCGCCGCCCTGGCCGCCGCGCTGCTCGCCGTCGGCGCGTTCGCGATCCTCGATCGTTCGGCGCTGCGGCCGTCGCTGATTCCGTGGCAGCTGCTGATCTTCGTCGTCGGCCTGTTTCTGGTGGTCCCGACGCTCGGGCGGTTCGGTCTGTCGCCGCTGATGCACGCGCTGATCGGCGCGGATTCCGGTGCGGCCGGGACGTTCCGGGCCGCGGCGGCGGGGGCGGGGCTGTCGAACGTGGCCAACAATCTCCCGGCCTACACCGCCGGGGAGGCCGTGGTTCCCGAGGGCAATCGCACCCAGCTGCTGGGCCTGCTGATCGGCACCAATCTCGGGTCGGTCGTCACGCCGTGGGCGTCGCTGGCGACGCTGCTGTGCCTCGAGTTCTGCCGCACCCACGGCGTGCGGGTCCCGATCGGCCGGTTCGTGGCGGCGGGCTGTGTCCTCGCGGTGACCGCGACCGCCGGGGCCGTCGGGGCCCTGCTGCTCGCGATGTGACGCCCGCCTCCCAGCGCTGGGGTTAACCCTTCAACTAACGTGCCATTATTTGACGGTACATTGCGTGGGTTACTCCCTAGACGAAGGACGTGTGCTCGTGAGTGCTGTCGCTCTTGGGCTGGTCTTCCTGTTCATCCTGGCCGCGGGCGGATTGCGATCCGTCGAGGTCGGTTGCCAGAACACGCAGAAGATCCACTTGAAGAACCTCTGGTTGTGCGCGGTGGTGTCCTATGCCGTTGCGCTACTGGGATTTTCGATCTTCCTAGCGGTGTCGGCCGTGGTCTCGGACTCGGCCTGGCCGACGCTCGCCGACCTGCGCCAGATGCCGTGGTGGGCGCCGTTCGGCGGGCTGATCGGCGGTGTCGCGGTGGTCGGCATGATCACCGTCGCCCGGTACGTCGGCGTCGCCACCTTCAACGCCGTGGTGATCGTGAGCGAGATGCTGGTCGCCCTGATCATGGACGACCTGGGCCTGATGGGTTTCGCTGTCCGGGAGATCACGCCGCCGCGCCTGGTGGCCGCCGTCCTGATCACCGTGGCGGTCTATCTCATGGCCAGCGACTCCGGTGAGTCGCAACCCGAACCGCGGCCCGCGGTTCTCGTGGGGGAGGGATCCCGATGACCGCGCAAGCCACCGCCGCAACCCCTGCGCGCCCGTCCCTGCGGGGTCGCGCCCTCGCGCTCGTCTTCGTCTTCATGCTCATCGGCGGGGCCCTGCGCTCGGTGGAGGCCGGGTGCCAGAACTCGCTGAAACTGGCTCTGCACAACGTCTTTCTGTGTGGAGTGATCTCCTACGCGGTGGCGCTCACGGGCGTCGGACTCATCTTCGCCGTCACGCTGGCGCTGTCGAAGAACCGGCGCTGGCCGTCGCGGGCCGACCTGAAGGCCATGCCGCGCTGGGCCCCGTTCGGCGGATTGACCGGCGGCGCAGCGATTTTCGCGATGATCGCCGTTGCCTCCAGCGTCGGCGTCAGCACCTTCAACGCGCTGATCATCGCGGGCCAGATGCTGCTGGCGACGGTGATGGACCACTACGGCGTCATGGGTTTCCCGCGCCGCCGGATCACCGTGCAGCGCCTGGCGGGATGCGCGCTGATCATCGTCGGTTCCTATCTCATGGCGAAGTACTGAGGCGCTGTCACCCCAGCGACACGCGGGCGACATTCCGGCTACGACATGCCAGCGAGAGGATGGACACACGGAGAGTCGGGTGCGGAACCGGGCCGGGACGGATAGCGTCGGTACATGACTGGACCGATGCCTTTGACCCTTGCCTCGATCCGCCAGGCCCCCAAGGCCGTATTGCACGATCACCTCGACGGCGGACTGCGCCCGTCGACCGTGCTCGAGCTGGCCGCCCAGTGCGGCTACGACCAGTTGCCGGCGCACGACGCCGACTCCCTGGGCCAGTGGTTCCGCGATGCCGCCGACAGCGGGTCGCTCGAGCGCTATCTGGAAACCTTCGCCCACACCGTGGCGGTGATGCAGACCCCGGAGGGGCTGCGGCGGGTCGCGCGCGAATGCGCTCTCGACCTCGCCGCGGACGGCGTGGTGTACGCCGAGGTGCGATTCGCCCCGGAGCAACACCTCGAACGTGGCCTCTCGCTGGACGAGGTGGTCGAACACACCCTGGCCGGATTCGAGGAGGGCGCCGCCCTGGCCACCGAGGCCGGCACCCCGATCCGCGTGATCTGCCTGCTCACCGCCATGCGGCACGCGGCCCGCTCGCTGGAGATCGCCGAGCTGGCCGTGCGCTTCCGCGACCGCGGGGTCGGCGGATTCGATATCGCCGGCGCCGAGGCCGGCTATCCGCCGAGCCGGCACCTGGACGCGTTCGAGTACATGCGCGCCAACTGCGCGCACGTCACCATCCACGCCGGTGAGGCGTTCGGCCTGCCGTCCATCCACGAGGCCGTCGCGTTCTGCGGGTGCGACCGGCTGGGGCACGGCGTGCGGATCACCGACGACATCTCCGATTCCGAGACCGAACCGCGGCTCGGACAGGTCGCGAACTATGTGCGGGATATGCGCATACCGCTCGAGCTGTGCCCGTCGTCGAATGTGCAGACCGGTGCGGTGCCGTCGCTGGAGAAGCACCCGTTCGACCTGCTCGCCCGGCTGCGCTTCCGGGTCACGGTCAACACCGACAACCGCCTGATGAGCGATACCGATATGAGCCGCGAGATGCTCAAGCTGGTCGAGACCTTCGATTACGGCTGGAGCGATCTGGAACGCTTCACCATCAACGCGATGAAGTCGGCCTTCATCCCGTTCCCGGATCGCCTGCGCATCATCGACGAGGTGATCAAGCCGGGATACGCCGTGCTGCTGGGCTAGCGCCTAGCCCTTCTGCAGCCGGTTCTCGAAGGCCTGCTCCAGGGCCCGCCACTGCTCGGCCTCGGCCGTGAACGGCGGGCTCGGAGCCATCCGGCTCGGATCCGGCTCCAGCAGATACGACACGTACCAGCCCAGCGGGGTCGACTTGGCCAGCGCCTGTTCGACGGTCTCGTCCTGGGCGTAATCGGCTGCGTCGGTGAACAATTCGACCGCCAGGTCCAGCTGCTCGATATCGACCGCCTTCGGGCCCTCGGCCAGGTCGTCGGCCAGGCCGGGCAGGACGTAGACGTTCTCGTCGCTCACCTCGATCTCCAGCGAGCCGTCGGTGGCGGCGGTCTGGACCTCGCCGTAGGTGCTCACCCGGGCCAGGTCGTGATCGTGGTCGTCGGCCAGGTAGCGGGCCAGGGCGCGCTCGGAGGTGAACACCGTGATGGTGCCCTCGGTGCCCAGGAAGACCGGGTCGTCGTCGAGGTAGCAGCGCAGGGTGAACAGCGTGTCGCCGGAGGTGACGATCTTGACCGGGTCGATGCCGACCTCGTGCCAGAAGGTCTCCTCTTCCTCCTCGTCGTCCTCTTCTTCTTCGTCCTCGTCGAGGTTGACCGGCTCGAAGTCGTTGTCGTCGTCGTTGTCGGCGGCGTCCTCCGCGTCGACCACATTCTCTTCGGCCGCAAGCAGTTCCGCCTCGGCGACGGACACGGCCTCGGCATCCACGTCGGGGGTCTGCATCGCCGAATCGATGGCGTCGACGACCGCGTCCCAGTCCTTGGCGATGGCGGCGCCGATCTGGTCCCACAGCTCCTCGCCCTCGCGGCCCGCGAACGCGCTCACGCCGGCCGGCAGCGCGCCCAGGACCGGATGCGAGCCGAAGAACTTCGTGACCACCTCGAGTTCGCACACCTCGCCGAGGGTGCGGACCATGTCGAGGGTCTCCTCCAGCTCCGAGAGCGTTTCCGGATCGGGCTCGCCCGCGGCCAGCTCGGGGACGCCGACCAGATCGAAGGCGTACTGCTCCTCCGGCTCCAGCTCCGCGGCCGACAGCCCGGCCACCACCTTCCACGACGGATGGTCGACCAGGTCGTTGTCGTCGTTGGTGCGGATGAACGCGGCGAGCTCCGCCACCGACTCGAAACCGTAGAGCGCGTCCTCGTGACCGAGGAATGCCTCCCACTCGTCGTCACCGTCTCGCCAGCGCGGTGCCCACAGTGTGACGAGGTCGCCGTCGGTCAGGCCGAGCTCGATCGGGACGATGTCTCCAGAAGCCATGACCGGAAGCCTATCGAGCCGACGCCTGCGGCACTATTCGGCCCGCCCCCCAACAGTTCCCGACTCCGGGGATGCCGACTCCGGCGGCACGAATGCGGAGTTCAGCTTGCCGACGACTTCGGAACGCTGCGTGCCCGCATCCTGCGCGGCCTGCTGGCACGCCCAGACGATCAGCTGGCTGACCTCGGCCGGTGGCCGCGCGGTGACCGTCTCGGCCAGCTCCAGCCCCACCAGCGCGCCGCTCGAGTCCACCTCGACGGTGACCGAGTCGTCCTCGGAGGTGTAGCGGCCCCGCACCTGCTGCAGGCCGTACAGCGCGGCCTCCAGCGCCTCGAGCTTGTCGGTCGCCCGTGCGACCAGGGCATCCATCTCAGCACTCATGTTTGCGCCTCGCTTCGCTTCCCCTAGACCGGCCGCATCCAGGACGTGGGGCCCGTATCCGCGTCGTCCATGCGGTCCAGTTCGTCGACCGCCTGGGCGCGCGTCGGCAGCCCGAGCTTGTCCAGGATCTCGGTCGGCATGCCGGACTCGGCCAGCAGCTCGCGCCGCCGGGCCTTGGCGACGATAGCCGACCGCTTGGTCAGGCGCAGGATCTCCGCGGCCAACGCCTTTGCGCCGTAACGGTATTCGCTGCGCTCGAATTTGATCTCCACCGGCATGCCCTGGTCGGTGGCCCGGACGCTGATGGTGCCGGCGCGATTGGTGCTCGCGGCGACCGTGACGTTCGGGATCTGCTGCTGTGGCTGCTGCTGGTCGCTCATGCGGTGGGCCTGTAGAAGCCGTGGAACGCCATTCCGCTGTTCTCCGTTCGGATCGGGCCGGTCTGTACGGGATCACCGGCCTCGACGAGCTGTCCGTTACCGATGACCATCGCGACATGACCATCCCAGATGGCCAGATCGCCGGGCTCGAGGTCGCCGGGGCTGACGGGCATGGCGCCCGCGCTCTGGTCCGCTGCCAGGCGCGGGAGGTCGACGCCCGCCTCGCCGTAGGCCCACTTGGTGAGGCCGCTGCAGTCCAGGCCGGAGCCGGGAGTGTTGCCGCCCCAGACGTAGGGGGTGCCGGTGGCGCTCAGGGCCGAGGTCACGGCCTTGGCCGCCTTCTCGTTGGGCGCCTCGACCTGGCTGCCGTCGGGCAGGGTGATCATGACGCCGCCGTGGCGGCCGCGCTCGCCGGACGTCGAAGTCGACCGGTCCTTGGGCGTCCCGGAGCTGTGGCCCGACTTCGAGGACGACGTGGTGGCGGCCGACGCCGGGCTCATCAGCGAACTCATCATCGAGCCGCCGGTGGAGGCGACGCCGCCCAGCATCGAGCCGGCCGTCGACAGGCCGCTCGCGATCGGGGCGGCCGACGCGGCGGCGACGGGGGTGCCCGCCGTCGACGGCGTGGACGGCGGCGGGGTGAGCTCCGTCATCGACGCTGTGTGGGTGTCCATCTCGGAGCGGGTGCGGGTGACCACGTTCAGCGCCTGGCCGAGGTGGTCGATCGCGGAACTCACCACGGTCGCCAGGCCGGGCGGGGTGGTCACGGCCGGGCCCAGCGCCGTCACCGATTTCACGAAGGACTGCAGGATGCCGTCCAGTTCCTTCTGGCCGGTCTCGATGGAGGCGGCGGCCTGGGTGACTACATCGGCCATGTCCAGGCCGCGGTCGGAGATGGACGCCGCGGAGGTCTGCACCTTCAGCGCCTTGTCCATCGCGGCGTCGCCGCCCTGGCCGTGCCAGGCGTTGGTCATCTGGTTGATGCCCGCGCTGCCGGCCTGATGAATTCCGTCCAGGGAGGTGGACGCCTGGCGCAGCGCGTCGGCCGGGCCGCCGCCCGGCAGGATGCCGTGGCCGAAGCTGGAGAGCAGCTCGATGATCGGCTGGGCCAGCGCCTCGAGGTCGATCACGGCCGTCACGGCAGTTCCCCCTGGGTGGCGCGGATGGCCGCGGCCTCGCCGAGATCGGTCTCGGAGTAGGCGCCCACGGCGCCGGCCGCGGCGGCGCCCATGCTGCCCATCACCGCCGACAGCTGCCCGATGCCCGCCACGTGGCCCGCGTGCGCGGCCGCGTAGGCGGTGACGAAATCGCCGCCGATCAGTCCGAAGATCGGGCCCAGCAGCAATGGATCGGCGCCGGCCGCACCGGCCGCGGCGGCGGCCATCTCCGCGGACAGGCCCCCTGCTGTCGCACCGTAGGCGGCGACGCCCTCGGTGTCGACCGAGATCTTGTGCATCAACATCCCCCATCGTGCTGGTCTGGTGGCAGATTACGGCATCCGAGTACTTCGACGCAGGCACTGCGGCAACGGTTCCGCCCCCGGGACGAGAAATCCGCCGGGGGCCCGGACCCCGAACCCCGTAGAGACCTTATCGTTCCCTCATGCGCACGCACATCGTGGATCATCCGCTCGCCGCCACCCTGTTGACGACCATGCGCGACGCGCGTACGGCCAATCCGGGATTCCGGGCGGCACTGCGGGATCTGACCGGATTCCTGATCTACGAGGCGTTGCGCGACGCGCCCGTGGCGCGCTTCGAGGTCGATACGCCCGTCGCCGCCACCGAAGGAGTTCGGCTGGCACGTCCGCCGCTGCTGGTGCCGGTGCTGCGGGCGGGGCTGGGCATGGTCGACGTCGCCAGCGCGCTGGTTCCGGAATCGCGGGTCGGCTTCGTCGGCATCGCCCGCAACGAGGAGACACACCAGCCGGTGCCGTATATGGAATCGCTGCCCGAAGATCTGTCCGGACATCCGGTGTTCGTGCTGGATCCGATGCTGGCCACGGGCGGCTCGATGCTCCACACGCTGGAGCTGCTGGCCGCCCGCAATGCCACGGACATCACCGCGGTCTGCGTGGTCGCCGCACCCGAAGGTGTTGCGGCGCTGGAGAACTCCGGGCTGCCTGTACGGTTGGTCACCGCGGCTGTGGATCGGGGGCTCAACGCAGATGCTTATATCGTGCCGGGGCTGGGTGATGCGGGGGACCGGCAGTTCGGGCCGCGTTGACGCGGGAACTCTTGCAGCGCTGCGGTAACCGTTAGAGCGCCGCGCAGAACTCACGCAGCTCGGCCAGACGCCGGGCGGCCGCTTCCCTTGCCTCGGGGAGCGCCGCTCGGGCCGAAACAGCTTCCACGACTTCGAGATAGCACTTGAGCTTGGGTTCGGTGCCGGACGGGCGGATGACGAGGCGCTGAGACTCGCCCTCGAAGATCAGCGCGTCGGTGCGTAGCGGGCCGCGCGCCTGCGACAGGTCCGTGCAGGTGACGGGGACGCCCGCGATGGTCTCGGGCGGCGTGTCGCGCAGCCGTGCGACCACCTCCGCGGCGGCGACCTGATCAGCCAGGCGCAGCGAGACCTGGTCGTTGACATACAGCCCGAATTCCTGGGCGTAGTCGTCGAGGACGTCGCGCGGCGTGCGCCCGGCCGCGCGCAGCCGCGCCACGAGATCGGCCGCCGCGACGGCCGCCGAGATGCCGTCCTTGTCGCGGACCGCCGCCGGGTCGACGCAGTGGCCGATCGCCTCCTCGTAGGCGTAGACGAGGCCGTCGCCCGCGCGGGCCAGCCATTTGAAGCCGGTGAGCGTCTCGGTGTAGCGGGCGCCGCGGGCCGGCGCCAGCGCGCTCAGCAGCCGCGAGGACACGATCGTGGTCGCCACCAAGGCATTCGGCGGCGCGGCGCGCAGCACGTAATCGGCGAGCAGGACGCCGGTCTGATCGCCGCGCAGCATCCGGAATCCGTCCGGTCCGGGCACGCCGATCGCGCACCGGTCGGCATCCGGATCCAGCGCGATCGCGAGATCGGCGTCCACCTTCGCCGCCAGTTCCAGCAGCAGATCGGACGCGCCGGGCTCCTCCGGATTCGGGAAGGCGACGGTGGGGAAGTCCGGATCGGGCGCGAACTGCTCGACCACCACATGCACATCCGTGAACCCGGCCGCGTGCAGGGCAGTCACGGCGAGTTCGCCGCCGACGCCGTGCATGGCGGTCAGCGCGATGCGAAGATCGCCGCGCTGTGCGGGTTCGGGGCGATGCGCCGACGCGGATTCGATGCTCGGCCGCGGGCGCGAACCCGGTGGGGCAAGGCCGGGACCGTCCGGTCCGCCGACCAGATACGGGAGCGAGGCGACCCGGGCCAGATAGCGCTGGACGATCTCCTCGCCCATCTGACTCGCCGTGGCCCCGACCGACAGCGACAGTGTCGACGGCGCGGGTGCGGTGGGCCGCGGGTCGGCGCGCGAGATCGGTTCGCGCACAGCCTCGATGCGGCGCTCGATCTCGGCGTCGGCGGGCGGGATCAGCTGCGAACCGCCGTCGAGGTACACCTTGTACCCGTTGTCGGTGGCCGGATTGTGCGAGGCCGTGATCTGCACTCCCGCAACGGCTCCCAGCTCCCGCACGGCGAACGCGACGACCGGGGTGGGCAGCGGGCGGGGCAGCGCCAGCACCGAGAACCCCGCGGCGGCGAAGACTTCCGCGGTGACGGTGGCGAACTCCGCCGACCCGTGCCGGGCGTCGCGGCCCACGATCACCAGGCCGCCGCCGAGGCAGCGCTCCCGCAGCCAGTCGGCGAGCCCGGCCGAGGCCCGCGCGACCGTGTCGACGTTCATGCCGTCGGGGCCGTCCTGGAGCGGCCCCCGCAATCCGGCTGTTCCGAATCGCAACATCAGCCGATCCGTTCCAGTACGCCGCGCAGCAGTTTGCCCAGGCGCGGCGCGGCGGCGTGGCCCTCGGCGAGCACCTCGGCGTGCGACAGGGGAGCGCCCGTGACACCGGCGGCCAGGTTGGTCACGAGGGAGATACCCAGTACTCGGGCTCCGGCGGCGCGGCAGGCGATGGCCTCCAGGACCGTTGACATGCCGACGAGATCGGCCCCTATGGTTCCCAGCATGCGGATCTCGGCCGGGGTCTCGTACTGCGGTCCGGTCAGCCCCGCGTACACGCCCTCGGTGAGGGTCGGGTCGATCTCCTTGGCCAGTGCGCGCAGGTCCGGGTCCCAGGCGTCGACCAGATTCACGAAGGTCGCGCCGGACAGCGGGGTGCGCGCGGTGAGGTTGATGTGATCGCCGATCAGCACCGGCTCGCCGACGCGCAGGCCGGGCCGGATGCCCCCGGCCGCGTTCGTCAGCACGATGGTTTCGGCGCCGGCCGCCACGGCCGCGCGGACGCCGTGCACCACCTCGTCCGGCGTATAACCCTCGTACAGGTGCTGGCGGCCCATCATCACCAGCGTGGGCACGTCGTTCACCAGCACCGAGTGCACCGCGTTGCGATGTCCCTGCGCGGTGGGCTTCCCGAAGCCGGGCAACTCGCTCATCGGCACGGACGCCGTGGGCGTGCCGATCTCGGCCGCCGCGTCCTGCCAGCCCGATCCCATCACCACCGCGATCCGGTGCCGCGCGACGCCCGTACGGTCGGCAATCGCCTCGGCGGCCTGTTCGGCAAGCATGGAGGCCACAGTAGTCCCGGCGCGCCCCCGTTCGCCCGTCGAACCTGGACGAGCGGGGCCGGGTCTCAGGGGGTAGACACCGGGATTCGGCGCGGCAGGGCAGGATGAGGCCGTGCGTGAACTCGTCGTGTTGGGGACGGCCAGCCAGGTGCCGACCCGCCAGCGCAACCACAACGGCTACTTTCTGCGGTGGGACGGGGAGGGGCTCCTGTTCGATCCGGGGGAGGGGACCCAGCGGCAGATGCTGTACGCGGGTGTCTCGGCGGCGAGCATCACGGGCATCGGCATCACGCACTTCCACGGGGACCACTGTCTGGGGCTGCCCGGCGTGCTGGGCAGGCTGAATCTCGACCGGGTCGCGCATCCGGTCGACGTGTGGTTCCCGGCCGACGACCACGACTACTTCGAGAAACTGAGCGAAATCGTGCCGCGCCAGCGGGATCCGGGGCTGCGGCCGCACCCGATTCCGGCCGACGGCCCGGTGCCGGTGCCGGATATGCCGTTCCGGCTGGAGGCGGTCGCGCTGTCGCACCGGGTCGCGACGTTCGGATACCGGCTCGCCGAACCCGACGGCCGCCGCATGCTGCCCGAGAGGCTGGCCGCGTTCGGCATCTCGGGCCCCGATATCGGCGAATTGCAACGTACGGGCGCGCTCGCCCTGCCCGGCGGCCGCACGGTCACCCTCGACGAGGTGTCCACGCTGCGTCGCGGTCAGCGGTTCGCCTTCGTCATGGACACCCGGATGTGTTCGGGCGTCGAGGAATTGGCGCAGGACGCCGACATGCTGGTCATCGAGTCGACGTTCCTGGACGACGACGTATCGCTGGCCCACGAATTCGGCCACCTGACCGCCGCGGAGGCCGCCCAGGTGGCCGAGGCGGCGGGCGTGCGCACGCTGGTGCTCACCCATTTCTCGCAGCGCTACCCCGACCTCGACGGCCACCGCACCGAGGCGAGCAAGTACTTCCACGGCGAACTGGTGGTGGCCGAGGATCTCATGCGCGTCCCCGTCCCGACTCGCCGGTAACTTATGCCGCTACGCTGATCGCATGCCATATTTGGAGCGTGACGGGGACGTCTTCGTCCTCTATCTGGGCAACGAGGGCCAGACCGACAGCGAGAACCGTTTCCACCCCGACTTCATCGAGGCATTCCACGGCCTGCTCGACCAGGTCGAGGCGCACGAGGGCCCCGCGGCCCTGGTCACCGTCGCGACCGGCAAGTTCTACAGCAACGGCCTCGACACCGACTGGCTGTTCGGCAATCTCGACCGCATGCACTGGTACCTGGACCGGGTGCATTCGATGTTCAGCCGCCTGCTGACCTTCCCGATGGCGACCGTGGCCGCGGTCAACGGGCACGCCTTCGGCGCCGGCGCGATGCTGGCCACCTCGCACGACTTCCGCGTGATGCGCGGCGACCGCGGCTACTGGTGCCTGCCCGAGGTGCACCTGGGCATGCCGTTCACCGTGGCGATGAACGCCCTGGTCACCGAGCGGCTCACCAACCAGGTCGCGCTGGAGGCGATGACCACCGGCCGCCGCTACGCCGCCGACGACGCGATCGCCGCGGGCATCGCGGACGAGAAGGCCGACGCCGACAAGGTGCTCGCTGCCGCCGTGACCCGCGCGGCGGCACTGGCGGGTAATCGCAAGCCGAACCTGCCGGTGATCAAGCGCGCGCTGCACGGCAAGGCGCTGGCCGGGCTGAATACGCCGACCACTCCGGAGAACCTGGCGTTCGCGGCCGGATGAGGCGTACCTGCGGCCGGTCCGCGCCGTTCGCGGCCCGATAACCCGATGGGCGCGGGAGCGCCCACGGTGTAACACTGTGTGCCATGCCACGCAGCCCCGGCTTTCCGACACCCGACCGCGGTTCGGACCGAACAGTCGGCTCGGTCTGTCCGGATGACGCTGATCCCGCGCTGATCGCGGCCGCCGATACCGCCATCAGGGCGGCGTCCGCCGAACTGCTCGCGCTCTCGCACGACATCCACGCCGAGCCCGAACTGGCCTTCGCCGAGACCCGCAGCGTCGCGAAGACCCTGGTCCCGCTGCGTGAACGCGGATTCGCGATCGAGTCGCCGGTCGCCGGTCTGGACACCGCCTTCACCGCCACGTACGGCAGCGGCGAACTGGTGGTGGGAATCTGCGCGGAGTACGACGCGTTGCCCGAGATCGGGCACGCCTGCGGGCACAACATCATCGCCGCGTCGGCGGTGGGTGCCGCCCTCGGGCTGGCCGAGGTGGCCGATGCGTGCGGTATCACGGTGAAGGTGTTCGGCACGCCGGCCGAGGAGAGCGGCGGTGGCAAGGTGCTCATGCTCGAGCGCGGCGTATTCGACGGCACGGCGATGGCGATGATGGTCCATCCCGGCCCGTTCGACATCGTCGGCGCGCGGTCGCTGGCGCTGGCCGACCTCTCGATCGTGTTCCGCGGCCGCGCGGCGCATGCCAGCGCGGCCCCCGAACAGGGCCGCAACGCGGGCGACGCGGCGACCGTCGCGCAGGTTGCCATCGGATTGCTGCGACAGCATTTGAACCCTGGACAACAACTTCACGGTATAGTCGAGCGGGGCGGCGTTGCCCCCAACATAGTGCCCGGACATGCGGAACTGCTGTACTACCTACGGGCAGAGGATTCCGCATCCCTCGACGATCTGATGCGACGTGCGTCGGCCTGTTTCGAGGCGGGAGCACTGGCGACCGGGTGTACCCAGGAAATCCGGACGCTTGCGCCCACATATACCGAGCTGACTCCCGATCCCGCACTACTGTGTGCCTATCGCGAGCAGATCGTCGGCATGGGACGCGTGCCGCTCGCGCCGGAACTCGAGGCAGCGCGGCCGCTGGGCAGCACCGACATGGGCAACGTCACCAATGTCATCCCCGGCATCCATCCGGTTATCGGAATCGATGCCGGCGGCGCGGTGACACATCAGCCGGAATTCGCCGCGGCGTGCATCACGCCGTCGGCGGATCTCGCGGTGACCGACGGGGCCACGGCGCTGGCACGTACCGCGATCCGGGTCGCGAGCGATGAAATTCACAGAGACAGGTTGTTGGAGCTCGGCATTCAGCGACAGGAGGACATTCGGTGAGTACAACCGGCGGGTCCGATACCGCATCCGGTGCGGACCTGGAGGCGGCGGGGTACGGGAGACCCGTATCCACGAACGGCGCCGCATCGGCGAACAAGGCGACGACGAGCCGCAGGGCCGTCGACGCGTGGCTGAACGAGCACGCGGAGGATCTGATCGGGTGGCGGCGGCACATTCACGCCAACCCCGAACTCTCCCGCACCGAATTCGCCACCACCGAGTTCGTCGAGACCTGGCTGGTCAAGGCCGGGCTCGAACCGCGCAAGCTGCCCACCGGCACCGGTCTGATCTGTGATATCGGCCCCGACGGCCCGCGCATCGGCCTGCGCGCCGATATGGACGCGCTCCCGCTGCAGGAGTACACGGGACTACCGTTCGCCTCCGCGGCCCCGGGCGTGTCGCACGCCTGCGGGCACGACGCGCACACCGCGATCCTGCTCGGCACGGCGATGGCGCTGGCCGAGGCGCCCGAGCTGCCGGTCGGCGTGCGGCTGGTGTTCCAGCACGCCGAGGAGGTCATGCCCGGCGGCGCGATCGATATGGTCGCGGCGGGCGCGATGGAGGACGTGTCGCGTATGTACGCGCTGCACTGCGATCCGCGGCTGGAGGTGGGCCGGGTCGGCATCCGGGTCGGGGCCATCACCTCGGCGGCCGACACCGTCGAACTGGTGCTGGACTCGCCCGGCGGGCACACCTCGCGCCCGCACCTGACCAGCGATCTGGTCTATGCGATCGGCACCGTCATCACGGGTCTCCCGGGGTTGCTGAGCCGCCGGATCGATCCGCGCACCAGCACGGTGATGGTGTGGGGCGCGGTGTCGGCGGGCAAGGCGCCCAACGCGATTCCGCAGACCGGGATGCTCACCGGAACCGTCCGCACCGGTGACCACGCCACCTGGTCGCTGCTGGAGCCGATGGTCCGCGAGATCGTCGAGGGCCTGCTCGCCCCGACCGGCGTGCGGTATCAGCTGAACTACAAGCGCGGCGTGCCGCCGGTGGTCAACGACGAGCACGCGACCCGCGTGTTCGAGGACGCCATCCGGGCCCTCGGTCCCGACGCGCTGGCCGACACCCCGCAGTCCGGCGGCGGCGAGGACTTCTCCTGGTACCTGGAAGAGGTGCCCGGCGCCATGGCCCGCCTGGGCGTGTGGTCCGGCACGGGCCCCCAACTGGACCTGCACCAGCCCACTTTCGACATCGATGAGCGCGCGCTGGCGGTGGGGGTGCGGACCCTGACCAATCTGGTGTTGCAGTCCCGGTAGCTCAACGTCCTCGATGTGGTCCCGGCCGAAAGCGCGCCGGGACCACTTCGAGGACAGGAGCGCCGGGACCACATCGAGGACAGGAGCGCCGGGACCACATTGAGGACGGGAGCGGCGGGATCACATCGAGGACGGCGAAGTCAGCCCATACGTTTTTGTTGTTTCCGGCACGCTCTTGGCCGGAAACTCACAACTCGAAGGTCCCCGGGCCCACGTTCTTGCTGTTGCGGGTGCGCAGGGCGTGGACGTAATCGCTCGGCGCGCCTGCTTTTTCGGCGGCGTCGGCGATGACGCCGATGTAGCGGGCCGAGGGCAGTCCGCCCTCGTAGGCGTCGAGGACGTACAGCCAGGCCAGGACGGGCGCCGCGCCGGCGCCGGGACCCGAGGTGACGCGCAGCCGGATCTTCTTGTGGATGCCGAAGTCCGAGCCCTCCCAGCGGTCCAGGCTCAGCTCGTCCTCCGGCGACACGTCGTAGAGCACGACGAAGACGCGCGAGCCCGGCTCCTCGACCACCGTCGCGAGCGGTCCCTCCCAGCCGATGTCGTCGCCGGCGAAGGTCAGGCGCCATCCCTCCAGCCAACCGGTTCCGTACACCGGGGAGTGCGGACAGCGCTTGAGCATCTGCTCCGGGTCCATGTTGGACCCGTAGGCGGCGTATATCGGCACCAGGAAAGCCTATCGGACAATGGCCGCACCTCGACCGAATCCCAGCGTGTTGAATCGCGGCACGTACCTCGGGGTAGCACCGATCTGCGGTGATATGCCCGAACATTGAGCAGGAACACACCTTCCGGCCCCGGCTACCACCGCGGTTCGACCGGGGGCCGCAAACCCGCCGCGACACGGGAGCGGCAAGAATGAACACCACCGGAGATCCCGGACTACAGCTCGACAGCGGAGGTATACATGTCCCGCATTGCGATCATCGGGGGCGGCCCCGCCGGCTACGAGGCGGCATTGGTGGCATCCCAGCACGGCGCGACGGTCACGGTGATCGACAGCGACGGCATCGGTGGGGCGTGCGTGCTGTGGGACTGTGTGCCGTCGAAGACGTTCATCGCCTCGACCGGTGTCCGGACCGATCTGCGCCGGGCTCGTGACCTGGGCATCACGCTGCATCCCGCGCAGGCGCAGGTGCGGTTGTCGGAGGTCAACTCCCGGGTCAAGACGCTGGCGCAGGCGCAGTCCTCGGATATCCGCTCGAAGCTGCAGGCGGCCGGGGTGACCATCCTCAACGGCCACGGCAGGCTCATCGATCAGATCCCCGGCCTGGCCACCCACCTGGTGCGGGCCACGCTGTCCGACGGGACCGAGCGCGTCCTCGAGGCCGACGTCGTCCTGATCGCGACGGGAGCCAGCCCGCGCGTGCTGCCCGGCGCGGAGCCCGACGGCGAGCGCATCCTGAACTGGCGCCAGCTCTACGACCTCAAGGAACTGCCCGAGACCCTGGTCGTGATCGGATCCGGTGTCACCGGTGCGGAATTCGTCTCCGCCTACACCGAGATGGGCGTGAAGGTGAAGGTGCTGTCCAGCCGCGACCGCATCATGCCGAGCGAGGACGCCGACGCCGCGCTGGTCCTGGAGGACGCGCTGGCGGAGCGCGGCGTGGAGCTGTTCAAGCAGGCCCGCGCCGACGCGGTGGAGCGCACCGCCGACGGCATCGTGGTGAAGCTCTCCGACGGCCGCACGGTCACCGGTTCGCACGCACTGATGACGGTCGGCTCCACCCCGAACACCCAGGAGCTGGGCCTCGAGCGCATCGGCATCGAACTCGGCAAGGGCGGTTATCTGCGAGTGGACCGGGTGTCGCGGACGTCCGTTCCGGGCATCTATGCCGCCGGTGACTGCACCGGGCTGCTGCCGCTGGCCTCGGTGGCCGCCATGCAGGGCCGCATCGCGATGTATCACGCACTGGGCGAGGGCGTGCAGCCGATCCGGTTGAAGACGGTGGCCTCGGCGGTGTTCACCCGCCCCGAGATCGCGACGGTGGGCGTCAGCCAGACCGCGATCGATAACGGCGAGACTCCGGCCCGGACGGTCATGCTGCCGCTGAACACCAATCCGCGGGCGAAGATGTCCGGCCTGCGCCGCGGCTTCGTGAAGATCTTCTGCCGGCCCGCCACCGGCGTGGTGATCGGCGGCGTCGTGGTGGCCCCGATCGCGTCCGAGCTGATCCTGCCGATCGCGATGGCCGTGCAGAACAATCTGACGGTCAACGATCTCGCCCAGACATTCTCCGTTTACCCGTCGTTGTCGGGGTCGATCACGGAGGCCGCCAGACAGCTCATGCGGCACGACGACCTGGGGTGATGGGCCACCGGTCGGTGTTCCCATGAGTGGCCTCCGGGATCTGTTGCCTGAAACTTGTTCGTGTGGTTCACTTCCCGCAGAGATGTGACTGGTGGGCGGTTGGTTGGTTGTCGTGTACGGGGGGATCCACCTTTCCCGAACCGGAGCTCGCGAACGGCCCCCGGGCCGGTAGTACGCGACCGGGCATCTGTGAGCACAGTTGGAGTTCGGCCGAACCTCGGTGAGGGGGCGCAGCCGGGCTCGGGAAAGGGATTGCGAGACAGTGAAACATCGTCAGCCGGGCCGGGCAACGAGAACGATGGCCACCACGTCCTTGCCGCTGGCCACCGCCGCGGCCGTCGCCACCATCCTGACCGCCTCTCCCGCCGCCACCGCCGCGCCGGTCGAGCCCGCGGTACCCACCACTCCCGCGCAGCCGGGCACCAACGAGGTCCAGTCCCCGGAGGGGCAGCAGGCGCCCTCGACCCAGCCGCAGGAGCCGCAGTCCCCGAGCCAGCCGGGCGCGACCTCGCCGCAGCCGGGCGTCACCACGCCGCAGCCCGGTGTCACCACTCCGGATCCCAATGCGCCCAAGCCGGATCCGAACGCCCCGAAGCCGGACGAGAAGAGCCCGAACCGCACCCAGCCGGGTGTGACCACCCCGCGCGTCGCGCCGCTGCCGGTGCCGGGCCAGGAGGTCCAGCCGCCGGTCACGCCGGGCCAGCCGGACGGCGGCCAGACCGACCAGCTCAAGCCCCAGCAGCCGCATCCGGATCAGCCGCAGGTGACGCCGCGTCCGGCACAGCCGGGCCAGGGTGGTCAGGGCGGACAGGGCACCGGCCAGGGCGGTACGGACAACCTGACGGGCAACGGCCCGTCGCAGGATTCGACGCAGCCGCGCTGGAACGCGCCGAGCCTGCAGTCCGCTCCGGCCGCTCCCGTCGTCCCGATGCAGGGCCCGCACACCGAGGTCGGCGCGAATATCGACGCCGGCGGTGTGATGCCGGGCTACGTGGCCAACACCCATCACTTCAGCAACCTCGACGGCTACGTCGGCACCGTGGGGTACTCGACCCCGACGGGCACCGGCGACGGCGGCGTCTCGCTGGAGTTCGTCGAGGCCAACAAGATCAAGGTCACCACCTACACCCACACCACGGGCATCGACGACCTGAAGTCCGCCACCGGCTTCAACGACATCACCAACGAGAGCTACGTCGACACCACCCAGGCGAACGCCGCCAAGGCCGCCGTCGAGGGCTGGATCCGGATGCAGCCGGGCGGTGAAGCGGCGCTCCAGGCCGCGGGCCAGGTTGGTAAGCTGCCGGAGGGCGAGCTGGCTCCGCAGACGGTGGATGTCGCCGGTATCACCACGCAGTGGAGCGGGTCGGTCCAGAACTGACACAGACTGAATCGCGCGTGGGGCGGTCGTTCTCGACCGCCCCTTGTGTGTGTCATGGGAAGGGACTGTAGGAGATGGCCTCCGAGGACGATGCCAGGCGTGACGACTCCGGACGGTCCGGTGCACGAGACCGGGGCGAGTCGGAATTCGGCCCACCCGTCTCCGGATTCGGGCCGCCGCTCAACGAATTCGGTCCCCCGCTGAACGATTTCGGCCCGCCGACAGGCGAATCCCCGGCCGTGGGCTGGTCCCCGGGCGACGCGCCGGAACGGCCGAACCTGGGCTGGCAACCGGCCGACGGCCCGCCTGCCCCGCCCGCGCCGCCGGTTCCGCCACCGCCGCCGCAGTATCGCGCGCCTGATTCGAGTACCGCGGAGGCCTCGCGCGCCCCCGCGCCGGATACTCGGCGGATGCCCGCGCCCGAGGCCCCGTCCGCTCCGGAAACCCGTCGCCCGCCCGGTCCGGAGGCCTCCCGCACTCCCGCGCCCGAGACCCGCCGCATGTCCGCACCGGACACCCGCGGTGGTCCCGGTCCCGAGCCCTCACGACCGGTCCAGGGCGGCCCGCCTCCGCCGCAGCGCCCGGCGGATCCCCGCCCCGCGCGCGAGTCCTCCGGATCGCTGTGGGACGACGACGATCTGGCCAAGAAGCTGGTCGCCGCGCGCCCGACCCCGCAGCGGGAGTCCTCGTCGCTCTGGGACGACGACGATCTGGCGAAGAAACTCGGGACGCCGCGCCCCGAGCCAGAGGATGAACCGGAGCGCCCGCGGCGCAATATGGGAGTGCTCATCGGCGGTCTGGCCGCGGCGTTCGTGGTGATCGTCGCGATCGCGGCGGTGATCGTCTTCACCACGCGCAAGAGCGAACCGGAGGGTCCGGGAGCCGCGCCGGCCGGCCCACCGGCGGGCGAGCCGCTGGCCTGTCCCGCGGTCTCCGACGGCAAGGTCGTCATCGGCAACGGCCCGGGCGGGACCTCCAGCGGTCCGCAGGCGATCCTCGGCTTCGAGCACGCGTACTTCGCCGACCGCAATGCCGCGAAGGCGCGCACATTCGCCGCACCGGACGCGAATCTCGAGGCGCCCGACCTGCTGCAGAAGATCATCGAGAGTCAGGTGCCGCAGGGCACGTCCTACTGCGTGCGGATCGAGTCGGCGGCCCCGGACCGGTTCCTCGTCGACATCACCGTCAAACATCCCGACGGCAATTCCCCCAAGTACATCTCCACGATCACGACCGTGAATCGGGACGGGCAGAACCTGGTCTACCTGATCGAATAGTTCCATATCTCACAGTGTGAGAAATGAATTTCAGACTCTGGACGATAGCGTGCGACAATCGTGGCGTTGCGCGTTCTTTCGGAGGTTGTCCATGTCGCCGATCACCCCGCCCCTGGCCCGCCGCCTGGCCGGTCTGCGCAGTTCCGCGATTCGCGATCTGCTGACGCTGACCTCGCGTGCCGACATCATCGGCCTCGCCGGTGGCCTGCCGGACGCGCAGCTCATGCCCCGGGACCGGATCGCGCGGGCGACCGAGGAGGCACTGGCCGACCGCTCGCGGCTGCAGTACACGGAGTCGGCCGGATGGGGCCCGCTGCGCGAGGTGCTCGCCGGACGGGAATCGGCCCGGCTGGGCCGCCCGGTGCCGGTCGAGGAGATCTTCGTCACCCACGGATCACAGCAGGCGCTGTCGCTGCTGTCCGAGGTCCTGCTCGATCCGGGGGCTCTGGTGGTCGTCGAGGATCCGGCGTACGTCGGCGCGTTGCAGGTGTTCCGGGCCGCCGGTGCGCGGATCGAGGCGGTGCCGCTGGACGCCGACGGTATGCGGATCGACGCGCTGTCGGAGTTGCTGGAGCGCGGCGAGCGCCCCGCGGTCGTGCACACCGTGAGCAATTTCCACAATCCGCGCGGCGTCACCATGGTCTCGGACCGTCGTCGTGCCCTGGCCGACCTCGCTGAGCGGTACAACTTCTGGGTGATCGAGGACGATCCGTACGGTGAGCTGTGGTTCGACCGCCCGTCGCCGGAACCCGTCGCGTCCTACTCGCCCAACGTGATTCGGCTGTCGAGCGCGTCGAAGATCCTGGCGCCGACGTTGCGGGCCGGCTGGATGGTCGCCCCGGATCGGGTGTGCCGGGGCGTCGAACTGCTGAAGCAGGGCGCCGACCTGTGCGGTTCGGCCCTGACCCAGCAGGTCACCGCGGATCTGCTCGCCGACGACGCCTGGCTGACCGACCACGTGGACAAGGTCCGCCGCATCTACGGCGAGCGGGCGGAGGCGCTGGTCGGCGCCCTGCGCGCCCGGCTCGGCGACCGGATCGTGAGCACCGACGCCGCGGGCGGGATGTTCGTGTGGGCCGATTTCACCGACGGCACCGATACCGCCGACTTGCTGCCGCGCGCGGTCGAGCACGGCACGGCCTACGTCCCCGGTTCGGCCTTCGCCGTCTCCGCGGACTACCGCCATTCGATGCGGCTGTGCTTCACCACCTCGGACGCTGCGACACTGCGGGAGGCGGTCGATCGCCTGGTGGCGGCCCTCGACGGGTAGTTCGCCGCCGGGATCACATCGCGAGAAGATCGCCCGTGAGTTACCGTGGGCTTCGGTTACTCGTGGGTAGGCGGTGCTGGGACGCGCGACACGAGCGCCGCACCGGCCGGGAAGTCCCGGTGTTCCCATAGCCTGGACGCGAGCAGCCGGACGAGAGCTTTCACCAACGGCGGGTCGATCCGCAACCCGCGACCACGGGCGTTCTGGAGGTGTCGGGCTATGACGGAGAAATCGCGATCGCAGGGGAAACCGGCCGGTGGGCTGGGGCCCGCGCAGCGGGCGGAGGCGTGGGACCGGCTCGGCACAGACCATTTCGACATGGTCGTGATCGGCGGCGGCGTGGTCGGCGCGGGTATCGCGCTGGACGCGGCCACCCGCGGGCTGGAAGTGGCGCTGGTGGAGGCCCGCGACCTGGCGTCGGGGACATCGAGCCGGTCGTCGAAGATGTTCCACGGCGGCCTGCGCTATCTGGAGCAGCTGGACTTCGGGCTGGTCCGCGAGGCCCTGCACGAACGTGAGCTGAGCCTGAAAACCCTTGCGCCGCATCTGGTCAAGCCGTTGCGGTTCCTGTATCCGCTCACCCACCGGGTGTGGGAGCGGCCGTACGTCGCCTCCGGCCTGGTGCTCTACGACACCATGGGCGGCGCGAAATCCGTTCCGGGACAACATCATGTGACCCGTTCGGGTGCGATGCGGCTGTCGCCCGGAGTGCGCCGCGACGCGCTGATCGGCGGCGTCACCTACTTCGACACGGTCGTCGACGACGCCCGCCACACCATGACGGTCGCCCGCACCGCCGCGCACTACGGCGCGGTGATCCGGACCTCCACCCAGGTGGTCGGATTCCTCCGCGAGGCCGACCGGGTGGTGGGCGTGAAGGTGCGCGACAGCGAGGACGGCCGCACCACCGAGGTCCGGGGGCACGTGGTCGTCAACGCCACCGGGGTGTGGACCGACGAGATCCAGGCGCTCTCGCACCTGCGCGGCCGTTTCCACGTGCGCGCCTCCAAGGGCGTGCACATCGTCGTGCCGCGCGACCGCATCGTCAGCGAGGCTGCGCTGATTCTGCGCACCGCCACCTCGGTGCTGTTCGTCATTCCGTGGAGCACCAATCACTGGATCATCGGCACCACCGACACCGACTGGAATCTGGACCTGGCGCATCCGGCCGCGACCAAGGCCGATATCGACTACCTGCTGGACCAGGTCAACAAGGTGCTGGTCACACCGCTCACCCACGACGACATCCAGGGCGTGTACGCGGGACTGCGGCCGCTGCTGGCGGGGGAGAGCGACGAGACCTCGAAGCTGTCGCGCGAGCACGCGGTGGCGCGCATCGCCCCTGGCCTGGTGGCCATCGCGGGCGGCAAGTACACGACCTACCGGGTGATGGCCTACGACGCGGTAGACGCTGCGGCACAGGACATTCCGCAGCGCGTCTCGTCGACGATCACCGACAAGGTGCCGCTGGTGGGCGCCGACGGCTACTTCGCGCTGCTGAACCAGACCCCGCATCTGGCCGAGACCTACGGTGTGCACCCGTACCGGATCGAGCATCTGCTCAATCGTTACGGTTCGCTGGTCACTCGGGTGCTGGATCTGGCCGAGGGCAAACCCGAACTGCTGCAACCGATTACCGAAGCACCAACCTATCTGAGGGTGGAGGCGGTGTACGCGGCCGCCGAGGAGGGCGCGCTGCACCTGGACGACATCCTGGCGCGCCGCACTCGCGTCTCCATCGAGTACTCCCATCGCGGGATGGATTGCGCCCGGGAGGTCGCCGAACTCGTCGCACCTGTGCTGGGTTGGGACGCAGCGGAAATCGACCGGGAGGTCGAGACCTACCGCGCCCGGGTCGAGGCGGAGATCCGCTCGCAGACGCAGCCGGACGACGCCTCCGCCGATGCGTTGCGGGCGGCCGCACCGGAACCGCGCCCGGAGATTCTGGAGCCGGTGCCGTCCGAAGGGTGAGGGTGGCGCTCGGTTACCTTGTCCGGCCCTGATATTCACCGTCCCAGCCACGTTCCGCGTGGAATGCCGTGGGGTGTTCAGACGCCTTGTGTACCTTCGATATTCGCCGCCCAGGCGACGAGTGACCGCAGGTAACGCAGTACGGTCTCGTCAGAGTACGCCGCCGGGTCTTCCAGATGCAGCCGGGCCAGTTCCTCCAAGGCCGCCAACAGGATTCGCGCGGTGGGCCCGTCGGGGTCGACGGTCGCCCCGGCGAACCGGGAGAGGTGCCGGGCGCCCACCCGGCGGGCGTAGGCGCGGCCCAGTTCGATCTGCTCGCGCAGGTCGGGCGGGGCGCCGTCGGGCGGGCGGAGGATGATCCGCCAGCTCACCGGCGCCGCATGGAGATACGCGAGAATGCCGCGGCCGACGGCGTCCACATCGTCGTCCGGTGCGAGCCGATCGATACTGCCGACGCCGGCGAGGGCGATGGTCCGCTCCCGCTCCAGCAGTGCGTCCATCAGGCCGGGCAGATCGGCGAACTGCTGGTACACCACGGCCCGGGTGACATCCGCGGCGCGGGCCACGCGATCGATACTCACGGCGGCGAAGCCCTCGGCGGCGACGATATCGCGGGTCACGTCCAGCAGTTGCGCCCGCCGATCGGCGGCCGACATCCGGCGCTTGACGGCGGGACGCTGCGGGCTCACGCCCTCGACGGTAGCTCGAGCAGCAGATCCACCGCCCGCGCGGCGCTCTGCACCGCGCTCTCCATCGTGGCCGACCAGTCGGTGGCGGTCCAGTCGCCGGCGAGCACGAGCCCGGGCACCGAGGTGCGCTGCGGCGGCCGCAGTCCGTGCGTGCCCAGCACCTGCGAGAACGTCGCCTTCGGCATCTTGACCACCTGGGCCGTCACGATATTCGCGTCCGCCGCGGCCGGATAGTAGCGCCGCAGCAGCGCCATCTGCTCGGCGACGATCTCCTCGTTGCTCTTGTGGATCTGCTCGTAGGCGCCGCTGGTGGTCAGGCAGTACAGCCAGGCGCGGTCGGTGTCGCGGCCGTGCATGCGCTGGCGGTCGAAGACCTCGTCGATGACGCCGGTCCCGCCGATGAGGGCCTCGAACTCCGCCTCGGTGCCCAGCGCGCGATCCAGGTACAGGTTGGTGCTGACGATGGGCGTGTACCCCAATTTGTCTGCGGCGGCGTAGATTTCGGCATGCTCTGGCAGATCGTCCAGCAGCCCGCCGACGGCGGAATTGGGCACCGCGCACACCACCGCGTCGGCGTCCACCACCGTGCCGTCCGCCAGCGACACCCCGGTGACCCGGTTGTCGGCGATATGGATCCGGCGCGCCACCGCGCGGTAGCGCACATCCACGCCGCGCCGCTCGAACAGGGCGAGCGCGCCGTCGATGTAGAGGGTGTCCAGGTCCACGGTCGGATAGCCGATGGAGACCGGGATGCGGTGTTTGATCCCCAGCCGCAGGCCCGTCGCCATCACGTCGGCGAAGGCCTTCGCCGATTCCCGCTGCACCGGTTCGGCCGCGATGCCCAGGGCCAGCCAGTCCCACAGCGCCTCACGGGCGGTGGCGGGCATGCCGACCCGCTGGAACCACTCTTCGGTGGTGATATCGGCCAGATCGGCGGGCTGGCGCAGGCACTGGCGGCCCAGCCGGACGGTCGCGCGGGCCGCGCGGAGCCGATCGAGCACGCTCGCGGACGGGTGCGCCCCGAACAGGGCCTTGATCGCCGTGGGGCCCGAGGTGGCCATGACCGCCTTGCGGCCGTCCGGCCAGCGCAGGGTCGCGCGCTTGGGGAAGGCGACGAACTGCCGGGTGCCGACGGTCTCGAGGTAGCGGAACAGATGGTCGTAGCCGCTGGCGATCACGTGCTGGCCGTTGTCGGGAACGTCCTGCACCGCCTCGGCCCGCATGGCCTGGGTGCGCCCGCCGAGCCGCCCGCGGCGCTCCAGCAGGGTGACCTGTTTCCCGGCCTCGGCCAGCCAGACCGCGGCGGCGAGTCCGGCCAGGCCGCCGCCGACGACCACGTAACGACGCGGATCCTCACCCATGACAGGCTCCTCACCTAACTAACAAAATGTAAGTTAAGCGAGGTGCGGTGTGCGGTCAAGGGTTTCGGCAGAGGTCGGCGCGAAGGTCTCAGCGCGGCGCGGTGACGCCCGGGGGTTGCTGTCCGGTGGGCCGGGAGACGTTGCCGTGTGGATGGTGATGCTGGAGCAGCAGGCAGGAGAAGAAGACGGTCGCCATCGTCGCGACCGTGGCGATCAGAACCTGGGTCGCAATGCCGCTACGCCGGGCCGTGGTGGCCGCCATGCCTGCTCCTATAGTCGGTTCCGATCGGTCGGTCGCTGGGACTGTCGGTCCGACTCGTTGAAATGTTAGCAATCGGGTGGCTAAAAGCGTCCGGACCGGCCGGTCCGTCCCGCGTGTTCGGCCCGGCCGTCAGCGCTCGCCGGGTGCCGGTTGGCAGCGCGGGCAGAAGTAGATGCCGCGATCCGCGCGGGTGGCGGTCTCGTCGCCGAGCAGATGGACGACCATCCCCGTGCCGCAGCGTCGGCACGGCTGTCGCTGCCGGCCGTAGGCGAGGGCGCGCCAGGGCGGCTCGTGGGCGGCCTTGGTGAGGACCCGGTGCGCCTCGTCGACGAGCCCCGGCAGATCATCGATCGCGGCGACCGGAGCGGCCGGATGGACCCGGCGCAGGAAGCAGATCTCGCTGCGGTAGATATTGCCGATTCCGGCGAGATTGCGCTGGTCGAGCAGGGCTAGACCGATCGGCTGATCCGGGTGGCCGGACAGTCGGCGGACCGCCTCGGCGGCATCCCAGTTGGGGCCCAGCAGGTCTGGGCCGAGGTGGTCGACGGCGGTGTGTTCGTCGGCGCGGCGCAGCACCTCGACCAGTCCCAGGGAGAAGCCCACGGCCTCGGCGTCGTCGGTGGCGAGGATCAGGCGGGCGGTGAAACCGGGTTTGGTCCACCGCTGCCCGGGCCGGTACACCCGCCACGTTCCCTCCATCTTGAGGTGCGTGTGGATGCTGACCGTCGGCGTCCGGATGAACAGATGTTTGCCGTAACTGCCGACCTCTTCGACCTCTTGGCCCCGGAGATCGAGCGTCGCGTACCGCGGAACTCGGAAATCGCTGCGCGTCAGCTTCTTTCCAGCTATCGCTCGGTGGAGTCGTGCGGCGGCGAGATAGACGGTGTCACCCTCCGGCACGGCGGCCTCGCCGGTGAGTAACAGAATTACTTGGCGGCCAGCCGGTTTCGCGTCGTGCGCCGGATATGTGAGGGTGGCCGGTCATGGCCGGCTCCGTAATCGGAAGCCGCGCGGGGTCGTCGCGAATCCCGCCTCGGTGAGGAAGGCGGCGAACGTGTTGCCGTGCACGGACTCTCCGTCCACCCGATCGATCACCAGGGAGTCGACCCGGCGGTCGTGCACGAGCCCGGCGAGAGCCGCGGCGGCGAGGGTGCGGACCTCGGGACGCTCGGTGAAGGTGAGCAGGGTCTTACCGCCGCGCTCCAGATACAGGACGAGTTCGCCGTCCACGAGCACCACGAGGGCGCCGGCCTTCCGGCCCGGGCGGTGCCCGCCGCCCTCGGGCCCCTTCGGCCACGGGAGGGCCGCGCCGTACGGGTTGGCCGGATCGCAGGCGGCCAGGGCGAGCGCGACGCTCGGAGTCTTCTCGGTGCGCTCGGTGTCGAACGAGCGCAACCGGTCCACCACGTCGGTCGTCGAGAACTGCGCGCCGCCCAGGGAATCGACGAAATAGCCGCGGCGGCAGCGCCCCCGGTCCTCGAATTCGGTGAGTACGCGGTACATCAGCGCGAAACCACCCGGCACCCCTTCGCCCTGGACCGCGCCCCGGGTGAGGACCCCGTACCGCTCCAGGAGCAGGTCCGCCGTCGCGTGGGCGCGAACGGTGTTGTCCGCCACGCGTTCCGGAAGCAAGGACCAGCGTCCGGCCACCGCCGGAGGCCCGGTCCGGCTCGGCATGCTCGCTCTCGGCAGGTACGCCCGCCCCCGCGGGGTGCGCCTGGGTGTGCGATGCGCGGTGGTGCTGCGAGTGGTCCCCCACAGCATGGCCCGCACCGGCGCGAAGGTATCTCCTGCGACGTAACCGGCCCAGACCAGCTCCCACAGCGCCGCCGTCACCGCGGCGTCATCGAGCAGGCCGGTGGAATCGGAGAGCTGGCGGAAGAAGTAGGCCCCGCCGGTGCCGGGCACGACGTGGACGCGGGCTTGGGTGTCGGTGGGTTGTGCGCCTTCGTCGGCTGCGCTCGAAGCGGTGCGAGTGTTATTGGGAGGGTGCGCTGTCGGTGGCGTGCGGTCCCCGGAGAGGTTTGTTGTCAGTGACGTGTGCTCCCCAGCTGGGTGCGCTGTCGGTGGCGTGCTTTTCTCGGGGTGGTCGGAGGTGGGCGTGCCGGAGGATGCTCGTCGCGTGTTGGCTCGGTCCTGCGTTGAGTCTGTCTGGTGTGCAGGTGATTCCGGGATGACCGTGGCGCCGAGCGCTAGCAGTAGCTGGAGCTGGGTTTCGGTGAAATCGATGGTGTCAGGCGGGGGGAGGGTCAGGCCTGCCTGGTCGGCAGGGTGCAGCGCGATCCAGCCGTCCTTGGCGGTGATGGAGCCGTGGCCGGACCAGATCACCTCGCCGGTGGCCATCAGCTCGTCGAGCATGGCGGGGGAGTAGTCGCGGACTCGGGTGGGGAGGATCAGTGATTCCCAGGCCGAGGCCGGGATCGGTACGCCCGCAAGCTGTTCCACCACGGCGGCGACGCCGTCGACACCGCGCAGATCGCCGCCGACGTGCTGCCAGGACGGGAGGAAGCGGGCGAATGCCGCTGTCGCGACCGGCTCCACCTCCTTGCGCGCGGCGGCCAGTGACCGCCGCCGCAGGCGCCGCAGCACCTGGGCGTCGCACCATTCGGCGCCGGACGATCCGGGCGTGAATTCGCCCTCCACCACCCGCTTCTCGCCCGCCAGGCGATGCAGGGCGGTGGCGGCGACGGCCGCGCCGAGGCCGAAACGGCGAGCCACCGCGTCGAGCGTGAACGGGCCGTGGGTGCGGGCGTAGCGGCCGACCAGATCGCCCAGCGGATCGGCGACGGGTTCGATGAAGGCGGCGGGTGTGCCGATGGGCAGGGGAACCCCGAGCGCGTCGCGCAGCCGCGCCGCATCCTCCACCGCTGCCCACCAGTGCTGCCCGGCGAACGAAACCTCCAGGGCGCGACGGGCTTTCGACAGCTCCTCGAACCACGGCCGCGGATCGTCGAGGCAGCGGGCGGCGGCCTCCTCGGCGGTGAGCGGGCCCAGCAGGCGCAGCAGGTCGGCCAGCCCCTCCACGTCCCGCGCCTGCCGTTCCGGGGTGAGGCGCTGCAACTCGCGCTCGGTCTGTTCGAGGACCTCCGCGTCCAGCAGCTCGCGCAATTCGACGCGGCCGAGCAGTTCGGCGAGGAGCGACGAGTCCAGCGACAGCGCGGCCGCGCGGCGTTCCGCGAGCGGGCTGTCGCCCTCGTACATGAACTGGCCGATGTAGTCGAACAGCAGCGCGTTGGCGAACGGCGACGGCGTGGCGGTCTCCACCTCCACCAGCCGCAGCTTGCGGCGGGCCACATTCACCAGCAGCTCTCGCAGCGACCCGAGGTCGTACACGTCCTGCAGGCATTCCCGCACCGTCTCCAGCAACATCGGGAAATCCGGGAATTTGCGTGCCACGTCCAGCAGCTGGGCCGCGCGCTGGCGCTGCTGCCACAGCGGCGCGCGACGGCCGGGATCGCGGCGGGGCAGCAGGAGCGCCCGCGCCGAGCACTCCCGGAACCGGGACGCGAACAGCGCCGAGCCGCCGACCTGCTCGGTGACGATCTCGTCGATCTCGTCGGGTTCGAAGACGAACAGTTCCGCGCCGGGCGGGTCGTCGGTGGTATCGGGCAGCCGGACGACGATGCCGTCGTCGGAGGCCGTCGGCGCGGCATCCACGCCGAACCGCTCCCGCAGCCGCGACCCGACGGCCAGCGCCCAAGGGGCATGCACCGGAAGCCCGTACGGCGAATGCAGGATCAGCCGCCAGTCGCCCAGCTCGTCGCGGAAACGTTCCACCAGCAGGGTGCGGTCGGTGGGCAGATGCCCGGTGGCCTGCCGCTGCTCGGACAGCAGGGAGACCAGATTGGCTGTCGCGAAATCGTCCAGCCCGGCGGCGTGCGTGACCTGTTCCAAGTCGGTCAGCGTGGCGGCCTTCGCCCCGGATTTCTCTGCGGGGGAATTCTGTTGCCCACGTTCCACCGCCTGGCTCGCTTTACGGACGAATTCACCGAGGGCCGCGCCCAATTCGGCCGGGCGGCCCAGGGAATCGCCGTGCCAGAACGGCAGCCGTCCCGGTAGGCCGAACGCGGGGGTCACGAGGACCCGGTCGTGGGTGATCTCCTCGATGCGCCAGCTCGTCGCGCCGAGGGCGAAGACATCGCCGACGCGCGACTCGTAGACCATCTCCTCGTCGAGTTCGCCTACGCGCGAGGCTTTTTCGCCGACCATGAACACCGGGAACAGGCCACGGTCGGGGATCGCGCCGCCGGAGGTCACCGCCAGGCGCTGCGCGCCGGGGCGTCCGGTGAGGGTGCCGGCGTCGCGGTCCCACACCACGCGGGGCCGCAGTTCGGCGAATTCGTCGGAGGGATACCGGCCCGACAGCAGGTCGAGGACCGACTCGTAGGCCGATCGCGGCAGCGTCGCGTAACTGCCCGTGCCACGGACGGTGTCGAACCAGGTGTCGGCGTCGATCGGCTCCAGCGCGCAGGCCGCCACCGTCTGCTGGGCGAGGATGTCCAGCGGGTGGGTGGGAATGCGCAACTCCTCGATCTGGCCGGCCGTCATGCGCATCGACGCCACCGCGCAATGGATGACGTCGGTGCGGTGCTTCGGGAAGATCACGCCGCGGGAGATCTCGCCGACCTGATGCCCGGCCCGGCCGACCCGCTGCAACCCGCTCGCCACCGACGGCGGCGCCTCGACCTGCACCACGAGATCGACCGCGCCCATATCGATGCCGAGTTCCAGGCTGCTGGTCGCGACCACGCAGCGCAGCCGGCCGCTCTTGAGGTCGTCCTCGATCAGCGCGCGCTGTTCCTTGCTCACCGACCCGTGGTGGGCGCGGGCCAGCAGCGCCGAACCACCGTGGCTCACCGCGCTCGGCGTGCCCAGCTGCGAGGGCACGTCGTGGTCGGTCTCGACGGTTTCGCCGACCCGTTCGGCGTACGCCTCGTTCAGCCGGGCCGTCAGCCGTTCGGACAGCCGCCGCGAATTCGCGAAGACGATGGAGGAGCGGTGCTCCAGCACCAGGTCCACGATCGCCGAATCGACGTGTGGCCAGATCGAACCGGGCTGGTCGGAGTCGCCCGCCTCGTCCGGTTCGGTCATATCGGCGACGGGTACGCGGACCGACAGGTCGAATGTCTTCGGTGCCGGGGGTGACACGATGGTGATCGGGGCCGTGCCCACCAGGAACCGGCCGACCTCCTCCGGCGGCCGCACCGTCGCCGACAGACCGATCCGCTGGGCGGGGCGCTCGGTCATCAGGTCCAGCCGGGCCAGCGAAAGCGCCAGGTGCGCACCGCGTTTGGAGCCCGCGATGGCGTGCACCTCGTCCACGATCACGGTGTGGACCTCGGCCAGCGACTCGCGCGCGGCGGAGGTCAGCATGAGGAACAGCGACTCCGGCGTGGTGATCAGGATGTCGGGCGGGGTGCGCTGCATGGAGCGGCGGGCCGCGGCCGTGGTGTCGCCGGAGCGCACGCCGACGCTGATCTCCGGCGCCGGCAGCCCGAGCCGCTTGGCCGTCTGCGTCACGCCGACAAGGGGGGCACGCAGGTTGCGTTCGACGTCGACCGCCAGCGCCTTGAGCGGTGAGATGTAGAGCACCGACGTCTTGCGCGGGGCGTCCGACGGTTCGCGCGCGGCCAGCCGGTCGATGGCCCACAGGAAGGCCGACAGCGTCTTACCGGACCCCGTCGGCGCGACGACCAGCGTGTGTTCCCCGGCCGAGATGGCCTTCCACGCGCCCAGCTGCGCGGCCGTCGGCGCCGGGAAGGCGCCGTCGAACCACTCCTGAGTGGGGCGGGAGAACTGGTCCATGGCCCCAGTGTGCACCCGGGCACCGACAAGCGAGCGCCGCCGGAGACCGGTGGTTAAGGCTCCGCAATCACGGCACGGGGCCGAGCGCTGGGTCGTACGCTTCCAACCGTGCAGAAGGTGCTCCGGGTCGACCTCGTCAGCCACGGCATGACCGAGGCGATGCGCAAGGCACGATTTCCGGTGGACGAACCGCTGACCGAGGCCGGCCGGCGGGCCGTCTCCACGGCGGGCCGCCTGCACGCCGCGCGGGTGCTCACCGCTCCCGAGCGCCGCGCCGTCGAGACCGCCGCGCTACTGGGCCTGCTCGGCGACGAGGACGAGCGGCTGCGCGACCTGGACGCGGGGGCCTGGCGCGGCGGCGAGCTGATGTCGGTGCCGCAGGACGAGCTGTACGCCTGGCTGACCGATCCGAAGTTCCGCGGGCACGGCGGCGAGGCGGTCATCGACGTCATCGAACGGACCCGCGAGTGGCTCACCGATATCGCGACCCAGGGCACACCGACCATCGCCATCACCCATCCGGCGGTGATCCGCGCGGCCCTGCTCGTCGCCCTCGACGCACCCGCGAAATCGTTCTGGCGCATCGATATTCCGCCGATCAGCGTCACCCGCATGAACTACCGCGACGAGTGGACGTTGCACTTCCGGACGTGATCTCAGGGCTCCGCCCGGCCCGCGCGCACCAGGGCCCGGACCGCGTCGGTGATCAGCCCGGCCGGCAGTGACGGATCGATCGCCCGCTGGATGCCAAGCCCCAGGCCCATGCTCAGCACGGTCGTGGCCGCGTCCTCGGCGGGCATCGGCAACCGCAGCCCGGTCGCCGCGGCGAGATTCTGCAGCAGGGCGGCCACGGTGCCGCGGACCAGGGCCAGGCTCGACACCAGCGCCGCCTGCAGCTCCGGATCCTCGCGCGCGACGATCGCGAATTCGAATTCGAGCATGGTCCAGCCGACGTCGCCGAGGGTGCGCTCGGCCCAGCCCTGGAAGCGGGCCAGCCGGTCTTCCAAGTCGCCGCCCACCTCCAGCAACTCGCCGACCTCGGTGAACTTCGTCTCGTGGATATCGGCGAGCACCTCCAGGCACAGCTGGGACTTGGTGCGGAAATTCGAGTAGACCGCGCCCTTGGAGTAGCCGGCGGCCTCGGCCACCCGCTCCAGGCTGGTGCGCGCGTAGCCCTCGGTGAGGAACAGCTCGCGCGCGGTGGCCAGCAGGTCCGCACGGGTGCGGGCCTGACTCTCGGACCGGGTCAGTCGTGCCATGCCCAGCATTCTAGGTACCGCCGGATTCCGAATACCGCCGGTATTTAGATTCTGATATGTTTGCAACTATGGGTAACGGCAATCGGCCACAGCGACGTGGCCTGGCGATCGGGTGCGGTGGCACGCTCGGCGCGGCATGGACCATCGCGGCGCTGGCCGCGGTGCGCGAGGTGCTGGAGTGGGATCCGCGGGAGGCTGATGTGCTGGTCGGCACCTCGGCCGGTGCGGAGCTGGTGACCATGCTCGGCAGCGGGGTCGGCGTCGACGAGCTGACCGCCATGCAGGTCGGCAACGTGACGAATCCGGTGCTGCTGCGGCACCTGCGCGACGCGCCGGGTCGGTTTCCGCCGCTGCCGCGGCCTGCGCCGGGTGCGTTGCGAATGGCCCTGCACGGCAAGCGATCCGAACAGGGACTGCTGACCGCCGGGAGCGGGCTGCTGCCTGTGGGCAGCGGTGACGCGGGCTGGCTGGAGCGGCTGGCGACGGAGCTGAATCCGGGGCGGGCGTGGGTGTCGCATCCGGCGACGTGGCTGGTCGCGATGGATTACGCGACCGGTGAGCGGGTGCCCTTCGGCGCGCCGGGCGCGCCCGTGGTCCCGATCGGCACCGCGTTGCGCGCCTCCTGGGCCGTGCCGGGCTGGTTCCCGCCGGTCGTGGCCGGTGGCCGCCGCTATATCGACGGCGGCGCCGCGTCGACGGCTTCGGTGGATCTTCTTGTGCCGCATGCGCTGGACGAGCTGGTGGTGCTGGCGCCGATGGCGTCGACCGGTCGCATCTCCGCCACCGGGCCGGGGCATTTCCTGGAGCGTCAGCTGCGAAACCGGATGAGCGCCAAGCTCGATGCCGAGATCGCCGCGGTCCGGGCGGCCGGCACCCGGGTCTTGCGCGTGGACGCGACCGCCGACGATCTGGCGGTCATGGGACCGAATTTCATGGACGGCCGCCGCCGGCGCGCCACCTTCGAACACAGCCTGCACCGCACGCGTCGTGCGGTCGAGCAGGGCAGCTTCGCATGAGAGGAAACGGTATGAGCCTCTGGGGCATCGGCTATCCCGCCATCGATCTGCGCGGTGCGCGGGTCCTCGTCACCGGCGCCGGGCGCGGTATCGGCCAGGCCACCGCGGAACTGTTCGCGGGCAAGGGATCCCACGTGACGATCGCGGATGTCGACGTCACCGCGGCGCAGGCCGTCGCGGCGGAACTCGGCGGGCGCGCGGTCGAATTGGATGTGCGCGATCGCGAGCAATGGGACACGGTGATCGCCGATGTCGGCGGTATCGACGTTCTGGTCAACAATGCCGGGGTGATGCCCGCCGGCGCGTTCCTCGACGAGCCGGATGCGGTGGGGCGCACCACGATCGACGTCAACGTGTGGGGCCTCATCCACGGTATGCGAGCCGTGGTGCCGGGTATGGTCGAGCGCCGTCGCGGGCATGTGGTGAACGTGGCCTCGCTGGCGGGGAAGATTCCACTGCCGGGCCTGGCGGTGTACAACGCCAGCAAGTTCGCCGCCGTGGGATTGTCGGCGGCGACCCGGCTGGAGTTCGCCGAGTACGGCGTCAGCGTCAGCTGCGTTTTGCCCTCGGCCGTCCGCACCCGGCTGTCCTCGGGCCTCGCCCTCGGCCACGGCCTGCCCACGGTCGACCCCGAGGACGTGGCCGCCGCCGTCCTGCGCACCTGCCGGACCCGCCGCGCCGAGGTCGCCGTGCCCGGCTACCTGAACCCCGTCGACGTCGCCCTCGCCGCCGCTCCCGAGCCCGCGGTCCGCCTGGTCCGCCGCCTCTTCGGCGGCGACCGAGCCCTCCACCCCGCCGATACCACGACCCGGGCGGCCTACGAGGCTCAGGTCCGCGCGATCACGGAGCCCGACACCCACACCTGACCACCCTGTTTCCGGCACGCTTTTGGCCGGAATCTCGCCTTGTGGATTCCGGCCGAAAGCGTGCCGGAAAATGGAGGAGCGCTGCGGATTTCGGCGTCAGCCGAACTGGATGCCTTGGGCCAGGGGGAGGTCTGCCGAGTAGTTGACGGTGTTGGTGGCTCGGCGCATGTAGGCCTTCCAGGAGTCGGAGCCGGATTCGCGGCCGCCGCCGGTGTGTTTCTCGCCGCCGAAGGCGCCGCCGATCTCGGCGCCGGAGGTGCCGATGTTGACGTTGGCGATGCCGCAGTCGGAGCCGTCGGCGGCGAGGAAGCGTTCGGCCTCGCGCTGGTCGCCGGTGAAGATGGCCGACGAAAGGCCCTGCGGCACTTCGTTGTGCAGCGCGATCGCGGCATCCAGGTCGTGGTAGGTGAGGACGTAGAGAATGGGGGCGAAGGTCTCCTCCCGGACCACCTCGGTCTGCGCGGGCATGCGCACGATCGCGGGGCGCACGTAGTAGGAGTCCTCGCCCGCGAGCATGACTCGCTCCGCGCCGCAGACCAATTCGCCGCCGTCGGCCACGGCACGGGCGATCGCGTCCTGCATCGCCGTGTAGGCGCGGCCGTTGATCAGGGGGCCGACCAGTACGTCGTCGTCGAGCGGGTTCCCCACGCGCAGTTGCTGATACGCCTTTTCGATACTGTTCACCAGCGGCCCGACTACATCGGCGTGCGCGATGACGCGGCGCAGCGTGGTGCACCGCTGCCCGGCGGTGCCCGCGGCGGCGAACACCACACCGCGCGTGGCCAGCTCCAGATCGGCCGACGGCGTGACGATCGCCGCGTTGTTCCCGCCCAGCTCCAGCAGGCAGCGCCCGAACCGGGCCGCCACCCGTGGCGCGACCGTGCGCCCCATCCGCACCGAGCCGGTCGCGCTCACCAGCGCGACCCGCTCGTCGTCGACCAGCCGCTCGCCCACCTCAGCGGCGCCCTGGACCAGCTGGTGGATCTCCGGATCGGCGCCCACGTCCGCCGCGGCCCGGCGCAGCAGCGTATGGCAGGCCAGCGCCGTCAACGGCGTTGTCTCGGAAGGCTTCCAGACCACCGTGTCCCCGCAGACCAGCGCGATCGCGGTATTCCACGACCACACCGCGACCGGGAAGTTGAATGCCGACAGCACCCCTACGACCCCGAGCGGATGCCAGGTCTCCATCAGCCGGTGCCCGGGGCGTTCGGACGGCATCGTGCGCCCGTAGAGCTGGCGCGACAATCCCACCGCGAATTCGCAGATGTCGATCATCTCCTGCACCTCGCCGCGCGCCTCGGCGCCGATCTTCCCGGCCTCCAGCGTGACCAGTTCGCCGAGTTCGGCGATGTGCTCGGTGAGCAACTGTCCCAGCCGGCGCACGACCGCGGCCCGCTGCGGCGCGGGCACCGTGCGCCACGCGCGAAAGGCGTTGGCCGCCTTGCCGATAGCGTCCTCGACCGCGGCGCCCGAACTGGGCCGCAGTGTCGCCAGTTCACCGCCGGTGATGGGCGTGCGCACCGCCAGCGGGCCGGGCTCGGGCACGGCGGCGCCGAGCGCGCCCAGCAGATGGTCGGCGCGGGAGCGCAATTCGCGGGTGTCGGGAGCGGTGAGTGCCGGTGCCATGCAGTACTCCGTAATCGAGGGTGGATTGGTGGGCCTGTTCATCGTCGTGCAGGACCGTGCGCACGGGCCGAATTGCGCGCGCCGCGTGTCCTCCGACGCGCCTGCTCGTGCAACGGTTCCCGCCACGATGTCGGTGTGCTGGGTTAGCCTTCGCTGATGGCGGATGCACCGGCGAGACCTGCTTTGGACGACATCGATCGACTTCTGATCCGGGAGCTGATGGCAGACGGCCGCGCCACTCTCTCCAACCTCGCGGAAAAGGCGAATCTGTCGGTCTCGGCGGTGCAGTCGAGGGTGCGGCGGCTCGAGGCGCGGGGGGTGATCCGCGGCTACACCGCCAAGGTCGATCCGGAAGCGCTCGGTCAGCTGCTATCGGCATACGTGGCGATCACTCCTCTCGACCCGTCGCAACCGGACGACGCACCCGCGCTGCTGCAGCACATCCCCGGCATCGAGGAGTGCCACTCGGTAGCCGGCGAGGAGAGCTACATGCTGCTGGTGCGGGTGGCCTCGCCCCGGCATCTGGAGCAGTTGTTGCAGGAGATCCGCGCGACGGCCAATGTCCGGACCCGAAGCACCATCATCCTGCAGACATTCTATGACAGATGATGCCTGATCGTAATCTTTACGGAGAGTCGTAGCGAAAGCGTAAAAATTTTCGTAACCTCGGAGAGGTGACCCTCGAACTGGAGCGCCCCGAGACGGTTGCCGACGCGACGCCGGTCACCCCCTCCCGGGTGCACGAGATCCTGACCGCGAACATCCTGGCCGACGGTTTCGACCTGGTGCTGGATCTACGCGCCTCGCGCGGCCGTCGCCTGGTCGACGCCCGGGACGGCACGTCCTACCTCGACATGTTCGGCTTCTTCGCCTCCTCGGCGCTGGGTATGAACCACCCGGCGCTGGCCGGCGAGGAATCCTTCCGCGCCGAACTCGCCGCGGCGGCGATCAACAAGCCGAGCAATTCCGACATCTACACCGTCGAGATGGCGCGTTTCGTCGACACTTTCGCGCGGGTGCTCGGCGATCCCGCACTGCCGCACCTGTTCTTCGTCGACGGCGGCGGCCTCGCGGTCGAGAACGCGCTCAAGGCGGCGTTCGACTGGAAGAGCCGGCACAACGAAATGCACGGCCGCCCAGCCGAACTGGGCGCCAGGGTGCTCCACCTCACCGGCGCCTTCCACGGCCGCACCGGGTACACCATGTCGCTGACCAATACCGATCCGGTGAAGGTCGCCCGCTTCCCGAAGTTCGACTGGCCGCGCATCGAGACGCCGTACCTGCGCGCGGGCGCCGATATCGAGGCGGCCGAGGCCCGCGCCCTGTCCCAGGCCCGCGCGGCCTTCGCCGAGCACCCGCACGACATCGCCTGCTTCATCGCCGAACCGATCCAGGGCGAGGGCGGCGACCGGCACATGCGACCGGAATTCCTGCGCGCGATGCGGGAGCTGTGCCACGAGAACGACGCGCTGTTCGTCCTCGACGAGGTGCAGACCGGCGTGGGCGCCACCGGCAGCATGTGGGCCTACCAGCAGCTGGGCCTGTCCCCGGACGTCGTGGCCTTCGGTAAGAAGACCCAGGTGTGCGGGGTCATGGCGGGTGGCCGGGTGGACGAGGTGCCCGACAACGTCTTCGCCGTCAGCTCCCGCCTGAACTCCACCTGGGGCGGAAATCTCACGGATATGGTGCGGGCCCGCCGGATCTTCGAGGTGATCGAGAGCGAGGGCCTGGTCGCCCGCGCCGGCCGGCTCGGCGCGCATCTGCTGGATCGGCTGACCGCGCTGGCGGCCCGGCATCCGGCGATCACCGATCCGCGCGGGCGCGGCCTGCTGTGCGCGGTCACCGTGGAATCGGCCGCGCTGCGCGACACGATCGTCGCCGACGCGTACGAGCGGGAGCGGGTGCTGATCGTCGGCACCGGCGAACGCGGTATCCGGTTCCGCCCGCCGCTCACGGTCACCGCGGACGAGCTGGAAGAGGCCGTGGAGGCGCTGGACCGCGTGCTGAGCTGACGCGCCGCGTGACGCGCCCGTGTGACACGGCGCATGCGCGACATCGCTGATAATTTGCTGCCAAAGCCGGTGCGGCGCTCTATCATTCGCCGCATGCCGTCTTGCCGCCCTGATGTCCGCCCGGGGTGCGGCGCGTGATCGCCCGGCGCGCACGCCTCGGAATCCTCGTCACGATTATCGTACTGGCCGGTTGCTCATCCGGAACGGACGCGGAGAAAGAACAGACCGCGGGGCATTCGCCCGCGGTTGCCACCAGTAGCGGAGATCCGTCGCAGGCGGCGATGAATCTGCTGCCGGGCATGCCGCCGCCGGTCTCGGCGACCGATGTCTACGCGGGAGCGCGGGAACTCAGCCCAGCGGTCGCCGATCATTTGCCGCGCGTCTATGTGCCGAACAGCAAGTCGAATACGGTCACGGTCATCGATCCGGCGACGTTCGAGGTCGTCGACACCTATTCCTCGCAGGGCGCGGAGCCGCAGCACGTGGTGCCGTCCTACGACATGCAGACGCTGTACGCCACCAATGACCTGCCCATCGGTAGCGGGAGCCTGCTGCCGATCGATCCGCGCACGGGACAGCCCGGCGCTCCGCTGCCCGTGCGCGATCCGTACAACATGTACTTCACCCCCGACGGCCGCAACGCGCTCGTCGTCGCCGAGGCGGACAAGTCTGTGGACTTCTACGATCCGCACACCTGGCAGCGGACCGGCGCCATCCCGGTGCCCGACTGCGCCGGCGTCGATCACATGGATTTCACTGCCGACGGACGCCACGCCCTGGCCAGCTGCGAATTCTCCGGGCGCATGGCGGTACTCGACATCGGCGCGGCGCGTCTGGTGAAGATGGTGGACCTGCCGGGCGGCGCGCACGGTATGCCGCAGGACGTGAAACTGTCGCCCGACGGCTCGACCTTCTTCGTCGCCGACATGACGGCCGACGGCATGTACACCCTCGACGCGAAATCCTTCGAGGTCACCGGCCACATCCCCACCGGAAGGGGCGCGCACGGCCTGTACGTCACCCGCGACTCGCGGCAGCTGATCGTCACCAACCGCGGCGAGGGCAGCCTGTCGGTCTGGGATTTCGCGGCGCGACGGCTGGTGCGGAAGTGGGAGATCCCCGGCGGCGGCAGCCCCGACATGGGCAATCTGTCCGTCGACGGGCGGGTGTTCTGGGTGGCCGGGCGGTACAGCGACGAGGTCTACGCCATCGATGTCGCCGAATGGAAACTGCTGGCGCGCATACCCGTCGGGCACGGGCCGCACGGCCTGACCGTCTGGCCGCAACCGGGCCGCTACTCGACCGGGCATACGGGAGTCATGCGCTGAGAAATTTCGAGGCGTGTTTTCGGCTGCCCCGCACCACGTCTCACCTGGGGTTTTCTACTGGCATATAGCCAATAGGCGTACCGGGCGGTAGCCCCTACCAACATTTCCAGTCGGCTTGGCACTCGTTACACTCCGGGGCATGACGAGTGTCCAGCAGCAGCCTACGCCGGGTTCGGCGGGGGCCCCCGATATCCACACCACCGCTGGGAAGCTGGCTGATCTGCGCAATCGGCTGGAAGAGGCGAAGCACCCGATGGGTGAGGCCGCGGTCGACAAGGTCCACGCGAAGGGCAAGCTGACCGCGCGCGAGCGCATCCTGGCACTGCTGGACGAGGGCTCGTTCGTCGAGATGGACGCGCTGGCGCGGCACCGCAGCGTGAATTTCGGTATGGAGAACAACCGCCCGCTCGGCGACGGCGTGGTGACCGGCTACGGCACCATCGACGGCCGCGACGTGTGCATCTTCAGCCAGGACTCCACCGTCTTCGGCGGCAGCCTCGGCGAGGTCTACGGCGAGAAGATCGTCAAGGTCATGGACCTGTCCCTCAAGACCGGCCGCCCGCTGATCGGCATCAACGACGGCGCCGGCGCCCGCATCCAGGAGGGCGTGGTCTCGCTCGGCCTGTACGGCGAGATCTTCCACCGCAACATCCAGGCCTCCGGCGTGATCCCGCAGATCTCGCTGATCATGGGCGCGGCCGCGGGCGGGCACGTGTACTCCCCGGCGCTGACCGACTTCGTCGTCATGGTCGACCAGACCAGCCAGATGTTCATCACCGGGCCGGACGTCATCAAGACCGTCACCGGCGAAGAGGTGACCATGGAGGAGCTGGGCGGCGCCCACACCCACATGGTGAAGGCCGGTACCGCGCACTACGTGGCCTCCGGCGAGCAGGACGCCCTGGACTGGGTCAAGGACCTGCTGAGCTACCTGCCGAGCAACAACCGCGCCGAGGCCCCGCGCTTCCCGGCCAGCGATCCGGTCGACGGGGCGATCGAGGAGTCGCTGACCGAGGAGGACATCGAGCTCGACACCCTCATCCCGGATTCGCCGAACCAGCCCTACGACATGCACGAGGTCATCCGGCGGCTGGTCGACGACGACGAGTTCTTCGAGGTGCAGGCCGAGCGCGCGATGAACATCATCGTCGGCTTCGCCCGCATCGACGGCCGCAGCGTGGGTTTCGTGGCCAACCAGCCCACCCAGTTCGCCGGCTGCCTGGACATCGACGCCTCGGAGAAGGCCGCGCGGTTCGTGCGCACCTGCGACGCGTTCAACATCCCGATCATCACGCTGGTCGACGTGCCGGGCTTCCTGCCGGGTACCGACCAGGAGTTCAACGGCATCATCCGCCGTGGCGCCAAGCTGCTGTACGCCTACGGCGAGGCCACTGTGGGGAAGATCACGGTCATCACCCGCAAGGCCTACGGCGGCGCCTACGACGTCATGGGTTCCAAGCACATGGGCGCCGATGTGAACCTGGCGTGGCCGACCGCGCAGATCGCGGTCATGGGCGCGTCGGGCGCGGTCGGGTTCGTCTACCGCAAGAAGCTGGCGCAGGCCGCCGCCGAGGGCGCCGACGTCGATGCGCTGCGGCTCGAGCTGCAGAACGAGTACGAGGACACCCTCGTGAACCCGTACGTGGCCGCCGAGCGTGGCTATGTCGACGCGGTCATCCCGCCGTCGCACACCCGCGGTCAGATCGTCTCGGCGCTGCGGCTGCTGGAGCGCAAGATGGTCACGCTGCCGCCGAAGAAGCACGGCAACATTCCGCTGTGATCCGACGATATGCGCGGTGTGGGGCGCACACTTGATTGTGAGAAAGAACAGCATGCCGCGCATAACTGCCTCATCCGAGCAAAGATGGTAGGGAATGGTCCTCACACGCGAGGGCCTGAACGAGTACCGTCCGCGGGTCCGGGGACCGGTCCCCGCGGACGCCGGACCCGCGGGGTCCGGCAACTGGACAGGAGGAGCTGGCGCCGTGACGGCTGTAGCTGATGAAGAGGTATTGCGCGCCGCCGAGCTGGATCTGTCGGTCGACGACCTGGTCGCGATCGAGCCGGTGGATTCCCGTACCGACACCGATACCGAATCGAGCACGGGACCGGTCATCCGGATCCTGAAGGGCTCGCCGACCGACGACGAGATCGCCGCCCTGGTGTGCGTGCTGGCCGCCGCCGCGAACTCCGCGGCCGCCCCCGCCCCCGCCGGCCCGGCCGATCAGTGGGGGCGTCCGACGCTGATGCATCGCGGCACCTCGCCCTGCTCCCCGTACGCCTTCCCCTATCTGTCGCACCTGCGCGACTGACGTGACGGAGTTCGTTCTCGGCTCCGCCTCGCCCGCCCGGCTGCAGGTCCTGCGGTCCGCGGGTCTCACGCCCCTCGTCCGCGTCTCGGATGTGGACGAGGACGCGGTGGTCGCGGCGCTGCCGACCGGAACCGCCCCCGACCACGTGGTGACCGCCCTCGCGCGCGCCAAGGCCCACACGGTGGCCGCGGCATTGATCGCCGAGGGCGCCGCGGCCGTCGTGGATTGCGTTGTCGTCGGCTGCGATTCGATGCTGCTGGTGGACGGCGAGTTGCAGGGCAAGCCCCGGACCTCCGAGGTCGCGCGCGAGCGCTGGGCGGTCATGGCCGGGCGCAGCGCCGATCTCCTCACGGGTCACTGCGTGCTGCGGTTGCGCGACGCCGAGGTGGTGGCCGAGGCGGCCGACTGCAGCGGCACCACCGTGCATTTCGCCAAGCCCGAACCCGAGGAACTCGACGCCTACATCGCCACCGGCGAGCCGCTGCAGGTCGCGGGGGCCTTCACCCTCGACGGGCGCGGCGGCTGGTTCGTCGACCGCCTCGAAGGCGATCCGTCGAGCGTGATCGGTATCGGGCTACCGCTGCTGCGTCGACTGCTTGCCGGTGTGGGCCTCGGCATTGCGCAGCTGTGGGTCCGTTCGTAACTGCGGGCCGACCCGGCTGCCCGACGGGGCCGCCAGCCGCGGTTCGACCGTCTCCGCCATATCCGGCAGATCGGCCGGGTCCGGCACCAGCGAACTGGCCAGCGCCTCCAGCCGCGCGACACACATCTCCGGCTCCACGAACGGATGCAGCCGCACGTTGACCGTGTCACGGCCGCCGTTGCGGTCGATCACCTCGCGCATCAGCCCGAGATGGACGCCGCACACCACCTCCGAGTGCGTGCGGGCCAGATCGCGCAGCGGGCAGGCCGTCAGCCGGATCAGCACCTGCTCGTCGGTCTCCGAGGACGGATCCCGCTCGGGCGCGAAGCCGAGTTCCGACATCGTCGTGACGGTGACGTCCCTGGCGTCGGCGAGCGAGGCGATCGGCTCGTCGCCGGTCTCCAGCTTGGCGCCCCACGCCCGGCCCGCGGCCACGGCCGCGTCCGAGCGCCGGCGCGGATCGCTGCCGAGCTGGTCGGCCAGCACCTGTGCCAGGTCCTGATAGCCGACAGATCGCTGCACGGCGGTGTAGCCGATGCGCGGACGGCCGCGCCCGCGTGGCGGCTGCTGGAACTGCCGTACCAGCGACTCGCGCGTCAGCACGTCCAGATGGAACCGGACGGTGGTGACGTGCTGCCCGGTGACTCTCGCGAGTTCTTGGGCATCGAGAGGCTCGCTGGCGCCACGTAGGATCGCGAGCAGGCGCCGTCGTGGCCAAGAATCAGACATAGCTCACCCCTCCTCCCGGGAGACTTTATCGGATGAGGCTGCGACTTAATCGCGCTTCATCCGATCGTGATGTGAAACCGCCTGCTGTAACGCTTCGCACCTACGATCGGTGTGGAACTGCCGACCACCCGTCTACCACGCGTGAAGGACCAAACACAGTGCCCGTCGCCCCGGACCCACATCCATCCCTCGGTTCCCACGCACACTCTCACCGACTAGTAACCACAGAATGGCTGTCGGCAAACATCGGCGCGCCGGGGCTCAAGATAGTGGAGTCCAACGAGGACGTTCTGCTCTACGACATCGGGCACGTACCCGGTGCCATCAAGATCGACTGGCGGGCTGAGCTTACCGACCCGAGGACGCGAGACGTCATAGACGGTGCCCGTTTCGCCGAATTGATGCGAGCGAAGGGTATCGAGCGCGCGGACACGGTGGTGGTCTACGGCGACAAGTCCAACGGGACAGCTGCGGCGACACTGTGGGTGTTCGACCTGTTCGGGCATCCGGACGTGCGCCTGCTCGACGGCGGCCGGGAGGCGTGGATTTCCGAGGAGCGCGACACCACCTTCGAGGTCCCCGATGTCGGGCTGGGCGAATATCCGGAGGCCGAGCGGGACGACCGGCGGACGCGGGCGTTCCTGGACGACGTGCGATCGGGGCTGGGGCGGCCGCTGATCGACGTGCGCGCGGCGGCGGAGTACAGCGGCGAGTGCGACCGCATCACCGACCGGCCGGAGGAGCAGGCCCTGCGCGCCGGGCACATTCCCACGGCGGTGAGCATCCCCTGGACCACGGCAGTCGCCGGCGACGGGCGCTTCCGGACGCGCGCCGACCTGGACCGGGTCTACGCCGATTCCGCCGGCGCCGCCGAGACGATCGTGTACTGCCGGATCGGCGAGCATTCCGCCCACACCTGGTTCGTCCTGACCTATCTGCTGGGCCGCGAGAACGTGCGCAATTACGACGGTTCGTGGACCGAATGGAGCAATGCCGTGCGCACGCCGATCGTCAAGGGGGCTGAACCCGGCGAGGTCGCGGCGCCCCGCTCCGCGATGCCGTCGCCCGAGGTCGTGTAGTGCGCCCTCGCGGTTGACGCCCGGTCCGGCGACAAGGGTTCGCGAGGATAACCCGAGGGCCCGTGGACTACGGCAAGAATTACCGCCTACTGTTCGGTAGCCCCTATCCCGGTTCGGCG
>NZ_BAGL01000017.1 GCF_000308875.1 Nocardia transvalensis NBRC 15921
CGGCCGCACCGAACTCAATATCGACGGCGGCGTGCTGCACGGCGGCCTGCCCACCCTCCAACCTGTGTGGATGAGCCACGGCGACGCGGTCACCGATGCCCCGGCGGGCTTCGAGGTCACCGGCACCACCGCGGGCGCCCCCGTGGCCGCGTTCGAGGATCGCGCCCGGCGGCTGGCCGGCGTCCAGTACCACCCCGAGGTGCTGCACTCCCCGCACGGCCAGCAGGTGCTGAGCCGGTTCCTGCACGAGGTGGCCGGTATCCCGGGCTCCTGGACCTCCGCCAATATCGCCGAACTGCTGGTGAATCAGGTACGCGAGCAGATCGGCGACGGCCACGCCATCTGCGCCCTCTCCGGCGGGGTGGACTCCGCGGTCGCGGGCGCGCTCGTGCAACGAGCCATCGGTGACCGTCTGACCTGTGTGTTCGTCGACCACGGCCTGTTGCGCGCCGGCGAGCGCGAACAGGTACAGCGCGATTTCGTCGCCGCCACGGGGGCGAAGCTGATGACCGTCGACGCGGTGGACAAATTCCTGGGCGAGTTGAAGGGCGTCACCGATCCGGAGGAGAAGCGCAAGATCATCGGGCGCGAGTTCATCCGGTCGTTCGAGGATTCGGTCGCCCGGATCGTCGAGGAGACCTCGGCGTCTGGCGATTCCGCGGCGGACGCCCCCGCGGTCGAGTACCTGGTCCAGGGCACCCTGTACCCGGACGTGGTGGAATCCGGCGGCGGCACCGGCACGGCCAATATCAAGAGCCACCACAATGTCGGCGGCCTGCCCGAGGACCTGGAGTTCGAACTGGTCGAACCGCTGCGGCTGCTGTTCAAGGACGAGGTTCGCGCCGTCGGCCGTGAGCTCGGGCTGCCCGAGGAGATCGTCGCGCGCCAGCCCTTCCCGGGGCCGGGCCTGGCCATCCGCATCGTCGGCGAGGTGACCCACGACCGCCTCGACACACTGCGCCAGGCCGACGCCATCGCCCGCGAGGAGTTGACCGCGGCCGGGCTGGACAAGCAGATCTGGCAGTGCCCGGTGGTCCTGCTCGCCGATGTGCGCAGCGTGGGCGTGCAGGGTGACGGCCGCACCTACGGGCACCCCATCGTGCTGCGCCCGGTCTCCAGCGAGGACGCCATGACCGCCGACTGGACCCGCCTGCCCTACGAGGTGCTCGAACGCATCTCGACCCGCATCACCAACGAGGTCGCCGAGATCAACCGCGTGGTTCTCGATGTGACCAGCAAGCCGCCGGGCACCATCGAGTGGGAGTGAGCCGGGGCCGCTGCTGCCCTGTCCGGCAGGAGATTTCATCCGGTAGCAAGGTGTCGTGTCGCGGTGGTTCAGGCTCCTGTGTCAGGGTGATGCCCGGTGCTCGGGTGAGGTGCCGGGTCGCTCGGACCCGGCAATTGTTGGGAGGGTAGCCGATGACACAGGAATCCAACCGGCCGAAAAGCCTGTGGGCCAGGCCTTTTGCGGCGCTCGCGGTATTCGGGCTGGCATTGCTCGCGGCGGTGGGCGTTCTGCTCGCACCGGGTGGCGAGGCGGTGCACGGGCAGGACACGGCGGCGGCGTCGGCCGTGGCCGGCCCGGCGGAGGTGCGGCTGGCCGCGGACTCCGTACCGGACCGGGCGTGGAAGACGTTGCAGCTGATCGACGCCGGGCAGTGGCCGGACGCGGCCGACGCTCCCGGGACGAAGGGCGGCGGCGACTGGAGCAACCGCGAGGGTCAGCTGCCCGCCACGGACGGCAGCGGCAACCGGATCTCGTATCGGGAATGGGATGTGAATCCCAAGAAACCCGGGCAGAACCGGGACGCCGAGCGGATCGTCACCGGCAGTGACGGATCCGCCTGGTACACCGGCGATCACTACGGCAGTTTCACCAAGATGCGCTGACGGTCGGCGCAGGGGCTCGGATCCGAACGGATCCGAGCCCCTGTCGTATGCGCTGTATTCAGTTCTTCCGGCGCGGCGAGACCACCAGGCCGATGCCGACCACGATGGCGGCGGCCACCACGATCCAGCCGATCGGGATGATGCTGTGCGTGGGCCACGAGGACGGCCCGATGAACGCCCACACGCTGACCAGCAGCGCCAGCACTCCCGCCAGTAGCAGCGAGAACGACGGTCCCCGTCGGGTTTTCGAGTTGTCAGCCACGTTTCACCTCCGCGTCTCCGGCCTGAACATCGACATTGAGGGTGAGCACCGGGCCGTCGGCCGGACCGGTGATCCCCTGCGGGCACTGGATATCGCCCAGTCTGGACGTGCAGTTGGCCTGCACCCGCATGGTGTCCGGCACCAGCGCCCGGAAGTCGCCCATCCGGACCGAGACGTCGACCGTCCGGTTCTCGGTGAGGGCGAGCGAGCGCAGGTCGAGGGTGCCGGAGCCCATGTTGATCCGGTACTCCGGATCCAGGGCGGTGACCGTGGCCGGTGTCCAGACGTGGTCTCCCATCGCGCCGCGGTCGAATTCGACCGGCCCGACCATCGACGCCAGGATCACGAAACCGGCCAGCGGTGCGAGCACCACCATCAGCCCGTATCCGCGGCGCAGGAAGGCGCCGAAGATCAGCCCGAGGCCGACCACCGCCAGCGCCACCGCGCCGATGCGGCCGGGCGTCATCCAGTCCAGTCCGGACGCGGCCAGGGCGCCCGCGGCGGCCGCGGCGAGGATGGCCAGGCCGATCACCATCGGCGTGAGCCGGGAGCGAGGACGCCGCTGCGGCGGGGGCGGCGGCACGACGACCGGCTGTCCCGGGCCCGGCTCGGGCAGATCCCACGCCATCGGCGCCACGCCCAGCGGATCCCACCCCGGCGGGGTGAGTCCGGGGCGTGCCGGCCCCGGCGCCGTCCGGAACGGCGGTGGAGTAGCACTGGTTCGTGCTGTGTCATGAGCGGTCGTCGACGCTTTTCCCGGCATCACCTCGGTCTCCGTGGTGGAGTCCCGACCCGGTTCGCCCGTGGAGTCCTGTGAGGTCTGACCTGTCGCTTCCCCGGCAGAGTCCCGCGAGGCCCCCTCCGTGAACTCCCCGGTAGCGAGAGGCGAGGTCAGCGGCTCGGTGACATTGTCCGTGCGCAGCACGGCGGTGTCCGCCTCCGGCCGCCGCAGCACGTCCGTCGCCGTGTTATCCGGCACCCCAGTCGAAACACCCTGCGCCCCAGTGGCTTTCGCCTGCTCCGGCTCATAGTGATCCGGCAGCCGGGTGTACGGCCCGTAGGTGGGCCCCCACGGCGACCCGCCCGGGAACACGGCGCCCGGATATCCGGTAGCGGCGATATCGCCCTCGCCCGGCAGCGGACCGTAGCCGTCGGCGGGCGGCTGCGGCTGCCGCAGGAACAGCAGCCACCAGCCGGCCAGCATCAGGACGAAGCTGATCAGCCCGGATCCGGCGAGGCCCACGCCGACCGGGCCCATCGTGGTGACGGCGATCGCCAGCGCCACGAGTAGCACCACCGTCTTGGTCGGCGTCTGCGAGCTGTGCCCCCGGCCGATCAGGCCCTCGGCCGCCGAGACCTGGTCACCGGCCGCGGGCAGCAGCAGCCAGGCCGCCAGGTACAGCACGACGCCGGCGCCGCCGAAGATCGTCGAGACCACGAAGACGACCCGCACCAGCACCGGATCGACGCCGTAGCGATGCCCGAACCCGGCGGCCACGCCGGCGATCGGACCCTGCCGCGGCAGGCGCCTGGGGCGTGTCTGCCACAGCTGGTGCAGTTGTTCGCTGAAACCCGTCCGGCCGGTCCCGCCGGCCCAGCCGCTCGCTCTGGTCATGTCTCCATGGTGGCGAGCGGCGGGGCCGGATCGCATCAGGAATCACCCTGATCTGTCACCGGGGATCAGAGCACGATCGGATCGCCGAAGACGGCGCCGTTGCCGTCGACCGCCGGCGAGGACACCTCGATGATGCTGTACGCCCGGACGGTCAGCGGGCCGCCGCAGCCCTGCACCATCACATGGAAATCCCGGCTGACCAGATATGCGGTGTCGCCGGGTGTGAGGGCCTTCTCGCCGACCTTCACCTCGGTGATCTTGCCGGGGCCGAGCGACAGGTTCACGCCGATTCCGGCCGAGACGCTGGGGCCGATCGTGATCCCCGCGCTCGGGCTCACGGCATCGGGGCTGACGGATACGCCCGCGTTGGCCCCGGCGTCGAGCGACGCCCCCGCGTTCGCACTGAACTTCACGTCGATGTCGACGGCGCAGGCGACGAAGTACCCGGCCTTCAGCGTGCCGGTGCCGCCGGCGAGGCGGGCGTAGGAGGTGTTGTCGAGGAATACCTCCCGATTGGCGGGCATGCCGTTGAGCGATCCCACCGGATGCGCGGCATGTCCGGTGTGGCCCACCGTGAACTCGAACCCGTCCGGCGCCCGGTAGGTGTTCTCGTGCGGTGCGAGACCGTCGGCGGCGTGCGCGGTGAACGGCGTGGCGAACGCGATCCCCAGCGCGGTCGCGGCGGTGACGAGTGCGGACGAGATGTGCATGATTCCTCCCCTGAACTTGCTCCGGCCCCGCCGCGAGAGCGGGGACCGGGGGCGTTGCCGCCCGCCTCGAACGTAGGGACGGCGGCCGGTTTCGCGGCGTGCCGACCTCGTCGGCTAGGGGTGAATGCGCTGGTAGTCAAGGCCCTGACGAGTTCTCCGGTCCGGCGCGCGAGGTTTCCGGACCGGACGCGCCCGCCCCACCCCGAGAGCCGGAATGGGGGTGTTTCCCGATGGTCGGTGTCGGGGCGCCGTGCCAGTATCGAAGGCATGTACCCGTCCATGCCCGCGTTCGATGCGCGCGGAGTCCAGCCCGCCCCGGCGTATCCGCGGCTGATGCGGCGGTCCGGCGGGCGGGTGGTCGGTGGTGTCGCCGGGGGCGTCGCGGACCATCTCGGTGTCGACGTCTTCCGGGTGCGGATGGCGTTCGTCCTGCTGTCGGCGCTGATGGGCGCGGGCATCGTCGCGTACGGGATGCTGTGGATCTTCACCCCGGCAGGCGCCGACGCCCCGCCGCCGTCCCATTCCGAGCGGCGGCAGGCGGTCGGCCTGATCCTGCTCGGGCTGGCGCTGGCGGTATCGATGTCGTGGCTGTTCAACGGCACCGCGGCCAAGGTGGTGGCGCCGATCATCGTCGTGGCGGTCGGCGCGGCGCTGGTGTGGCGCGAATTCGACGCGGAGGGGCCGCGGTCGATCCTCGGCCTGCCCGCGCGGCCCACGGTGCTCACCTGGACGCGCATCCTGGCCGGCGCGACGCTGATCGTGGTCGGGCTGGGCGTGGTCGTCCTGGCCCGGATCAACCTGAGTTCCCTGGGTTCCGCGCTGATCGCCGTGGCGGTGACGCTGATCGGCGTGGGGCTGCTGACGGTCCCGCTGTGGCTGCGGATGATGCGCGCGCTGAATGCCGAGCGTTCCGCCCGGATCCGCAACGAGGAGCGCGAGGAGATCGCCTCGCACCTGCACGATTCGGTCCTGCAGACGCTGGCGCTGATCCAGCGGCAGGCCGGCGACCCGCAGGAGGTGGCGCGCCTGGCCCGCAGCCAGGAGCGCGAACTGCGCAAGTGGCTGTTCGAGGACACCGTGCCCGCGCAGTCGAGCCTCGCCGCCGCGCTGCGCACCATCGCCGGCGAGGTCGAGGACCAGCACGGCGTGAAGGTGACGCCGGTGACCGTCGGCGATGTGTCGATGGACCCCGGCGAGACCGGATTCGGCCTGCCCCGTGAGCATTTCACCGCGGTCCTGGGCGCCACCCGGGAGGCGCTGGTGAACGCCGCCAAACACGCCGAGGTCCCCACCATCGACCTGTTCGCGGAGGTGGAGCCGCATCAGGTCAGCATCTTCGTGCGCGACCGGGGCACCGGCTTCGACCCCGCCGAGGTCCCGTCCGACCGCCAGGGCCTGGCCAAATCCATCCACGCCCGGATCGAGCGCCGCGGCGGCACCGTGGAGGTCAAGTCCACCCTGGGCCGCGGCACCGAGGTCCGGATCTTCCTGCCCCGCAACGATTCCGAGGGCCAGGACGGCCCGCCCGAGGCCGAGGAACCCGAGGAAGTCACGGAGCGGATGGACGCCGGAGCCCCGGCCCCCACCGCGAAGGGTGCGTGAGCGCGGGCCTACTCCTCCCAGACCTCGACGAGCGGGAGGCCGAGATCCGTGCGGGCGGCGTCGACGAGGGTCTGGACGAGGTCGGTCTTGCGGCGGGTGTAGTGGTTCATATCGGAGATCTCCGCGGCGAGTTGCCGTTTCAGCGCGCCGTATTCGGCCGCCGCGTCCGGATGAGTGCGCAGGTAGTCGCGCAGGATGCGCTCGTTCTGGCCGTCCCAGTCCTCGACGCGCACCACGTGCAGGTGATGGGTGCTCCGCCCGGAGGCGTCGGCGCGCGGATAGAACAGGCGCCCGCGCATGCCGTTGTCCTCGCGGTGGTAGCCGAGCGCGGCCAGGATGTGCTCCCGGTCCACGGTGACGTCGAGATCGCGCACCGACGCCATCAGATCGATGATCGGCTTGGCCGCGAGCCCCGGAACCGCCGTACTGCCGATGTGCTCGATGTCGTGGAAGTGACCGGGTAGCGCCGCGGTGATATCGGTCATCGCCGTGCGCGCGTGCCGTGGCCATTCGGAGTCGTAGGGAACCACTCGGATATGCACCGGAGGCATCGTAGGGTAGCGGCGCGCGGGCCCGCGTTGTGGTACCGATGAGGTGCCGGCGTCGCGCCCGGCGGCGGGTTGCGGTCCGAGGTGAGGAGAACAGTGAGTATCCGGGTCTTTCTGGTCGACGATCACGCGGTGTTCCGGTCCGGGGTGCGGGCCGAGCTGAGCCGTGAATCCGATATCGAGGTGATCGGGGAGGCCGGCACGGTGTCCGAGGCCATCGCCGGGGTCAAGACGGCCCGCCCGGATGTGGTGCTGCTCGACGTGCACATGCCCGACGGCGGCGGGGTCGCGGTGCTGCAAGGGGTGGAGGCCCACCTGGGCGGTCAGGGCCCGGAGGAGGCAGCTGGCGTAACCACGCAGGGCCCCCGCTCGGGTGGAATCAGGCAGAGCCCGGTGTGCTTGGCGCTCAGCGTGTCCGATGCCGCCGAGGACGTGATCGCGGTGATCCGCGCCGGCGCCCGCGGATACGTCACCAAGACCATCTCCGGTCCCGAACTGGCCGACGGCATCCGGCGCGTCGCGGGTGGTGACGCGGTGTTCAGCCCGCGCCTGGCGGGTTTCGTCCTGGACTCCTTCACCGGCCGCTCGCCCGCCCCGGAGCCGCCGCTGGATCCGGAACTGGATTCGCTGACCCCGCGCGAACTCGAGGTGCTGCGCCTGCTGGCGCGCGGCTACACCTACCGCGAGATCGCCGAATCCCTGTTCATCTCGGTGAAAACCGTGGAGACCCACGCCTCCAACGTGCTGCGCAAGACCCAGCAGTCCAACCGCAACGCACTCACGCGCTGGGCTCACCGCCGCCGCATAGATTGACTACAGCACCGCCACCAGGATCACGATCAGGATCAGCAGGCCGATGAGCAGGCCGATCGCGATCGCGAGGGGTGCGGCGTTGGGGCCGAGACCGGCCATGTCGAACGCCGGCTTCTTCTTCTGTGCGGGAGCGCTCGGCGCGGTGGCGCGCGGCGGGCGCGGCAGCGGCGCGGAATGCGGGCTGCGCAGTCCCGCAGCGGAATTGCGGGCCGCCCACGCCGGAATGGTGCCGTCGTCGGTGCGGACGGGAGCGCCCAGGATGTAGGGCCCGGTGCCGGGACCGAATACGGCGGTGAGGATTTCGTCGCGCGCCTCGGCCATGGACGGGCGGCGCTGCGGAGCGGGTTCCATCATGTGCAGCAGCACCGGCGTCAGGGCGCCGCTGCGGTTGGGCGGGATGATCTGCGCCATCGCGGCGCGCTCGACGATCACGTCGTTGTCCTCGTGGAAGCCGTACGGCGGCTGCCCCTCGATCGCCGTGTACAGCGTTGCGCCGAGGGAGAATACGTCGCTCGCCTCGGTCGGGCGGTAGCCGCGCGCGACCTCCGGCGGCAGGTAGGCCGGGGTTCCGGTGATCGCGTCGTCCAGTTCGTCGTGAGCGTCGCCCGTACCGCGCGAGATGCCGAAGTCGCTGAGCTTCACCTTGCCGACCTCGGCGCCGCGGTCGGCGACGAGGATATTGCCCGGCTTGATGTCGCGGTGGGTGATCCCGGCGGCGTGCGCGGCGGACAGCGCGTCGGCGATCTGCGCGCCGATCTGCGCGACCTCGATCGGCGGCAGCGTGTCCACCAGCGCGAGCGCCTTGGCCACGCTGCGCGACGGTAGGTATTCCATCACCAGCCACGGCTCGCCCGCCTCGAGAACCACGTCGTAGACGGCGATGGCGTGCTCGTGCGACAGCTTCGCCGCGACCCGGCCCTCGTGGATGATCTGGTTGCGGACCTCGGTGGCCTCCTGTTCGGAGAGCCCGGCCGTGGACAGCACCTGCTTGACGCCGACATCGCGGTTCAGCAGTCTGTCGTGCGCCAGCCACACCGCGCCCATGCCGCCGCCGCCCAGTTTCGATTGCAGGCGATAGCGGCCGGCGACCAGATAGTCGGGGCCGACGATGGAACGGGCGCGTTCGGTCACGGCGCGAGGATAGCGGAAAACCATCCTGACTGGCCTGCTTCGGAAGTTCGAGGTTCGCGCGAGTGGCGCTTGACGTGGATCGGGGGCGGGGTTCTACTGAAGGTGAGTCGAACGTATATTCGATACGTATCGATAGCTGGATCGGTGCTGACATCGGCGCACACGGTGGAGTCCATTCGGTGGGAGATAGGTGGTCGAGGATGGGTTCGGCTGGAGAGGTCACACAGGAGCGGCTGGCGGAACTGCGGCGGCGGATGGCCGCGGTTCCGGCGCGCGGCGCGGGTGCGACGACGCGCCGATCGCTGCGCCGGGAGGCGTTGCCGGTGCCGTCCGCGCTGGTGGAGCTGCTGCCCGACGGTGGCCTGCCGAAGGGGTCGGTGGTGGCGTACGCGGGGGCGGGTTCGCTGCTGACCGGACTGCTGGCCGCTGTGACCGGCAGCGGCGGGCATGCCGCCGTGGTGGGGCTGCCCCGGCTCGGCCTGCTCGCCGCGGCCGAGATGGGCGCCCGGCTGGACCGGCTGGCCGTGGTCCCCGATCCCGGATCGGATCCGGTGGAGGTCGCCGCGGTGTTGCTCGACGGCCTGGACCTGGTGGTGCTCGGCCTGGGCGGCCTGTCGGTGCCACCCAGCCGCACCCGCGTCCTCGCCGCGCGTGCCCGTAGCAAGGGCGCCACGCTCGTGGTGACCGGCGGCGCCTGGAGCGGCCCGGCCCTGCGCATCGAATCCCGGGTGGCCGGATACGGCGGCCTGGGCCGAGGCTGCGGCCGCCTGCGCACCCTCCGCCTGGACGTCCGAGTCCACGCCCGCACAGCCCCACCCCGCACCGGCAGCCTGGAACTGACCCCCCGCGCCGGGCGCGTCGAATGGATTGCGGCCCAGCCGAACACGCCCCGCCGCCTGAGCACAGTCCGAGAGGCTGTGTCATGACAGCGCAGTCCCTTTCAAGCTACGGCGGTATGTGCCCCGCCCCGAGGCACGGTGGTGCGTTCCTCTGCTGCTCGAGCTACGGCGGCGTGTTCTCTGGCTCGGGGTGCGGCGGCACGTTTCCTGGCCTGGGTCGTGGCGGCGTGTACCCCGGGTGACCGTATGACTCAGCCTGGGGCGCGGCTCGGTTCCCGGGTGCTGGCGCTGTGGTGTCCGGATTGGCCGGCGGTGGCGGCGGCCGCGCTGGCGGATATACCGCCGACGCGGCCAGTGGTGGTGCTGCATGCCAATCGGGTGGTGGCGTGTTCGGTGGTGGCGCGGGCGGCGGGGGTGCAGCGCGGGCTGCGGCGGCGGGAGGCGCAGGCGCGGTGCCCGGATCTGTTCGTGGCACAGGCGGATCCGGACCGGGACGCGCGATTGTTCGAACCGGTCGTCGCGGCCGTGGACGCGACCGTGCCCGGCGTGGAGGTGCTGCGCCCGGGCCTGCTGGTGCTGACCGCGCGCGGCGCCGCCCGGTTCTTCGGATCCGAGGAGGCGGCGGCCGAGCGGCTCGTCGACGCGGTGTCGGCGGTCGGGGTGGAATGTCAGATCGGGATCGCCGACGTGTTGTTCACCGCGGTGGCCGCCGCCCGCCGGGCCACCCTCGTGCCACCGGGGCAGAGCGCGCGATTCCTGGCGCCGCTGCCGGTGGGCGAACTCGCCGCCGAACCGAGCCTGGCCGCGCCGGAACGCGCCGATCTGGTGGATCTGCTGCACCGCTTGGGATTACGCCGGATCGGCGATTTCGCCGCGCTGACCCCGGCCGAGGTCGCCTCCCGCTTCGGCGCCGACGCGATCCGCGCCCACCGCTGCGCCCGGGCGGAGCCGGAACGGCTGCCCTCGGCGCGCCCGCCCGATCCGGACCTGACGGTGGAGTATCGGTGCGATCCGCCGATCGATCGCGTCGATGCCGCGGCCTTCGCCGGTCGCCTGCTGGCCACCCGGCTGCACGAGCGGCTGTCCGCCGCGTCGGTGGCCTGCACCCGCCTGTCTGTGATCGCGGAAACCGCCGCCGGGGAAAGCCTTTCGCGCATCTGGCGCTGCGCCGAACCGCTCACCCCCGAGGACACCGCCGACCGGGTGCGCTGGCAGCTGGACGGCTGGCTCACCCATCGCGGCCGCCCGGCCCCGACCGCCCCGATCACGCTGCTCCGGCTGGAACCCGTCGAGGTGGTGACGGCGGGCACGCTGCAACTCGGGCTGTGGGGCGGGGTCGGAGAGGGTGACGAGCGCGCCCGCCGCGCCCTGGTCCGGGTGCAGGGACTGCTGGGCGGGGAGGCGGTGCGGGTCGGCGTCCTCAGCGGCGGCCGCGGCCCGGCCGAACGCGTCACCCTGGTCGCCCTGGGAGACGAACAGGTTCCCGCCGCCGACCCGGCGCTGCCCTGGCCCGGCCGGCTGCCCGAACCCGCCCCCGCCGTGGTGCTGGTCAACCATCCCGGCGTCACCCTGGAGGCCGCCGACGGCACCCCCGTCTGGATCACCGACCGCGGCCTGTTCACCGCCGACCCCGCCACCCTGCACTGGGGCGCCAAACACTGGGAAGTCACCGCCTGGACCGGCCCCTGGCTCCTCGACGAACGCTGGTGGACCACCGCCCGCCCCACCGCCCGCACCCAAATCCTCCTGTCCGCCGAAGTCCGCGCGTTACTACTACTCGGCTACAACAACGCCTGGCACGTCGAGGGCCTCTACGAGTAGTCCGCCGCACTGGGCATTACCCGCCATGCCGCACTGGGCATTACCCGTCATGCCGCACTGGGCATTACCCGTCATGCCGCACTACACATTTCCCGGCATGCTTTTGGCCGGGATCTCTTGCCGCAGCTACCGCGGCAGCCCCCAGACCAGGGCCATGGTGAAGGGGTGGCCGCGTAGGTGGGACCACTTGGGTTTGGTGGTGAGCCAGGCGTCGTCCACCACCGCCTCGACGGCTTCGGTGAGTTGCCAACCGGCGGCGACTCCGGCGGTGACGTGCTCGCTGAACAGGTGCAGGTGGGTGCTGATCGCCAGCGGCTCACCGGATTCGGGTGTGTAGTGGGTCGGCATCCCGGTCACCATCATGAACTGCGGGTGATAGCTGACGAGGACGAAGGAGCCGCCGGGCGCGGCCAGCCGCCGGGCCTCGGCGTAGAACGGCGCGAGGTCGGGCAGATGCTCGTCGATCAGCGACGAGATCACCAGATCGTATGCGCTGCCGGGCAATCCGGTCTCACGCACATCGCCCAGGGCGAGGGTGGTGTGCGCGCCGCGCTCGCGGGCCCGCGACAGCATGCCCTCGCTCAGATCGACGCCGTCGATGTGGGAGACGCCCTGTCCGCGCAGCCACTCACCGGTGCGCCCGGTGCCGCACCCCAGATCGGCGGCGCGGCCCACCGCACCCCAGTCGGGCCGTCGCAGCCGGTTCAGCAGCGCGAGATCCATCTCGTCCATGACGGTCTGCTCGTAGGTGGGCGCCCACCCGTCGTATCCGGTGGCGACGTCCACGGTCCGGTAGTTGCGTCGGTCGAAATCCGCGAAGGCAGGCATGCGCCGCAGTATCGCGCGCCCGGCCCTACCCCGGGCAACTCATTTACGTGCGGCCGCGCCGAATGCCGTTGCGGAGGGTCACGGTTCGGTGGTCGGCTCCGCGGGGGTCACGCCGCCCCGCCGGGCCAGCACCCGCGTGCCCGGGCCCGACGCCGCGCCCGGTCCGGCGAGAGCCGTCGTATTCGCGCTCGTCACCGGCTCACCGCATTCCGAGCAGCAGACCCGCGGGGTGAATTCCGCGCCGCAGTCGTCGTGGACCAGCCGCACCGGCGGCCCGCCCGGCGGCGTCGCCCACTTGTCGCCCCAGGCCATCAGCGCCAGCAGCACCGGCACCAGATCCCGCCCGGATTCGGTGAGGTGATACTCGTGCCGCAGCGGCCGCTCCCGATACACCCGGCGCTCCACGACGCCGTCGTCGACCAGCGCCTCGAGCCGGCGCGTGAGCAGATTGCGGGAGATGCCGAGATCCTCCGCGATGTCGTCGAACCGGTGCAGGCCCAGGTGGAGGTCCCGCACGATCAGCAGCGTCCACCATTCCCCGACGCGTTCCAGGGCCTGCCCGATCGAGCAGTGCATCTCCGCGAAGCTGGTCCGTTGCATGCCCCCAGTCTAGAGGGTTGATTCATTGAACTCACCCGGCGTACGGTGATTCCGCCGAGAGTTCAATGAAAGGACTAACTAATGCCGTTCGTGGAGTTGTTCGTACCCAAGGGCTCGCTCGACCAGGACCGTCGCGAGCAGATCGGCGGCCGGCTGGTGTCGGAGGTGATGCTCGCCGAGGGTGCGCCGGATACCGAGGCGGCCCGCTCGATCTCCTGGCTGGTGGTGAACGAAATCGACGCCTGGTTCGTCGGCGGCCGGCAACTGCCCGCCGGAGAGAAGCCGAAATACGTGGTGCGCGTGGGCGTTCCGGCCGGTTCGATGAACGACGCCAAACGCGAGGACATCGTCCGGCGCGTCACGCGGGTGCTCGCCGACGCCGACGACGAACCGTCGCGCTTCACCCAGGCCGCCAGTGCCTGGGTGCACATCAACGAGATCCCGGAGGGCAACTGGGGTGCGCGCGGCGAGATCGTGCGCATCGAGGACATCGTCGCCCTGGTGTCGGCGGGCTGAACCGCCGCTCGCGACGGCCCGTACCCTGGATGATCGTGGAATCTACTGTCACCCGGGTGCCGCTGGACGGCGTACTGATCGCCTATCGCGATTCCGGGACGCCGGCAGTGGAACATCCGCTGTCGGACGTCCCGGTGCTGCTGGTGCACGGCATGGGCGGGGACGGGCACACCTGGGATCGGATCGCGCGGCAGCTGGTCCAGCTGGGCCGCCGGGTGATCATCCCGGATCTGCGTGGCCACGGCCGCAGCGCGCACACCGCCGACTACCGGTTCGACGAATTCGGCGCCGACCTGCTGCGGCTGTGCGATCTGCTCGGGCTGACCACCGTGGATCTGGTCGGCCACTCGCTCGGCGGTTACGCGGTGTCGTGCGTGGCGATCGAGCGTCCCGCACTGGCGCGACGGCTCGTGCTCGAGGAACTGCCGCTACCGCTGCGCTCCGGCGACGAACAGCTCACCCTCACCCGCCGCCTGCCGAGCCCGCCGGAGTTGTGGCACGCCACCACCAGCCTGCTCCGGCATCCGCGCGCGGTGCTGGCCTTCGACCGATCGATGACGCGGATCGCGCTGGAACAGTTCCGCAAGCCGAATCCGGAATGGTGGGACCGGTTGGCGGACATCACCGCACCCACCCTCACGCTGCGCGGCGGCCCCGGTGGCATGGTCGACCCGGAGAAGCTGGCGGTCTTCCACACCTCGGTCCCCGACTGCACCGTCGGCGCGTTCGACTGCGGGCACAGCATCCACCGCGACCGCTACCAGCAGTTCTCCGCGGCGGTACTGCCGTTCCTCGGCCACTGAGCCGCGCACGGCTTCTACAGTGGAAATCATGTCCGCTCTGGAGCGTCCGACCCTGTTCTTTCCCGATGAGCAGTCGTTTCGGGACTGGCTGGAGGCCAATCATGCCGCGGTAGACGGCATCTGGCTGAAATTCGCGAAGAAGGGTTCGGGGATCGCCTCCCTCGACTACGCGGGCGCGTTACGGCAGGCGCTGTGTTTCGGCTGGATCGACGGCCAGGCCCGCTCGCACGACGACGATTTCTACCTGGTCGGATTCACCCCGCGCCGGCGCCGCAGCCCCTGGTCGCAGCGCAATATCGGCCTGGTCGAGGAGCTGATCGCCCAGGAGCTGATGCACCCGGCCGGGCATGCCGAGATCGAGCGCGCCAAGGCGGACGGGCGCTGGGCCAACGCCTACGGCCGCGAACTACCCCAGGATTTCCACGACGCGCTGGCGGCCTCCCCGCCGGCGGCGGCGTTCTTCGAGACCCTCGACAACCAGTCCCGCGCCGCGATCAGCTACCACCTGGCCAATGCCGTGCGGCCGGAGACCAGGGCCCGGCGGATGGAACAGATCATCGCCAAACTGGCTGCGGGCCAGCGTTTCTGACGCCCCGGCTACCAGTAGGTGCCGGGGATCAGACGAGTGGCGCGGCGGAGCGTGGCCCGGGTGACGCGGCCCGCGGCGGAGGGCCGGCGCTGGGGTTCCGCCTGGGGGACAGGGGTTTCCGCGGGCTCCTCCGGTACCGCCTCGCCCTTGGCCGCGGGGGAATCCGGCAGCGCACGGTAGTAGCGGTGCATGACGCGGTCCTTGAACCGCGGGGTGAACAGGGTGCCGTACTCGGCCAGGGTGCCGATCGGCACGTCGATGCGCTTGGGACGCTCGGTGAGGGCGCGCACGATGGTGGCCGCGGCCCATTCGGGCGACTCCGACGGCCCCTGCCTGCCGCTCGGCGCGATCATCGGCGTGCGCACCAGCGGCATGTGGATGGTGGTGAAAGTGATGTTGTCGGCGAGCATTTCGGCCGCCGTCACCTCGGCGAACTTGTCGAGGGCGGCCTTGGAGGCCAGGTAGGCGGCGAAGCGGGGCGTGGCGGCCTGCACGCCGGCGCTGGAGATGTTGACGATGTGGCCGAATTTGCGCTCGCGCATCTGCGGCAGCAGCGCCAGCGTCAGCCGGACCGCGCCGAAGTAGTTGACCGCCATGGTGCGCTCGAAGTCGTGCAGCCGGTCGACGGAGCGGTGCACCGCGCGGCGGATGGACCGGCCGGCATTGTTGACCAGCATGTCGACGTGGTGGTGCCGGTCGAGGATGGTCTTGACGGTGTGGTCGACGGAGTCGGAGTCGGTGACGTCGCACTGGTAGCCGTAGGCCTCGCCGCCCGCGGCCGTGATCTCGCCGACCACGGCCTCCAGCTCGTCGCCCCGGCGCGCGAGCAGGAAGACGACCGCGCCCTTCTCGGCGACCGCGAGCGCGGCGGCCCGGCCGATGCCGGAGGAGGCGCCGGTGATGAGGACGTGCTTGCCGGTCAGGTCCCGGCGGGCGCGGCGGCGGGCCAGGTAGCCGGATTCGACCGTGGCATCCGCATGGTTGTCGGTCATCACTGCTCCCTTGCAGGTCGAGTTGAGACGAACTTACTCCAAAGTAAGTTCCATCGCCAACGTGAGTTCGTCACAGTCCTGCAACCCTGCGTCGGACCCGGGTGTCATCGAATGTATGTTCGACGATAATGGAAACCGATCGGTCTGCCGGAGGTGTGCATGGGCTGGGGTAACGGCCCGCCGACGTGGTCGGAGATGGAACGGGTGCTGTCCGGGCGGCCCGGCCGGGCCGTCGACGCGCCCGGGGACGGCGGCGACAGCCCGGCCTGGTCGCGCAAGCGCGGCGAGTACCGGGCGGGCCCGCGACCACACCCCTCGGCGCCGGTGGTGCCCTACGCGGAACTGCACGCCCACTCCGCCTACAGCTTCCTCGACGGCGCCTGCCAGCCGGAGGACCTGGTGGAGGAGGCGGTGCGGCTGGGCTTGGAGGCGCTCGCGCTCACCGATCACGACGGCTTCTACGGCGTGGTGCGCTTCGCCGAGGCGGCGGCCGAATGGGGGATGCCGACGGTCTTCGGCGCGGAACTCTCACTCGGTGGCGAGGGGGCGCTCCGCGCCGGAGCGCCCGACCCCGGCGGCCCGCATCTGCTGGTGCTGGCGCGCGGTCAGGAGGGGTATCGCCGCCTGTCGCGGGAGATCTCGGCCGCGCACATGGCGGCGGGGGAGAAGGGGATCCTGCGCTACGACCTGGACCGGCTCACCGCCGCTGCGGGCGGCCACTGGCAGATACTCACCGGATGCCGCAAAGGCCATGTGCGCCAAGCGCTTCGAGAGGGTGACGCGGCGGCCGAGGCGGCGCTGCGGGACCTGATGGAGCGGTTCGGCCCGGACCGGGTGACCGTGGAACTCACCCACCACGGCGTCCCGGAGGACGACGAGCGCAACGCCCGGCTCATCACCCTCGCCGACCGGACCGGACGGCCCGTGATCGCCACCACCGCGGCGCATTTCGCGGCACCCGCGCAACGCCGCCGCGCCATGGCGCTGGCGGCGATCCGCGCCCGGCAGAGCCTCGACGACATGGCCGGCTGGCTCGCCCCGTCCGGGGGCGCGCACCTGCGCTCGGGTGCGGAGATGGCGCGGCTGTTCGCGGCCTGCCCGCGGGCGGTGCCCAATGCCGTTGCCCTGGCGCGGGAATGCGCCTTCGACCTGACCCTGATCGCCCCCCAGCTCCCGCCGTTCGAGGTGCCGGACGGATACGACGAGGATTCCTGGCTGCGCGCACTCGCCTACGACGGCGCGGCCCGGCGTTACGGCCCGCCGGAGCGAAATCCCAAGGCGTACCGGCAGATCGACTACGAGCTGGGGATCATCGAGAGGATGCGTTTTCCCGGCTACTTCCTGGTGGTGCACGACATCGTCGACTTCTGCCGGAACCACGGCATTCTGTGCCAGGGCCGGGGGTCGGCGGCCAATTCCGCGGTCTGCTACGCGATCGGCATCACCAATGTCGACCCGGTGGCCAACGATCTGCTGTTCGAACGGTTCCTGTCGCCGGAGCGGGACGGGCCGCCCGATATCGATATCGATATCGAGTCCGATCGCCGCGAGGAGGCGATCCAGCACGTCTACGCGAAATACGGGCGCGACTACGCCGCCCAGGTCGCCAATGTGATCACCTACCGGGGTAAGTCCGCGGTGCGCGATGCCGCTCGGGCGCTGGGTTTCTCGCCCGGCCAGCAGGACGCGTGGAGTAAACAGGTGAGCCGGTGGACCGGCATCGCCGGGGAGACCCACACCGATATTCCGGGCGAGGTCCTGGCGCTCGCCGGTGAGATCGAGGGCCTGCCGAGGCATCTGGGCATCCATTCCGGCGGCATGGTGATCTGCGATCGTCCGGTGGCCGACGTATGCCCCGTGGAATGGGCGCGCATGCCCGGCCGCAGCGTATTGCAGTGGGACAAGGACGATTGCGCCGCGGCGGGCCTGGTGAAATTCGATCTGCTCGGTCTCGGCATGCTGTCGGCGCTGCACTACATGATCGACCTGGTGCGCGAGCACGTCGGCGAGAATATCGAGCTGTACGAGCTGGATCTCCAGGAACCGGCCGTGTACGAGATGTTGCAGCGCGCCGATTCGGTGGGCGTATTCCAGGTGGAGTCGCGGGCGCAGATGGCCACCCTGCCGCGGCTGCGTCCGCGCGAATTCTACGACCTGGTCGTGGAGGTGGCGCTGATCCGGCCCGGCCCCATTCAGGGCGGTTCGGTGCACCCCTACATTCGCCGTCGCAACGGCAGCGAAGAGGTGATCTACGAGCACAAGGCGCTGGAGAATTCGCTGTCTCGCACCCTGGGTGTGCCGCTGTTCCAGGAGCAGTTGATGCAGATGGCCGTCGACGTCGCCGGATTCACCGCGGTCGAGGCGGATCAGCTGCGCCGGGCGATGGGATCCAAACGATCGCCGGAGCGCATGGAGCGGCTGCGCGAGCGCTTCTATCAGGGCATGCGCGAATTGCACGGCATCACCGGGGATTTGGCGGACAGCATCTACGAGAAGGTGTACGCGTTCGCGAATTTCGGTTTCCCGGAGAGCCATTCGCAGAGCTTCGCCTCGCTGGTGTTCTATTCGTCCTGGTTCAAGCTCCACCATCCGGCCGCCTTCTGCGCCGGATTGCTGAACGCGCAGCCGATGGGGTTCTATTCGCCGCAGTCGCTGGTCGCCGACGCCCGCCGGCACGGCGTGGTGGTGCACGGTCCGGACATCAATCACAGCCTGGCCGGCGCCACCCTCGAACAGCGCGGCGCCCAGGTGCGGCTGGGGTTGTCCGCGATCCGGCACATCGGTGACGAACTCGCCGAGAAGATCGTCACCGCACGGGAATCCGGGCCGTACACCTCCTTCCTGGATCTGACCGGACGCGTGGAACTCACGGTGCCGCAGGCGGAGTCGCTGGCGACCGCGGGTGCGCTGGACAGTCTCGGCCTCACCCGGCGGCAGGCGCTGTGGGCGGCCGGTGCGGCGGCGGGCGAGCGTCCGGACCGGCTGCCCGGCACCGGTGCGGCCACCGACGCCCCCGCCCTGCCCGGCATGAGCGAACTGGAACTCGCCGCCTCCGACGTGTGGGCGAGCGGCGTGTCGCCGGGTAGCTATCCGACGGAATTCCTGCGCGCGCACCTGAATTCGCTCGGCGCGCTCGCCGCCGACCAGCTGTCCCGGGTTCCGGACGGCGCGAAGGTCCTCATCGGCGGCGCCGTCACCCACCGCCAGCGCCCCGCCACCGCCTCCGGCGTCACCTTCGTCAACCTGGAGGACGAGACCGGCATGGTGAACGTGGTGTGCTCGGTGGGCCTGTGGCGCCGCTACCGCCGCGTCGCCCAGGGCGCCTCCGCCCTCCTGATCCGCGGCCGGGTCCAGAATGCCGAGGGCGCCGTGAGCGTGGTCGCCGAACACCTTCAACGCCTGGACCTGCGCATAGCCTCCAAATCCCGCGACTTCCGCTGAATCGCTCTCCCCGCGACAACATCCGAACCCCGGCCGTATCGGCGCACGCTGCCCTCACCCGCGCCTCGTGCATGCGTCCGCACCCGTTCTGTGCTCTCGCACCCCGTGCGTACTCCCGCACCCTCTCCAGCGCATGTAAAGGGTGCGTGAGTACGCACGGGGTGCGGCTGTGGATTGGGCCGTGACTTGGGCAAACGGTGGTGGATACCGTGGCCGCAGACGGAGAAATGACAGCTAAGGGGGGCGCATGTCCGGTTCGTGTGTTGTCGATGCCGACGCGGTGCTGCGGTTCGGAGTCGTCGCGCTGCAAGTGTTTCGGGATATCTGCGAGATGATCGATACCGCCGTGGACGCCGGCGCCTCGATCGCGGATCTGGTTCCGCAGAGCGCCACCGCGCCGCAGTGGTGCGAATCGGCCCGTGTCGCACTGGAAATCGTGCGCCGCACCGCCGAATGTTTCCGGCGACTCGCCGAGCACACCGAACAGGCCGTCGACGTCTTCGCGGCGGCCGACCGCCACGGCGCCGCCGCTCTCGCCTCGGTGGTCCGGATATGATCCCGCCGCGGTCGGTGGTGACCACCTGGCGCGCCGCGGAGGCGGCGGACCTCCTGTGCGCGGAATTCGACCGTCACATCGAGGATCTGGAAACCCTCTCGGCCACCGTGCGCGACACCTGTCACCGGCTCGACGGCGACGGCTGGCAGGGCATGGCCTACGACGCGGTACTCGCCCACGTCGACGTCGCGCACCGCCATCACCAGCTGCTGTGCCAGCAGGCGGAGGCGCTGCGCGACGCCGGCGCGCAAGCCCTGTCGGAACTGCACTACACGGCCCTCGCCCTGCTGGACTACGTGGCCGACGCCGAGGCCGCCGGCTGCCGCGTCGCCGACGACTGGACGGTCGCCGCCGCCGATACCGCGCAGGAATGGAAGGAGGTCATCGCCGAGGCCGTAGCCGCCGTCGAACGCGCCGACCAGCGCGGCCGCACGGCAATCCGGGACATCACCGCCGAAATAGCGCGCCTCGCTAGAACTTTCGATCTCCCAGGCATGCTCAGTACCGGTCTGGGTGCCCTGATCCGTCCCGGACCGACGCCACCGGCCCCCGGCGCCACCGGCCCGGAGGATCTTGCCGCCGGCGATCACGACCACACCGCCCCGCCCACACGTTGGGGCCCCGAATCATCGGTGCCACCGTCCGCCAACTCGGCAGGCGCGCCGAACCCAGCCACCTGTGGTCCCGATGAGGCGGGATCACAGGAGGCAGCCGCGACGGATACCGGTGCGTCCGCTGCGGAACATCCACCGGTTGTACCGCAGCCGGGCGACCAATCCCCGGAGCCGGATGCCGACGCGTGTGACGAGGCAGGCGAACTCGTCGTCGCCGGCCCGCTCCCGCCGCCCGAAATAGGTCAGGACAGCACCACTTCCGCCGCGGTGACGCAGGATGCACCGCTCGAGAACCACGCGGGCATGTCAGCGCCCACCGTTCCGCCCTCGATCGCGGAGCCTGTCGCGAATATCCGCGAACAGCTCGACCACCCTCTCGACACCGGTTCGGCGGCAGCGGTTGTCGTGCCGCCACTGCCGGCTCCTCCCGTGCCACCGCCACCCGCGGGCATTACCGCCGAGCAACTCGTCGCGATCATGCCCGACCTGTCCTGGGATCGTGCCGAGGAATACCTGCCCGCGCTCAATGCCGCGATGCAGGAGGGCGATATCACCACACCCCCGCGGCAGGCCGCCTTCCTCGCCCAACTGGCCCACGAGAGCTGCCAGCTCCGCTATTTCGAGGAACTGGGCGACGACGACTACTTCAGCCAGTACGACCCCGGCCAGCCGAATACCGCCGCGGGCAATACCGAACCCGGCGACGGCCCCCGCTACCACGGCCGCGGCCCCATCCAGCTGACCGGCCGCGGCAACTACCGCGCCGCGGGCGAGGCCCTGGGACTCGACCTCGAGGGCCTCCCCGAACTCGCCGCCCAGCCGGATATCGGCTTCCGGATAGCCCAGTGGTACTGGACCTCTCGAAATATCAACGCACTCGCCGACGCGGGCGACTTCGCCGCCGTCACCCAGGCCGTCAACGGCGGCTACAACGGCCTCGCCGCCCGCCAGGAGTACTACGCCAGGGCTCTGGGGATCCTCGGATGACTCCCGGCGGCAGGTTCGGGCCGCGTGGCTCTCGCGGGCTCGCCGGGAAAGTCTGGTGCTCGATTGTGGTTCTGGCCGTGGCGATGTGGGTATTGATCGCATCCGGATGCGCCGGAGGATTGGCCGGGTCGGCGGGGGAGCCGACAACAGTGAGCGGTGTAGGAGATCGGCCGTTCGTATATCACTCGCGAGGGGAGGTGGTGGTAGCCAGCACAGACCGGGTAATCGCACGGCACGCGGGCACCTTTGTGGATTTCGGCTTCACCCACGATGATTCGCATGTCTACGCGATCGACGCCACCGGCGCGGTGTCGGTGGCCGCGACAAGCGACGGCGCCTTGCTGCCGAACCGCGTGAGCTGCCATTGCGATCGGGTCTTCCCGCTGTCCGGTACGACGGTCGGGTGGTGGCAAGGACCGGATCAGTTCGTGCGCGCGGATCTCCGGAACGGTAATTCGATTGCACCTGAGACGATTTCACTGCCTCCGCCGCATTCGGTGGCTCCGGGCAATACCTTGTCGGAGCCCCGGCTGCTCGCCGCCGACGACCGAACCCTCATCCTCGATCGCCTCGAGGCGCCTCCCGGTGCGGCCTGGGGAATCAACCACCTGTGGTCGGTCGACCGGGCGAGCGGCGCGGCAACAGCACTGGATATCTCGGACGCGAGCGTCAACACCGCCTTCGGCGACGCGGCGCTGAGCCCGGACGGCCGAAGCGTCGCGCTGATCGGATACGCGCGGGACGGAAAGACCTGCGGTACAGCGCGACTGGTTCGGATCGACCTGTCACGAGGACGATCGGAGGCCGTCGATCTGCCGCCGCTCGCCGCCTGTTCGGCCCTCGCGGACCTGCGCTGGCAGGGGCCCGAGCAGACCGTGACCGGGCTGTTCTGGGAACCGTCCGCCCCGGACCGGGTCACCACCACCGCCGTGTGGACCAGGCGCGACGCGAACTGGGATCGGCACGGTGGCGACGACGCCCTCCGCCACGCCCCGCTCGGACCGGCGGCCGCGCTGGAGATCCGCCGCACCGGCCGCGATCGAGTCCACACCGTGCACACCGGCGACCTGCTGCTCGTCACCGGAAACGAGGCGCGCGTCCTCGGCCACGACGTGATCGACCTGCGCCTCGCGCGCGGGGCGACCAGTCCGCAACCGAGTCCGCGGCCGTCACGAGAAGGAAGGTGAAAGGTGCGACGGGTAGTTACGCTGCGTGCCATGAGAAAAGTCGCCGTCCTGCTGGCCGGCTTGATGACAGTGGCATTGCTCGCCGGATGCGGTGCGTCCGAGACCTCGGACTCGAAGAGTTCCGGCTACGGGCGGGGCGCCGAACCGGCGACCGCTCCCGGAGCGCCGCCCGCGCTACGCGAACAGGGCCCCGCGAGCCCGAAGCAGCAGAACAGCGATTCTCCCGATATCACCGCCGCGCGCAAGGAGGTCGTGACCGGCAGCGTCGACATCACCACCGCCGATCCGATCGGCGGGGCCGGCAAGGTCGTCGACCGGGTGCGGGCGGTCTCCGGCCGGGTGGACAGCCGGTCCGAACAGCCCGGCACCGACACCACGAAACCCCGTGCGCAACTGACCGTTCGGGTGCCCGCCGACAAGACGGACGACTTCGTCAACGGCCTGAACGGCCTCGGCCAGGTCACCAATGTGACCACCGAGCGCGACGACGTGACCATGCAGTGGCAGGACCTCGACGCCCGCATCAAGGCCCTGCAGGCCTCGGTCGACCGGCTGCGGGCCCTGGTCGCCGGCGCCGCCAGCACCGCCGACCTCATCGCCGCCGAGAACGCCCTGTCGAGCCGGCAGGGTGAATTGGACAGCCTCACCGCCCGCAAACGGCAGCTGGACGACGAGATCGCCCTCTCCACCCTGACCATCGACCTCAGCACCGACGAGCCGGCGGGTTCCGGCTCGGACAGCTACTGGGACCGCATAGTCGACGGCTGGCACTCCCTGCTGCGTGCCCTGAAGTCCACCGGCGCAGCCCTCCCATGGCTCGCCTTCCTGGTACTCCTCGCCGCCGTCGTCTGGGCAATGGTCTGGGCCATCGCGCGGCTGACAACCCGCCGCAACCGAAAGACGAAAAGCGCTGAAGCTGTCGAAAAGCCCACGCCCACGGAAAGCCTTGGCGCTGAACAGAAGTCCACGCCCGCGGAAAGCGCCGGCGCTGAACAGAAGCCCGCACCCGCAGAAAGCCCCGGTACCGAAGAGAAGTCCCCGCCCGCGGAAAGCGCCGAGCCGACAGAGGAGCCCACACCTCCGAAAAGCTCTGATTCCGTAGAGAAATCAGCCCACGAAGAAGGCGCTACGGCCGAGCCGGTTTCGGAAGAAGAAGCCACGGCCGAGACCGCGACTCCTGAAAAAGACCAGCCCTCACCGAAGCCCGACAAGCGGGAAGAACCCTAAAACCCGAGAACCCTAGACAGCCCCCGGGAACCCCAACTGCCGCCACGCCTCGTACACCGCGACCGCGGCGGCATTGGACAGGTTCATCGACCGCCGCCCGGGCAGCATCGGGATCCGGAGCTGATCGGTGATGCGGGCGTCGGCGAGAACCTCGTCGGGCAACCCGGTCGGCTCCGGCCCGAACAGCAGCACATCGCCTTTGCGATAGCTGATGTCGGTGTTGTGCGTCGTCGCGTGGGTGGTGAACGCGAACACCCGCTCGGGCCGGATGGCGTCCCAGGCGGCCGCGAGGTTCGCGTGCACGGTCACCGACGCGAGGTCGTGGTAGTCCAGGCCCGCCCGCCGCAGCTTCGGTTCCGACAGGTCGAATCCCAGCGGCTCGATCAGATGTAGCTCGCACCCGGTGCCGGCGGCCAGCCGGATCGCGTTACCCGTGTTGGGCGGAATACGAGGCTCGAAGAACACCACATGGAGCACGGGCACAAGCATGGCACGAGGGGTGCGGCTCGCGGCACGGCGGCACCGGGCGCCCGCATGTAAGAATCGGGGCGTGACCGAAGCTCCCGCGACTCCCGCGCAGCACCCCGGCCCGGCCGACCGGTTCTTCCGCAACCATCTGCCGTTGCTGCTGGTGGTGGCGGTCCTGCTGGTGGCGGTGGTGTTCGTCGCGCAGGACCGCTGGCGCCGCGGCGCCTACGTCATCGGCGGCGCGACTCTGCTGGCGGCGGCGCTGCGGGCGTGCCTGCCGACCGTCCGGGTCGGCCTGCTCGCGGTGCGCGGCAAACCGTTCGACGTCGGCGCCTACGTCGTGCTCGGCGGCGCCATCATCACGCTGGCAGCGACGATCAGCAGCCTCGGCGTCGGCTGAGCTACCCGCTCAGTGCCCGGTGCGCGCCGAGCGCACCAGCTCCATCGTCTCCACCAGCAGTTTGCCGACCGATTCGGTCTCGGTGAGGAAGCCGTCGTGCCCGTCGCGCGAATGCACCACCTCGAGGCCCTTGCAGCCGGGCAGCAGATCGGCCAGCTCCTGCTGCGTGCGCAGCGGGTAGAGCCGGTCGGAGTCGACGCCCCCGACGATGCACGGAACCGTCGTCGCCGACAGCGCCGCCTCGATCCCGCCCCGGCCGCGGCCCACGTCGTGCCGGTTCATCGCCTCGGACAGCAGCACATAGGTGGCCGCGTCGAAGCGCTGCACCAGCTTCTGCGCCTGGTACTCGAGGTAGCTCTGCACGGCGTAGCGGCCACCGTCGCGGGGGTCCTCGCCGTCCTGCGGGCGGTTCTCGAAGCGGTGGTCGAGTTCGAAGTCGGTGCGGTAGGTCAGGTGCGCGATCCGGCGGGCGATCCCCAGTCCGGCGGTCGGCGCCCGGCCGGTGCCGTGGTAGTTGCCGCCCTGCCAGTTCGGATCGGCCTGGACGGCCGCGATCTGGGTGGTCTGGGTGCCGATCTGATCGGCCGTGGCGCGCGCCCCGACCGCCAGCACCAGCCCGGCCTCCAGCCGCTCCGGGTAGCCGACCATCCACTCCAGCACCCGCATGCCGCCCATCGATCCGCCGACCACGGCGGCCAGCCGCTCGATGCCGAGCAGATCGAACAGCACCACCTCGGCAGTCACCTGATCGCGGATGGAGATCTCGGGAAACCTTGCGCCCCACGGCTTTCCGTCGGATGCGAGGGAGGAGGGCCCGGTGCTGCCCTGACAGCCGCCGAGCACGTTGGTGGCGACCACGCACCACTGATCGGTATCGAGCGGCAGGCCCGGGCCCACGATGCCGTCCCACCAGCCCGGCAGCTGGTGCAGGTCGTCGGGCGGGCCCGCCACGTGCGAGTCGCCGGTGAGCGCGTGCTCGATCAGCACGATGTTGTCGGCCTCCGGCGACAGCTCACCCCAGCGCTGCACGGCCAGCTCGACGTCCGGGACCACCGCGCCGCTCTCCAGCCGCACGTCCCCGATGGCGATGGTGCCGAGCGTGCCATCCGGCGGCGGCAGCAGGGTCGCCGCCGACCGGGCCGTGCTCGGGTCGATGCTCACGGTCACCGCGCCGCCGTCGCGCATGCGGCGCCCGCCGACCACGAACATCCGGCGTCGGCCGGAGAGGTGACGACGAAACGCATACCGTCGATGGTAGCGATCGAGGTCGGACCCCCTGCTGTAGCTATGACCAGGCCGGGAGATGTGACCTTCATGACCCGGGCGTGCGAGCCCGGCGTGGCGGATGTGATCATGCCGACGCCGCGATGTACGTGCCGCGAGGCGTCGTGTGCCGAGATGTTTCGGGGTGCGGTCGAGTCACTCATGTGTTACTCCGAGTAAGGATCGCCGTGGGGCGGACGTGCGGCAGTTACCTGGTTTCGAGTAGCGAACAGATACAGCACATCTCGATGACCTCCTGATAGTCGCGCTTGCTCTCGTCTTTCGAGAGCCGGGTCATCACCCGGAGCACCCCACCGCAACTGGAGGGTTGCCGGCCAGCGAGCCGGGGCTTGGCGCTGGCACTCATGACCTGATTGGGATGGTAGCGGATCGCCGGTGGCCGGGGCGAGACCAGGTGGCGGCTACCGCCCGGGCTCGCTCTCCGCACCGGCGGCCCGTACCACCGGGACCGCGCAGCGGCGGATGAACTCGTCGTAGGCGCCCTGGACGGCCCGCACGCTGGCGTCCGCCGAGTCGGCGGGGTCGCCCTGCGGGATCTCCGCGTCGCATTCCATACCGGTGCGCAGGATCGCGTTGAAGGTGGCCGCGATGAGCCGCACCGTCATCGACTCGCTGTCCGCGCCGATGCGCTCGGCGAGGGCGGAGTGGATCTCGACGGTCTTGGTGTCGGCGACCTCCATGCTGCGGGCGCGCACCGTCGGGCTGGCCCGGCTGATCCGCTGCATGCGCTGGAACCACTCGAACGGCACCGATCCGTCCGCGATGCTCTGAGCGGTCACGGCCAGGTAGGTGTCGAGCAGGGACTGGAGTTCGTTGCCCGTCACGGGCTGTTTGCGCAGTTCGGCGCCGATCGCCTTGCCCCAGTCCTCGATCGGGGCGAGGACGATGTCCTCCTTCAGCTCGAAGTACCGGTTCACCGTGCGCGGCGAGACGTCGGCCGCCTCCGCGATCTGTTCGACGGTCGTCGCCTCGAAGCCGTGCGCATCACACAACCGCAGCGCGACCTCGATGATGCGGTGCCGGGTCTGCTGCTTCTTGCGTTCGCGCAAGCCAGGCTGTGTCTGATTCTGCCCGCCCGGGGGCCCTGCGTGGTTACGCGGGCTGCCGCCTTCGGGCCCTGACCGGTCGGGCTGTGCGGGACGCAGCGGTGAGTCGAGCATGTCCAGATTCTATCGCCATCCGCTCTGATTGTGACGAGATACGCCAAATGTCACAGTCAGACATTTTTCTCTTGACGCCAATTGTCCGGCGATGCCACGATGGCTGCACGTTCCCTTCCGATGCAGGAGCCCCCTTCATGACCGACACCGGGACACTCGTTTCTCCCGATACCTCCGCCGAGCCCAAGAGCTCGCGCCGCTGGTGGGCGCTGGTCGTACTCGCCCTGGCCCAGCTCATGGTGGTGCTCGACGCCACGATCGTCACGATCTCGCTGCCGTTCGCCCAGCGCGATCTGAACATCAGCGACGGCGACAAACAGTGGATGCTCACCGCCTACACGCTGATCTTCGGCGGCCTCCTGTTGCTCGGCGGCCGTCTCGCCGACTACCTGGGCCGCCGCCGGATGTTCATGGTCGGCCTCGTCGGATTCGCCGCCGCCTCGGCGCTGGCGGGTCTCGCGCAGAATGCCGCCGAACTGTTCGCGGGCCGCGCGCTGCAAGGTGCGTTCGCGGCCGTCCTGGCCCCGGCGGCGCTGTCGCTGGTGTCGGTGACCTTCACCGAGGCGTCCGAGCGCGCTCGCGCCTTCGGCGTCTTCGCCGGTGTGTCCGGCGGCGGCGCGGCGATCGGCCTGATCGCCGGCGGCGCGCTCACCGAATACGCCGACTGGCGCTGGTGCCTGCTGGTCAACACCCCGGTCGCGATCATCGCGCTGATCGGTGCGCTGGCGTTCGTGGTCAAGGACGTGCCCGCGCCACGGACCGGCGGCTACGACTTCCCGGGCGCGGTCACCGTCACCCTGGGCCTGATCAGCGTGGTGTACGGCTTCAGCCGCGCGGCCGAGGACGGCTGGCTCGCCAGCAGCACGCTGGGATTGCTCGTCGCGGGCGTCGCGCTACTGATCGCATTCGTGGCGATCGAGCGGCGCACGGCGAATCCGCTGCTCCCGCTGCATATTCCGGGTGAGATCAACCGCGGCGGCTCGTTCCTGGTCGCGCTGCTGATCCCGATCGCCATGTTCGCGATGTTCATCAACCTCAGCTACTACCTGCAGATCACGCTCGGCTATTCGGCGCTGAAGGCCGGTGTCGCGTTCCTGCCGTTCCCGATCGGGATCGTGGTCTCGGCGGGTATCGCCAGCGCTCTGCTGCCGCGGATCGGCCCGCGCCCGCTCATGCTCGGCGGCGTCGCGCTCGGCGTGGCGGGCCTGGTCTACCTGGCACAACTGAGCTTCGGTGACGGGTTCGCGACCGTCGTGCTGCCCGCGATGATCCTGATGTCGCTGGGTATGGGCCCGATGTTCGTCTCGATGCAGACCACCGCGCTGCACCAGGTCGAGGCCGAGGACTCCGGCGTGGCCAGCGCGTTGCTGAACGCGGCGCAGCAGGTGGGTGGCGCCATCGGCACCGCGCTGCTGACCACCATCTCGGTGCAGGTCGCCCAGCGCTTCGCGGAGAACAACCCGGGCGCGGACAACCTCGCGGCCCGCGCCGCGATCCACAGCTACGACGTCGCCTTCTACGTCGGCGCGGTGTTCTTCCTGGTGGCGATCCCGATCGTCGCCCTGATGATCCGGGACAAGCCGCAGAACCTGCTGGAGGGCTCCGAACACGTGGCAGTGGGTGTCTGATCAATCACCGGCAATACCACCCTGTTCCCGGCGTGACCACCCTGTTCCCGGCATGCTTTTGGCCGGGAACTCGGTGTTTCCGGCCAAAACCATGCCGGAAACAAGGGAGATCGCGGCGGAGAAGCGGGGCGTTTCTGTGTCGTAGCCAACTCTCAATGAGGCGGCCCCTGGCAGTGAGACCCAGCGCACCAGTACGCTTGTCTTGTTTAGCACCTGGCGTCCCGCCGACATCGCGGGGCGTATACGTTGTCTGTTGAACAGCTGGGGTCCGCTCACAAGCGTGTTCGCCTGGCCGTGCAATGGGAGCACCTTCCTAGGAGGACACGAAGATCCATGTCCAAGATCAAGGTTGAAGGTACCGTCGTCGAACTCGACGGCGACGAAATGACCCGGATCATCTGGCAGTTCATCAAGGACAAGCTGGTCCACCCGTACCTCGACATCAATCTCGAGTACTACGACCTCGGGATCGAATATCGGGACAAGACCGATGACCAGGTCACCGTCGATGCAGCCAATGCCATCAACAAGCACGGGGTCGGCGTCAAGTGCGCCACCATCACCCCGGACGAGGCGCGTGTCGAGGAATTCGGCCTGAAGAAGATGTGGCGGTCGCCCAACGGCACCATCCGCAACATCCTGGGCGGCACGATCTTCCGCGCCCCGATCATCATCTCGAACGTCCCGCGCCTGGTTCCGGGCTGGACGAAGCCGATCATCATCGGGCGTCACGCGTTCGGCGACCAGTACCGCGCCACCGACTTCAAGGTGCATCAGGCGGGCACCGTCACCCTCACCTTCACGCCCGAGGACGGCTCCGAGCCGATCCAGCACGAGGTCGTGAAGCTGCCCGAGGACGGCGGCGTGGTGATGGGTATGTACAACTTCAAGAAGTCCATCGAGGACTTCGCGCGCGCGTCGCTGAACTACGGCCTGCAGCAGAACTACCCGGTCTACATGTCGACGAAGAACACCATCTTGAAGGCCTACGACGGCATGTTCAAGGATACGTTCCAGGAGATCTACGAGACCGAGTTCAAGAACGAGTTCGACGCCGCCGGTCTGACCTACGAGCACCGGCTCATCGATGACATGGTCGCCTCCGCGCTGAAGTGGGAGGGCGGTTACGTCTGGGCGTGCAAGAACTACGACGGCGACGTGCAGTCCGACACCGTGGCGCAGGGCTTCGGCTCGCTGGGCCTGATGACCTCGGTGCTGCTGACCCCGGACGGCCGGACGTGTGAGGCCGAGGCCGCGCACGGCACGGTGACCCGCCACTACCGGCAGCACCAGCAGGGCAAGCCGACCTCCACCAACCCGATCGCCTCGATCTTCGCGTGGACCCGCGGCATCGCCCATCGCGGCAAGCTGGACAACACCCCCGAGGTGATCGGCTTCGCCCAGACCCTCGAGGACGTCGTCATCAAGACCGTCGAGGACGGCCAGATGACCAAGGACCTGGCGCTGCTGGTCGGCGGCGATCAGGGCTACCTGACCACCGAGGAGTTCCTCGGTGTGCTCGACGCCAACCTGGCGCGCGAACTGCGCTGACGCCACCTCCGTTTTCCGGCGTGCTTGTGGCCGGAAACAAACGAACATCCGGGCACCCGCCCCCACCTCGATCGGTGGCCGCGGGTGCCCGAATTGTTTCCGGGTGACGTGGGCGCTCCGCCGGCCCGTTCGTGATCTCCGATACAGCGCGTGCCGGGCGAGTCGAAAGCCCGCTGGCCCCGGGAGCCGAACGTTGCTGTCCGGCAAGCGATATCGCTCTCCTCCTCCGCCGACCGCCCGCGGCGCGGTGATCGCCCCGAACCCGGCGTTCCCGGCCGGTGAGTGAGATCACCGTTTATTCGGGATGCGCGAGCGTTCGCCGCCATGTTGCGCTGAGTCGTGGCCTCCGTAACCCCGCCCGCAGTGGCCAATCCCCAGACCTCCTCCGTCTCGCCGGCCGCGACCGCGCGCGGCAGCGCCGACGTGCCCGCGACCGACGTGCCGGTGGTGCCCATCCCCGGACGCACCGGCTGGCACATCCCCGCCATGCTCGCGCTGGCGCTCGGCGGCTTCGGCATCGGCACCACCGAATTCGTCACCATGGGCCTGCTGCCGGATATCGCGCACGCCATGAACGTGTCCGAGCCGTCCGCCGGCCATGCCGTCTCGGCCTATGCACTGGGTGTGGTGGTCGGAGCCCCCGTGATCGCCGCGCTGTCCGCGCGGATGCCGCGCAAGCGCCTGCTGATCGGCCTGATGGTGGCCTTCACCCTCGGCAACCTCGCCTCGGTGATCGCGCCGTCGTTCGGGACGCTGGTGGCCGCGCGGTTCGTCTCCGGGCTGCCGCACGGCGCGTACTTCGGTGTGGCCTCGCTGGCCGCGGCGACGCTCGCTCCGGTCGGTCAGCGCGCCAAGGCGATTGCCGCGGTGATGCTGGGCCTGAGTGCCGCCAATGTCGTCGGCGTCCCCGCCGCGACCTGGCTCGGCCAGCATCTCGGATGGCGCGACGCCTACATGGTGGTCGCCGTGATCGGCCTCGCCACCATCTTCGCCATCGCGAAATTCGTCCCCCAGCTCACCGCGATTCGCGTCACGGATCCACGCACCGAACTCGGGGCTCTGCGCCGCTCCCAGGTGCTGCTGACACTGGTCGTCGGCGCGGTCGGGTTCGGCGGCATGTTCGCCGTCTACACCTACGTCACCACCACGCTCACCGATGTCGCCGGGATGCCGGCGGGTCTCGTGCCGATCGTGCTGGCGCTGTTCGGGCTGGGCATGATCGCCGGGAACATCATCGGCGGCGTGCTGGCCGACCGCGGCGTCGACCGCGCGATCTTCCTCGCGCTGGTGTCGATGGTCGTCATCCTCGCCGGATTCGTTGCCGCCGCGCACAATCCGTACACCGCCGGCATCGGCGCCTTCCTGGTCGGCGCGTCCGGGGCTGCTCTCGCGCCGGGCCTCCAGACCCGCCTGATGGATGTCGCCCACGACGCGCAGACCCTAGCCGCCGCCCTCAACCACGCCGCACTGAATATCGCCAACGCGGCGGGCGCGTGGCTCGGCGGCCTGGTGATCGCCGCAGGTCTCGGCTACACGGCTCCTGCGATGGTCGGCGCGGGCCTGGCTGTCTCGGGCGTGCTGATGTTCACGATCACCGTCTGGCTCGCCCGGCGGCATGGCACGGGTCCGGTGCGGCAGTCCTGAATCCACCCGTCCGGCAGCGCACTTTCATACACCCGTGCATGTAAGTGTACAATTCGCGGAATGACCGGGCCCGCAGTCTCGAAACCGCAGCGTCGCACGCAGGAGCAGCGCAGCAGTGAGATGCGCGTCCGGCTGCTCGACGCCACCATCGACTGCCTGGTCGAATTCGGGTACGTGGGCACCACGACGCCGCGGGTGGCCGAGCGCGCGGGCGTGACCCGCGGCGCGCAGGTGCACCACTTCGGCTCCAAGACCGACCTCGTGGTGGCCGCGATCAGCCACCTCGCCCAGCGTCGCACCGATGCGGCCATGCAGGAGATCGGCCGCTTCCGGTCCGAGGGCGATCCCGTCGCCGCGGTGCTGGATTTCATGTGGGAGCTGCATCAGGGGCCGCTGTTCATCGCGGCCATGGAGCTGTGGGTGGCGGGCCGGGTCGATCGGGTGCTGGCCGCCGAGATGGCGAAGGTCGAGCCGTTCGTCAACAACGCCGTGCTCACGGCCACCGCGCAACTCGTCCCCGACGAGGTCGACCGCAAGATCGCCCGAGATTTCGTCTACACCGCCATGGACGCGCTACGCGGAATCCTGGTGTCCAATTTTATCGATCCTGATTCCGACCGCGCCCTCCGTCGCTGGAAGCGCGCCTCGGCTCACCTGCGCCTGGCTGCGGAAGCGTCCCTTCCGGGCCTGCGCTCCGGCAAGTAACTCCTCGGCGGCTGACTTTTCGCCGACTCTGCCTCCCTCTGGCTTCTCGGGCCGCCGCCCACCCTCTTGCCACGTTACATACAGCTCTGTATGTTTGTTTCCAGATTCGATCCGCTGGATCGGCGCACGCTGCCCACCTCGGTGGGCGGCCCGAAGTGAGGAGTGCGATGGCGAACAAGGTCTACGTCGTCGGGGTCGGCATGACGAAGTTCGAGAAGCCGGGGCGGCGTCAGGTGGAGGACGCGGACGGCACCCGCGCCTGGGACTATCCGGATATGGCCCGCGAGTCGGGCACGAAAGCGCTTGCCGACGCGGGGATTTCCTACGACGAGGTGCAGCAGGCGTATGTCGGCTACGTGTACGGGGAGTCGACCTCGGGTCAGCGCGCCGTGTACGAGCTGGGCATGACGGGGATCCCGGTCGTCAACGTCAACAACAACTGCTCGACCGGTTCCACCGCGTTGTACCTTGCGGCACAGGCGATCCGGGGCGGTCTGGCCGACTGCACGCTGGCGCTCGGCTTCGAGAAGATGCAGCCGGGCTCGCTCGGCTCCACCTGGGACGACCGCGAGCAGCCGATGGCCAAGCACATGATGGCGCTGGCCGAGATCTCCGAGGTGCTGTTCCCGCCGGCGCCGTGGATGTTCGGCGCGGCGGGCCGCGAGCACATGAAGGCGTACGGCACCACCGCCGAGCACTTCGCGAAGATCGGGTACAAGAACCACAAGCATTCGGTCAACAACCCGTATTCGCAGTTCCAGGACGAATATTCGATGCAGGACATCCTGGACGCGCGGATGATCTACGACCCGCTGACCAAACTCCAGTGCTCGCCGACCTCCGACGGTTCCGGCGCGGCGATCCTCGCCTCCGAGGCGTTCGTCGACAAGCACGGGCTGGCGGCGCAGGCCGTGGAGATCGTCGGGCAGGCCATGACCACCGACTTCGCCTCCACCTTCGACGGCACGGCCAAGGGCATCATCGGCTACGACATGAATGTCCAAGCGGCGCGGCAGGTCTACGACCAGTCCGGCCTGGGCCCGCAGGACTTCCAGGTCATCGAGCTGCACGACTGCTTCTCCGCCAACGAACTGCTGCTCTACGAGGCCCTGGGGCTGTGCGGCGCGGGCGAGGCCGGAAAGCTCCTCGACGACAACCAGACCACCTACGGCGGCCGCTGGGTCGTCAACCCTTCCGGCGGCCTGATCTCCAAGGGACACCCTTTGGGCGCAACAGGTCTGGCCCAATGCAGCGAGCTGACCTGGCAGCTGCGCGGCACGGCCGACAAGCGGCAAGTGCCGGGCGTGACGGCAGCGCTGCAGCACAATATCGGGCTCGGCGGGGCCGCCATCGTCACCGCCTACCAGCGCGCCGAGCGGTGATCCCGGCCAAAAGCATGCCGGGATAACGAGTTACGCGGGCGCGTCGGGATGACGAGTACGCGGGCGCGTCGGGATGACGAGTACGCGGGCGCGTCCGGATGACGAAGTACGCGGGCGCGCCGGGATGACGAGTTACGCGGGCGCGCCGGGATAACGCACTTGCCGGGGCCGCCTGGCATCCAAACTACGAAAGAGAACACCATGGGCCACATCGAGTACACCAAGCAGCTGTCCGCTACCCCCGAGGCCCTGTGGGCCGTGGTCGGGAATCCGAATACCTGGGGCGACTGGTTCTCCATTCACGAGCGGTGGATGGAGGAGCCGCCCGCGACGCTGGAGGTCGGCAACAAGCTGGTCGCCAAGGTGGTCATGCTGGGCATGGCCAACAAGTTCGAGTGGAATGTCGCCGCGGTCGAGGCGCCGAGCACGCTGACCCTGACGGCGACCGGAATGGCCGGAGTCAAGGTCGAATTCACCTTCTCCATCGCACCCGCCGGTGACGGCAGCGAGCTGTCGGTGAACGGCGACTTCGAGGGCGCGCTCATCAAGGGCGCCCTGGGCAAGGCCGTGGAGAAGGACGGCATGAAGCAGCTCGAGACGTCCCTCGAGCAGCTCGAGGCGCTGGCGTCGGCCGCATGAGTTCCGACACCGCGGGCCGGGTCGTCGAATTCGACGACTCCGGCCTCGGCAATTGGAGCGACGAGGAGCGTTTCGAGGTCCTGCGCGAGCGGATCGCCGAATACGCCGCCGCCACCAACGATCCCATCGAGGCCCACCGCACCGGGGATATCGCCTCGCCGGTCTTCGCGATCGTGCCGGTCTTCGACGCCATGCTGGTGCCGGTCATCGACGTGGCGCCGATGGACATCTTCGGCCGGGTCGTGCACGGCGAGCAGGACTTCCACTTCCACCGGCCGATCCGCCCCGGCGAGACGCTGGTGTCGCGGGCCCGGGCGATCGGCTACGCGGGCAAGCCGAACGGCAGCGGCATCACGGTGCACATCGAATCCCGCACCGAGGCAGGCGAACTGGTCAACGAGCAGTACCTGACCGCCTTCTTCCGCAATATCGACGCGGGGAAGACGGCGGGGCAGGCCGCGCCGGAGCACAAGTTCGACGAGAGCCTGCGGTCCGCGGACCCGATCGCGGAGGTGCCCCAGCACGTCGACATCGACCAGACCTACCGCTACGCACCGGCTTCCGGCGATCCGGTCCCGCTGCACCTGGACGAGGATGTCGCCAAGGACGCCGGCCTGCCCGGCATCATCGCGCACGGCCTGTGCACCATGGCCTTCGCGTCGTGGGCGGTGCTGACCGAGGTCGGCGGCTCGGATGTGCACCGGCTGAAGCGTTTCGCGGTGCGCTTCGCCAAAATGGTCTTTCCCGGCGACGATCTGCGGACGCGGATCTGGAAGGTGAAGTCCGCCAACGGCATCACCACCTACGCGTTCGAGACCGTGCGCGGCGAGGACGTGGTGCTCAGCGACGGTCTCGCCGAGATCGCGGACTAGACAACGACAACGAGTACAGGAGTCGACATATGGGCGCACTGGAAGGCAAGGTCGCCGTCATCACCGGCGCCGGTCGCGGCATCGGGCGCGAGCACGCGCTGCTGTTCGCCCGCGAGGGCGCGGCGGTGGTCGTCAACGATCTCGGCGGGGACAATACGGGGGAGGGCGCCGACGTCGGTCCGGCGCAGGAGGTGGTGAACGAGATCACCGCCGCCGGCGGGCGGGCCGTCGCCAACACCGAGAGCATCGCGACCTGGGACGGCGCGAAAAAGCTTGTCGACCAAGCTGTCTCGGAGTTCGGCGGGCTGGATGTCGTGGTCAACAACGCGGGCATCCTGCGCGACGGCTTCATCGCCGGACTCGAGGAGGCGCAGTGGGACGCGGTCATCGCCGTGCATCTGAAGGGCCACTTCAACCTGCTGCGGCACGCCGCCTCGTACTGGAAGGACCAGTCCAAGGCGGGGAACCAGCCCACGGCCGCGGTCGTCAACACCGCGTCCGCGTCGGGTGTCACCATCCCCAACGCCGGTCAGGCCAACTACGGCGCGGCGAAGGCCGCGATCGCCGCCCTGACCCTGGTCGCCGCGGACGAGCTGGAGCGGTACGGGGTCCGGGTCAACGCCATCGCGCCGATGGCGCGCACCCGTCTGACGCTGGCCACCCCGGGCATGGGCGCGATCTTCGCGGCCGAGGTCCCCGAGGGCGAATTCGACGCCTTCAGCCCCGCCAATATCTCGCCGCTGGTCGCCTACCTGGCGAGCGACAAGTGCCCGATCACCGGCAAGGTGTTCGCGGTGCAGGGCGGGGCCATCTCCGAACTGGCCGGCTGGCACGACGTGAAGACCATCGAGACCGATGGCCCCTGGCTGATCGACGATATCGCCGCCCGGTTGCCGTAGCCCCCCGAAAGTAGTGGAGAACAACGATGTTCGAATGGTCGGAGACCGACATACTGATCCGGGACGCGGTGCGGAGCTTCATCGAGAAGGAGGTCCGTCCGCATCTGGACGAGCTGGAGAGCGGCGAGATGCTGCCGTATCCCGTCATCCGGAAGCTCTTCTCCCAGTTCGGGATCGACGCGATGGGCGCCGAGGCGGTCGACAAGCTGCTGGCCAAGCAGCGTAAAGCGGCCGATGCCCCCGCGGATACGGCAACCGCCGATTCCGGCAAGCGCGGCAAAGGCGGGGGCGGCGGGCCTTTCGGCGGCCAGGAGTCGCTGATGGCGGTGCTGGTCAGCGAGCTGTCCGGCGTCTGCATGGGCCTGGTCTCCGCCATGGGCGTCTCCCTCGGTCTCGGCGCCACCACCCTCATGTCGCGCGGCACGCTCGCGCAGCAGGAGCGGTGGCTGAAGGACATCGTGACCATGAAAAAGGTTGCGGCCTGGGCGATCACGGAGCCCGACAGCGGCTCCGACGCCTTCGGCGGGATGAAGACCTACGTCAAGCGCGACGGTGAGGACTACATCCTCAACGGGCAGAAGACGTTCATCACCAACGGGCCTTATGCGGATGTCGTGATCGTCTACGCCAAGTTGGACCCCGGCCAAAAGCATGCCGGGGCAAGTAGTGGTGGGCATGCCGGGGCAAGTAGTGGTGGGCATGCCGGGGCAAGTAGTGGTGGGCATGCCGGGGAAAGCAGTGGTGGGCATGCCGGGGAAGGTAGTGGCGGGCAGGCTGGGGAAGGTGGTGGGAACAGCAAGCGTGACCGCAAGGTGCTGACCTTCGTCCTCGACAAGGGGATGGAGGGGTTCACCCAGGGCAAGCCGTTCCGCAAGATGGGCCTGCACGCCTCACCCACCGGCGAGCTGTTCTTCGACAACGTGCGCCTGGGCCGGGATCGGCTGCTCGGCGAGACCGAGGAGCACAAGGGCGGCGACGGGCGGGAGAGCGCGCGGTCGAGCTTCACCGCCGAGCGTATCGGCGTCGGCTTCATGGCCCTGGGCATCGTCAACGAATGCCACCGGCTCTGCGTCGATTACGCGAAGAACCGCAAGCTCTGGGGCCAGGAGATCGGCCGCTTCCAGCTGGTGCAGCTCAAGCTCGCCAAGATGGAGGTGGCGCGGATCAACGTGCAGAACATGGTGTTCAACGCCATCGAGCGCGCCCGCGCCGGCAAACCGCCGACGCTGGCCGAGGCCTCGGCGATCAAGCTGTACTGCTCGGAGGCCGCCACCGAGGTCGCCATGGAAGCGGTCCAGCTGTTCGGCGGCAACGGCTACATGACCGAGTACCGGGTCGAACAGCTCGCCCGCGACGCGAAGTCCCTGATGATCTACGCCGGCAGCAACGAAATCCAGGTAACCCATATCGCCAAGGGCCTACTGGGATGACGGCGTGCAGCCGGCGGATCGGTGCCGAGGGGT
>NZ_BAGL01000016.1 GCF_000308875.1 Nocardia transvalensis NBRC 15921
ACGGTCCCGCAGGCATGGTCTCCGCAGGGCCAGTACGGCGGCATGGTGCCGGGCCAGGTGCCCGGGCAGCCCATCGATCCGGCGCTCGCCGCGCAGATGCAGTTGCAGCAGCAGCTGATCTCGGCCGGCGTCCAGATCGGCACCTCGGCGATCAGCGCGGGCGTCGATATCGGCACCCACTTGATCGACAAGATCGCCGAGGTCGGCACGCACGCCATGGATACCGTGGCGGCCTCGGCGGACAAGGCGATCACCGAGGCCATCAATCCCGGTGCGGCCGACGGCGCCTCGACCGGCGGCAGCGGTAGCGGCAAACTCTTCGATTTCGGCGGTACCGGCCAGAGCGGTCAGTCGACCTCCCCCTCGGGGACGACGCCGGGCGGCGTCGTCATCCCGCCGGCCTCGGGTGCGCCCGCCGGTCCCGAGAAGGCGGACCTCAAGGCCGCCCCGGCCGCTCCGGCGACGCCGCCCCCGCCGCCGTCCCCGGTTGTGCCGCCGTCCGACAGCAGCCCGGAGGCGGCCCCGCCCGCACCGAAACCGGCCGCGCCCGACCATGTCCCGCCCGGCGCCGCCGGTGGTCTCGCACTGCCGCCGCCGTCCTCGGGCGATCAGGATCACAAGCCGCGCGGCGAGGGCCAGCTGGGGGTGACGGTCCCGGCGATGGTCGAGGAGACGGTCCCGGCCGCCGTCATCGGCGACTTCGGCGATGACACGCTCTGACTCAGGCCCGCCGGACCCGGACGACAGCAACCCGTTCGACACGGGCCTGCCGATGGTGCGGATGCCGGTTCACAAGCAGAAGCGGCGCCGGCCCGGCCGTCGCGGATCACGTCGTCGCCGTCCACCGCCGGAGGTCGACTTGCCCGAGGACCTACCCGCCGGGGGCGGGCCGCCGTACGACCCGGGCGACTGGGAGCAGTGGCTGAATCAGCCCGCCCGGCAACGGGAGTCGTCGGTCTCGGTGCAGCGGACCGAACCGCCGGAATCGTGGGGTGAGGAGTTCCCCGAGGAGGACAACTCGGGCCTCATCCCGGCGATCGTCGACCGGTCCGGGGGCAATCCGGGTCCCCGGCTGCGTCATCCGCGTCGGCAGCAGCACACCGACACCCGTCGCCGGGACAAGGCGGTCGCCGCGCTGACCATGATCGGCCTGGGCATCGTGGTCGTGGCCATCGTGCTGACCGTCATCCACACCAAGCGGGACCGGACGCCGACGGTAGCCGCCAAGACGACCGCGGCCCAGGCCGCTCCGCCCCGCGCGACGGCGGCTCCGGCGGCCCCGACCACCCAGCCCACGACGTTCGCGACGGACGACTGCGAGCAGCGCCGCACCGCCGATATCGTCTCCGGCACCGATCCCGGCGGCACCAGCAACGGCCCCGACGCCATCCTCGCCTTCGAACGCGCCTACTACGTGCAGCGTTCCGGTTTCGCGGCGCGCGCGGTGGTCTCCGACGACGCGAATGTGCCCGCGGCCGAACAGATCCAGCGCGGTATCAACCAGGTCCCCGTCGGCACCCGCTACTGCGTGCGGATCACCCGCTCCGGCGAGGAGGGCCAGTGGGAGGTCCGCCTCACCCAGCAGCAGCCCGAGGAGCAGCCGCACTCCTTCACCCAGATCATCACCACGCGCGTGATCTCCAACCGCACGCTGATCACCACGATCAACCCCGGGTGAGATCCGATCGCCGGTAGGGTGACCGACGATGTTCGCCTGGAGTCACAATGCCTTCTACAGCCGCATGCTCGCCCGCCGTGTGCCGCGGCCGAGCCGCCGGATTCTCGACGTCGGGTGCGGGACGGGCGCCTTCGCGGCCGAACTCGCCCGGTACGCCGAGCATGTGGACGCGATCGACCGCTCGCCGGACATGATCGACAGCGCGATGCGCACGGTCCCCGGCAATGTCACCTGCATTCTCGGTGACGTCCTGGACTGGGAGTTCCCCGAGGAGAACTACGACGCGATCGTCTCGGTGACCGCGCTGCACCACGTGCCGCTCGACGAGGCGCTGCCCGTCCTGGCCCGCGCGCTGCGGCCCGGCGGAGTGCTGGCCGCCGTGGCGCTTCCGCGATTCGATCCGCGCGAGGTGCCGTTCGACCTGGTGGCGATGGTCGCCCACCGGGTTCTGGCGGGCCTGTTCTTCCTGCTGCGCGTGCTCGGGCGTGGCCGCTGGTTCGCGGTCGATCAGGATCCCGCGATGCCCGTCGTCCTGGACCCGCCGCTGACCACCCGCGAGGCCCGGCGGGTGGCCGAGGCGCTGCTGCCCGGAGTGCGAGTGCGGCGCAGGCTGTTCTGGCGGTACTCGCTGGAGTGGCACAAGCCGACGGACGGCACGCGGTCGGAACCGCGCGTGTACGAAGCCGGCGAAAAGTACTAGGAAACCACCGATCTCACCGCTCTTCCCGGAGCCGGCCGCGGTCCATACTCCAGCGCCGCGTGGCGCGCACGCTCTCCAGCATGCGGCGGTCGTGGGTGACCAGCAGCAGTGTCCCGGTGAACGAGTCGACGGCCTGTTCCAGCTGTTCGATGGCGGGCAGGTCGAGGTGGTTGGGTGGGCTCGTCGAGGACCAGCAGGTTCACGCCGCGCGCCTGCAACAGCGCGAGGGCGGCGCGGGTGCGCTCGCCGGGGGAGAGAGTGTCGTTGGGGCGCAGCACATGTGGTCCCCGCAGGCCGAATTTCGCGAGGAGCGTGCGGATGTCGGCCTCGGCCCAGTCCGGCACCTCGGCGCTGAAAGTATCGGCGGGCGTGGCGTTTCCGCGGAACAGCCCGCGTGCCTGATCGACCTCGCCGACCGCCACCCCCGACCCGAGAGCCGCCGATCCACCGTCCGGCCGGATCTTGCCCAGCAGCACCGCGAGCAGCATCGACTTCCCGGATCCGTTGGCGCCGGTCAGCACGATCCGGTCGCCCCAATCCACCTGTGCCGTCACGGGTCCCAGCGTGAACTCGCCGCGGGTGACGGTGGCGCCGGACACCGTCGCGACCACCGATCCGCTGCGCGGCGCCGCGGCGATCGACATCCGCAGCTCCCACTCCTTGCGCGGCTCCTCGACGGCGTCCAGCCGTTCGATGCGGCGCAGCGTCTGGCGGACCTTCGATGCCTGTTTCTCGGTGGACTCGGCGCGCATCTTGCGACCGGCCTTGTCCGAGTCCACCTTTCGCGGATCGCGCGCCTTGCGCCGGGCGTTGCGCACGCCGTGTTCCATCCAGTTGCGCTGCGTCACCGCGCGCGACTCCAGCGCGGCCTTGGTGTCGGCGAACTCCTCGTAGGCCTCGCGGGCGTGGCGGCGGGCGATCTCGCGCTCGGCCAGATACGACTCGTAGCCGCCGTCGTACACGTCGACCTGCTGCTGCGCCAGATCCAGCTCGACGATCCGATTCACCGTGCGCGCCAAGAACTCCCGGTCGTGGCTGATCACCATCAGTGGCACCCGGACGCCGGTGACGAACCGCTCCAGTCGCTCCAGCCCGTCCAGATCGAGGTCGTTGGTGGGCTCGTCGAGCAGCAGGATGTCGAAGCGGGACAGCAGGACCGAGGCCAGCCCGGCCCGCGCCGCCTGACCGCCCGACAGCGCCGTCATGGGGGTGTCCAGGCCGTTCGGAAGTCCGTTCAGCAGGCCCAGTTCGGCCGTGACCTCCGCGGCGCGCTGGTCCAGATCCGCGCCGCCGAGCGCCAGCCAGCGCTCCAGGGCGGGGGTGTACTCGTCGTCGCCGTCCGCGGAATCGGCGAGTTTCTCGGCGGCGGCGTCCATGACCCGCTGCGCCGCGGCCACCCCCGTCCGCCGGGTCAGGAAGCCGGTGATCGTCTCGTCCGGTACGCGCTCGGGCTCCTGCGCGAGGTAGCCGACCGTCGCGTCGGGCGGGCTGAGCGTGATCTCGCCGGTCGCCGCGGTGCGATCGGCCAGCATCCGCAGCAGTGTGGACTTGCCCGCGCCGTTCACGCCGACGAGTCCGATCACATCGCCCGGCGCGAGGACCAGGTCGAGGTCGCTGAACAGGATGCGCTCGCCGTGACCGGCCGCCAGGCCGCGGGCATGCAGGGTGGCGCTCACGCCCACACCTCGCTGGCGCTCGGTGTCGCCGTGCGCGCCGCGCGCTGCATCCATGGTTCGCTCGCACGCTCGCTCACAGTGGTGAGTCTGCCGTGCTCGGGGTCCGACCCTGAGTCCGGCCCCGGGAAAATCAGGGTGCGGATGGGTCCGGCGCCCGATGCCGGGCGGGCACGCGGCGGCGCAGAGTGGAGTCGTACCGATCGAGAGAAGGAGAGATCCCATGACCGCCCCCACCCGCCGGCTCACCCGGTCCCGCAACGACAAGTGGATCGGCGGCGTCTGCGGCGGCCTCGCCGAATACTTCGGCTGGAGCGCCACCGTCGTGCGCCTGCTGTTCGTCCTGTCCTGCCTGCTGCCCGGCCCGCAGTTCATCCTGTACCTCATTCTTTGGGTGGTGATCCCGAAGGCGTGAGGCCGCGCGCGGGCGCGAGATCCCACCTTCCGGCTCCGCCCTGGCAAACCTGGTCGGCGCCGCGGCCCGGGTTCCGTTGCCAGGCAGCGGAACCGGTGTCCGGTCCGGTGGAACCCCCGAGGCGCTCATAGTTATCCACAGGCAACGACCTGCGTCGGATACGTGATCTCGCTCGCACCGGACCGGTTGTACACAGGAGGGCTGCGCGAGGACCCCGGCGGATGCCAAGATGGACGGAAATCCGCCGCACGCCCCGAGGAGCAGCACATGATGACATCGGACGATCTGCCGGGTCTGAACCTGCCGGACGTCGATGCGCACTCCGATCTCGGCGGCCTCGGCGCCGTCGAACTCCACCACCCCACCCAGGACATCGACGCGGACGGCATACCCGACACCGAATCCGTCCAAACCCCCAACGGCACCGACATCTGGACCGACACCGACCACGACGGCTACGCCGACCACGTCACCACCATGGAAAAAGACGGCGCCTACGCCGCCTGGGAATTCCACCAGCACCCCGACGGCACCAGCGAGTGGGTCCGGACGGACAAGGGGCAGCTGGGGAAGTAGATTCCCTGCGGGCCGGTCGCGCACGCGGTGCGTCGGCTGTCGATGGAACCGGGAGCCGTCGGCGCGCGTCAAAGGTTGGTAGGACTGAGCCGACCTCGGACCGTCCGAAGCCCGGAGGCCGAACGCGATGGAGGGGATGAGGTACGCGGATGACCGAAAATGTCGTCGTCGATACCGTAGCGCTGCAGCGGCTGGCACAGTCGCTGCGTAACTCGGCAACAGAGGTGAGCACCCGGGCGAAGGACGTCCACAACAACCAGTTCGAGGCTGCCAAGGCGGGGGCCGCCTATGCCGCGCAGGGCGCCAAGATCCACGACGGTCTCGAGAAGGTCGGCAGCTGGCTCGATCACTGGGTGCAAGCGACCAATGCGACGGCCGACGCATTCGGCTCCGCGTCGGTGACGTACTCGAATACCGACAAGGAGAACGCCACAACTCTGGACACCGGGAAAAAATGATGGTGGTGGGGTATCGCGGTATGTCGTCGTCCGTCCCCAGGGGGTTGATCAATGTCGGGTGAGAAGTTCAGTATCCCCGCCGATGCCGACGTCAAGACCCTTATGGACATCGCGTCCAAGAGCCTGTTGTACTTCGAGAATTTCGAGGTCAGATATCAGCGTGCGTGTGGCGGCAACCTGCCCGCCGGAACACCCGCATACGGCACCCTCGCGCAGCTGTACGACCAGCAGAAGGGCATGGACGACGCCAAGTTCGCGACGATGGCGACGGACTTGGAGAAGATGCTCGGCGCGGTCGGGACCCAGCTGGATACCCAGCGCCGCGAGGCCCAGAACCTGAGTTCGCTCTGGCAGGGGTCGTCGGCCGAGTTGGCCCTGTCGCTGCTGAACGAGCAGTTGGACCGCGCCGGGACGGATAAGGCGGCGGTCCAGGCCATCAAGGATTCCGTTGCCAAGGCGCCCGGTGGCCTGCGTGCGGCGGTTCGGATCAAAGCGGCTGTCGTCGAGCAGATTCTCGAAAACGGAATCGACATCAAGATCGACGGTAAGACGCCCGGAGATATCGACACCATTATTTCCGGTGTCACCGCCGGCGCGACATGGGACCTGGGCCTGTGGAATACCACGCTGATCAGCAGGATCAAGAATATATTCCCGGACCTCGATCCGGACGAGAACATTGTTTCGACTCTGCATTCCCTGGTTTCGGGTGCGGGTATCTACGACAGTGACAACGCCTATATTCACCGCGTTCAGACTCGGTGCCGGGAATGGGTCGAAGATATCTTCAAACCCGACTACCAGAACAAGGTGACGAAATTCAAGGAGGCCTGCACCCAGGCCAATGTGGGTGTCGAGGCGGTCTACAAGGAAATTGTGGACTCGATGGAGAAGCTGTCGCCCGCGGGCTATCCGCGTCCGGCGGGAACGCAGACTCCGTCGACGCCCGGTCCGTCACCCGGTCCGAGCCCCGGCCCGGGGCCGTCGCCCGGTCCGAGCCCCGCGACCACTCCGGTGACTCCGACCGGCACCACGCCGACCACGACGAGCAGTGTCGACGGCCTGGCTCAGCTCAGTCAGCTGGCCAGTCAGGGTACGCAGCTGGCCAGCAGCCTAGGCCAGACCCTGACGCAGGGGGTTTCGTCGCTGTCCGGGATGGTTCAGCAGGGCCTCGACGGAGCGATGGGGCAGCTTCAGCAGATTACGCAGCCGCAGAACGCGAGTGGGACGCCCAAGGCCGAATTCGATGTCGCTGGTAAGCATCTGAAGTTCGAGATGGGCCCCAACGGCGAGTTGAAGCTGGCGATGTCCGGAGACAATGGCGAAAAGAAGTCGTTCAGCGTGAAGCTGGACGAGCACGGCAATCCGGTGATCTCCACCGAGGAGGGGGAGCCCGGCGAGGGCGACCCGAAACCTGGTGAAGGCGACGGGGCCGACGAGGGCGGGTTGCCGGACGGCGAGCACAAGCCGGAGGGTTCGGGCGACCCCGCGCCGGGCGATCAGCGGCAAGGGCCTCCGCCCGGAGATCAGGACGGACCGCCCGACGGGCAGAACGGACTACCGCCCGGTCAGCCGAAACCCCATTCGGCCGGAGGTGACTCGAGTTCCGCGGGCGGACAGCAGGATCGGCAGCCTCCCCCAGATGGCCCGATATCCGGTCCGCCCGGCGGGCAGCGCGGGCAACAACCCGAGCACAAGCCCGACCAGGCCGCCGGCCCGCCACGGCAGAACCCCCCGAAGGCCCGTTCGACTCCGGGGCGGAACTGGCCGAAGCCGGACCGCTGTAGAGATGATCTGAGGTACCCACAAGGTGAGTCACGCCGAAGAAATCGAGCGCATCGCACAAGAATGCCGGCGCCGGGAACAGATACTGGTCGACGAACTGGCCGAATTCAACGCACACATCGCCAACCGCTCACGCGAATTGGCCGAACGATCCGCACAACAGATGCGCGAGTTCTGGGACGAGTACGGCGAAGAGCTCGAGAAGGCCAAAGCCGAGGCCGAGGAAAAAGAGCGCCTGGAAGCCGAGGCCCGCGAACAACGCGAAGCGATAGCCCGCGCCGCGGCGGCCCGCAAGGCCAACCAGTTCGTCGCCCCGGTCGACGACGAAGACGAGGACGACGCCTACTACCGCCGCAAGAGCTGGCTGGAGTGAGGGCAGTCCGCAACGCCCGTCAGTCGGGGGCGCGGTTGAGGATGTCGGTGTAGAGGAGGCGGCCGCCGAGCAGGCGGAGGGCGGCGGTGCGGGTTTCGGCGCGGCCGAGGGTTTCGGTGCGGCTGCCGCGTTCGTAGTAGAAGACGTCCCACCAGCCGTCGGGAGCCTGGATCAGGCACCAGGTCTGTTCGCGCACACGGCCTTCCGAGACGAGGGCGCCGGGGACGTCGACCTTGGAGAAGCGCGCGAGTTGGCTGATCGGGTCCTGCGGGAAAAGGTTCGCGAACGACGTCACTTGTCCATCTCCTCGATGAAACCCGCCCCGACCAGATCGGCCGCCGGCATCAGGGTGAAGTACTGCTTGCCGCCGCCCGGGCGACCGAACCACGGTGCGGTCGGCCCGACCCATACCGCGGTCGGCTTCAGCACACGCCACCGCCGGTAACCGGATTGCGCGTAATCGAGTGGCAGGGACCGTGTTCCGAAGGGAGTGCCCAAGTCGTAGAGCAGGCGCGTGAAGGTGGGGCCGAAGGAATCCATGAGACGACCGGGCTCGAGCCGGGCTGGTGCGCGATCGGTCGGTGAGGCGAACCCGTCCGGATGCTGCCTCCCGTCGGGCCAGATCAACCGGCGCTGCCCGATCGGAAGCCCGTGGTCCTCGGGAACGACGAACCGCTCGATCCATTCCTGCTCGGAGAGGCCGCCGAAGACGGTGCCCTCATCCCCGTCGATCAGACTCCGGACCGAGGGTTGCGCGATGGACGCGCCGCCGAGTGCGTTGCGGACCCCCTGCCCGCGCAGCACCGGCTGGATCCCACTCAGACCGCCGCCGATCAACCCGAGAAACCCGAAACACCCCGCCGACTCGCTGTCGTACACGCAGAAGTCGTATTTACCCCCACGCTCGTACCAGAAGACCTCGTATTTACCCTCATCGGTCGGCACCAGACAGTAGTGATCGTCCGCATACTTACCCACCGATGCCACGGAGTCGGGCACCCCGAGTCCTCGGAGAATCACCCCGAGTTCATTGAAATCCACTGGCAATCCCTCTCGTCCCCGCACCACTCACTTGTCGGAACCGAACTGGTTCTCGAGTTCCTGCGCCGCCCGTTCCAGTTCGTCCTCGGACAACTCGTCCGGCCGGAATTCCTTCGAGCGCGCGTGTTCGATGAATTCCGCAGGCACCTCGACTCCGTAATTCTTGACGAAATACCCCCAATACGCCGGCCACGCCCATTCACCGTCGGTGATCCACCCGTGCGGCACGGACCTCTTCTTGCTCGGATCGAGCGGATCGTCATCCGACTGGGTCACCATCAGGCACGTCGAATCCAGCAGATACTCCGACAGCGGTCCACGCAAATCGTCGGCGAGCCGCCCGATGCGCTCGCGGAGCGTCGTCCGGGGAAGCTTTTCTCCACCTTTGTGTTGCACTTCCTGAAACACCGGAAGCATGCGCACTTCAGATCATCCTTCCCATTCGGATCTGTCTGTCAGTTCCGTAACGTTGCCATCGGGCGAATATCGATGGAACGTGCCGGGCAGACGCTTGACGTCCCAGTACGAAATTTCTTTGTTTTCGCTGTCGACGCCCATCCTACCGTGACCGTTGAGATACAAGTATCCGTCCGGCGCGATAACGTCCGTGCCCAGCGCCTGCGCGAGTTGGCGTGCGAAGGTGCCGTCGGCATGCCCCGTATTGCACGACAGCAACCTGATAGGCGTCCCCGGTTCATAGTCGGATCTGTGGCGAATGATTTCGGCAAGTTCTCTCGGCGAGAGTGACCGGCCGTCGGTCGAGTCCATGGATACCGATCCGGGTGTGCCGTGCGCGACGACGTCGTAGTGTCCGGGCAGCGGTTTCAGTGCTTTTCGCGCGTTCCGGTAGAACTGGTCGTCCTCGGCCATCACCGAGAAGCCCGGGCGTCCCAACGGGTGGGTCTGCGGCGAGAGAACAGGAGTCCCGTTCTCTTCCAGACCGGCGGCGACCGGAACGTCATGATCATGGTCAGACGGCGGCTCCGTGCCGTGCCCGGACGAAGGCGCGTGGGCCTGCGGCGGAATTTCTCGCAGGTACCCGCCCTCGATCAGCGCGGATACCGATACCGGCAGGAAATGCTGGACGCCCAGCCCGGGTTCGCCCATCTGCGGCGCGATTCCGCCCTCCCACACGGGCAGTGGCCTGATCACCTCGTACTGGTGATAGGAGCTACCGTCCAGATTTGTCGGGGGCAGCGCCCGTTCCGGATACGGCACACCGGGCGGGGAGGTGAACTTCCCGTTCGGACCACCGAATCGGTCGATCACCCGGCCGGGTTGCAGCACGACCGGATGCCGATCGGTGGCGGACATGAACCCGTTGGGATGGACGGTGCCGTCGGCCCAGGCCAGATTTCCGTCCGGCCCGGTGATCGACTGGATCCGCTCGTCGCGGCTCATCCCGTGATTCGGGTCGTATCCGTCCGGCAGCAGTGCCTCGACCGCAGGATGGCCGCGCCCGACGCCCGGATCCGGGGTCGGCCAGCGTCCGTGCTCGTCCCGGTACGCCTGCGCGTCCGCGGACAGACGCCGCTCGATAGCTTGCAGCCGCTCCCGTTCGGTGGTTTCGAGATCGGGGTGAGTGAGATTCTCGGTCGGGATCGGCGTGCCGTCGGCGTCGAAATATTCGTCGTGCGGCAATGACGGTGTGTCGGCGGGCGAATGGCCGGCGACGGCCACAGGCCCCCTCTCGGCACCGTCGTCCGACGGCTTGTCGAACTGCCGATCGTCTCCCGCCGGCCCGTGCTCCGCGGGCTCCGGGTGCGCCGGTGCCGATGGCGCGGTGGACCGGGAAGCGGTCGGCGAAACCTGTTCGGGCGATAAGGTTTCCGGCGACCGAGACTCGGGCACGCCTACCCATCGACCGTCAGGACGCTGAGCGTCTAGTCCTCGAACGTCCCCTGTTCCGGCCAGGCTCCGTCCCGCCGGTTCTGCATTTCCGTCCACGCGAGCACTGTTTCCGCCAGCAGGGCCGGCGGCCGATAGGTGAGGGTCCGCTTGTCGATCGTCAGCCGGTACTCCTCGTCCGGGTTCGGCTGACCCAGATGCTCCACCGTCACTTGATAGTCGACGGTCTCCGGATTCTCCGCGGTCCGGCGATAGTTCACTCGCCATTGATGTGGGTAGATCTGTCTGCCCTGCGGGGGCCTGCCGGTCTGTACCGCGTCCGTGTAGTCCTCGGCCACCATCTCCATCGCCCAGCTCGGGTACTCGATCACCGTGCCGGTCCGGGAATCGACCATCAGCTTCGTCAGTCCGAGATCCCGTCCTGCCGCCGTCTCCTCCGGCGTCAGGACCGGCGTGCACACCCACCCGTACGGGGCCTCCAGCATCCGGAACCTGCGGTCGGGATGGAAGATCTGTGCCAGCAACTGTTCCACTTGTTCCCTGGTTTCCAACTCCGGCATTGCCTGCTCCTTGCTGCGGAGACGTTGTCATGAACATCAAATTGCTCGAATTACCGACCATTGAACTCGGCGGGTGATCCAGCATCGTTCTGGCCTGGGGGTCCCACCACACCGGTCCACTGGCGCCGTGCGGATAGACGATGGCGGTGGCATGACTGCCGCCTCCTTGCCACGCGTTGACTACCAGTGCGGAAGAGCCTGGTCCCATCTGGCTGACCCAATTGTGAAGTGCGGTGAATTGATCGGGCACAGCGCGACCGTCGTTGAAATTTTGCCAGGTGCCACCGATCCACGACTCGGCACGTTGTAGTCCACCTTGTTCTCCGCTTCTCGTGTCGTCGGAGTTGTCGGGAAGCAGGTCTCGCCACCGCGGCGCGGCGACCTCTGGTCGCCCGTGGAAGGAAGACAACGCCGACAACGAGCAATCCAGACAATTGTTGCCACGCCCACGTACGGTGTTGCCCCCGTCATTGATCAGCTGGCCGTATGGGTTCGTACGCGGGTCGGCACCGATGAGAAAACGGTTGCCGTCGCGTAGCGCGTCCTCGACGGCCGACTGATATTCGGGGCGCTCGACGCCACTGAGACGACCGATGCCAAATGCCCTGAGGTCCGACGGGTTACCGAACGGTGCCGGGGTATTCGCGTGTGCGATGTCGTTGCTTATCTGGCGGATGTCGTTGGGGCTGAGGCCGTTCCCGTTGTCCGGCGGGAGGCCGAGTTGGTCTCGGAGGGCGTGGGCGATGGCTTCGGGGTGGGTGTTCGGGTGCCAGGTGTTGGGGCCCGGGCGGTCGCTGACGTGCATGCGGACGTTGGCGGCGTTCGGGTCGGGGGTGTGGACGATGTCGATGAGGACTCGGTCGCCGGAGAGGAGGCGTTGGCCGTGGTTGAAGTTGCGGTCCGAGGCCAGTTGCATGTTTTCCCACAGCTGGTTGACCGCGTGGGGTGGGATGTGGCCGTCGACGGATACGTGGACTCGGACGCTGACGACCGAGATCGGGCCGCCGCGGGCGTTCGGGTAGCGGCGGACGTCGTAGGCGGGTGGGCGGTTGGGGTCGCCGGTGGTGACCGGGGTGGTGCGGCCGTTCTCCGGCATCTGGTTCCGGAAGAACTCGCGCGCCTGGCGGGCCTCGGCGGCGTGCTGCATCTCCGGCGAGGGCCGGTGGCCGGGGTCGGCGGGGTGGTGCGGTCCCGCCGGGACATTCGGTGTTTGCGACGGATGATGTTGGGTGACAGCGGGCGTCGGCCGGTGATTCGGCGGTAGCTGTGGCGCCGGCCGTTGGTTCGGCGGCGTAGCGGACTGCCGGTTGTCAGGCGGTGTGGAAGGTGTCCGCTGGTGGTTCGGTGAGACCGGGGGTGTCTGCTGACGGTTCGGCGAGACCTGGGGTGTTTGCTGGTGGTTCGGTGGGACGGTGGGTGTCGGCCGTTGGCTCGGCGGGACGGGGGAGTGTGGTGATGGCCCGGGCCGGTGGGGCTGGGGCGGGTTGTTCGGGTGCTGGGATCGGCCGACGTCCGGTGGGCCCGATTCCGGTGCGCGAGTGAGGTGTTCGCCCGGAATCTGTGGTTGTGCGCGGTCCTCGGGCCGCGGAGCGGAGTGGGGCTCCGATCGGTCGGGCGAGGCGGTATGGGTGGGGGCGGGACCATGGTCGGGTCCGGGGGTGTCGGCCGTGCGGGGCCACCAGTCGGGCAGCTGTGACGCTTTGACGTGGTGCAGTGGGTCCTGATGTGCCCACTGCGGCGATCCGTCCGGCCCGGGTGGGGTGGGTGAGTGGTCGCGCCCGTCGGCCGAGGGAGGCGCCGCATGCGTGGCCGGAACGTTCGACTCGGGAGCGTGTGTTGTCTGCCTCGGAGACGAATGGTTCTGTGGCTGTTGGTAATTCGGGGAAGAATCCGCGCGTTGCGACTCCAGGTACTTGCGTACCTGCACATCATCGGGGCTCTCGCCCGGCGGATGTGCCTTCGCGGTCTGGATCTCTTCCCAGGTCGGCTGGTACCGGCGGATTTCCGGGCTGTACATGCCGCCGTACATGGGGTCGGGCGGGATCAGCCGGCCGTTGTCGTACCGGGCGACATATTTGTGTCGTTCCGGGTCGAAGCCGTGGCGATCCGGCGGCTGGGCGACAGGTTCCGGATCTACTCCGAAGCGTTGCCCTGATTGCGCTCGATCCGCTTCAGTTCCGAGTCGCGCCAGCGGTCCCAGTTCTTCTGCTGTTCCTCGGTCGCCGGGGGCTGCTCGCTCTCCTCCATCTCCCGTAGCCAGGCGATAGCCTGATCCATCTTCGCTCGAGCTTCCGGACCGCGCTCGTCCCGCAGTGTCGGGCCGAGGATCTCCCGGGCTGTGCGCAGATTCTCCTCCGGAGTGATGGCCATCTGAATCTCTTCCTGGATTGGTCAGTGTCCCGTCGGGGCGTGCGGCGGGATCGGCACGGCGAGGGTCGGGACGCGAGCGCGCGGGATCGGCGCTGGTGGGTGGTGTCGTGTTCTCGTGGCGTGCGGGCTCTGAGGTAGGACGTCCAGGGGTGGTGCGAGGCGTGTTGTCGGGACGTTGTTGGGCTGCGTCCGGGCGGGTTGGCGTGCTGCCGGGGGGAGTGGGTGAGTTGAGGCCCGATGTCTCGGATGCCGGGGTGTGGGTGGGGGCCGTGGAGCGGTGCCCGGCGTCCGGGGTGGGCGAAGCGGAGCCGAGGCCACCCATGCTCGGGACTCCGGATGTGCCTGTCGTCGGCGGGGCAGAAGCGGTCTGGGTGGATGCGGCAGTGGTGTCGGAGGGGGTGTCGTGTGCACTGCCGGTCGACGAGGAAGGGTCTGTCGGTGCCGGATTGTGTTGCGGGCCAGCGGTATCTATGCCCGGAGTAGTCCCCGGAGTCGTGACGCCGGGGTCCTGGGATGGGATGTTGTGGGATGGCTGCGCGCCTGAATCATGTGGGCCGTGTTGTCCCAGGTCTGCCCCTGGCGATGACGTGTCGCCGGGCGAATGCGGGGTCGTCGCACCGCCGCTATCGGACGGCGAGCCCCCATCCGAAGAGTGTTGGGGCGCACCGGTCCCCGACGTTTGAGCGCCGGAATCCGACGGCTGACTGTGCGTGCCATCGGTGCCGGGATGCTGGGCGTGCGTATCACCGCTCGACGGCTCGGCCGGTGCGCTGTTGGTCCCAGCCGACTGCCCGGGCCCAGTGCCCGTCGGCTGGTTGTGCGCGCCGCTGTCTTGTGAGGGAGCGGGGGAGCCACTGTCCGATGGCTGCGTGTGCGTACCGGTGTCGGCGTGAGTAGGTGCGCCGCTATCCGACGAATTGGTCGGTGCGCCACTGGTTTCGGTGGGTTGGCTGGGCGTACCGGTGTCCGCGTGAGTAGGTGTGGCGCTATCTGATGGGTGGGTCGGTGCGCCACCAGGTTCGGACGAGTGGTTGGGCGTGCCGCTGTCGGGGTGAGTAGGTGCGGCGCCGTCGGACGGAGGCGCGCCGCTGTTCCCCGAGGGCTGGGTGGGGCTGCTGTCCGGTGAGTGGTTGGGCGAGTTGCCGGTTCCCGAGGGCTGGCTGGGTGAGCCGCCACCGTCGGATGGCGTGGCACCAGTCCCCGACGGCTGGGTGGGCGTGCCACCGGCACCGGACGGCTGAGTCGGCGTGCCACCAGCCCCTGAGGGCTGAGCAGGTGTGCCGCCGGACGGTTGGGGAGCAGTGTCGGTATTCCCCGCGGGCTCAGTAGGCCCCGGGTCACCCCCGCCACCCGAGTCGGGTTCCCCACCGTGTTCGCCCGAATCCGAGTGCCCCCCACCGTGTGTGAGCGCGCTGTGGGTGCCGCCGACGGCCGCGTTGGCGAGGCCGTCGGCGGTGAAATCGACCTTGAACTCCTGGTCCAGGAAGGCGGCGCCGAAGCCGGCGGAGGCCACCTGACCGGCGGCGTCGGCGGCCAGTTCGCCGCCGGTGTCGGCGACCGCGCGCCCGGCGAGTTTGCCGACGGTGCTGCCGGCGTTGTCGGCCAGGTCCCCGATGCCGCTCTTGCCGAATACCCCGCCGACCGCGCCGCCGGCGGCCCCGCCGACCGCGGCCTGGATCGAGTCGCCGATGCCGAGCTTGTCGGTGGAGCGGTCGCCCTTGGCGACTTGGAGCAGGCGGGCGCCGAGGTCGACGCCGCCCTCCTCGAGCGCGCCCCATCCGGCCTCGATCAGTGCGGCGCGGGCGGCGGCCTTGAGCGCGGCGCGGGTCAGCATTCGGGAGATCAACTGCCGGATCGCCATCCGGATGGTTACCTGCGCGGCGACTCGCGCCGCCGCGCTGACGGTCGCACCCACACCCGTCAGCGCCCAGGCCATCTGGGCGGCCGTGATGATCATCGTCGCGATGATCACCAGCTTGGTGTGCTCGATGTCGTTGGCGCCGTCGTCGAGCAGTTCGGCCTGCTTCTCGCACCATTTGACCATCTTCTGCAGTGCGCCGTCTTCGCCCGACAGCTGCTTACCGGCCTGGTCGAGGGCGTCGTGGGCCTGTCCGGCCTCGATCGCGCCGAGGACCGCGCCCATCAGCTGCGCGGCGTCGTCCTCGAGGCCGCCGAGTGTGGTCGCCGCCTGGGTCCAGCCGTCGGCGACGCGGCGCATGGCCGTCTCGTCGCCCTCGGGCCAATCACCCGCGCCCAGCACCCATTTCGCAACCCACTGCAGTGAGTCGGGGATCTCTATGCCCATGTCAGGACTGTTGCTGCTTCAGTGCGGCCGCGTGCTCCTGATCGGTCTGCTGCAACAGGTTCGCGGTGGCGGTCACCGAGTCCCCGAATTTGCCGACGGCGCCCGCGAGTGCGCCGATCCCCGTGAGCCCGTCGCCGACGCCCGGGGTGTAATTCTGCGCGAACGACTTTCCCGTCTCGTCGCTGCCCCAGCACTCGCCCTCGGCATCGATCACGCGCTTCAGGTCGGCCAGCGCGGTCCGCACCGTATCCGACAGCGTCGCGAACTTGGGCTGTGTCGCCCGCATCGCGTCAGGGTCGAAACGTATTCCGGCCACCGTGCTCACCCCATCTCCCCGACAACTCTCTCGATGAATCCGACGCAGCGGGGCGGCGTCCGGTTCCATCGACCGGGAGATTTCATCATCGAGCCGGTGGGCGCCGCAACGTCACCCGCCGCCGAAACGAGAACCTGTTACTTCCGCAGCATCTGAACCGCTTGCAGCAGTTGCAGTTTGGACGGCTTCTCCGGCTCCTCCTCGTCCACGGCCTCCGGATCGACGACGCGGGTGTGCGGGAGGGCGGCCTCGGGATCGGCGAAAGGCTTGTAGGTCTTATCGCCCAGCAGCTGGTAGGTGAGGTATCCGACGAGCAGGCCGCGGGTGGTGCGGTCGGTCTTGGTCTCGTACTTCGCGGCGCCCAGGGCGGCCAGGGCGCGGCGGCCCTCGACGATGCCGTTGTGGGTCGCCTTGTCGACCGCGCGCAGGATCATCGGGCCGCCCCAGGCCGCGGCGAGCGGGATGGCGTTGGAGCCGACCGAATCGATATCGTCGCCGGCCAGGATGAGGGCGGGCGACTCGATATCGGGCGCCAGCGATTCGGCGGACGGGGCGGTGGGCGCGGGGTAGAGCGCCGCGACGGCGGCGACCGGGCGCTGGGCCGCGGCGATGACGGCGGCGCCCGCGCCCATGCCGTGGCCGGCCAGGGCGAGTTTGTCGGGATGCACACTGACAGCGCCGTTGCCCAGGCGCACGCCGGTGCAGATATCGAGGGTGGTGACCAGGTCCGTCGCGAGGTTCAGGTGCGACGGGATCGGCCCGCGCTCGGTGTCCGGACCGGCCGCGACGAACCCCCAGGACGCGAGGTGTTCGAGCAGCTTGCGGTAGTTGCCGACACCGGCGAGCCAGCCGTGCCCGAAGACGACCGCGGGCAGATTGAGGCCCTTTTCCGGGGTGAACACCACGCCCGGCTGCCCCGCGATGCCCAGGTTGCCGCGCATGACCCGGTGCGGGCCGGGGGTGCAGAGGGTACTCAGAAGAGACTTCACTGACGCCGACACGCGCTCGAACTTATCCGATGACGGCCGCCGCGCGGCGTTTCGCCCGGCCCGGACGCGGCCGGCATATCGGTGATCGGGTTCACTCTCCCGGACACGCCCAGGTCGGAGCCCATCGCGCGCGCGAATCCGACGTCTTGACAGGCGGTTCGCGCGGACCCGATCACCGTCCGGATCCGGGCCCTGCGGCCCCGTCGCTCGTGCTCCCGGCTCCAAGTACGCTGAGACACCATGTGCGGAATCGTTGGCTACGTCGGATACCGGGACGCGCTCGGCGTCGTCGTGGACGCGCTACGCCGCATGGAGTACAGGGGGTACGACTCCGCGGGCGTGGCGATCCTGGACGGCGCGGGCGCCATCGCGGTGGAGCGCAAGGCGGGCCGGCTGGCCAATCTGGAGGCCGAACTCGGCGAGGCGGGCGCCGCCCGCTTCAGCGGGACGACCGGGATGGGCCACACCCGCTGGGCGACCCACGGCGCGCCGACCGACCGCAACGCGCACCCGCATCGCGACGCCTCGGGGTCGGTCGCGGTGGTGCACAACGGCATCATCGAGAACTTCGCCCCGCTGCGCGGCGAACTCGAGGCCGCCGGTGTGGAGTTGCGCAGCGATACCGACACCGAGGTCGCGGTGCACCTGGTCGCGCAGGCGTACGCCGCCGGACCGACCGCCGGTGATTTCGTCGCCAGCGCGCTGGCCGTGCTGCGCCGGCTGGAGGGCGCGTTCACGCTGGTGTTCACGCACGCCGATCACCCCGGCACGATCGTGGCGGCGCGCCGCTCCACGCCGCTGGTCGTGGGCGTCGGCGAGGGGGAGATGTTCATCGCCTCCGATGTCACCGCGTTCATCGAGCACACCCGCGAGGCCGTCGAATTGGGCCAGGACCAGGCGGTGGTGATCACCGCGGACACCTACGAGGTCACGGATTTCGACGGCGAGACCGACGGCGTGCGCACCCGCCCGTTCACCATCGACTGGGATCTCGCCGCCGCCGAGAAGGGCGGCCACGACTACTTCATGCTCAAGGAGATCGAGGAGCAGCCGGCCGGTGTCGCCGAGACGCTGATCGGTCACTTCGCGAACGGCCGCATCGTGCTGGACGAGCAGCGTCTCGCCGAACAGGAGCTGCGCGAGTTCGACAAGGTCTTCGTGGTCGCCTGTGGCAGTTCGTATCACGCGGGCCTGCTGGCCAAGTACGCGATCGAGCATTGGACGCGGGTGCCGGTCGAGGTGGAGCTGGCCAGCGAATTCCGTTACCGCGACCCGGTTCTGGACCGCTCCACGCTGGTGGTGGCGATCTCGCAGTCCGGCGAGACCGCCGACACCCTGGAGGCGGTGCGGCACGCCAAGGAGCAGAAGGCTCGCGTACTGGCCATCTGCAACACCAACGGCGCGCAGATTCCCCGCGAGTCCGACGCCGTGGTCTACACCCGCACCGGGCCCGAGATCGGGGTGGCCTCGACCAAGGCGTTCCTCGCCCAGATCACCGCGAATTACCTTGTGGGACTTGCCCTCGCGCAGGCGCGCGGCACCAAGTATCCCGACGAGGTGGCGCGCGAATTCGGCGAGCTGGAGGCGATGCCCACACTCGTCGAGCGGGTGCTGGAGACGGCGCCGCAGGTGCGGGCGATCGCCCGCCAGTTCGCGAACGTCCCGACGGTGCTGTTCCTGGGCCGCCACGTGGGTTATCCGGTGGCGCTGGAGGGTGCGCTGAAGCTCAAGGAATTGGCGTACATGCACGCCGAGGGCTTCGCCGCCGGTGAGCTCAAGCACGGCCCGATCGCGTTGATCGAGGACGGCCTGCCGGTGATCGTGGTGATGCCGTCGCCGAAGGGGCGCGCGGTGCTGCATTCCAAGCTGCTCAGCAATATTCGCGAGATCCAGGCCCGCGGCGCCCGCACCATCGTGATCGCCGAGGAGGGCGACGATACGGTGCGCCCGTTCGCCGATCACCTCATCGAGATCCCCGCCGCGCCGACGCTGTTCCAGCCGCTGCTGTCGACGGTCCCGCTGCAGGTCTTCGCGGCCGAGGTGGCGCAGACTCGCGGCTACGACATCGACAAGCCGCGCAACCTGGCCAAGTCTGTCACGGTGGAATAAGTCTCGGCGCGCCCTCTTTCGTCCCTGGCACGCCGTATTTCGTTTTCCCGGCATGCTTTTGGCCGGGATCCCTCGTCGGCCGCCGGGGTTTCCGGCCAAAAGCATGCCGGAAAAGGGGGCGGGATGGCCGGAAAGGGGGCGGGGACGGCCGGAAAAGGGCGGGGACGGCCGGAAAAGGGGGCGGTATGGCGGCCTCGATCTTGCGCTTCGACGGGTGTGGCAATTGATCTACAACTCCTCGCGAGGGCGTCCGGCCGGTTCACCGCACTGTGATCGATGACTCCATACCGCCTGCTCCGTGGATTTCTCTCAGCGTAATAGAACTATAAGTTCACCTGTAGTTCAGATTCTATTAACCTTTCGCAATCAGTCTGTGATGTGCCAGGAAACAGACCGCAAGTCTGTTTGCCGCGGGTGGTATCCGACGCCGAGACGTCCCTCCACCGCTACGGCTCCGCCTCTGTCGCCGATCCCGACTCGGCGCGCGGTGCACCGCGTCCTGTTCGCGGACAACTGAATCCCTCATTTCCACAACACACGCGATAAAAGAAAACAGCCCGCATCGACGACGCCGACAGCCACGGCCCCGGCGCCGCGGTACTCGCGCGCTGTCGGAGTTCCCCCATGCATATGAGAAGACTGTTGCCGCTCGCCGCCTTCGCCGCCGTGCTCGCGGTGCCCGCGCAGGCGTACGCCGAGACCCCGATCGCCGGTGTGCCGCCGGAGCTGCAGGAACCCGCCCAGCAACTGCAGCGGCAGGCCGGGCAGTTGCCGCAGGATCAGCAGGATCAGCTGCGGCAGTTCCTCCAGCCGCTCCCGCAGCCGCTGCCCGACCTGCTGCCGCCGGTCTTCACGAACGATCTGGACGGCTGGATCCACAACGCCCTGCACATCCTGGGCCAGCGCGGGATCCCGGCCACCTACGACGGCATCTACCGCAACATCATGCGGGAGTCGGGCGGCAACCCGGCCGCGATCAACCTCTACGACTCCAACGCCGCGGCCGGCATCCCCTCCAAGGGTCTGATGCAGGTCATCGATCCCACCTTCGCCGCGTTCCATGTGGACGGGACGTCGTGGGACATCTTCGATCCGGTCGCCAACATCGCCGCGGCCTGCAACTACGCCGCCAACCGGTACGGCACGATCGACAACGTCTTCTCGGCCTACTGATTCGCTCGCGTCACGGGCGTGTAGATCACCAGATGCAGGTCCGGGTGATCGGCGGGCGCGAGGCGATGGTGCTCGTAGCGCAGTTCGCCGCGCTCGGGATGGTGGAACATCCGCTCCCGTGAGGTGAAGCCCTCGATGTCGTGGCTGTTCCAGCCCGCGCGGAACTCCGGGCTGACCTCCAGCAGGCGCTGGATCGCCGGGGTCCGCGCGAGGTCGCCCAGCCGCGGACCGGCCTCGGCGCGGAATTCGGCGAGGAAGCGGCGGCTGGTCACCTGCCAGTCCGGCAGCAGGTCGCGCACGTACGGGTCGGTGAACACCAGCCACAGCAGGTTGCGGTCGGCCGGGGCGACCGTCGCCACATTCGGATACAGCTCGGCGTAGGCGCGATTCCAGCCGCTGATCTGCCAGTCCGGGGCGATGGCGTACGCGGGGAAGTCCAGCGCGTCGAGCAGGCGCTGGACATGTTCGGGCGCGGAAGCCGTTGTGGCGTCGGGTGATTCGTGCAGCGGCGCGTATCCGGCCAGCGACAGGATGTAGCTGTGTTCGGTGGGAGTCAGCCGCAGGGTGCGGGCGAGCGCGTCGAGCACCTGCCGCGACGGCTGGATCTCGCGCCCTTGCTCCAGCCACGTGTACCAGGTGGCGCTCACGCCGGACAGGGTCGCGACTTCCTCGCGCCGCAACCCGCCTCGCCGACGTGGTCCGGGTGGCGGCAGGCCGACCGCAGTCGGATCCAGGTGCCTGCGGCGCGCCTGGAGAAAGTCGCCCAGTTCCGCTCGCCGCTGGTCGCCGGGCCCGGATGTACGGTCACGCCGGCCGCTCATCGTTGTCCCGCCTCCGAGCCGGGGCCTAATGCGCGGGTCGACCGGGTATCAGCGCTGGTCCGGGACACCATCCCAGCCTAACTACTGGTACTCCCACTACCAGCACAACCGCCGTCTTCGCTCGTCCGCGGCGCACCAGCACGATCGGTTCATGCCTGAACTGAGATCACGGACGGTCACCCACGGACGCAATATGGCCGGCGCCCGCGCGCTCATGCGCGCCTCCGGGGTGCCGAGCGCCGATATCGGGGCGAAACCGGTTGTCGCCGTGGCGAACAGCTTCACCGAATTCGTGCCCGGTCACACCCATCTGCAGCCGGTGGGCCGCATCGTGAGCGAGGCGGTCCGGGAGGCGGGCGGCATCCCGCGCGAGTTCAACACCATCGCCGTCGACGACGGGATCGCGATGGGCCACGGCGGGATGCTGTACTCGCTGCCCTCGCGCGACCTGATCGCCGACTCGATCGAGTACATGGTGCAGGCGCACTGCGCCGACGCGCTGGTGTGCATCTCGAACTGCGACAAGATCACGCCGGGCATGCTGCTCGCGGCGATGCGGCTGAACATCCCGACCGTCTTCGTTTCCGGCGGTCCGATGGAGGGCGGTCGCACGGTGCTGACCGACGGGACCGCGCGGCGGCTCGATCTCATCACCACCATGAGCGAGGCCGTCAACGACACCGTGTCCGACGAGGATCTGTCCCGCATCGAGGAGAATGCCTGTCCCACCTGCGGATCCTGCGCCGGCATGTTCACCGCCAACTCGATGAACTGCCTGGTCGAGGCCCTCGGTCTGGGCCTGCCGGGCAACGGCACCACGCTGGCCACGCACACCGCGCGCCGCGACCTCTACGAGCGGGCCGGGCGCACGGTCATGGAGATCACCCGCCGCTACTACGAGAAGGACGACGATTCGGTACTGCCCCGCGCGATCGGCTCCCGCGCGGCCTTCGACAACGCGATGGCCCTGGACCTGGCGATGGGCGGTTCCACCAATACGGTGCTGCACCTGCTGGCCGCGGCCCGGGAGGCGGAGCTGGACTACACGCTGGGCGATATCGAGGACCGCTCGCGGAACGTCCCGTGCCTGTGCAAGGTGGCGCCCAACGGCAGCTATCTGATGGAGGACGTGCATCGCGCCGGAGGCATCCCGGCCATCCTCGGCGAGCTGTCCCGGGCAGGGCATCTGCATACGAATGTGTCTGCGGTGCATGCCGATTCGCTGGACTCCTGGCTGCGGGAGTGGGATGTGCGCGGGACCGATCCGGCACCGGAGGCCGTCGAGCTGTTCCATGCCGCGCCCGGCGGAATGCGGTCGGCCACGGCGTTTTCCCAGTCGGCGCGCTGGGAGTCCCTCGATACGGATGCGGAGCACGGGTGCATTCGCGATGTGGCGCACGCGTATTCGGCCGACGGTGGTCTGGCCGTGCTGCGCGGCAATCTCGCGCCCGACGGCGCGGTGGTCAAGTCCGCGGGCGTGCCCGACGCGATGCGCACCTTCACCGGCCGGGCGGTCGTGGCCGAATCGCAGGAGGAGGCGGTCGACGCCATCCTGTCCGGGCGCGTCCGGGCCGGGGATGTGCTGGTGATCCGGTACGAGGGCCCGCGCGGCGGCCCGGGAATGCAGGAAATGCTGCACCCCACCGCGTATCTCAAGGGCCGCGGGCTCGCGGGTTCGGTCGCGATCGTCACCGACGGGCGATTCTCCGGCGGCAGCTCCGGGCTGTCGATCGGCCACCTCTCCCCGGAGGCGGCGGCCGGCGGAGTGATCGCGCTGGTCGCCGACGGCGACACGATCGGCATCGATATCCCCGCCCGCACCCTAGTTTTGGACGTCCCGGACGAGCAACTGGCGGCCCGCCGCGTCCGGCAGTCCGACATTGGATTCCGTCCCATGAACCGCGATCGCCCGGTGTCGAAGGCCCTGCGCGCCTACGCCCTGCTGGCCCAATCCGCGGACAAGGGAGGTGTGCGCGAACTCCCCGATGGTGAGTGATCCGGCTTCCGCCGTTCGAGCGCGCCCGACAGCACCGCCAGCCCCAGCGCACTCCCGGACAGCAGTACCCCGACCCAGTTGGGGGCGGTGTAGCCGAACCCCGCGGCGATGACCAGGCCGCCGAGCCAGGCGGCCAGGGCATTGCCCAGGTTGAAGGCGCCGATATTGAGCGCCGAGGCCAGGGTGGGCGCGCTGGCCGCCTGGTCGAGTACTCGTTTCTGGAGCGGCGGGACGGTCGCGAAACCCAGTGCGCCGATGAGCATTACGGTGATTCCCGCGGCGATCTTGTTGTGCGCGGTCAGCGTGAACAGGCCGAGGACCACCGCGAGCGCGCCGAGCGTGATGTACAGCATGGGCATCAGGTGCCGGTCGGCGTAGCGGCCGCCGATCAGGTTGCCGATGAGGAAGCCGAGCCCGAACAGGACCATGATCCAGGTGACCGAGCTGTCGGCGAATCCGGTGACCTCGGTCATCATCGGCGCCAGATAGGTGATCGCCGCGAAGACGCCGCCGAAGCCGAGCACGGTCATCGCCATGGCCAGCAGCACCTGGGGATTCGCGAGCACCGCCAGTTCGTGGCGCAGCCGCGCGTCCCGCGGTGCGGGCTGCTCGGGGACCAGCGCGACGACGCCCGCGAAGGCGAGGACGCCGACCGCGGCCACCAGCGTGAAGGCCAGCCGCCAGCCGAAGTGCTGGCCGAGCAGGGTGCTCAGCGGCACGCCGACCACGGTCGCGACGGTGAGCCCGGTGAACATGAGTGCGATCGCACCAGCCCGCCGGTCCTTGCTCACCAGCCCGCCCGCGACGACCGCGCCGATGCCGAAGAACGCGCCGTGCGCCAGCGACGCGACGATCCGGCCGGTCAGCATCAGCCCGAAGTTCGGCGCGGCCGCCGACAGCGCGTTGCCGCCGATGAGCAGCAGCAGGCTGAGCAGCAGCATCCGCTTGCGGGAGACCCGGGTTCCGAGCCCGGTCATGATCGGCGCCCCGGCCAGTACGCCGAGCGCATAGCCCGTGACCAGCCATCCGGCGGTGGGGATGGAGACGGCATAGCTGTCGGCGATGCCCGGGAGCAGGCCGACCACGATGAATTCGGTGGTGCCGATGGCGAAGGCCCCGAGTGTGAGGGCGAGCAGTGCGAGCGGCATGGGGTGGAGCCTCCACTGAGTCTTGCGGGCGAGCATTACAGGCGTCGACATTAATTGCATACGCGGACTAATTGCAAGCGCTGGCTATTGCGTGGGCCGGTTATCCTGGTGGGACGTCCCGTACCCAGGAGGAATTCATGACCGCGGATGCCGCCCTGACCGGTCTCGCCGATGGCTGGTGCGCGCTGTCGGTGCTGCACGACCGGATCGAGGCGCATCTCGAGCGCGTGCTGCAGGCGCACGAGCTGAGCGTCCGCGAGTATTCGGTGCTGGTGGTGCTGAGCCGCCAGCACGACGGGCCGGGCGGGCATCTGCGGATGAACCAGGTCGCGGATTCGGTGGCGCTGAGCCAGAGCGCGACCACCCGCCTGGTCACCCGCCTCGAGGACCGCGGCCTGCTCCAGCGCTACCTGTGCCCCGACGACCGCCGCGGCATCTACACCGATGTCACCCCGGCGGGCATGGACCTACTCGCCCGCGCCCGCCCCGGCTACGACGAGGCCCTGGCGGGAGCCCTACGCCAAGCCGCCGCCGACCCCGAACTCGCCCCCCTGGTCGCCGCGGTCCAGGCACTGAACTCTTCGTCATCCCGAGGCGCCCGCACCCGCGAATACCGCCCGGCCTGAGGTCTATCGCGCGCGGGTCGCTACTGCACCGTGACGGTTCCCCGCATCTCCGGGTGGAGGGGGCACATGTAGCGGTAGGTGCCTGGGGTGGTGAAGGTGTGGCTCCACTCGCCCTGGGTGAGGATGGGGCTGTTGACGCCCATGGCGGCGTCGCCGATGCCTTGGACCGCGTGGGGCACCTTGTCGGAGAACTTCCACGTCACGGTGCTTCCGGCGGGGACGGTGATCGCGGCGGGGGAGAACTTCATGTCGTCGGCCTGGACGGTGGTGGTCGTGGACTGCGGCGCGCCGGTGGTGGCGGGGGCCGACGAGGCGGCGGCGGGCGTCGACGACGGCGTGGCGGTGGATTTCTCCGAGCCGCAGCCGGCCAGCGCCACTCCCGTCGCGGCAATCACGGTGATCAGAACACGCGCGGTCGGGACGCCCGCAGAGCCAGTCGACATGCGGGCCAGCGTAGTAGCCGCCGGTTGCGGGCGGTTCGCGACGGGTGTCCGTGGTGGGCGCTGTGCGGGCATGGGGATCTCCGGGGGGGTGAGTTCGGTCGCGTACTGCAACCACGCGACGAGGCGTGCCACGGTTCGCGCGGCACCGTGTGTCGGCCGGATCGCGTCCGATTCCGCACGCCCGCGGGGCGTAATCTGCACTCGTTGCGGGATACCGAGGCACCGAGCGGCCCGCGCCGGCGGGCGGCGGGTAGGAGGGCGAGTATGAGCGCATCGACGGTCCGCGGCTATTTCACCGCCGACGAGGTGCGGGCGGCCGAGGCGGAGCTGTTCAAGCGGGTCGCCGAGGGGGCGCCGATGCGGCGGGCCGCCTACGGGCTGGCCGAAGTCGTCGCCGCCGAACTCCGCGAGCGGACCGGGGGAATCGCCGGGCGCTCGGTGACGCTGCTGGTCGGGTCCGGGGACAACGGCGGCGATGCGCTGTGGGCGGGGTCGATGCTGCGCCGGCGCGGCGTCGCGGTGTCGGCGGTACTGTTGTCGCCCGAGCGCGCGCATGCGAAAGGCCTTGCGGCGCTGCGGCGTACGGGCGGGCGCGTCCGCGACGACCTGGGCGCGCCGGACCTGGTGATCGACGGCATCGTGGGCATCTCCGGCCGCGGACCGCTGCGGCCGCGCGCGGCGGAACTGGTTGCGGCGGTGGACGTACCGATCGTCGCCGCGGATCTGCCCAGCGGCGTCGACCCGGATACCGGCGCCGTCGACGGCCCCGCCGTGCGCGCCGACGTCACGGTGGCCTTCGGCGCCTACAAGCCGGTCCATGCCCTCGCCGCCCCGCACTGCGGCCGGATCGACCTGGTCCCGATCGGCTTGACGCTGCCCGAACCGAATCTTGCTGCCCTGGAACCCGTTTCGGTCGGCGCGGACTGGCCCGTGCCGAGCGCGGCGGACGACAAGTACAGCCAGGGCGTCACCGGAATCTGCGCGGGCGGCGCGCGCTATCCGGGCGCGGCGGTGCTGTGCGCCGGGGGAGCGGTGGCCGCCACCTCCGGCATGGTGCGCTATGCCGGAACCGGCGGCGCGGAGGTGCTGAACCACTACCCCGAAGTCATTGCCGCGCAATCGGTTTCGGAGACCGGCCGGGTGCAGGCCTGGGTATTCGGCCCCGGCGCGGGCACCGACGACGATGCCCGCGAACGACTGTCGGAGATCCTCGCCACCGACCTCCCGGTCGTGGTGGACGCGGACGGCCTCACGCTGCTGTCCGCCGATCCCGCGCTGGTCACCGGTCGCCGCGCACCCACCGTGCTCACGCCGCACGCGGGCGAGTTCGCCCGCCTCACCGGCCGCGACCCCGGCCCGGACCGAGTGGGAGCGGTCCGCACACTCGCCGAGGACTGGCAGGTCACGGTGCTGTTGAAGGGCCGCGCCACCCTCGTGGCCGGGCCCGGCCGCCCGGTCCTGGTCAACGAGGCGGGCGGCTCCTGGGCCGCGACCGCGGGCTCCGGCGATGTGCTGTCCGGCGTCCTCGGGGCCCTGCTGGCCACGGGCCGCGACCCGTCCTGGGCAGCGGCCGCCGCCGCCCGCGCCCATGCCTTGGCCGCCAACCTCGCCGCCCACGCCCAGAGCCCGGCCCCCGCCCCGATCTCGGCGTCCCCCCTGCTCCACCACCTCCGCCCGGCGATCAGAACCCTCCGCGCCCTCAGCGAAACTCCCTGACCTGCACATCCCCCCACGGCGTCCGCGCGCACCGAGTTCTGCTATCCCACAGCCCGGCTTACCGCTCTGCTGCGCGATCCCGGCCCACCGTCGCCGCCGAACCCGTTGCGCCGCAGGTCGATTCGGCTAGCGTCAGCGCGAACGCGTGCCTGGGACAGGAGGTCTGGTCAGTTGCCCTGGGCGGCAGCGGCTACCGGCTGCCATTCGCGCCACTCGGCCAGGCGGGATTCGTAATCCGCCGTGGCGATGGCGAGGGGCGCTTCGCCGAGGAAGGTGCGCAGCGGGGGGCGCTCGGCGTCGACCACGGCCAGGATGGCGGTGCGGGTGGCGGTGGGCTCGCCGCGGCGCTGTGCCGCACGGGTGCGGTTGCGGGAGTCGCGGACCTGGTCGTAGGCGGGGTTGGGGGTGCTGTGCCGGGCGGACGGGCCCGCCCAGTCGGTGTCGAACCCGCCGGGCTCGATCAGCGTGACGTGGATGCCGAAATCGGCGACCTCACGCGACAGCGCCTGCGAGAACCCCTCGAGCGCCCACTTCGACGCGTGATAGGCGCCGATATTCGGGAACGCACTGATCCCGCCGATACTCGACACCTGGATGATGTGCCCGCTGCCCTGCGCGCGCAGGATCGGCAGCGCCGCCTGCGTCACCCAGATCGCCCCGAACACATTGGTCTCCAGTTGCGCGCGGACCTCGTCCTCGGTGAGCTCCTCGATCATGCCGAACTGCCCGTATCCGGCATTGTTGACGACGACGTCGAGCCGCCCGAACCGCTCCGCGGCCTGCGCGACGGCAGCGAAGTCGCCGCCCCGGTCGGTCACGTCCAAGCGCAGCGGCAGGAAGGTGTCCGGATACTTGGCGACGAGGTCGTCCAGCGTCGTGAGATCGCGCGCGGTTCCGGCGACGCGATCGCCCCGCTCGAGCGCGGCGAGGGCCCACTCCCGCCCGAAACCGCGCGAAACGCCGGTGATGAACCACACTTTGCTCATGATGGCCTTTCCTCTGCTCTCAGGTCGGCGCGGACGTCCCCCCGACGACCGCGTTCTCAACGCTAACGACCTGGAGTGCACTCCAAGCAAGGCCCGATCTCGCCGAGGCAGCCGCTGCCGCCCCGATCGGCGCGAATGGCAGGATCGGTAGCTGTGAATACCGTCGACCCGCAGGTGGAAACCGTCATCGACCTGGACGCCATCGCGCACAACGTGCGGGTGCTGTCCGAGCACGCCGGCGACGCCGCGCTCATGGTGGTCGTCAAGGCCGACGGCTACAACCACGGCGCGGTCCCCGTCGCCCGCGCGGCACTGGCGGCCGGAGCGGCGGAACTCGGCGTCACCACCGTCGACGAGGCACTACAACTCCGCGCGGCCGGTATCGACGCGCCCATCCTGTGCTGGCTCAACCTCTCCGACGCCGACTACGCGGCCGCGGTGGCCGCGGATATCGAGATCGGCGTGTCGTCGATGGCGCACCTGCGCGGCGTCGAACAGGCCGCCCGCACCACCGGAACCACCGGGACCACCGGGACCGTGTCATTGAAGGTCGACACCGGCCTGAACCGCAATGGCCTCTCCGCCACCGAGTACCCGCTGGTCCTGGCCGCGTTGCGGGAACTGGCCGACGAGGGCGTGCTGCGGCTGCGGGCGATCTTCTCCCATCTCGCCCGCGCCGACGAACCCGACCATCCGGCCATCGACATGCAGCGTGACCGCTTCCTGGACGCCATCGCCGCCGCCAAGGAATACGGCCTGGAGCCCGAGGTGGTGCACCTGTCGAATTCGGCGGCCACGCTGACCCGCCCGGACCTGGCATTCGACATGGTGCGCCCGGGTATCGCCGTCTACGGGCTGTCCCCGGTGCCGGAGATCTCCGACTTCGGCCTGCGCCCCGCGATGACCTTCCAGGCCCGCGTCGCTCTGGTGAAACACGTCGCCGCGGGCGAGGGCGTCTCCTACGGGCACGAATGGGTCGCCCCGCGCGCCACGACCGTCGGGCTGATCCCTGCGGGCTATGCCGACGGCGTCTTCCGCCCGCTGGGCGGCCGGATCGCGGTGCGCATCGGCGACCTGCACTATCCCCAGGTCGGCCGGGTCTGCATGGACCAGTTCGTGGTCGACCTCGGCGACAACATCGACGGCGTCCGCGAGGGCGACACCGCCGTGCTGTTCGGGCCGGGACAGCCGCATCCGCAGCACTGGGCCGACCTGCTCGGCACCATCCACTACGAGATCGTCTGTTCCCCCCGCGCCCGGGTCGTGCGACGCTATGTGGGCGATTTCGCAGACCGAAAGGGTGGCGTATGAAACCCGAACGGCCGCACGGTTTTCGGGCGACGGCCTGGCGCGGCGGGATAGCGACCGCGGGCGCCCTCGGCGCGCTGGCCGGGGTGCACGCGCTGCGCCGCGTCGGCGCCTCGGTGAGCTGGCCCGCCCACCGGGACGACCTGCGCGACGAGGATTTCGGGCTGCTGGGCCGCGATCGGGCGGATACGGTCGTCGCCGAGGACGGCGTGGAGCTGGCGGTGCGCCACTGCGGACCCGAGGACGCCCCTGTCACAGCCGTTTTCGTGCACGGTTTCTGCAACAGCATGGAGTCGTTCCACTTTCAGCGCCGCGATCTCGAAAAGCAGTGGGGCCCACGGGTTCGCATGGTGTTCTTCGATCTGCGGGGGCACGGCGGCTCCGGCGTCCCGAGTACGGAGAGCTGCACCGTGCCGCAGCTGGGCCGCGATCTGGCGGCGGTGATCGAGCGCTGCGCGCCGGACGGCCCGCTGCTGCTGACCGGACATTCCATGGGCGGCATGGCGATTCTGGCCGCGGCCGCGCAGTTCCCGCGCCTGTTCGCCGAGCGGGTGCGGGCGGTGGCGCTGCTGTCGACCGCGGCGGCCGAGGTCACCGCGACGGGTGTTGCCCAGCTGCTGCGCAATCCGGCGATCGACGGATTCCGGATGGCGGCCCTCGCGGCGCCGGCCCTGGTGCAGGCGGGCCGGGTCACCGCGCGGCACGTCATCGCGCCGATCCTGTACGCGAGTTCGTTCCACGGTGAGGTGAGCCCGACGCTGTCCCGCTTCACCACCTCGATGATCGACCGCACCCCGGTCGAGACGATCGTGAAATTCCTGCGGGCACTGGAACTGCACGACGAATCGGCCGCCCTGCCCACCCTCGCCCCGCTGCCCGCGCTCGTCCTCGGCGGCACCCACGACCAGGTGATCCCGTTCCGCAATTCGCGGGCGCTCGCGCGGGAACTGCCCGACGCCGACCTGGTCCGCGTCACCGACGCCGCCCACATGGTGCACCTGCAGTATCCGGACCTGGTCGACGCCGCGTTGGACCGCCTGCTGCTGCGCAGCGGCGTACTGGGTGCGGGAGAACGCAGCGGAGTGCCGGGTGCCGGTCGCGGTGACGGGGAAGGAGTGGTGGGTGGCTGAGCAAGTGGGTACCGGCGAGGAGGGAATAGCCGGTGGCTGAACAACGAGTACTGCCGACCGTCGAGGACACCGAGGCGCTGGGGCGGGAGCTGGCCGGGGATCTGCGGGCCGGTGATCTGGTGGTGCTGGACGGTCCGCTGGGCGCCGGGAAGACCGCGCTCACCCGGGGGATCGCGGCGGGGCTCGGGGTCGAGGGGCGGGTCAGCTCACCGACTTTCATCATCGCCCGCCAGCATCGGGCGGGGCCGCGTCCCGGCGCGGTCGCGATGGTGCACGTCGATGCCTACCGGCTCGGCGGTGACCTGGACGAGCTGGACGCCCTCGATCTCGACACCGACCTGGACGACGCGGTGGTCGTGGTCGAGTGGGGCCTCGGTGTCGTCGAACATCTCTCAGACCGTCACCTGCGCGTGCTGCTGCGGCGCGCGGCCGAATCCGACACCCGAACCGCCACCTGGGAATGGGTGAGCGGGCCGGCGTCCGGAACATGACCAACCGGTATCGTTGACACAATTATGGCGCTTGTACTTGCCCTCGACACCGCGACTCCTGCCGTGACGGCGGGACTGGTGGAGCTGACCGCCGCGGAACAGGAGGCGGCGCCGCGGATCCACACCCTCGCGGCCCGGGTGACCGTCGACGCGCGCGCCCACAACGAGGTGCTGACGCCGCAGATCCTCGAATGCCTCGATGCCGCGGAGCGTTCCCGCGCCGACCTCGACGCGGTCGTCGTCGGCATCGGCCCCGGACCGTTCACCGGGTTGCGGGTGGGCATGGCGACCGCCGCCGCGTTCGGCGACGCCCTGGGCCTGCCGGTGTACGGCGTGTGCAGCCTGGACGCGATCGCCGCCGACGCGTGGCAGGAGATCACCGACGGCGGCGGGCGCGGGATCGCCACCGCCGCCGAATCCGAACTGCTGGTCGTCACGGACGCCCGCCGCCGCGAGGTGTACTGGGCCCGCTACCGGGCGCGGCCGTCGGCGGAATTCGCCGGGCCCGCCGCCGTGGGTTCCGGCGCTCGCACCGTGGGCCGCGTCGCGGGGCCGGGGGTGTGCAAGCCCGCCGATCTGGATACGCGCGAGTCGACCGTGATCGCCGGATCCGCCTCGCACGTCGACTTCTTCGATCTGCCGGTGCTGCCGGTCGAGACTCCGTCCCCGGCGGGCCTGGTGCGCTGCGCCGCCACCGAGGTGCTGTCGCGCGCCGGCACCGAACCACTGGCTCCGCTGTACCTGCGCCGCCCCGACGCCGTCGAGCGTAGCTACCAGGCGGCGTCATGACCGCACAGGATCCGCCGGCCGTCGATATCGAACCGATGGGGCCGGGCGATATCGCGCGCTGCGCCGAACTCGAGAAACTGCTGTTCCCCGAGGACGATCCGTGGCCGGAGGTGGCGTTCCACTCGGAGCTGGCGGGCGCGCACAATCGCTATCTGGTGGCTCGCGACGGCTCCGGCCGCATGGTCGGCTACGCCGGTATCGCGCTGCTGGGCACGCTGGCCCACCCCGAGGCCGAGGTGCACACCATCGGCGTCGATCCGGGCGTGCACCGCGGCGGCATCGGCACCGCGCTGCTGCGGGCGCTGCTGGCGGAGGCCGGAAAGCGCGGCGGCCCGGTATTTCTCGAGGTGCGAACCGATAACGCGCCGGCGATCGCGCTCTACGAGAAGCACGGCTTCCACATCATCGGCCTGCGCAAGAACTACTATCAGCCCAGCGGCGCCGACGCGTTCACCATGCGCCGTCCGGCGGTGGCCGGAGTCCCGCGGCCGGGCGCCCCGCAGAACTCAGAGGTCGTGTCATGATCGTCATGGGCATCGAGAGCTCGTGTGACGAAACCGGAGTCGGCATCGTGCGCTGGCGCCCCGCCGAGGACGGCACGGGGACCTGCGAACTGCTGGCCGACGAGGTGGCCTCGAGCGTCGACCAGCACGCGCGCTTCGGCGGCGTGGTGCCCGAGATCGCCTCGCGCGCCCACCTGGAGGCGATCGTGCCGGCGATGCGGCGGGCGCTGTCCGTGGCGGGCGTCGATCGGCCCGACGCGCTGGCGGTGACCATCGGCCCCGGTCTGGCCGGAGCCCTGCTGGTCGGGGTGGCGGCGGCGAAAGCCTATGCGGCGGCGTGGGATATCCCGCTGTACGCGCTGAACCACCTGGGTGGCCATGTCGCCGTGGACACCCTCGAGCACGGCCCGATGCCGCCGTGCGTCGCGCTGCTGGTGTCCGGCGGACACACTCATCTGCTGCACGTGACCGACCTGGCCGATCCGATCGTGGAACTCGGCAGCACGGTCGACGATGCGGCGGGGGAGGCCTTCGACAAGGTGGCCCGGCTGCTGGGCCTCGGTTTCCCGGGCGGCCCGGCGTTGGATGCCGCCGCGGCACACGGCGATCCGGCCGCCATCGCGTTCCCGCGCGGTATGACCGGCCCGCGGGACGCGCGCTACGACTTCTCCTTCTCGGGACTGAAGACCGCGGTCGCCCGCTACGTGGAGGCGGCGCAGCGGGCCGGAACCGAACTGCCCATACCGGATATCGCGGCCTCGTTCCAGGAGTCGGTCGCGGATGTCCTGACCGCCAAGGCGATTCGCGCCGCCCAGGACGTCGGCGTGGATACGCTGGTGCTCGGCGGCGGCGCCACCGCCAACTCCCGCATCCGCTCGATGGCCGAAGAACGCTGCGCCGCCGCGGGTCTCACCCTGCGCGTGCCGAAGCCGAGGTTGTGCACCGACAACGGCGTGATGATCGCGACCCTCGGTGCCCACGTGATCGCGGGCGGGGCGAAACCGTCCGCCCTCACCGTCGCCACAGACCCCGGCCTCCCGGTGTCCACCAGCCAGATCCGCTGAGCAGCCGGGAACAGAACGCCCTCACCAGCCGGATTCTCTGAGCGAGTGCCCGCGGCCGCGTCAGTCGGTCGGCTGGACCATGCCCGACCCCCCGGAGCCCGAGTTCGACCTCGGGAGGACGGGGGCGCGGTTGGGGGTCGGCGTGGGGGTGGTGGGGGCCGGGGTGGTCGTTCCCTCCGGCGTGGTCGTTCCCTCCGGGACGACCGGCTGCGGCGTGGTGGTGCCGAGCAGCGGGCCGAACAGGCGGGGCAGGTCGGGCAGCGGGATCTGCGGCAGGTTCGGGTCCGGGCGCAGGGGCGGGGCCGTGCTGGTCGTGGACGGCGTCGGCGTGGTTGTCGGGAGCAGGCTGGTGGTGGAGGTCGAGGACGGCGACGGCACGCTGGTGCCGACCGGCTGCCGGCCCGGCTGGTTCTGACCGGCGGGTGTGGTCGCCGATCCCGTCGGCGAGGGCACGGCCGTCGTGGTCGGCAGCTGCGCGGTATTGCTGGTGCCGACCGGGCTGACATCGTTGTGGGCGGCCGGGACCAGTTCCTTGACGCCGTAGCCGACCACGAGTCCCACCACCACGACCGCACCGGCCAGGGTGCCGACCAGCTTGGTGAAGGTGCCGGTCGACGCATCGCTGCCCAGGCTGATCACCGGGAAGGCCGACGGCTGGGCCGAATCCGCCACCAGCGCGGCGCCCTTCGCGGTGGCCGCCTCCGGCTCCGGCAGGGTGAGGACCGGGATGTCGAGCCGTTCGTCCAGGCCGGCGACCACGGTGGGGATATTGGCCCCGCCGCCGATCACGGCGACCGCCTGGGGCAGCTTCGGGGACCGCTCGAACACCGCGGAGGCGTACACCGCGGCCTCGCGCACGAGATCCGCGATCAGCTCCTCGAAGTCGGCGCGGGTCAGTTTCAGCGGCTGGCCGGCGACGTGGTCGATGGTCACGGCCGGCGCGATGGACAGGTGCTCCTTGGCCGCGCGGCTGCGGTTGATGAGCATGCCGCGGTTGGGGCGGGTGCCGCGGCGCGCGAAGTGGCAGTCCAGCAGGTGGTGGTAGATGAGTTCGTCGACCGTGGTGCCGCTGATGGCCGAGGTGCGCTCGGAGCGCAGCGTCGTATCGTCGGCCAGATCGGCGACCGTGACGGTCATGCCCGAGGCGCCGAGGTCGATGAGCGCGACCGTCTCGTAGCGGTCGAGCAGGCCGGTGTGCCGCAGGTAGGTGAGGGCCGCGGTGCTCTCCGGGATCAGCTGGATGTCGCGGCGCTGGCGGCCGATGGCCGAGCGGATCGCGACGGCCTGTTCCCGGTCGCGGTAGGCGACGGCGATGGCCCCCGGAGGCCCGGCGGGGGTCTCGGGGTGCGGGGCCGGGAGGCCGGCGGTGTGCGCGCCGACGGGGTGCACGACGTCGCGGGCGGGCCGCTGGGTCGTCATCAGTTCGATCGACGACGCCACCAGATCACCGAGATCGGAATGTGCGGCGTCCGCCGACACGACCCGGTAGTCGAAACTCTGGGCGCCGTTCGGAGCGGTGGCCACCAGCGCCGAGCACACCACTTCGTTCCCGGCGGAGATGCCGAGGGATGTTCGCATGTTCACCTCCCTTCGAGCGGATGGTCTTGGTGTCGCCGACCATCTCGAACGGACAGCGCGAGCCTCCGCATGGATGGCGGGCGACCCGAGCGGCGGATCCGGCCGGGCCCTCGTCCGTTCGGGGGTCGGGTCCAGCCAGCGATCACTTGCGGTCTTGCTCTCGTCTCAGGCGTGCGCGATGGTCGTCGCGCGGGTGGGTGACGCAGTTGTGGGCAGTACTCGACGGTTCTCGCGACGGGCGCCGACCCGCATGGCGGGCCGACAGACGCTACATCACGGAGCCGTCGTCCATAGTGTCACAATCCGTTATTGGAACGTTACAGATTTCGGCGAGGAATTGCCACGCTCTTGGGCGTGTTGTCTCGGTCCGATATAAGCAGCGCCCGGCCTTGAGCGCTGGCACTCGCGTGTATAGAGTGCTAGTTGGCACTTCGGATGTTGCGCGAGTGCCACCTACGACTGCTGAGCAGGGGTCCCGGAACCCGCGACGACGGGGCTGCGCACAGCGTCGACACATCGTGACCGAAACCCGTGCGCCCGGGGAACCGCCCCGGACGCGACGAATCCCCTGAAAGTGGAGGGCTCAACGTGGCGAGCGTGAACATCAAGCCGCTCGAGGACAAGATCCTCGTCCAGGCCAACGAGGCCGAGACGACGACCGCCTCCGGCCTGGTCATCCCCGACACGGCGAAGGAAAAGCCCCAGGAGGGCACCGTCGTCGCCGTCGGCCCCGGCCGCTGGGACGAGGACGGCGAGAAGCGCATTCCGCTGGACGTCAAGGAAGGCGACGTCGTCATCTACTCGAAGTACGGCGGCACCGAGATCAAGTACGACGGTGCGGAGTACCTGATCCTGTCGGCGCGCGACCTGCTGGCCGTCGTCAACAAGTGACCGCGCACCGCGCGGTCATCCCGGCGCAGGCCGGGATCGAGTCGTAACGACGACTGCCCCGGTGCCCCACACGTAGGCATCGGGGCAGTTTGTCGTTTACCTCCCACGAACCAAGGACATATCACCTATGGCAAAGCAGATCGAGTTCGACGAGAAGGCTCGTCGGGCGATGGAGCGCGGCGTCGACAAACTCGCCGACGCCGTGAAGGTCACGCTGGGCCCGCGCGGTCGGCACGTGGTGCTGGCCAAGGCGTTCGGAGGCCCGACGGTCACCAACGACGGCGTCACCATCGCCCGGGACATCGACCTCGAGGACCCCTTCGAGAACCTCGGTGCGCAGCTGGTCAAGAGCGTCGCCACCAAGACCAACGACGTGGCCGGCGACGGCACCACCACCGCCACCGTGCTGGCGCAGGCGCTGATCAAGGGCGGCCTGAAGAACATCGCCGCGGGCGCCAACCCGATCGGCCTGGGCGCCGGCATGAGCAAGGCCGCCGACGTGGTGTCCGAGGCCCTGCTGGCCGCCGCGAAGCCGGTGTCGAGCGAGCAGGCCATCGCGCAGGTCGCCACCGTCTCCTCGCGCGACGAGGAGATCGGCGAGATGGTCGGCAAGGCGCTGACCGTCGTCGGCAAGGACGGCGTCGTCACCGTGGAGGAGTCCTCCACGCTGAGCACCGAACTGGTCGTCACCGAGGGCGTGCAGTTCGACAAGGGCTACCTGTCGGGCTACTTCGTCACCGATCACGACAAGCAGGAGGCGGTCCTCGAGGACGCGCTGATCCTGCTGCACCGCGAGAAGATCTCCTCGCTGCCCGATTTCCTGCCGCTGCTGGAGAAGATCGCCGAATCCGGTAAGCCGGTGCTGATCATCGCCGAGGACGTCGAGGGCGAGGCCCTGTCCACCCTGGTGGTCAACGCGATCCGCAAGACCCTCAAGGTCGTCGCGGTGAAGGCGCCGTTCTTCGGTGACCGCCGCAAGGCGTTCCTGGACGATCTGGCCACCGTCAGCGGCGGTACCGTGATCAACCCGGATCTGGGCATCAACCTCCGCGAGGCGGGCCTGGACCTGCTCGGCAAGGCGCGGCGCATTGTCGTGTCGAAGGACGAGACCACGATCGTCGAGGGCGCCGGCACCCAGGACGCCATCGACGCCCGCATCGCGCAGCTGCGCGGCGAGATCGAGGCCACCGACTCCGACTGGGATCGCGAGAAGCTCGAGGAGCGGCTGGCGAAGCTGTCCGGCGGCGTCGCGGTGATCCGCGTCGGCGCGGCCACCGAGACCGCGCTCAAGGAGCGCAAGTACCGGGTCGAGGACGCCGTGAACGCGGCCAAGGCCGCGATCGAGGAGGGCATCGTCCCCGGCGGCGGCAGCGCGCTGGTGCAGGCGGCGACCAAGCTGGTCGAGCTGCGCGACTCGCTGTCGGGCGATCAGGCCGTCGGCGTCGAGGTGGTGCGCGTGGCGCTGCGGTCCCCGCTGTACTGGATCGCCAGCAACGCCGGAATCGACGGCGCGGTCGTGGTGAGCAAGGTCTCCGAGGGCAAGGACGGCTTCAACGCCGCCACCCTCACCTACGGCGACCTGGTCACCGACGGCATCGTGGACCCGGTCAAGGTCACCCGCTCGGCCGTCCTCAACGCCACCTCGGTGGCGCGGATGGTGCTCACCACCGAGAGCGCCGTGGTCGAGAAGCCGGCCGACGACGAGGGCGATGACCACCACGGTCACTCGCACTGAAATGTCTGCGCCGCCTTCGGCGGCGCGTGTTCGCGGCCTCTGAGGCCCGCCGTTCGGCGGTCGAGACTCGCGCTTCGCGCATGCGCTTCGACCACCGAACGACGGGCCGGCCGCGAACGGTCGCTCGTAAGGCTCGCTCCGTGTGGGTCGATGGAGTGGTCGTGGCAAGGGAATGGCAACGGGCCGTTTCACATTCCTTCGAATGTGGAGCGGCTCGTTTGTCGTTTCGGGGGATCAGTGGGGCTGGTGGCGGGCACCGGCCGCGGGGGCCTGGTCGTCGGCGATGGCGGCCAGGAGGCGGTCGCGGAGAGAGGCGGGAGGCTGCTCGGCCGGCGCCGAGGCGAACACGGTGAGGGCTTCCCTGGTCGATTGCACTTCCCTGGTGAAGTCCGCGCGCAGTGTCTCGTCACCCGAATCGAGTAGCTCTCGCACCGCGCGCTGGTCTTCGTCGCCGATCGATCCGAGCGCGACCGCGTGCGCGAGATCGATCTGGCTGTCGTTCATCTCAGGTCACTCCCAAACTCTTCTTCAGTCTTGTCAATCCGTCCCGAATACGGGACTTGACGGTCGGTAACCCCACGCCGAGATACTCCGCCACCTCGGCGTACGTCCGTCCGCCGTAGTAGGCCAGCGAGATGGCCTCCCGCTGCGTACTCGTCAGCGTGGACAGACCCGCCAGGACCGCCTGCTGTTCGAGTCTTCGTCCTACCTCTTCGGTGACTTCGTCGAATTCGTTACCGAGAGAGCTTGCGCCGTAGGCGACTTCGCGCTGGGCGTGGGCCTGCTCGGCGCGGACGCGGTCGACCGCCCGGCGATGGGCGAGGGTCATCAGCCAGGTGACCGCCGAACCCTTGGCGGAATCGAAGTTGGCTGCGGTACGCCAGATCTGGAGGTAGACCTCCTGAGTGGTCTCCTCGGCGTAGCCGGGGTCGTGTAGGACACGCAGCACCAAGCCGTAGACCCGGGCGCACGTTCGGTCGTACAGCTCGGCGAAGGCCTGCTGGTCGGATCCGCCGCAGCGTTCGAGAAGCGCGGCTAGTTCCATGCTTTCGGCTGCGCGCGCCGACACCGCAGAAGTTCCGCCGGGTGTACCCACCCGCTCGTCCCGGATAGCTTGCTGGAACGAGTCGCCCTCTGCGGCCGACGGCCGCGTTGTCACAACGCTCCATTCTGTGTCATCGGCCACTACCGTAGCGTGCCGCTATGACCTCCTCTCGGGAGGGGGTATCGGCAAAACTCCTGTACCCCAGCGGTTTTCGGACATTGCCCGAAACGCCGGAAAAATTGTGGTCGGACACGCCGCGACACGCCCGGGAACTGCCGACTCTCGCCGCCTCCGACGGTCCCGGCGTGTAGACGGGAACGGCAGGTGGGCAAGGGCTTCTGGCCCTCTCGGCAGGCTCGGCGGCGGTGGCGGCCGGCCTGCGCGCCTGTCTCGGTATTCACCGGCCGGTAGCTCAGTGGCCGGGTGTTTGCTAGGGATTCGGCGCACCACGGCTTCCGGATGGGAGCAATTTCGGGGTGTCCGCTCAGACCGGCATGCGACGGCGATTGCGCCGGGCGTGCATCTCGCGCTCGGTCTCCGACATCCCGCCCCAGATGCCGTACGGTTCGCTGACCTTCAGGGCGTGGCTGCGGCACTGCATGAGCACCGGGCACGTGCGGCAGATCTCCTTGGCGCGCAGCTCCCGTTGTGCACGGGCGCGGCCCCGCTCTCCATCGGGATGAAAGAATACGGCGGAGTCCACACCACGGCAGGATCCGCGCATCTGCCAGTCCCAGATGTCGGCGTTCGGACCGGGGAGGTGGGTGGGCATGGGCATGGTGAACTCCTAGTGTGCGAGCTCGTCGGCATTGTCGAGCGTGCTTGTCAGCAGCGGTCTGTCCGGACCCGCGGCGTGGTCGGATGAGACCTTGCCGAGATCGGGCTCGGACCCGTCTCGCCGGAGTCCCGGCGATCGCAGTTCGTGGTCGCCGCAATTTCACACGGCGCCGACGACGGCGATGTCGTACGTTAGGACGCGCGGCGAAATCCAGTCAATAGTTTCTCCTGCGACGATTTCAAAGTCGGAGGATCCGAGATTTAACCTTCCTGCTATTTACAACGGGGCCTTCTATAGCGATACTGATCGGTTGGCTAGATCAGTGGTTGCCGTATCGTGATCTGTGATATCTCATAAACTCGCAGGTCAACTTGTATTTCAATCGGAAAGTGCGGTATCCGACAGGGCCTCGTCATGCCGTGTGGTATGTGACGGGCGACACCGATCGGGTGAATGCGGGCGATACCCAGATGACCGTATCCGGGCGCCCAGGTTAATTATCCGAAAAGCATACGAATTCCTAACGTACGTGCTGGGCGATAGCCCGTCATGGTTTTACCCGATGGAAACATCTGCGCTGCATTCTTCATGCTGAACGGTTGCTCGCCGTCGCATACTCCGGCGGTGCGGGGCCGGGTGGACCACCGGATAAGGTTCGGCGGTGGATCAGTACTCCGCGGTGGCGGACCGGGCCTCGCACCCGCCGCGCGCGATATTCGCCACGGCCGCGTTCGGCGACCGCCCCGGTATCGCCGCTGCCGAATTGCCGGCCGCCCGCGACGCCGTCGAAGCCTGGCTGCGCGCGATCGTTCTCGGTGGCCAGGGACGTTATGCCGCCGCCCGCGCCGAACTGCGCCGCGCCCGTCGCGATACCCGCGACCCGGTGCTGCGCTCGCTGGTCACGAGCACCGAGGCGTCGCTGCTGCGCCAGCTCGGATGGCACGCCCGCGCGGCGGTCCTCGACGGCCGCGCCCTGGCGGCGGTCCTGCCGGACGCCCGCGACGGCGGGGAGATCCGGTCGGCGGCCCATCGCGAGGCGGTTTGCGACGCGTTGACCGGACTTGCCGCGGATGCGCTGGGGACCGCTCGCCCCGAACTCTCGGCTCGGCTGCTGGAACGTTGCCAGCTTTTTCTGGGCTCGATTCACTCGGCGCGTGTCAACTCGCCCGGGGACACGCTCGCGGCCGTACCGGACACCGCCGCCGGCCGGCGCGTCCTGGTGCGCTGGCACTGGGTGTCGGCGGAGACCGCGCTCGCGGCCCCCGGGGCCGGGCTGATCGCCAGGAGCGCGGCGCAGCATGCCGACACCGCGCTGGAGCTCGCCCAGCGGGGTCCGTCGGTGCGTCATCGCGTCAAGTCCCGTCTACTTCTCGCCGCGGCGGCAGCGGCCGCCGGAGATTTGGACAAGTCTCGTGTATTCGCCGACCAGGTCTCCTCCCAGAGCCGGGAAAACGGATTGCTGCCGCTGCGGTGGGCCTGCGCGATGCTGCGCGCGGGTGTCGCCGAGGGGCCCGCGGCCGCCTGGGCCTCGGCCGAAGCCGCAGCGTGTGCGCAGGACCTGGCCGGTCACGGCGGTGTATTGCGTTCGGACGTCGGGCTTCTCGGTAGTGGATGATCCCAGGTGTTGCTCGTGCCACGTTGTGAAGCCGCTATTGTTGGAGCCGTTCCGCCGACCGGCGGAAGCACTGGTCAGCAACCGACCGTGCCACTTGTAACGCCAGGAATATCTCTGACGATGACGCACACGGGCGAGGAGTTGGACGCCGCCGTCGCTGCCGCAGCGCAGGGCGATCGTTCGGCTTTAGCCCAGGTACTGGAGATCATCCGCCCGTTGGTAGTCCGCTACTGCCGTGCGCGGATCGGTTCCGCGGAGCGTGGGCAGCTCTCCGCGGACGACGTTGCGCAGGAGGTCTGTCTTGCCGTGATGACCGCCCTGCCGCGTTATCAGGACCAGGGGCGGCCGTTCATGGCCTTCGTGTATGGAATCGCTTCGCACAAGGTCGCCGACGCCCATCGCAACGCCGCCCGTAACAAGGCGGATGCGATGGCCGAAGTACCAGATGTCATATCCACCGACCAAGGGCCGGAGCAGCGCGCTCTCGATTCCGAAACCAGCAGGCAGATGAACAGCCTCCTGGCGACGCTTCCCGAGAAGCATCGAGAGATCCTGATCCTGCGTTTGGTCATGGGTCTGTCAGCAGAAGAAACTGCTGTCGCCGTGGGCAGTACGGCGGGAGCTATACGAGTGGCCCAGCACCGGGCGCTCGCGAAACTGAAGTCACAAGTGGCGAGGGCAGGTGAAATGTATGGCTAGGGATGGCGAGCGCGGTCGGGGCGACTGGAAGGCGCGGCTTGGATCGCACAACAGCGATCCCTACGCCGAGGCATCCGGTGATACAGGACCGGTCGACATCGCCGCGGTACGCCGCGACGATGCGCTGATCGATGCGATCGCCGGCGACGGACCCGTAACGACCGACAGCACGGAGGAATATCAGCTCGCGACGCTACTCGCGAACTGGCGTGCCGAGATCGTCGACGATCCGCTGCCGGCCGGCCCGGATCTGGATGCTGTTGTCGCGGCGGTCAATCAGGAAATCGGTGCCAGGCAGACGAGGGTTAACGTCGGGCAGCGAAATCATCTCAGGCTGGTCCGTCCGCTCATGGGCGCGGCCGCCGCACTGGCCCTGATCTTCGGCGGTATGACGGCGTTCTCGTACAGCGCGCAGCCGGGCGATCCGCTGTGGCGGGTCAAGGAAGTGGTGTTCAGCCAGCAGGCGCAGACCACCATCGCCCAGCGCGCGGACGATGATCTGGCCAAGGCCGAGACCCTGCTCCAGCAGAACCGTCCGGAACAGGCGAAGGCACTGCTGGCGAGCGCCGGCAATACGGCGACCCAGGTCGACGACGGCAAGCGCAAGAATGATCTGGAGGAGCGCTGGAATCAGCTCTGGGCACGGCTGAACTCGGTCGCTCCGGAGATCGCGGCCTCACTGACGCCGCCCAGCCCGCCGAAATCGACCGGTCGGCCGCAGGTTCCGAGCACCGGATCGACGGGGACCGAGCAGCCGGCCACCACCGGCAGCACCAAGCCGACCTTCGATCCGCGCACCCTGGGCACCGCGCCGACCGACGAGCCCGGCACCGGCGGTCCCGGTACGGGAGGCCCCGGTACCAATCCGGAGACCACCGTGCCGACCAAGCCGACGCTGCCCTCGGAGCCGACCACGGGCGGCAGCAAGCCCACCACGCTCCCGCAGGAACCGCCTACCGCCGAGCCCACCGTCGCGCCGACCACCATCGGCTCGACGGGGGCCTCGGTCCCGGTGTTCCCGCCGGGGCGCCCGGCCAGCGAGCCCGCCGAACCTCCGACCGTTCCCAATCGCCCGACCGTCCCGTCGCTCGGGACGCCGCCCACCGCCGCCGTGCCGCCGGCCGGATCGCTGCCGGGCGGGATCAAGTAAAGGCGAAGACGACAGATCACACCGATCGCTGTATGGCGGTCGGCTTTGTTGTCTGCGCGCGGACTCCGATGGTCACGCACGTTTCCGGCTGTCTACCGACGGCCTTTGATTGCTTTCAGTTGCCCGCGCAGGATCGGCGGTTGCCCACGCATCGAGGTGGGCCGGTGGGATCGGCTCAGGCGTCGAAGCCGTCGAATCCGTCGCCGTGCAGCGCCTCGTTCATCGATGCGTCGGCGTACCCGCGGCAGTAGTCCCACGTGACGTAGGCCTCGGGCGTCGGGTCGTAGGCGGGCTCGTGCGGGCGCACCGTGCCGTCGACCAGCAGTTGGAGCAGATTGGCGCGCAACATATCCCAGTCGTGATAATGATCTTGTCGGCAGTCCTCACAGCTGACCACGAGTCCGCGGATGCCCCGATGCGCCAGCAGCGCCTCGTATACCGCGAGGTCGGCGAGATCCTCCTCGACCGCTAGGCGCTCGTGAGGATCCAGCGGTTCCCCCGGCTCGATGGCATCGAGCGCGGCCGACGGGTCGGAGGGGTCTCCGGCGAACGGATCCGGCGGCAAGCCAGGTGGTAGATGGTCACGCACAATCCCACGGTACGCAGAACAGGGGTACCTGCGCCAGCGCTGGAAGGGTGTTTTTGAGGTGTGCTGCCGTCGCGGCCACGCCACGAGGGGTTTGCGACGGCCGTTCGGCGCGGTTTTCGGCGGCCTCCGCGCACTCCTTCGCCGCCCGTGTGCAGGCTGCCGAAAATCGGGCCGCACCGCAAACCACCGGCGGTTGCACAGGTAGCCGGGTCCGCCGTCGCGTCCGGTCGTCGCGATGGCGGGTGCGCTGCGAGTGTGGCGTTGCCCGAGCGGAGTTCGTCAGCGAGTTGCTCGAGGTTGTCGGCGTGTCGGCTTCTTACGGTGTGGCACAGATTACTGTGCCGAGTCGCGTGGCTCCTCGATTTGCGCGGTCGATACCATGGACGGAACAGGTGCCGGGTATAGATCTTCGGCTCCGCCGTCCGTCAGATGTTCGCGATCCGGGCCGCCCCCCGGATTGTTGCTTTCGAGGTCCAGGAGGGGTCGATCCGATGAGTAGTCCCGTGATGGGCGAACGTGCCGCCCGTCCGAGTGGTCAGGCCCCGGAGGAGGCAGCCGGCGTAACCACGCAGGGGCCCCGCTCGGGCGGCGTCGGATACGGCCCTCGTACGGGTGGTGACGATCCGAACAAGATCGCCATGCTCGGCCTCACGTTCGACGACGTGCTGTTGCTACCGGCCGCATCGGATCTCATTCCCAGCTCGGTCGAGACCTCCAGCCGGCTGACCCGTGAGATCACGCTGCGCACCCCGCTGGTGAGTTCGGCGATGGATACCGTCACCGAGGCGCGCATGGCGATCGCGATGGCCCGCGCCGGCGGCATGGGTGTGCTGCACCGCAACCTCGCCGCCGCCGACCAGGCCGCCGCGGTGGAGACGGTGAAGCGCTCCGAGGCCGGCATGGTCACCAACCCGGTGACCTGCCGCCCCAGCGACACCCTCGCCGAGGTCGACGCGATGTGCGCCCGGTACCGCATCTCCGGCCTGCCGGTGGTGGACGAGACCGGCGAGCTGGTGGGCATCATCACCAACCGCGATATGCGCTTCGAGGTCGACCAGGAGCGCCGCGTCGCCGAGGTGATGACCAAGGCGCCGCTGATCACCGCCCAGGAGGGCGTCACCGCCGAGGCCGCGCTGGGCCTGCTGCGCCGCCACAAGGTGGAGAAGCTGCCCATCGTCGACGGTAACGGCCGCCTGCGCGGGCTCATCACCGTCAAGGACTTCGTCAAGACCGACCAGTACCCGAATGCCACCAAGGACCGCGACGGCCGCCTGCTCGTCGGCGCGGCGGTGGGCGTCGGCGAGGATTCGTGGTCGCGCGCGATGACCCTGCGCGACGCCGGTGCGGACGTGTTGATCGTGGACACCGCGCACGGCCATCAGGCCCAGGTGCTGCAGATGGTCGCCAAGCTCAAGACCGAGGTCGGTGAGCGCGTCCAGATCGTCGGCGGCAACGTCGCCACCCGCGAGGGCGCGGCCGCGCTGATCGAGGCGGGCGTCGACGCCGTCAAGGTGGGCGTGGGCCCCGGCTCCATCTGCACCACCCGCGTGGTCGCCGGTGTCGGCGCGCCGCAGATCACCGCGATCCTCGAGGCCGTCTCCGTCTGCAACCGCGCGGACGTGCCCGTGATCGCCGACGGCGGCATCCAGTACTCCGGCGATGTGGCCAAGGCCATCGCGGCCGGCGCCTCGACCGTCATGCTGGGCTCGCTGCTCGCGGGCACCGCGGAGTCCCCCGGTGAGCTGATCCTGGTCAACGGCAAGCAGTTCAAGAGCTACCGCGGCATGGGCTCGCTGGGCGCCATGCAGGGCCGCGGCCAGGCCAAGTCCTACTCCAAGGACCGCTACTTCCAGGACGACGTCCTCGCCGAGGACAAGCTGGTCCCCGAGGGCATCGAGGGCCGGGTCCCGTTCCGCGGCCCCGTCAACCAGGTCATCCACCAGTTGGTCGGCGGACTCCGCGCGGCCATGGGCTACACCGGCGCGCAATCCATCGCGGATCTCCAGCGGGCCCAGTTCGTGCAGATCACGGCAGCCGGCCTGAAGGAAAGCCACCCCCACGACATCACGATGACCGTGGAAGCACCCAACTACACAGGCCGTGGTTGAGTTTCGGACATAGTCTCCACGACGTTTTTCGGCGCGGCGCGCGTTCAGCGGCCGTTTACGATGCGACAAAGGAGCAAGTAAACGGCCGCTGAACGCGCGCCATCCGGGCGCCGAAAAACCCGCCGCAGCGAAGCGGAGGCCAAAACTAAGGAGCAACCCAGTGCGCGACATGGTCGAGATCGGTATGGGCCGGGCCGCCCGGCGTACCTATGAGCTGGATGATGTCGACATCGTTCCGTCGCGCCGGACGCGGTCGTCCAAGCTGGTATCGCTGGCCTGGCAGCTGGATGCCTACCGATTCGACATCCCGCTGGTGGCCCATCCCACCGACGCGCTGGTCTCGCCGGAGTTCGCCATCGAGCTGGGCCGCCTCGGCGGGCTGGGCGTGATCAACGGCGAGGGCCTGTGGGCCCGGCACGCGGATGTGTCCGCGCGGATCGATCAGTTGCTCGAGGTGGCCGAGAAGGAGGGCACCGAGGCCGCGGTCGCGCTGCTGCAGCAGTTGCACGCTGCCCCGATGCAGCCCGACCTGCTGGCCGCGGCCGTGGCGCAGGTGCGGGCCGCGGGAGTGACGGTGGCGGTGCGGGTGAGCCCGCAGAACGCCCAGGCCCTGACGCCCGCGCTGGTCCAGGCCAATATCGACCTGCTGGTCGTGCACGGCACCATCATCTCCGCCGAGCACGTGGGCGACGGCGAGCCGCTGAATCTCAAGACCTTCATCGCCGATCTCGACGTCCCGGTCGTCGCGGGTGGCGTCAGTGACCACCGCACCGCGCTGCACCTGATGCGCACCGGCGCGGCCGGCGTGATCGTCGGCTACGGGTCCACCCCGGGCGCCACCACCACCGGCGAGGTGCTGGGTATCGGCGTCCCGCTGGCGACCGCGATCGCCGACGCCGCCGCCGCGCGCCGCGACTACCTCGACGAGACCGGCGGGCGGTACGTGCACGTCATCGCCGACGGCGACATCGTGTCCTCCGGCCAGCTGGCCAAGGCCATCGCCTGCGGCGCCGACGCGGCCGTACTCGGCGTGCCGCTCGCGCTGGCGCAGGAGGCGCCCGGCCGCGGCTGGTACTGGCCCTCGGCCGCCGCACACCCGTCGGTCCCGCGCGGCGCCCTGCTGAAGTTCTCCGACGAGGACGAGCGCCCCACCCTCCAGCAGGTGCTCTACGGCCCCTCGAGCGATCCGTGGGGTTCGGTGAATCTCGTTGGCGGCCTACGCCGTTCGATGGCCAAGGCAGGCTACAGCGAACTCAAGGAATTCCAACGCGTCGGTCTGACGGTCCGGGCCTGAGACGATTCCGGCCAAAAGCGCGCCGGAAAATATGGTTCTGGGCGCGCCCGCGCGTCCGAGAGTTTCCGGCACGCTTTTGGCCGGAATCACCTGGCCCGCGTGACCATCATGTCCCGCAGGAACCCCCGGATAGCCGCGTTCACCTGGTCCGGGTGGGTCATATTCACCGCCTGGCGGGCGTCTTCGATCTCCAGATAGCGCGAATTCACCAGGGCGCGAGCCATTTCCGTCGCGTGCGCGCGGGGGAGACCGGCGCGGGTGGGCTGGATGACCAGGGCGGGGCAGGTGATCTCCGGCAGCCGCTCCAGGATCGAATCGCGGCTGAGCAGGCAGCCGGCGGCCATCTCGGTGGCGTGCGGATCGCGGGCCAGCCAGCGTTCGGTCCACACCGCGCGATGCCACGGGTCCTCGCCGATCAGCCACAGGGCCAGGTGATCGGCCAGCGTCCGCCGGGCCCCGGGCTCGTTCCACCGGTCGAGGAATCGGCGGGAGGTGTTCAGCTCCTGCCGGGTCGGGCCGTGTGCCTCGGTGGCGATCAGGATCAGCGCCGCCACCCGCTCGGGGGCCAGCAGCGCGGTCCGCATCGCGCTGAACCCGCCCTGCGAGGTGCCGCCGACCACGGCGCGCTCGATTCCCAGCTGATCGAGGACGGTCAGGGCGTCGCGCGCGGCGGTCCAATAGGTGAAGGGCAGGCCCTTGTCCCGGGTATGGCCGTGCCCGCGCGCATCCCACGCGACGATGCGGAACTCCGGGGCGAGTGCGGCAACCTGCGCTGCGAACATCGTTCGGTCCATGAAGAATTCGTGCCCAAGGAGTACCACCGGGCCGTTGCCGCCACTGTCCTCGTAATGGATCTCGGCATCGATCGCACGGGCGAATGGCACGAGCACGAGGATAGCTGGATCGGACGAGGCGCCGTGGCGGGTTGCGCTGTCGGGTCGGTCGTGCTCGGTGAGCCGTACCGGTTGCCGAGGTGCTGCCGGTTCGCCGAGCAGGCACCTTGTGCCGCACCGGGATTCGGCGCGACCGATATCTTCGGGGCGTGTCGCCAGGGGGCGCGCCGCCCGGAACGTCCCCGACGTGCGAGCGTGCCGCTTCGCCCGGGCACGAGCTGCCCCGACGCGCTCACTAAACTGTGCGCGTGGCAGAAACCCAGCGACCAGTTCTCGTCATCGACTTCGGGGCCCAGTACGCGCAGCTGATCGCCCGGCGGGTGCGCGAAGCCAGCGTCTACTCCGAGGTGATTCCGCACACCACGACCGTCGAGGACATCGCCGCGCGGCAGCCCGCCGCGGTGATTCTGTCCGGTGGCCCGGCCAGCGTGTACGCCGAGGGCGCACCGCAGCTGGACGCGCGGCTGTTCGACCTGGACGTGCCCGTCTTCGGGATCTGCTACGGCTTCCAGGCC
>NZ_BAGL01000015.1 GCF_000308875.1 Nocardia transvalensis NBRC 15921
ACCAGACAGCGGCGACCGGCTGGCCCGCGTCTGGCTCGCGCTGGCGGCCCGCGCCGCCCACGACCCGGAGATCGCCGCACTCCACCGCGGCCAATGGCAGCGCACCGAGGACATCCTCGCCCGCACCCTCGCCGCCGTGAACCCCGCCCGCGCCGACGCCGCCCCCGACGCCGCCGCCGAACTCCTCGGCATGCTCGACGGCCTGACGATCGCCATCCTCACCGAACCCGACCGCATGCCCCCCGCCCGCGCCACCCGCATCGCCCGCACCTGGACCACCGCCTGGACCACAGCCTGACGCGTGGTGGGTGAGGGGTGGGGTGGCCTGTGCGATGCTGGGGGAATGGGCGGGCCTGGTGTGGCCGGTGGTGAGGAGGCGAGGGTGGTCGGCGAGGAATTGGAGATGGTCGCCGGGGGCGCGCGGATGGTGGTCGACTCCGGCACCGGGCGGGTCGGGGGGCTTCGGGTCGACGGGCTGGAGGTGCTGCGCAGGGGGGAGCGGTTCGGCAGTTTTCCGATGGCGCCCTGGTGCGGGCGGATGCGGGACGGGGTGCTGGCGTGGGGCGGCCGGACCTATCAATTGCCGCGCAACGCGGAACCGCATGCCATTCACGGCACCGTGCGCGATCGGCCGTGGGAGGTCGTGCGGCACGATGCCGCGGAGGTCGTCATCGCCCGCGAACTCGGTGATCCCTGGCCCTTCGCGGGGCGGGTCACGCAGACGTTCGCGCTGACCGGAGACTCGGCGTCCTTCCGCATGACTGTCGAATCGGCCGCGGAATCCTTTCCCGCACAGGCCGGTTGGCATCCGTGGTTCGAACGCCGCCTGCACGCCGGCGGGAAGCCCGTCGAGATCGGCTTCGCGCCGGCGTGGCAGGAGGAACGGGGCGAGGACTACCTGCCCGACGGCAATCGCATCGCCCCGCTGCCGGGCCCGTGGGACGACTGCTTCGGCATGCCCGACGGCGTGGATGTCACGCTCACCTGGCCGGAAGCATTCGAACTGACCATCACGAGCCCGGCACGCTGGGTGGTGGTCTACGACCTCCCGCCCGAGACCGTCTGCGTCGAACCGCAGTCCGGTCCGCCGAACGGCCTGAACACCCAGCCACAGGCCGTCACCCCCGACGCGCCGCTGACCGCCGAGATGTCGTGGCGGTGGCGCACGCTCGGCTGATCAGAAGCGGCTCATCGCGCGGGAGGAGTCGGGCACCAGGTGTCCGGCGTCGACCAGGGTGCGCACCGCGGCACGTCTGCGCGGGCACTCCTCCGTGCGGCAGGTCAGATGCATCTGCATGATGGCGTGGGCCTTCTGGGGCGTCAGCTGGAGGGGCTCGATCCAGCAGGTACTGAACATGTCCACGTCGGTTGCCTCTTTCTGAACCGCCGGCGCCGGAGTGTCGGGTGTGTTGCGCCGTGCGAACGAGGTTATTCAGTCGTTCTCTTCGAAAGAATGTGACTGCGGGACGGAATGTTGGTAATTTCGGACAGTGGTTTCGTTTGGTGGATCGCCCGGCGTGCTACCTCACAGCGGCGTCAGCGTGCGGATGATGGTCAGTGTCGGACAGGCGCACGGCCTGGACGAAACAATGTTATTGACTGGGACAGGAATAGCCCCGGCCGATCTGGACGACGATAATGCCCAAATCTGGCCGGATCAGGAATTCGGCGTCGCCCGGAATCTGCTCGGCCGGCTCGGCGACGTTCCGGGTCTGGGTGTGCAGACGGCCCGGCACGCCACCATCGGCAAGGGCGGCATGGTGGGTCTCGCGGCCCTGGTCAGCCCCACGATCGGCGACGTTCTCTCGATCACCATCCGCTACCAGGACCTGGTGTCCGTCGCGGCGCGCTATTCGCTGGAGGACCTGGGAGACGAGGTCGCGATCGTGGTCGACGGCTCCCGGATCCCCGAGGACGTGCGGGCCTTCTTCGTCGAGCGCGAGGTGGCCTTCGTCTTCATGGCGGGCGAACTGCTCGACGTCGAGATCCCGGTGCACGCCGTGGAGATGGAGATCCCCGGCGAGCGCGGCGAGGACCTGTCGCTGATCACCCCGTTCGACCGGTATCCGATCACCTTCGGCGGCTCCCGCAACCGCGTTGTCCTGCCCCGATCCTTCCTGGAACACCCCATGCCGCAATCGGATTCGCGGACGGCGTCGGCGCTGGAACGGCAGTGCCGGGAGGCGCTGCGGCAACTGCTCGGATCGGGCTGGCGGCTGACGGCCAAGGTGCGCGAGCGGCTGCTGAACGATCCGGACCGGATGCCGTCGATGGTGGAGGTGGCCGCGGAGTTGCACGTCACCGTGCGCACCCTGCGGCGACGGCTGGCCGACGAGGGCGCCACGTTCCGCGGCCTGCTCAACAACGTGCGGGAGATCAAGGCGGCCGAGTTGCTGCGAACGTCGGCGACGGTGGAGGATGTGGCGCGCCGTCTGGGTTACGCGGAAACCGCGAACTTCACCCACGCGTTCACGCGGTGGCGAGGTATGTCACCGCGGGCCTACCGGCAATCGGAACTACGTAAGTAGATTTAGGCATATTCGCGGAACGATGCCGTGCAAAATTAGGCAATATCAGTCGACTGATAGTTGAACACAAAATGGTCTCGCCTCCGCAATTCCGCGGTCAATTCTTGTGATTGCGCACAGGTGTTGCCGGTGGTGTCTTGTGGATTGCGGGCGTTCGATGCCGGTCGGTCGCTAAGTGTCTGATTTGCCGTAATTCCGCAGAAATGATCGACCCGCGTGTGTGGCGAGCGTCTCGGTAGATATTTTCCTAGTAAAACATCTGTTAACCTTCTGGGGTGACTCCCTCCGACCCTCGGCGACCCGGCGCGGCCGTGCGCGCGTACCGCGGCGTGCGCGACGCGCTGCCGCTGCGCGGGACGTTCGGGCTGCGGCCGGTGGCCGACACCTGGCGGTGGTCGGCGCTGAGCGCGCTCGTCGCGATCGGGGCGCCGGAGGTGGTACTGCTCGCCGTCGGCCGTCTGGACCTGGCCTTCTACACCTGCGCGGGCGGGTTGTGCGCGGTGTACGGGCACGGTCTGCCGTATGCGGCGCGGGCGCGCGCCCTGGCCTGGGTGGTGTTCGGCATGGTCGCGGGCTCGGGCGTGGCGCTCGCGACGGCGGCGCTCACCGGTTCGGCATTCGTGCGGGTCGCGGTGATCGCTCTGCTCGCCGGGGTGTTCAAGGTGGTGTGCGACGCGTCGCGAATCGGCCCGCCCGGCAACATCATCCTCACCTTCGTCACCGCCACGGGCGCCTTCCTGCCCACCCGCCTCGCCGACCTGCCCTGGCACCTCACGCTGGTCCTGCTGGGCGGCGTCCTGGCGTGGTCGGTCTGCCTGGCGCCCGCCCTGTTCCGCCCGCACGGCCCCGAACGCCGAGCGGTTGCCCGAGCCCTGGAATCGACCGCCCGCCTGCTTCGGCTCTCTTCGGAGGCCCCACCCCGCGCCCGCTACGAAGCGGCCGCCGCCATCCACTCCGCCTGGCACACCCTGAGCCTCGTCCGGTCCTCCCGCACCACCGAACTCGCGGCACTGGCTCACCTCGTCACCCGCGCGGAGACGCTGGCCGCACGGGCAGAACAGCAGGGGGTGTCTGAGGAGCCGTCGGCGGCAAGTGCGGAACAGCGGGCGCAGCTGGATCAGACAGTTCGGCTCGACGGGTGGGCACGGGAGCTTCGGAGCGGGCGTGCCGTGCCGCGGGTGGAGATCGCGGCCGACGAGGCGGCGGAGATCCGGGGACTGGGCGTGGAGCGGGCCGTCGATCGCGGGGAGAGCGGGTTCCGGCGGGTGATGCGGGCTTTCGAGCCGTCCTCGCCGTACTTTCCGATCGGGGTGCGGCTCACCGCGGGCAGTGCGGCGGCGGGCTGGGCCTCGATGGCGCTGGGGGTGGACCGGCCCTACTGGGCGGTGGTGACCGCGGCGGCGGTGTACGTCGCCAATACCGCGCTGTCGTGGCAGCGGGCGGTGCAGCGCGTCCTCGGTAATCTCGGCGGCGTGCTGCTGTTCACCGCGCTCGCGCCGATGCTGCGCAGTGCCGCCGTGCTGATCGCGGTCGCGCTCGCCTGCCAGCTGGTGGTCGAGGCGACCGTCTCCCGCAACTACGGGCTCGCCACACTCTTCGTGACCCCGATGGCGCTGATGATGAGCGAATTCGCGCAACGCCATCCGACCCGCGAACTGGTTCTCGACCGCTGGCTCGACACCTGCGTCGGGGCGGTGGTCGGCATGCTGGTCTGCTTCGCCGTCCCCAATCGGAGGGTGTCCGGCCGCGTCGACGCGGCCCTGCGCGGACTCGATGACGCCATCGCCCGCACCCCGCGCGACCGGACCGTCGCGCGTGAGCGGCTGGCGACGGCATTGATCGAGGTGCGGGAATCGGCCGACACCGCGGCGGGGGAGTGGTGGAGCGCCCCACTGCCGCAGGAGCGAATCGTCGACGCCGAGCGCGCCGGGCACCGTCTGCTGGCCGAACTGTCCGCCCGCCCGGTGGTCGCGCGATGACGGCCCCCGGCGGACAGTCTCCGTCGCGGATGCCGTCGGAGGACGCCGTCGCGGGCGTGCTCCGTCAGTGGGCGAGCGTGCACCCGGACCTCGATACCGAACCGGTGGCGGTCATCGGCCGCATCAATCGCTGTGCGGCACTGCTGCATCAGGTGACCGACGCACCCCTGGGCCGCGCGGGCCTGACCCGGCCGGAATTCGACATCCTCTCCGCGCTGCGCAGACTCGACGCGGAGGTGACCCCGGGCCGGCTCGCCCGCGAGACCTTCGCCTCCCCGGCTGCTGTCACCAAACGCGTTCGCGGACTGGGGGATCGGGGCCTGGTCACGCGGCGCATCGACGACCGGGACCGGCGCGTCGCGCATCTCGCGCTCACCGAAGCGGGCCGGGATCTGGTGGACGGCCTACTGCCGCAACAACTTTCCTACGAACGCGCCCTGCTGTCCGGACTGCCCGCCGATGCCCGCGCGGATCTGGCGGCGATCCTCGGCGATCTGCTGCTGATGCTCGAGGGACGGCTCGGCGGCCTGGAACACTGAGGCGCCCGGGCCGGTGGTCCGGTCCGGGCGCGGGGCGATTACTCAGTAGCTCAGTGCTTTTCGGGCTCAGCCGTTACTGGCAACCGACAGGGTACGGCCGCGCTGGCGACCCGGAGCGAGCGCCGGGATCCGCGGCAGTTCGGCGGAATCGAGCGCGGCGTAGTACACCGCCTCGTACCCGGCGCCGAGATGTTCGGTCGAAAAGCGTTCCACGACACGGCGCCGGCACGCGGCGGGGTCGAGACGATGCACTTCGGCGATCGCGGCGGGCAGCTGATCCGGCTCGTCGCAGATGAATCCGGTGACGCCGTCCTCGACGACCTCCTCGACCGCGCCGCCGCGCAGCGCCACCACCGGCGTACCGCATGCCATGGCCTCGATCATGACGATTCCGAAGGGTTCTTCCCAGCGAATCGGGAACAGCAAACACTTCGCCTGAGAAAGCAGCAGCTTCTTGGCAACCGAATCCGCCTCGCCGAATACGAGATCGCGATCCTTCAGCAGCGGCCGCACCGCACGTTCGAAATAAGCTTTCTCCGGAGGCTCGTTCATTTTCGCCGCGAGCACCAGCGGAATATTCGCGTCGTGTGCCGCCTCCAGTGCCAGATCCGGTCCCTTGTACGGGGCGTAGCGACCGAGGAACAGTGCGAAATCCTGTTTCTCGGCCTGGAACGGGAACTCGTTGGGCCGGATCGAGTTGTACACGCGCCCAAGCCAGTTCAGCTCGGTCGCCAGACTGCGCTGACGATCGCTGATCGCCACCAGATGCGCGGTATCGTCGAGCGCCCGGTAGTACTCGCCCGGATCGCCGTCGACCGGGCCGTGCACCGTCACCACGGTCGGAATGCCGAGAGCCTTGTACATCGGTGCGTTGAGCGGTCCGGCAAAGGTGTGGTCGTGCACGATATCGATACGGTCGTTCTGCGCGATCTCGGTGATGACGCGCCTGACCTTGAGCGCATTCAGGACCTCCGGATACGGCTCACCGAGCCGATCGGAGAGAATGTCGTCCCACACCGGCACGAAATCCGCCTTGGTCCCCGGGCGTCCCGCGCCGAGCAGGGTGACCCGGTGCCCGCAGTCGACCAGTGCGTCCGCGAGCTGTGCGACCACGGCCTCGACGCCGCCGTACCCGGCCGGCGGCACCTCGAAGTACGGCGGTGCGACCATCACGATGTGCAGCGGCGCACCGGATCCGCGGAGCTCGTCGAGAATCGAATCGGTGCCGGACAGGGTACTGCTCATGGTGCTTCCTCCTCGATGGTGTGGAGATGTGACCGAGTCGTTCGCTGCCTCGGGCACGCGGCTCAGAAATGCCGCGGACCCCAGATACTGATGACATCCGGGACCGTGACCGGCGTGCACACTTCGCACGAATCGAGCTTTTTCCGGTGTCAATCCCACGGGTTCCGATCCGCAGTCGGCATACTGAGCCAGCCAGAGGCCGGTATCGGCGGCCGACGGCGACTGCATCGTTTCCCTCACGGTAGGTGCTGCAGGCTTCGAGTTTCCTCAGAATTCACCGCACTGCCCTCCAGTCGACGGGATTCATTCATATTTCGAACACCCGGAATCACCGGCCGTTGGTCAACGGTCGGAATTCACGAATTCAACCATTCTTGCGAGAGATTCAGCGTGACCTCACAGCGGAGTAGCGGCGCTACGTAACGAAATTGTGCGCCGTACCCGATGTAAGAATAGCCGGTTCGAAACGGGATTCACCCACAATGTCGAAGTTGTCGGGATCGCCGTCTACCGGTACAGGTGTGATGCGTTGCGTGTCCCCGTCGATCTGTACTCGACGGTAGGCAATATCGAACATGCTGCGCTCCTCATGGTTGCGCTCCGCCAGCTCTGGCGGGCGATGCTCGCGCACGCTATGGCAATTACCCAGTAAATTGTCAGACAAACCGTAACGCAAGTTTTTATTGGTCCGTAATACATACTGGTCGCCGGATAAGTTCGGCTCCCGCCCCGGTCACGACTCGGCGGCGCGGCGGGCGCGGGCGCGGCGCTTGCCCTCGTGCATGGCCTGGACGCGCGCGATCGGGATGGTATGCCCCTCCTCGACGAGATCCGCCGGAAGCGTCTGGGGCGCGGGCATCTCCAGCACCCACGGATCGCGGTCGCCGAGTGCCTCCGCGGCCGTTCGCAGGGTGAAGTCGCCCGGGTGCACGCCGTCGAGATCGGACCACGAGAGCGGGAACGACACGGGCGTCCCCGGCCGCACGCGCGGGCTGTAGGCCGCGACGACCGTCGCCCCGCCCGCTCGGGTCGAATCGAGGAATACCTTGCCGCCCCGGTCCTCTCGGATGAACGCGGTGGTGGCGAGGGCGGGGTCGAGCCGCTCCGCGCGGGCGGCGACGGCGCGGGTGGCCGCGGCGGCGTCCTCGATCGCGGTGCCCGGCACGACCGGGACGAAGACGTGCAGGCCCTTGGCGCCGCTGGTCTTCACCGCACCGGCCAGGCCGTCGGCGCGCAGCGCCTCCCGGATCAGTTCGGCGGCGCGCACAGCCTGCCGGAAGTGCTCTCCGGGCGGCGGATCCAGGTCGAGGACCAGATGGGTCGGCCCGGCGGTATGGTCGGCGAGCAGCAGGGTCGGGTGGTATTCGATGGCGCGCTGATTGCCGAACCACAGCAGCGTGCGGACGTCGTCGCACAGGGCGTAGGTGACCTCGCGCCGGGAACTCTCCGCCCACACCGTCACCCGGGCCACCCAGTCCGGCGTGTATTTGGGCAGGTTCTTCTGCATGAAGGGCTCCTGGCCCGGCCGGATGCGCACCACCGACAGCGGCCGGTCGCGCAGGCCGCCCACCAGGCGGTCGCCCACGAACTCCAGGTAGTCGATCAGGTCGCGCTTCGTGGCTCCCGCGCCGTCGAACAGCGGCTTGTCGAGATTGGTCAGCGCCACGCCCTGGCGGGTCTCTTCGCCGCTCATCGCCCCACAATGCCCCGCCCCGCCGACCCGGTCAACAAGCGAACCGGGTAATGCTCAGCGTTCCGCCGCCAACACGGGGGAGCGCCCGCGCGTACTGCCCGTCGCGAACGAGACGGCCGCGGCCACGGCGAGATTGGCGAGCAGGGCGATGAGCCCGCCGTTGAGTCCGTACAGCGGGTCGCGGCCCAGGGCGTGCAGGATCAGGACGATCGCGGTGCCGGTCAGGAGCCCGGCGGCGGCGCCGGCCGCGGTCAGCCGCCGCCAGTACAGCCCGACCAGGACGGCGGGCAGCAGTTGCGCGATGCCCTCGTACGACAGCACCGACAGGTTCACCAGCGCCTTCGGGTAGATCAGTGCGCCCGCGAGCGCCAGCGCGCCGACGACCAGGCAGATCAGCTGCGACCGGGCGCGCTGCCCGCGATCGGAGGCCGCGCGCGTGCCGTGCAGGCCGCCGCCGAGAATGGTGCGCCCCCACAGGGTTCCGATCGAGACCAGGAACACGCTCATCGGCACGATCGCCGACAGCGCCCCGGCGATCCCGATCATCGCCACCACCGCGGGCGGCAGCGAGTCGGTGACCAGCTTGAACAGGGCGAGATCGGGATTCGCCAGGGACGGCACCACGAACAACGCGGCCGCGCCGATCGCCATGGGCACGACCAGCAGCAGCTGGTACCACGGCAGCAGCATCGAATTGCGCCGCAGCGGCGTCGGCCCGGTCGCCGACAGATACCCGGCGACGGTGGTCGGGAAGATACAGATGGTCGCCACATTGAGCAGGATCGTGGAGACGAACCAGCCGGCGCCGAATGTGCCGCCGCCCGCGCCGGGAAAGGTCAGCCACTCGGGCTTCTCGGCGACCAGGCGATCCAGCAGTTCGCCGGGGCCGTCGAAATAGTGCCAGGGCACGTAGATCGCGAGGAACAGCACCGACAGCACCGCGAGCCCGTCCTTGAACACGCTCACCCAGGCCGAGCCGCGCAGCCCGGACGCGAGGATGAACGCCTCGGCCACGACGAACGACACCACCGCGGCGACCTTCAGATCCACCGCGCCGTAGGACATGGCGTTCACGACCACGCCCATCCCCTGGATCTGCAACTGCACGTAGGGAATCAGGAAGACGGTACAGATGACGGCGACCGCGATGCCCAGCCACCGCGATCCGAATCGATGCTCCGCGATATCGGCGATCGACATCAGCCGGTGGCGCGCGCAGTAGGTCCAGATCAGCGGGGCGACGAAGTAGGCCACCACCAGCCCGGTGCTCAGATACGCGATCAGGTAGAAGATCGGGACGCCGTATTTATAGGACCACCCCGCGGCACCGAGGAACGAGAAGCTCGTATACGACTCGCCCGCCATCAGCAGCAGCACGAACAGCGTGCCCAGCCCGCGCCCCGACACCGACCACTCCGACATAGACCGTTCCCGCCCGCGCCCGGACCACACGCCGATCACGACCGCCGCGACCATGGCGATACCGAACAGCGTGACCGCGATCGTCGCGTCGGCGGTCACGGGCGGTCCTCCGGATCTTCGTCGGCGGGAACGGATTCGGCACCTTCGTCCCCTGGTACGAATTCGGCTGCCCCGTCTGCCGGGATGAACTGCGCTGCCCCGTCCGCCGGGACGAATTCGGCTGCCCCGCTTCTGTAGGCGGGGTCGAAGCGGGCGACCAGGGCGACGATCGGACCGGTCACCACCGTCACCGCGAGCAGGTAGCAGATCAGGAACGGAACCCCGAGAATCCGCGGCTCGATCCGGTTGGCCACGAAGGGCGCCAGGCAATAGAGCAGCCCCGGCAGCACCAGCAACCACAGCACGGGCCCGCGCCGCCGCAGCGGGAACGAGCGCTCGGGCACCTCCGGCGTCGGCTCAGCCACGCTCTCGCCTCCCAGGGGGTCGGAAGATCAACAACTACACCTTCGCCCATATCCCCGCCGCGGTCGACCGCGCACGCCGCGCGCATCGTTCTCAGGAGTAGCGGGACTCGCAGGTCTGCTGGGTGCCGAGGACGCCGGCGCGGAACGCGTCCACCCGGGAGAAGCCGCTGGGGACGGTGTTGCCCTCCACGTCGCTGGCGGCGAGGCCGTCGCTGAGCAGGCCCGAGACCGCCTTGTCGAGATCGCCGGGGGACAGGGCGATATCGCCCGTCGCCGGGGTGCGGCCCGGATCCGCGAGGCGGGCGGTGATCACCCCCGACAGACAGGCCGCGCGCAGCCCCGTCTTCGCGCCGGTCAGCGCCTGGCGGGCATTGTTCTGCACCGCGAGCGCGTAGCGGGAGACGAACACCACGTAGGCGTTGTAATCACCGCCCACGTGCGTCGGGAAACCGTCCTGTTCGGCGGTGTCGGCGGCCCCGCGCTCGGCCAGCGCGGGGACGTCGGTGCCGATCGTATTGGTCGCCGGACAGTAGGTGACCGGGACGGTGTCGGCCCCGTTGCGGCAGTTCAGCTGCGCGCCGTGAAAGTCGTAGGCCGGTTCGTGGGGGACCGGCATGATCGCCGCCATCGCCTTGCTCAACTCGATCAGGTTCTTCTTGGTGATGTCCAGCTCGCCGTGGTTGGCGTCGTCGGTGAACGTCTGCGGCAGGTTCTTGCGGCGGCTGTTGACGTCCTTCATATCGATCGCCTTGCAGCCCTTGGGCCCGTCGGTGAAACCGATCTGCACGGCGGTCACCCGCTCGAACGCCGAACCGTGCACGGCCTCCGGATCCTCCGGATTGGCGTCGCGGATCGCCACCGTCGCCGCCAGCACATTGTTCAGGCCGTCGGAGGTGTTGATCGTGAAGTGCGGCGAATTGCCCTCGGCCACATGGCGCATGAACGCACCGGCGAAACAGTCGGCCTGCTGCTCCTTGACGATCACCGGATCCTTGGAACCCACGATGCGGGACATGGTCTGGACGGCGTGGCCATATTCGTGCGCCAGGACCATGACCACCGCCATCTTCCCGAAGCTGTCCTGCATCATCGGCAGCAGTACGCCGCGATCCCAGCCGACCGAGTTGTCCAGCCGGCAGTAGGCGGCGTTCACCAGGTGGTAGGTGCTCTCCTTGCAGAACTGGCTCTCCTGCGTTTTCGGGGCCTTCGCACTCCACGAGTAGAGCTTGGTGACGGGAGCGAACTCGCCCTCGAACTCGTTGTGATACTCGTGTTGCCAATACGTCTGGATGTCGTCGATGGCGTTGAGCGCCAGCTTGTCGACGTCGCCGTGGTCGCCGCCGACCGCGGACATGGGGGTGTCGGGGACGCCCGCGCGCGGTCCGCTGGGCCCCCCGGTGGTGGGTAGTCCGGCCACCTTGAACGGATCGTCGTAGATCGACACCGCCCGGCCGTCGGTCGACAACGTGCAGCCGGTGAGCAGCGTCGCCGCCAGTGCCAGGACGGTCAGGGCCGTGATCACCCGGCTCTTCGCCACATCGACTCCCTCCCCGGGCCGTTCACGTTCTCGATCTCGGACGCGGGTACAGAGTAATAGAGGGCAGCTTCGGGCCTCACCGATGTCCGGGTCATCGAATAGGATCCGGGCCATGTCATCACCGGGGGCGCAGAAGATCACCGTGCGCCATGAGGGAACCGATCGGGTCTTCGACAGTCAGCAGCAGATCACCATGGGCCGCGCGCCGGAGGTGACGCTGTTCGTCGACAGTCCGCTGGTTTCCCGTGTGCACGCGAAACTCAGTTGGCAGGGTAATACCTGGATACTCAGCGACAATGGAAGTACGAACGGTGTGTTCGTGGACGCGCAGCGGCTGACCCGGCCGGTGTCGATCGAGCGTCCGACGCTGGTTCGCCTGGGGGATGCGATCACCGGCCCGCTCCTCCATCTGGTGCCCGAGAACGCCCGCCCGGTGCCGCCCCCGCACCGCCCCACCCCGCCCCGCGGCCAGACACCCCCCGAGGGCCACCGGCAGCAGTCACCCCCCGAGGGGCATCGGCAGCAGTCAGCCCCGGATGGCTACCGCCAGCAGCCGTCTCAGGAAGGCCAGCGGCAGCAGCCGGGTCCGGACGGTCACCGGCAGCAGTCCCCTCAGGGCCACCAGCCGCCTCCCGGCCGCCGCCCGCCGTCGCCCCCGCAGCGTCCCCAGGCTCCCTCGCGCCCGCCGCAGGGCCGCGGGACGCCCCCGCAGTCCCCGCCGCATCGTCCGCAGCGGCCGAATTCGCAACCGCAGCAACCGGTCGCGGCGGCGCCCAATGTCAACATGACCACCAAGGCCGACACCTCGGCGCTGCCGCCGGTGCGCGCCCGCGCCTCCACCGCGCCGGTCGCCCGCGCCGACCGGATCCCGCCGGGCGGCCTGAGCATCGGCCGTACCAGCGACAACCAGATCGTCGTCAACGATCCGCTGGCCTCGCGCCGCCACGCCCGCCTGCTGAAGGACCGCGAGGGTCTGGCGCTCGAGGATCTCGGCTCGGCCAACGGCACCTTCGTCAACGGCCGCCGCGAGCAGCGGGTGGTGTTGCGCGAGCGCGACATCGTCACCATCGGCAACGTCGACTTCGTGGTGCAGGAGGGCACCCTCAAGCACCGCAAGAAGCCGGTCACCGAACAGGGCCTGCACGTGCACGGCGTCGGCTTCACCGTCGAGGGCAACAAGCAGCTGCTGATCGACGTCAACATGCAGGCCGGCCGCGGCACGCTGACCGCGCTCATCGGTCCGTCCGGTGCGGGCAAGTCCACGCTGTCGAAGCTCATCGCGGGCACCACGCACCCGTCCGCGGGCGTGGTCACCTTCGAGGGCCGCAACCTGCACGCCGAATACGAGGCCATGCGCAGCCGAATCGGCATGGTCCCGCAGGACGACGTGCTGCACCGCCAGCTCACCGTCCGGCAGGCCCTCGGCTTCGCCGCCGAACTGCGCCTGCCGCCCGACTCCAGCAAGGCCGACCGCCAGCAGGTGATCGACGGTGTGCTGAAGGAACTCTCGCTCACCGAGCACGCCGACACCCGCGTCGACAAGCTCTCCGGCGGTCAGCGCAAGCGCGCCTCGGTCGCCCTCGAACTGCTGACCGGTCCGGCGCTGCTGCTGCTCGACGAGCCCACCTCGGGTCTGGACCCGGCCCTGGACCGCCAGGTCATGACCATGCTGCGGGAGCTGGCCGACGCCGGTCGCACCGTCATCGTCGTCACGCACTCGGTGGCCTGCCTGGACATGTGCGATCAGGTGCTGCTGCTGGCGCCCGGCGGTAAGACCGCCTTCTGCGGGCATCCCGGCACCGTCGGCGACTACCTCGGCACCAACGACTGGGCCGATATCTTCGCGCGGGTCGCGGCCGATCCGGACGGGGCGTTCGCCAACTACCGGTCTCGTCAGGCCGCCGTCGCGCCGCCGCCCCCACCGGCAGCACCGCGCGGTGTCACGGGCCAGCCACCGAAATCCAGTGGTACCAAACAGTTCTCGACCCTGTTCCGGCGTCAGGTGCGGCTGATCCTCGCCGACCGCGGGTATCTGGCGTTCCTGGTCGTGCTGCCGTTCGTCCTCGGCGTGCTGTCGCTGGTGGTGCCGGGTAAGAACGGATTCGCACCCGGCGTGCCCGTTCCGCTGCCGGACGGTTCCTTCGTCCTCGACGGCGGCGGCGAGACCCAGCAGCTCTTGGTGGTGCTCATCCTCGGCGCCTGCTTCATGGGCTCCACCCTGACCGTGCGCGATCTGGTCGGCGAGCGGCCCATCTTCTATCGCGAGCGCGCGGTCGGCCTGCTGCCGTCGGCCTATCTGCTGGCGAAGGTCGCCGTCTTCGGCATCGCCGCGCTGCTGCAGGCGGCCGTGCTGGTGGGGATCGTGCTGGCCGGGAAGAACGCCCCCGGCAAGGGTGCGCTGATCCCGCCGGGCGGCGTCGAGCTGTATGTCGATCTGGCCGTCACGTCGGTGGCGTGTGTCGTCATCGGCCTGCTGCTGTCCACGATCGCGAAGTCCAACGAGCAGGTGATGCCGCTGCTGGTCGTCATGATCATGTGCCAGCTGGTGATGGCGGGCGGCATGATCCCGGTGACCGACCGCATCGTGCTCGAGCAGCTGTCGTACCTGTTCCCGTCGCGCTGGGGTTTCGCGTCCGGCGCCGCGACGGTCGACCTGCGCTACCTGTTCGCCAACGCCCAGCCCGACGCGCTGTGGCAGCACAAGTCCGGTTTCTGGCTGCTGGACATCGCCATGCTGGTGGTGATCACGACGGTGCTGTCGCTGCTGACGTGGTGGCGGCTGCGCTTGAAGAAGACATCGGCATGAGCGGTCAGCGCCGGAGGCGGCAGCGGAGCGTAACCACGCAGGCGCCCGCTCATGCTGCGAGAAGACACAGCATGAGACGAGGAATTCACAGGTCGGCGCGGGTTATCGGCCCTGCCCCGCGCGTGTCGTGGACACAGCAGGCACACTTATGCGTGTGACGGCTCGAGTTGGGGCAGTACATCTCGGCTGGGATGTGGTGTCCGTGGCCGCAGGCGGCGGTGGCACACCGATCCGCCCGGTCCAGGTGGAAGGAACATATACGCCGCCCGCGTACCTGCTGGCGGACGCGTCGGGCCGCCTGCACACGGCAGGCGCCGAGCGGCAGCGTCCCGACCTGGGTATCGCCATCTCCGATGTGCGGGATGTGCTCGGCCATCGGCAGATTCGCATCGCGGGGGCGACCTGGCCGGTGGAGCTGGTGTTCCGCGCCCGCATGTACAACCCGATGGCCGCGATCGGCAAGCACGTGCGCGGCAAGCCCGAGGTCGTCGCGCTGCCGTACCCCGACGACTGGCCCGACGAGAAGATCGACGAGTACTGCCGTCTCGTCGAGATGCTGGACGTGAGCACGGAGCCACTACCCGAATCGGTCGCGCTGTCGGGATATGTGCGCGCGCTGGGCCTGGTCGGCGGGCCGGGACCGCACGGTCCGGCCGGAGCCACCGGCGTGTACTCCGACGGCCGGGTGTGCCTGGTGGTCGCCGTGCACGGCGACGACGAGCAGCCCACCGAATCGGTCGGCGTCCCGATCTCGCCCGAGGCCATGCGCGACGCCATGTCCGCCGACAATGTGGTCATCGAGGTGATGGCCGCCGCCCGGTCCATCGGCGCCGACACGTCGACGGTGCTGCTGACCGGCAACGTCTGCTTCAACGACGCGCTGCGCCTGGCGTTCCAGAACCATCTGGGCCACCGGCTGCGCGTCGCCGACCATCCGATGCACGCGCTGGCGCTCGGCGCCGCGCACCTGCTGGTCACCGACAGCGAGTACGCCGACGAGGACCCCTATCCGGAGCCCGCCCGCCCGGCCCCGCCGCCGGAACCCCGTCCGTCCGATCCGGCGGCCACCCGCCCCCCGAATCCCGGTGCGGGACATCATCCCGGCCAGAGACAGCCACCCGGCCCCGGCGGCCACCGCGGTTCCGCCGAGGCGGGACCGTCCGGCTCCGGCCGGCCGGCCGCGGGCGGGGGACACGGGGTGGACCCGGGGAATTCCGGGCCGAGTTCGGCGCACCGGCCGGGCTCGGCGCCCGGCACATCCCCGACGTCGTCGGCCACTCCCACGATGGCGAGCGAGGAGGGCGGCAGGCACAGCCTCCGCACGCCCGTACCGTCCGATCCGGTGCGCCACGCGGGCGGCCGCCCGGTCGATCAGGGACCGCGGCACGCGGCTCGCGAGATCGGCGAGGAGCCGACCACCCGCGTCGTCCCCGAGCACCCCCGCGCCGAGCCGGGCAGCCGCTTCACCCGCCCGCCCAGCTCACCGGCCGACGATCAGATGACCGTGGCCATAGGCCGCCCGGACCAGCCCGACCCGGGCGCACGAGGAGCGCACGCGGCCCCCGACGCGGACCACCAGCACGACGACGAACACCACGGCAAGCTCTGGCACAAGGTGAAGGACAACCTGTTCGGAGCCCCGACGATCGCGGGCGCGGTCGCCCTGGCCGCGATGGCGCTGTCCCCGGACGGCGCCACCACCCCGGCCGCGCGCCCGGCCGCCGAGGTCGTCACCGCGGTGGACGCGCAGCACTCTCTCGATGCGGCGACCTCCGGTGTGTTCCCGGTCGCCCGCGTGCGCGACGCGGGCCCGGCCTGCGCGCTGACACCGCATTCGATCGTGCCGAGGCCCGACAGCGCCCGGGATCGCGACGATTGCCCGCACCTGGGTATCGACAACCTCCACTACCTGGTTCCGGCCCCGCGCGGCACGATCGATCCCGGCCCGCCGATCCACATCTGAGCAGGGGCGATGCGGGCGGGCGGGCGATTTCTCCGCCCGCCCGGCCTGCTGGTATCGTTGTCCGCTGGCGTGCGGTACGTCGCGTTGTTCGCGTCGTACCACGGGTCCCCGGGTCTCTACCGGCCGCCGGGACCGCCCGACCGCTCGCCTGGGCCGGCAGAACACCGACGACAGACAGGGAAGCACTGTGCCTACGTACAGCCCGAAGGCGGGTGACGTGACCCGCAAGTGGTACGTCATCGACGCCACTGACGTAGTGCTCGGCCGCCTTGCCGTGCAGGCAGCGAATCTGCTGCGTGGCAAGACCAAGCCGACCTACGCCCCGAACGTCGATGGTGGCGATTTCGTCATCATCATCAACGCGGACAAGATCGCGATCGCCGGCAACAAGGCCGATCGCAAGTTCATCCACACCCACTCCGGCTACCCGGGCGGTCTCAAGACCCGGTCTGTCCGTCAGGTGATGGAGACCCGCCCCGATCGCGTCGTGGAGCGTGCCATCAAGGGCATGATCCCGAAGAACAAGCTGGGCAACCAGATTGCTCGCAAGCTGAAGGTCTACGCAGGCCCGTCGCACCCGCACGCGGCCCAGCAGCCCGTTCCGTTCGAGATCAAGCAGGTGGCCCAGTGACAGCTCCCGAGGAATTCACCGAAGAGTACGTCGAGGAAGCGGCCGCCGAGGTCGTCGAGGACGGCGCCGGTTACGAGGAGGCCGAGACCTTCGAGGCCGCCGTCGCCCCGTCGCTGATCGACCGCCCGGTGCAGACCGTCGGCCGCCGCAAGGAAGCCGTCGTCCGCGTCCGGCTGACCCCGGGTTCCGGCAACTTCGTGCTCAACGGCCGCACCATCGAGGACTACTTCCCGAACAAGGTGCACCAGCAGCTGGTGAAGTCCCCGCTGGTCACCGTCGAGCGCACCGAGAGCTTCGACGTGCACGCCCGCCTGGTCGGCGGCGGCCCGTCGGGTCAGGCCGGCGCCCTGCGGCTGGCCATCGCCCGCGCGCTGATCGAGGTCACCCCGGACGACCGCCCCGCCCTGAAGCGGGCCGGCTTCCTGACCCGTGACCCCCGCGCCACCGAGCGTAAGAAGTACGGCCTCAAGAAGGCCCGCAAGGCTCCGCAGTACTCGAAGCGCTGAGTCGACAGCGTGCGATCGTCCCCACCCGGCACCGTTCCGGTGCCGGGTGGGGTACGGTCTGCACGGTTCCTGTACGAGAGCAGGCGCCCACCCCGGGCGCCTGCTCTCGTGCTGTATCCACCCGCGGCATTCGTAATCGGCCACGCACTCGGGCAGCGTGCGTGACGATGGAGATCCCGCGGCGCGCAATCGGTCCCGCGGGCAGCCGCGGTCGGAGCCCGGCGACGGCACTCCGCGCGACCACGACGACGTGGGCGGGACGGTCGCACCGGCACACCGCAATCAGACACTGAGGGGCGAGGGAATGGGACGTTTGTTCGGCACCGACGGAGTGCGGGGGCTTGCCAACGATTCGCTGAGCCCGGAACTGGCGCTGCGTGTTTCGGCCGCGGCGGCACAGGTTCTCGGCCGCGGGAAGAAGCGGGCGGTGGCGGTGGTGGGCCGCGATCCGCGGGCCAGCGGCGAGATGCTGGAGGCCGCGGTGACCGCGGGCCTGACCTCCGCCGGGGTGGACGTGCTGTCGGTCGGCGTGCTGCCGACGCCCGCTGTCGCCTATCTGACCGCGGCCTATGACGCGTGCCTGGGCGTGATGATCTCCGCCTCGCACAATCCGATGCCGGACAACGGGATCAAGATCTTCGCCGCAGGCGGGCACAAGCTCGACGACGCCGTGGAGGACCGCATCGAGGAATTGGTGCGGGAGCGGTCGTTCGTGCGGCCGACCGGCGCCGGCATCGGGCGGGTGCTGAGCCAGTCCGGGCTCGACGGCCACGTCGACGACCGCTACAGCCTGCACGGAACGCATGAGCGCTACGTCGAGCACCTGGTCGAGGCCACCGGCCGCGATCTGAGCGGGCTCACCGTGGTGGTGGACTGCGCGCACGGCGCGGCCTCCGATGTCGGCCCGGCCGCCTACCGGGAGGCCGGGGCGCGGGTCATCGCGATCAACGCCGAGCCGAACGGCCTCAACATCAACGACCGCTGCGGCTCCACGCATCTCGATCGGGTCCAGCAGGCGGTGCGCGAACACGGCGCCGATCTCGGCCTGGCCCACGACGGCGACGCCGACCGCTGCCTGGCCGTCGACGCCGCGGGCGCGGTGGTCGACGGCGACGCGATCATGGCCATCCTCGCGCTGGCCATGTACGAGGCCGGCGACCTCGCCCACAACACCTTGGTCGCGACCGTCATGAGCAATCTCGGCCTGCACATCGCGCTGCGCAACGCGGGAATCACGGTGCGCACCACCGCGGTCGGCGACCGGTACGTGCTGGAGGAGCTGCGCCGCGGCGGATACACCCTCGGCGGCGAACAGTCGGGCCACGTGGTCTTCCCGACGTTCGGCACCACCGGCGACGGCGTACTGACCGGCCTGCGGCTGATGGCCCGCATGGCACAGACCGGCCGCACGCTCGGCGACCTCGCGAATATCGTGCAGACCGTCCCGCAGGTCCTGATCAACGTGCCGGTCTCGGACCGGACCGCGGTCGCCGCGGCCCCCGAGATCCGGGACGCGGTCACCGAGGCCGAGCGCATCCTCGGCGAGTCCGGGCGAGTACTGCTGCGTCCCAGCGGAACCGAGCAGCTCGTGCGGGTCATGGTGGAGGCGACCGACGCCGACCGGGCCCGGCAGCTCGCCGATGATCTTGCCAAGCGCGTCGCCGCCATCTGAGGGAATCCCCGAAAGGGTGCGTGAGCTGCGGTGAGGCGCTAATCTCGACGGGACATCCCCTAGCGTCGGCGGGATCGGGGCGCGCGCCCGGGTGCCGCAACGTATGGTGGATGGCGAATCATGATGCGACAGCGAAAGCTTGGGTTTTCCGTGAGGGGGAACAGTGGACACGCTGAAGCTGGATCCGGCGGCAATGGCCGCCTACACCGCCATCGCGGACACCGTCTCGCAGCAACTCGCCTCGGCCGCCACGGTCGCCGAGGGCGCCGTGAATCACGACAAACTGGCTGCTGATCTGGGCATGCTGGGAGCCGAGTTCGCGGCGCGGTTCACCGCGGCGGTCTCCGAACACGCGCAGGCCCTGTCGACCGCGGGCCAGCTGGTCTCCGCATACGGCCAGGTGCTGCGCGGATTCGACGGCTCGGTCCAGGGTGGTGACGCCGACGCCGCGGCGGCCATCGCGAAGACGGGGGAGGCGCTGGCATGAGGCGTCTGCGCAACCGGCCGACCGAACCCACCGCCCCGGCGTCGACCACCACCTCCGCCGGCGATCCCCCGATCGTGGCCCGGCTGGTGGAACCGCTGCTGGCGCTGCGCGCCTCGCTCGGCACCGGCGCGTCCGTCCCCGACGCCACGATCGCGTCCGCGCTGTCCGCCGCGTCCGCCCGCGCCGCGGAGACCGAGACCCCGCACCGCGACGGCCTGCACGCCATCGAATCCACCATGGCCGGCAAGACCTCCGACGCCGCGGTCCCCGCCATGCGCACCACGCAGACCCAGATCGGTGACATCTCCGATCGCGGCCCGGCCTATCTGGCGGTGCTGTCGGACGCCCAGTCCACCAGCTCGCGTGCCGCGAAGAAGGTGGACCAGATCATCGCCGACTTCCGCAGCGACGCGAAGGTCATCCTGAACAACGCCAACTCGTCCCCCGACACCGACGCCGTGATCACGCGCGCCACCCAGGCCCTGCGCGACGCCATCGGCACGGTCACCGCGGCGCGCACCGAGATGGACGACCACACCCGCCGCCTCGACTCGATGGACCCGCT
>NZ_BAGL01000014.1 GCF_000308875.1 Nocardia transvalensis NBRC 15921
TCTGACACGGTCCGAATACAGGAGGTAACCATGGCCCTCAGTGGTGCGGAAATCGATGGTGTCCAGTTCGATTCGACGGCGGCCCTGGCGGCCGCGCAGCGTCTCGACGGCCTGGCCGACCGGCTCGAGGCCGGTATGCGTGCCGACGAGGGCGCGCTCACGGTGCCCCCCGCCGGGGTCGACGAGGTCTCGGTCCGCGCGGCGGGAACGATGAGCCAGGTCGCGGCGTCCTACTCGGAGAGCTCCGCCTCGGGGATTCACGAACTGCGCAAGCTCGCCGCCACGCTGCGGTCGCAGACCGGGCAGTTCGCGCGCAGCGAGGACGAGAGCGTCGCCGAATTCGGCGGGGTGGGCTGAGCCGATGATCGAACCGCCGCAACCCGGATTCACCGGGGTGGTCTGGCCCGCACGCGAACCCGACCGGCTCGCGCGCGATCTGACCACCGGGCCGGGCGCGGTTCCCATGGCCGAGGCCGGGGCCGCGTGGTCCCGGCTGGCCGCCACTTTCGGTGCGGCCGTAGTGGAGTACGACCAGATCGTCGCGAGCCTGCGCGGCGCCTGGCAGTCGCAGACCAGCGGGCCGGTGCTGGACAAGGTCTCGACCCTGCGCGACTGGCTCACCGATGCCGCGGCCGCCGCGACGGCCAACGCGCAACGCGCCGGCGTCCAGGCCGCGGCCTACGAGGTGGCGCGGATGTCGATGCCCAATGCCGGGGAACTCGCCGCGCTGCAAGCGATTCAGCAGGTGCTCCAGCAGCTCGGCATCTCCCTCGGTTCGCCGCTGAAGGCGGTCGCCGCGGGCGCCGACGAGGACACCGATATGGCCAAGGCGGCCGCCGCCCGGGTGATGCAGACCTACGAGGGCGCGACCGAACCCCTGGCGATGCCCTGGCATCAGGAACAGCCGCCGGTCATCGCCCCCGCGGCCGCGCTGGAGGCCGAACAGGCCACCGCGGCGCAGTCGGCGGCCGCCGCGGCCGACATGGCCGCGGCCGCGGGCGTGCCGCGGATCGCGATGCCGTCGCTGCCGGGTCCGGTCACCGTGCCGCGGGTGCTGACGGCCTACCAGGCGCCGGCCTTCGCGAAGGCCGCGCAGGCGGCGGAAACCGTTGTGCCGCAGACTACTCCGGCACAAGCGACGAGCTCGTCGCCGCTGCCGTACGCGCCGATGGCCCCGGCCGCGAACGCCGCGCAGGAGGAAGAGTACGAGCCGCGCGCCGGATACGCCGGTGAGGACATCGGCGCCGATCTCGGCATCGTCGCCGCGCCGGCGGTGCTGGGCGAGGTCGCCCCGCGCGGTCCGGGCGGTGCGACCGCCTCGTCCGGGGGTGCCGCATGACGGTGGTGACCAACGACGGCCTGCTGGTACTCGCCGAACGCCTCGGCGTCCAGACCCTGCCGCTGGTGCTTTCGATAGGCCCGCAACAGGATTCGTTCGACGAGTGGACGGTCGCGCAGCGCCGGGCGGCGACGGCGCTGACCGGCGCGGGCGTCATCGACGGGCACGGCGAGGTCGATCCGGATCTGGCCGCCACCCTGCACACGCTGTCGCAGCCCGATCGCGAACTGGTCGCGCGGGTGTTCACCGCCGGCGCCCGGCCGGTCCGAATCTGCCTGGCGCGCCGCGGCGAACAATGCGCGCTGGCGGTCCGCACCGAGGACGACGTGGACATCACGTCGGTCTGGGCGGACGAGCCGGCCGCCGCGCTGATGCGCCCGGTCTTCGACGCGCTCGGTGCGTGCCCACCGGCGGAGGTCGCGAATTTCAGCGCGCTGTCCGACGACTTGGCCGAGCGGCTGGACGCGGCGAAGACCTCGGCCGACTACGCCGACGCGGTCTACGCCCTAGGGGTCGCCACCCACGACGCCACCGCCTACGGCCTGGCCTTCGCGTCCTGCCACGCCTACGCCGAGATCGTGGCCTACGACCACGACGACGGCATCACCACCCGACCTCCCGGAGCGGTCGTGATCTACGACACCGGCCGCGGCCGGATCGTCGCCGCTCCGAATGCCGCGCCGGACCAGCGAGTCTGGTCAACCGTCACACCGGGCACCGATCACCGGGTCGCCCAGGCGATTTCGGCGCTGATCGAGTCGCTGCCCGGGGGGAGGTGGATGGCCCGATAGCTACACGCCCGACTCAGTGACTACGACAACTCGACTACGAAAGAGGTTCCAAGATGGTTCACGTTGATCCGGCACTCGCGAAGAAGGCCGAGCAGGCGATGGCTGCGGCCGTCGACAACATGCGCAGCGCGCTGCACAAGATCGATACCGACGTCACCAATGCCGCCGGGTGGCGCGGCGAGGCCCGCGACGCGTTCGGCGCGGCCGCGGAGCACTGGGGCAAACAGTCGGACAAGATTCATGCGCTGCTCAACCGCATCACCGAGCAGGTCGGCCACGGCTCCAAGCAGTTCGAAGCGATGGAGACCGACAACCACGCCGAGTTCCAGCACCTGATGGGACTGTAGGCAACCGTCCGAGTTCGACATCTGACAATCAGCTTCGAAGGAGCCAGCAATGAGCGGTGGAGTACAGGAATACAAGTCGGCCGAGATGATGCAGCTGTTCAACGATCTGAACACCTCGCACGGCAATCTGATCAACTACGGCAACGATATTCACGACGCCAAGGGGATTCTGCAGAACGCGTGGGAGGACAACAAGGCCCACGAGGACTTCCAGGTGATCGCCCAGCAGTGGGACAAGGAGTACCAGGACACCTTGACCGTGCTGCAAGAGGTCGCCAAGGCGGTCGAGAAGGCGCTGACCCGCGCCCTGGGCACCGACGGCAAGATCGGCGACGGTTTCTCCGGTCTCTGATCGAGTTCGCCGGACGGCCGGCCTCCCCGGTGGCGGGGGAGCCGGCCGTTTCGTCTATTACCGTGTGGTGACCAGGGATTCGCCGATGTAGCGCATCTCGTCCGGCGTGGTCACCATCTGTACCGTCGCCTGCGCCGCGGGAGTCCGCACGGTGATCACATTGGGCGCGCTCTCGTCCTGCGCCAGGGTGATATCCGGGTCGAAGTGGCCGCCCTCCTGCCGCGGCGAGCGGACGTGCACGATGGTCGCCCCGCCGCTCGAGGAGGCGGGGACGGTGCCGTCGAAGACCAGCACGGTGGACATCGAGGCCGGAGTGCCGGGGTGCGCGATCGGCAGCACCGCGTGCGAGCCGGTCCCGGCCAGCCTGGGCGCGAGCGAAAGCAGTTGCGGCGCATTGACGTTGCGCACCATCGACTGCCACGCCTCCGGCCGGTGGGTGTGCACGACGGCGCGCGCGCCCAGCGCGATGGCCCGCAGGACCACCTGCTGCGCCAGGTCCAGCTTGCCCACCACCTCCACGTGCCGGGTGCCCTCGCCGACCAGTGGCACCGCGATGCCCTGCCCGGTGGCGTCGGCGCCGATGAGCTGACCGCATCCGGCGGTGGGCACCACGATCTCGGTCAGCGCCGTGATCGGGCCGCGGTGGCCCGGATCGGCCGCGCGGCGGGCCTGGCTGCCGATCGGGAGCGTATCGAGCAGGGTCGGCAGCTGGCGGCCGGGCAGCGCGCGCAGGCCGGAAACCGGTGGGGCCGAGAGTTCCGCGGCGGTATCGAACCGGACGACCGCGTCCAGCACGATGGCCGGGGGACCGTCGTCGTGCCCCGATCGCCGCGGCGACGGCTTGAGCCGCAGGCTGACGGTGGTCGCGATGCTGGGGGTGGCCCACAGGGCCGCGAAGCCGGCGGAGTTGATCAGGTCGGCGCCGATCTCGTAGCTGGTGAGGCGCAAGTCGCCCGCATGCAGCGACGCCGGGGATTCGGCCAGCTCGTCCAGGGCGATGCCGTGCGTGAGTTGCCGTACCGCGCCGTTCATCTCGTTCGCGGTCAGCACCGAGACGGCGATATCGCGGGCGGCCAGCCGGTTCGCGACGCGGCGAGTGGCGATCACGGCCGAGCGGATCGTGCCCGTGGCGCCGCCGCCGCGGCTGTCGACCGCCTGGGCGTTGGCCAGCGGATCCAGCCGCAGCACCAGCCACACCGTGCGGTGCGCGATGGCCGGCAGCGGCCCGAGGATCCGGTCGTACAGCTGCGCCACGAAACCCGTTCGAGCGGTGCGGGATCCGGTGCTGATCACGTCGATCGACGCCAGGGTGATGTCGAACTGGCCCAGGCAGCGGGCGATCTCGGCCAGGGGCAGCAGCTGATCGGTGCTGAGGGCGCCGCGGCGCAGCAGCGTCAGGGAGTCCGGCGGCGGTTCGATGCGCAGCATCGTGATCAACCGGTCGCCGTCCCAGCGCAGTCCGTAGCTGCCGCCCTCGGGCAGCGGCACGTCGAACGGCTCCGGATAGGTCCGGTCGCGATCGCGCCTGCGCCGCCAGCGGTATCCGAGCGACAGGGCGACGATGCCGGCGACGGTGCGCGGATCCCTGCGGCGCACCGGCATCAGGCCGACGACCGCGACCGCCGCGCCGATACCCGCCGCCGCGAGGACCGGCAGCCGGCCGGCCAGCGCGCCCCAGACCGCCGCGGCCGCGAGCAGCAGCACCGGAACGACCAGGCGCAGCGGATAGAGCCGGAAGAGTGGGAATTCGGGATCCCGCAAAACTTCGGTCTTGCGTGATTCTCCGGAATGTGTACGGACGATTCGGGGCGGCGATATATTTCCGTCGGCGTTGGCTTTGGCGTCTACCATGGTTTCCCGGTCGTTCACAGCGATGTCTGGTGTTCTTTGCGAGATCTTCGGTTATTAACCGATGTACGTCCGGGCAAGGCGGTTGCCGGCCCCTAATTACGGTACCGTGTCGAAGGATAAAGGCGCAGTCGGAGATTGTGGAGTTTGCGTGCCGGCACAACTGACAACCCGGGCTCAGGTCAATGGGTATCGCTTCCTGCTACGCCGTCTCGACCACGCACTGGTGCGTCGCGACGTCCGGATGCTGCACGATCCGATGCGCTCGCAGTCGCGGTCGCTGCTCGTCGGCGCGGTGCTCGGCCTGATCGCGGTGGCGGGGTGCGCGATTCTGGCGTTCCTGCGCCCGCAGGGGTCGATCGGCGACGCGCACATCGTGATGGGCAAGGACAGCGGCGCGCTGTACGTGGTCGTCCCGGACGGTGACGGCAACAACCCCGACAAGACGAAGGCCACCCTGCATCCGGTGCTGAATCTCGCCTCGGCGCGGCTGATCACGGGTTCCAGCGAATCCCCGAGGTCGGTGAAGGACAGCAAGCTCGGCTCGATGCCGCGCGGCCCGCTGCTCGGGATACCCGGCGCCCCCGGGGCGTTGCCCGCGTCCGGTCAAGGCGGGCGCTCGGACTGGACGCTCTGCGACGCCGTGGCCCTGTCGTCCACCGGCAGCGCGGCGGGCGCGACCAGCGCCACCATGACGGTGCTGGCGGGCCGTCCGCGGCTGGACGACCGGATGCACGCCACGCAACCCGGTGAGGCGCTGCTGGCCAAGCGTGGCGACAAGACCTACCTGATCTACGACGGGAAACGCGCGGTCATCGATCCGCGCAATACGGTGATGGCCCGCTCGCTCGATATGAGCGCGCGGCCGCGCCCGGTCACCACGGGCCTGCTCGACGCTGCCCGCGAGGTCGCGCCGCTCACCGCGCCGCAGATCCCGCAGGCCGGGCAGCCGGGTCCGGGCAAGCTGTCGGGCGTGCCCGTGGGCGGCGTGGTCTCGGTGGTCAGCGTCGTCGATCCCGAACATCCCAGCATGTACGTCGTGCTGAGCGACGGTGTCCAGCCGGTGAGTTCGTTCGCCGCGCAGGTGATTCGTAATGCCGATTCGCACGGGATGAGCGAGATCAAGCGCATCCCGCCGGATCTGCTGGACGGCGTCCCGATGGTGAACTCGCTGCCGGTGGACCAGTTCCCCGAGCAGGCCCCGAAGATCCTGTCGGCCGAGGACGCGCCGGTCGCGTGCCTGTCCTGGTCGAAGCCCACCGGGCCCGGAGCCTCGGCGGACGGGCCCGCGGACCGCGCGACGGTGACCGTGCTGGCCGGAAACCGGCTGCCGCTACCGGATTCCGCGAAACCGGTCGTCATGGCCAGCGGCGGCGCCCGCGATCACGTGGAGGCGGTGTACGTGCCGCCCGCCACGGGTGAATTCGTGCAGGTGACGGGCATCGAGCCGGGCAGTCCCCGTCGCGACGGGCTGTTCTTCGTGGCGGACAACGGCATTCGCTACGGCATCCCGGACAAGGAGACCGCCGCGCAGCTCGGTCTGGAGAAGACGCCGCGCCTGGCGCCCTGGGCCGTGGTGGGCCAGCTCGTACCCGGGCCGACGCTGAACAAGACCGACGCCCTGGTCAGCCACGACACACTGCCGCAGAACGGCTAGCCACTCCACGCGCACAGCGCCCCGGAACGCGTTACGGGCCGGACAGCAGGCCCGGCGCGGCCGGGAGGCCCAGCGAGCTGATCAACCCACTCAGCGCCGTCCGCATATCGGGCTCCTCGATGCGCATCAGCAGGGCTTCGTCGGCCGCGGTGAGGTCGATCGAATCGTCGTTGGCCAGGCGGAATTCGCGCTCCTCCTCGGCGGCCTCGATGACGTTGCGGATGAAGCGGCCGTTGCCCGCCTGGTCGACGCCGCGGCGGGTCTGGCCGCTCTGGTCGGTGCTCTCGGCCTGGTAGAGCGTCTCGCACGCCTCCACCAGCAGCCGCATCGCGTCCTCGGACAGTTCCGAATCGCGCTTACCCGCCACGACCTGGCCGATCTGCCCGAGTTCGGTCGCCGTGTAGGACGGGAACTGCAGGCGCTTGGAGAACCGGGACGCCAGACCGTCGTTCGCGGCCAGGAAGCGGTCGATCTCGCCGTCGTATCCCGCGATGATGACCACCAGCCGGTCGCGGTCGTTCTCCATGCGGGCCAGCAGCGTATCCACGGCCTCGCGGCCGAACGCGTCGCCGCCGGACAGGCCGGTCTGGATCAGCGTGTAGGCCTCGTCGATGAACAGCACGCCGTCGAGGGCCGAGTCGATGAGCGTCTCGGTCTTGATCGCGGTGCCGCCGAGGTGCTGGGCGACGAAGTCGGCGCGCTTGGCCTCGACCACCTTGTCGGTCTTCAACAGGCCGACGCCGCAATAGATCTTGGCGACGACGCGCGCGATGGTCGTCTTACCGGTGCCCGGCGGTCCGGTGAACGCCAGGTGCTGCCCGCGCGAGGCGCTGGCCAGCCCCTTCTCGGCGCGGATCTTGGCGAGCTGGGCGCTCGACTGCAACTTCGCGACCTGCGTCTTCACCGCCGTGAGGCCGATCTGCTGCTCCAGTTCGGCGCGCGCCTCGGCGAGGATGCGCTGTGCCCGGTCCTCGTGCTCGGCCTGCTGGATCGACTCCGTCGACGGCGCCGACGCCGGATCCCAGCGATCGGTGCGGGAGTCGATCTGCTCCTTGCTGGTGAGGGTGAGGCGGTAGGCGCGGTCGCGCATCGCCTCGGTGTTCGCGGTGAAGTCGGGGGCCTGGGAGTAGACCTTCTCGAACAGCGCCTGCGCCTCGGACTCGTTGCCGGTCTCGCGCAGGCACAGGCCCCGGCAGAACATCGCGGTGGTGCGGGCGGCCGGAATAGGGCCCGCCTCCGCCTGTTCCATGCGGCGGATGGCCTCGCCGAACAGGCCCAGCTGCGCGCAGGCCGAGCCCACCATCACGTGCGCGCCCGCGGCGAGATACGGATCGTCCCACTCGGCGGAGCCGGCCAGTACGGCCATCACGTCCGGCCAGCGCTGCGTGTTGTAGTGCAGCACACCGCGGACATAGGCGCAGATGCGATCGTCGGCTTCACGATCCGGATCGTTCAGTTGCCCGCGGCGGTGTTCGGCCAGTTCGTCGAGCACCCGCTCGGTCTCGTCGTATTCGCGGTCGGCCATCAGCTTCGACGCGTAGGCCAGCGAGATCTCGGTGTAGCCGGCCAGGGGATAGTCGATGTAGAGGCCGGGGAGGAACCGCCCGGCCAGCACCCGCGGCGCCAGCCCGAGGCGGCGCTGCTCGCGGTAGAGCGTGCTCGAGCTGGTCTTGTAGAGGTTGAACACCACCTCTTCGGTCATCTCGCCGGCGGCGGCGCGGCCCAGCCACGCGTCGCACATCGTCGGGTCCCATTCGGTTGCCCGCTGGAACGCCAGCTTGGCGTACTCGAGGTCGCGGGCGGACTCCTGACCGTCGATGCTCAAGCCGAGAGACAGGATTCCGGCGTCGAAGGCGCGCTGTGCTTGGCGGTTGCCGCTCATGAGTGTTCAACCCCGAAATCTTCGTTTGTGATAATGCGTGCGTTCATCCCTCCGCCAGACTACCGATCGCGTCGGCGGGTTCAGTTCGATAGATTAGATTTTGCGGCCGAATGGTTGCAACGTGAGTGTCGTCAACGGTGAGGGTCGTTTCACAGGTGTTCACGAAAGAGTGGGGGGTGGACAGCAATTGACCGAGCCGTCAGCGGCCGGAACTCGTGCCGTAGAACCCGAATTGTGCCGGGTCTCCGTGATCGGTGGAAACACCCAGCTCGACGTCGGCTTGCCGGCGACCGTGCCGATCGCCGCATTCATCGGTGATCTGGTCGAGCTGATCGAATCGCGCACCGTGGACGTGACGGAGTCGGACGACGGCGCCGTGCCGTTGCGGACCCGGCACTGGACCCTCGCCCGGCTCGGCCGGGACGCGATCTCCGCGAGCCGCACGCTGTCGGAGGCGGAGGTGTTCGACGGCGAATTGCTGGTGTTGCGCGAGGTTTCGGCGAAGGAGTCGCCGGCCCTGTTCGACGACGTCATCGATGCGGTCTCCCGCCTCACGTCGGCCGACTTCCGCGGCTGGTCGCCGTCCGCCGCCCGCTGGACCGGCCTGGTGGCCGCCGTGCTCGCGGTGGTGGCGGCGCTTCTCGTGCTGGCGGTGTCGCGCACGAACGGCGACGGGCTGGCCGCGCCGTTCGTGCTGACCGGATGCGGGCTGGCCGCGGGTGTGGCCGCCGGATTCGCCGCCCGCACGTACGCCGACGAACTGACCGCCACTTGGCTCGCGCTGATCGGAGTGCTGCTGCTGTTCGGCGGCGCGGCGCTGTTCGTCCCGGGCGGGCTGGGCAGTCCCCATCTGCTGCTGGGATTTTCGGTCACGCTCGTGGTCGCGGTGATCGGCTACCGCGTCATCGGTGTGGGCGCGACGATGTTCTCGACCGCCGCCACCGTCGCGGTCTTCGGCGGGATCGCCGCCGCGGTGCAGCTGATCTGGGATCTGGATCTGCCGCAGATCTCGGCGGGCCTGCTGATAGCCGGTATCGCCGTGATTTCCCTGGTGCCCCGGTTCGCCGCCGGGCTGGCGCGACTGCCGGTGCCGCCGGTGCCGACCGCGGGCGCCGCCATCGACCCGGCCGATCACGAGCCCCGCCCCACCATCGAGGGCATCGGCGCCATCGGCGCCACGGCCCTGCCGTCGGCCGTCGGACTGGGACAGCGCGCCAAGGCCGCCAACCACTATCAGTCCGGCATGATCGCGGGCTGCACGATCGTCGCGGTGCTGGGCGCGCTCGGCGCCGCGGATCCGTTCGGCGACGTGGGCTGGCAGGGCATCGCGCTGGCTCTGGTGACGGCCGTCGTCCTGTGCCTGCGGGGCCGCTCGTTCGCCGATCTCACCCAGGCGGCGACGCTCATCGGCGGGGGCGGGACCCTCGTCGTGGCGCTGAGTGTCGGTCTGGCACTGGGGAATCCGGACTACCGGTTGCCGGCGGCCGGGGTGCTGCTGCTGTTCGCCGCGGCCGCGGTGGGCTTCGGGGTGATCGCACCGCACGTCGAGGTGACTCCGGTCACCCGGCGGGCCGGCGAGATCTTCGAGTACCTGCTCATCGTCGCGCTGATCCCGCTGGTGCTGTGGATCATGGACGTGTACTCGGTCGCGCGGAACATATGACGGCCGCGACCCCGGTTTCCCGGCTGCTCCGGTTGGCCTGTGGCGCGGCGGTTCTCGGCGCGGCGATATTCGCCTGGCCGGCCGCGGCGACCGCGGTCGCGCCGCCGACGATCGATCCGGGCGCGCTCGCGGCAGCCCAGGCGCTGGCCGGTCGCGCGGCCCCGCCCGACCCGACCGAGCCGAAATCCCTGTGCGCCGAGCCGACTCTGGTCGGCGCCCCGCCCCGGGACGTGCCGATCGCCCAGCAGGTGCTGGACCTGCCGACCGCGTGGAAGTTCAGTACGGGCGCCGGGCAGAAGGTGGCCGTGATCGATACCGGCGTGACCCGGCATCCGCGGCTGCCCGCACTGCAGGCGGGCGGGGACTACGTCTCCGACGGCGACGGCACCTTCGACTGTGACGGCCACGGCACGCTGGTCGCCGGAATCATCGCGGCGCAGCCCGGCCCGGACGACGCCTTCGCCGGTGTGGCGCCGGGCGCCGAGATCCTCTCCATCCGCCAGCTGAGCCAGATCTACGACACCAAGGGCGGCGGCGGGCAGAAGCCGCCGGGCGCCATGGCCGAGGGCGGGTACGGCACTGTGCTGACCCTCGCCGCGGCCGTCGTGCGGGCGGTGGACATGGGCGCGACGGTGATCAACATCTCCGAGGTCGCCTGCGCCCCGGCCGGAAGCGATACCGCCGACGCCCCGCTGGGCGCGGCGATCAAATACGCCTACGACCGCAATGTGGTGGTGGTCGCGGCCGCCGGAAACCTGCAGCAGGGCGGTGCGTGCGAGAAGCAGAACACCGGAACCGGCTGGGATTCGGTGCATACCGTCGCCACCCCCGCCTGGTTCAGTCCGTACGTACTGACCGTGGGCTCGGTCGATCCCGACGGCAAACCGTCGGACCTGTCGCTGCACGGGCCGTGGATCGGCGTGGCGGCGATCGGGCGCAAGATCGTGTCGCTGGACAGCAAACGCGATGCCACCGGACTGGTCAACGGCGTGCAGACCCAGGAGGGCATGTCCGATATCCAGGGCACCAGCTTCGCCGCGCCCTACGCCGCCGGACTCGCCGCGCTCGTGCGCGCCCGCTATCCCGAGCTGAGCGCCGCACAGGTCATCGACCGTATTCTCCGCACCTCCCACGGGCCCGGCTCCGGGCACGACGACCGGGTGGGGCACGGCCTGATCGATCCGGTGGCCGCGCTGACCGCGGAGCTGCCGGAGACCCCGATCGGCGCCGCCGCCGATGTGCCCAAGCCCATCGCGGCGCCCGTGTGGCCCCCGGGGCCCGATCCGCGCCCGCGCCGCATCGCGGTCGTCGGGTCGATCACCTGTCTGGTGGCCCTGGGAATCGGTGTGGCCGTGGCAATTCCGTTCCGGCGTCGGTCACACGACGATGCCGATCCGAATCTGGACTGAGTGAATTATGGCAACCGAAGGATTCGTCCGACGTCCCCGCATCGCCCCGCCCCGTCCGCCGGGCGGGGAGGTGGCGCTGAGCTCGCCGCCGGAGGTGCAGCGGCCGATGCCGGCCCCGCTGCTGATGAAGCTGATGCCGGTGGTGATGGTCGTCGCCGTGGTCGGCATGATCGCCATGATGGCGATGATGGGTCGCAACCTGTTGCAGAACCCGTACATGCTGATGTTCCCGATGATGATGCTGATGTCCATGTTCGGCATGATGTTCGGCATGCGGGGGATGGGCCCCAAATCCGCCGGCGAACTCAACGAGGAACGCAAGGACTACCTGCGCTACCTGGACCAGATCCGCAAGGAGGTCCGCCGGACCGGGGTCAAGCAGCTCGAGACGCTGTCCTGGAGCCATCCGGAACCGGCCGATCTGTACTCCGTGATCGGGACCCGGCGGATGTGGGAACGCCGCCCGGCCGATCCCGATTTCGGGCATGTGCGCGTCGGCGTCGGAAGTCACCGGCTGGCAACCAAACTCGCGCGTCCGGAGACCGGACCGCTGGAGGATCTGGAGCCGGTGTCGACGGTGGCGCTGCGCCGCTTCGTGCGCAGTCACTCGGTGGTCCACCACCTGCCCACCGCGGTCTCGCTGCGCGCTTTCCCCGCCATCAACATCGACGGGCCGCCGGAGGACGCGCGCATGCTGGTGCGCGCGATGCTGATGGAACTCACCGCATTTCACGGCCCCGACCATCTCATCGTCGCCATCGTCTGCGCCGACCCCGATACGCCCGCGTGGGCGTGGGCGAAATGGCTTCCGCACCTGCAACATCCGTCACAGCGCGACGGGATGGGCTCCGCCCGCATGATGTATCAGTCGCTGGGCGAGCTGGAGACCGCGCTGTCGGCCGAACTGCTCGAACGCGGCCGGTTCATGCGCAATCCGCAGCCGACGCAGGGCCGCGTCCATCTGGTGGTGGTGATCGACGACGGCTACGTCAACGGAACCGAGCGCCTGATCAGCGAATCCGGGCTGGATTCGGTCACCGTGCTCGATCTCACCGCGCCCGAGGCCGGGCTGGCCGCCCGGCGTGGCCTGCAACTGGTCGCGGCCGGCGGCGAGGTGTCGGCGCGCAGTGCGGCGGGCGTGGAGAAGTTCGCGAACGCGGACCGGGTCGACTTCGCCGAGGCGGAATCGTTCGCGCGCCACCTCGCCCGCTACCGGATCGCCACCGCGGCGCAGATCGTCAGCCTCGGCGACGACACCAGCGCCGACCCCGGCCTGATGGCGCTGCTGAAGATCCCCGACGCCGCCCAGATCGATCCGGTGAAGGTGTGGCGTCCCCGGACGGCCCGGGAGCGGCTGCGGGTGCCGATCGGCGTCACCCCCGACGGCACGCCCGTCGAGCTGGACATCAAGGAGTCCGCCGAGAACGGGATGGGGCCGCACGGATTGTGCATCGGCGCAACGGGTTCCGGTAAATCGGAATTCCTGCGGACGCTGGTGCTGTCGATGGTTACCACGCACTCGCCGGACGCGCTGAACCTGGTTCTCGTCGACTTCAAGGGCGGCGCGACCTTCCTCGGCCTGGATCCGCTGCCGCACGTGGCCGCGGTCATCACCAACCTCGAGGAGGAGCTGTCGCTCGTCGACCGCATGAAGGACGCGCTGGCCGGTGAGATGAACCGCCGCCAGGAGCTGCTGCGCTCGGCGGGCAACTACGCCAACGTCAACGACTACGAGAAGGCCCGCAACGCCGGCGTCCCGCTGGATCCGCTGCCCGCGCTGTTCGTGGTCGTCGACGAGTTCTCCGAACTGCTCTCGCAGAAGCCGGATTTCGCGGACCTGTTCGTGATGATCGGCCGACTGGGCCGCTCGCTGCACGTCCACCTGCTGCTCGCCTCGCAGCGCCTGGAGGAGAACAAGCTGCGCGGCCTGGACTCGCACCTGTCCTACCGCATCGGCCTGCGCACCTTCTCCGCCAACGAATCCCGCGCCGTCCTCGGTATCACCGACGCCTACCACCTGCCCGCGGTGCCGGGCTCCGGATACCTCAAGAGCGACGCCTCGGATCCGTTGCGGTTCAACGCGACCTACGTCTCCGGGCCCTATGTGGCGCCACGCGGCGGCGGCAATGTGATCGAGGCCAGCGAATACGTCGACCAGCCGCCGCGGGTGTTCACCGCCTCGCCGGTGGAGAAGCCGGTGATCGAGACGGACGGCACGCCGGGGAAGGGCGGCTTCGATCCCCTGGAACTGCCGCCTCCGCCGCCGTCCTCGCAGGGCGGTGAGGAGGGCGGAATCCCCGATACGCTGCTCGAGGTCGTCGTCCGGCGCCTGACCGGGCACGGCCGCCCCGCGCACGAGGTGTGGCTGCCGCCGCTCGAGGAATCGCCGACGGTGGACATGCTGCTGCCGGATCCGGATTGGCGGTCGCCGGTCAACCGGCACGGCCAGCTGTGGATGCCGATCGGCATCATCGACAAGCCCTACGAGCAGCGTCGCGACGTGCTGACCATCAATCTGTCCGGCGCGCAGGGCAATATCGCCGTGGTCGGCGGTCCGCAGTCGGGCAAGTCGACGACCCTGCGCACCATCATCATGGCCGCCGCCGCCACCCACACCCCCGAGCAGGTGCAGTTCTTCTGCCTGGACTTCGGCGGCGGCAGCATGACCGGCCTGGCGGGCATCCCGCACGTGGGCTCGGTCGCGACCCGGTTGGATTCGGATCGCGTGCGGCGCACCATCGCCGAGCTGACCACGCTGGTGCGCGAGCGCGAGGAGCGCTTCACCGCGATGGGCATCGAATCGATGACGGAGTTCCGCCGCCGCAAGTTCGCCGCGCTGGACGCGAACGGCCGCCTGCCCGCCGACCATCCGCTGGCCGACGACCGCTTCGGCGACGTCTTCCTGGTCATCGACGGCTGGGCGGTGATCCGCGAGGAGTTCGAGGTGCTTGAGGGTGATGTCAACGCCCTTGCGGGACAAGGTCTTTCCTACGGCGTCCACGTGATGCTGGGCGCGTCGCGCTGGGCCGAGATCCGGCCGGTGATCAAGGACCAGATCGGTACCCGCATCGAGCTGCGGCTCGGTGATCCGTCGGATTCCGAGATGGGCCGCCGCACCGCGGGTTCGGTGCCGATGAACCGTCCCGGCCGCGGCCTCACCTCCGACCAGCTACATATGCTGGTCGCGCTGCCGCGGCTGGATTCCGACTCCGATCCGCAGAGTATGGCCGACGGCGTCGCCGCCGCCCGCGAGCAGCTCCAGGCGCTCTACCCGGACCGGCGGGCGCCCGTGGTCCGGATGCTGTCCGGCGAGATCGAGCGGGAGAAGGTGCTGGCGTCGGCCGCGGAGCGCGGCATGGAACTGAGCCCCACCCGCATCGCCGTCGGCATCGGCGAGGCCGAATTGGAGCCGCTGGTCCTGGATTTCGGGTCCGAACCGCATTTCATGGCGTTCTTCGACGTCGAATGCGGCAAGACCACGCTGCTGCGCAATATCGCCATGGGCGTGTGCGAGCAATCGACGCCCGAGCAGGCGCGGATCATCCTGGTCGACTACCGGCGCACCATGCTCGGGGTGGTCGACGACGATCACCTCGCCGGCTACTCGACCTCGTCGCAGACGTGCGGGCCGATGGTCGCCGAGATCGCCAGCTACCTGTCGCGGCGCATTCCCGGCTCGGACATCACGCCCCAGCAGTTGCGCGAGCGCAGCTGGTGGACGGGGCCCGAGATCTACATCCTGGTCGACGACTACGACATGGTGGTCGCGGCGGGCGGCGGCATCAACCCGCTGACGCCGCTGGTCGAATATCTGCCCCAGGCACGCGATATCGGGATGCACCTCGTCGTCACGCGGCGGACCGGCGGTGTGTCGCGGGCGCTGTTCGATCCCATCCTGGGCGGTATGAAGAACCTGTCGGTCGACACGCTCATCGGAAGCGGCCCGCGCGACGAGGGCCGGCTCATCGGCGATGTGCGCCCGACGAAACTGCCGCCGGGGCGGGGGATTCTGGTCTCCCGCACACGCGGCCAGGAGATGGTCCAGATCGCGCACCTGCCGCAGCTGTAACCTGTTCAGCGAGTTTGCAATTCGGCCCGGATCACGGGCGTGGGGACCGGCGGCACCCAGCTGGCGGCCCGGCGCTCGAACAGGGCGCCCGACGGGCCCTGGGCCTCGGGGCCGGCGATGCGGACCAGATCGAAACCGGCGCGCTGGTAGTAGTTGTGCAGCGCCGCGTTGGTGGTCCACGCGTCGAGGCGGACCCAGGTGCGGTGGCGGGCGCGGGCCAGGGCGGCGGCGTGGGCGAGCAGGGTGGTGCCGACCCGCAGCCCGGCGAAGCGCAGGTCGACGATCATGTAGTGCACGATGACGGCGTCGGCGATCTCGCCCGGTGACCAGAGGCCCTCGTCCGCACGGTCGTTCACGGTGATGGTGCCCGCCGGTTCGCCGTCGACCTCCGCGATCCAGGTCTCGCCCGCCTCGAGCGCGCGGCCGACCGCGCGGGCAAACAATTCGATCGGCAGTCCCCGCCCCTGCGGAGTCCACTGATCCGAGCCTCGAGCCGCAAGCCAGGTCGTGCGCTGGAGCCGTAGTCGGCAGATCGTGCCGAGGTCGTCCATCTGAGCCTGGCGGATGCGGAGTGTCATGGCGGCCCGGGCACCAGCGAGTTACCGAAGGAATGCAGATTGCCGGGCGGGTGCGCCGTGCCCAGCGTGCGGCGGATGACCTCCGTGCCGTCGTCGTCGCCCAGTTCGTAGGCGAGGCGGTTGCGTGCGGCGATGGATCGCTGCCTGGTCACGCGGGTGATCCGGGTCTGATTGGCGCCGATGCGCAGGTGGTCCAGCAGCATGGTGCCGATGCCGACGCCCAGGACGGCCGCCTCCTCGGCCGTGGCGGGGCGGGCGACGATGGTGTCGCGGTGCGCGGTCTCGGGCTGGCCGCGGTCGGCGAGTCTGCGCGTGGTGCCCTCAGGGATGTCGTGCGGGAAGTCGATTCCGGTGGCCTCCGCCAAGTCCCGTGGATAGAAGCTGACCTCCCACGACCACGGCTCGTTGTCGAGATACTGGACCACCGTCCGCGACACCACCCAGGAGTCTTTGGGGATGCCCAGCCAGTGCGCCACGTCGGCGCCGGCCGGTTCCATACGGGCGCTGAACTGCTTGGACGGCTCCCGGCCGACGGCGCGCGCGATCTCCGAGAAGATGTCGTTCGCGGATTTGGGCCGGTCCGGCCGGATATGATTGGTGACGACCGATTCCAGGACTTCCTGGCTACGCACGATGGTGCCACGCGACGTGGCGGTGTACAGCAGGTTTTCGGCAACGAGGACCTGGATCGCGTTGCGGGCGGTGGTGATCGAGACCTGCATCTGGTCGGCCAGCTCGTTATGGCTGGGTAGTCGATCGCCCGGTTTCCATGTCCCGTTGCGGATCTCCTCCCGGAGGAGGTCTGCGATCCGCTGGTACCTGGGACCGTCCGCCATCTCGCTCCTCGGTTGTGTCTTCAAGAAAAAGAAGTCTACTCCGTGGGTCCAGCGGGCGTGTGACCCTTGACACACGCTTTCAGAGGTTTATTGTAAGGAACGTCCTGAACATATGTGTTGTAACGGCGATGACGGCGAGGCAACGTGGCTGGTTCGGAGACATCCCAGACGATGGTGGTGGCGGCAGTGCCCGATATGCCGCATGCATCGATGGCGGTCCAATCTTTGACGACCGGCTTATTGCCGAGTTCGGACCTGATGCTGCGCGCCTGTCGAGGTCACCGGGTGATCGGCGGTCCGTTGTTATGGTTCGCCCGTGATCTCGCGGTGCTACACGAGCGTCGGCTGATCGGTCGCGGCGGTGCCGCGCCGGCACTCGACGCGACCGCGACAGTCGAGATCGAGCGCCGCCGAGCCGAACTGGTGATGGCGATCGACGACTGGATCTCGCGCACCGTTCCGCAGCATCGGCTCGGCGCCACCCTGCACACGGAGACCATCGGCTCGGTCATCGACCGGCTCGCCGAGGCGTCGGTCCGCGCCCATCACGCGCTGATGACGCTCGACGCCAACGACGAGATCCTGCACGGCGCCTGGCACCACCTGGCGGAACTGGCCGACGGCTACGACGACCTGGTGCGCGACGTGCTCGCCGGTCGGCGGCGGCTCCCGGCCTGGTAGCGGTCAGCGCGAGGGCACCCCACACGATCGCAGCGCCCGCGGCGTAAGGCTCCATGCCTGCCGCGGGCGCTCCGTCGTGCCGAGATCGATCACCCGGTTCGACCATTCGCCGTCCATGACGTCGGCGTGCCGGACCGTGTTCCAGCCGAAGGGCATCTGGTGGACGAGTTCGCCGCGCTCCTCCAGGCGTTCGACCAGTTCGGAGAGCACGTCCAGAGCATCGGCGAGTCCGGTCAGGACATCGATGTCCGGATTCGTCGCGCCGCGACCGGCCATCGCCCAGCGCGCGAATCCGTCGATCACGATGTACCCGGAATCGGTCTGCGCCGCTATGCACTTGACGATCGTGGCGGCGGTCTCGGTCACGGCCAGATCGCCGCGGTCGACGCCGATCGCCAGCACCAGGCAGTCGAAGAACGGCCGGGTGGCGCCGACGACCGCGGTGGGTTCGAGATCGACGGCGCACGGGTGGGCGGCCGTGATCCGGTAGTCGAAGCTGTGGCAGCGGTTGGCGTAAATCCTCATCGGGTGTTCCTGCGTAGGTTGTGAGCCGCGATCATGGGTGTCGCTTTGGCTCTGTGAGAAACCTTAAAGAGCCGATTCTCCGGATAGCAGTGTCGTAACCGACACATTCAGTACTGTTTGCGACATGGATGTTGCAGTGTTAGCTGTGGACGGCGTCGCCGACTTCGGTCTCGCGGCCGTACTGGAGGCCTTCCACACCGCCAACCTCCTGCTCGGCGAGCTGGACAGCGCGCCGGAGCCGTGGCAGGTGCGGGTGGTCTCCACCGGGACCAGCGTCCGGTCCGGCCACGGCCAGCTGGTGCCGACCACTCCGCTGCCCGAACTGCCGGGCGATATCGGGCTCCTCGTCGTGCCGGCCGTCCTGATCACCGATGCCGACGGCCTGATCGACCTGGTCTCCTCCGCGCCCAGCCGCGGTGTGCTGGAACGGATTTCGGCCGCCGAGCGGGACGGCGCGCACCTGGCCGCGGCCTGCACCGGCACGTTCTACCTGGCCGAATCCGGTGTGCTGGACGGAATACCGGCCACCACCAGCTGGTGGCTCGGCCCGGCGTTCCGGCGGCGCTATCCCCGGGTGGAACTCGACGAGGAGCGCATCCTGTGCCGCGCCGGGCAGGTCACCACGGCCGCGGCGGTGCTGTCCCATATCGACCTCGCGCTGGCGGTGATCGCCGCGCAGAGTCCCGCCTTGGCCGAACTGGTCTCGCGGTTCTTCCTGGTCGGGGACCGGCGGGTGCAGGTCGCGATTCCGGAACTGGTGGCCCGCGGCGATTCGCTGGTCGCCGCCTTCGAGCGCTGGGTGCGCGACAGTATCGCCGAACAGTTCCGGATCGCCGACGCGGCCGCCGCGCTCGGCGTCACCGTGCGCAGCCTGCAACGCGCCACGCAGGCCGAAATCGGCATGTCGCCCAGGGATTTCGTCAACGAGATCCGGCTGGAACGCGCGACCCACCTGCTGCGCAACACCACGCTGACCGTCGACGCCGTGGCGGCCCGGGTGGGTTACCTCAACCCCGGCACGCTGCGCTCACTGTTCCGGCGGCGCCGGCGGCGCAGCCTCGCCGAGGTGCGCGCCTCCCCGCTGTCCTGGGAGGAGACGCTGGTCCGGCGGTAGCGCGATCAGTACTGATAGAAGCGGCGGTGATCGGTCGCGAAATCGTCCGCGACGGTCGCCGCCAGTTCCACCAGGGCGCGCTTGGTGTTCTTGTGCAGGCGCGCCAGATCGATCTCGGCGCCCTCGGACAGGTGCGGGTCGTAGGGGATGATGTGCACCGCGCGGCAGCGCGAGAGGAAGTACTCGCGCAGCTGCTGGATACCCACATTCGGCGAACCCGGCCGCGGCAGGTTGATCACCACGACGGCATTGCGGACCAGGTGATCGTGACCGTGCAGGGACAGCCAGTCCAGCGTGGCCGCGGCGCTGCGCGCGCCGTCGATGGCCGACGACGAGATCAGCACCAGCGAATGCGCGAGATCCAGCACGCCCGCCATGGCCGAATGCATCAGGCCGGTGCCGCAGTCGGTGAGGATGATGTTGTAGTACCGCTGCAAGACGCGCGCGACCCGCCGGTACTCGTCCTCGCTGAAGGATTCCGACGCGGCCGGATCCCGTTCGCTGGCAAGCACTTCCAGGCGGCTGGTGGCCTGCGAGGTGTGCCGCCGGACGTCGCCGTAGCTGTTGATCGCCTGATCCAGCAGCAGATCTCGCACCGTGGACCGGGTCTGCAGCGGAACCCGCTGCGACAGCGTGCCGAAGTCCGGGTTGGCGTCGACCGCGATCACGCGGTCGCCGCGGACCGAGGCGAAGATCGAGCCGATACCCATGGTGGTGGTCGTCTTGCCGACGCCGCCCTTGAGCGACAGCACCGCGATCCGGTAGTCGCCGCGCACCGGCTGCCGGATGCGCGCGACCAGCTCCTGCAGGCGACGCTCCTCGGCCGACATGCCCGGATTGATCGAGCCGCCGGACATGTGGTGCACCGCGCGCCGCCAGCCCGACCCGGGAGCCTTCTTGGCCCGCCGCACCGGGACGTCGTCGAGCGAGGGCTGCATGCCCTGCGGGTACTGCGGCGGCTGCTGATACTGCTGCGGCGGTTGGTATTGCGGCGGCTGCGGTTGCCCGCCCCACTGCTGCTCCGGCGCGGGAGACTGCCACTGCCCACCCTGCGCGGGCCCCTCGGCCGGTGCCGCGTACCGCGGGTCCACAGGCGGGTCACCAACCGGCGCACGGCCGTTGCCACCGCTTTGGGGGCCGTAGTGCTGCGGGTCGCCGACCGGCGCGCGGTCGTTGCCGCCAACTTGGGGGCTGAATTGCTGCGGGTCGCCGACCGGCGCGGGGCGGTTGCCGTCGCCTTGGGGGCTGTAGTGCTGCGGGTCGCCGACGGGCGCGCGGTCGTTGCCGCCGCTTTGGGGGCTGTAGTGCTGCGGGTCGCCGATCGGCGCGGGGCCGTTGCCGCTGCCCTGGGGGCCGTAGTGCTGGGTGACGTCCTCGGCGCTCGGCTGTCGGGTGAATCCCGTTGCTGCGGTTCCGGTTCCGGCCTGGTCGCCGGGCGGGGCGGGGTAGGGAGTGGGCGGTGCGGTGAAATTCGGGGAGGCCGTGCCGGCTCCGTCCGCGGGCCGGGGAGTGCCCTCGTGCGGAGTGCTCGGCCGGCTCGCGAATGGCTGTGGCGTGGAGGCGGTTCCGGTCGCGCCCTGTGCGGGGCTCGGGTCGGGGATGCTCGGGGCCGGGCTGTCGGACCGGAAGTCGTTGCGCGGAGCGCTCTCGGGGGCCCGGGGGCTGGGGGTGTCCGTGAACGATGGGCTGCGGTCGCCGGGGAGAACCTCTGGACCGGTTGCCGCAGTGCGGCTTTCGTCGCCGACCGGGCTCTCCTGCGGCGCGGCATCGTCCTGCGAAGGCGCGTCGGCTGCCCGCTGCGGTGCGCGTTCCTCGAGGAACGGGCTCAGGCGCGCCGGGGGCGCGTCTGGGCCGGGCGGGATCGCGGCGGATTCCCCGGTCGTCCGGGGGTCGGCGGACCCACCCAGCCACTGGGGCGCGGGCTCTTCCGCGGGGGCCGGAGCGGCTTCGCCGGGGCCGGGCGGTTCCGGCAGCGGCGGCCGGCTCTGGGCGCGCTCGGGCGGCGGCGGCAGATCGGGCCGATTCGTGACCCGCATCGTCTGCTCGACCGCATCGGGCGACGTCGACCCGGAAAACGCCTGGGGCGCAGGCGGAATCGGCGGCTGCTGCCACGCAGGCGGCGCACCCTGCCCCTGCACATCCGGCCGAGGCCCCTGAAACGGCCCGTCCTGCCCCGGGCCTTGCGACGGCCCGTCTTGCCAGGTGTTCAGCGGCGGTGCGTCCGGGCGCGGGCCTTGGGACAGAGCTTCGGGGTTGGGGCCTCGGGATGGCCCGTCTTGCCAAGCGTTGGGCGGCGCGTCCGGACGCGGCCCTTGAAACGGTCCGTCCTGCTGCGGGCCTTGGGCCGGCCCGCCCTGCCAGGCGTTCTGTGGCGGTGCGTCGGGGCGCGGGCCTTGCGGCAGAGCTTCGGGGTTGGGGCCTTGGGATGGCCCGTCTTGCCAAGCGTTAAGGGGTGGTGCGTCCGGGCGCGGGCCTTGGGGCGGTCCGTCTTGCCAGGTGTTCTGTGGCGGTGCGTCGGGGCGGGGGCGGGGGGAGGGGCGTCCGGGTAGGGGGCGCGGGGATCTTGTTGTGGGGGGAAGCCGGTGCTCGGGCGGGGGTCCGCTACTGCGCCGCGACCTTGCGCGTCCCAGTGGTCGCCACCGGGACGCTGGGGCGGTTCGGGCTGGAATCCGCCGTCGGGGCGGAAGGACTCCGGTGTGCGGTAGGACGGATCGCCCTGCGCCGGAACGGCATCGGGCATAGGGGGCGTGCCCCAGCTGGACGGCGGCTGCTGGTCCTGCTGATCGGACTTGTCCTTGCGCCACGTCCGGCGCTTCTTGCCGGAGTCGGGATCCGCCTTGTCCTTGTCCTTGTCGTCGGACTTGCGCTTGGCGCGCTTCTTCAGCGACCCCTGTTCGGGAATCAGCTCCTGATGCGGCAGGTTCTGCACCGGGGCCTCGTAGCCGCTCTGCGTGACCTCGCTCTCGGACAGCCACGGCGGCAGCATGGGGAGTTCGTTGTTACGACTCACGACTGCGCCTCACCGATCCCCCTGGATCTGCTGGACCTTTACCTGGACAGGCCGTAGTTTACGCGAGCGCACACCGTGGCGAAGGACGTGCTACCCACCGCTGGTACGCCGTGCGGCAATCGTGACGCGTGTAGTGTTCCGCACACTCGGCGTGCTGGATAGCCGGGTATTTGCGAGATCGGGGAGCAGACGAGATGGCAACAGCAGTCGACCGCGAGGACGGGCCACGCCTGGACGAACTTCCCGTCCGGCCGATCCACCGCAAGCTGGTCGCACTCGTCGGAATGGGCCTGTTCTTCGACCTGTACGAGCTGTTCCTCGCCGGAACCATCACCGGCGTGCTGAAGCAGCAGCTGGAGTTGTCGACCTATCAGCTCAGCGGCATCCTCGCCTCGGCCTTCGCCGGGCAATTCCTCGGCGCGCTGGTCCTCGGCCGCCTGTCGGACGTGTACGGCCGCCGCCGGATGTTCATGATCAATATCGGCTTGTACGCCGGCTTCACCTTGCTCGGCGCGTTCAGCCCGAACGTGTGGTTCCTGATGGCGACGCGGGTGCTGGCGGGTCTCGGCATCGGCGCGGAGATGACGCTGTCGGACACCTATCTCTCCGAGGTGATGCCGGCGCAGGTGCGCGGCCGGATGATCGCGATCGCCTACACCATCGGCTTCTGCGCCGTGCCGACCGTCGGCTTCCTGGCCCGCTGGCTCGTGCCGCGGGAACCGCTCGGCGTCGACGGCTGGCGCTGGCTGTTCGTCTTCGGCGGGCTCGGCGCGGCGCTGGTGTTCGCGGCGCGGCGGTTCATGCCCGAGTCGCCGCTGTGGCTCGCGCGGCAGCGGCAGGCCGAGGCGCGCTCGGAGGCCGGGCGCGTGCCGTTCACCACGATCCTGCGCCCGCCGTTCCGCGGCCGCACCGCGCTGTTCTCGGCCGCGATGATCCTGCAGGTGTTCGGCTACTACGGATTCGGCACGCTGGCCGTGCTGGTGTTGCAGCACAAGGGTTTCGACGTCGTCAACAGCGTCGGCTACCTGGCGATCACCTATCTGGGTTATCCGCTCGGCTCGCTGCTGTCGATCCCGCTGATCGAGCGCGTCGAGCGCAAATACCTCGTGATGGCGAGCACCGCGCTGATGGCGGTGTTCGGGCTGATCTTCGGCTTCGCCACGAACGTCCCGCTGATCCTGCTCTCCGGCGGCCTGTTCACGGTGGCCAGCAACGTCTTCTCGAACGCGATCCACACCTACCTGCCGGAGTCGTTCCCGACCACCGTGCGGGGCACTGCCTCCGGCACCACCTACTCGCTGTCGAAGCTGAGCACCGCGATCCAGCCGTTCCTGCTGCTCCCGCTGCTCGACAGCCACGGCTCGGGCACGGTGTTCACTGTGATCACCGTCGCTCTGCTGCTGATGACCGCCCTGATCGGGGTGTGGGGGCCGGTGACGGGCCGCAAACCGCTGGATGCCGGGTAGCCTGCGGCGACCCCATTTGGCCGGATACTGGACGCACGGGTAAGCTTGACCGGCGGTGCATCTACCTGCCGGTTGCTCATGTCCGCATGGTGCTTCCGGAAAGTATGGCACCGGGTCGACACACATGCACGACAAACTGCAGTGACTAGCTGGCCGAAGAGTTGGTCCCAGCCCGGGACCAGCGTAAACGGGATCGCGGAGGATATGGCGAAGAAAGACGGGGCCATCGAGGTCGAGGGTCGAGTTATCGAGCCGCTGCCCAATGCGATGTTCCGGATCGAGCTGGAGAACGGTCACAAGGTTCTCGCGCACATCAGCGGCAAGATGCGGCAGCACTACATCCGCATCCTGCCCGAGGACCGTGTGGTCGTGGAGCTGTCGCCCTACGACTTGTCCCGCGGTCGCATCGTCTACCGCTACAAGTGACGGCGGCAACGCCGTCATCCCGGCACGCGTTTGGCCGGGATCTCGCGAGGTGATTCGCGAGCACCCAAACTTCCCCGGTCGTAGGACCGGGGAAAACCTGTGTTCACACCCCGTGAACCACAACCAGATTGGACGGACGTGAAGGTTCAGCCGAGCGTCAAGAAGATCTGCGAGAAGTGCAAGGTGATCCGCCGTAACGGGCGGGTCATGGTGATCTGCGACAACCTGCGCCACAAGCAGCGCCAGGGCTGAGAGTCGCGGCAGAGCACGACCGCAGTTCTGCTTGACAGAGAAGAAGACCTCCCAGAGCCACTGGGTATCGACGAGCCCGCGAGGGCGGATGCCCACACACCCCCGGAACGGAGGCCGGGGCCCCATACGAGGGGACGGCCGGGGAGAAGACCTCCGCAACAGTTAAGGAATTGCCACCATGGCACGTCTGATGGGCGTCGATCTCCCGCGCGAGAAGCGCATGGAGATCGCACTGACCTACATTTTCGGCGTCGGCCGTACCCGCTCGAAGGAGATCCTGGAAGCCACCGGCGTCAGCCCGGACCTGCGCTCGAAGGACCTCACCGACGACGACGTCACCCGGTTGCGCGACTACATCGAAGCGTCGGAGTTCAAGGTCGAGGGTGACCTGCGCCGCGAGGTGCAGGCCGACATCCGTCGCAAGATCGAGATCGGCTGCTACCAGGGCATCCGCCACCGTCGCCACCTGCCGGTGCGCGGCCAGCGGACCAAGACCAACGCGCGCACGCGCAAGGGTCCGAAGAAGACCGTCGCCGGCAAGAAGAAGTAGGGATAACCGATGCCTCCGAAGAGTCGGGCCTCCGGCCCCAAGAAGTCCCAGAAGTCGCGTCGCAGGGACAAGAAGAACGTTCCGCACGGCCACGCGCACATCAAGTCCACGTTCAACAACACGATCGTCTCGATCACCGACCCCGAGGGCAATGTCATCTCGTGGGCCTCGTCGGGTCACGTCGGATTCAAGGGTTCGCGCAAGTCGACCCCGTTCGCCGCGCAGCTCGCTGCCGAGAACGCTGCCCGCAAGGCGCAGGAGAACGGCGTCAAGAAGGTCGACGTGTTCGTCAAGGGCCCGGGTTCGGGCCGTGAGACCGCGATCCGCTCGCTGCAGGCCACCGGCCTCGAGGTGGGTTCGATTTCCGATGTCACCCCGCAGCCGCACAACGGCTGCCGTCCGCCCAAGCGGCGTCGCGTCTAGCGGGAAGGAAGGTAGAGAATCATGGCTCGTTACACCGGCCCCATCACCCGCAAAAGCCGTCGGCTCCGTGTTGATCTAGTCGGCGGAGACCAGGCGTTCGAACGTCGCCCCTACCCGCCCGGCCAGCACGGCCGCGCGCGGATCAAGGAGAGCGAGTACCTGGTCCAGCTGCAGGAGAAGCAGAAGGCTCGCTTCACCTACGGCGTCATGGAGAAGCAGTTCCGCCGCTACTACGAAGAGGCGAACCGCCGCAAGGGCCAGACCGGCCACAACATGCTGCAGCTGCTCGAGACCCGGCTGGACAACGTGATCTACCGGGCCGGCCTGGCCCGGACCCGCCGTCAGGCCCGCCAGCTGGTGAGCCACGGCCACCTGGTGGTCAACGGCAAGAAGGTCAACGTCCCCAGCTTCCAGGTCTCCCAGTACGACATCATCGATGTCAAGGAGAAGTCGCTGGGCACGCTGCCGTTCCAGGTGGCGCGCGAGACCCAGGGCGACCGCCCGATCCCGGGCTGGCTGCAGGTCGTCCCGAACCGGCTGCGGATCCTGGTCCACCAGCTGCCCGAGCGGGCGCAGATCGACGTGCCGATCAACGAACAGCTCATCGTCGAGTACTACTCGAAGTAAGGCTGAGAGTTGCTGTTCCGCTCTTTTCCCGGCGTGCTCTCGGCCGGGATCAGAGCGGGAAACCCCAGTTCGTGGGCGTCAAATAGCGGGCGCCCCTGAAGGAGGAGATCCTCATGCTGATTTCACAGCGACCGACGCTGACCGAAGAGGTCTTGGCCGAGAACCGCTCGAAGTTCACCATCGAGCCGCTCGAGCCGGGTTTCGGTTACACCCTCGGCAACTCGCTGCGCCGCACGCTGCTCTCGAGCATCCCGGGCGCCGCGGTCACCAGCATCCGCATCGACGGCGTGCTGCACGAGTTCACCACCGTCCCGGGCGTGAAGGAGGATGTCACCGACATCATCCTGAACCTCAAGGGCCTGGTCGTGTCGTCCGAAGAGGACGAGCCGGTCACCATGTACGTGCGCAAGCAGGGCCCGGGCACCGTCACCGCCGGTGACATCGTCCCGCCGGCGGGTGTCACGGTCCACAACCCGGACATGCACATCGCCACCCTGAACGACAAGGGCAAGCTGGAGATCGAGCTCGTGGTCGAGCGCGGTCGCGGCTACGTCCCGGCCGTGCAGAACAAGGCCTCGGGCGCGGAGATCGGCCGGATCCCGGTGGATTCGATCTACTCGCCGGTGCTGAAGGTGACCTACAAGGTCGAGGCGACCCGTGTCGAGCAGCGCACCGACTTCGATCGGCTCATCCTGGATGTCGAGACCAAGAACTCGATCTCCCCGCGGGATGCGCTGGCGTCGGCCGGTAAGACCCTGGTCGAATTGTTCGGGCTCGCACGGGAACTGAATGTCGAGGCCGAGGGCATCGAGATCGGCCCCAGCCCGGCCGAGGCGGACCACATCGCCTCGTTCGCGCTGCCGATCGAGGACCTGGACCTCACCGTGCGGTCGTACAACTGCCTCAAGCGCGAGGGTGTGCACACCGTCGGCGAAGCTGGTCGCCCGCACCGAGTCGGATCTGCTGGACATCCGCAACTTCGGGCAGAAGTCCATCGACGAGGTGAAGGTCAAGCTGCACTCGCTGGGCCTCTCGCTGAAGGACAGCCCGGCCTCCTTCGATCCGTCGAGTGTCGTCGGCTACGACGCCTCCACCGGAACCTGGAGCGACAGCGGCTCGTTCAGCGACACCGATCACGGCGAGCAGGACTACGCCGAAACCGAACAGCTCTAGGCCGTACGGGCCAAGCCCGGGGGCCTTCCTAAAGGAGAACAACCAATGCCCAAGCCCAAGAAGGGTGCCCGCTTCGGCGGGTCGGCGTCGCACCAGAAGGCGATCTTCGCCAATCTGGCGACGGCGCTCTTCGAGCACGGTCGGATCACGACCACCGAGGCCAAGGCCAAGGCGCTGCGCCCGTACGCCGAGAAGCTTGTCACCAAGGCGAAGGCCGGCACCCTGGCCGACCGCCGCGAGGTGCTCAAGGTGATCCGCAACAAGGATGTGGTGCACGAGCTCTTCGCGAGCATCGGACCCTCGTTCGAGAACCGCGCGGGTGGCTACACCCGGATCATCAAGACCCTGCCGCGCAAGGGTGACAACGCGCCGATGGCGATCATCGAGCTGGTCCGGGAGCAGACCGTGACCACCGAGGCCGATCGTGCCCGTCGCGTCGCCGCCTCGCAGCAGGCCAAGGCCGAGGCCCCCAAGGCCGAGGAGGCTCCCGCCGAGGAGGCCACCGAGGCGAAGGCCGAAGCGGATGCTCCGGAGGCCGAGGAAAAGGCCGACGAGAAGTAGGGTCTTCACCCCCGTGAGCCCGCCGTCCCCTCCGGGTCGGCGGGCTTCTCTCATGTTAACCAGGAGATGGCTGTGACCAGTGGGGATCCGGCCCGGCACACCGTTGCGATTCGGGCACGAATCGACGTGGCCTACGACGGCACCGATTTCACGGGCTGGGCGCGCCAGCCCGGCCTGCGCACGGTGCAGGGCGTGCTCGAGGAGTCGCTGAGCAAGGTGCTGCGTGAGCCGATCCAGCTCACGGTCGCCGGGCGGACCGACGCGGGCGTGCACGCCGAGGGGCAGGTCGCGCACTTCGACACCACCGCCGAGATCGATGCGCCGAAACTGATCCACCGCCTGGCCCGTTTTCTGCCGAAGGATGTGCGGGTCAAGGAGATTCGTCTCGCTCCGCCCGAATTCGACGCACGCTTCTCGGCGATTCGCCGCCACTACGTCTATCGCCTGACCACCGCGCCCTACGGCGCGGATCCGCTGTCGGCGCGCAGTGTCGTGCCGTGCCGCGAGGTGGATCTGGAGGCGATGCGGGCCGCGTCCCGCGAGCTGCTGGGACTGCACGATTTCGCCGCGTTCTGCCGCCGTCGCGAGGGCGCGACCACCATCCGCGAATTGCAGCGCTTCGACTGGGAGCGGCAGGGCGTGCTGCTGACGGCCCACGTCAGCGCCGACGCGTTCTGCTGGTCCATGGTGCGCAGCCTGGTCGGCGCGGTGCTGGCCGTGGGGGAGGGCCGCCGCACCCCGGAGTGGGTCGCCGGGCTGCTGAGCGAACGCGAGCGATCCAGCTCGGTCACCGTCGCCCCGGCGCACGGCCTGAGCCTGGTCGCCGTCGACTATCCGGCCGACGCCGATCTGGCCGCGCGCAATGCGCAGACCCGCGAGACGCGGACGGTGCCGGGCGAGGCGGGCTGCTGCGGCGGCTGATCCGGGCAGCCGATAGTTTTCGCCGGTAAATATCCGCGAGTTGATGGTGGGCCGCACCCCGCCCGGGTGGCAGACTCGGCGCACATGAGTCCGGTGAGTCGCGGCCGCAAGGGCAAGAAGACGAGCAAGAACCAGGCGCGCACGGCCGACCGTGCCGGCGCGGGCACCGGCGAGCCGGAGTTCGAGGCCGCGGATCTCGCGCTCGAGGATACGGAGCTGAGTATCGACCGGGGCGGGTTCGAGCAGCTGATCGACGAAATCGCCGCCACCATCGGACGTTTCGAGGATGTGGACGATCCGGTCGACGGGGAGTACATGGCGGCGTCGCTGCTCGCCGCCACCTACGGCACTCCGGAATACGACGAGCCCTTCGCCATGATGTTCGTGGACGAGGCCGAGAAGCTGGGCGGGCCGGGAGCGCTGGCATTCCTGCGCTGCGTGGCCGCCCTGACCGCCGATCCGGCGCGGGCCGCCGCACTGGAGGCCGCCGCGCGGCTGGCCGCGGCCGGGGCATCCGCCCCGGACTGGGTCGCCGAACTCGACGAACCGGTGACGGCCGGCGAATATCTGCGCTGGCCCACGGACGACGGCCAGGGCGCGGTGCTCTACGGCAGCTTCGAGCGCGCGGGGCGGAGCGACGGGGTCCTGCTGTTCGTGGACGACGAGGACTGCGGCGCGGCCAACGACCTCGCCCCGTTCATCGGCGAGGGGCTCACCGAGGCGCGGCGGCTCACCAACGAGCGCGAATCCGCGCCGGAGGAGCCGATCACGGCCGGCGAATTCCGCTGGCAGGTCGAATCGGCCCTGAACGCCCGGGCCCTGCACGAGCGCACCGCCCTGGAGCTGGGCATCGAGCCGCCGGAACCCGAAGACCCCGACGAGGTGTCGCACGAGGTGACCGACGTGGTGCTGCGCGCCCGGATCCGGGCGCTGCCGATGCCTGACAAACCCCTTCCGGCGCATACGCATCCGGAACTTTCCGAGTAATGGAATACCACCGGCAGGACGGAGGTTCGCACCGGATATGACGATTCAGGGACTGGGACGGTTCGGAGTCTGGCGCTACTACGCGGGATTCACACCCGAGCACGCACGGGAGCTGGCGGGGCTCGGCTACAGCACGCTGTGGCTGGGCGGATCGCCGCCCGCCGATCTACCGGTGGTGGAATCGCTGCTGGAGGCGACCGAGACGCAGCGGGTGGCTACCAGCATCGTCAATATCTGGTCGGCGCCGGCCAAGCAGGTGGCCGACTCGTTCCACCGCATCGAGGCGCGTTTCCCCGGGCGTTTCCTGCTCGGCGTCGGCGCGGGCCATCCGGAACACGACAGCGCCTTCCGCAAGCCCTACGACGCCCTGGTCGAATACCTGGACGAACTCGACGAGGCCGGAGTGCCCAAGGAGAGCCGTGCCCTGGCCGCCCTCGGTCCGCGCGTGCTGGAGCTGGCGCGCGACCGCACCGCCGGTGCGCTGCCGTACCTCACCACCCCCGAGCACACCCGCCGGGCCCGCGAGATCCTGGGCGAGGACACCCTGCTGGTCGCCGAGAACAAGGTCACCCTGGACACGGACGTCGACCGCGCCCGCCGCACCGGCCGGGGCAGCGTCGGGTTCTACCTCGACCTGCGGAACTACGTCTCCAACCTGCGCCGCCTCGGCTTCACCGAGGAGGACGTCACCAAGCCCGGCAGCGACCGCCTGATCGACGCCCTCGCCTTGCACGGCACCGCCGACGAGATCGCCACGGGCCTGACCGCCCACCTCACCGCAGGCGCCGACCACATCGCCATCCAGCCCCTCGACGAGGACTACCTGGCCACCCTGCGCGCCCTCGCCACCGCCATGGGCGCTCACGCCTGATCCTCCGCGCACCTCGTGTTTCCGGCCGAAAGCACGCCGGAAACACGAGGCAGCGGGTACGCCGTCGGGTGGTGAGTGCCGCTGCGGCGATCGCTCGTGTATCCGGCCCGCTATCGCTCGTGTATCCGGCCCGCTATCGCTCGTGTATCCGGCCCGCTATCGCTCGTGTATCCGGCCCGCTATCGCTCGCGTTTCCGGCCCGCTATCGCCCTTGTTTCCGGCGTGCTTTTGGCCGGAAACAAGGGCCTACGACCGAACCAGGCGGGCAATGGCGTCCGTGGCCTCCTTGATCTTGGCGTCGGCCTCGGGGCCGCCCTGGACCGCGGCATCGACCACGCAGTGGCTGATGTGGTCCTCGAGCAGACCCATCGCGACCGCCTGGAGGGCCTTCGTCATCGCCGATACCTGGGTCAGGATGTCGATGCAGTACTTCTCCTCCTCGACCATGCGTTGCAGGCCGCGGGCCTGGCCCTCGATCCGGCGCAGGCGCTTGAGGTAGTCGTCCTTGGCGGTGATGTAACCGTGGGTCGCGTGGTCGTGGCCGGTCTGGTCCGCCGCTGTGGTCTGATCCTCGGTCACCGGCTGCATCCTCACTCCCGCCCTTCGACGTCAATACCCCCCTAGGGTACAACGTCCGGCGGCGATGCGCCACGCGCGTGCCGAGTGCGAGAATCGGGGACATGAGTTCGGTTCCCCGGCCCGCGCTGGCCATCATCGGCGGCAGCGGCTTCTACGACTTCTTCGGCGACGACGCGACCACCCTGGATATCGACACACCCTACGGTGCGCCGAGCGCGCCGATCACCGTCGGGGAGGTCGAGGGGCGGCAGGTGGCGTTCCTGCCGCGGCACGGCCGCAAGCACGAGTACTCGCCGCACACCGTCCCGTACCAGGCGAATATGTGGGCGCTGCGCTCGATCGGCGTGCGGCGGATCTTCGCGCCGTGCGCGGTCGGCAGCCTGCGCGCCGACTGGGGTCCGGGTACCGTGGCCGTTCCCGATCAGCTGGTCGACCGCACCTCCGGTCGGCCGCAGACCTACTTCGACAACGGCGGGGTGCACGTCTCCTTCGCCGATCCGTACTGCGACGAACTCCGCACGGCGGCAACCCGATCCGCCGTGGCGGACCTGCCAATGCAGCCCGCCGCGACCATGGTCGTGGTGCAGGGGCCGCGGTTCTCCACCCGCGCCGAGAGCCGGTGGTTCGCCACGCAGGGCTGGGAGCTGGTGAACATGACCGGCTATCCGGAGTCCGTCCTCGCTCGCGAACTCGAGATGTGTTATGCCGCAATCGCTCTGGTCACCGACCTCGACGCGGGCCTGGAGGCCGGCGAGGGCGTGAGCGCGGCGGCCGTCTTCGCGGAGTTCGAGCGGAACCTGGTGCCGTTCAAGACGCTCGTCCGGCGGGCGGTGGCGGCGGTCGACGGCACCGAGACCTGCGAGCGCTGCCGTGTTCATGCGGGAGTGTCCCTGCCGTTCGAACTACCCTGAGCGGACAGGCACACGGGCGTGCCCGATGAGGAGGTGACCTCGTGCGCGTGCTGCTGACCGGTGCGGCCGGATTCCTCGGATCCCACGTCCGCCGGGCGCTCGTCGCCGCCGACCACGACGTGATCGCGGTCGACGCCATGCTGGAGGCGGTGCACGGCGCGCATCCGGCCCTGCCGCCGGATGTTTCGCGGGTCGATGTGCGCGATCCGGAACGGGTCGAGGCGCTGCTGCGCGGGGTGGACGTGGTGTGTCACCTCGCGGCCGCCGTCTCGCCGGGCGTTCCGGACGCGGCCGGCGGTCCGGTTCGCGTCGAGGGCCCGCCCGCGACGGACGCCGCGCCCGTGGTCGCGGACCCGGACGATTCCGTCGGTGAGCCCACTACCCGGCCCGTGGACCGGCACGCTCCGACGGCGCGTCCGTCCGCGCCCGTCCTGCGGGCGGCCCCGATGTTCGCCGCGCACAACGACTTCGGCACCGCGGTGCTGCTGGCGGCGATGGAGCGGGCCGGGGTGCGGCGCCTGGTGCTCGGGTCCTCGGTCTCGGTGTACGGCGAGGGCCGCTACCGGGCGCCGCACAGCGGGCCGTACTTCCCGACCATGCGACGGCGGGCCGATCTCGATCGCGGCATGTTCGACCATCGCGCACCGCGGACGGGCGAGATCCTGACCTGGGAACCCGTCGGCGAGGAGGCCCCGCACCGCCCTCGCACGGCCCATGCCGCCAGCAAGGTGGCCCAGGAGAACTTCGCGTTCGCGTGGGGCGTCGCGACCGGTGGCGCGGTGACGGTGCTGCGCTACCACCACATCTACGGCGATCCGGCCGCCGACTGCGCCGCGACCGCCGCGCGTTCCGGGGTGGCCGCGCGCTTCCGCGCCGACCTGGAGGCCGGGCGGCCGCCGATCGTCTTCGAGGACGGCGGCCAGGTCCGCGATCTCCTCCATGTGCGCGATGCCGCGACGGCGACGGTCGCCGCGGTCGAACGTTCACTGCCCGGATTCGTCCCGCTGAATATCGCCTCCGGCCATCCGATCACGCTGTGGGAGGTGGCCTCGATCATGTCCCGGGCGCGCGGCGGGCCCGAACCGGTCGTCAGCGGCCGCTACCGAGCCGCCGACATCCGGCACATCGTCGCCCACCACGAACGCGCCCGGCACGCCCTGGACTTCACGGCCCACATCCCGCCCACCCAGGGCCTCGCCGACTACGCCAGATCGACGACGGCCGTTCCGGACTGAGTTCCCGCACGCCAAGTCCACAGCGGCCGTTCCGGATTGCTATCCGTAACGCCAGATCGACGACAGCGGCGTTCCGCGGCCGTTGTCCCTCAGTGTTCCGGCGCGGAGCGCAGGTCTATGCGGACGAGGGCGAACTGCGGCGGAGCGGCGTCCGGCGGACCGTACGGCAGGGGGGATGCCTCGACATCGGCGATCAGCCAGCCGCCGGCGGCCGCGGCCAGGCGCAGGCCGGAGATGGTGCTGAACGGCGCTCCGGCGAGAATGTCGTTGCGCGCGTCGATGATTCGCGACCGGTCGTCCGGGTGTGGCAGCGTGCGCTCGTCGGTCTCGCCCGTCCACCGCAGGCCCGGCACCGGACCGCTGATCCAGCGGATCACCCGGACGTGGGCGGTGTCGACCACCGCCAGGAACAGCCCGGGGTTGGTGCTGACCAGCGAATCGACCGTCGCCGCCTCGAACGACTTGCCCTGCGGGGGCACGCTGTCGGTCACATCGGCGAGCAGACCGCGCCAGCTCCTCGGATCCGTGCCGTTGCGGGTGGCGATCAGCAGGGTGCGCAGGCCCGCGGGTGTGCGCATGGTGCAGGTGCCCAGCCAGCGCGAATTCGGTTCGGCGCGAGAGACGATCGCCACCAGGTCCAGCGCACCGTCGAAACGCTCGACGTATTGGAAGGATTCGGCGCCCGTCCACACCGTCCGGCCGCGGTCGAACAGGGGGCCGAGCCCCTCCGGCCATATCTCCGTGCGGCGGGTCCGGGCATCCATGACGAACGGGGCCACCGGCAGGGGCGCGCGATTCGTCTCGCCCACCCGGAACAGGACGGCATACACGGCATCGCCCGGTCCCAGCAGCGGAACCGCCCGCGCGCGCTGCCCCGACCACGAGTGCCGCGACCTCGGCAGCTCGCGCTCCACCGGCTCGCGGGTGGTGTGTGCGGCGGCGACGATCGGCAGCAGGCGCGCGGGCACGGTGCGCGCCAACGACTTCCACTCCCGCGGCGTGGTGCCGCGCGCCAGCACCGACCAGGTCTCGGGCTCGTCGAGCGTCTCGATCAGCAGCCACTCGCCGAGAGTCACGTCCCACACCCCCTTCCGCAGTTCGTCGTCGCTGTGGTCATAGCCAGCGAATATCGTGCACCATCCGAGGACGGCGCGGAGCCGCGGTGGTCATATCCCGTCGGCGGCGGCGCCCCGGCTAGGCTCGCGGCGTGGCCGGTCCGGCCGCACCGCGTCGTCACACGGATTCGCTGAGGTCGGAAAGGACGTACGATGGACAACCCGCTGCGCCTCGAGGTCGTCGTCGCCAGCGTGCGGCCGGAGCGGTTCGCGCCCGTGGTCGCCGACTGGTTCCTGCGGACCGCGCGGGCGGACCCCCGATTCGACACGGGCGTCATCGATCTCCTGCACACCCCGCTGCCCACCGATCTGTCGATGACGCCCGAGGTGCGCGCCTATCGCGAACGGCTCGCCGCCGCGGACGCCTTCGTCGCCGTGACCTCCGAGTACAACCACGGCTACCCCGCCGCCCTGAAGACCGCGCTCGACAGCGCCAAGCACGAATGGCGCGGGAAGCCCATCGGTTTCGTCGGCTACGGCGGACTGTCGGGCGGTCTGCGCGCGATCGAGCAGCTGCGGCAGGTCGTCGCCGAGATCCATATGGTGTCCATCCGTGAATCGGTCAGCTTCCACGAGGCCAAACGACAATTCGACGCCGACGGCGCGACTGCGGACGGCGCCGCCACCGATGCCGCCCAGCGCCTGCTCCGCCAGCTGGCCTGGTGGGGCCGTCATCTCCGCACCGCCCGCGCCACCGACCCGTATCCGGGCTGACGCGTCTCCGGACCGGACAGGTATCGCGGGGACGCGGCCCGGTCGCCCGGGCCGGCGGAATCGCGTCCGTACCGGACGTGCTACTGGTTCGCCATGGTTCGACGGCCGCGCGGCTGACCGATATAGGTGGTCTCGCGGGGGATCGACACCAGCGTCAGGTCGACCTGGGTGGTCGGCGTGCGCAGGATGACGTGGTTGCCGATCGCGCCGGGCTGGTGGATCTGCAGATCCGGGCGGGTGGCGGGCCAGCCCATCGGGTCGCCGGTCACGTAGATCGTGGTGACACCGGCGTGCGGCGCCGGCGCCAGGACGCCGTCGACCACGGCGGCGGTGAAATTCGCGTCGCTCTGGTGGGTTTCGACGGCGATGGTCAGCCGCTCGGGATTGCCGATGGTGGTGACCAGCTGCTCCCAGGCGTGCGGGCGGTCGGTGCGGATCAGGATGCGCTCGCCGACGGCCAGCGCCCGGAACACCAGCTGCTGCGCCAGATACAGCTCACCCGCCACGTAGACGGTCGAAATGCCCTGTCCGACAAGGCGGATCGCGACACCGTTGCCCTCGTCGTCGGAGCCGATCAGCTGACCGCAGCCCGAGGACGGCAGGTGCAGCGCCCCGACCACATCGATCGGGAACTCGCTCACCGGCACCGTGTCGTCCACCTCGGGGATGCCGAGCGGCAGGTGCGCGAGCAGGCTCTGCCGATGCCGTCCGTTCAGCGAGACCATGCCCTTGCGGCGCCGCTTCTCGGGTAGCTCGCGAGCGGTCAGGCGCCAGGCCGCGCCGATGTTCACCGTGTCCGCGGAACTGCCCGGCCGCAGCCGCACGGAGACCGTGGTGCCGCGCGAGGGATCGACCCACAGCTGCGACAGCAGTTCGGAGCCCAGCTGTTTGGGATCGACCGCGGCGCCGATGTTCACGCCGTTGCCGAGTTCGGCGTAGCGCCATTTATGGGTGAGCGTGCGCGGATCGACGTTGGCGGTGATCTGCATGACCGCCTTGCGGATCTCGGGCGCGGTGAGCACGCGGGACGCGCAGTCGGCGTCCTCGAGCGCGCGCACGATGCGCTGCGTCGCGATGGTCACCGCGCGGCACGCGCCCTCGGTGCCCCCGCCGCGGCGGTCGGCGGCGTCCGGGCAGGCCAGCGTGTCGAAGCTGATCGCCAGCCACACGGTGCGATGCGCGGTCGCGGGCAGCGGGCCGAGCAGCGATTCGTAGATGGGGCCGGCCGGCGTGCCGGAGCGGCTGCGGTGGCCGTGGCTGATGATGTCGATGCCGCTGAGCAGGATGTCGTGCTGGTTGAGGCACTGGGCCAGTTCGGGCAGCGGCAGCAGATGCGAGGCGTGCACCGTATTGCGGGCGATGCGGGTCAGCCCGCCCCGGGGCGGCAGCACCTCGACGACCGCCACCACTCGGCTGCCCTCCCAATACAACCCGAGCGAGCGCCCGTCGGGACCGCGGAAGTCGACCGTATCGCCGAGCCGGTAGCCGCGCCGGGTCCGGTACCGCCAGTTCGTCGCGATCCAGTCCGCCACCGTCCGCTTGCCGAACGAGATCAGCAGCAGGAGCCCGGCCACCACGGCCGCGGCCAGCGCGATCCACCACTGCATGCGAGCGACCAGTACGCCCACCCCGACCACGAGCCCGAACACCTGTGCCGCGATCAGATTCGGCAGCGAGATTCGTCCCAGCAGCGGTCGGTTGCTCGCCCCGCTCGGTTCGGCCATCGTCGTCCCCCAGGTACCCGGTGTCGGCCATTTCGGCGGCCGACCTCAACTTCAGTCCCGCTGAACTGTACTGTGTTCAGCGAACGTGAGCACTGTTCGGGGGAGTACTTATGCCTTCAAGACCCACTACGCGCTGGCAGGTGAGCGGTTACCGCTTCCTGGTGCGGCGGATGGAACATGCCCTGGTCCGCCGGGACGTGCGCATGTTGCACGATCCGATGCGTTCCCAGTCGCGCGCCTACGCGGCGGGTCTGGTCCTGGGCTTGGTCGCCCTGGCGGGCTGCGGTGTCCTCGCGCTGCTGCGCCCGCAGGGTGCGATCGGGGACAACAAGATCCTCGTCGGCAAGGACACCGGCGCGGTGTACGCGGTGATCGACGGCGTCGTCCATCCGGCACTGAACCTCGCCTCGGCGCGGCTGGCGGTCGGCGAACCGGCAAAACCGGTGTCCATCAAGGAAACCGAGCTCGCGAAGAAGCCGCGCGGCACCCTCATCGGCATCCCGGGCGCGCCCGCCTCGATGAACTTCGACTCCAGCGGCAAGGGCCGCACCTGGACCATCTGTGACGAGCTGAAGAACGACGGCAGCCGCGACCTGAGCACGACGGTGCTGGCCGGCGATCCGGCGCTGGGCGCGAAGGCCGGCGTGCTGGGCCACGACAAGGCGCTGCTGGTACGCGGCCGCGACGACACCTATCTGATCTACGACAACCAGCGCGCCCGGGTCGACATGACCGACCGCTACGTCACCGACGCGCTGAAGATCCGCGGCATGACGCCGCGCCCGGTCAGCGAGGGCTTCCTCAACGCCATTCCCGAAGTGCTGCCGATCGTTCCGCCGCGGATCGACGATCCGGGCGGCCTGCCCGTGAACCCGGTCGGTGACCACCGCGTCGGCGACGTGGTGCGGCTCAGCACCGAGGATCAGTACTTCGTGGTGCTGCACGAGGGCCTGCAGCCGGTCTCGCCGCTGACCGCGGAGATCGTCCGCAACGCCAATCCGACCGCCGCGTCGCGTAGCGCCGAGATCACCCCGCACGACCGCAGCAGCGCGTCGATGACGAATACGCTGCCGGTGTCGAAGTATCCGGATACCGCGCCGACCATCGTGGACCCGAAGGATCAGCCGGTCGGCTGCCTGTCCTGGAAGCCGACGGCGGGCATGGGGGACAAGGCCGACGGCACCCGGCACGCCGAGCTGTCGGTGCTGACGGGCCACGCGCTGCCGCTGCCGGACAACGCGCAGTCGACGCCGCTGGCCCAGGCCGACGGTTCGGGCCCGAACGTCGACGCCTTCCACTCCACGCCCGGCTCCGGATTCTTCGTGCAGACCACCGGCATCGAGCCGGACAGCCAGCGCCGCGACAGCCAGTTCTTCATCGCCGACACCGGCGTCCGGTACGGCATCAAGGATTCCGCGGCGGCCAAGGCGCTCGGCATGGACAGCGAGAAGGCCAAGCCGGAACCGGCCCCCTGGCCGATCGTCGGCCTGCTCGCGGGCGGTCCCGGCCTCGGCCGTCAGGAGGCCATGGTCGCCCACGACGGCGTGGCCCCCGACCCGAATCCGGCCAAGCAGCTGGTCAAGTCGAAGCAGGATCAGCAGGGCGCCACGGCGCAGAACTGATCGTCGGCAGTACCGATGAGTCCGCCGCGGACGCGCAGTCGGTACCGGTATGGAGACGATCAACCTCGCCGAACAGTACGACACGGAGGCGATGAGCTGGTCCGAGGTGCTGGCCCGGCTCGACGCGGGAGTCGAGCAGGAGCCGGGCGGCGGCGGGCCCGACCGCCACACCTGCTGGCTCACCACCCTCAACCCGGACGGTAGCCCGCACGTGACCGGTATCGGCGCGCTGTGGGTGGACGGCACCTTCTGGTTCGAGACCGGCATGCGAACGCGCAAGGGCCGCAATATCGCTCGCGATCCACGCTGCGCCGTCAGCCTGGCCGTCCGGGAGTTCGACGTGGTGGTGGAGGGTTCCGCCGAACTGGTCACCGATCCCGCGACGGTGGCCGATATGGCCGCGCGCTGGGCCGCCGGAGGCTGGCCCGCCCGCGTCGACGACACCGGCCTGGCACTCACAGCCGAATACAGCGCCCAGTCGGCGGGCCGCCCGCCGTGGCACGTCTACCGCGTGAACCCCAGCGCCGCAACGGCTCTCGCCACCGTCGAGCCCTTCGGCGCGACCCGCTGGCGCTTCGACTGACGCCCGGAGGACAGTGGCGGGGCGAACGCGGAGGTAGGCCTCAGTCCTCGCGGACGCCGAAGCGGCGGCGGATCGGGAACGAGGCGAGGTAGCCGAGTACCAGGAGCAGGCCGATCACGCCGGTGCCGATCAGGGCGACGTTGCGCGCGGTGTTGTCCGGTGCGGGCGGCGCTTTCGGCACCGCGAGCTGCACGTTCGTCGGCGGGCTGGGGCGCTTGGGCGGCAACTGGTCCGGCACCTCGGCGGTGAGGGCCGCGACGGGGTCGACGGCGCCGTATCCGAGGTAGGGGTTCCAGCCCTCGGCCGGGGCGTGCGCGGTGGCCTCGATGCGCTTGATGACGTCGAGGGCGCTGAGTTCGGGGAATCGCGCCCGGACCAGGGCGGCCACGCCGGAGACGTACGGTGCGGCGAAACTGGTGCCCGCCAGCGGGGACTGCTGTCCCTGCTGCTGCGGGCTCACCGTGCCGCTGATGACGCCCTTGCTCCCGGCCTCGGCGAAATGCACGTCGAGCGAGACGATGTTCTCGCCCGGCGCCGCCACCCCGAGCCACGGCCCCGGCACGGTGAACTTCGACGGCTGCCCGTTCTGATCGATCGATCCGACCGACAGGACGTAATCGTCGTAGCGCGCGGGCGACACCTCCATATCGACCTTGCTCCACGGATCGGCGGCCGGATCCAGCGGATCCTGAACCGGATTGGTGCCCTTGCACTTGTCGTTGTTGCCCGCGGCGGCCACCACGACGACGTTCTTCTCGATCGCCGCGTAGCGCACCGCGGCGCCCAGCTCGGTGTCCTCGACCTTCGACTTGCAGGCCACCTCCGAGACATTGATGACCGAGGCGCCCATATCCGCCGCCCGGCGTACCGCGGAGGCCAGTGTGCCGGTGGTGCCGTAGCCCTCCGGCATGGCGTCCGGCGCCTGGTCCTTGGACTTGCCCTTCTCCTGGTACTGCGAGCTGAGCTGGCGGATGGTGAGGATCTGCGCCTCCGGCGCCACGCCCGAGAAGCCCTGGCCCGGTTCCTCGCTGGCCCCGATGATTCCGGCCACGACCGTGCCGTGCGAGTCGCAATCCTCCGTGCCGTCGGTGGTGCTGACGTAGTCGCCGCCGGCGATGAGCCCGGGCAGCCGCGGATGCCGCGCCACGCCGGTGTCGATGACGGCGACCAGCTGTCCCGCGCCCTTCGAGAACTGCCAGGCGTGCGGAAGATCCAGTGCGCGTTGCGGAGTCGGGATGGTCGGCCCGTCGCCGCCCCACGCGGTGCCGATCGGGCAGACGGAGTTGGAGCCGCGTTCGGTCGCGCCCGGTGGCGCCGCGTTACCCGCCGGCGGCGCCGCGCCCGGCGGCACCACGGGCTTCTCCGCGAATGCCGATCCCGCCCCGATCGATACGCTCGATCCCAGTACCGCCGTCGCGACGACGGTACGAATCACGCTGTGCCCGAACATCTTCGGTCCCATCGCGGTCAGAGCGAGCGGATCAGCGAGTACAGCTCCGCGACCCAGAACACCAGTGGCAGCACCGCGGCCACAAAGGCGTACTCCAGGAGTTCCACGGCGCGGCGCATGGGCGGCGTGGCGGACTGGTTGGGCACGATGAGGCCCAGGATCAGCGCGCCGATCAGCATCACCATCGCGGCCCCGAAGACGGCCAGCGGCTGGTCCATCTTCAGCGCGGCGGCCACCATCATGGACAGCAGGATCACCGCACCGCCGGAGATCAGCACCACGGCCTGCTCGGCCCCGGCATAGGTGCGGCTGCGGAACATCAGCACCACCGAACTCACCAGTGCCAGAGCGACTCCCGGCCAGAACGGGTTGTCGGCGGTCGGGTCCGTCCCGGCCAGCGCGCCGACCACGGTCACCACGGTGGTCGCGGCGACCAGGCCGGCCAGATACATCCGCGCGCGTTCGGACTTCGCGCGCAGGACGTCCATGCTGGGCAGCGCGCGGTGGTCGTCGGGATCTTCCTCGGTGGGGTCGATCGGCGTGCCGGGCGAGGGCACCGGCGGCAGCGGCAGCTTGGCAAGCAGCATCGACACCCGTGGCGACAGCGACAGGGTGCCCAGGGCGAGCGCCGCGGCGACCGCGCCGATGGCCTTGACCGGCTGCGAGGTCAGCAGCCCGACCAGGGCCGCGGGAACGGCGAAGACCGCCAGCGTGGTCGCGCCGATGAACAGCGCCAGCCCGACCCCGCTGACCCGCCAGGTCAGCACCGCGGTCGCGCCGACGAGGACCGATCCGAGCAGGAAATTCGCCCAGCCGTAGTGGTCGGGTACCAGCAGCATGCCCGCGGTGAATGCGGCCGGCAGCGCGCAGCCGCCGAGGATCAATGCCGTCGGCCGGTCGCCGTACATGCGGCTGAGCACGGTCGCGGCGACGACCAGCAGGATGGCGATGAAGGCGGCGATGGACCCGGTGACGTAGCCGGACAACGCATCCGGCGCCGCGAGCAGTCCGGCGCAGCCGACCAGCATGGTCAGCACCGCGATCACGGAGCCGGTGATCCGCGCGACCGCCGGTGACCAGGCACGGAAGTGGTCGGCGTCGGCGATCGCGACGTTGTACATGATGTCGTCGAACAGCGGTGTCGGCGCGACGTGGTCGGCGCTCTCCAGCATCAGCAGCTCGCCGTCGCGCACGCCTTGCTCGCCGAGGCTCAGCGAATTGGAGAACGGCGGCTGGCCGACGCGCGCCAGCACCCATTCGGCGGGCTGGAATTGTTCACCGGAATTGTCGAAATCGTTGTGGCGGCTGTGTTGTGCCACCATATCGACGACGCTGGGAATGACCAGGGCGACCGGTACGTCGACGGGAATGGCCATATCCACTTGGGTATGCTTGGCCAGGATGGTTACTCGGGCCAGATCGGGTGCCCGGACGATCCCGCGGCTCGAATCTTCCTCGACATGTTCCAGTCGCGCGTGCGTCACGCTTCCCCCAACTCCGTCTCTACCTCGGGTTTCCGCATCCTCCCCGGTTTGCGGTCGCGCGGCCGGCCCGTGCAGAATGCCCTCGAACTGTACGTCATGTCGGCAGTGCCCTCTACACTGAGGCCGCTAGCACTGCCGCGAAGGGGGATCTTCCGTCGATGAGCACAGTCCGGTTCCAACGCCGTCAACGCCGGGAGGTTCCGCGGTCTCCGGGGGGCGAGGTCACGCTGCAGCCGCCGCCGGAGATCCCACGCGCGGTACCGGGCAGCCTGCTCCAGAAACTCATGCCCGTCGTGATGATCGTCGGCATGGTGGGGATGATGGCCCTGCTGTTCACGCAGGGCGGGGGCATCGCCTCCAACCCGATGAGCATGATGTTCCCGATGATGATGGTCTTCTCGATGGTCGGCATGTTCGCCGGCCAGGGCGGGAAGGGCCAGAAGGCGGCCGAGGCCAACGAGGACCGCAAGGACTACCTGCGCTATCTCGACCAGGTCCGCAACGATGTCGACGACACCGCCCAGCAGCAGCGCGAGGCCGTGGAGTGGAGCCATCCGGAGCCCGCGCTGATCTGGATGCTCGCCGGCACCAGCCGCATGTGGGAGCGCCGCCCGGGTGACAAGGACTTCTGCCACGCGCGCATCGGCCTGGGCGGGCAGCGCCTGGCGACGCGCCTGGTCTCCCCGGAGACCGGCCCGGTCGAGGAGTTGGAGCCGATCGCCGCGGTCTCGCTGCGCCGGTTCGTGCGCACCCACTCCACCGTCCCCGACCTGCCCACCGCCATCGCGGTGAAGGGCTTCGCCACCATCCAGCTGAACGGCGACCGCGCCGAGGCCCGGGACATGACGCGCGCGATGTTGTTGCAGCTGTGCATGTTCCAGGCGCCGGACCAGGTCCTGCTCGCGGTGGTGTGCGGCGCCGACACGGTGCGCGAGTGGGAGTGGACCAAATGGCTCCCGCACACCCAGCATCCGGAATCGCAGGACGGCGTCGGCACCGAGCGCATGGTCTTCGGCTCGATCCGGGAGATGGCGCAGGGGCTGAGCCCGTTGCTGCACAACCGGGTTCGGTACTCGCGCAACCAGCCCGCCAACCAGAACCTGGTGCATATCGTCATCGTGGTCGACGGCGGCCTGCTCGAGGCCGAGGAGGACAGCCTGCGGGAGTCCGGCTTCGAGGGCGTCACGATCATCGACCTCTGCAATTACGCTCCGCGCCTTGCGGTGTCGCGCGGCATCCAGATGGTCGTGGAGAACGGCGAGTGCGTCGGCCGCGGCGCCACCGGCAATATGGAGCGCTTCGCGCTGATCGACCGCATCAGCGCCCGGCAGGCCGAGCAGGTGGCGCGCCGCCTGGCCCCGTTCCGGGTCGCGGTGCAGCGCGGCGCCGAGACGGTCGCCGAGGAGAGCAGCGAGGTCATCTCCTCCTGGTCGCAGCTGGTGGGCCTCGGCGATATCGGCACCTTCAACCCGCAGCACGCCTGGAAGCCCCGCTACGGCCGCGAGCGCCTGCGCGTCCCGTTCGGCGTCGGCGCCGACGGCCTGCCGGTGTACCTCGACATCAAGGAGGCCGCCGAGAACGGCATGGGCCCGCACGGCCTGTGCATCGGCGCCACCGGTTCCGGTAAATCGGAATTCCTTCGCACACTGGTGCTTTCGCAGCTGGCGACGCATTCGCCCGACCAGCTGAACCTGGTCCTGGTCGACTTCAAGGGCGGCGCGACCTTCCTCGGTCTGGAGGGTGTCCCGCACGTCGCGGCGGTCATCACCAACCTGGAGGAGGAGGCCGACCTCGTCGGCCGTATGAAGGACGCCCTGGCCGGTGAGATGAACCGCCGCCAGGAGGTGTTGCGCGCGGCCGGCAACTTCGCCAACGTCGGCGAGTACGAGAAGGCCCGCGCCGCCGGCGCCGACCTGGACCCGCTGCCCGCGCTGTTCGTGGTGCTCGACGAGTTCTCCGAACTCCTCACCCAGCACCCGGATTTCGCGGAACTGTTCGTCATGATCGGCCGCCTCGGCCGCTCGCTGCACGTGCACCTGCTGCTGGCCTCGCAGCGCCTGGAAGAGGGCAAGCTCAAGGGCCTCGAATCGCACCTGTCCTACCGCATCGGCCTGAAGACCTTCTCCGCCAACGAGTCTCGCCAGGTCCTGGGGGTCCCCGACGCCTACAACCTGCCGAACAGCCCGGGTGGCGGCTACCTGAAATCCGGCGACGGCGAGATCCGGCGCTTCCAGGCCTCGTATGTGTCCGGAACGTACGTCGGCGGCGGCGCGCAGCGCGAGGTCACCCAGGCCGGTATCGCGGGCGGCGAGATCGATATCAACGCCCGGCTGTTCACCGCCGGCCACGTGGATTTCCGCAACAGCGACCGCATTCCGCTCCCGCCGGAGCCGACCATGGCCGAGGAGTCCAAGGACGAGGCCGCCGAGAAGATGTCCAACCTCGACATGCTGGTCTCCCGCATTCGCGGTCACGGCCGTCAGGCGCACGAGATCTGGCTGCCGCCGCTCGAGGAGGCCCCGACGCTGGATCAGCTGCTGCCGCGGTCGATCCTCACCGGCGAGTACAACGCGGCCGCCTCGCTGCGGGCGCCCATCGGCATCGTCGACCGCCCGTACGACCAGCGCCGCGACCCGCTGATCGTCGACCTGTCCGGCGCGCGCGGCAATGTCGCCATCGTCGGTGGCCCGCAGTCCGGTAAGTCGACGGCGCTGCGCTCGCTCATCATGGCGATGGCGCTGACCCACACCGCGGAGCAGGTGCAGTTCTACTGCCTCGATTTCGGTGGCGGCACCCTGGCCGGCCTCGAGGGCCTGCCGCACGTCGGTTCGGTGTCGGGCCGCCTGGACGTGGACAAGGTGCGCCGCACCCTCTCCGAGGTCACCACGATCGTCCGGCAGCGCGAGCTGCGCTTCCGCCAGCTGGGCGTCGAGTCCATGGCGGAGTTCCGGCGGCTGCGCGCCACCGAGCCGTCGTCCAGCCCCGCCGCGGCCGGTGTCCACGAGGACCCCTTCGGCGACGTATTCCTGGTGATCGACGGCTTCATGTCCATCCGCCAGGACTTCGACGTCCTCGAGCAACAGATCAACAACCTTGCCGCACAGGGCCTCTCGTACGGCGTGCACATCGTGATCGCGCTGAACCGCTGGGCCGAGGCCCGCCCGGCCCTCAAGGACCAGATCGGCACCCGCATCGAACTGCGCCTCGGCGACCCGATGGACTCCGACCTGGGCCGCCGCGTCGCCGCCCTGGTGCCCCAGGGCCGCCCGGGCCGCGGTATGACCCCCGACGCCCTCCACATGCTCACCGCCCTGCCCCGCGTCGACGGCGATTCCAACCCCGAAACGCTCGGCACGGGCGTGGCCGACGCCGTCGCCCGCCTGGCCCAGCAGACCCCGGGCCGCCCGGCCCCCACGGTCCGCATGCTGCCCGACACCTTCAGCCGCGACGATCTGCTGCAGCACCTCGGCGGCTGGCCGAACGGCCTGGATACGCGGGGTCCCAACCTGCAGATCCCGATCGGGCTCAACGAATCCGAGCTCGCGCCGGTGTATCTCAACATGAACGAGCAGCCGCACTTCCTGGTGTTCGGCGATACCGAATGCGGCAAGACGAACCTCATGCGGAGCGTGATCCGCGGAATCGTCGACTCCAACACCCCGGCGCAGGCCAAGCTGATCATCGCCGACTATCGCCGCACCTTGCTGGGCGTCGTCGACAGCATGCACCTCGCGGGGTACGCGCCGTTGCAGGAGCGGCTCGAGCAGATGATGGCCGAGCTGGTCGGAATTCTTCGCCAGCGCATGCCCGGTCCGGACGTTACCCAGGAGCAATTGCGGCAGCGGTCGTGGTGGACCGGTCCGGAAATCTATGTCGTCGTGGACGACTACGACTTGGTCGTCACCTCGAGCGGTAATCCGCTGGGCGTGCTCACCGAATACCTGGCCCACGCCAAGGACATCGGATTCCACCTGATCATCGCCCGCCGCTCCGGCGGCGCCTCGCGCGCGATGTACGAGCCGCTGATCTCCCGCATGAAGGATGTCGGCACAACGGGCCTGATCATGAGCGGTAACCGCGACGAGGGCATGCTGCTCGGCAATATCCGGCCGAGCGAGATGCCGCCCGGCCGTGGCACCATGATCACGCGGTCGGGGGCCGCGCTGGTCCAAACCGCATGGAGCGCGGCGCCATGACCGGGGCGGTACACTGTGAAACCTCGTTCCGGGCCGAGTTCGCTTGTGCGCCAGGGGACGGTACGAGGAGCCGCGGCTGTACCGAACGTGCTGTTCGAAGGCCTTACGTAGCTGCGAACTTCGGTGGTACCTTAGCGCCGACGAGGTTCGCGGGCGAGCGTGCAGTGTCGGTGAGAAGGGGGAGGTGGGATACCAGCGAATCTGCATATGCCCGGGTCGTACGGTCGATTGCCGTGCCTACCCACAAGCAGGGGGCCGACATGGAACCGGTGACGCCACTCGTGCGTCCAAACAGATTGAAGGACCATCACAGTCACTGCGCACCGTGGTGACCGACTGAAGGAGCTACCCAGATGGGGTTGTCAGCCGATCATGCTGCATTCGTCCGGTTCAAGGACACGATGCAGACGAAGCATGACGAGATCAGCAGGTTGGTGACTGGCGCTGAGTCCAGCGCGAGCACACTGGACGGCCCGGCATTCAAAGGTGGGGCCGGCCAGATGTTCAAGCAGACATTCCAGGAGTTTCTCCGCGCCGCCAACGCGATGAACGAAACGCTGATGAGCAATGCCACCAACCTGGAGCAGGTCACCAAGCAGTTCGGCAGCACCGAAGAAGATCAGATCTCCCAGTTGAAGGCTGTGAACGGCTCGCTGCCCGGCGGCGCGCCTGCTCCCAGCCTCAACATGGGCACCTAATTCTGATCCGAATCCAACAATACTTCTGGAGTAAACAATGGGCGACTTTGGTGAAATTTCCTACGATTTCGGTTCGATCAACGACGTAGGTACCGGCCTGCACACCACCGCGAAGAACATCACCTCTCTCCTGGAAGACATGGAGAAGGAATTTCAGACCTTCATCACCTCGCACTGGCAGGGTGGTCAGGGTAATGAGGCGTTCAACGCGGTTCAGACCAGGTGGCAGGGCCAGTCTGCGGAGCTGTCGCTGACCCTCGGCAAGCTCGGCACCACGACCGTGAGTGCCGGCGAGGCCATGCAGAGTGCCGACGGTCTTGCCGCCAAAATCATCGGCGGCTGAGAACGACGACACATCGGCCGCATTTCCCGCCAAGGGAAATGCGGCCGATGTATTTTTACCAGCTGCTGTTCGCGAAGAGCGCGAATTGTGCGGCGCTGCGCTGATATGCATCCATCAACTGCCCACTCGAAATCTTGGCCACATACCGGTCGTATCGCACCAGGCACGCGTAGCGGTTGTAGGACACCGAGGTGTTGGTATCTTCCGTGCACGAGCTGTTGGGAATGCCCGGTGGGGGGTCGACGGGGCGTTTCGCCGTGCTGTCGCGTGTCTGTTGGATCAGACCTTTTGCCGCTTCCTCGTCTCGGGCCCGGTAGGCGATGCTCACCCTGTTGACTACTCCGATGGCGTCGACTCCGGCGCGGTCCAGCATCGACTTCGCGCCCTTTTTGTCCATGCCGACGAGGTTCACGAATCCCCGCGGTCCGATGGCCATGTCGTTGATAATCGACGAAGTGAAGTAATCCTCCGGATGTAGCGTCTTCCGCATTATTCCCAGTGGATCTTTGGACAGGTGAAGAATTTCTCTCTTCGAGAGTGGTTTCAACGTGTCCAGCAAAGGCAGTTGTACATCGTAGGCTCGCTCGGCCAACGCTGTCAGATCCGACAGATTGTCTTTCGGGGTACGCACGAAGAGGTTGACCAGGTAGGAGCCCCGTGCCATTCGTGCACCAAGGGTCCGGATACCTGGTCGCCAATGTGAAAGAGCCTGCGGGTACTTTGCCAGCGTCACCGGCTGGTTCTGGTCTTTCGCGATATCGAAATCCGCTGTCTCGTACTCGCGCGCGGCGTCGGCGGCGTTTTTCTCGTCCGGGAATTGAAATATCGTGACTTCGACGTAGGTATCACCGTCTGTGGACCCTGTTTCCGACGGCTTGTCGCTGCTTGCGATCGTCAGCCCGTACAGCATCTGATGCGTGAGCAGTACCGGCGAGAAATTCTCGAGATATTTGCTCTTCACAGCGTCCTGTGGAAGCCGGATCTCCGTCGCTCCGGCGCCGTAATTCAGTTTCGGATCGATTTCCGGCCCTGGTGCGACAACGTCTGCCAAGCGGAAGATGGCTTCGGCCTTGTTTCCTTCCAGCGTCGGAGTGTAGTCGTACCGGAGGTCATTGGGCTCGGTGCTGTAGCTTCCGGTGTCGAGCTTCCGGACATCGATTTCGGCGGGTTTACTGTTTCCCGTCACGGTGGCGCAGCCGACGAGTGTCAGCGCAGCTGTCAGTCCGATGAGAGAATGGGAAAATTTACAGGTCTTGGTAGTCATTGCCGCCTACTTGCTATTGGCAAGAATTGCATATTGGGCCGAGATCTTCTGCTGAGCGTCCTGCAGCTGGCTCGAGGAAGCCTGCGCGGCGAAACGGTCGTAATGGATCTGGCAGTTGTACCGGACGAGGCCACGGCCTTTCGGACCCTTGAACTCGAAGCACAAGGCGTTCGGAAGCCCGGCAGGCGAGGGCGCATGCCTCGAGAAGCGGTCCGGTTGGGTCGTGGCTTCGAACAACTTCGCGGCCGCGGCGGGCCCCTTCGTGCGGTACAGGTCCGCTCCGTCGAAAGTCACGAGGTCGACGCCCGCCTCCTCGTAGAGCCGCCGAGCTTCTTCGATGTCATCCGCAAAGTCCAGGGCGCCGTGCACCGTGTAGGTTCCCGGAACATTGGTGAAAGAATCGCCTTCCGGCCTTCGTACCGTTCGACCGCGCATATTTTCCGGGTCGATAGGTACCGTCATGAGTTTGTCCGGTGGCGTCGGCACGAACTTCTCGAGGGCCGGTATCGTCGCCGCGACCGTCTTCTCGGCAAGAGCGGACATGAACGGAAAATCGGAAACATCGAGCTGCTTGTTCTCGTGGTGCTGCACGATCGTGACGATGACGTACTTCCCGGTAGCGAGCCACGAGAACAGGGTTTGATCCTTCGCCTGCTGGCGTACGATCGCGTCGGGGTATTTTTCGAGTCTTCCCGGATCTACTTGCCCATCCATGTAATAGCCAGCTTCGGAGAGCTTTCCGGCAGCGGCGCGCGCAGAATCCTCGTCCGAGAAGATCAGAACCGAGTTCACCAGTTCGTAGGAAAGATTCAGAATCTTGTTCGAAAGTCCGATGGTCGAATATCCTGCGACGTAATTCTGTGCAGCCTCGTCGAAATTATCGCTGCGCAGCCATCGGAACATTTGACTCGAGTGCGTCTCCTTGCCCGCGCCGAGAAACGCGTGTGTCCCGCTCGGATCGCCGTATTTCAGGGCGGGGTCGACCTCCGTGGGGAGCGGCATGATATTTCCCAGCCGCTCAGCTTCCATGTATCGGGCCACTACCATGTTCTGCGCGTTGTCGATGCGACGCGGCGTCGTGGCGTAAGGGCCGGTATCCAGCTTGGTGAGGTCGACGGATGGGTCGGTCCCCGAGGTATCGGGGGAGTCCGAACCACACGCTGCTGTCGATGCAATAGCGGTAGCGACGCACAATGCGGTCAGGCTCTTGATCAGACTGTGCACGGTCGAATTCCCCCCACCCCTGTCGCGGAAATGTGTACGGTGAGCTTCACGCACCCCCCTCTCGTGTAGTACGAGCGGAATCCTACTTCAGGCGTTCGCCCGGGACGCCGCCCAGCACTACTTGATCCGGGTGTGCAGTACCGGAATCAGCTTGTCCAGCAGTGTCTTCTCGGAGTTCGGCGACCAGTTGCGGATGGCCGCGACCACCGCTGGTTCATCGATGGGGATCACGGTGGCGCGGGATTGTGTGATCTCGTACGGCAATCCGATGAGTCCGCCGCCGCCTGCTTTCTCGTCACTGCGCACGGCGAGGATGTAGCTGTCGGAGGGCGCCGACAACCTCGGGTAACTGTCGGGCGCCGGGCGGGGCGAGGTCTCGTCGCCGTTCTTGGCGTAGCTCAGGTTGTAGACGAAACCGAGGCCTTCCAGGAACTGCGTCTGCGTGGTGCCGCTGAGGTAGATCCCGAACTTCCCGTATTCGCTGCCGGTGACGTCGACCATGGTGACGGTCTTGCCCTCGAATGCGGGGTTCGCCTTGCGGGCGTCGGCGACTGTGGCGATGGCGGTGGGGGTGGCGGCTGTTGTTGTGGTTGTGGTGGTTCCGCCGCCTCCGCTCTGGGTGGCCCAGATGCCGAGGCCGGCGGCGAGGGCGACGACTACCGCTGCCGCGCTGCCGCCGAGAATCCACTTCTTGCGCGGGTTCGGGGGCTCTTTGGTCAGGGAGGAGACGTCGAAGTCGGGGCGGCCGGGGGCCGAGAGGGCCACGCGCGGATCGGTGCGGGGGCGGGAGTCGGGGACCTGGATGGGGTAGGTGGGGGAGGTGTTGGAGTGGACCGGATTGTGGCCGGGCATCAGGGCGTTGGCCGCGGCGTCGGTGAATTCCCGGCAGGTGTTGAATCGTTCGGCGGGGTTCTTCGCCATGGCGCGGGCGAAGATGTGGTCCAGGGCGTTCGGCAGGTTCGGGTTGACGGCCGTCGCGCGGGGCGGGGGCTCGTAGAGATGCCCCATCATGACCATGGCGGGTTGCGTTGCCGGATAGGGATTCTGGTTCGTCACCAGTTTGTAGAGGGCGCAGGCGAGGCTGTAGATGTCGCCGCGGTGGTCGACCTGCATGCCCTGCAACTGTTCCGGCGGGGCGTAGGCGATGGTGGCCACGAAGCTGCCGGTCTGGGTGAGTTCGGTGGCGTCGTCGGTGGATTTGGCGACGCCGAAATCCGTGAGCAGGACCCGTTCTTCCTCGTCGTCGCGGGAGAGCAGGAAGTTGGCGGGTTTCACGTCGCGGTGCAGCAGGCCGCGCCGGTGCGCGTAGTCCAGGCCCTTGCCGACCTCGGTGACGATGCGTAGCGCGCGCAGCGGGGTCATGGCGTGCGGGTCGCGGGCGAGTTCGGCCGAGGCGTCGGTGCCCTCGACGTACTGCATGGCGATCCACAGCTGGCCGTGTTCCTCGCCGCGGTTGTAGACCGAGACGATATTCGGATGATCAAGGCCCGCAGCGAGATTGGCCTCGCGCTCGAAGCGACCGCGGAATTCGGCATTACTCGACAGCTCGCCGCCGAGCACCTTGATGGCGTCCATGCGCGGCAGGCTCGGGTGTTTGCCCAGATAGACGGTGCCCATACCGCCCGCGCCGAGTACACGCTCGATCCGGTACCCACCGACGATCGTGCCGGGACTCATCGCCATCTGAAACAAACTCCTGGTCGCGCGGTGGGGCCGATCCTGCTCAGGCGGAGCCTACTGTGCCGTGCCGGTACGGGTCGAGTCACGGCTGCCACTGACTGTTCGCGAGCAGCGCGTATTGCGCGGCCGTGCGCTGGTGCGCGTCCAGCAGCTGATCGGCCGACAGATAGCTGACGTACTGGCGATACGCGACGATGCAGGTGAAGCGCTTGGCCTTCGTCCGCGAGGCCTGTCCGGCGGTGCTGTTCTCCATGCACACCGAATCCGGAACGTTCGGCGGCGCATCCGCGGGCTTGCCGACCGGAGCGATCGTAAGCGGTTCGGTCACCGCCTTTTTCGCGGACGCCTCGTCCTTCCCCCGTGCCAGCAGGGCCGCGTCGGTCATCGCGAACCGGTCGGCGCCGATGGCCTCGAACGTCTTTCGGGCCTGCGTGCGGTTGGGCATGAATTGCAGAATGCCGCGGCGGCCGAGGATCGCGGGGGTGGAGCCGAGCCCGGGTTTGTTGAGCTCGTTGGGATTCAGGGTGCGGCTGAGAATGTGGTCCTGATCCCAGGGCAGATGCAGCGCTTCCTCGTCGGTGAGCGGCTTCAATTGATCCAGCATCGGCACCTGGGTGCTGTAGGCCGCCTCGGTCAGCGAGGTGAGCGTGGCCGGATCGGCCTTGGGGACCGTGAGGACGACGGCCGCCACGTACAGGCCGTGCGCCAGGAACGCCCGTGAGGCCGTGCCGCCCGGCCGCCAATGGGCGCGCGCGTCTTGATATTTCGGGAGCGCGAGCGGCTGGTTCTTGTCTTTGTTCGCCTCGAAGTCCGCGTCGTAGAGTTCGCCGGCGGTCCGTTTCGCAGCGTCGGCGTCGGGAAACTGCATGACCAGCAGGTTCACGGTCGTCGCGTCGGGTGTGGTGCGGCTGACCTCGGGCCAGGTGAAGTCGAGAACCGAGGTCGGCCGGTCGGAGCCCTCCGATTTGAAGCCGAACATCATCTTGTTGCGTTTGAGGATGGTCTCCACGGCATCGCCCCGGCCCAGCAGGCCGTCGGGGGCGCCGGCGCTGAAGTCGGACGAGTCCACGGCATAGGTGAACCGCTGGTCGACGTCTTCGGCGGTCGCCACATAATCGGCCAGCCGCATGGCGCCGACGGAATCCATGGCGTAGAAGCCGGGCCGGTAGTCCTCGTAGATATCGACCGGTTCGATGGGGTACGAGCCCACGTCGAGCTTGCGGATATCGACCTCGCCGGGCTGCGCGATACCGGTGAGGGTCGCGTTGCAGGCGCTCAGCGCGGCCACGAGACCGACCGTCGCGAGCACGCCCGCGACCCTGCGAATGCCGTGCCTGGAGATCGTGTTCGAGGTGATCATGCGGCATTCACCAACATCGCGTACTGCGCGGAGATCCGCTGCTGGGCGTCGAGCAATTGGCTGCCCCAGGCCAGTGCGGCGTAGCGGTCGTAGGACACGGCGCAGTAGTAGCGGACCGCCAGCTTCTCCTTCCCGTGGTACTCGCGGCATTTCGCGACCGGCAGGTTGGCGGGGGACTCGGCGGTGTGGAAGTGCTTCGTCGGGCCGCCGAATTCGTCGCGGACCTTCTTGGCGGATTCCGCGTCGCGCGCCCGGAACAGCTGGTTGCCGTAGTCGGCGAATTTGTCCACGCCGTTGTCTTCGAAGACCTTCTTCGTCTCGTCCGGATTGGAGTTGAAGTGCAGCGCCGAGTGCGCGTTGTAGACGCCGGGCGGGTTCAGCCAGGCGCCGCCGGTGTCCTCCTTCGGCCGGATCAGGGTCCGGCGCAGCATCGCCTCGTCGTCGATGGGCTGCGACATGAGTGTGTCGGGCGGGTGCGGGGTGAACTTGGCGATCGAGGGGACGACGACGTCCAAGCTCTTCTGCAGCAGTGTTGTCAGTGCTGGGAGGTCCACCTTGTTCAGCCAGGCCTTCGCCTGGTCGTAGATCCAGGTGTAGACGACGTACCGCCCGGTTGCGTACCACGATCCGATCGACTGCACGGTCGGATCCCAATGGGCGTGCACGCCGGGGTATTTCGGCAGCGAGACGGGCTGGTTGCGGTCGTTGAAGCCGGCGTCGGTGCGCTCCAGCGCCGCCGCCGCGTTGGCGGCCTTCTGCTCGTCGGGGAAGAGCATGACGGTGTTGGCCAGCTCCATTCCCTCGTTGTACGGATCGTTGCGGGCATAACTGGCGAAGCCGCTGATGAAATCGGGCGCATCCTCGGCGAACCGGCTGGTGTCGACCTTGATGATGTTGTTCAGCAGCGAATCCTTCGGATCCACGAAGACCAGGGACGCGAACGGCGCCGGATGGACGAACGCCGGATCGATATCCATCGGGAGCGGGACGAAATTCCCCAGCCGCTCCGCCTCGATCATCCGGGCCGCCTCGTTGTTCTTGGGTGTCCCCATATCGTGCGGCTGCCCGCTGTAGGGACCCAGATCCAACTGCTTGATATCGATGACCGGATCGGCCGGCACCGCCGCGCCGCCGCCCGAACCACATCCGGCCAGCAACGACGCGGCCAGCAGCCCGGCCGCCAGGAGTCCCGTGGTCCTCCGCATACTTCCCCTCCGTTGGAACTCGGCGGCCGCGCCGTAGCCACCGTGACCGGGCACAGGCACGCAATCGAGCGGTTGACAACATAGCACCTGGACGCTCCGGCCGGGCACCGTCGTTTTGGGGGGCTCGCCGTCGGTAGCGGGCGGCCGGGGTGGCGCGCCGGGCCCGCGGCCGACAGGATGACGTAGTGAAGTACATCCCGCGTGTGGCTCTATTTCTGGCGATCCCGGCCCTGCTGTTCGGGGTTCCGTGGTGGTTGCTGGTCTATGCCACCAGTTCGGGGCCGCTGTTCTGGGCCGGGTCGGCGGTGTTCGTGCTCGCCGCCCTGAGCCTGCCCGCGGGGATGTTCCTCGGGCACGGGCCGCGGCAGTCGGATGCGGCGGTCGTCGTGGGGGACACGCTGCTCGGCGCCGCGTGGATGCTGTTCACCTGGTCGGTGATCGGGGCCGTGGTGCGGGGCGGGCTGATCGTCGCGGGCGTGGACGATCCCGCACGGTCGCGGATCGTCGCGGCCGGGGTGGTGGTCGTGTGGGTCGCGCTGATGGGCTGGGCGACGTTCGAGGCCCGGCGGATCCCGCGGGTGCGGTCGCTCGACATCACCATTCCGGGTCTCGGCCGCGCGCTGGACGGCCTGCGGCTGGTGGTCGTCACCGACACCCACTTCGCCGCGTTGAACCGGCTGGGGTGGTCGCGGCGGGTGGTCGAGATCGTCAACGAGTTGCGTCCCGATATCGCGTGTCACGCGGGTGATCTCGCGGACGGGTCGGTAGCGAAGCGGCGTGCGCAGGTCGAGCCGCTCGGCAAGGTCGAGGCCCCGCTGGGCCGGTTCTACATCACGGGCAACCACGAGTACTTCGGCGATGCACCCGGCTGGATCGACTACATGACCGAACTGGGCTGGCAGCCACTGCGCAATCAGCACGAGGTCGTGGAGAGGGGCGGCGACCGGCTGGTGATCGCGGGTATCGACGATCCGACCGGCGTCGCGCTGGACGGGCACGGCCCCGACCTGCCCGCCGCATTGCGCGGGGCCGATCCGGACGTGCCGGTGATCCTGCTCGCCCACCAGCCGAAGCAGATCGTGGACGCGGTGAAAGCCGATGTGGCACTCCAGGTCTCGGGCCACACCCACGGCGGCCAGATCTGGCCCTTCCGCTACCTCGTCCGCCTCGACCAGCCCGTCGTGGCGGGCCTGAGCCGCCACGGCACCCGCACCCAGCTCTACACCAGCCGCGGCACCGGCTTCTGGGGCCCACCCTTCCGCCTGTTCGCCCCCAGCGAGATCACCGTCCTCACCCTCCGAGTCTGATCCGCCCCGGCCCTACCCACCTGCCTCGGACCTTGCCTGCACTACCTCGCGCGCTGGGCGGGGACGCTGCTCGTATTGCCTCGCGCTCTATTGCGGGGTGATGCGGGCGTCGTGGACGAACTGCTCGCAGGTGGGGGCGAGGGGTTGCCAGCTGCCCGAGGGGTATTGGCAGCCGATGCTGACCTGGACGCCGGAGTCGACGAGGACCTGCCAGCGGACGGTGGTGCCGTCGGGCGGGTATTCCTCGTAGGAGAGGCCGGGGCGGCCGCCGAAGCTGGGGTCGCGGCGCAGTTCGGTCACGGTGCCCGGCGGGCGGCGCTGGATCTGGGACTCCAGGCTGTGGGCGACGTCGTCGGCGGTCGCTCCGGGAGCGAGGGGCTTCTGGGTGAGCGTGATGCGCTGGCGCGCACCGCCGTCCGGCGCGAGGTCCACGCGCGCGTCGGTCTGCGAGGCGATATGCCAACCGGCGGGGATCTGGGTGCGGACCCGGCCGAAAACCTGCGGGCTGGGTGCCGCCGAGGCTTTCGGGGCGGGCGGGGCACTGGACTGCGCGGCGGTCGTCGTCTCGTCCGACGACCCCGTCAGTAGCACGATCACACCCACCGCGGCGGCGATCACGACCACGACGGTCGCCGCGGCGGCGAGCAGGAACCGGTTGCGCCGCGGCTGCGGCGGCTGAGCGGCGAGGGCGTACTCCCGCAGCGAACTCTCGCGGTCGGGCTGTGCCTCGGCCGCCGGACGATAGGGCATACCGGAGGCGGCGACCGGGGGATGGGCGCCGTGGATCAGTTCGGCGCCACCGATCGGGCGCACGTCGACCGGGAAGCCGCACTGCCCGGCGATCGCGGCGCGCAGGCCCTCCAGCAGACCCGGCTCGGAAATGCCTACCGCCAGCAGATATGTCGGAGTCTGCCCGGCGAGCAGGCGGGCCACGACCGCGCCGATGCCGTCGAATCCGTTCGGCCCGTCGGCGAGGCCGACGGTCGGCTCGTGCTCGCAGGCGTCGATCCAGATGTCCGTTCCCGAACGGCCGACCAGGGTCACCGTCGTGGACAGCGGATTCGCCTCCAGCACCGCGATGCGCTGATGCTGCGCGGTGCTGGCCCCGAGCGAGACCGCCCGCAGCGCCAGCGGTTCCACGGTGGTATCGGCGACCAGGCGCGTGGCGGCGGCCTGAACCGCGGCGCGGCGTCGGCGTCCCCAGTCCGAGGGCGCGAGTACGGTCAGCCGCTCACACGGGCCGGGCAGGTGCAGGTTGGTGAGCACCGCGCCGAACAGCACCGCGAAGGCATCGGCCAGCGTCGGCAGCGTAGGGAACGCGATCCGGTCGGCATCGGCGAGCCGGACCACCGACACCGCGGGATACTGCGGCCGCAGTGCCTCGCCCACAACGAAACTCGCGCCGTCGCTGGCGGGAACGATCGACGGCGGGCCGTCCCAGTGCGTGGCCTCGCTGCGCGCCCACAGCCGGGTATCGGTCAGGACGAGTTCGACGCCGGTCATCAGATCGCCGCTTCGGCCGTCGTGCTCCGCCGCGCCCCGAGGCCGACCCCGATCGGCAGTAGTCTCCCGGCGATCTTCACGCCCTCCCCTTCCGTGTACGTCTCGCGAATCCTACTTCAGCCCCCCGACCGCCACCGTCCGACCGTAATCCCCGGTAACCGCCCGGTTCGTTCCCCTCGGAGCGGGGCGAAATACCGGATCGGGGACGGGCGGGGGTTCGGAGCGAGACGTTTGCCTTAACCTGGTGCGTGTGGTGACGACCGCAGTGGTGTGGCGCGGAGGCCGATTCCGTTGATGGATCGGCAGGTCGAGGTTGTCACCGGAAGGCATGTGGCGGTCCGGGTGGCCGGCGCCGTGCTGGTGGTCGGGCACCGGGAGCGTGGGCCGGTGACCCCGGACGCCCCGGCGATGCGGGCGGCCGAGGCGCTCGCCCAACTGGTCTGGGAGGCCGCGGAGCACGCGCCGGGCGGTCCGGGCCGGCTGGTGGCCCGCGAGGCGACCCGCTGGCTGATGCGGGACGCGGAGCAGATCAGTCCGGACCGGCCGATCGATCTCGGAATCCTGTCGCGATCGGACACCGGGGGAGTGGCGATCTTCCTGCACGGCGAGGTGACCGCGGTGCTGGCGGGGGAGCATATCGAGCACTACCGCGGTGTGGACGCCGCCTTCACCGTCGATCGGGTGGCGTCGCCGCCCGAACGCGCGGTGGCCCTGTTCATCGATGACGACGGCCGCATCCCCGATCTCCCGGACCGCGGCATCGGATCGCTGGTCGAGGGGGTGGCGCCGGCCGCCGGTGCGATCGTGTGGTTCGAGGGCGATCGGACCCGGGCGCGAGATCGGGTGCGGCCCAACCGGGGTGCCCATCACCGGCCCGAGGAGGGGCCGCCGCCGCCCACCTCGCGGCTGGACGGTGAAATGCCGGATTCCCATGCGCGAGAACAGCTTCCGGAACCGGCCGTGGATCCTCGCATGGCCGAGACGCAGCTGGGCCGGCCCGCCTCGCCGGGCACCGAGCCCGACCAGCCGACGCAGGAGGTCGGCACCAACCCGTCGCCCGTCGTGGACCCGGATCTGGAACGCCGCATGGAGGCGACCACGCGCGCCACCTCGCTGAGCGTGCGCGTGGTCGGATTCAAATGCGCGCGGGCACATCCCAGCGATCCGCGTTCGGCGTTCTGCACGGTGTGCGGTATGCCCGTGGACCAGACTCAGCCGCCCTCGGAGGTGGTGCGGCCGCCGCTGGGCATGCTGGTGCTCGACGACGGCATGACCTTCCTGCTGACCTCGGACGCGGTGATCGGGCGCGATCCGGAGAATTCCGAGGCCGCCCAGCGTGGCCTGATGCCGTTGAAGATCGAGGACTCCTCCGGCGGCATGTCCCGCGCCCACGCCGAGATCCGCCTGGTGAACTGGGACGTCACCGTCGTCGACCGCGGCTCCACCAACGGCACCCGCGCCCGCCTCCCCGGCTACCACGACTGGATCCGCCTCACCCCCAACCAGCCCATGGCCCTGGTCCAGGGCGCCGAGATCATGCTCGGCAACCGAGTCCTCCGCCTGGAACCCGCCGCCCCGCCCCCCTTCGGGTAACGGGCCCCGCCCGCGTCACGTAGGCGGGACATCGAGACCCAGCCGGCCGACACGCACCCTGAGCGCTCCCGCATCCGGTGCGCGCTCCCGCATCCGGTGCGCGCTCCCGCATCCGGTGCGCGCTCCGGCATCCGGTGCACGTTCCGGCATCCGGTGCACGTTCCGGCATCCGGTGCACGTTCCCGCGTCCCGTGCGTGCTCCCGCACCCCTGCGTGCTCCCGCACTCCCTCCACATTCCCGCACTACGTTCAGTGCTCTGGAACCGGTGCGGGAATGCGCAGAGGGTGCGGGAGTGGGGGTTAGTGGCCGGTGAATTCGGGTGGGCGGCGGGCGAGCATGGCGTCGACGGCCTCGTGGTGGTCGGCGGTTTGGTGGGCGATGGCCTGCATGGCGGCGGAGAGTTCGAGGAGGCTTTCGAGGCTCTGCCACTGGCCCTCGCGGAGGAGTTTCTTGGTCATGCGCAGGGAGTGGGGCGGGTTGGCGGCGACGCGGGCGGCCAGGTGGTGGGCGGCCTCGAGGAGGGCGTCGGGATCGACCACCGCCGAGACGAGTCCCCAGTCCAGAGCCGTGGCCGCGTCGATCGGCTCGCCGGTGAAGGCCATCTCGCTGGCGCGGGCCATGCCGACGGCGCGGGGCAGCAGCCACGCGCCGCCGTCGCCCGGAATGATGCCGACCTTCGCGAAGCTCTCGGCGAAGGTCGCGGTGCGGGAGGCGATGCGCATATCGCACATCAGGGCCAGATCGCAGCCCGCCCCGATGGCCGGCCCGTTGACGGCAGCGATCGTCGGAATCTCGCAGTGGTACAGGGCCTTCGGAATGCGCTGGATCCCGTGGCGGTATCCCTGCCGCAGTTCGGCGGGGCTGCCGCCGAACATCCCGCTCCGATCCCGCATGTGCTTGACGTTGCCGCCGGAGGAGAAGGCCGTCCCGGCGCCGGTCAGGATGGCCACCCGCACCGAGGGATCCCGGTTGACCTCGGCCACGGCCTGTTCGAGCGCGTCGACGGTCTCGGCCTCGGAGATCGGATTGCGCGCCTGCGGATTGTTGAGGGTCCACACGACGACATCGCCGGTGCGTTCGGTCAGAACTGGCTCGCTCACAGGTCGTACTCCTCGGGTGCGATAACGATGCGGACGTCCACCGGCACTATGCCCGTCCCCGCGGCGACGACCGGATTGAGGTCCAGCTCCGCGATCTCGGGATGCGCCGCGACCAGGTCGCCCACGCGGACGAGAAAACGGGCGAGCTCGGTGCGGTCGACGGCGGGCAGATGCCGGTACCCGTCGAGCATTCGCGACGCGATCGTCTCGCCGATCATCTCGTGCGCCTCGAGTTCGGTGAAGGGCGCGGCCCGGAAGGTCACATCGGCCAGCGCCTCCACCAGCACCCCGCCGCTGCCGAACGCGACCACCGGCCCGAATATCGGGTCGCGCGTGGCGCCGATCAGCAGCTCGACGCCGCGCGGCGCCATCGGCGCCACGATCATCCCGTCGATGCGCGCGTCCGGGACGGCCGCCCGGACCGAGGCCGTGATCTCCCGCGCCCGCGCCGCGGCGTTCTCGGTGACGACGTCGAGCCGGACACCGCCGGCCTCCGACTTGTGAATCACCTGCGGCGACACGACTTTCACCGCACACGGTTCGCCGAATCCGGACACGGCGATCTCCACCTCGTCCACATCCGATGCGAATGCCCATGGCCCTGAACCGATTCCGGCCTGGGCGAGCAGCCTGCGCCCGGTGGGCTCGTCCAGTACGCCCGGCTCGGTCGACACCGGCTCGGCCGGGTGTGGCAGGACGAGTGACGACCGCTGCCCGGCGTTACCGGCCCGCTTCCCACGCCGATCGAGGGCGGCGGCGATCCGCACCGCGTGATCGATCGAGGCGATCACCGGCACCCCTGCCGCTCGCAGCACGTCGTGGTTGGCGATCGGATCACCGGCGTAGCAGCTCTGGATGAGCAGGGGCGTGCCGTGCCGCCGCTGGGCGGCGAGAATATCTCGCGCGGTGTCGTTCTCGGCGCACTCGAGAGCCGGGTCGAAGCGCCGGTGGTAGCCGCCGAACAGGCCGACCACGAGCACCAGCCCGACCGCGGGATCGGCCATCAAGATGTCGGCGGCCGCGGCGAAGACGCCGGGATCGGCATCGGTGGCCCCCGCGACATCGACGGGATCGTGTACGGCCGCTGCCGGTCCGAGGAGTTCGCGCAGCGCCGCGCGGGTCTGTTCGTCCAGTTCGGCCAGCTCGACTCCGTGCGCGGTGAGCGCGTCGACGGCCAGCGTCGCGTGCCCGCCGCCGTCGCTGAGTACGGCGACCCGGCGGCCCGGCAGCACGGGCGGGGTGGTGGCCAGGGCCCCCGCGACGACGGCGAGTTCGTCCGAACGCCGCATCAATTCCACCCCGGCCTGTGCCAGGACGGCCGTGGCCACCGCATCCGATCCCGCCACGGATCCGGTGTGCGACAACGCCGTTCGCTGCCCGGCCGCCGAGCGCCCGCCGCGCAGCATCAGGACCGGGGTCTCCGCCGTGGCGCGGGCCGCGGCGATCAGGAAGGCGCGTCCGTCGGCCAGGCCCTCGGCGTGGACCGCGACCGCGCCGCAGCCGGGCTGGCCCGCGAGTTCGGTCAGGCATTCGTCGTACCGGACGTCGGCCTGATTCCCCAGGCCCACATAGGCGTGAAAGCCGGGCCCCCGGGCCGCGCGATCATCGTTCACCAGCGACAGGAGCATGTTCCCGCTCTGCGTGACGACACCGATCGGGCCCGCCGGAATATCTTGCAGACCAACAAGATTCGCACCGCTCGCGACATTGACGATGCCCGAGGTGTTCGGGCCGATCACCCGCACGCCACTGTCGGCGACGGCGGCGGCCAATTCGGCCTCGAGCCTTTCACCCGCCGCGCCGATCTCCCGGAAACCGTTGGCCAGCACCACCGCACCGGCGATCCCCGCGGCCCCGCACTCCCGCAGCACCCCAGGGACGGCCGCGCCGGGGACGGCGATGAGCGCGACGTCGACGCCGGGCGGCAGCCGGTCGATACTCGCGATCACCTCGAGCCCCAGGATCTCGGTGGCCTTCGGATTGACCGGATAGACCGGGTGGGAGTATCCGGAGTCTCGCAGTGCGCGAATCGCCTGGTACCCGCGCTTGGCCGGATCGGTCGAGGCGCCGATGATCGCGATGGACCGGGGATCGAGCAGTCGCCGCAGGGCGGTCCGCTCCACATCGGTGAGTGTCGTCACGTCGTTCACCGCCCCCGGAAGATCGGATCGCGGCGGTCGGCGAAGGCCGCGACGCCTTCGGCCCAGTCCTCGGTCGCCATCAGCGCCAGCAGGTCCCGCGGTTCGGAGTCCAAGGCCGCCTCCAGCGAATCGTCCCGTCGCAGTGCGGCTTTCATCCGGGCCAAGGCCAGCGGTGCTTTGGCCGCGAGCGAATCGGCCAGCGCCGCGGCGGCATCCGGTAGAGAGCCGGTGGCGACGGCCGAGTGCGCGAGGCCCCACTCGTATGCCTGTGCGCCGGTGAAGCGTTCGCCCAGGATGAGCAGATCCGTCGCCCGCCGCAGCCCGACCAGACGCGGTAGCCGGTGGGTGATCCCGCCGCCGACAAAGGTGCCGATACTCACCTCCGGGAAGCCCATGCGGGCCTCGGCGGCGATGACCAGAAAGTCCGCGCTCACCGCCAGCTCCGCGCCCGCACCGAGGGCGTACCCGTTGACCGCGGCCACGACCGGCGTCGACATGGTCTGGATCCGCCGGCACGCCTGTTGCCCCAGCTGGGCGTATCGCTCCCGGTCGGCGGGGGTGTGGGTGCCGGTGGCGTGCGCCTTCAGGTCCGCGCCGACGCAGAACGCGCGCCCCGCGCCGGTGAGGATCACGCATCGCGTCTCCGGGTCGTCATCGGCGGCCTCCAGGGCGGCGATGAGGTCGCGGTAGAGCTGCTCGCTGACGGCGTTGAGCCGGTCCGGCCGGTTCAGGGTCAGGACGGCGGTCCTGCCGCGACGGGTCACCAGCACGGTCGAGGCGTCGGTGGCTGTGGTCATCGAAGTGGATCTCCTGTCGGGAATGCGGTCAGCGGCTCGCGCCGACGGCCGGTGCGGGGGTGAGCGGAATATCCCCGGCGGGTGTGGATTTCGGGCGCGGGCCGCGGCCCTGCCGGGAGGTGAGCAGGCGCGAGACGAACGAGAGGGCGAAGTTGGTGGCGATGTACATCACCGCGACCCCGACGTACAGCTGCATCGAATACTGGCTGCCGTAGTACTCCACCAGCGAGCGGCCCTGCCGCAGCAGTTCGGCGTAGCCGACGATGAAACCGAGCGAGGTGTCCTTGAGAAGGATCACCATCTGGCTCACCAACACCGGCAGCATATTCGGAATCGCCTGGGGCAGCAGAACTCTGCCCAGGACGATGCCCCGGCCCAGCCCCATCGCCTCGGCGGCCTCGGTCTGTCCCCGGTCCACGGCGAGGATGCCGCCGCGGAAGATCTCGCACAGCACCGAGGAGTTGTAGGCGACCAGGGCCAGCACCACGATCTGCAGCAGGCTGGGTTCCACGCCCAGACTCGGCAGCCCGAGCGCCGCGAACAGCATGAGCAGCAACAGCGGGACACCGCGGAAACCCTCGACCACCGTGCCGGTGGCGAGCCGGACCGGCCGGTACATCGACAGCCGCCCGGCCGCCAGCAACAGCCCGATCACCAGCGCGATGATCATCGCCAGCCCCGCGGCCTTCAGGGTGGCGACGTATCCGTGCCACAGCGCTTGGGGCACACCGGTATCCGGATCCAGCAGGATCGCCCAGCGCCGGCGTTCGAGCTGATCGTGCGACCCGAGCCGCGCCAGCACGGCGGCCACGACCAGGGCGGTGACGAGTCCGGCGGCGATCGTGGTCCACCGGTACCGGCGCAGTTCCCGCGGGCCCGGCTCGTCGTAGAGGAAGGAGGTGTTCATCGCGCGACCGCCAATCGGTGCTCGAGCCTGCGGAATCCGAGCGCGGATCCGAGGGTGATGACGAGATAGGCCACCGCGATCCACACCAGGGCCTGGACGACGGCGGCCGGATCGAGGAAGTTGATCCGCTGCCCGGACGCGGTCAGCTCCAGCACCCCGAAGCCGGCGGCGACGGAGGTGTTCTTCACCAGCGCGATCCACACATTGGCCAGCGGCGGAACGACGGCGCGCAGGGCCTGCGGGACGATGATGAATCGCATGCTCTCGGCGAAGGAGAGCCCGAGCGCCCGCGCCGCCTCGGCCTGCCCGCGGCCGACCGTATTGACCCCCGCGCGCACCGCCTCGGAGACGAAGGCGGCCGTGTAGAAGCCGAGCGCGGCGATCGCCGAGACGGAATAGCTCGGAATGCTGAATCCGAGCTGCGGGAGGACGAAGACGATCAGGAAGAACACCACGGTCAGCGGCGTATTGCGGATGGTCTCCACATAGACCCCGCCCGCCCGCCGCAGAAACGGCACCGGCGACATCCGGGCGACGCCGACCAGCAGTCCGACGACGACGGCGAGCGCGCCGCCTCCGGCGCTCAACAGCAGGGTGGTCCCGAAGGCCCTCGACAACAGCGCGGCATTATCGGTGAGTACGTGCATGATGGCGGCCCTCAGTACCTGTCGAGATCCGGATGGGCGGGCGCCGGTCCGAGGATCCGGCCGGCGGTGCGGTCCCAGGCCGCCGACCACGCGCCGTCGGCGAAGGCGGCCCGCAGCGTGTCGTCGACGAAGCGCGCGAAATCCGTGCGCTCCTTGGCGATTCCGATGCCGTAGGGCTCCTCGGTGAAGGTGCCGGGGACGAGTTCGAAGGCGCCCTCGTCGAGGCTGCGGAGGCCGCCGAGAATGGTGTTGTCGGTGGTCATCGCCGCCACCTGGCCGTTCTTCAACGCCTCGGCGCATTTGCTGTAGGAGTCGAAGAGGACGACATGCGCGCCCGGGACCCGTTTGCGCATATTCGACGAGGATGCCGAGCCCTCCACGGCGCAGACGTTCTTGCCCGCGACGTCGTCGGGCGAGGCGATCTTCGCCGGATTGCCGCTGCGCACCATGAGCGACTGTCCCGCAATGTAATACGGGCCGGCGAAGTTGATGATCTCCTTGCGCTGGTCGTTGATGGTGTAGGTGGCGATGACGGCGTCGACCCGGCCCTGCTGGACGAACGGCTCGCGGTTCGCCGACACCGTCTCGACCCAGTCGATGTGGTCGGCGGGTATTCCGAGCCTGGCGGCGATGAGCTTGCCCATCTCGGCGTCGAAACCCTCCGGGCGGCCGGTGACCGGATTCTTCAGGCCGAACAGGGGCTGGTCGAATTTGGTTCCGATGGTGATCTTTCCGGCGTCGTGCAACCGCTGCATGGTCGAACCGGCGGGGAACGACGCGTTCGTGTCGACGGGCGGTCCGGAGTCGGTGATATCGATCGAGGGCGCGCCGGAATCGCACGCGGCGGCGAGGGTTACCGCGGCCACGCCGAGCAGCGCCGTGGCGAGGCGGGACAGTCTTCTCATGGTGTATGTCCTGGAATACGTTGCGGTGCGGTCTGATTCAGTGCTGCAGGACACGGGCGAGGAAGTCCTTGGCGCGGTCGCTGCGGGGCTCGGTGAAGAACTGCTGGGGCGTGGCCTCCTCGGCGATCACGCCGTCGGCCAGGAACAGCACGCGGTCGGCGCTGGCGTGGGCGAATCCCATCTCGTGGGTGACGACCACCATCGTCATCCCCTCGCTCGCCAGGGATCTCATGACGTCCAGCACCTCGCTGACCATCTCCGGATCCAGCGCGCTGGTCGGCTCATCGAAGAGCATGACCTCCGGCTCCATGGCCAGCCCGCGGGCGATCGCCACCCGCTGCTGCTGACCGCCGGACAGGCGCGGCGGATACGCATCGGCCTTGTGTGCCAAGCCGACTCGCTCCAGCAGGGCCATCGCCTTCTCCTCGGCCGCCGCGCGGGACAGCTTGCGGATGCGGATCGGGGAGAACGTGATGTTCTGCAGCACGGTCATGTGCGGGAACAGGTTGAAGGACTGGAACACCATGCCGATGTCCGCGCGCACCTTCTTCAGCTCCGCGCCGGAGGCCGGTAACGGGTCGCCGCGGAACGTGATCGTGCCGCCGCTGATTGTCTCCAGCCGGTTGATGGTGCGGCACAGCGTCGACTTGCCCGAGCCGGAGGGGCCGATCACCACCACGACCTCGCCCTTGGCGATATCGAGGTCGATATTCCGTAGCACGGTGGTGGGGCCGAAGGTCTTGGTCACCCCGCGCATCGAGATCAGCGGGGGCTCGGGGGAGGTGTCGGTATCGGTCAGCGATGTCGTTGTCATGGCGAGTCCAGTCGTGATCGGAGGTCCGTGTGAGGTAGCTAACAGGCTCGGAGCGAGGAATGCAAGTAGATTTGCAGAAATGATCTGAGATGCAAATCTGATTACAGCACGGTGTAGGGTGCGGGTACGGACCGCGAGGGAGAATGTCCACGTGACGGATCAACCAGCCAGCACCGGGCCACAGACGTTCGACGAACTGGTCGCCGAGCTGAGAACGCGGCACGAGTCGCTGTCGCAGGCGCACCGCAAACTGGCGGAGCGGGTGACGGCCGATCCGGAGTCCGTGGCGTTCATGACGGTGTCCGAGCTCGCCGCGGCGGTCGGTGTGAACGAGGCGACCGTCGTCCGCTTCGCGAATGCGCTGGGGCTCAAGGGATATCCGGGGCTGTCCCGGCTGTGCCGGGAGCGGTTGCAGGAGCAGGCGCAGCTGCTGCGCCGGTTCGACACCCTCGACCGGCTCCCCGACGACGGGGGCGGGTTGCTGAACCGCACCCTCGGGTTCGATCAGGCGAACATCGCCCGCACCTTCGCGCGGATCGACGATCCCACCTGGGATTCCGCGGTGTCACACCTGACCGACGCACCGCGTGTGCACGTGATGGGCCTGCGGAAATGTCACGCGCCGGCCTATCTCCTGGCCTACCTGCTGGGCATGGTCCGCGAGGATGTGGCGCTGGTGACCGCGACGGCCGGTGCGCTCACCGACGACCTGCGCCGGGTCCGCGAGGGAGATTGCTTCGTGGCCATATCCATTCACCGCTACATGGCCGATACGGTCCGCGGCGCGGCCTGGGCGAAGTCGGTGGGCGCACACGTCGTCGCCCTGACCGACAACCCGGGATCCCCTCTGGCGAATTCCGCGGACGAATGCTTCTACGTCGACGCCGCCGGCCCCTCGGTCCTGCGCTCGATGACGGCCTTCACCGCCCTCGTCCAGGCGCTCACCGCCGGTGTGGCGAAGTCGCACGGCCGCGAGGCCCGCGCCTCGCTGCTACAGGAAGAGCGGTTGCTCAGCGACTTCCACGTCTACACAACCGATTCCCGGGGCTGACGGCCTTGCGCTTCTCGGCGACGCGGCGAATCGCCGCACCGAGTTCGCATGATTTACGCACGGAGTCGGCGTCGTAGTCCCAGCTGCTGTAGGCGAACGCGGGCTTGGCGGGATCGACATGAACAGGGCTGACCAAGAGGACCCGGGGCACTCCGCCAGCGCGGGTCCAGGCCGTGTGCTCGATGTTGTCCACATAGCCGTTCAGCGCGGTAGCTATATCCTCCGGTTCTCGATCGAACCTGGATTTGAGATCGTTGGTCCCCAGCATGACGACCACCATGTCCAGCGGCGAGTGACTGCGCAGGCACGGCTGAAAGTAGGCCCGGCCGTTGCGATCCGAACGCTCAGGATCATCCAAGTCGGTCGTGCGCCCGCCGAGCCCTTCCTCGATTATCGAGTAGTCGTCACCCAGAAGAAGCTGTAGCCGACCGGTCCAGCGCACGTCGGCCGGCCATCGCCCATTGCGATCGGGACGCTGACCGAAGGTGTTCGAATCACCGAAACACAAGATGGTGAACGCGGCCGGGTTGACGTGCACTGTGGGGTCCGGCGCGGGTTCAGGCCCGGCGGTCCACCGTGGCCCATGTGGCCAGGGCGACCGCCCCCGACACGGCCGCCACCGACGGCCACGGGCCGATCTTCTTCGCCAGCGGATGCGAGGCGCCCAGCGCCCCGACCGACAGCCCGGTCAGTGCCGCGGCCCCGCCGGTCCCCACGGCCCGCCGCCACCGCGGCAGCGCCGCCGCCGTCGCCGCCGCGAAAACAACCCCGCCGAGCTGCCGCCGCTTGGTCGCCTGCGCGAGCGCGAAACCACCGGCAAGTCCACCGGCCGCGAGCAGGGACGTGGGAATCCGGGCCATCTGCACAACCTCCGAGACGAAACTTCGAGAGACACCCCGACCCTAATCCGCGGCTCCGACGGCTGCCGCACCGGGTGCCGGGCGAATCGAACGCCGAACCCACTGGCGCATCACGATTCTCGGAAAAGCGGATGGAGCTACCTGCGTTCGGCTTGCGTCACCTGATAAGCGTGAAGTATCTGCCGCACGGCATCGGTGACGGGCGGGTCGTCGGTGAGTGCGGTCCAGGCGTAAGCATCGTGTTCTTGAAGCTGTACCGGCTCGGGCGCGTCGACATCGACAGCGAAGTTGAACTGACGGGATGGCTTCCCGCTGCCGGACCGGTAGTCGAAGCTGCCGAGGTAGGCACCCACGACGGTGACATCGAGCCCTGTTTCTTCGGTGACTTCCCGGATCAAGGCTCGGTCGAGTGTTTCCCCGGCCTCGACCTTGCCGCTGGGCAACTCCCAGATACCGCCCATGAAATCGTCTTCGGGACGTTGCAGCAGTAGAACTTTGCCGCAGTGCCGGACGACTGCGCCCACAACGAGTTGCTGTATGCCGTCGTTCGCCGCTTCCGCGGTAAGTCGATCGATCAGGGCTGGATCCATGGTCCTCATCCTTTCAGCTCATCGACGTGATGGATTACCTTGCGGAAGGCGTCGACGTAGCGCATGGCGATTGGGAGGTCCTGGTCCCGATGCCAGACCGGCAGTTTGAATGTCGTGCGATGGACGTGTTCCGCCTGTGGAAAGTCTCCTGGTCGGTAGTTCAACGTACGTTCGTACTGCGGGAACAGCGGCCCAGGTTCCTGAAACAGCGGCAGGAGATTGAGCGGGCAAGTGGAACCGGGACGATCCACCTCGATGCAGCCCTCGGCCTTGAGCGCTTCATAGAGTCGTTCAGGAGGGACCCCGAGTTCTTGTTCCTCGTTCCGAATAATTAGGCCATACCATGACGATCGAATCCCGGTATCGCGGTGCGGCATGACAATTCCGTCCAGGTCTTCGAGCCCTGCACAGATCCGTTCGGCGATATTCGCTCGTCCTTCCAGATACTCGTCCAGTCGACCGAGTTGTTCCAGCGCGAGCGCCGCGCCCATCGGATGGATCCGGTGCTTCAGGCCCATGCCGGTGACGCTGTAGCGGCTCAGGCTGAAGCTGACGGGTATTTCTTCGCGACATCGCTTGTTGTACTGGCCGTGCAAAAGGATCCGGTAGTACACCTGTTCGTCATCGGTGAGGATGAAGCCACCTTCACCTGCGGAGAGTGGTTTCGGGCCGTTCATGCTGAACGCGGAGGCCCGGCCGAAGGTGCCGATCCTCTGGTTTCCGATCATCGCACCGTGCGCATGTGAGGCGTCCTCGAGAAGCTGCAGACCGTACACCTCGGCCAGGCTCCGCAAGCTTCCGATCTGAGCGGGATTTCCCCACATATGTTGTACGACAATTGCTTTGGTGTTCTCCGTAATTCGCCGGGGGATGTCATGGGGGTCCAAGTTGCCGTTGGTGTCGCAGTCTGCCAGAACCGGAACGGCACCGAGATGCAGGAGCGGTGTCACAGTGGCGAAGAAGGTGTAGGCCGGTACGATGACCTCGTCGTCCGGGCCGATCCCGCAGGCGGCGTACATCGAGTACAACGCAGCTGTGCCCGAACCGGTCAGCACCGCGTAACGCGTACCGAAGTAGCCTCGCAGCGCGTCCTCGAGCCGAGCCACGATACCCGATCGATCGTAGATCGAGACCCCCTCGTTCAATTGGTCGAGCACGGCTTCGGCTGTGCTGCCGGTGATCGGAGGCCAGCTGAAATGTGGTCCGTTGTCAGCGATCATCGGTTTTCCGCCCAGCAGGGCCAGAGATGAACTCACAGAAGCTCCTTGGGGTCGATCGTTGTGCGTGTGCGGGCGGACTCGTAGCAGGCGGCAACGAAGCTCATATGCGCCAGGTTCTCTTGTGGCCCACTGAGATTCGGTCTCCTTCCGTCGATGACGTGCCGGAAGTAGTCGATCTGGCTCGCGGCGGCCGAAGGCCACCCCTGTTCGCGGATCAGTGACTCGACGACTTCGCCACTGTTGGTGAGGCGTCGAAGCCGACCGCGTTCCAGATGCACGATGCCCTTGCTGCCGATGAGACGGATTTCCTCGGTTTTCGGGCCGATGAATCGTGAGAGCAGCAGTGAGCCGTAGAGGCCGCTGTCGTACGCGAAATGGATCAGTGCCGTGTCCTCGGCATCGTAGGTCCGGTCGGGTCGCGCGCCCACGGAAAGATCCGCGGTAATCCGGTCGGGCAGACCGAAATACCACAAGATCAGGTCGACCAGATGATACCCCATATCGATGACACAACCGCCGCCGGCGGTTGCGGTGCTGCCACGCCAGCCGTCGGATGGATCATCCACGTGCAGTGTGTAGCGGGCGTCTATGGCGAAGGGTGTGCCGATTTGGTCTGCCAATTGCGTGAAGCTGGTGTAGATCGGGTTGAACCGTCGCTGGAGAGTCACCATGAGCTGGATTCCGGCCTCCTCACAGATCGCCGCCAGCCCTTTCGCCTCCGATAAGGTGATCGCGAAGGGTTTCTCCTTCAGCACGTGAACGTGTCGCTCCGCTGCGGCTTCGATTACAGCCCGCCCGATATCGTGCGGAACGCACACGACCACGAGGTCGAGCTGTTCCGAATCGAACATCTGCCGAAAATTCCTGTAACCGGGGACATAGTGACGAGATTGCAACTCCCGGAGGGCTTCCGGGTTCTCGTCGCAGATGGCAACCAGCTCGACGCCATCTGTGGTCGATAGCCCCGGCAGGTGGTCTTCCAGTGCTTGACGTCCCAGGCCGACCAAGGCGATCCGGAGAAGAGTCCTCTGCTTGAGGATGAAAGGCGTTGTGCGCCACGCGGTCGCGTCGGCATCCGCAACAGTCTGCCCGATCTTGGTTTCCAGGGGTCGCATGCGATCACCCGATGCGATCGGGTGTTTCGGCTGCGACGAACACCCCTGTGTCGGCTTCGCGCCACAACCGCGCCTCGACTGCCTGACGGGACATGCCGGGCCGAACGAGGTGTTCCAACGTTGGCACCACGACGTGGTGGCACTGCGAGCGTCGTAGCTCGGCGATCAGAGCTGTCAGTGCTGAACCGCCATGAATACGCTCGTGAAAGATCATTGCTAGGTCGAAACTGTCACGCTCCGCGAACCGTCGGATCTGCGATTCGCATGCGATGACATGGTGGCCTGCGATATCGAGGCGCAGATAGCCGTACATCAGGGGCCTCATTTCACCGTCCTCCAGCTCGGCCGTTCCCGTTGAACGTCGTACGGTCCAGAGTGATCCGTCCCTGCGCTCGCGGGGGAGGGCACCTTACGGGGCAGAAACAATCGAAGCCACTTGCTCGGTCCCGGCCTGGATACACTGGCCTGACCGAGACCGGGAGGGGGTTTGACGTGCCGCAAAACCTCAAACTAAGACAACGCCGCGAGGCCACCCCGTCCCGCGCAGTGCCCGGCCGTGGGATGGGTCGGGCGGAGCTGGCCGCCGCCGTCAACGAGTACATCTGGCGAGTCAGGGGTGAGCGTCGAGAACTGGATGCGCACGCTATCGCCAGATACGAACGTGGGGCTGTGCGATGGCCGAACGACGAGTATCGCGAAGCGTTCCGGGCGCTTCTCGATGCGACAGACGCCGAACTGGGGTTCGCGCCGACACGCAAGCAGCGGGCCCAAGAGTTCGAACATATGCTCTCGGTCAATCTGTTCAGTCCGTTCGATCTCGGAATCACTCCGGCCGATTACCTCCCGAGCGGCAGGTCTGTCTGCCGTGTCGGTGGGTCCGATGTCGACAGGGTGAAGAAGGCGACGCACGTCGCGGCCTTGTCCGAGAATCTTCACGGCGGCGCGTCGGCGAGCAGGGTCGCCGGGGAACAATTGCGTCTGCTTTCTCCACTGCTGGCCGGGCAGGCGAATCCGGCAACTCGCTGCGCTCTGCTCGAGGCAATAGGGAACCTCAGCGGAGTTGTCGCGTTCTCCGCCTTCGATATTGCCGACTACAGCGAAGCCGAACGATGCTTTCGGTTCGCGCTCTGGTGCGCCGATTCCGCCGGTTCCTGGGAACTGCGAGCCACTACTCTGGCGGATATGTCCCGCAAGGTCGCGTATCTCGGGAGCGCAGACGACGCGTTGTCCCTGATCGAGCTGGCGCAGGTTCGGTCGGACCGCCTCTCCGCTACGGCTCGAGCCATGCTCTGTGCGCTGCGGGCACAGTTTCTCGCCGCGACGGGCCGGGCCGAAGGTGCGCTGACCGAAGTGGCCCGCGCCGATGAACATTTTGCAGGACGAACACCTGAGGCCGATGCGCCGTGGCTGTGCTATTACGACGAAGCCGAACATATGGGAAGTACCGGCAAGGCACTGATTCCAGTTGCCGAGACACGAGGCAGAATAGAGTTGGCGGCACCGCGAATCCGGCGAGCGGTGCAACTCCAGAGCGAGGCTTATCCGCGCTCCCGTACATTTTCACTCGCCCGCCTGGCCACGATCACCATGCGCCTGGGCGATCCCTGTGAAGCCGCCGCTATCGGATCGCGGGCGGCCGAGAAGGCGAAGATGTTTCACTCGAGCCGTATTCGCGACGAGTTGACCGTGCTGGCCCGGGCCGCCTCGGCGCATCGCGGCATCGAGGAAGTCGCCGAACTGCGCCACACCATCGCCCGTAGCCTGAAGCCGGTACGGATATGACAGCGGCTTCGACGGCGGAGGTACTGGTCAGGGCGGCAGAACTCAGCGGGATAGACGCTGCTGGAGCCGTTTCCATCCGCGACGGGTCGAACGCCATCTACGAGCTTGCCGACAGGATCGTGGCCAGAATCGGCAAGCCTGGCAGCTATGCCGCCGCAGCGCGGGAGTTGCAATTATCTCAGTGGCTCAACCGATCCGGCATCCCAACGGTTCGTGCTTTCGCCGCTACACAGCCGGTGGTGGTCGACGACCGGCCGGTGACCTGGTGGCAGCTGATTCCCGACCATCGGGCATCGACACCTGATGAGCTGGGGGCGATGCTACGGGCACTACACGCCCTGCTCCCGCCGACCACTTTCCAACTGCCCGCGTACAACCCCTTCGCTGGTATCGAGGAACGCGTAGTCCAGGCGAAGAGCATCGGGGAGGGCGACCGGTCCTGGTTGATCGGCCGTTGTCGTGCACTGAAAAAACAGTACGACGGGTTTCCCGATTCGGAGTCGACTTCCGTGATTCACGGGGACGCTTGGCAGGGCAATTTGGTGGTTCCGGCATCGGGTGTCCCCACTGTGCTCGATCTGGACAAGGTTTCGATCGGACGGCGTGAGTGGGATTTGATCCAGATAGCTGTGGACTACACCGATTTCGAGCGGATCGGCGCGAGTGAGTACAGCGCATTCGTCATGGCGTACGGTGGTTATGACGTCACGCGGTGGCCGGGATTTCGGGTTGTCGCAGACATACAAGAACTGCGTTGGACCGCATTCGCCCTCAGCGTTGCATCCGGTCGGGTGGCTGCGGCGGCCGAGGCGCATCATCGAATTGCCTGTCTCCGTGGTGAATTCCCTCGGCCGTGGAAATGGAGCGCTCTTTAGGGTCATAACCGGGTGATTGGCGGGCGAACCATGTGGTGTAGAACAACCCCACCAGTGCGGCGAAGGCAATGAGCAGGGCGGCACCCCACGGAATCGGATAGCGCGCCATGGATTCGGCGAGATAGCGGGTACACAGCAGTACTGCTGTGAACAACGTTGCACCCGCTGCGATGAGCTGTCGCCGTCCCCGGTCCCACCCGCGCTCCGGGTCGCGGAGGGCGGATTCGATGGTGAGGCACAGGGTGGCGCCGACTATGAGGTCTATGCCGTAGTGGGCGCCTAGGCCGAGGGTGGCGGTGAGGGTGCAGAACAGCCAGAAGGCGCCGCCCCAGCGGAGCCAGCGGGGGCCGCGGCGGGAGTGGATGAACAGGGACAGGGCCCAGGCGGTGTGCAGGGACGGCATGCAGTTGCGGGGGGTGATGTCGTCGAACGGCATCGATTCGATCGAAGCGGGCAGTGGCGGAACGATATTCGGCCAGACGTCGGCCAGCTCCATCCCGTGTCCGTCCGGTCCGAATGCCAGCACCGGGCCCACCACAGGGAAGAGCACGTAGAAGATCGGCCCGATGAGGCCGATCGTCAGGAACGTCCGGACCAGGTGGTGGCGTGGCCACCGGCCGGCGGTCACGCCCCGCAGCTGCCAGATCGCGATGACGATGGCGGCGACCGGGAGTTCGAAATACACCCAGCGCACCACACCCGTCGGTATCGGACCGGCCGCGTCCAGCAGTTGCCCGACCAGCCACGAGGGATTGCCCAGCGCCCGATCCGCTTGCTGCACATAGGGATCGAGGACCTGCGGCGTCGCCCAGGCGGTGATGTCCAGCCAGATCTCGCTGACCTTGGTGGCGAGGATCAGCAGCGCCCCGAGTCCGATCGTGCGCAGCGCGGTGGTCCGGCGCTCGCCGGTCCAGCGCAGCGCGACGACCACCGTCAGCGCGGTCAGGACCAGCGTGGGCCCGTTCCCGAAGGTGAATTTGGCCCCCTCCACCGCGCGCACGATCACGTAGACCAGGTCCAGGCCCACTGCCGCGCCGAGGCAGATCGCGCGCTCCCGCCACCCGATGCCCACCAGCGCGAGCAGGAAGCCGGCCCACGGCGTCGTCGCCGACTTCGGAATGCCGATGTAATCACGGGACAGGCTGGTCAGCGGGCCCAGCGCATGCAGATGGGCGGCCATGAGCTCACCCGCGACGAGCACGACCACCGCACCGGCCAGGGCGAGCCGGACCGCGAGCGGTCCGAGGCCATTCGTACGGGGTCGTTCCGCGCCCACCCCCGCGACCGGCGGGACCGGTCGCTCATGCGCGTCGTCGAGAAGCATTCGGCCATCGTAAACACCGCATGAACGGACGGTTTCCACCAGTTCGCCATGGTTCCGGCCAAAAGCGCGCCGGAACCATGAGGGTGGCTACTCCCCGAGGCGGGGGCGCCTCCTATTCCCCGAGACGTAGTCCGGTATCGGGGTCGAACAGGTGCACCGCGCTGTCCTGGCGTTTCCGGAGGTGGATGGTCTCCGCGAGGGCGACCGGGGCGCGGCCGGGGCAGCGGGCGACCAGGCTCACCTCGGGCTCGGCGTGGGTGTGGACGAAGGATTCGCTGCCCAGGCTCTCGATCAGTTCGACCGTCGCCTCCACGCCCGTCTCGGCGATCTCGAGCTGTTCGGGTCGCACGCCCACGGTGACCGTCTCGAGCTTCCGCTCGTGCAGCAGCGTGAGCTGATCGCGTTCCAGCTCCAGCACGGACTCGCCGATCCGGACACCCTCGGGGGCGAGCGGCGCGGTGAGCAGATTCATCGCGGGCGATCCGATGAACCCGGCGACGAAGGTGTTCACCGGGCGGTCGTACAACTCGGCGGGCGAGGCGAACTGTTGCAGTTTGCCGCCGCGCAGCACCGCCACCCGATCGCCCATCGTCATCGCCTCGACCTGATCATGAGTGACGTAGACGGTGGTAGTGCCCAGCCGCCGTTGCAGCGCGGCGATCTGGGTGCGGGTCTGGACGCGCAGCTTGGCGTCGAGGTTCGACAGCGGTTCGTCCATGCAGAACACCCGCGGCTCGCGAACGATGGCCCGCCCCATGGCCACTCGCTGCCGCTGCCCGCCGGACAGCTTCGCCGGCTTGCGGTCGAGGTAGTCGGTCAGGTCGAGCAACTGGGCGACCTCCCGCACCTTGCGCTTGCGCTCGTCGGCGGGGATGCCGCGCATCTTCAGCGCGAAACCCATATTCTCGGCGACCGTCTTGTTCGGGTACAGCGCGTAGTTCTGGAAGACCATCGCGATATCCCGGTCCTTGGACGGCACGCCGGTGACGTCCTGCCCGCCGATCTCGATGCTCCCCTCATCGATAGCTTCGAGACCGGCGAGCATCCGCAGGGCGGTCGACTTCCCGGATCCGGACGGCCCGACCAGCACGACGAATTCGCCGTCGTCGATATCCAGGTTCAGCGAGTCGACCGCGAGCGTGTCCGCTCCGGAGTAGATGCACGAGGCATTGCGGTAGGCGATGGCGACCATGGCCCGATCCCTTTCTCTACTTGATTGCGCCGAACGACAGCCCGCGCACCAGCTTGTTCTGCGCCAGCCACCCGGCCAGCACCACCGGAAGGGCGGCCATGGTGGCGGCGGCGGACAGTTTGGCCCAGTACAGGCCCTCGCCGGCGATGAAGCCGACCAGGAATACCGGCATCGTCTGCGCCTGTACCGCGGTCAGATTCACCGCGAAGAAGAATTCGTTCCACGCGAAGATCACGCAGATCAGTGCCGTCGCGGCGATACCGGGGGAGACCAGCGGCAGCACCACCTCGCGCATCGAGCGCCACAGGCTCGCGCCGTCGAGGCTCGCGGCCTCCAGGATCTCGCCGGGCACCTCGAGGAAGAACGAGCGCATCATCCACACCGCGATCGGCAGATTCATCGCCGTGTAGAGGATGATCAGCGCCCAGATATTGTCCAGCAGGCCGATATCCGACACGATCACGTACAGCGGCAGGATGGCCGCCACCACGGGCAACATCTTGGTGCTGAGGAAGAAGAACATCGCGTCCTTGGTATTGCGCACCGGCCGCAGCGACAGCGCGAACGCCGCCGGGACGCCGAGCACCAGCACCAGAATCGTCGAAACCACCGTCGCGAAGGCCGAATTGGCCAAGCCGGTGCCGACGCCCTGATCGAAGACCGCGCGGAACTGGTCCAGCGTCGGCGCGAAGAACAGCTTCGGCGGATCGGTGTAGGCGTCGGCCTCCTTCTTGAACGCGGTCAACACCATCCACAGCACCGGGAAGAAGAATCCGATCGCGGCGATCCACGCCACCACGCCCCACGGATTCAGGCTGCGGCGCTTGCGAATTCGCCGCGGCTCCGGGGGTTGCTCGGACGGCTGCGTCGCTTCCGTGGCAACCGATGTCGTCGTGCTCATCAGGCGGCCTCCTCCTTGCCCGTGAACGATGTGAAGATCAGCCGGAGCGCGAAGGTCGCGATGACGATCGTGCCGACCACCACGACCACGCCCATGGCGGCGGCCTGGCCGATGTCGAAGCCGAGGAATGCGCGCTGGTAGATGTAGAAGGGCAGGTTGGCGCTGGAGGTGCCGGGACCGCCCTGGGTCATCATGTAGATCGCGTCGAAGGTGTTGACCAGGTACACCGCGCCCAGCACCACGCCGAGTTCGATGAACCGCCGCAGGTGCGGCAGCGTGAGTTCGCGGAACAGCGCGACCGCGCCCGCCCCGTCGACCCGCCCGGCCTCGAGGATGTCGCGCGGCATCGACTGCAATCCGGCCAGGATGAGCAGCATCATGAACGGCGTCCACTGCCAGACCATTTCGACCATCACCGAGGCGAGCGGATAGTCGCTCACCCAGTCGACGTCACCGAGCCCGAACGGTGTGAGCACGAAGTTGACGATGCCGAATACCGGATCGAGCATCGCGGTCTTCCAGACCAGCGCCCCCGCGACGGGAGTCACCAGGAACGGTGTGATCAGCAGCGTCCGCACGATGCCGCGGCCGAGAAAGGCCCGGTCCAGCAGCAGCGCGAGCAGCAGCCCCAGGAACGCCGAGATCAGCACCACGCCGACGATCAGCACGACGGTGTTGAGCGCGACGGACCAGAACTGACTGTCCCGCACGATCTCCAGGTAGTTCCGCAGCCCGACGAACCGGCGCGAGCCCGGCCGCACCAGATTCCACGACTGCGTCGAGTAGTACAGGGTGAACAGGAACGGCACCTGCGTCACCACGACCATGAAGATCAGCGCCGGTAGCAGCGGACCACGCCGCCGCCACCCCTCGGCGCGAGACACCTTGGTGTCCTTGGTTTCCCGGATTCGGCGTACCCGTTCGGCGACGGTGCCGGCCTCGGCGGCGACGGTGGTCATTGGTTCTCCCGGTAGGTCTTGCCGACGGCCTCGGCGTACTCCTGTGCTTGGGTCAGCGCCTCGTGAACGGACTTCTGACCGGCGATGGCCGCGCTGACCTGCTGGCTGACGCGGGTCCCGAGGTCCTGGAACTCCGGGATCGCGAGGAATTGCACCCCGGTGTACGGAACCGGTTGCACGGTGGGGTGATCCGGATTCGCGTTCTCGATGGATTCCAGCGTCAGCGGGCCGAATGCCGCGGACGCCTGCTGGTATTCGGGCATCTGGTAGGTCGACAACCGGCTCCCCGGCGGCACCCGTTCCCAGCCGAGCTGTTCGCCGACGGTGCGCAGGTAGGCCTTGTCGGTCATCCAGGAGATGAAGCGCCAGGCCGCGTCGTGGTGCTTGCTGTTGACCGGAATGCCCAGCGCCCAGGTGTACAGCCAGCCGGAGTGGTCCTGCTGCGCGATCGGCGCGGGGGCATAGCCGATCTTGCCGACGACCTTGCTCTGCTCGGCGTCCTCGAGTACCGAGACCGCCGAGGTGGCGTCGTACCACATGGCGACCCGGCCCTGCGCCAGCTGTGTCGCGCACTCGCCGAATCCGCTTGTGGCCGCGCCCGGTTCGCCATGCGCCCGGACCAGGTCGACGTAGAACTGCACGGCCCGTTCGGTTTCCGGGCTGGTGAGCTGCGGATGCCACTGCTCGTCGAACCAGCGGCCGCCGAAGGTGTTGATGACCGTGTTCAGGGGAGCCAGCACCTCGCCCCAGCCGGGCTTGCCGCGCAGGCAGATCCCCGCCAGATCCGGCCGGTCCAGCTTGGCCGCCGCGTCGGCGACCTCCTGCCAGGTCGGCTTGGGCGACAACGTGATTCCCGCCTGCGCCAGCAGGTCCTTGCGGTACATGAGGAACGAGGATTCGCCGTAGAACGGCACCGAGTACATATCGCCGTTGTAGGACAACGACTTCCGCAGCGACGGGATGAAATCGTTCTCGTCGTATCCGGGCGTCTTGCGGGTGTAGTCGGAGAGGTTGACCAGCCAGCCGTTCTGGGCCCACTGCGCGGTCTCGTAGTTGCTGATCATGGCGACGTCGAATTCGCCGCCGCCCATCGCCGTCGATGCGGTGATCTTGGCGCGGGCCTGGTTCTCCGACAGCGTGATGAAGCGCAGGTGGATGTCCGGGTTGGCGGCCTCGAACTGCTTCGCCAGCTTCTGCGCGTCGGTCATCTGCGAGTTGGAGACCATCGCGATGGTCACGGTATTGCCCGAGGAGCCGAACGAGCCGGCTCCGGCGCAGCCGGACAGCGCCAGGCACAGCGCCGAGACGGCCGCCGTGAGCAGACGGGGTTTCATGTGTACCTCATTTCCCCTTGATCTCATTGCCGTTCGAGAAGCCTTCGCGCGCAGTCGATATCGCAGACCAGGAAGCGGGCGAAGCCGCCGCGCAGCGCGCCGAGCGCGGCCTCGTGCTTGGCGGCGCCGCCGGTCAGGAGGAGCGATTTCGGGCAGGCGCGGATGTCCTCCAGCGGTACCGAGACGGTGCGGTCGCCCATCTCGGTCTCGAGGACGGTGCCGTCGGCGGCGAAGAAGCGGCCGCCGATCTCGCCGACCGCGCCCACGGCGGCCAGCGCGTCGAGCATGGCCGTGTCCAGGTAGCTGCCCTCGAGCAGCGTGGTCGAGGTGGAGACCGCGCCGACGCCGAACATCATCGCGTCGGCGGTGCGGCCCGCCTCCAGTGCGACCGAGAACACCGAATCCGAACGCAGCGACGCCACGGTGGCCGCGTCGGCGTACAGCGGGGCGGGGAGGCGGATCATGTCGGCCTGCAACTGTTCGGCGCAGCGGCCGAGGATGTATTCGCTACCGGTCTGGTAGCTGCCCGTGGTCATGGCCCCGTCGAGCTGGACGATCGCGCGGCAGGTGGCCGTGCCGGTGGGGAGGGCGCGGGCGATCGCGACCGTCTCGGGGCCCCAGGTGAATCCGAGCGTGTCGGTCTCGGCCAGCCGTCGCGTGATGAGGCGCGCGGCCGCGCGGCCCAATGCCGCCCAGCCGGCCGGGTCGTCCTGGCCGACGGTGCCGACGGTGTCTCCGACCACCACCGCCTCGGTGAGTCCGAAGGCGCGTTCCAGCGCGGCCTCCTCGTCGGCGTGCAGGGCGTCGCGCTGGTCGTCGGGGACCACGACCTCGATGCGGACCAGGCCGCGCGCCTTGGCCCGCGCGATCAGCCGCCCGGCCGTGGGGCGCGAAACCCCCAGCCGACCTGCGACTTCTGCCTGTGTGAGCCCGTCGAGGTAGTAGAGCGTGGCCGCACGCAAGGCCAGCCGCAGATCCTCCGGGGCAGAACCCGGTGCGGGTGGCACTCGTCCGTTGAGCGCCGATCCGGCCATCGCAACCACTCCGTCACGTCCGACCCGTGAGCAAATGCTCAGGGGTGCGTTGAGATGCTCATCACGCTAGCATGCGGAGTGTGACGCAGACAACACTTTCGCGGATGCGGGCCGCCGTGCTGAGGTCGCCGGGGCGTATCGAGATGCGGGATATGCCGGTTCCCCGGCCTGCGCCGGGCGATGTCCTGATCCAGGTGCACGCGGTCGGCGTCTGCGGGTCCGACGCGCATTACTACCGCGAGGGCCGGATCGGCGAATTCGTGGTCGAGGCGCCCCTGATTCTCGGGCACGAGGCGGGCGGCGTGATCGTCGCGGTCGGCGACGGCGTCCCCGAAGAGCGTGTCGGGCAGCGGGTTTCGATCGAACCGCAACGGCCCGACCCGGACAGCGCGGAGAGCCGGAGCGGGCACTACAACCTGTGCCCGCACATGCGGTTCTTCGGCACGCCCCCGGTGGACGGCGCGTTCTGCGAGTACGTGACGATCGGCGCGGCCTTCGCGCATCCGGTTCCCGCGTCGGTATCGGACGAGGCGGCGGCGCTGTGTGAGCCGCTGTCGGTGGGTATCGCGGCGGTGCGCAAGGCCGGGGTAGAGGGTGGTTCCCGGGTGCTGGTGGCCGGTGCGGGGCCGATCGGCGTGCTGGTAGCGCAGGTTTCGCGCGCGTACGGCGCGACCGAGATCGTGGTCAGCGATCCGGATCCGGAGCGGCGGAAGATCGCATTGTGGTTCGGGGCGACCGCTGTGATCGATCCGGCCACCGATGTGCCGGACACGGTCGACGCGTTCGTGGACGCCTCGGGCGCTCCGGCCGCGGTGACCGCGGGTATCGAGGCCGTGCGCCCGGCCGGACGGGTCGTCCTGGTGGGCTCCGGATCGCCCGTGATGACGCTTCCGGTACAACGGATCCAGAATCGCGAACTCGTACTCACCGGGGTGTTCCGCTACGCAGGCACGTGGCCGGCGGCGATCGCGCTGGTGTCGACCGGCCGGGTCGACCTGGACGCGATGGTGACCGCGAGATACCCGCTGGAACGGGCCGCCGAGGCGCTGGAGTCGGATCGGCGGCCGGGCAGTCTCAAAACGATCGTCGAGGTGGCGGAGAAGTGAATCTGAATCGACAGGCATTGCCCGGGTTGCCCATTGCCGGGCCCGGCTACGATCGCGACGCGGTCCGGGCGGGTATCGCGCACTTCGGTGTGGGCGGTTTCCACCGGGCGCATCAGGCGATGTACCTGGACCGGTTGATGTCCGAGGGCAAGGCGCTGGACTGGGGTATCTGCGGTATCGGGGTGACGCCCGCGGACCGCCGCATGCGGGATGTGCTGCGGGAGCAGGACTTTCTCTACACGCTCACCCTCGCCCATTCCGACGGCTCGCGCGAGTCGCGGGTGATCGGCTCGATCGTCGACTTCCGATACGCGCCGGACGATCCCGAGGCCGTGATCGAACTGCTCGCCGATCCCGCGATTCGGATCATCTCGCTGACCATCACCGAGGGCGGTTACAACCTGCGCGACAGCGACGGCGAATTCGACAGCGACGCACCGGCCGTGCGGCGCGATCTCGGCGGTGAGCGGCCGCCCGCGACGGTCTTCGGGCTGGTCTCCGCCGCGCTGGCCCGGCGCCGCGAGCGGGGGACGGCCGCTCCGACGATCGTGTCCTGCGACAACATCGAGGGTAACGGGCACGTCGCCCGGCGGGCCTTCACAACGTATGCGCGGCTGGTGGATCCCGCTCTGGCGCACTGGATCGATGAGCATGTCGCGTTCCCGAGTTCGATGGTCGACCGCATCACCCCGGTCACCACACCGGAGGCCGTCGCGCGGCTCGAGTCCGAGACCGGGCTGCGCGACGAGTGGCCGGTGGTGGCCGAGCCGTTCACGAAATGGGTGCTGGAGGACGATTTCGCCGCCGGGCGGCCGCCGCTGGACGAGGCGGGCGTGCACCTGGTCGACGATGTGCGACCTTACGAGCTGATGAAGCTGCGGCTGCTCAACGCCGCGCACCAATGTCTGTGCTATTTCGCGTATCTCGCCGATTACCGGCTCGTGCACGAGGCGGCGCGGGATCCGCTGATCGCCGAATTCCTCGACCAGTACCTGGATTTCGAGGGGCTGCCGACCGTACCGTGGGTCCCGGGGGTGGACGAGTTCCGCGGGGCGCTGCTCGAACGGTTCGGCAATCCGCACATCCGCGACACCGTGGCTCGGCTGTGCGCGGAATCGTCGGACCGCATTCCGAAGTGGTTGCTGCCGGTGATCCGGGAGAACCTCGACGCCGGGCGTCCGGTGCGGATGGCCGCGGCCACCGTCGCGAGCTGGGCCCGGTACGCCGAGGGCATCGACGAGCACGGCGAGCCGATCGAGGTCGTGGACCGGCTGGCCGGCACCCTGATTCCCCTCGCCCGGACGCAGCGGGACGATCCGACGGCCTTCCTGGAGAATCGCGCGGTGTTCGGCGATCTGGTGGACCGCCCTCGATTCGTGGAGGCGTACGTGGGCGTGTTGCGGTCACTGCATCGCGACGGCGCGCGCGCGACACTGGAAGTCGTGGTGAAGCCGGAATGACGGAATCGGTCGCGCTGGTCATCGGTGAGGCGCTCATCGACATCGTGATTCGCGATGGGCGGGTGACCGGGGAGCACGTGGGCGGTAGCCCGCTCAATGTGGCAGTCGGGCTCGGGCGGCTCGGGCGGGCGGTGTCGTTTCTGACCTCGATCGGTGCGGACGACTATGGGCGGCGGATCGTTTCGCATCTGGAGGCGTCCGGCGTCGGGCTGGCCGAGGGGAGCGTTTCGCTGGCGAAGACGGCGACCGCTCGGGCGACCCTCGACGAGAACGGTTCGGCGACTTATCGTTTCGATATCGAGTGGCGGCCTCGGCCGGGTGTGGTCGCCGCGCCGCTGGTCGTGCACACGGGATCGATCGCCGCCGTACTCGAACCGGGCTGCGACGAGGTCGTGGCGGTGATCGACCGGCACGCACCGGAATCCACCGTCACCTTCGACCCGAACCTGCGGCCCCAGCTCATCGAGGACCCCGAGGTCGCCCGCGCCCGCATCGAATCTCTGGTGTCCCGCGCCGATGTCGTGAAGGCCAGCGACGAGGACCTCCGGTTCCTGTACCCCGGCACCGCGCCGGAAGACATTGCCGCCCAATGGCTGTCGAGTGGACCGTCGATCGTCTCCGTCACCCTCGGCGGCCAGGGCTCGTTCGCCGTCTGCCGCGCGGGCACCGTCCGCATCCCCGCTCGCCCCGCGACTGTTGTGGACACGGTAGGTGCGGGGGATGCGTTCATGAGCGGGCTCATCGATGCGCTGTGGGACCACGGCCTACTAGGCTCCGACAACCGAAAATCCCTGCGGGACATAGAGGTCGGCGCCCTCCGTTCTTCACTGGAGAGCGCCGCTCTGTCGTCAGCCCTGACGGTCTCCCGCCCCGGCGCGGATCTTCCCTACCGCGCTACCCGCGACGCCCACTCGACCGTGGAGTAGACCTAGGCGTCTTCCGCACGCCCACCTGGATGCCGCTCTCGCCACACCCAGAACACCGTCGATGCCGCCAACGCCCACGCCGCCAGCACCAGGAAGGGAAATACGTGCTGGTGCCCGCCGAAGTAGACGGCGGTGTGCTGGGCGTTCACGGACGCGCCCGGAGGCAGCCAGCGGCCGATACTGCCCAGCACCGACGGCAGGAGCGGCCAGGAGACCGCGCCGCCCGAGGAAGGGTTGCCGAGCAGCACCATCAGGCCCCAGGTCGGGATCATCGCCCACCGCCCGAACAGGGTGTTGAACATCGTGAAGATCATGCCGGAGGTGAACATGGTCAGCGCCAGGATGAACCAGGACTCCAGGAACGGCAGCCGCACCGCGCCCAGCCACCAGTCCACCATCGCCGCGATCACGAAGCCGCCCAGGGCCGAGTACGCGACGGTGTAGGCGATCCGCTCCGCCGGATTGAGCGCCCGCGCGTGCACGCTCAGCTGGATCGCCCCGACGAAGCCGATGATCACCGCCGCGAGCGTGATGTAGAAGATCGCCAGCCCGCGCGGATCGCCCTTCTGCAGCGGGTTGATATCGGTGACGGTCACCGGAACCTCGACCTGCCGCCCCACCTGCGCCGCCGCACTCGAAATCACCTCGGCCACGGACGAACCCGACGCGCCCGAGACCGCCACCGGCACCCGGTCGGCCTGCCGCACGTCGATGATCGCGAAGACCTGCTGCCGTTCGGCGGCCTCCCGCGCCGCCTCCGGGCTGTCGAACGGCATGGGGTGCAGCGAGCCGTCCAGGGCCTTGTCCATACCCGCGAGGAAGGCGGTGTCGCGGGCCGACGGATCGCCGTCCGGGTGCACGATCGCGACGGGAATGCGATGCGGAGTCGGATTGGCCAGCGTGTAGGTGTACGAGCCGGCGAACAGGCCCGCGGCGGCTCCCAGAATGAACACCAGCACGGTCGCCGGCAGAAAAGGCGACCGCCGGAACCTGTCCCATCGTCCGCGCCATACAGCTAGTCGGTCGCTATCGTCCTGGCTATCCAGCTGAGCTGCCTGCTCGGTCTCACCCTCGGCCATGAGGCCAGCCTAGGTTGCCGGGCAATTACTTCCCGGCAACCTGGGTCAGAAACTGCCGGTGCTCGGTTTGCCCGTCACCTCGACGGTGATGACGTCGGTCGTCGAGGCGTAGTCGTGGTTGCCGGTCGGGCGATCGAAGGCGCACGCCCCGCGCACGCGCATGACACCGGCCGGCAATGCTCCGTTGCCCAGCGAGGTCTGCACCATCTTCCCGTCGGGGATGGCGTACGACGTCGGATTGTCGCCGCCGAAGATCTCCCCGGTGTCGTCGTTGTACACCCAGCACACACCCCGATCGTTCGGATTGTGGAACTTCGCGGACACGGTCCCCGGCACCGAGAACACTTCCTCCATCACCGGCGCCTCGAGCACGTCGTCCGCACCCGCGGTGGCACCGGAGATGAGCATGGTCGCCAGGGCCGGAAGCGCGGCGAGGAGGGAAATCCGTCGAATCGTCATGTGCGACATCATGCCCGGGAGTCGCGGCGAACGTTATTTCCCACGCTCGGCGGGAGTGGCCGGCGACTAACTGATCGGGAGGGCGCCGAGGATCGGGCCGTAGCCCCAGTCCAGCATGCGTTCGGCGTCTTCGGCCGCGGTGTCCTCGTCGTCGGGGGAGCTGTGCAGGACCACGCCGATCAGGGGCTGGCCCGCCCGGACCGCTTCGAAGAGGAGGCAGGTTCCGGCGGCGTCGGTGGAACCGGTTTTGATGCCGATGGCGCCGCGGTAGTTCTGGACCAGCAGATTCGTTGTCTCCCAGACATGATCACGATTCCCGGCGGCCGCGGGGACGTGGTAGGTCTGCAATTTCACGATGTCGCGAAACTCCGGCTGGATCATTGCCCGCAAACCGAGTGTTACCAGGTCGGCGGGTGTGGAGTAGGTGGCATATCCATCGGGGTAGGGCAGTCCGCTGGGGTCGGTGAAATGGGTGTTCCCCAGGCCCAGCTGGCGCGCGGTGTCGTTCATCTTGGCGATGAAGCCCTCCTGGCCGGGTCCGTACGCCTCGGCGAGCGCATAGGCGGCGTCGCAGCCGGACGGCAGCAACATCGCGTACAGCAACTGCCGCGCGGTCAGTACTTCGCCGGGTACGAGATCCGCCGTGCTGGCTCCGAACCTGTTGTCGTAGGCGATGATTCCGTCCGGCACCGTGATCGGCCGGTCCAGCCCGCCCTCGTTCAGCACGACCAGCGCCGTCATCACCTTCGCGATACTGCCGATCGGCGCTTGCGTATTCATCTCCCGGGACCATCGCACGGCCCCGGTGTTCCCGTCCGCCAACGCGGCTCCGACCGCCTGCACGCCCTCGGGTTCGGGTGCGGGCACGGGCAGTTGGCTGTGTGACGCGACCGTGGTGGGCGCGGCGACCGCGGCCTGGCCGGACACCACGATCAGAACACCGGCAACGACCGCCTGCAACACTCGGGCAAATGTTCGCATCGCCATATTGTGCCGTTCGATTCCGCGGACCGGCGGTATTTCGTGCCCATCGGTAACTCGATTCTTCTCAGCGATGGGAGGATCGACCGCCCGGGGCGCGGCGTTTCCGGGTGCGCCGCCGGTCAGACCCATGGGTGGCAGTTTGTGTGGCGGATCACCGTGGCCCTTTTCGGGTGGTAGCCAGGAAGACCGCCTGGTAGCTTTCCGGCTTATTCGTGCAGCGTCGCGCATCACCCTCAGCCTCTGACTCACGGAAATTCCTCCGATCCCTCAAGTTCTTGCGCCTTTTCGTCGTAGCGAAAGGCGCGTCTCGTCATACCTATTCGCGGCCTGTGTCGCGTCCTTTCGGACGGCGAAAACGGTTGCGGCATCGATGGAGTTCTCATGACACGCACCCTCGCGCCGGCTTCGGGACCAGCGCGACCGATACCCGGCGCCGCACTGCGGAGCCGGGGCTTGCTGACGGGATACTTCGCCGGACTCGGCGTGGTGATGGCCGTCTGGGGGACCCGGATCCCCGCTGTTCAGGAGTCCGCCGGGCTGGACACCGCGGGGTTGGCCGCGGTACTTCTCGCCGCCGCGATCGGCATGGTCGGCGGCCTTCAGGTGGGCGGCCGGTTCGCCGAGCCCGCCCGGCTTCCCTACCTGCTGACCGGCGGTGGACTCGGTCTCGCCGCCAGCCTCGCGGTGGTCGGCGCGTGCCGGATTCCGATCGCGCTCGCCGCGGCGGCGCTGCTCTTCGGCGCCGCGCACGGCGTGCTGGACGTCGGGTTGAACGCCGCGGCGGTCCGGTGCCAGGACGCCTACGGTCGGCCGATCATGTCGGGCCTGCACGCGGCCTACAGCCTCGGTGCGCTGGGCGGAGCGGTGATAGCCGCTGTCGCCGCGCGCAATTCGCATACGTACACCTTCGGTGTCACCGCGGTCGTGGTCATCGTGGCCGCGGTCGCGGTGGCGCCGATGACCCGCTGTGTCGGATCGGTGGTCGCGGATCCCGGTCCGGTGGACACCGTGGTGGGCGGACTGTCCCGGTCGCGGGTCTGGCTGCTGGGCCTGCTCGCCGCCGCGTGCCTGCTCGGCGAGGGCGCGGCCGCCGATTGGTCGGCGGTCCACCTCACCGGGCTGCACGCGTCCGCCGCTACCGGCGCCGCGGCGTATGCCGGGTACAGCGCGGCCATGGCCGGCGGGCGCCTCGTCGGCGACCGGCTGACCGCACGCTTCGGTGCGCCGAAAGTCGTTCGGGCGGGGGCGATTCTGAGTTCGGCCGGACTCCTCGCGGGCCTGTCGGCAGGCGAGGTGTCGTTCGCGCTGGCCGGGTGGGCCGTCTTCGGCCTCGGTCTGTCCGTGACGATTCCCTCCCTGTTCACCGCGGCCGGGGTGGGCGGCCCGCGCGCGGTCGCGACCGTGGCCGTGACCGGCTACCTCGGACTCCTCGCGGGCCCGGCGCTCATCGGCGCCCTGGCCACCGTGACGACCCTGCCCGGCGCACTCGCGCTCCCCGCCCTGCTCGCCGCGGGCGTGGCCTTCCTGTCTCATCGAGCCCTGGAGAACCGGTGGTAATCGCACTATCTCAGCAGCCCGCGGAACTCGACGCGGTGATCTTCGACTACAACGGCGTCATCGGCCTGCAACCCACCGAGCCCATGTGGAGCGGGCTCGCCGAACTCGCCGGATGGCACCCGGGTCAGCTCGGGCACTTCCAGAACGTCTTCTGGGGCGCTCGCGAACCCTACGATTCCGGCGAATTCACCGACGCGGACTTCTGGGCCGCCGTCCTCGGCCGTCGCCCGGACCCCGACCTGCTCACCCGGCTGCGCGCCGTCGACACCGCCCTGTGGATCCAGACCGACCCGCGCGTCGTCGCCCTGCTCCACCAGGCTCGCCGGGCGGGCCTCCCCATGGTGCTGCTCTCCAACGCGCCCCACCCGGTCGGCGATGCCTTGGACGCCGCCGACTGGCGCACCCTGATGACCGACGCCCTCTACTCGGCCCGCCTCGGCCTGAACAAACCCCACCCCGACACCTACCGAAACGCCCTCGCCGCCACCGGAATCCACGACCCCGGCCGCGTCCTGTTCATCGACGACCGCCCCGACAACTGCCGAGCCGCCGCAAGCCTCGGCCTACGCACCCTCCACTACACCGGCACCCCCACCGACATAGAAACCCACCTCCGCCTCACCACCGTCACTACCTAGATTCGGACCGATCTACGTCGGCCGAAGCTGGGGATGCGGGCCGGGCACCGGTGTCAATGTGGTGTCCGGTGTGAGTACGGTCCCCTTGTCCACAGCGAACACCTGGTCGAAGTTGCCGCTCCAGTCGATCGTCTGGCGGGGCTGATCTCCTTTCAGGAAAAGGTAGTAGCCGCGGTGTGGACCGTCGCCGTCGGCACTGCGTGGTTTCGGTGCGTTCTTCCAGCAGACACCGGAAGTCCCTGCGAGGGCATCTATTTGATCGGCGCGCGTGTTCTGGGGAATGTCGACCATGCGGTCCCAGTCCCCGCTCCAGCCGGCGGCGGTGGTGATGGCGATCAGAGTGGTAGGTGCCGACGCCTCGGCGGCCTGTGCGGCCTTCTCCTTGAAACCCACTCGGGGACCCAGGTTTTCTTTGACGGGAGACAGGTCGAATGTCGTCGTGCACCCGGCACCGGCGTCACCATCGTCGGAGCCGTCCAGCAGACCGCAACCCGCACTCGTCAGCAGAGCGCCGATCGCCAGGGCAGCAACGGCGTTCTTCATCGTTGTCACTGTGTGATCACTTCTTCCCTGGGAGCGGAACACCGACGCCTGGAACAGGAATCGCCACCCCGGAGGGGGTGGCGATTCGGGGAACTCGGTGGAGTTCCGGGCTGCGATTTCCCGGGGTGGGGAGTCAGCGGCCGGTGATGAGGTTGTAGAAGGTGGCGTTGATTTCGCCGGAGTTGGGGCTGCCGATGGCGCCGCCGATGGCCGCGCCGACGATGCAGCCGGGGATGACGAAGAGCCAGGCGCCGAGGAGGCAGCCGATGATGGCGCCGACCGCGCCGCCGTTCTGGACGCCCCAGACCCATTGGTTCACAAGGGCGTTGGCGGTGTCGGTGAACGCGACCTGACGCAGCGTCAGGGCGTGACCGTCGTCGCTGACGGTGCCCGCGACCGGGACGGCCGAGTCGTGCACGGTGAGCGGGATGGATCCGACGCTCTGGCCGTCGACATTGCGCACGTCGATGGCCTGGGCGGCGGGGTCCATGGCGAAGGTGCCCGAGGCGAGTGTCAGTGTCGCCGTGTGCGCGGCCTGGTCGACCTGGGAGGAGATGATCTGCTGAGCCGCGGGAGCGGGCGTCGGCTGAGCGGCGGCCGGCGCATCGGCACCCGCAGTGCTCGCGCCGATCGCCACCGCTGCCGCGGTGAGGACGGCAACGGTCGTACTGCGGCGGACGGCGCGTTTCGAGACTGACATGTAGACCTCGCGTTCATCAACAATTTGTTGGATGGATCGTCGCGAAAATACGCCTGATTCGGGCACGATGCCAACCGGGTTTCGCGGCGGCCCGTCCGAAAACCGCTATAGGCCATACCGTCGCGGCGTGGAATTGCCCCCCGCGCCGAATAATGCGACTGTGCTATGAGTCGGATTCGACCGCCGGACGCTGTGATATCTCCCATCATCGCTCGCCGTCGATATCGTAGAAGTCCGGTGACGTGAGGCGGCGGACCGTGTTCGCGTCCCGGCGCAGGACCGCCTCGTCGTCGTGCATGAGAATCACGGCCCCTGGGCAAGTCAGATTGGTGACGGTGCGCCGGATCGGGCTGCCCGGCCGCACTGCCAATTGCACATCGTAGAAACTCGTCAGCCGACGGAGTGCCGGGAGCCGTCGATATCCCCTCAGGAGACCTGATGCCGGGGCTATCAGGCGTACGACGCTACACAGGCGAGGCGTCTGCCGAATATCCCGATAGGTACGGAGAAATCGCGAAGGATCCAGATACGCTCGCACGGTCCAGTCGAGCTGGGATTCGCCCTGGGCGAGTTGCACATAGTACGGGAGATTGTCGCCGCACATCCGAGCCCCGATTTCGACCAGCACCGGACCGTTGTCGGTCATCCGGATCTCTGTGTGTGCCGGGCCGTGTCGAATGCCGAGAGCGTCGAGTACCCCCTCGGTATAGGCGGCCAGTTCATCCTGTACAGCTCCGGTCCGCGGCATCAGGTGGTAGGAATCGGCGAGTTCCGGGACTCCGTTGACGGGAATCCGTGTGGTACTCCACACTTCGCAGATACGGTGGCAGCCGTCGCGGCTCGCGGTGTTCACCATATATTCGGTTCCGGCAAGGTACTCCTGCGCGACTACGCCGATATTCGGAACAGCGAAGATGTTCTTCGAACCATGTATGCGATCGAACGCGGCAACCGACTCGGCTGTGGAATCGCAAAAGAACACGGAATCGCCGGCGGAGCTCCGGAGCGGCTTCACCACGATGCGGCCGCCTATCGAATCGTGCCAGTCCGCCAGCTCGGTCGCCGATACGGTCGCCGTCTGCCGCGCGGCGGCCAGCCCGGCTCGCCGCACGGCCTCGACCATCAGGTACTTGTCTCGCCGGGCCGCGCTCAGCAGCGTCCCATTCCCCGCGCAGCCGAGCTTCTCGGCCAGAGCATCGGCCAGTTCCACGCCCGTTTCACTGCCGGCCACGACGGCGATCGGGCTGTATCCGGCGACCGCGGCGGCGGTCGTCTCCAGGTCCCCGCTGTGGACGACGTTCCCGATGAACCTGGACAGGTCCGGATTCTCCGACCCCGGGCCCGGCTCGTCGACGGCGCTCTGAACTCTGATTATCTTCGTCCCGGCTTTTCTGAATTCCTCGATCAGCCGTTGCCGGCGGGCGTCCACGATAACGACGGAAGTCATGGTGTCACCGACCGACATATCGGATGAGACGGTCCGAATATCTGGCGCCGGCCACTGCGCCCGGCGGACTGGCGGCCTCGATCCTCGAGAGATCGTCCGCGGACAAGTCCAGATCTGTGGCGACTATATTTTCCTTCAGATGGCCGAGCGACCTGGTTCCCGGTATCGGGACGACATCGGTGCCCCGATGATGAACCCAGGCCAGGGCCAGCTGTGCGACGGTCACGGACTTTTCCGCGGCGACCGCGCGCAAAGCATCGACAATGGCCAGATTGTGATTCAAATTGTCTTCGGAGAATCGTGGCAGCGATCGCCGGAGATCGCCTACCGGAAGCTGGTCCGCCGAGGTGATATCGCCTGTCAGCAGCCCGCGTCCGAGCGGGGCGAACGGGACGATGCCGATCCCGAGGCGTCGGCAGGTCGGCACTATCTCCGGTTCGATCTCCCGGTGCCACAGTGACCACTCGCTCTGCAGCGCGGTGACCGGGTGGATCGAGTGCGCACGGTGGACGGTCCGGGCCGATACCTCCGACATGCCCAGGTAGCGCACCTTTCCGGCCGCTACGAGATCCGCCATCGTCCCCCAGGTCTCCTCGACCGGAATATCCGGGTCGACTCGATGCAGATAGTAGAGATCGATGTGATCGACGCCGAGCCTGCTCAGCGAATCGTCACAGGATCGGCGGACATAGGCGCTGTCGCCGCGTGCTCGCAGGTATCCGTCCGGGTCGTAGTAGATGCCGAATTTCGTGGCGAGCACAATGTTGTCGCGGTTACCTGTCACGGCGCGCCCGAGTAAGCGTTCGTTCGTATGGGGCCCATAGACATCCGCGGTATCGAACAGCGTCACCCCCGCGTCGATCGCGTGTCGTATGAGCGACACGAACTCGGTATCGCTGCCGGCTGCCGCGGCTACGGATTTCACTCCGGGGTCGATTCCGCTCATCCGCATACAGCCGAGGCCTTGGGCGCCGACCGTGAGCTCGCCGAGTCTTCTGGATATCATGTCGATTCTCCGTGTTGTCGATGCAGGCGTCAGCCGACGGCCGCCGGATCGGCCATGGTTCGAATCCGCCCGAGCGGTGAGCGGAACAGATACAAGGAAGTCAGCACCATGGCTCCCGAGACGAGCAGCAGCGCATGCGCGGAGCCGGCGACGCCGGCCAGACTTCCGCCGATCAGCGCGCCTATCGGAATCGGACCGTACGAGGCCAATCGGGATGTCGCGTTCACCGCAGGTCGAAATTCAGGTGGCGGTACGACCTGACGCAGACCGACCATGAATACATTGCAGCATGCTTGCGCGAACCCGTTGACGACGAAACCGGCGGCAAGCGCGATGGGTGCTTGCTTTCCGATCGAGATACCTACGAGACCAGCGAGGAACAGGGCCGCCCCGGCGACCGTCACTCCCGCGGATATCGCAGCACCGGGTCGCAATCGATCCGCCAATTCGCCGATAGTCAGTGAACCGATCAGCGCTCCGAGCGCGCCCGCGCCGAGCACCATCCCGGCAACGCCTGTGGATACCCCGAGCGTTCGTACCAGGTAGATCGTGAAAACTGTCAAGTACGCCTGCTGCTGCAAATTGAGCAGCCCTGTCAGGGTGCATATGCTGCGTACGACCGGCGTCCGGAAGACGAACCGCAGGCCATCGGTGACCGTTATTCTCGTGTCCGATTCCTTCGGGACATCGTGGTTCGCCGATCGCAAAAGGGAGAAGTTCATCGCTCCGAATGCGAACACGGCTGCGATACATGCTACGGCGATCGATGGCCCAGTTTCCCCGAGCAAAAATCCGGCGATGGCCGGGCCTGTGAGCTGAGTAACGGATAGGACGGCCTGAAGGGCGGCGACCGCGCGCACGACCATGGTCGTCGAGACCACCTGTGGGATTATCGTCTGGCATCCGATGTCATAGAAAACTGTCGCCGACCCGACTATGACCGCGACTACCACCAGGTACGCCAGCCGTAATCCGGTAATCGCGTTCACCGCTATCAGGATGCCCAAGGCCGAAACGCGAACGACGTTACACGCCACCAACAGGCTCGGTAGTCTGCGTGTCACTCGTCCGGCCAACAGCGCCAGCGCGACGACCGGCGCGGAAATTGCCGCTGAAACGGTTCCCACCTGAAATGCGTTGGCGTGCAGGACGGTAACCGCCACCATGGGTAGTGAAAAATTTGTCGCCTGATATCCGAGTCTCGTGGCGGCATCTCCCGCCCACAACCTCCGAAATTCGCGTGAACGCAGGAGCGCGATGGAACCGGACGATCCGAGCATATCTATGCCATCCCTGCCGAACTGCTCGCCTCGTGCTCGGCGTCCAGCCGGCCGGGCAGCGCGCCGGGACTCCACATGTGGCCTGACAACTGCACCAACTGGCAACCGAAGGACACCTTCAACTGCCAGTTGAAGGTGCCGTAATTGATCCTCGAGACACCGAGACTCAACGCCGTCTCCACCAGCCTCGGAAACAGCAGCACGAAATAGGCGCCCTTGGCTTCGGGTCGCTGGCCCCACCACAGTCCCCGTATCGTGGACCCGTGCCGCAACGACAGGCTGAACGCTACGAGGCGTTCGCCCATGCGGACGATGTGCAGAATACGGTCCGCGGGCGGATACAGTTCGATTATCCGGTCCAGCACAGCCGCTTGCGTACGGATATCGATCGGATGCCCATGTTTGCGCAGGGCGGCGATGCGCATCTCCAGGACCTGTTCACGGACCGAAGCGACATCCGCTTCCGCGAAATGCATGCCACCTTCGTCCAGGCGTCGTTGCAGTCGCCGCAGATCCTTGCGTCGCGCACTCGGTAGAAGCTTCAGATATTCTTCGAGCGTCGAAAAGTTCAGCACCATTTCGCACGACGGATACAGCTCCAGCTGCCGAGCGCCGAATCGATGCAACGCCTGGCGAAGCGCCTCTTGTCCGTCGGGAACGAAGAGAAATGCAACGGAACCGGCTCCCTTGGACCGTGCCCACGTATCGATCTCCTCGAGCGCGGTGACCAGGAGATTCACCTCTCGAGCGCCGGGGCCCACCGGTATACATGCCCAGTTGGGCAGTATCGCCAGAACGGCCGGATAGAGGCGCCGATCGGAAGGTGAACCGGGCGGGCGTTCGTCGAATGCGGGCAATTCCCCGCGCACAATCGCGTCGATATCGTATCGGGGATCGTCGGGAGCGGAATCCAGCAGTCGCAGATGCAGCCCTAGAACAGGCTCGCCGCCGACCCGCGATACAAGCCAATACGGCTCGCCGGGAACCTGCGATCCGGTGGCATCCAGGCAACGCGAGGTGACCTCGATGTCGTCGGTTCCGGCTGCCAGGTATTCCCATTCCGGTGGCCTGCGGTGAGATATTTCCATATCCAGCCCTCTCAGACCTTTCGGGCATAGCAAATCAGTAATATTCGCGCGATCGGCGAGGGTTTCGCACGGACACGCTCGCGGGCGCTGATGCTCCGGTTGAACCGAGGCGTAATCCGTGTACCTGCTTATGGTGCCATGAAACTACGTGCCACTCAATAGGGGTACATTAAATGCCTGCAAAATACCTATCGAATACCTATTGATTACCGACGTGGACGAATATCCGTATTGCTATCGGAGTGCGGGGAGGCCCCTGGGCCCGAGCGTCGGCGGGGCGGTCTGCGACACACGGCGGGTGCCGCGAGTGGCGGTGGTCGCGCATGCCCCTGCCGGGCTACCGTGTTGTCGCGGCGGCCGGCCTACCGATGCGGGTCGACAGGCGTCAGCGGGCGTGTGGCCATGGCAATTCGGACTATTTGCTAAAATAGGCAATCAGTAGCCCGTAGTTGTTCGGTGGAAGGGAGTGGCTGAGGATGCCGGGATCGAGCAGGCCGCTCTACCAGATGAAAGCCGAATTCTTCAAAACCCTCGGGCACCCGATCCGCATCCGGGTGCTGGAGTTGCTGAGCCAGCGCGAACACGCGGTGTCGGAGATGCTCGCCGAGGTCGATGTGGAAGCGGCCAACCTGTCTCAGCAGCTGGCCGTCCTGCGCCGCGCCGGGCTGGTCACCGCGCGTCGCGAAGCGCTGTCGGTCACCTACGCCATCACCTCCCCGGAGGTCGCCGAACTGCTCGCCGTCGCTCGCACGATCCTCACCGGCGTCGTGGCCAGTCAGGCCGAAGCCCTCGAACAGTCCGCCTAGCCGCGAACCGGGGACCGCTACGCCCGTCGCAACGTCAAGTCTTCGGCGCGATGTCTATGTCCGACAGGGCTTTTCTCCCTTCTGCGTCGTTTGCCGGAACGGGCCGACCGGCAATTTGATAAACAAATCCGCGAGGTATCTAATTTACAAGTTCTGCAATCAAGAACTCCTGTCCTGTGCCGGCTGGGGGTCGGTGGGTGATGCGACGCGAGGGGAGGGGGCGAGGACCCATGGACGGCCACGCGCGCCTACCGGAGATCGAATCTGCTGCACGTGGACCGTGGTTCGCCTTCTGGCGCAAGCGGATTCGGCGGCCGGAGGTGGCCGGATTGTTCGTCGAGGGTGATGTGCTCTACATCCGTCCCGGGCGCGGGCGCGGGCGCGGGCGGGCGTCGGCGTACCGGTGGCGGGCTCGGCCGACGCTACGGTCGGTGCCACTGCGCGGGGCCAGCGTGTCGTTGGACAGTGAGCGCGCCGGGACCCCAACGGCCGGATCGCGATCCGCTGACAGGTCGTCGGCCGCGGTGCTCGCTCTGCGGCCGGCTGATCGGCCGGTGTATCGGGTGACGGTGCACACCGCGTCCGGTGAGGTGTATCGCGGCAGGTCACACAGCCCGCGCGCGGCGCTGCGGCTGTATCGGCAGATCACGCGATTGATCGACCTCGCCACCCTGCCCCCGGAACAGCCCGGCCCGCAGAATCCTTGTGCGCCGACCGAACCCGACTACGATGCTCTGTAGTAGTCAAGTGGAGTGGGGGAACGCAATGAAGAACTTCATCACGGGTACCACCGGAGCACGCTCGAGGCCGGTCGGTCGGCCTGGTTGGCTCGTACGGGTCTTTTCGGCTCTTGCCGCCGCCCGCTCGGCGAGATTCCTCTCTCGTCACATCGCCTGGAAGCTCGATCCGCTGCTCTTGCGGCTCACGCGCGGCCGTCTGGCGACGACGCTCGTCTTTCCGACCGCCGTGCTGGAGACCGAGGGGGCCAGGACGGGAGCCCGGCGACGTAACGCCATCATCTACTTCATCGACGGTGACCACGTCGTCTTCGCGGCGTCCAATGCGGGCAGCGCAACCAACCCCGGTTGGTATCACAACCTTCGGGCCCATCCCGATGTCGTCTTCGGCGGGAAACCGATGCGGGCGACCGTGATAGACGACGAGGCCGAGCGCAGGCGACTCTGGACCATCGCCGATCGGGTTTTCCCGGCCTACCTCCTCTACCGCCGGGAGGCGAGCCGAGCAGGCCGAACCGTCCCGCTCATCCGACTGACGCCGCGCGGCGCGCTCTGATCGACCAGCCGCCGAAAGGGCTGCGGCCAGGTCCTCGGCGGCGGCCCGGAGTACAGCCACTCCAGCTAATTGCTGATGGATAGCTGTTTCTGGTCTCTGTAGTCGGTCAGCCTCCTTCGACATCCGGTTGCCTGGTTCGGCAACCCAACGGCTTCGCAGCTAAACCCGCTTACCTCCGCAGTTTTCGTTAGTTCGTCCGAGCCGTCGAATGAACACGCCATGCTTTCACATCATGTTTGCTGACTGATTGCTTTGGCTCTAGAGTTCGTGTGCGTCGCCTCGCACGGGTGCCCCGGGGTGGGGTGGAGCCAGCCGTGCCTGTCTGGATCGGTGGCGTCGGGTGCCGGTGGAGAAGCCTGCGGAGGAGGGCTTCTCCACCGGCACCACAGTAGGTGAAATCTGTTGTACGAGGCCGGAATCGGAGGAGCAGTGGTGCTGGGGTCGCGGCCGGAAGCGCTGCACGTGGTAGGCGAGTTGACTGCCCGCTACGGGTCGTTGGACGCGTTCTTCGCGCGACTGCGCGCGGAGGCGGATGCTGCCGATGACGCGCCGACCGTTCGGTTGCCGGTCGTCGCCTGTGCGCCGGGCCCGATGGCGTGGTCGGCGACCGAGATCCCCCGCGGCTAGGCCTTTCCGCTGCCGAATACGGCGTCGAGGACGCGCTGCTGGAGGGTCTGGAACGCACCCGCCAAGGAGAGTTCGGCGTCATCGATGTAGTTCAGCGTGGCGGTCAAAGTGGTGCGGCCGTCGGGCGTGCTGAACATGAGCGCGCCGTGACCGCCGTGGCCGCCGTTGTGAGTGATGACGGTGGCGCCGTCGGCCGTTTCACGGACGAAAACGCCCAGGCCGTAACCCATCTGGGGAATGCCGGTGTCGTGCGGGGCGAGCATTTCGGCCAGCAGCGGCGTCGGCACCAGCTCGCCGGTCACCAGTGCGGAGATGAAGAGGTGCAGGTCCCGGCTGGTCGAGATCATGTCGCCGCCGCTGGAGATCCAGGACGGGTTCGAGCGGCTGACGTCGACGGTCTTCTGCTCGCCGTCCTCCTCGTAGCGGTAGTAGGCGCGGGCGTGTGGGTCGGGGATATCGGTCTGGGTGGTCGGCGCGATGGTTCCGGTCAGCCCGAGCGGACCGACGATCAGTCGCTGCATCTCCTCGGCGTAGGTGTGGCCGGTGACCTTCTCGATCAGCAGGCGGGCCAGCACGTAGTTGGTGTTGGAGTAGCTCCAGCCCGTACCCGGCTCGAAGCGTGCGGACTTGGACAGGGAGAACCGCACCAGTTCCGCCGGCTCGTAGGTCTCGAACCGGCCCTCCACCCACTCCTTTCCGGACCAGGGGATGCCCGGCACGATCGTGCCGTCGGGCAGGTACTCGCCGGTGTGGTTGAAGATTCCGCTGGTGTGCTGCAACAGCATTCGCACGGTGATCCGCGGGTCCAGGTCGAAGTCGGGCAGATAGTCGACGACCGCGGTGTCCAGCGCGATCTTGCCCTCGTCGACCAGCCGCAGCACCAGGACGGCGGTGAAGGTCTTGGTATTGCTGCCGATTCGCACGTGCCCGTCGACCGGCGGCAGGGCGGTCCCGCCCAACTCGGCCAGCCCGGCGCTGCCGGTCCACTCACCCCGCTCGTCATGGACGCGCAAGGCCACACCGACGAAACCGGACGCGACGAACTCCTCGATCATCTGCTGCAACTCGGGGCGCTCCGGCGCGACCGGCCAGGCGGTGCGCCGGGTGGCCTTGTCCTGGTCGGTCAGGGGGAGGTTCATGGTTCGCTGCTCTCTCGTCACGGGCGCGGGTTCGTCCCGGCCACGGCGACAACATTCGCCCGCCGGCCTGACATCGCGCGGCCATCGCGCTGACGCGGTCGCCATGCGTGGCGGTCCTGCGGTGTCAGTGCCGTATTCGCCAACGCGGCTTGACACTTTTACCTGGGTGAGTAAATCTATTACTCATGCAGGTAACCAGGCGGGCAGCGCCGGACCGGCGCGAGCAACTGTTGCGGGCGACCGTGGAAGTGCTCGCGGAGTTGGGATACGAGCGGACGTCGTTCGCCCGGATCGTCGAGCACGCGCGGATGAGCAGCACCCGGCTGATCTCCTACCACTTCGAGTCCAAGGACGCGCTGATGGCCGAGGCGCTGGAGTATGTGGTGCGGCGGGCCGGGGTGTTCATGCGGCGGCGGATCGACGAGGCCGACGGCGGTCCGGCGAAGCTCGCCGCCTATATTCGCGGCAACCTGGAGTTCCTGGCTGCCGAGCCGGCGTGCGCGCAGGCCGCGGTGGCGATCGTGTCGCACCTGCGGACCCGGCCGGGCGCGGCGCAGCAGAACGATGTGTCGGTGGCTCTGCTGGAGGCGTCGTTCGTGGCGGCCCAGGCGGCCGGGGAGATGCGCCGGTTCGATCCGACGGTGATGGCGGTGAGTGTGCGCGCGGCGATCGACGCCGCGGTGGGCCGCATGGTGTCGGGCGATGTCGACCTGGGCCGGTACGCGGAGGAACTGGTCGACATCTTCGACGCTGCCACACGGATGCACCGATGAGCACGGCATCGGCCGACGTGTCGGCGGCAAACCTGCGCCGCCGGCTGGCCGTTCAGTTCGGTGTCGACGTTCTCGCGCCGCTGGTCGCCTTCTACGTGTTGCGTGGGGCGGGGGTCTCGGTGCTGACGGCGTGCTTGCTCGCCGGCGCGATCCCGGCCGTGCGGACGCTGCTGTCGCTGGCCCGAAGCCGCCGCCCCGATGTCGTCGCGTTGGTCACCGTGAGTCTGTTCGTGGCCGGTGCGGCCGTCAGTGTGCTGCAAGGAGATCCGCGCGTCGTGTTCGCCAAGGACGGCTGGCTGACCGGGTTGCTCGGCGTCTGGGTCATCGCCTCGCTGGGGCTGCGCCGCCCGTTCATGCTGCATCTGGGAACGATGATCGCCACTGCGCGGAAGGGCGAGGAGGCCGCGCAGGGGTGGGAGCGGCGCTGGGGCGCCGAGCCTCGGTTCCGCCGCGATCTGCGTCTGGTCAGCTGGGTGATCGGGGTGGTGCTGGTGCTGGATGCCGTGGTGCGGGTGATCCTCGCCTACACGGTGCCGCTCGACCTGCTGCCGCTGGTCACCAACGCGCAGTACGTCGCGATGCTGGTCGGACTGCTCGGCTGGTTCTTTCCCTACACCGCACGCCGCGGGCTGCGGGTGTGAGCGGGCTGCTACATGAGCAAAGTCCTAGCGGCACTGTCGGTGTCGGTCGACGGCTACATCACCGGCCGCGAGCCGGGCGCCGGACGCGGGCTCGGCGACGGCACGATGCTGTTCGACTGGTACTTCGACGGCGAGACGCCGAGCCGGGTGTTCGACGGCTTCACACTCAGCGAGCCCAGCCGGCGCGTCTTCGACGCCGCGGCCGCACGAGTCGGCGCCAGCCTGGTCGGCCGCCGCACCTATGACGACTCGGGCTGGGGTGACGGCGGTACTCCCCATCCGACAGCGCCGCTGGTGGTGCTCAGTCATCGGCCGCTGCCCGCCGCGCACGAGCGGCAGACCCTGGTCACGAGCGGCATCGAGGACGCTGTCGCCGCGGCACGAGAGCTGGCCGGCGACAAGGACGTGGCGGTCATGGGCGGGGGCGTCCTCACTGCCGCGCTGTCGGCCGGACTGGTGGACGAGCTGATCCTCCACCAGGTACCCGTGCTCCTGGGTGCGGGCCGCCGGTTCTTCCAGGAGTTGCCGAGCCACGTCGACCTCCGGGTGACGGACGTGGTAGCCGCGCCGGGAGTAACCCATCTGCACTTCGCAGTGATGCGATGATCCGACGCAAACAAATGAAAGGTATGCCATGTCGAAATCCGGCTCGAAATTCTGGATCCTCACGATCGGCCTGCTCGTGACGCCGCTGGCGCTGGCCGCACCCGCCGCAGCGGAGGCTGTGCCACTGACTCCGGAGGTGGCTGACTCGGCTACCACGATCGATGCACCGCCTTGCGTCAATTATCCCGGGAATATCCCCTGCAACCTGTCGACGCTGTCCAGCTCGATAGGTATCGGTCGCTGATCGAGTCACCGGTATCGCCGGCTCGGCCGCCGCGGCGGGCCGGTGTTTGCCTCATTTCGTGTGTCGACCAGTACCCTGGGCATTGGTCCCGGTGATTGCCGAGCCGCTGGAGGCCTCTCTGCGGTCCTGTTTCTCGAATCGCGATGCCGCCCGAAGTACTCGGAGAGGCGAATGTGGCAACGACCGCAGGCGAAACAAGCGACCAAGATCCCCCCGGCGCCCTGGCGGAGCAAGAGGACGCCGCGGACGACATCTGGGATGAGGACGAGTCTCCGGCGCTGCGCCGGGCGCGCAAGGAAGCCGAACTCGCCGGCGGCGGGGACTCGACGCGGGCGTATCTGAAGCAGATCGGGCGAGTTCCCCTGCTCTCCGCGGCCGAGGAGGTCGATCTCGCGATCCGGATAGAAGTCGGTCTGTACGCGGCGCAGAAACTGCGGGCCGAACGCGAGGGGCCCGCGGGTCTCACGATCGCGCGTCACCGAGATCTGACCTGGATTGCACGGGACGGCGTCGCGGCCAAAGATCATCTGCTCGAGGCGAACCTGCGGCTGGTGGTGTCGATCGCCAAACGGTACACCGGGCGGGGCATGGCCTTCCTCGACCTGATTCAGGAGGGCAATCTGGGTCTGGTGCGGGCGGTCGAAAAGTTCGACTACAGCAGAGGATTCAAGTTCTCGACCTACGCCACATGGTGGATTCGCCAGGCGATTTCGCGCGCCATGGCCGATCAGGCCCGCACCATCCGCGTCCCCGTGCACATGGTGGAGATCATCAACAAGCTCGCGCGGGTGGAGCGCGAACTGCTTCAGCAACTGGGCCGCGAGGCGACACCCCCGGAGCTTGCCGCGGAATTGGGTATTACGCCCGCGAAGGTTCTCGAGGTTCGGCAGATCGCACGGGAACCGATCTCATTGGACCAGACGCTCGGTGACGAGGGCACGAACCAGTTCGGCGATTTCATCGAAGACTCCGAGGCAGTCGTAGCCGTCGAGAAGGTTGCGTTCACCCTGCTGCAGGAGCAGTTGCAGTCGATACTCGACACGCTCAGCGAGCGCGAAGCCGGCGTCATGCGCCTGCGTTACGGCCTGGTCGACGGGCAACCTCGAACCCTCGACGACATCGGACAGGTCTACGGCGTCACCCGCGAGCGGATCCGCCAGATCGAGTCGAAGACGATGTCGAAGCTACGCCACCCCTCGCGCTCACAGTCGCTTCGGGATTACCTCGAATAGAGGGCAATGCGGTCGATGCCGCGCCGACGGCACGGCATCGACCTGGCACCGTGTACTGGTGATACCGCTGTGGTGGAGCTAAGGGGAATCGAACCCCTGACCTTCTCGATGCGAACGAGACGCGCTACCAACTGCGCCATAGCCCCGTGTGGAACGTTGCCGAACCACGCTGGAGAACTTTAGCAGGTTGGGGGTGGAGGTGCCGAATCTGCTGGTGGGGGGTGGTATTCGGGGGTGGTCGGGGGAGGGGGATTTCGATACAGTGGTGTATTGAACGCTGTAGGTAGTGTGCGGGAGGTCTCGGTGGCCGGGTACGACGTCGTGGTGCGGGGCGGGATGGTCTACGACGGGACGGGGGCGCCGCCGGTGCGGGCGGATGTGGGGATCGCCGGGGGGAAGGTGGCGGCCATCGGGATCGATCTACCGGAGGGGGTGCGGACGATCGAGGCCGAGGGGCGGTGGGTGCTCCCGGGGCTGATCGATGTGCACACCCATTACGACGCGGAGGCGTTGTTCGCGCCGGGGCTGGGGGAGTCGGCGCGGCACGGGGTGACCTCCGTGGTGATCGGGAACTGTTCGTTGTCGACGGTCTATGCCGAGGCCGAGGACTGCGCGGATATGTTCGCGCGGGTGGAGGCGCTGCCGTGGGACGTGGTGCATTCGGCGGTGAAGGAGCATCGGGACTGGACCGATCCGGCGAGCTACGCCGCGGCGCTGGAATCGCGGCCGCTCGGGGTGAATGTCGCGGCGTTCCTGGGACATTCGGATATCCGGGTGGCGGCGATGGGGCTGGCCCGCGCATCGGACGGGAAGGCGCAGGCGACGCGGGCCGAGCGGCAGCAGATGGCCCGAATGCTCACCGACGCCCTGGACGCGGGATTCGTGGGGCTGTCCACGATTCGCAGTTCCTTCTCCAAACTCGAGGGGAAGCGGTATCCGGGGCGGCAGCTGCCCTCGACCTACGCGTCGTGGTCGGAGTACCGGCAGCTCAACGATGTGCTGCGGGAACGTGGCCGGGTGCATCAGAGCACTCCGAACCTCACCGGCCGGCTGGAGCTGGCGCAGTTCTTCCTGCAGAGCGCGGCGCGGCGGCACGGTCGGCCGCTGAAGACGACGCTGATCTCGGCGGCCGATATCAAGGCCGACCGCTCGGTGGTCCGGCTGGCCACAACCGTTGCGGCGCTGGTGAATCGGGTGCTGGGCGCGGACTTCCGCTGGCAGCACCTACCGGTGCCGTTCGAGGTGTACGCCGACGGCGTGGATCTCGTGGTGTTCGAGGAGTTCGGTTCCGGTGTGGCGGCGCTCAATATCCGAGACCTGTTGCGGCGCCACGAATTTCTGAACGATCCGGGATTCCGCCGGGAATTCCGCAAGGATATGGCCAAGAAGTTCGGCTCGCGGGTGTGGCATCGCGACCTGCACGACGCCGAGATCGTCGCATGCCCCGACGCGTCCGTGGTGGGCCGCTCCTTCGGTGAGATCGCCGACGAGCGCGGGGTCCTGCCGCCCGACGCGCTGCTGGACCTGGTGGCCGAGCACGGTTCCGCGGTGCGCTGGCGCACCACCATCGCCAACGACCGCGGCGCCGAGCTGAACCGGCTGGCCCGCTCGCCGCAGGTGCAGATCGGTTTCGCCGATTCCGGTGCGCACCTGCGCAATATGGCCTTCTACAACATGGGCGTCCGATTCCTCGAGCGCGTGCACCGCGACCGGGTCATGCCCGTCGAGCGGGCCGTGCACCGGCTCACCGGCGAACTCGCGGAGTGGTACGGGCTGGATACCGGGCGGATCGCGCCCGGGACCCGCGCCGATATCGCGGTCATCGATCCGGCCGGATTCGACGGCTCCAGCGCGGCGTATCACGAGGCGCCGATGCCGGGTGCCGCCGGCGTGAACCGGATGGTCAACCGCAGCGGCGGGGCGGTGGCCGCGACCATCGTCAACGGTGTGCCGGTATTCGACGGGCATGGATTCGCGGACGGCTTCGGCGCCACGCTGCGCGCCGGGACCTTCCTCCGCGCGACCGGATAAGGGCCCGATCCCACGCTCCCGTGAGACCTGCGTCACTTACCCGTGTCCTCACCACCCCTTGATATGCATCATACATGTAGTGTGCACTATGCACATGACATTCGGGGTGATGTAGGGAGAGAGCCGGTCGTGCAGAAGACAGAAACCGCCAAGCACCCGGGAGGGATCCTGGGCGTGATGGCCTTCGCCGGCATCGTCGCGTCGCTGACGCAGACGCTGGTGGTGCCGCTGCTCGGGCAGATGCCGCAGCTGCTGCACACCAGCGCCTCGAACGCCACCTGGGTGGTGACCGCGAGCCTGCTGGCCGGCGCGGTGACCACTCCGGTCGCGGGGCGGCTGGGTGATCTCATCGGTAAGCGAAAGGTGCTGCTCGCCTCCATCGTCCCGCTGGTCGTGGGCTCGGTGATCTGCGCGGTGGCCACGTCGCTGTGGCCGATGATCATCGGTCGCGTGCTGCAGGGCATGTGCGTCGGCCTGATCCCGGTCGGTATCGCGGCGCTGCGCGATCTGCTGCCGCCCGAGCGCCTCGGGTCGGGGATCGCGCTGATCAGCTCGTCGCTGGGTATCGGCGGCGCGCTCGGACTGCCGCTGGCCGCGGCCGTCATCGAATACAGCAGCTGGCGGGTGCTGTTCTGGGGCGTCGCCGCGCTCGCCGCCATCGTCGGGGTGCTGATCTTCGTCGTCATTCCCGCCACCCCGCCCAGCACGACGCGCGGGCGATTCGACTTCCTCGGCGCGATCGGCCTCGGCGCCGCGCTGATCTGCCTGCTGCTGGCGATCTCCAAGGGCGCCTCGTGGGGCTGGACCAGCGGGATCACGATCGGCCTGTTCGTCGCCGCGGTCGTGGTGCTGCTGCTGTGGGGTGTGTGGGAGCTGCGCAGCCGGGATCCGCTGGTGGATCTGCGGGTCACCGCGCGGCCGCAGGTGCTGCTGACCAACGCCGCCTCGATCGTGGTCGGCATGGCCATGTACGCGCAGTCGCTGATCGTGCCGCAGCTGCTGCAGCTGCCGGAATCCACCGGATACGGCCTGGGTCAGTCGATGATGGCGATGGGCCTGTGGATGGCGCCCGCCGGTCTGATGATGATGGCGGTCTCGCCGATCGGCGCGCGGCTGTCGGCCCTGAGCGGTCCCAAGATCACGCTCATCGTCGGCTGCGTCGTCATCGCCGCCGGCTACGGATCGTCGATGGCGCTCATGGGCACGACCTGGGGACTGCTGGTGGTCACGCTGATCATCAACGTCGGCGTCGGATTCGCGTACGGGGCCATGCCCGCGCTGGTGATGGGTGCGGTGCCGCAGTCGGAGACCGCGGCGGCCAACAGCTTCAACACTCTGATGCGCTCGATCGGCACCTCGACCGCGGCGGCGGTGATCGGCGCGGTGCTCGCGCAGCTGAGCGTCACCCTGGCCGGACATTCCATCCCGACCGAGAACGGGTTCCGCGTCGGCCTGCTGATCGGCTGCGGCGTCTCGGCGCTCGGCGCGGTGGTCGCGCTGTTCATTCCGGCGCGGAAGGCGATCGCGGCGGCCACCGCCCCGAAGCATGCCGCGGGTGCGGATCGCGAGACCGGCGACGCCACTCCGGTGGTATCGGTTCCCGAGGCGTCCGCGCAGCGCAACGGCGTGCCGGCGGTCAACGGTGTCGCGGCGCGGCGAAATGAGGTGGCGAGCCATGGCGGCGAAGGGATTCGGAACGGCGCTGCCCCACGCCCGTCGGTGGACGGTCCCGTGCTGTTCGGCGGCGTGCACGACACGCGCGGCACCGCGGTGGCGGGTGCGACGCTGACCCTGATCTCGACGTCCGGACAGCAACTGGGCCGGGCACTCTCGCGCGCCGACGGGTATTACGAGCTGGCCGCTCCGGCCGCCGGCTCCTACGTCCTCATCGCCTCCGCCGAGGGGCGGCGGCCCGACGCGTCGACGGTGTCGCTGGGCGACCGCCCGGTGTCCTGCGATATCACCCTGGCCGCCATGGCCGGGCTGGCGGGCACGGTGGCCGCCGCCGGCGACGGCACGGCGATCTCCGAGGCGCACGTCTCGGCGCTGGATATGCGGGGCGAGGTGCTCGCCTCGGCGATCACGGGCGCCGACGGCCGGTTCGGGCTCGCGGAGCTGCCGGAGGGCGAGTTCACAGTGGCGGTGAGCGCGCTCGGATTCCATCCGACGGCCGTTCCGGTGCGCGTGTCGGGCAGCGGCGTCACGCCGCTGGACGTGCTGCTGCGGCCGGGCGTCCGGTTGCGCGGCATGGTGCACGTGCGCGACGGCCGTCCGGTCGAGGACGCCCAGGTGACTCTGGCGGACGCGCTCGGCAACGTGGTCGACACGGTGACGACCGGTCCGGACGGCTCCTACAGCTTCGGCAATCTGGACGAGGGCAGCTACACCCTGGTCGCCAGCGGATACGGCCCGGTGACCGCTCGGGTCAGCGTCCGCGGCGGTGACGTCGACGCCCTCGATATGGAACTGGGACACGGGTCGACGGCCGTGGGCCTCGCCGAGCGCAACGGACGCGCCGTGGACAACCGGCAGTCTCCCGGGACGGTCTGAGGACCGTTCCGGGGCAGGCCCTCCGGCGCGCTCGGTGCCGGTGTCGTCGGAGGGCCGCCGCGAATTCGGAAGCCGATTTCGGTTACTCAGAGCCCGGCGGCCGACTTCGCTTGGGCGAAAACGTCTTCCAACATCGCGGGGGTCAGGCGTCCGGTGAAGGTGTTCTGCTGGCTGACGTGATAGGAACCGAACAGTTCCAGCGGTCCGCGGTCCGGCCGGGCCGGTGCGATCGAGTACCGCACGCCGTGCCCGAATTTCGGGCGGGGGCGCGGGACTGTCCAGCCGGCCTCGGTGAGCGCGGGCATCAGGGCCTGCCAGCCCCAGGCGCCCAGCACCACGATCGCCCGCACGGTCGGGGCGAGCAGCCCGAGTTCGGTGGTCAGCCAGCTCCGGCAGCGGTCGCGCTCGTCGGTGGTGGGCTTGTTGTCCGGCGGGGCGCAGTGGACGGGGGCGGTGACCCGCGCGCCGAGCAGCCGCAGCCCGTCGCCCACGTGGGTGGCGGTCGGCTGATTGGTCAGGCCGACGGCGTGCATGGCGGCGAACAGGACGTCGCCGCTGCGGTCGCCGGTGAACATGCGTCCGGTCCGGTTGCCGCCGTGCGCGGCGGGGGCGAGGCCGACCACGAGCAGGGGCGCGTCGGCCGGGCCGAGGCCGGTCACCGGCCGGCCCCAATAGGTTTCGTCGCGGAAGGCGGCCCGCTTCTCGCGCGCGACCCGCTCCCGCCACTCCACCAGCCGCGGGCAGGCGCGGCAGTCGGTCAGCGCGGCGTCCATATCGGCCAGCGTCCGGTACACGATTCGCACTTAATCACGCCGGAGCGTCCGGGTGACGGCCGGGGTCGGACACGCCGGGCGGGCCCCATGCCGGGCCGCCGAGTCGTGTCGCCGATCTCTCACCGTGCGTGTTGATAGCATGACCTTCCTGGCCGGACGGCACGCGCCAGCCACCTCGTTGCGCGCTGCCCACTCGATCACCTCGAGAGAGTTTTCATCCATGCAGTTTGAGATCGTCGAGCGGGACGAGACGTGGGTCGCCGGGCTTCCGGTGCGGAGTCCCAAGCGCCCGCTCGGAGAACTGCGTGACCGCGACCTGGAGGCCGCCTGGGCCGCGGTCCTGCACCAGGACCTGGGCGGCCCGCTCGCCTCGGCCTACACCGACTACTCCTTCGAGCTCAACACCTTCAACACCCAGATCGTCGGCTACGAATGCCAGTCGTTCGACGACGTCACCCGGGGCCATATCGTGGCGCGGCTACCGCAGGGCACGTACGCACGGTTCTCCTCGGTCGGCAACTTCCCGCGGATCATGACCGATCTGTGGACCCAGATCGCCTACGCCGAGGAACACAACCAGATCAAACGGACCTACACGGGGGACTTCGAGTGCTATCCGCACGCCTACAAGATCGATCTGTACCTGGCGGTCGAGGCGCAGTCATGAGCTATTCGATCGTGGTGCGCGACGAGGGGATCTACGGCGGTCTGGTGGTGCCGCGGGTGCGCCCGAGCTTCAAGGTCAGCAACAGCGAGCTGATCGAATTCCTGCGCGACCGGCTGCGCGATCGCGACGGCGCCGACCACCCGCTCTACACCGTGTACGTCCCCGATCCGGCCGGTAACTACAACGTCCTGGTCAGCTACGACTACCCGGTCGTCGAGGCGGTGCCGGTCGGCGATGTGCTGATCCGAGTGCCCAAGGGCGTCTACGCCCGCTTCGAACCCAACGGTGACTACCACGACCCGGTCGAGGACGTCTGGGCCCAGGTCGACGACGCGACGGCCTCGGCCGAGATCACCCGGGCCTACCGCGAGGAGATCGAGATCTGGCGCGGACCGGCCGAGGTCGAGCTGCTCATCTCCATCCTGGTCTAGTTAGCCGCCAGGTAGCCTTCTGGGTACCGACTGGTCTTTCGGTTCTGTCCAGTTGTCGACTTCAACTCTCTGACCAGGCCCGATTTCCGACCTTCCGCTCGGGTTTCGGAAGATTTGCCAGACGTCTGGTCAATTCCGGTCCGATGACGGATACTGCCTAGGCGACCACCCCCGGGCGCCGGACGCGGTCCGGTGGCCGACGGGAGGGTCAGGGTAGTCGCGCGGCACCGCGCAGCAACGGAGTAGGAACTGTATGACTGTCGAAGCCAGCGCGGCCGGTCGGGCGGCTGTCGTGGATTCGCGAGCACACGATGGTCTCCGAAGTACGCCGATTCGGTGGGATACTCGGACGTACGAGGCAAATGCTGCGAAGTTGCGAGACGCGCTGTCACGCACCGCGCCGGGGTCGCTCGGGCGAGGTGCGGGATACCGGTGTGTGGTGTTTACCCCTGTGTCGAGACCGGGAGTGCAGCGCCGATATGGCTATTGAGAACGATCACCCGTGGCGTCGCAGCGAACTCGTCGCGATTTCAGCGGAATCCGGCTATACACTAGCGTCACTTCAGGGCGGATTCATCGACCTGCTGGGGGTGCCCGGACAACTGAGTAAGGCGTTGGTACTTCGTTCGAGCCACGCACCGGTGGCGATCGTCGGTGACGATCGACGTCCGGTCCGCGGCACGGACACCCGCGGATAGCACGATCGGAGACAAGGTGCCTCGGCGAACGCTCGACTCACTGGTGACCCAGGTCGCCGCGGAGTTGATGGGGGTCGACGCCACGACGATGGTGGCGGCGACGGAACGCGTGCTGGCCAAATTGGTCGAGTATTTCGATGTGGATTTCAGTTTCGTCCGGCATACCGATCGGGAACGGCGTGCGACGGTGCTGGTCGCCGAATGGCCGCGCCGCCCCGCGGTCCCGGATCCGGACCCGCTCGAGGTCGTCTACTTCGACCAGGCCGACTCGGTATTCCGCGCGATGGAGTACGCGACCGAACCGATGATCGTCCGCCCCACAGCGGAATTCGCCGATTACCAGGAGACCATCCGGCGATCCTCGGGCATCTCCGGGGTGACCTCGGCGACCGTGCCGCTGATGTCCCGCGGCGAGCCCACCGGCCTGCTCGGATTCATGAAGCTCGGCGATCGGGAGTGGAGCACCCGGGAAATCAACGTGCTCAAGGCTATCGCCGCGTTACTCGGCCAATTGCAGGCCCGGGTGGTCGCCGAGGAGCGGTTGCGCTACATCGCGCTGCACGACGATCTGACCGGTCTGGCCAATAGGCGGGCATTGCTGGAACACATGGAGGAACGGCTACGGCCGGGCAGTCCCGGGCCGGTCGCCGCATTTTTCCTCGATCTCGATCGCCTGAAGGCGCTCAACGATTTTCTCGGCCATACCGCCGGTGACAATTTTATTCGCACACTGTCGACGCGGCTGCAAGAACATCTCGATCCGAACGACATGATCGCCCGGCTCGGTGGTGACGAGTTCGTGATCGTCCCGGCGAAACCGATGGACGCGGTGGCCGCGGAATTGGAGGCCACGCGGATTCACCAGTTGATCATCCGGCGGGTGTCGGTGGGCGGGGAATCCGTCAGCCGCGGGGCGAGCGTCGGCGTCGCATTGGGTATTCCCGGCGAGACGACGGTCGCCGATGTGTTGCGGCGGGCCGATCACGCGCTGCTGTCGGCCAAATCCGGGGGCGGCGACGGGGTCGCGGTGTTCACCGACGCCATGCGCGCGCAATTCGAATTGCAGGACGATGTCGAGCTGAATCTGCGCGGCGCGGTCTCCGACGGTTCGCTGCTGCTGCACTACCAGCCCGAGGTCGACCTGCGCACCGGCCGCATCGTGGCGCTCGAGGCGCTGGTGCGCTGGCAGCACCCCACCCGCGGGCTGCTGCCGCCGGGCGCGTTCGTCGGGGTGGCCGAGGCCACGAATCTGGCCGGTGAGCTGGGCCGCTGGGTGATCCGCTCGGCATGTGCGCAGTTCGCGCAGTGGCGGCAGCACGGGCTGGCGTCGAATGTGGTGATCCGGATCAACGTGTCGCCGGTGCAGCTGGTCAGCCTGGACTTCGTCGAGCGCATCGAGGACGAGCTACGCCGGTTCGGTATCGACGGCAGTTCGGTGTGCCTGGAGATCACCGAGCACGTGGTGGTCCAGGATCTGGCGCGCACCCAGGTCACGCTGCGCGGGCTCAAGCGGATGGGCGTGCAGATCGCCATCGACGACTTCGGCACCGGATACAGCTCGCTGTCGCATCTCAAGGCGCTGCCGGTGGACGCGGTCAAGATCGACCGCGGGTTCGTGCAGCGGCTCGGGGTCAGCACCGACGATCTGGCCATCGTGAAATCCATTGTCGGCCTTGCCGGATCGTTCGGGCTCGGGGTCGTCGGGGAGGGCGTGGAGACGGCCGTCGCCGCGCGCACCCTGGTCGGCCTCGGGTGCTATCGGGCGCAGGGCTTCCTCATCGCCCGTCCGATGCCGGCCGAGGAGGTCGAGACGCATCTGGCGATGGGCCGCATCCCGCTCGATCTCGAGCTGCCCCGGGTCTCGCGGGGTGTGAACCGGATCTGATTCCGGTCTGCGATGCTATCCGGCGTGACCGGCAACGACTGGCTCTTGGTGGAGACGCTCGGCCCGGGATCGGAGCCGACGATCGTTGCCGACGGCGGCCGGGCACGGGACTGGACGAACGTGTCGCGGGCGCGGCGGTTCGCGGCGGCCGACCTGGTATCCGCGCTGCTGGACGATGTCCGTGATGCCGCGGGCTCGGTGAGCCGTTCCGGCGCCGGGATGTGTGGGATCGCGGAGCCGGTTCGCTGCGCGTTCGGGGCGGTGCACGGGGTGCAGCTGTGGGTCGGCGAGCCCGGTGAGGAGCCACCGCAACGTCGGCCCGTCGCCGCGTGGGACTGGATATCGGACACCGAATTGGCGCATCACGGGCCGGGATTGGAGGAACTGGTCTTCGCCCGGTCGGCGTCGGAGGTACGAACCGTGCGGACGCCGCCGGAGGTGTTCGGGCGGATGGTGCGCTTCGACGGACGGACGGAGTACACGGCGGTGGTGGCGGGGACCGATCCGGCGGGCCGCTGGCAGGGCGAGGCCGATTTCCTCGGCGACGACGGGCGGGTGCGCGGCATCCGGATGGTGGTGCGGGTGCATCGCGACCGGCAGCACGTGACGCGGGCGCTGGTCTACGACGTCACCGACATGCGCCCGTCGGTGCCCGATACGGATCTGGCCATGACCCGCGCCGCCGCCCGAGCCTCGCGCGTGGGCGTCGGATTCGTCGAGCTGGCCATGGGGCTGATCTACGAGTGGACCAACGAGCCGCCGCCCCCGCTGCACCGCTGGCTGACCGAGCGGCCGCGCCCGCATCCGGACGACTTCGGGCGGTATCGGGCGGCGTGCCGGGAGATTCTGTCCGGTGCGGACCGTCGCGAGCTTGTGCTGCGTATCCGGTTCGCCGATACGGAGTGGATTCCGGTGCGGGTGGAGTTGTCGCGGTTGGGGGATGAGCCGTCGCACGGGTTGATTCGGGTGGCGCCGGAGGAGTAGAGCCGATGCCCCGGAGGTGCGGGTTTTCCGATACTTCCGCCTGTGTTCAGGCGGTGTTGGCCCGTTGGGTTCGGGGTGGGGCGACGATCGGCGCGTGCGCATCGTTCAGTTGGCCAACTTCTACGGTCCGCGCTCCGGCGGGCTGCGCACCGCCCTGCATCATCTGGGTGCGGGGTATGTGACCGCTGGGCACGAGGTGGTGCTGATCGTGCCGGGTCCGCGCTGGGCGGAGGAGACCCTCGGCTCGGGGGTGCGGCGAATTACCTTGCCCGCCTTGCCGATTCCGTGGACCGGCGGGTACCGGGCGGCGGATCCGCGGCGGGTGGCCGACGTGCTGACCGGGCTGCGGCCGGATGTGCTCGAGGTGTCGGATCGGCTGACGCTGCGCGGATTCGGGCGCTGGGCGCGTCGCCGCGATATCGCCGGGGTGATGATCTCGCACGAGCGGCTGGACCGGCTGATCGGCCAGGTGCTGCCGGGCCCGATGGCCCGCCGCGCCGCCGACGCCGCCAACCGGCGCACCGCAGCGGACTACGACATCGTGGTCTGCACAACGGAATTCGCGCGCGCGGAGTTCGGGCGCATCGCCGCGCCGAATGTCGCGCTGGTGCCGCTGGGGGTGGATCTGGAGATGTTCAGCCCGCGGCGGCGCGACGGCGTGCTGCGGGAGCGGTTCGGCGCGCGGCATCTGCTGGTGCACTGCGGGCGGTTGTCGGTGGAGAAGCGGGTGGACCGCAGTATCGAGGCCGTCGACGCGCTGCGCCGCGAGGGCGTGGACGCGCGTCTGATCGTGGCCGGTGACGGGCCGCGGCGCGAGGCGCTGCACCGCCTGGCGCGCGGACTGGCGCCGCTGCCCGACGGGCGCCCGGTCGTGCACTTCACCGGTTTCATCGCCGATCGGGACCGGCTGGCCACGCTGCTGGCGAGTTCGGACGTGTCGCTGGCGCCGGGCCCGCACGAGACCTTCGGGCTGGCCGCGCTGGAGGCGCTGGCCGCCGGGACGCCCGTCGTGGCGAGCCGGTCCTCGGCGCTCGCCGATATCGTCACCGCGGAATGCGGCGCGGTCGCCGACGACCACCCCACCTCGTTCGCGGAGGCCGTCACCGGCGTCCTCGCCCTGCCGCCCGGCGACCGGCGCCGCGCCGCACGAACCCGCGCCGAGCAATTCACCTGGCCCGCCGCGGTGGCCGGAATGCTGGAGGTGCTCAGCGGCCGGTCCTGACGGCACAGGGCACCGAACTGAAACCGGTAACAGCCCGTATGCTCTCGGCAGCAGCAGGAAATCGACCCAGCGAGCATTCGAGGAACGGCGTGCGCGATCGCTTGAAGTCCGTGAGTGGCAAGAAGGCTCTGGTCACCGGCGCGGCCAGCGGCATCGGGCGGGCGACCGCGATCGCGGCGGCCCGGGCCGGCGCCGAACTGGTCCTGACCGATATCGACGCCGACGGTCTCGCGGCGACGGCGGAGGAGATCGGCCGCGAGGGCGGCAAGGTGCTGTTCTCGCGCGCCCTCGACATCAGCGACTACGACGCGGTCACGGCGTTCGCCGAGGACGTGCACGCCGCACACGGCAGCCTCGACGTCGTGATGAACGTGGCCGGCGTCTCGGCGTGGGGCACGGTCGAGAACCTCGAGCACCGGCACTGGCGGACCATGGTCGACGTCAACCTGATGGGGCCGATCCACGTGATCGAGAACTTCGTCCCGCCGATGGTGCGCGCCGGGCGCGGCGGCGCGCTGGTGAACGTGTCCTCGGCCGCCGGACTGCTCGCGTTCCCGTGGCACGCCGCCTACAGCGCCAGCAAGTTCGGGCTGCGGGGCGCGTCGGAGGTGCTGCGGTTCGACCTGGCGCGGCACGGCATCTCGGTGCACCTGGTGGTGCCCGGTGCCGTCGATACGCATCTGGTCGAGACGGTCGAGATCGCCGGGGTGGATCGCGACGATCCGCGAGTCCAGCGCTACGTCAAGCGATTCCAGCGGCACGCCTCGCCGCCGGAGCAGGTGGCCGGCCAGATTCTGCGCGGTATCGAGAAGGGGCGCTTCATGATCCACACCTCGTTCGATGTCCGCTTCGGATACTGGTGGGCCCGTAAGTTCGCGTTGCCGTACGAGATCGCCATGCGCCGGGCCAACGATATCTTCAACAGTTTTCTGAAGAAGTAGGGTCCCAGCCAAAAGCGTGCCGGGACAACGGAGTTGACGTGCCGGGATGACGGAGTTGGCGTGCCGGGATGACGGTGGTGGCGTGCCGGGATGACGGTGGTGGCGTGCCGGGATAACGGTTGGGCGCTCAGCGGCAATCCATACTTCCCGCGTCTACCGTTTCGGCGGGCATGTCGCATCCGACGTCGTCGGGGGATTGGTCGCAGTTGAGGTTGACGTCGAGGACGCGGGCGCCGGGGCCGTCGTCGCCGAGTTTGTCGTGGAAGTTGACGATGCGGCAGCTTGCGAGGGACAGGCAGCCGCAGCCGATGCAGCCGGTGAGGCTGTCGCGCAGGCGGGTCAGCTGCTCGATGCGCTGATCGAGGTCGACGCGCCAGATCGTGGACAGGCGCTCCCAGTCCTTGCGGTTGGGGGTGCGGCCCTCGGGGAGGGTGCCCAGCGCCTTGCGGATCTCACTCAGCGGAATTCCGACACGCTGGGAGATGCGGATGAACGCGACCCGGCGCAATGTCTCGCGCGAGTACCGTCGCTGGTTGCCGCTGGTGCGACGGCTCGTGATGAGACCCTCGCGCTCGTAGAAATGCAGCGCCGACACGGCGACCCCACTGCGCTCGGACAATTGTCCCGGGGTGAGTTCCTTGGTGTTCCAGGTCGTGTGCTGCATACCCAAACAATACTTTAGGTATGGGGCAGGCCGGGGATGTTTCGGGTCAACTCGCGGGGGAGCTTTATCATTCCCCGTCCGTGGTGACGGCGGTGCGGGCGGGGTCCGGTTCGGCCGCGCACACCCAGCGAATTCCGTGCCAATGCGGCGGCCGATGACTACGGTCGGAGTATGGAAACAGAGGCTGTGCCGACGGCGCGACCGTTTTCCGTGACAAGTGAGGTCGGCGCGCTCCGGACGGTGCTCTTGCACCGCCCGGGGGACGAGTTGCGCCGGCTCACCCCGCGCAACAACGATCAGCTGCTGTTCGACGGCATTCCGTGGGTGGAGCGAGCGCAACAGGAGCACGACACCTTCGCCGGGGTACTGCGCGACCGCGGCGTCGAGGTGCTGCTGCTACGCGACCTGCTGGTGCAGACCCTGGCGCAGAGCGGGCCTGGCCGCAGTATGGGCATCACCGCCGCGGTGGACGCGCGCCGCATCGGATTCGCGCTGGCCGACGAGCTGAAGGCGTACCTGTTCGGCATCTCCGACGCCGACGAGCTGGCCGGCACCCTGATGGCGGGGATGACCTTCGACGAGTTGCCGTTCGATCCGGGCACCTCGCTGGTGCGGCGCATGCACCACGGCACCGACTTCGTCATCGATCCGCTGCCGAATCTGCTGTTCACGCGCGACTCCTCGTTCTGGGTGGGTCCGAAGGTGGCGATCACCTCGCTGGCGCTGCCGGCCCGCGCGCGGGAGACCTCGCTCACCGATCTCGTCTACGCCTTCCATCCGCGTTTCCTCGGGGTGCGCCGGGCCTACGAATCGCACACCGCGCCCATGGAGGGCGGCGACGTGCTGCTGCTGGCGCCCGGCGTGGTAGCGATCGGGGTGGGGGAGCGCACGTCCCCGGCCGGCGCGGAAGCGCTGGCGCGCAGCCTGTTCGAGGACAATCTCGCGCGCATCGTGCTGGTCGTGCCGATCGCGCAGAACCGCGCGACGATGCACCTCGACACCGTGTGCACGATGGTCGACACCGATGCCGTCGTGATGTACCCGGCGGTGCAGGATTCGTTGTGCGCCTTCACCATCGGCAAGAACGACGACGGCACGGTGCGCATGCGCGGCCCGGACCCGTTCCTGCCCGCCGCCGCCGAGGCGATGGGCATCGGCAAGCTCCGGGTCATCGACACCGGGCTGGACGGTGTCACCGCCGAACGGGAACAGTGGGACGACGGGAACAACACCCTGGCACTGGCACCCGGGGTGGTCGTCGCCTACGAGCGCAACGAGAACACGAACGCGCGGCT